>CAJKCG010000036.1:0-4098 GCA_905198355.1 uncultured Collinsella sp. | reverse complement strand
GATCAAGGAATCGCACATCGACCTGTAGTCGGTTGTTTGTCCGGGCCCGCCCTGGCGTTGCTTTTCAGAACGTCCTCGGACATGCAAGAAACCCCCGCTGCGCACTTCGTGCGGCGGGGGTTTCTTGCGTCCTGCGGGATGTTCTGAAAAGCAACGCCAGGGCGGGCCCTGCGGTAACTCGGCAGGGGGAGTGCGATTCCTTGATCGCTCACTTAATCTAATAGGAAATTGAGCGAGGCCGGAGCTTTAGCTCCAGCCTCCCCATATAAGGGCTCGGCAAAGCCGAGCCACTAAATTCTTATCAGCCCCAGAATATGTTTAGGAACTTTGCCTGGAGCATGTTAACGCAGGGTCGGAATGGGGGCAGCTTCCCAGCGCATTCCGCAGGGGGCGGTACATTTTGTAGCGCGAAGCGCGGATAAAAATGTACCGCATGCCCGAGGACGCGCTGGGAAGCTGCCCCCATTCCGACCCGGACATACAGATCTACCAGCGCATTTACAAATTCGTAAACTTTTTTCAAAAAAGTGCTTGCACAGTTCTCGAATCATAGGTTATTATCTTCCTCGTTGAACGCGCGGGTCCAACAAAACGAACCGGGAGTCAACAACATAGCATGTCGGAGTGGCGGAATTGGCAGACGCGCTAGCTTGAGGTGCTAGTGACCGCTTTTTGGTCATGCGGGTTCAAGTCCCGCCTCCGACACCATCGCATCTGAGAAGCCTCTTCGGAGGCTTTTTTGTTACCGATAGACGGTGGGGTCCACGATGGAAACGCTTGAACGCAACGAGTGGGCAGACGTTGCCCAACTAGTCGAGATCACGAGCGATGCTGTCATCATCTGCGAACTCGACGGAACCATTCTGCATGTGAATAATCGCTTACTTGGTTTGATGTGCGAGGAACGCGCCGACGTCATCGGTGGAGATGTTAAAGACGTCCTGTACTCGTCCGCTTTTGAACGTGCGACGGAACATCGTCTGCCATTTGAAACTGATGGCTCCGAGAACGAACTGATGCTCAAGCTGAGTGACGGCTCTTTTATCCCCGTCTTGGTTCGTGCGGGCTCCGTAACGCCTCCACGCATCTTTGGGCGCCGTGCACCACGTGTCCTGGTGGCGCTTCACAGTATCGAGGAACAGTATTCTCACGACCGTCAACTCAAGCGTGCGTTATCGGAGCTTAGAGTGGCGAACAAACGTCTCTCTGGCACGCTCTCGGTCATTATGAGCACTGTGGGCTCCGATGAGTTGCCCAGCCTGCTTGATACCGTTTTGAACCAGCTTGTAGGAACGCTCGATGCTTCGGGTGCCGCTATCTATTTTTCTGAGAGCGGCGGTTTTAAGCTACGCGGTGTTTCCAAGGAGCTGTACGATAGCTACCTGCCCGAGTTTTTGCCGTATGGCGCTGGCATTCCGACGTATGTTCTTCGCGAGTCGCGTGCCTGTCGCTTGTCGATTCAACAGGACCTTGAGAGCGATAGGGCCGCCTCCGGTATGTTCATGGACTTGGACAATCGTTCTAAGCACCTGTTGCGCGTGCAGGATATGCCTCCGTACCGCAGCGAGATTTGTCTTCCCGTTTTTTACGGTACGCAGATCCTTGGCGTGCTGGAAGTTGGTTGGAAACGCCCCCAGGCACCGCTCGCCTATGACGTTAATGTACTCGAGGTCATTTGCGATTACCTGTCTATCCAGCTGGTCGGCATGGCATCGAGCCTTCGCTCTCGTCGTACGGCCGAGCTCGGCCGCTCGCTCAATGTCTTACGTGATGAGTTGTTTACCTTTCTAGACGATTCCGCCGCGGCTACCCAGGCGGTATCGTCCGAGATCTGCAATATGCTCAACTGCCATTTTTGTCCTGTTGAGTATGACGCCAGTCTGGACTCCTACGTCATAGATTTTGAAGGCGGCAGTCGCGTTGTTTTGCCGGACGATCCCGAGAAGCTATTCTTTTCCACGACGGCGCCGGCGGCACGTCTGGGGACTGGCCCTGATGGCTTTGAGGCATCTGTTTTGGGCGGCACGAGTGCCGAGGACCTTAAACACGTCCGTATAACTCGCGTTGACGAATCGATGCCTATGGGAGGCTGGCTTAGGGCGCATGGTCTGCCTTGTCAAGGTCTCTACGTCGACTCCGGCATCGAGGCGGGGCGCCCGCGCTCTGAGGGTGATGGCAAACACAGTAACGACGCGATTGTTCCTGCTTCTGTTGCGAAGAGCCCGACTACGCGCGCGCTGCTGCTTCGTGATGGTAGCCAAGAGCCGATTGATGACCTCGAATATGACTACTTGGTGCACTTGGCGCATGACTTTGAACTGATCTACGAAGGCGAATCTCAAAAGCGCGAGGAGCGCCATATCGCTCAGACCCTTCAGATTGGCATGAGAAATTCCCTGGGGGATGTTCCGGGTATCGCAACCGATTCGGTGTACCTGTCGGCCACGAACTCGGCGTTGGTCGGCGGCGATTTCTATACGCTCATCCGTCTTCCCGACGACTGCGCCGTCATGATTCTGGGTGATGTGTCTGGCAAAGGCATTGAGGCCGCATCGATGTCCGCGCTCGTCAAGACGGCCCTGACGGCATATGCTTGGGAGGGCGCTGGACCGGCCCGCATGGCACGCTCCCTTAACAGCATGCTCATGGGCTTTTCGAGGGTCGAGACGTTCGTGACGGCCTTTATCGCCAAGATTGACCTTAAAGCCGGACGCGCAACGTATTGTTCGGCGGGCCATCCTCCGACCATGGTCATCAGGCCAGAGTCGATGCCGCTGGGTGGCGGCGAGGCCCGTGGGGGAGAGGTTGAGCTGCTTGGGTGCCAATCGGGCGTAATCGGTGCCTTTGAGAGCATGGTGTACGAGACAGGCGTGTTTACGTTCGCCCCCGGCGACATGCTCTTCATGTATACGGATGGAACGATTGAGGCCCGCGACCGCACCGGAGCGTTCTTTGGCGAGCAGCGCTTGCGCGACCTTCTGCTTTCTGTTTCGGGGGAGGGCGTGTCGGGCATTTGCGGCAAGGTCTTGGGCGAGCTTGACCGATTTACCGAATCGGCGCTGGACGATGACATTGCATTGGTGTCCCTTGAGTTTTTACGGGGTCGTTCATAGACGACGCTGGGCGGGCTGAATCCGTACGGTTGGGGAAACGAATGCATCGAGTGGGCTTTTTTGGGGAACCATGGTCGTATGAATGAGTGGAATGACATAGCGGTTTTGACGCCACCAGGCGATATCGACATCGCCACGGTGCCTGCGTTGCGTCGGCGGTTGGATGCTTTGATTGGCCGCGGCGTGCGTCGTGTCGTCATCAACTGTCAGGCTGTTAGCTTTATCGATTCGACGGGCTTGGCATTCCTGCTTACGCGCGCTCGTGAGCTCATGAGGCGAGAAGGCCTGCTTTCGCTCGTCAATGCATCAGGTGAAGTTGTTCGCTTTTTGGAGATTGCTCGTCTTGTCGATATCCTTCATGTCGCGGGGCCGGCACGGGAGTCTATTCCCGCCATTCCGGTGGGGGAGTTGCCGCGCTGGAGCAAGAGCGTCGAGGTCCGTCAGGGTATCGAGAATCTTCCGTACTACCGACATCGCATCGCCGAACTCCTTGAATCGCTTCCGTTACGCCGTGACGAGCGCTACGATGTCGCATTGGCGTCGGGGGAGGCGCTGGGCAATGCTTATGACCATGCGGGTGGTATCGGGTGCGTCCTGACGGTTCAGGCCTATGGCGATCGCGTTGTGGTTGAGGTGCTTGATCGAGGTGCCGGCTATTCTATCGATGAAACGAGCGAGCCGGTCGCAACTGAGGAACGCGGCCGTGGTATCAAGCTTATGCGTATGCTCGTCGATAACGTGGAGGTTGCTCGTCGTACGGACGGCGCCGGCACGCGCGTGCAGATGGTGAAGCTGTTTAGCGGAGCGCTGGAATCGTGTGCCTAGCCAATCGCTTTAGCGCGTTTAGCTACTAAGAACATGCGGCAGACAAGTTTTTTGAAAAAAGTACTTGCGTCTTTTGGACAACTCGCGTAAATTAATAACCCGCAAGCGGACATGGCTCAGTTGGTAGAGCACAACCTTGCCAAGGTTGGGGTCGCGGGTT
>CAJKCG010000035.1:0-4735 GCA_905198355.1 uncultured Collinsella sp. | reverse complement strand
CACGCAAAGGAAAGCACTTAATGTGCTTTCCGTCTTGCGCAGGACTGTAGAGCAGGAAAGTTCATATGCGCCGCCCGGCTCCCGCGGCTCCCGAGGGGTATCTCCCATGCAAAAACTTTTGTTGGGTAAAGTCCGAGGTCAGTGGCGTTTTATAACGAGAAATTCAAAAAAGTTGAAAATCCATTACAAATTTGCGTTGACTTTAGGTAACTAAAGTTTCATACTCCTTTTCAACCACTGGGGGATGTGAACACGCACGGATCGTTCACATCATGATTGAAGAGGATTTCTTAGACATGTTCACGCATCAGCTAAACATTATCAGCGTAGTAATTATCTGATGCGGGTTAGCACATACAGCTAGCCCGTACGATAACGGGCGGCTGATGAAGATGAGGGCCGTCGAGCGCAACCGACGGCCCTCATTTTTTATGTCTAGGAAGTTCTTTTTAGAGGAGGAAATGTAATGAACGGAGTTTTGCTCATGGTTGTGGCCGCGGCGGTGCTCGCCTGTGGCTATCTGGGCTACGGCCGCTGGCTGGCCAACAAGTGGGGCGTTGACAAAGAGGCCCTCACGCCGGCCAAGCGCATGAAGGACGGCAAGAGCTTCTCGCCCGTCTCCGCCTTTACCGCGTTCTCGCACCAGTTCAGCTCGATCTGCGGTGCTGGCCCTGTCACGGGTACGATCGTCGCCATGGCCTTTGGCTGGCTGCCCGTCGTGCTCTGGGTCCTCGTCGGCGGCATCTTCTTTGGCGCCGTCCACGACTTTGGTGCTCTGTACGCTTCGATGAAGAACAACGGCAAGTCCCTGGCCCAGCTCATCGAGAAGTACATCGGCAAGACCGGCCGTCGCCTGTTCCTGCTGTTCTGCTGGCTGTTCTGCATCATCGTCATCGCCGCCTTCACCGACATGGTCTGCAAGACGTTCATGTTCACCCCGGCCGTTGACGCTTCTGGCGCCGCTACCGGTGCCATCGACTTCACCAAGTCCTATGCCGCTGGCTGCGCTGGCACCATCTCCATCCTGTTCACCTTCGTCGCTATCGCCTTTGGTTGGGCCCAGAAGAAGTTCAACCTCACCGGTGCCGCCGAGTTCGTCACCGGCGTGGTCCTCATGGTTCTCATGTTCGCCGTCGGTATGCAGTTCCCGGTCTACCTGGATAAGTTCCAGTGGTTCGCCGTCGTCATGGTCTACCTGGTCTTCGCTGGCGCCATGCCCATCCAGATGCTCAAGACCCCGCGTGACTACCTCACTTCCATCATGATGATCGTCATGATCGCCTGCGCTGTCCTCGGCATCGTCGTCCTGGGCGTTAACGGCCAGGCCACTATCACCGCTCCGGTCTTCACCGGCTTCTCCACTGCCTCCGGCATGATGTTCCCGGTCCTGTTTGTTTCCGTTGCCTGCGGTGCCCTCTCCGGCTTCCACAGCCTCGTTTCTTCTGGTACCTCCTCCAAGCAGGTCGAGAAGGAGCAGGACGCCGTCAAGGTCGGTTATGGCGCCATGATCGTCGAGTCCTTCGTCGGCATCCTTGCCATCATCGTCGCCGGCATCATGTTCTCCGACATGAACACCGCCGGTACCGGCGCCCTCAACGCTGGCGTCGCTTCCACCCCGTTCCAGATCTTCGCTGCTGGTATCTCCCGCGGTATGCAGGCCTTCGGTGTTGACGGCACGCTCGCTACCGTCTTCATGACCATGAACGTTTCCGCTCTGGCCCTGACCTCGCTCGACGCCGTCGCCCGCATCGCCCGCACCTCGTTCTCCGAGTTCTTTGCCCAGACCAACGACGCCCTGGCCATCGAGTCCAAGGCCGGCTACATGAAGGTTCTCGGCAACCCCTGGTTCGCCACGGTCGTCACCCTGCTTCCCGGTCTCGCCCTCGCCTTTGGCGGCTATGCCAACATCTGGCCGCTCTTTGGTGCTTCCAACCAGCTGCTCGGCGGCATGACCATGATCACCCTCGCCGTGTTCTGCAAGTGCACCGGCCGCAAGGGCTGGATGCTCTACGTGCCCGTCGCCTTCCTGCTCTGCTGCACCTTCACCTCGCTGGTCCAGAGCGCCATGGGCTGCATGACCGCTGTCCAGGCTTACGGCTTCTTCGGCACCATCCCGGCTACCGCCACCACGGCCGCCGTCTCCGTCGCCGCCACCAAGGGCTTGCAGCTCGTTTTCGCCGTCCTGCTGATGGTCCTGGGCCTCATCGTCGCCGTCAACTGTCTCAAGGAGTTCTTCGGCAAGGAGGCCGGCTCCATGCCTGATGAGGAGCCCGAGTGGTCCGAGATGGGCAAGGCCGAGTACGGTCGCGCCGCTGCCGCTGAAGCTCCTGCCGACGCCGAGGCCGCCAAGGCCTAGTCGGTCGGACGGGTTGAATCTCCCATCTATTTGACTCGGAAAGACCGGGTCCGCAATCAAGCGGACCCGGTCTTTTTTCTTGTGAGAACAGGTGGTGCAAGGGCGTTCTCGCAGATGTTTTGCGTGGATAGGCTCGTGCGTTGTACCATATGGACGTATATGTGTGCATATGAAAGGGGCCCCGTGGCCAAGACGGTATATTCCGATAATCAAAACAATGTCGATGCTCTGGCTGAGCGTCTGAGCAGCCAGACGTCGCTTTCTGCCGAGCGCGCCAAGCTGGTTGCCTACGACCTGCTCTGCCGCAAGGCGCTCAAGATTAAGTCGAGCGCGCTGGCGCAGATTTTCCGCTCCGTCGATAAGGAATGCGACACCAAGGCGATGCGCGATGAGCTTATCGCGGCAAATATCGTGACCAAGATCGAGGGCAGCGGCATTAACGGGCGCCCGGCGTTCTATACCATCAATGTCGAGATCCGCGATGCTCAGGAGCAGCCTGCCGAGTCCGTCGAAGATTTTGTCGTCGAGGATTCCGCTGACGTGCCTGCTGTGGAAGAAGTTGCTCCGCGTGAGCATGTTGATACCGATGAGTTGCTCGATGAGAACGTCGTGCGTGCCTTTACGGCCAAGGCAGGACGCGGCGGTTTTGGCGGGGGTGGCAAGCGCGATGCGCAGCGTCGCGCTCAGCAGGAGCGCTTCCGTCGCGCCGTTGCTCAAAAGGGTGAAACGGATGCCGAGGCTGTTGAGAACGAGGTTGCTGCCGAGTCGCAGAGGCCCGCGAAGGAGCAAAAGCCCGTGGAGGCCCAGGAGCCCCAGCGTCGCCGTGGTGCCCACTTTAAGGCTGCGCAGCAGGATGTCGCGCGTGAGGTTGAAGAGCCTTCCGAGGTTGCAGACGATGTTGAGGAGTCTGCCAAGAGGGCTCCGGGTTCGTGTCGTCCCGGCCGCGGTTTTGCGGGACGCGCGTATCCCGTAAAGCGTCAGGAGAAGGGCGAGCCGGCTTCGATCGCTCAGGCCGAGAAGGCCGAACAAACCGAGAAAACCGTTGAGCCGGCGACTCGCGAGCAGAAGCCTGTTGAGCCGCAGCTTGAGGTTGATGCCGAGGCCAAGGGCCAGCAGCTTACTGATGAGCGGACGGAGCAGAGCGCGTCGAGCAAGCCTCGCCGCCGTCGCCATCGTGGGGGCCGCAGTTCCCATGCCGAGACTGCAACCGAGAAGACCACGCCGCAGGACGAGGATGTGACTGCCGAGGTTTCTTCGGGGCAGCCTAAGCGCCAGTCTCAGAAGAAGCCGGAGTCTGCCGTAGCAGATAGTGCTACCCAGCAGCCCGAGTCGGCCGTCCACGGCGAGGTATCGGCGTTTGCCCTTGCCCGCGTTTTGGGCAGGCAGCTGCTCAAAGTTGTCCCTACGCCTACGGCGCTCTCTAAGATCAAGGAACAGCAGACTCAAATTGTTAAGGTCGAGGGCAAGGACGGCAAAAAGGCGCCGCAGCGCACTCAGCACAACGAGATGTCCAACCGCAAGATTGCCGAGGAAATCGCAATCATCCAGGCTTGGATCGAGCAAAACCGAGGTGCCGATACGCCGGTTGCCTCGCGCCGCCAGCGTGCCTACCAGATTTTTAACGACGAGAAGGCTTTTGACGGCAAGCACGGTGAGCGCCTGATAAGGCGCATGACCGAAAAGGGCATCAGCATGCAGGCGATCAAGGTCGCCCCCAACCGCCCCGTGCACTTTACGGGTTTCTTTACGCTGGGCGCCGATAAGCCGTTCATTATGGTCGAGAACCTGGACACCTACGACGAGATCGTTAGGCTGCTGCGTGGCCGCAAGCACGCCAAGCTCTTTGGCATCAAGGTGGGCGGCGTGATTTTTGGCGGCGGATGCAAGGCGAGCGTCTCGCATGCCCTGGACGATTATCTGGCCGAGATCGGCTATCGCTTTAACTACGTCTACTACGTGGGCGATATCGACCGCGAGGGCGCGCGCATCGTCGAGCAGGCTCGCAATGCCAATGTGGTTGAGATTCGCCTGCATGCCGGTATGTACCGCGCCATGCTCGCCGAGCATAAGCGTCGCGTGAAGGCCGGCGGCGAGTGCGAGCGCGCGGCTGCCAACCAGGGCGTGCCGCAGAACTTGGCGGCGACGATCAAGGATCTGCCCATGGTCACGCGCGTGCAGTTCCGCAATGTGCTACGTGAAGGCGGGCGCATTCCGCAGGAGATTCTGATGACCGCCGACTATCGGGATGGCGACTCGGGAAGCTTCGACCGCATGCTGAACAACTAAATTCCGCCGGCCCCGGGAGAGCGGGGACACCGGCTTAGGTTTCCTGCTCTACAGTCCTGCTCACGACGGAGGCCACATTAAGTGGCCTCCTGT
>CAJKCG010000034.1:0-6222 GCA_905198355.1 uncultured Collinsella sp. | reverse complement strand
CTGGTGATCTCCGCCTTGAGAGGGCGGCGTCCTAAACCGCTAGACGAACGGGCCACATGACATCTGCACTGCCGTGCTGCGAGGAAATATATTACGGGACAAAAAACATCAGCGCAAGAAGAAATTCCAAATTGCCGAAAAAATTGTCGGCAGGTTATGGAACGCGCAGGTCAACTGGTTAGCTAGTTCAAGTTGAGATGAGCCAGGAGGGCTTCGCGGTTGTTGGGGATGTTGTCCTCGATCACGGCGTCGAGGGCGGCGTTGAGAAGCTGTCCCAGCTCCGGCCCCGGCTTGACGCCGGCGCGGATCAGGTCGCCACCATTGATGGCAAGCATCTTGAGTGTATAGGGCTCCCCCGCCTGCAGCAGATCGTGGGCGAGCGTACGCATCTCCTCGATCGTCTCGACGTAATAGAAGCACGAGGGCGCCTTGCCGAGCGTGTCGGCACGCTTAAGGTCCATGAGCTCGTCCATCAGACGCGGCGTATCGACACCCTCGCCCGAAAGCGCGCGCATCATATTGAGCAGGCAGGAGCGCTCGGGGCGCAGCGGCTTGTCATGGTATTTGATCAGCAGGCACACATCGCGCACCAAATCGTGCGAGAGCGCCAGGCGATCCATGATGACACGCGCCTTCTTGGCGCCGAGCTCGGGATGACCGTAGAAGTGGCCGCTGCCGTCGTGATCGACCGTAAAGCACTCGGGTTTGGAAACGTCGTGCAAAAACGCCGCCCACATAAGGCTCGACGAGGGCGCGACGCCGTCGCACAGCGCCAGCTCCCCTGCCACCGTCAGCACGCGGGCGATATGCTCGTAGACGTTAAACGCATGATAGACGCTGCGTTGATCAAACCCGCGAGCGGACGCGAGCTCGGGCACGGCGGCGCAAACAAGCTCGGGGTAGCGCAGCATCGCGTCTCCCCCATGGCCGGTCGAAAGGATACCCTCGAGCTCAATGCCCACGCGCTCGCGCGCCACAGCATCGAGCAGCGGCGCGCACTCGGCAAGCGCCTGTTTAGTCTTAGGCTCGATCATAAAATCCAAACGGCAGGCAAAACGCACCGCGCGCAGCATGCGAAGCGCGTCCTCGTTAAAACGACGCTTGGGATCTCCAACGGCGCGGATGAGCTTGCGCTTCAGGTCGCCCTGACTATCGTAGCGGTCGACAAGACCACGCTCGGGATGCCAGGCCATGGCATTGACGGTAAAGTCGCGGCGCGCCAGATCGTCCTCAAGCGAAGCGGCGCGCTCCACACTCTGAGGATGACGACCGTCGGTATAGAAGCCGTCCAGGCGATAGGTGGTGACCTCAATGCGCTCGCCATCGCAAATAGCCGTAATGCCGCCAAATTTAATGCCCGACTCAACTACGGCAATACCGGCGGCCTCGAGTGCCGCCTTGGACTCCTGCCACAGGCCGCTACAGCACATGTCGACATCGTGGCTGGGACGTCCCATCAGGGCGTCACGTACCCAACCGCCCACGTACCAGGCCTCAAGACCGGCATCCTCGAGCGCTCGCAACACGCACAGAGAGGCGGCTGACGGCTGCGTAGCGTTGAGCGAAACATTGCACATTCCTGTGGCCTCCTGCAATTGCGGGCATATCGATTGATGGTTTCCAAGAAGTCTAGCAAGAAATGAGAGCGGGCGCACACGCGAACGCGCTTCAAGCACGATTGGATCCCAAGGCATCGACTACAAACATGAAAAAGCACCCGCCTCGGCAATCCGAGACGGGTGCTCTACAAAGCAAAGATGCAAGGTCCGTGCGCTGCGTTAGCAGACCTGACGGATGGCGATGCCCTTCTGATACTCATCGACCTTAGCAAAATCGCCCAGACCCGGGCACTCGACCACGTTGGCGCCGGTGGCCATCGAGAGGCGCAGGGCGTCCTCGACGCGCTCGGGAGCGTCGTGCCACACGGACAGGAAGGCGGCCAGCGAAGAGTCACCGGCGCAAACGGTCGACAGCAGCTTGACCTCAAAGGTACGGTTGGCAAACCAGATGTGCCCGCCGTTGGAGAAGTACGCGCCGGCGCCACCCAGGGTCAACAGCACGTTCTTGGCGCCCTTGGCATGCAGTTCGGCCATCGCGCCCTTGACAGACTCGTCGTCGCCACCGCTCACCTTAATGCCAAAGATGTCGAGCAGCTCGTCGTCGTTAGGCTTAATGAGGAGCGGCTCCATAGCAATGAGGTCGGCCAACTGATGGCTCGAAATATCGAGCACGAACTCGGCGCCCTTTGCCTTAACGCGGCGAAGCACCTCGGCCAGGAAGCCCTCAGAGGTGTTGGGGGGCAGCGAGCCGCTAATGACCAGGCAGGTCATGTCGTCAAGTGAATCGATGAGCTCAAACATCTCCTGCTCGTTGGCAGCGTTGATGGCGGCACCGGCATTGACCATGTTGTACTCGGTGTCGGGACCGGCGTTGAGGAACACGTTGACACGCGTGATGCCGTCAGTCCATACGGGCTTGACGGGCACGCCAAGGGCCTCGGCGCCCTTAACGATAAACTCTCCCGAGAAGCCGGCGAAGAAGCCCAGGATCGTGGTGTCGACGCCGTAGTGGTCGAGCGTAAAAGAGACGTTGAGACCCTTGCCGTTGGGGGTGTAGACAGCGTTACGGGTGCGAGTGACGGTGTTGGCGGACAGGCCATCGCAGGAGATGTTGTAGTCAATAGCGGGATTTGCAGTGAGCGTATAAATCATGAATGTTCCTTTCACGAAGCAACGTGTTAATGAAAGTATATTCCACACATCGGTAAAAGGCTAGGACAACTCGGTAAACGGTGTGGAAGCGATGAAGTACGGCAGAACATGTCTCCCCCATGGCAGAACAAAAAAGGCGCCCCGGTCGAAACCGGGACGCCGTATGCGCACGAGTTTGTCGCGTTTCGCTTACTTGCGATCGAGCTTGCGGACAGCAACGCGCTTGCTGTACTCGTCGACGTGACCAAAGTCGCCGATGCCGACGGACTCAGCAACGTTGGCGCCGGTGGCCATAGCGAGCTTCATGGCCTCCTCGACGTTGTCGCGATCCCTGTACCACTTGTGCAGGAACGCAGCGAGGGTGCAGTCGCCGGCGCAGACGGAAGAGACAAGCTTGATGTTGAACTCACGCTTGGCATACCAGATGTCCTCGCCGTTGGAGAAGTAAGCGTCACCGCGGCTACCACGGGTGAGCAGCACGTTCTGGACGCCGGCCTCGTGAGCCAGCTTCATGGCAACGCGGACCTCGTCGTCGGTGTCGACCGGCACGCCGAAGATAGCCTTCATCTCGTGATGGTTCGGCTTAATGAGCAGCGGCTTCTTGTGAGCGAGCTCCTTGAGCTTGTCGGAGGACAGGTCCAGGACGACGTCGGCGCCACGGGCCTGAGCGTGCTCCATGACCTGAGCCAGGAAGTCGGGCGTAGCTTTGGGAGGCACGGAGCCGGAGACGATCAGGCACTCAAGGTCGCCCGCGGTGTCCAGGATGTTGTAGAGCTCCTCCTGGTGCTGCGGCGTGATCGGAGCACCGGGGTTGAGGATGCCGTACTCGTGCTGGCCATCGTTGACGTAGGTGTTAATGCGCGTGATACCGTCGGTCCAGACCGGGCGGCAAAGGCAACCCAGGTTCATGACCTCCTCGACGATGAACTTGCCCGTGAAGCCGGCGAAGAAACCGAGCGCGACGGTGTCGACGCCCATCTTCTTAAAGGCGAAGGACACGTCGAGGCCCTTGCCGTTAGCCGTGTAGCTGGCCGAGCCGGTGCGGACGTTCTCGTCGGGCTCGAGCGGAGAGCTCGAAACCGTCATGTCGACAGCCGGGTTAGCGGTTAGCGTGTAGAACATTTACAGTACCCCCTGTATATGTGAGGGCCGCGTGGCCGGCCCATTCCAACCACGCGGTTACCTCTGATACCAAATTAGCGAGCTGCGGACTCGAGCAGTGCCTTGACCTCGGCAGCGGTGTTGCAGGCGAGCGCCTTCTCGGCAAGCTCGTCGCACTCGGCCTTGGTCCACTGGCTGATGGTCTTGCGGGCGCGCAGGATGGACGGAGCGCTCATCGAGAACTCCTCCAGGCCCCAGCTGATCAGCAGCGGCTCGAGCAACGGATCGGCAGCGGCCTCGCCGCACATACCGACCATGATGCCGGCCTTCACGCCGCTCTCGATGATGTTCTTGAGCGAGCGGAGCACGGCGGGATAGTAAACCTGGTACAGGTTGGAGATGGTGTCGTTGCCACGGTCGGCGCACATGGTGTAGCCGATCAGGTCGTTGGTGCCGATGGAGAAGAAGTCGGCGACCTCGGCCAGGCGGTCAGCGAGCAGCGAGGCGGCAGGCGTCTCGACCATGATGCCGACCTCGATGTTCTCGTTGAACTTGCGACCCTCTTCGGTCAGCTCGGTCTTGCACTGCTCGACGAGCTCCTTGACGGCCACGACCTCCTCGACGCAGGTGACGAGCGGGATCATGATCTTGACGTCACCAAAGGCGCTGGCGCGCAACAGGGCGCGGAGCTGGACCTTGTACTGATCGGGGTTGGCCAGGCAGTAACGCACGGCACGGAAGCCCATGAAGGGGTTCTCTTCCTTGACCATGTGAAGGTACGGAATCTCCTTGTCGCCACCCACATCGAGCGTGCGGATGATGACCGGAGCGCCCTTGAGCGCGCTGGCGACCTTACGGTAGGCGTTGAACTGCTCCTCCTCGGAAGGAAGCTCAGCAGAGTCCATGAACAGGAACTCGGAACGGAACAGGCCAATAGCCTCGGCATCGTGATCGAGCGCGTTGGGCACGTCATCGGGGTTGCCGATGTTGCAGGCAATAATCTTCTTGATACCGTCGGCAGTCACGGACGGCTTGCCGCGGAAGGCCTCGAGAGCCGCCTTCTCGGCAGCGAAAGCCTCGGCCTTGACAGTGTAGGCGGCGAGCGTCTCCTCATCGGGATCGGCCTCGACGATACCCTTGCCACCGTCAACGACAACGGTCATGCCGTTGCGCAGTGCGGTGCAGCTGTTGGAAACCGAAAGGACAGCCGGGATCTCGAGGGCGCGCGCAATGATTGCGGAGTGCGACGTGCGGCCACCAGTCTCGGTGACGATACCGGCAACGTGGGCCTTATCGATCGTGGCGGTCATGGACGGCGTGAGGTCGTGCACGACAACGACGGTGTTCTCGGGCAGGACGGAAAGGTCGACGACCTCCTTGCCCAGCAGCTCGGCCAGAATACCGGTGCGGATGTCGGCGATGTCGGCCGCGCGCAGACGGAACATCTCATCGTCCATGGACAGGAACATGTTCTCGAACATGGTCGAGGTGTCCATGAGCGCCTGCTCGGCGCAGGTGCCGCCGTCAATGGCGGCGTTGATGGCGTCGGTCATGCCCGGATCCTGAGCCAGGACAATGTGTCCGCTCATGATCTCGGCCTCGGCCTCGCCCACCGTCTCCTTCATGTGGTCGGCCTGAGCCTGAGTCTTCTCGCAGAAGACCGAAAGAGCGGTCTGATAGCGCTCCTTCTCTGCTGCCGAATCAGCAACCTCGTGCGGCTCAAACGTCAAGTCGGGATCGACGGCGACCATGACGGTGCCGATACCGATGCCCTCGGAAGCGTTGACTCCCTGATACATTCCCATTCCTCTCTCCGTGTCATGTGATAAAGCGTTTTGCCATATCCATGACAAAAGAGCGCAGCTACCTTAAGACAGGTCACTGCGCCCCCAAATATGAACTTAGTTGTTCAACATGCGACCCGTTTGAGTTCTACTCGCCAAGACCGCTCTTGATGAGCTCGATGGCAGCAGCCAGAGCCTCGGCCTCGTCGGCGCCGTCGCACTTGACCTCGACCTCGGTGCCGCAGGGGATACCAGCAGCCATGAGGGCCATCGGGGACTTGCCGTTGACCTCCTTCTCGGGGGTGACGACCGTCACGTCACAGGCGTACTTGCCCATGGTGGAGGCGAACAGACCAGCCGGACGCATGTGCAGACCCTGAGGATTAACGAGGGTAGCCTTCTCAGAAACCATAATTGACTCCTTTTTTGTGTTTAACCCCTGTCATGCATGTGGCAGGAGTCAGATTCACGACGTTGTTTATATTAACTCACATCAAACGGTTTTTCATTGTGTTTCGCACGAATTGTTGGACAGATGTCGTTCGCTGTCCGCTCGCCTGCCGGGCGGGGCGGTTAAGTTTGCTGCTCTACAGTCCTGCGCAAGACGGAAAGCACATTAAGTGCTT
>CAJKCG010000033.1:0-7081 GCA_905198355.1 uncultured Collinsella sp. | reverse complement strand
GTCTGATGACTTGAAGAAGGGGGAGGCCTCGCGGCCTCCCCCTTTTTTGTATCTCGGGCAATTTGTCTCACATAGTAGCTGTGTTTTATAACCCTCGTTTGTCGCATCTTCTGTGAACGGGCTACAATAACTTAGTCTGTGCGATATGGAGGTGAACATGGCTGAAGCTGGTATCGGCGTTGATATCGTCGAGATTTCCCGCATGAAATCAATTCTTGAAAAGACGCCGTCGTTTGCTCGGCGTGTGTTTACCGAAGAAGAGCGTGCGTATTGTGATGCATCGTCGCGTCCCGCTGCTCACTATGCCAGCCGCTTTGCTTCGCGCGAGGCGGTACTTAAAGCTCTCGGCACGGGTTTTAGTCAAGGCGTGGGTCGCAAGGATGTTTCGGTAACGCGTGATAAACTCTGCAAACCGAAGGCTCTGCTTTCGGGCCGTGCTCTCGAGATCGCTCAAGAACTGGGTGTTGTCGAGGTCGCTCTTTCTATTACCCTTACGGGTGACTTGGCTGTCGCTAATGCCATTGCAATCACCGAGGATGCTCGACCTAAGCCTAAGGAAGAAAAGGTAAGCAACAAGAAACGCGTTGCGCAGACATTTAAAGAGGCTCGCTCTGTTTTAGATGAGCTTGAGCAGCTGCAGAATTCAGCATTGACGGAGCACTTGGGCGATGCTTCGCAAGATACGCTAGGAGCATAGATGAAACCGGTTTTGAGTACCGAAGAAGTCGTTCGTCTCGAGGATATCATCGAACGCGAAGGGACTTCGAAGGCCGAGCTTATGGAGCTAGCGGGTGAGTTTGCCGCCAACGAGGTCTTGAAGCTCAATCCCGATCGGGTTCTCGTTCTGGTCGGTTTTGGTAATAATGGCGGCGACGGTTGGGTTGCCGCCGATATCTTGAGCCACAAGGGTGTGGACGTGGATATCGTTTCTCCGGTTGAGCCGGATGAGATTCCTGCTGCTCTGGCACGTCATGTTGCTCGTCGAACTGCCGGTCGCGATGTGCACGTTTGCGTCGGTCCCTCGCGTGACGAACTCGAGGTTTTGATCGATAAGGCGGATGTTGTTGTCGATGCCATTTTTGGTACCGGTTTCCACGGGAATCTGCGTGCGCCGTTCTCCATTTGGATTCCTACGGTCAATGAATGCGCCGATTGTGTCGTATCCATTGATGTCCCCTCGGGCCTGAATGCAGAGACGGGCGTTGTTGATGACGACTGCATTCGTGCCGAGCGCACGGTGACGATGATTGCGCCCAAGATTGGTCTGTATAGCGCTGATGGTCCTGAGTATGCTGGCGATTTGATCTGCGGCAATCTTTACGACCGTCTTGACGAGGTCATCGATGATGTCGACCACGCCGCCGAGATTGTCGAGCCCGGTGACTTAGTTGATTACTTTGCTCCGCTACCATCGAATATCGATAAGTATTCCCGTGGCTCCGTGCTTATTGTCGCCGGATCTGCGCAATATCCTGGTGCTGCCATTATGGCGGCCAAGTCTGCAGCTCGCGCGGGTGCTGGTTACGTGGCAGTCGCGGCTCCTGACGCCTGCGCCAATCTCATTCGCATGGCACTTCCTTCGATTCCGGTCTTTGCTATTCCGTCTGATTCCCGCGGCTCCTTTGGCGCCGCTGCGCGCATGACGGTGTGCGAGATCGCAAAGAAGTACAGCTGCGTGCTGTGCGGTCCCGGTATGACGACGTCTGCCGGCGCTATGCAGGTGGTTTCGGGCTTGCTCGAGCTTGATGTACCGCTAATTTTGGACGCCGATGCACTCAACTGCCTTGCTAAGATTGCCATTGACGGTATTGATAGTAACCCCGAGATGTATCGCCGCGAGCAGCCGTTGGTTATGACGCCGCACTATCGTGAGCTTTCGCGCCTGGTTGCCGGTGACGAGGTGAACGACCTTGGTACCGCGATTGCGGCCGCGCAGAAGGTTGTCTGGGCTGCAGGCTCCGACAATCTGGTGGTCATAGCCAAGGGGCCGACGACGGCTATCTGTGGCGTTGAGCGCGTGCTGCTGCCACTCTCGGGTCCGGCTTCTCTGGCAACTGCCGGTTCGGGTGATGTTCTCGCGGGTATTTTGGCCGGCACGCTTGCCACCATGCGCGACGAGATGGATCGTTGGGAGCTGCTGTATTCGTACGCCGTCGCACTTCACAGCTACGCCGGTTTTGCCGCGGCGACGGAGTATGGTGAGAAGAGCGTTATCGCGACCGATCTTATCGACTTGATCGGTCCTGCCATGGAGCTGGCGGCAAAGGATGCGCTCGAAGATCTGGGAATCATGGACGAAGGGTCGGATGACTAATCATGAATAAAGCCGATTTGACGCGCTGGTCCTGGGTCGAGATCGACCGCGGGGCGCTCCGTCGCAACACGAGGGCCTATAAGAACTTGTTGAATCCGCGTCAGCGCCTGTGCTGCGTGGTCAAGGCCGATGCTTATGGTCATGGAGCTGTTGAGTGCGCCAAGATCATGTATTCGGCCGGTGCCGACATGTTTGCCGTGGCGACGGTTAACGAGGGCGTTGAGCTCCGACAGGGCGGGATTACGAAACCCATCCTCATCCTAAGCGAGCCGCCTATCGAGGCCATTCCGACGTTGCTCGAGTTTGATATCATGCCCTCGGTCTATACGTCTGACTTTGCTCTTGCGTATGGCGAATGTGCCGTCGCGGCGGGCAAAGTGGGCAAGTATCATCTCGCCATCGAGACGGGCATGAATCGTATCGGCGTTCACTACACGCAGGTGCTCGACTTTGTCCGCGGTATAAACTTCCATCGCGGTATTCAGTGCGACGGCGTATTTACGCACTTCGCCACGGCCGATGAACCTTCGGGCTGGGACTACAAGCTGCAATGTCAGCGCTTTACCGAGGCCGTTCAGGCCATTAAGGATGCGGGTTTTGAGTGCGGTATCGTGCACTGCGCCAACACGCCGTCCTCGATGCTCGACCCCTCGATGCATTTTGATATGATCCGCGCCGGCGTTGGCTTGTATGGCATGCAGCCGTGCGAGCTGAGTGGCCGCGTGATGCAGCTTGATCCCGTTATGAGCGTCCACGCGCGTGTGACGCGCGTGGCACACCCTGCGATGGGTGAGGGCGTGGGCTACGGTTTTACCTACCGCGTACCGCGTACGCGCGTTCAGATCTGCACGCTGCCGATTGGTTATGCCGACGGCCTATCGCGTACGCTTTCCAATCGTATGGATGTGCTGTATCGCGGCGAGCGCGTGCATCAGGTTGGCAATATCTGCATGGATCAGTTTATGGTCGCCATTCAGTCCAACCCGGCACACGAGATTCCTGAGGCCGAATATGGTGACGAGATGATTATTGTCGGCCGCGATGGCGATGCCGAGATCACTATGGACGAGATGGCCCGACTGCGCGGCACGATTAACTACGAGGTCGCCTGCGGCTTTGGCATGCGCCTCGACAAGGTCTACGTGTAGGAGTCGCCATGGGCGTCATGCACATTCCCGGCCATAGCCATCAGGCGCCGCGTGAGGTCGCACTCGAGGAGATCGAGGCCGTTCTGGGCGATTGTCACCTTTGCCAGCTTTACCAGTCGCGCCACAACATCGTGTTTGGCGTGGGAAACCCCCGCGCTCGCGTGATGTTTATTGGCGAGGCACCGGGCCGCAATGAGGATTTGCAGGGCGAGCCCTTTGTGGGGGCGGCAGGCGAGGACCTCAACGGCATTTTGTCGCTGGCGGGGCTCAAACGCGAAGACGTCTACATTGCCAACGTGCTTAAGTGCCGCCCGCCGGGAAACCGCAATCCGCGCCCCGAGGAAGTGCTGGCTTGCTCACCGTTTTTGCGCGAGCAGATTCGAAGCATCTGGCCCGATATCATCGTGACGCTCGGCAACCCCGCAACGCACTTTGTGCTTAAGACCGAGATTGGCATTACTAAGCTGCGCGGCAGGTTCCACCAGATGGGGCATTTTGTAGTAATGCCCACTTTCCATCCGGCAGCAGCGCTACGCAATCCGGCGTGGCAGGAGCTACTGGAGGAAGACTTTAAGATGCTGGGCGACTATCTGGAGCGACATCCCGCACCAGAGGACGCCTCGGAATAATAAGGAGCATATATGTCCCTGGAGCGCCTGGGGGTAGGTACTTACAAAACGACTTGCGCTGCCGATACGGAGTACTTTGGCGAGCTAATTGCACCGTGCCTTGAGGACGGCGATGTGCTCATCCTGACCGGTGGCCTGGGAGTGGGCAAAACTCACTTTACCAAGGGCGTCTCGCGCGGGCTGGGCGATGGGCATATGGTTACGAGCCCTACGTTTGCGCTCATGGCCGTCCACGATCAAGGTCGTATTCCGCTGTTTCACTTTGATCTATACCGCCTGGAGCATGCCTACGAGCTCGAGGATACGGGCATTTTCGATGTGCTGGGCTATGAGGGTGCTTGCCTGCTGGAATGGGGCGAACAATTCCAAGACGAGCTGACGGATGAGTATCTTTCGGTGACGCTCAAGCGTGATGAGGGCGACAGTGATGTGCGAACGATAACGCTCGAGGCGCACGGTGACCGCGCAATGGAGCTTTCCCATTTGATTGATAAGGCTGTACAAGATGAGCTTGCATAACGACAACGCGCTGGTGGTGGCGCTCGATACCTCGACCGATATGCTTGCCTGCGCGGCAAGCTGGATTGATGGGCAGACGGGCGAGACGAAGCTCGTGAGTGGCGACCACATGTGTCGCCGTCACGCCAACGTTGAGCTCGTGAATACCGTTGATGGCATGCTGGCTCAAGCCGGTCTGGATCGCAGCGATGTTGGTTGCTACGTGGTCGGCCGCGGCCCGGGGTCGTTTACGGGTGTGCGCATCGGCATCTCCACTGCCAAGGGCCTCGCGCGCGGTGCCAATGCTCCGCTGCTGGGCGTGTCGACGCTCGACGCTTGCGCTTGGACGGCGTGGAAGGCTGGCGTGCGCGGCAAGCTTGGTATCTTGGCCGATGCTATGCGCGGTGAGGTATATCCGGCGCTGTATATGCTGGTCGATGAGGGCCCCGAGCGTCAATTTGAGCGCGAACACGTGGTCAAGGTCGCCGTGGCGCTCGATGAGTGGCGCCGAGCAGCGGACTGGGACCAGGTTCAGCTGACCGGTGACGGTCTCGTGCGCTATGGCAAGCTGCTGGGTGAGGACGAGACCGCCCGCTGCGTGGAGCGCGACCTGTGGTGGCCTTCGGGCGAGGGCTTGCTGCTCGCGCACGCTGCGGGTGACGGCGATCCGGCTCGCGTCCTGCCGATTTACACGCGCCTTTCGGATGCCGAGGAAAACGAGCGCAAGCGTCTTGGTCTTGCTGAGAGTGCGCAGAGCGAAATTACGGGCGTTGCCGATGAGCTCGCCGGTCGTCATCTGCAGTTCCGTCCCATGGGCGCGGCGGATGCCGAGGGCGCGAGCGCGCTGGAGGCTACTTGCTTTGAAGGTGCCGGACACAAGGCGTGGACGCCGGGCATGTTCCTGTCCGAACTGGGCGAGGACGTCGCTGCGCCGCGTAGTTGGTGGGTGGCACACGACGACGGCAAGCTGCTGGGCCTTGCCGGCGGTATGGTCGTGGACGGTGATGTGCAGATTCTGGATGTCGCCGTCGACCCGGCACATCGCCGTGAGGGCATTGCCCGCAAGCTGCTGTCGCACGTGAGCTATGATGCCCAGATGCTCGGCTGCACCACGGCTTCGCTCGAGGTCGAGGACGGTAACGAGGGAGCGATCGCGCTTTATAACGCTCTGGGCTTTACCGAGGCTGGCCGTCGCCGCGGCTACTATGGTGCCGGCAAGGACGCCATCGTCATGACGGCTCCGCTGCCCCTGGTGCTTCCGGTCGACAATGCTTCGCCCGAGCCGACGGCGGCAGAGCAGCGCGTATGGCCGCTGCCTGCGCCTTGGCGCTCTGCCGAGGAACGTGTCGAGATTGAGCGTCGCCGCCTCGTACTCGCTATCGAGAGCTCCTGCGACGAGACGGCGGTGGCGATTATCGATGCGGATGGCAATATGCTGGCCAACCAGGTGTCGACGCAGATTGATTTTCATGCACGCTTTGGCGGCGTGGTGCCCGAGATCGCCTCGCGCAAGCACGTCGAGGTGATTGTGAGTGTCGTGGATGCGGCACTCGAGGACGCCGCAGCGTCGCTGGGCCTTACGGGCGGAGCCATTACACCAAGTGAGCTTGCCGCCGTGGGCGTGACACAGGGTCCGGGCCTGGTTGGCGCCCTGGTGGTGGGCGTCGCCTTTGCCAAGGGCTTTGCGTATGCTGCCGGCAAGCCGCTCGTGTGCGTCAATCATCTGGAGGGCCACCTGTTTGCCAACCTGTTGGCGCAGCCCGATCTCAGGCCGCCGTTTATCTTCACGCTCGTCTCGGGCGGTCATACCATGCTCGTGCACGTGAAGGCATGGGGCGACTACGAGGTACTTGGTGAGACACTCGACGATGCTGTGGGCGAGGCCTTCGACAAGGTAGCCAAGGCGTTGGGTCTGGGCTATCCCGGTGGCCCCATCATCTCCAAGCTGGCCGAGACGGGCAACCCCCGCGCGATCGATTTTCCTCGCGCGCTTAACAGCAGGGGAGACTATCGTTTCTCGCTTTCGGGTCTTAAAACGGCCGTGACGCTCTACATCGAGCAGGAGACCAAGGCCGGGCGCACGATTCACCTGCCCGATCTGGCGGCTTCGTTTGAGGCAGCCGTCTTTGACGTTCAGTACAAGAAGGCCAAAAACGCCCTGCATGCCACCGGATGCAAGGAATACTGCATCGGCGGCGGCGTCTCGGCTAATCCGCATCTGCGCGAGATGATGATCAAGAAGCTTGGGCGTCAGGGGATCCGCGTAACGGTGCCACCGCTTTCGGCGTGCACCGACAACGCCGCCATGATCGCAGAGGTTGCCCGCCGTAAATTCGACCGAGGAGAAATCTCGCCGTTCGACGTCGACGCCGATCCAAACATGACGCTGTAGCTGGTACGGCGCGGTCCCCGGACGGAGGGGCCGGATATAAGGTTTCCTGCTCTACAGTCCTGCGCAAGACGAAGGCCACATTAAGTGGCCTTCTTTGCGT
>CAJKCG010000032.1:0-7301 GCA_905198355.1 uncultured Collinsella sp. | reverse complement strand
ATTGACCTTCTGGTCATGCCGCCGAAGTTGAAAGGCAGATTGCCGCTCTGGCGGGTTTGCAGCGTCGAGCCGTTACGCGGTTTGGTAAAACCGCGTAACTAACGGAGGCGGAACCTACTTGACGCCGTACTGCTCGTAGTAGGCGTCGATGGCGGTCTTGAGCTCGTCGTCGATGACGACTTTGCCGTCGATCTCGTGGTTGTAGAGGGTCTCGACGACCTCAGCCATGGAGACGATGCTCGCGACGGGGAAACCGTACTTGGCCTCGATCTCCTTCTGCGCGGTGGTCACGCCACCCTTGCCGACCTCCATGCGGTTGAGGGACACAATCAGGCCCTTGATCTCGACATCGGCAGCAGCCTTGACCTTGGGATAGGTCTCGTCGATGGACTTACCGCTGGTGGTGACGTCCTCGACCATGACCACGCGGTCGCCGTCCTGGGGCTCGTAGCCCAGCAGGTTGCCCTTGTCAGCGCCGTGGTCCTTGGCCTCCTTGCGATCGCAGCAGTACTTGACCTCCTTGCCGTACAACTCGTGGTAGGCAATTGCGGTCACGACGGCCAGCGGAATACCCTTGTAGGCCGGTCCAAACAGCACGTCAAAGTCGTCGCCAAAGTTATCGTGGATTGCCTGGGCGTAATACTCGCCCAGCTTCTTGAGCTGGTAGCCCGTCACGTAAGCGCCAGCATTCATAAAGAACGGGGACTGACGGCCGCTCTTGAGCGTAAAGCTGCCGAACTTAAGAACGTCGGACTCAACCATGAACTTGATGAACTCTTGCTTGTAAGCCTCCATGCGGGCTCCTCTCGTAATCGCGTACGTGCCTTCCAGTTTAGCGCAGGCAGGGCGCGTTGCGGGCGCGCTTTGGGGCCTCGGCATTCTGTAAAGGCTTTGTCAGGGGCAATGGTTTTCCAAACATTGGGGTTGACACGGCAAACCCCCTCATCAAGAATACGGGCGGATTGTAACGGGTACGAGATACCCAAAACGCGCAGCGCTCGGCCTTAAGGAGGTGTGCCATGGAAGGCAGTCATAGTCGAAAAACCTGCATGTCGCCCTCGGCACGCCGCGAGGATTCCGCACACGCATAAGCGCCACGAACCGATCGTCAAAACCACCACAAAGGTGCCTGTCCCCTTTGTGGTGGTTCGAGAGCATGACGTGAGCGACATCTAGGTTTTTTGAAGCAAATACGACACGTACGCTAACTCCCTTCATCAAGGAGGACCCTATGCTGATGCTCAAAACCGCCACGGTACTCGAAGCTATCTCCAAGCGCCGCCGCACGGCGCGCCCTGCCGCTCACACCGGCCTGTCCAAGAACACCATATTCGCCGCCACCCATAGCGCCGAGGACGCCCTCGTGCTGCTTGACGCCAGGGCCGGCGGACTCGGTACCGAGCACGCCGCCGAGCGCCTAGACGCCATCGGCCCCAACACCATCGACGCGCCGACCAAGACACTCGCCCGCCGCATCGCCGACGCGTTCATCGACCCCTTCGCCGGCATCCTCGCCGCGCTCGCGCTGGTCTCGCTCTACATCGACGTGCTCGCCGCGCCCGAGCTGCAGCGTGACCCCTCCACGGTCATCGTTATCGGCATCATGCTGCTGGTATCGGGCGGCATGAAGTTTATCCAGGAAGCCCGCAGCGGCAATGCGGCCGAGGCCCTCAAGGACCTGGTCTCCAACACCTGCTGTGCCCTGCGCGATGGCGAGCGCCTCGAGATCCCCTTCGACGAGCTCGTCCCCGGCGATGTGATCCGCCTCTCTGCCGGCGATATGGTGCCGGCCGACGCCCGCATCATCACCGCGCGCGATCTGTTTGTGATCGAATCCGCGCTCACCGGCGAGAGCGAGGCCGTCGAGAAGACCGCTGCCGCCACGGCCGTCGAGGGCGCCGACGGCCCCGCGCTGCCACTCTCTGCCTGCAAGAACATCGTCTTTACCGGCACCTCCGTGCAAAACGGCACCGCCATGGCGCTCGTCGTTGCCACCGGCTCGGACACCTACCTGGGCGGCATCGCCAAGATGCTCAACGGGCGCGGCGAGAAGAGCGCGTTTGACCGCGGCGTCTCGAGCGTCTCCATGCTGCTCGTACGCCTCATGCTCGTTATGGCGCCGGCCGTCTTTGCCATCAACGCCGCCACCAAGGGCAACGTCATCGACGCGCTGCTATTCGCCACGAGCGTGGCCGTGGGCATCACGCCGCAGATGCTCCCCGTCATCGTGACCACGAGCCTGTCGCAGGGCGCCAAGGACCTCGCCCGTCGCCAGGTTATCGTCAAGGAACTGCCGGCGATCCAAAACCTCGGCGCGATGGACGTCCTGTGCTGCGACAAGACCGGCACCCTCACCGAAGACCGCATCGTGCTCGAGCGCTACCTCAACACCGACGGCAACGAGGACGTGCGCGTACTGCGCCATGCGTTTTTGAACAGCTTCTTCCAGACTGGCCTCAAGAACCTTATCGACCTGGCCGTCATCGACCGCGCCGATGTGACGCCCTCGGCAGCAGCACCCGATTCCATGCTGGGCCAGAGCCTGCGCGACCGCTATACCAAGGTGGACGAGGTGCCCTTCGATTTCTCGCGCCGTCGCCTGAGCGTAGTTGTCGCCGACGCCCAGGGTAAAACCCAGATGGTTACCAAAGGAGCTGCCGAGGAAATGCTCGAGATCTGCTCCTTTGTCGAAGTCGATGGTGCCGCCCAGCCGCTCACCGAAGATAAGCTCGCCCAGATTCGCCAGCAGGTCGCCGGGCTCAATGCCGAGGGCCTGCGCGTGATTGCCGTGGCGCAGAAGACCAATCCGCGCTGCGTGGGCGAGTTTGGCATTGCCGACGAGTGCGACATGGTGCTGATGGGCTTTTTGGCCTTCCTCGATCCGCCCAAAGCAAGTGCCGTGGGCGCCATCGCCACCCTCGAGGCCAAGGGCGTGGCAGTCAAGGTCCTGACCGGCGACAACGACCGCGTCGCGGCCACCGTCTGCGAACAGATCGGTATCGACGCGAGCAACGTCTTGCTGGGCTCCGAGATCGATGCGCTCGATGACGCCGAACTTGCCGAGCGCGCCGAGAACACCCACCTCTTCGCCAAGCTCTCGCCGCTGCAGAAGGCGCGTCTGGTGCGTGTCATGCGCGAGCTGCTCGGCCACACCGTGGGCTTTATGGGCGATGGCATCAACGACGCCGCCGCCATGCGTGCAAGCGATTGCGGCATCTCGGTCGATTCGGCCGTCGACATTGCCAAGGAATCTGCCGATATCATCTTGCTCCAGAAGGACCTGGGCGTGCTCGAGCGCGGCATCATCGAAGGCCGCCGCACCTACGGCAACCTACTCAAGTACCTCAAGACCACGGTGAGCTCCAACTTTGGCAACGTGCTATCCGTGACCGTCGCGAGCCTGTTCTTGCCGTTCTTGCCCATGAGCGCTCTGCAGTTGGTGCTGCTGTCGCTGGTCTACGAGATCGTGTGCATCGCGCTGCCGTGGGACACCGTCGACGACGCCTGGACCGCCCGTCCGCGCGCCTGGGATGCCGCGTCCATTAAGGGCTTTATGCTCGAGTTGGGTCCCGTGAGCTCACTGTTTGACATCGTGACTTTCGCCGTGCTCTTCTTTGTGGTGTGCCCCGCCGCCGTGGGCTCAAGCTGGGCAGAGCTTGCCGCTGTAGGCGACGTCGCAGGCATGGCGGCCTTTACGGCGCTCTTCCAGAGCGGTTGGTTTGTCGAGTCCATGTGGTCGCAGACGCTCGTGATCCACATGCTGCGCTCCCCGCGCCTGCCGAGCGCGCGCGACCACGCCGCGCCGGCACTGTGCGCTCTCACCGTGCTGGGTCTGGTACTCGTCACCTGGCTGCCGGCAAGCCCCATCGCCGATGCGCTAGACCTCATGCCGCTGCCGCCGAGCTTCTTCGCGCTGCTCGTCAGCATCGTCGCCGCCTACATCGCACTCACCCAGCTGGCCAAGCGCCGCTACATCGCCCGCCACGGCGAACTGCTGTAACTCCACAGGCGCTCCCGTCAAAACCACCACAAAGGTGCCTGTCCCCTTTGTGGTGGTTCGCGCTGGCAGTGGCTGCCCAAAACAGCTAAAAAAGCCCCGTCCCAAATGGGCTAGTCCTTGGGCGCCCAGGACCAGAAAAAGTTGATGAGGGCCACACGTGAGGAGGCGCCGGTCTTTTTGTTGATCGAGGCGATATGACGGTAAAGCGTGGAGCGCGAAAGGAAGAGCGTTGCGGCGATGTCTTGAACACTCTCGCGCGATGCGACCAAGGCCTCCAAAATATCGCGCTCGCGCTGCGTAAGCTCAAAGGCGACGGCGAAGGTATCGAGACGCTCGTCGAGTGTGGACTCCGGCACCTCTGCGGGGGCGGGCTCGCTCTGGGCGGATACGGGATCCGTGCCAAGGTCGCTAGCAGCAAACGCCAGGTCGCCGCGCACTTCAACGTCATAGACCTGATGCCCAGACTGTCCCAGCAGCGAGATCGCAATGCCCACAAGCAGTACAAGCCCCACGCCCACTGCCAACAGCACGTTCTGGCTCGAGACAATCGCCACCGCCGGTGCCGTCACGAGCATCGCGCAAACGTTATTGATGACGCGGCCCATACACGGCCACAGATACGACCAATGCGCATACACCGAAATGGCGGCAAACTTCGCCGTGAAAAACACCACGAAGAAGCCCGCACCCAGATAGAAGATGACGGTGGCGGCAAGTATGTTGGCGCCGTTGGCATCGGTGATAAGCACAGCGAATGAGAGCGTGGACAACATGGCGGCGCAGGTCATGATGATGTTCATACACGAGCGCCCGCGCAGGTCAAATAGGGCGCCGGCGAGCAGAGCGCTCACGCCCATCAGCAAGCGCGACCAATCGCCCAAGTCAACGGACCCGGCGGCGTGCGAGATCGTGAGCCCCGCATTGAGGGCGGCAAACACCCCGGTAAGGCAGGCGGTTGCAATCGTCAGACGCACCACGGCGCGCCGAAAAGCCGCCGTTGACTCGGGATCGTTTCGCCATTTGGCGCCAAACTCCGATGCATCCACCGAAAGCTCGGAGATATCGGGTTCAGGCCCAAACTCAGATTCGCCGCGCAGCTTGGCACGGCGGACGCCGTGGAGGAGCGCCACCTGCGCGACCGCACAGGCAACAAAAACAAACTGCTGCGGAATCCCCGCGGGTATCACCATGTGGCTGAACACCTGAAGCAGGACGCCCAGAGCATATGAAAGCGCCGCCGCGCGCGCCAAGTACGGCGTCCGCGCAAAGCGCCGCGCAAAGTTGGCGTGAGCGGTCGATCCGCAGTAGCCCAGCGTGCAACACGCCATCAAACCGCCGGCAATTACCACCTCAAACCGAACCGCCATAATCATCAGCAGCAATGCCGACACCAGCAGCACGCCCGTGATGTCGCTCGTCGTATCGATCGCGCGGGGGCGGCGATAGTACAGAATAGGACGCACAAAAAAGCCGATTACGCTCGCACCGACGATGAGGGTCTCGTAGGTAGCAACCTCGCTCGGCGGCACAAACTCGGCCACGCGCATGTCGAAGAGGTACTCGCCAGCCAAAAACGTAAAATAGAACAGCGCCAGGCATATAATCTCCCGAATGCCCCAACGCAAATACGCTGTTGTGTCTCCCATACCTTTCATGAATACCCCCCCCCGCAGTCGCTTAATGGCCTGCAAACTCATTCTATTAGAGAACCAGTCCTGATATCGAACCTATCCTCAAAATGTCGCTAATTTGACCCCAACAGCCCACGGCGTAAACCGATTTTGAGCCGCAAGGCCCAGAAGGGGCGCGCACGGCTTGCAGCTCGGCAAGGAGTGTCCCCAACTGCCACTCATTTAAGTACGTCCCCAATGAGTGCAAGTGACGCAAGTGCCAATCAAATGACGAGAGCGGATAATCTCCCACTTTGAGCCTGTATGCAGGCCAAAAACGGGAGATTATCCACTCTCATTCTGTGGGTAGCCATTGGGGACGTTCTTAAACGACTAGTCAAACAAGAACGTCCCCAATGATTATGTCCAATGCGCTACACCAGGCGCATGGCCTCCTGGACAGCACCGTAAAGGTTGGCGTCGTTGCCGAGCTCGGCCGCCTTTATCTGCGGCACAGGAATGCCGGCAAGGGTCCCTTCGTAACTCGAGAGGGCCAGCGGCATCTGCGCACGCAGGGCATCGACGAGCTCGGGATGGCACGAGATGCCGCCTGCGATCACAAAGACCTCGGGGTCGAGCACGGCCTGCAGGTTGATGAGCTGTCCGTCAAATGCGCGAGCGTAGCGGTCGAGCGCGCGCTGCCCCGCCATGTCGCCATCCGCGATCCACTCAAAGACGCGGCGGCCGTCCACCGGAGAATCCGCAGGCAGGCCCTTCTCGGCAACGGCGGCATCGCGGAGCGCACGCCAACCGCCCGAACCCGCAAAGGAGTTTTCCATGCTCGCAGCAGTCGTGACATCGTTGCGCAAGAAGCTAAACTCGCCTGCAAAGCAGTGCGCGCCGCGCAGGACCTTGCCGTCGATGACGATACCGCCGCCGATGCCCGTGCCGATAGCGAGCACCACGCCAAAACGCGTCCCGCGCAGAGCGCCAGCCGCATACTCACCGAGTGCACAGCACCTACCGTCGTTATTGACGGCAATCGGCACCCCCAGAGCCTCGCGCATGAGCTTTCCGAGCGGACAGCCATCCATAAACGTGAGCGCACCACCGCGATGGATCGTTCCTGTGACATCTCCCTCGTAGATGCCGCCGGGCGCACTCACGCCCACGGCGCTCACGCGCTCGCGATACGGCTCGACGAGCGAGATCAGCGCCGCGACCGTCTCATCAGCCGTGGTAAAGCCCGTCGGCAGGCTTCCGCGCTCGCGGATGGAAAAATCCTCGCCCAGCACAGCCCATTTAACGGCCGTACCGCCCACATCGATTCAAAAAAACTCCTGCATGTTCACTCCTTACAAGCGTAGCCCCGGACGCGCATCGCCGCGACCATCACAGGGGCCACCCCCCTGCGATGGTCGTGCAGCAAGTCACACCCGGAGCCGATTATCTCTGTTTTACGCCTCTAATTTGGTCAGGCGAAGCATCATATACTGCTTACTTGGGAGATCGATGCGGAACTTGCCCTCAAAGGTTCCGGGAAGCTCCTCCTCCGTCATGCCTCATGTGTCCACGACACGCACCTTGTATCGAGCGCCCGCCTCGCCCACAAACTCACGAGACCACTCATTTAAGTACGTCCATTACAGTCGAAATTGTCAGCCCGGGCCCGTCTCGGGCTACGATTGAGG
>CAJKCG010000031.1:0-10815 GCA_905198355.1 uncultured Collinsella sp. | reverse complement strand
CGGTCCCGTTCCGAACCCGGAAGCTAAGCCCCATCGCGCCGAGAGTACTGCGGGGCCAGCCCGTGGGAGGCCAGGGCGCCGCTGACCGGTGGACGGCACCGAGCCGTCTGATGACTTGAAGAAGGGGGAGGCCTCGCGGCCTCCCCCTTTTTTGCGTTTACGGAGCGTAAATGACTCTATTACACCAGATGATCTTATCGTTTTTGGTATTGAGCCTTTATTTAAAGAAGATAAATCGAATAACAAGGGCAACTGCTATGGCCACAATAATCAAAAGCAGGATTGTCAGTCGATGCTGCTTGCGTCGTTTACTTGATGAAACAAAGATTGATTTTCCCTGTTTTGGCGTTTCGAGATAGCGAGCCGAATGCGTCAAGGTTTGCTTTGGTCGAGGACCTCTTTGTTGATGAGCGGCAGATGCTTTCATCGGCTCATCACTAACTGCGCTGTTTTTAGATAATGGTGCGTCTTTCAGATATACAGGGTCTCCCGAGGCGACGCCCATATGTTTACGTCCCGTTTGGGCATCCTCGAGTGTTTGATATCGATTTCTCGTCACATACTCGGGCTCCGGATCATTAATGGGCTCTTGCGAGATGTGGGGGCGATGGAACCGTGGCGGCTGCGTGGAAGTATCTTCCCCCTGCGTCGGCATAAATATTTTGTTCTGGTTTTGGTCGTCCATGATGCCCTTTAGCTCGTTACCAACAACGTGTACGCGCTCATTGTAAGCCCCTTGTTATTTGTAGCTGCGAACATACTCGTTATTTAAGCTCTGGTTCAAAGAACCTTAACCTTACTAAAACCTGAGTCATTCACACTTAGATATGCTTATATTACAGGACTCAAAAAACTTTATAGTCGATGTATATATAAGCACTGGGTGGGCATATATAAGAGCGTCAAAAGAAGTCCCAGTCACCTAGAAGATGGCTCGGCAGTCCTAAAAGGAGTGGTAAACATGGCAAGCATGGTTCCTTATCGTTCGGTTTTTGGCGTTCGTCCTTCTGCTAGCTCGCTGTTCGATCTGTTTGATGATATGACCGACCTTGCAAACAACTCGATTGCTTCCAAGGCGTTTCCCGTTGACGTTGAGGATAAGGGCGATGGCTATGAGGTCAAGGCCTATCTGACCGGTGTCGCCAAGGATGACATCGATGTCGAGCTCAATGAGGGCCGTCTGTCCATTAGCGTGAACGTTGTGGAGGACGAGGAGAACGAGGGCAAGAACTACCTGCAGAAGGAGTTTAGCTCGTACAGCGCGACGCGTGGCGTATATCTGAAGGACGCTTCGAGCGAGGGTCTCTCTGCTAAGTATGCTGACGGCATCCTCACCGTTACGGTACCTAAGATCGTCGAGAAGAAGAACGTTACGAAGATCTCCATTGACTAGCTTCGTTGGTGTTCTGCGCTATTAAAAGGCAGCAAAAGGGGCTGGGAAGCGATTCCCGGCCCCTTTTGCTGCCTAGGACAGTCTATTGAATGGTTACTGGCCGGTGCTGGCTGGCGGGGCGTATCGAGAGTATTCGCGATCCGTGGAGAAGGGTGGCGGAGCTGCCGACCTCGTCATCCAGAGTTGCGGCTAGAGCTTTGGCATAGCTTTTGACGGTTAGGCTTGGACGATTATTGTCCTGGCTGATGTGCATGGCGATGAGCTGCTCGGTTCGATCGGTGACGAGCCCACGCGCTGCGTCGGCGGCCTGGTCGTTAGAGAGATGGCCTTTTGCAGATAAAATTCGCTCTTGGAGGAAGCGGGGGTAATCCCCTTGGCGCAGCATGGCCACATCGTGGTTGCTCTCGAGTGCAAGAACTCGGCAGTCTTCGAGGGTGTCTATAGCTTGTTTGGTTAGCTCTCCGGTGTCGGTAGCAAAGCCAATGGAGTCATCGAGAGTGTCGAATCGATAACCGACAGGATTGATGACATCATGCGATGTTGGGTAGGTTCGCATGCGGATGCCGGCAATGGAAAGCGTGTCGCCGGGGTCAAATTCCTCTACGGGTAGATGTGCGAGGGTTTCTTTGCACGAAAGCGTGCCCCTGCTGGCAAAGAGGGGGCCGTGCCAGTGCTTGCACCAGACATCGAGGCCCTTGATGTGATCGCTATGCTCATGAGTAATGAGAAGAGCCGAGACGTTGTCTGTCGAGAGCCCCAGTTCTGCCATGCGCTTTAATGTCTCGCGGCGAGACAGTCCGTCATCGACCATAATGAGCCCCTGCGGGCCCTCAATGAGTGCGCAGTTGCCTTTAGAGCCACTGCCGAGGATATGAAGGTGCAGACGAGACATAAGATTCCAAAGGATACAATGGGTGCGGACGAATAGAGGAGGAAGCGAATGCCAACGGTATCACAGCATTACGGACACCATGCCGTGCCCGGGGCAGTCGATGAGACCCGAACGAGGCAGCAGGCTGCTCCTGTCGTGCTCATGGTATCAGGCGGCGCGGACTCGACGGCACTGCTTCTTATGGCGTGCACATCAAAGCTGGATATCCAAGACGGACGCGGTGTTGCCCCCATTGCTCGCGAGCGCCTGCATGTGCTGCATGTAAACCACCATCTGCGCGGCAAGGCGTCCGATGGCGACGAGGCCTTTGTGCGTGAGCTCTGCGCGAAATATGGTTTACCGCTGTGCGTGGAGCACGCTTATTTTGATGGGGAGTCGGGCAATGTTGAGGCCGCGGCCCGCGAGGTGCGCTATGCCGCGGCGCGGAGGTATGTCCGCGAGCTCTGCGCCCAGACGGGGGCACCGCGAACGGCGGCTCGTATCTGCACCGCGCACACGTCTTCGGATCGCGCGGAAACGTTTATGATGAACGCGATTAAGGGTTCGGGGCCCGCTGGCCTATCGAGCATTCCTCGCCGGAGGAATATCGTGGTGCGTCCCTTGCTCGACCTAACTCATGGCGAGCTCGTGGGCTATCTACAGGTACATGGTCAGCCGTGGCGTGAAGACGAGAGCAATGAGGATATCTCGTATCTGCGAAACTACGTGCGCCATCGAGTGATGCCGGTGGTGGCGCAGCGCAACGCGAGCGTCTGCAAGACGATTGGCGCCGCCTGCGAGATCTTAGGCGATGAGGACGCGTTTTTGTCTCAGCTTTCGGCACAGGCGTTTCGAAGCTGCCTGCGTAAGGAGGCGGCGGGCGCGCTGGTGCTCGATGCCAGGCGCCTTGCTGCGGCCGAGGTGGTAATCGCGCGGCGCATCGTGCGGCTGGCGATTAAGCGCATCGACCCCGATGCTCGGCCGGAGATGCGGCATGTGGAGCGCGTGCTCGCCTGCGTTGCCGAGGGTGCGGGGTCGGTCACACTCCCGGCGGGAATTGATGCGCGCGTGGAGTTTGGCATGCTGGCACTCAAGGCCCCGGCGGCGCGCGAGGGCTTAGTTGCCGACTGGATCTCCGTTCCCGGGCGCCTGTCGTTGGGAGCGGGGCGTATGCTGGTGGCCGAGCCGATGGCCGTCGAGCCGGGATGCGATGTCGTGCATCGAGCCCGCGAGCTTGTGGCTGCTGGAGAGGTGGCCGCTATCGTGGATGCGGCGGCCTTGGGCTTTGCCGACCGCGATAGCGATCGGATGCTCGCCGGCTCGTTCGGAGAGATTCCCGCTGAGGCTCGATCGGCGCGCTTGTGGGTGGATAACCCTGTGCCGGGGGATGTGATGTGCCCGCTGGGAATGAGTGGTCGAAGCAAGAAAGTGTCCGACCTGCTCAACGAGGCGCGCATTCCCGTTTCCGAACGCTCTGGCGTGCCCGTGGTAAGAACGGCTCCGGGAGGAGCCGTGGTGTGGGTCGCGGGCGTTCGGGCCGACGAGCGTTTTAAATGCACGGCCGCAACGCGCGTGGCATATCTGCTCCGCGTAGTCGATGCGGAATAGTGACTTGTGCCTACTATTCTGTGCGACGTTGACGGTATTCCCGCGCTGATGGCGCACGGGCTGGTAAATATACCCCGTGCGCTGCTAGAATGTGTAGTTCGCGTCCATACGGCGGTGTGTGGGCGATAAGCACAAGAAAGGGTTGTCATGGCTTCTCAACATCCGGATATCGAGAAGGTTCTGTTTACGCAGGAGGATATCGACGGTATCGTCTCTCGCCTAGGCGAGCAGATTACTCGCGACTACGCGGGTAAGGATCTGGTGCTGATTGCGGTCCTGCGCGGCGCCGTGGTCTTTATGGGCGACCTGATGCGTAAGATCGAGCTGCCGACCAACATCGATTTCATGGCTGTTTCGAGCTACGGCGACGGTGTGAAGTCCTCGGGTATCGTGCGTATCATTAAGGACCTGGATATCGACATCCGCGGTCGCGACGTGCTGATCGTCGAGGACATTCTGGACTCGGGCCTGACGCTCAAGTATCTGATGAAGAACCTCGAGAGCCGCAAGCCCGCTTCTCTGGAGGTCGCCGCCTTCCTGTGGAAGGACGTTGAGGACCGCGTCTCGGCCATCACGCCCAAGTATGTTGGAACCCATTGCCCCGATGCCTTTGTGGTGGGCTACGGCCTCGACTATGCCGAGCGCTATCGCAACCTTCCGTATCTGGGCATTTTGAAACCGGAGGTTTATTCGTAAGATGCCCGACGACCGTAACGACAACAATTCCCAGACTCCCCGGGACCCAAAGATCCCGGGGATGCCCGGAGGCAAGAAGCCCACGCGTACGGGCTGGCTGTATTTTCTTTTGGCTTGCGCGCTTCTGGGCTATGCCTTCTTTAATATGGGCTCCGGCTTTGCCAGCTCCAGCAATACCGTTAAGCTCGCGACGAGCGAGATGGTCAGCGCCATCAAGCAGGATCGCGTCGAAGATCTGACCTATACGGTTCAAGACGGAAGCGTGACGGGTCATTACTGGAAGACAAAAAAGGACAAGGGCGATACGAGCGAGCTCAAGAGCTTCTCCTCGACCTATGTCGGCTCCGATTCGCTTGCCGAGCTCATGGCGGAGCACCCCGATACCAAGTACATCGTCAACACCAACGATCCCGATTTTTGGGGCGACTTGGCGATGAGTGTGCTTCCGACGATCGCCCTTATCGCCATCATGTTCTACTTTATGCGCCAGATGATGGGCGCCAACAACAGGAACATGCAGTTTGGCAAGACCAACGCCAAGACCAACGAGGCCACACGCCCCAAGGTCAAGTTTGAAGACGTTGCCGGCGTGGACGAGGCAGTCGAGGAGCTCGAGGAGATCCGCGACTTTTTGAGCGATCCGGACCGCTATCGCAAGCTGGGCGCCAAGATCCCGCGTGGTGTGTTGCTGGTGGGCCCTCCGGGTACCGGTAAAACGCTGCTGGCCAAGGCCGTTGCCGGCGAGGCGGGCGTGCCGTTCTTTAGCATCTCGGGTTCCGACTTTGTCGAGATGTTCGTGGGTGTCGGCGCCAGCCGTGTGCGTGACCTCTTTAAGGAGGCCAAGTCCCAGGCCCCGTCGATCATCTTCATCGATGAGATCGATGCCGTGGGACGTCAGCGCGGAGCTGGCTTGGGCGGCGGTCACGACGAGCGCGAGCAGACGCTCAACCAGCTGCTGGTCGAGATGGACGGCTTTGAGGAAAGCGAGTCGGTCATCCTGATCGCTGCGACCAACCGCCCCGACATTCTGGATCCGGCGCTGCTGCGTCCCGGCCGTTTTGACCGTCAGGTTACGGTCGACCGTCCGGATGTGAAGGGCCGCGAGCAGATCTTGCGCGTGCATGCCGAGAACAAGCCGATGGACGAGGACGTTAAGTTTGAGAAGCTCGCCCAGATGACCGTTGGCTTTACTGGTGCCGATTTGGCGAACCTGCTCAACGAGTCTGCGCTGCTGGCCGCTCGCCGTCATCGTTCCGTGATCTCGATGGACGAGGTCGAGGAATCGATGGAGCGCGTGATTGCCGGACCGCAGCGCAAGGGTCGCGTGATGACCGAGGCCGAGCGCACCACGATTGCCTACCACGAGAGCGGTCACGCCCTGGTGGGCCACATCCTGGAGCACTCCGATCCGGTCCACAAGATCTCGATCGTCAGCCGCGGTCAGGCTCTGGGCTACACGCTGCAGCTTCCGCAGGAGGACCACTTCCTCAAGACCAAGAACGAGATGCTCGACGAGCTCGCCGTGTTCTTGGGCGGTCGCGTTGCCGAGGAGCTCATGTGCGATGACATTACGTCGGGCGCGAGCAACGATCTGGAGCGCGCGACCAAGATGGCGCGCGAGATGGTCACGCGCCTGGGCATGAGCGAGGAACTGGGCACGCAAGTGTTTGGTGAGGCGCAGCATCAGGTATTCCTGGGCCGCGATTACGCTGATCACCAGGATTACTCCGAGGAGACGGCGCGCCGTATCGATATCGAGGTTCAGCGCATCATGCGCGAGGCCCATCGTCGTGCGGTCGAGATCCTGGACGCCCGTCGCGATCAGCTCGATCTGATGGCGAAGGTGCTGCTTGAGCGCGAGACCGTCGAAGGCGACGCCGTGAACGCCCTGCTCGACAACGAGTGGGATGCCTACCTTGAGCGCGAGGGCGATATCCTGGCGGCCAAGGAGGAGCGCAACGCCAAGGCTGCCGGTATGCCGACCAAGAAGCGTGCGCCTCGCATGAGCGAGGAAGAGCTGGCGGCAGACGCCGCGGCTTTTGCGCAGGCGGCCATGCAGGAGGATGCCGAAGCCGCATCCGATGATGCTGACGATGACCATGCCGTCGTCGATGTCGATGACGATGTCGACACCGACAAATAGTCTTTGTGGCGAAAGCCTCCGCGGGGAAACCTGCGGAGGCTTTTTCTTTTGAGCGATATGGGGCCGTCTGTTGATTGGGGACAGACTTAAATGAGCGTTTTCACGCATTTAAGTCTGTCCCCAATCAACATTGCTGCGGCACTTTGCTCAACTAAAGCGTACAATAGCGCCTATGCGAAAGGGGAACAGATGATCAACGAAACGATGTATGCTCGCGGTGCGGAAAGCTCCATCATCCGCGAGATCTTTAGCTATGGTCTTGAGCGCAAGGCACAGATCGGTGCGGAGAACGTATTCGATTTTTCGCTGGGCAACCCGAGTGTTCCGGCGCCGGCTGCCGTGGCGGAGTCCATTAAGAAGGCCTTGGGGCTGCCGAGTGACCAGTTGCACGGCTACACCCCCGCTCCGGGCCTGCCGCAATGTCGAGCAGCCGTCGCCGAATCGCTCAACCGCCGCTTTGGAACGAACTATGAGGGTAAGGACGTCTTTATGACGGTGGGTGCCGCGGCTTCGCTCACCTGTACGCTCAACGCCGTTACGAACCCGGGCGACGAGGTTATTGTTATCGCCCCGTACTTTCCGGAGTATCGCGTTTGGATTGAGAAGGCCGGCTGCACGTGTGTTGTGGCGCCTGCTGATGAAGACACGTTCCAGCTGAGCGTGGACAACGTGCTCAAGGCGATCACCGACAAGACGGCAGCCGTCATTATCGACTCGCCCAACAACCCGACCGGTGCCGTATATACGCGCAACACGCTGACGCGACTGGCCAATGTTCTGCGCGAGGCCAACGCTCAGCGCGATCCCGAGAATCCGATTATGCTCATCTCGGATGAGCCGTACCGCGAGATCGTGTACGGTGCCGAGGTGCCTTGGGTGCCCTCGATCTACGAGCACACCATCGTGTGCTACTCGTATTCCAAGTCGCTGTCGCTGCCGGGTGAGCGCGTGGGGTGGATCTTGGTTCCCAACACCAATCCGCAGGCTGCCCGTCTGATGCCGGCTGTTGCGGGTGCTGCCCGTACGCTGGGTTTTGTATGCGCACCGGCGCTCTTCCAGCGTGTGATCATCGATTGCATCGATGAGCCGAGTGACGTTGAGGCCTATGCACGCAACCGCACGGCGCTTACCGATGCATTGGCGGAGTACGGCTACCCGTATGTTGAGCCGGATGGCGCGTTCTACCTATGGGTGAAAGCACTGGAGCCCGATGCGAACGCCTTCTGCGAGCGTGCAAAGAAGTATGAGCTGCTTGCGGTTCCCTCGGACAGCTTTGGTATGCCGGGCTGGTTCCGCCTGGGCTATTGCGTGAGCTACGAAACGATTGTCAATTCGCTACCCGCTTGGAAACAGTTGGCGGACGAGTATCGTTAAAAGTAAAGCGCTCTGCCTATAATGTTTTACGTGAAACGGGGTTTGGTGTTAAGCCGGACCCCGTTGTCATGGACGTTGTGTCTTTGGGATGGAGTGGTTTTACGACTATCGAAGGCTATGCGTACAATGAAGATAAGCGACGGCCGTGCCAGATAAGGAGACCTGATGCCCTACCTGCTTTCTTGTGACATTCATACCCATACGATGTTCTCTGCGCATGCATATTCGACCATTGAGGAGAATGTGTACTGGGCGGCAGAGCGTGGTCTGCAGGTACTCGGATCTGCCGACCATCTGAGCTCTATGGTTACGGCTTGCCCCAATGACCTGCGCAGTTACCAATTCTTTATCAACCAGGATATCTGGCCGCGCATTTGGAGCGGCGTGCTGGTGCTGCGTGGTGCCGAGGCCGATATCGTTTCGCTGGACGGAAGCCTGTTTGGCGAGGACACTCCTGTCACGCTCGATATCGCCGGCGATTCGTACAGCCGTCAGCATTCGCTGTTCGATTTGGTTACGCGTAATTTGGATTATTTGGTTGCAAGCGTGCATAATCCGCAGATTGCTGAGGGCGCGACGCTCGCCCAGACAACCGAGATGTATATCAATGCCTTGGAACACCCCAAGGTATTCATGCTGGGCCACGCGGGGCGCTCGGGCGTGCCGTTCGATATCGATGAGGTGCTGCTGGCGGCCAAGGCCAAGCACAAGATTATCGAGATCAACAACCATAGTCTTGAACACGGTGTCGACACTGAGCATTGGGCCGTATGCCGCAAGATCGCCGAGCGCTGCGCCGAGCTGGGCGTGGGTATTGGCGTGTCGACCGATGCCCACATTGGCATGGCCATTGGCAAACTCGATCACGCGCGCAAGATGCTTGACGAGATTCACTTCCCGCTGGATTTGATCGTGACGCGCGACCGCGAGACGCTGCTGCGCGAGATGGCGGCAGCCGGCGTGTGTGACCTGCGCAAGGGGATGTAGCGGAGTTCATAAACCAAGCGAAGGGGGCGGTCTAGACGGGCCGCCCCCTTTCTTGTCTCGAAAATCTACCGGGGTGGATTAGCGGCGCTCGAGGACCGCTACGGTTTCGGTGTGGTCGGTATGGGGGAACATGTCGACGGGCGTGATCTTGAGCAGGCGATAGCCTCCGTCGAGGAGCTGGTGCAGGTCGCGCTCTTGGGTCACGGGGTTGCAGCTGATATAGGTGATGCGGCGCGGCTTAAGTGCGCAGGCGGCTTCGAGGAACTCGGGTGTGGAGCCGGCGCGCGGCGGGTCGATGGAGAGAACGTCAACGCGCTCGTTGTTATCGGCAGCGTCCAGGATGTAATCGGTGGCGTCGTCGGCCATAAACCAAGCGCTGCGGGTGAGGCCGTTGAGCTCGGCATTGCGGCGTGCGTCGGCAATGCCCGCCGGGTTGCGCTCCACACCGAGCAGCATGATGCCGATACCCTTGTTCTGGGCTTCTTTAGCTGCGCAAAGACCGATGGTGCCGCTGCCGCAGTAGGCATCCATAAGCACATCGCCCTGGCGCAGATCCATGCCATCGATAGCGAGCTGGTAGAGCAGCTCGGTCTGCTGCGGGTTGGTCTGGTAGAACGCGGTAGGGGAGATATCGAATTCGCAACCGAGCAGCTGGTCGCGCATGCACTCGGCGCCATAGACGATACGAGTCTCCTCACCCAAGATGGCGTTACCGGGGCGTCCGTTGATGTTTTGGGCAACGGTGACGATATGCGGATCGAGTGCGGCGACAGCCTCAAAGAACTCCTGCGCATGCGGCAAGTCGCGCTGAGCGGTCACGAGGGTGACCATAATCTGGTCGGTACGCCAACCGCAGCGAACGACGGCATAGCGGAGCAGCCCCAGATGCTTGTCTTCGTTAAAGGCAGGAATATGCAGACGTTCGGCCTCGCGAGCGATGCCGTTGAGAATCTGGCGGGCTCCCGGCGCCTCGACGGGGCATTCGGGCACGGCAACGATTCTGTGCGAACCGCGCTCAAAGAAGCCGCAGCGGACAGCGCCCTCCTTGCCGGGAGCAAAGGGGGTGGCAGCCTTATGACGAAAACCACGCGGCGCAGGATACTTTCCCGGGTCGCCCAAGGTGACACCCATACCACGAATGGGGTCGACAGCAATGCCCTCACGCTCGCAAAGCGAGGCAAAAAGTTCCTCCATAGCAGTCTGCTTGGCGGCGAGCTGCTTCTTATAAGGACGATTGAGCGCCGTGCACCCACCGCAGGCTTTCATGATGGAACAGGGAGACTTGGGGTCCACAGCCTTACGCGCAGGCGAAACCTGATCTTTATGCGAACGCTTGGAGCGAGTCTGAGGTGCCTTGTCCCCGCTCCGACGAGAGCCGGGACGCTTGGCCTTAGCCTTGCCCTTGGCCGATTTGCTTTTTGCGGCTTTAGAAGACTTGGATTTCGTAGAAGATTTCTCCTCCTTTGACCCCTCAGCCGCTTCCACCAAAGCACGACGAGCCCTACGCTCCGCACGAGATTCTGCCATCAATAACTCCACTAATTCATGAATTTAAGCTGCAAGTATTGTACCGTGCCAAGCCAGCAGACGATATGCAAGCGGTTTATTCGTGTCAGTGATAAGCCCAACGACGGTTGCCCGCCGCGTGAGGGGTGTGGGGGGTTAAGTTTATCGCGAGTTCCGCACGAACAGGAGGCCACTTAATGTGGCCTCCGTCGTGAGCAGGACTGTAGAGCAGGAAAC
>CAJKCG010000030.1:0-10850 GCA_905198355.1 uncultured Collinsella sp. | reverse complement strand
TTTCAAGGCACCTTGCTCGCTCTGGCGGGTTTTCGCTGTCGTTGCCAAAACATCGACGTTGTGGCAGATGCCAACGACTATTCCCTTTAAGTTGCGGTGGAATAGGGACTAAATGGGAGCCTCAGAGGTCAAAAGAGTCCTTATTCCACCGCAACTTCATGGGGGTGTGTGACAATGCCCGTCGGAAAACATCTGCTGTCTTTGGGGGTCTATCTATGCTGTACGAGTTTTGTGCCGAGAACTTTGAGCGTGTGCCGGCGGCTATCGATGCCGGTGCTAAGCGCATCGAGTTGTGCGACAACCTTGCCGTCGGTGGTACCACGCCCTCGGCCGGCGTTATCAGCACTACGGTCAGCTATGCTCACGAGCATGACGCGCGAGTGATGTGCATGATTCGCCCGCGTGGCGGTGACTTTCACTACAACCAGGACGAGCTGCGCATGATGGAGATGGACTTGGGTCTTGCCGTGAGCGCCGGCGTTGACGGCCTGGTCTTTGGCTGCTGCAAGCCCTGTGCCGGCGGCTGGGCGCTCGACGAGCTCACCCTTGGCGCCCTCGTGATGGCTGCGGGCTGCGCGACCGAGGAGTGCAAGCGCGATCCTATCGACATCACTTTCCACATGGCGTTTGACCAGCTCTCGCCCGAGGCTCAGCTGGACGCCATTGACACGCTCGCCGACTGCGGCGTCACGCGCATTCTGACGCACGGTGGCGCTGCCGGTACGCCGATCGAGGGCAACTTCGAAAACCTGGTCCGCTTGATCGAGTACGCGGGCGACCGCCTGACCATCCTTCCTGGCGGCGGCATTACCACGGCCAACCGCGATGCCGTGGCGGCAGCACTTGGCGTCTCCGAGCTGCATGGCACCAAGATCGTGCCGCTGGAGGTGTAACCTGTGGCACTGGTATTTGACGTTCAGCAGGCGAGCGGTAAGCCCGACGATAATCGTCGCCCTGGCACCGCGTGCCCCTTTTGTGATACGGAGGGGCTCGCCAGCGTCATCCAGCGCGATGGTGACTGCATCTGGCTCGAGAATAAGTTCAAGACCTTGCGGGCCACCCGTCAGACCGTATTGATTGAATCGGCAGATCACGATGCCGACTTGGTGACCTATGAGCCGGATGAACTCCACCATGTGATGCGGTTTGCTCTGGGCTGTTGGCAGCAGATGATCGATTCCCAGCAGTACCGCAGTGTACTCATGTATAAGAACAAAGGTCCGCTTTCGGGCGGCAGCCTCGTCCATCCACACATGCAGATTGTGGGCTTGGAACAGGAGGACGGCTATGCGGCGCTGACCTTAGCCAACTTTGAAGGCATCGCTGTCTGGCAGCAGGGGAGAATCTCGGTCAACATCTCAACCGAACCGATTATGGGATTCTTTGAGGTCAACGTCTCGGCTCCACAGGGAATCGCCGCCAGCGACGACGCCCGCGACCAAGCCGAAGCGGACCTGTTTGCCGATGCGATTCAGGTGGCCCTGCGCTATATCCTGCACGAGCACCACGGCGGCCGCGCGGAGTCGTACAACTTGTTCTTCTACCACATGGACGGCCGGACCATTGCCAAGGCGCTTCCGCGTTGGGTGGTTTCGCCCTACTTTGTCGGCTATCGTTTGGCCCAGGTTAATGCCGAGACCACGCTCGATATCGATGCTGATCGCCTGCGTGCGCATCTGGAAACGCTCGTATAGCAAGACTAACACCCGCGTAACGCGGACAGTCTAGCGTCCCATGGCGTCGCGGCCGGCCTCGACGCGCTTGCGTTGGGCGGCGCGCTCCTCGCCGGTCAGTCGCTCAAAGAGATGTCCGATAACCGAGGCGAGCACCTGCTGAAACAGCGTTCCGCACATGACGGGAAACACGACTTCGCCTGGAAAGTGCTGCGTGGCGATGACGGCGCCCGAAGAGATGTTACGCATGCCGCAGGTAAAGCACATGGTGGTCGTCTCGCTATACGGCAGGTGCAACGCACGGGCGACCAGAAAACCGACGACAAAGCCGCTGATGGCGAAGACCAAAATAAAGAGGGCGACTTCCAAGCGCTCAACATTCATGTGCAACACGTACTCGCTCATGGCGGTGGAGTTGGACGCGATGACCCCCATCATCATGAACTTGCAGGCGGGCGAAAGCGCGGGGGAGAGTTTCTCATGTCCCCATCCGCGCGTGAGCTCGTTGATCACGATGCCGAACACGGCAGGGATGGCGATCATAAAGGCCGTGTTCTGCATCATGCCCGGAACATCGATTGCGACGGTGGCACCCAGCAGGAGCTTCAGCGTGAGCGGAATCGTCACGGGCGAGATGACCGAGGACGTCAGGATGATGGTGAGCGCGAGCGGGCCGTTGCCGCCGAACATGCTAATCCACATAAAGGCGGTGACTGCCACGGGTACGCTGTACTCGAGCGCGATGCCGCAGACAAGGTTTGGGTTGGAACCAAAGAACAGTGAGCTCATGGCATACGCCGCGATGGGGATGAGCACGGCCGAGACAAATAACGCCAAAATCAAATGTAGGGGACGGCGGAACACCTCGGCCACCTGGTGAAAGGTGTTGCTGAGCGCACCTTGGAACGTCATAAAGGCAAACAGGGCGGGAACGATGGGCTTGAGCACGCCGATCTGCCGGGGAAAGAGCACGCCGAGCGTCACGCAAATCGGAACGATGACCTGCATGTGCCCCGCAAGAAACTTGCCCAGTCCAACCCATTGCTTCATATGCTCTTGTGACTCCCTTTGCTCGTGAATCCGTTTTGAATGGATATGCTAGACGCTCGCATGCGTCCGTGCGTCAGAAACGCTCGATTATTTCGAGGGTATTACCGCCCTCGTTTATCGAAACCGCGGCGTGCTGGACGTTGTGCGTCCGCGCTGCACGGTATAATAAATCCGTTCAACAGATCTGCCTGCCGAAGCGGGTATACACAGAGGACTCATCGCTATGAACCGTGAGAGGTATCGCGGCGACCTGCCCCTATCGGGGGTGGGCGCCTATGTCATCGCTTAAGACGACGCATCGCTGGGCAGTCGCTCGGCAAAACCCCGAGCTCGAAAAGGAGCTTTCGGCTGGCCTGGGCATACCCGGGCTGGTGGCGCGTATTATGGTTGCGCACGGCATAACATCCATCGAGGAAGGCCAGCTGTTTTTGACGCCTTCGCTCGATCGCGACTGGGCCGACCCACTCATTATTCCGGGCATGGCGGTCGTTGCCGACCGCGTCGAGCGCGCTATTCGCAACCACGAGCACATCGCGGTCTTTGGCGATTTTGACGTCGACGGCATTACGTCGACTTGTCTGTTGACCGAGGCGCTACGTTCGTTTGGCGCCAACGTCACGCCGTTTATTCCGCATCGCTTTGACGAGGGCTACGGCCTGTCGCGTGCGGCGCTCGACCGCGTCAACGAGCTCGCCCAACCCAACCTGATCGTGACCGTCGATAACGGCATTGCCGCCAAGGAGGAGGTCTCCTATCTGGAGAGCCTGGGGATCGATTTGGTGGTCACGGACCATCACGAGCCGTCCGACCAGGTGCCGCAGGGCGTGCCCCTGACCGACCCCAAGCTCGAGGACGAGGGTCCCTCGCGCGAGCTTGCCGGTGCCGGTGTGGCGCTCAAGCTGGTGCAGGTCCTGGGCGAGCGTTTGGGCAAGCCGTCGTATTGGCGTTCGCTGATCGAGGTCGCGGCGCTGGGCACCGTGTCCGACATGATGCCGCTCACGCCCGAGAATCGCGCACTGGTCGCCGAGGGCATCCAACAGATGCGCGTGACGGCCCGTCCCGGTTATATCGCGCTTGCCGCACTTGCCAAGGCCGACCTTTCTACCATTACGGCCGACGGCCTGTCGTTTTCGCTCATCCCTCGTCTGAATGCTGCCGGCCGCATGGCTGATCCCAAGCTGGCGCTCGACCTGCTGCTTGCCCGCGATCCTATCGAGGCAAGTGCACTGGCAGCCGAGCTCGAGGAAATCAACCGTCAGCGCCGCGAGATCGAGGCGGAGCTCACACGCGACGCCATGGCAAAGGTCGAGGAGACCTATGACGGCGGTCGCGCAATCGTCGTGGGTGGCGAGGGCTGGCACGAGGGCGTCAAGGGTATCGTAGCGAGCCGCCTGACCAACCGTTATCACGTGCCGGCGCTGCTCTTCTCGATTGAGGACGGCGTTGCGCGCGGATCGGGTCGCTCGGTGGGCAAGGTCAACCTGTTCGACGCCGTCGAGCGTTGTTCCGACCTGCTGATTCGTCGCGGCGGACATGCCGGTGCGGTGGGTGTGACCATCGAGGCATCCAAGCTCGATGAGTTCCGCCGCCGCCTTTCCGCCGTGCTATCGGAGCTTCCCGCCGAGGACTTTGAAGACACCGACGAGGTCGCCGCCACCGTCGACCTTTCCGAGCTGAATATCGAGACCATCGAGCAGATCTCCCGTCTTGAGCCGTTTGGCCAGGGCAACAAGGTGCCGCTGCTGGCTGCCGAGGGCGTGACGATGTGCGACCGCGCCGTGGTGGGCAAAACCGGCGAGCACATGCGCTTTGTGGCGACCGATGGCGCCGCGAGTGTGCCGGCCATTATGTTCCGCGTGCCGCAAATCGATAAGCTCATCAACTGCGATAGCGCTGTCGACTTGGTGTTCGAGGCCGTTGCCGAGCATTGGCAGGGGCGTGTGAAGCCCAAGCTCATGATCAAGGATGTTCTGGTCCGCGATACCACGCTGCCCAGCGTCGACGATCCGGCATGCGAGCTTCGTCGTGGCGTGCAGCCGGCGGATTCCGGCCTGCGCCTGGAGTCGCGTAAGCGCGAGACGCTCGCCCAGCTTTCCTATACCGAGCTCACGCGCTCGCTTATCCATAGCTTTATCGGATCGAACCAGCCGCACCGCGCGCAGGTTGAGGCGCTCGATGCCTTGGCCGACCACCAGAGCGTCTTGGCCGTTATGGGAACGGGCCGCGGCAAGTCTCTCATCTTCCATGTACATGCTGCGCGCGAGGCTGTCCTTCGCGGACGTGCGAGCATCTTTGTCTATCCGCTGCGTGCGCTTGTTGCCGACCAGGCCTATCACCTCTCGTCGACGATGGCAGCGCTTGGCATTGGCGTTGGCGTGCTGACCGGCGAGACCGTGGAGGCCGCACGCGATGATGTGTTCGCCGGCCTAGCTTCGGGCCGCACCGGTATCGTGCTCACGACGCCCGAGTTCCTATCTATCCACCGTGACCGCTTCGCGCGTTCGGGCCGCATCGGCTTTGTCGTTATCGATGAGGCGCACCACGCCGGCCTTGCCAAGGGCGGCGACCGCAGCGCCTATCTCGACATGCCCGATATCCTCAAAGCCCTGGGCGACCCGGTTGTTATGGCTGCGACGGCCACCGCGACGGCTCCGGTCGTGGCCGAGCTTGCCCGCATGCTGCCGATTACTCGCACGGTGGTCGACGAGACGGTGCGCGAGAACCTGCAGCTCGAGGACGACCGCGACCTTGCGAGCCGCGAGAACCGTTTGGTGTCGATCGTGGCGACGGGGGAGAAGACCGTCATTTACGTCAATTCGCGCGACCAGTCCGTGGCGCTCGCCAAGACGTTGCGCAAGCGTGTGCCCGATTGCGCAACCCATATCGCGTTCTATAACGCGGGGCTTGCGCGCTCCGATCGCCGCCGCGTGGAGGAAGCATTCCGAGACGGAAGCCTCAGCTGCATCGTCTCGACCTCTGCCTTTGGCGAGGGCGTCAACCTTCCCGATATTCGCCATGTCGTGCTCTATCACATGCCGTTTGGCGCGATTGAGTTTAACCAGATGAGTGGCCGCGCCGGTCGCGATGGACAGCCCGCCGTGATTCACCTGCTCTATTCGTCGCGCGACGCCCGCATTAACGAGCGCCTACTCGACTGCTATGCGCCCGAGCGCGACGAGCTCGTCACGCTCTATCGCGCGCTGCAAACCATGTGGCGCTCCAACCGCGGCAAGACCGGGGACGATTCCTTTAGCGCGAGCGATATCGACATCGCGCAGATGTGCCTTGCCATCGATGCCCGCACGCCGGTCGACGAGCGCTCGGTGGAAAGTGGCCTGGGAATCTTCGAAGAGCTTGGCTTCTGTCGCGTTTCGGGGTTTGACGACACCCGTCGCATCGCGATGGCCGAAAACCCCGGCCGTGTGCAATTGAGCAGGTCAATTCGCTATTTGGAGGGCTTGCGTTCGCGCATGGAGTTCTCGGCTTTCCGGAGTTGGGCGCTCGATTCGTGCGCTTCTGATATGCTAGCCAAAGTTAACCGCCCGATCGTACCGCGGGCCTAGGGGAAGGGGACCTCGATGGATGCCGCAGCCCGTACCGCCCATGATTCCGCCCTCCAGCCGTTCTCGGAGATGGAGCACTATAAGCATGCCGATGAGCTGCCGCCCGAGATTATGGCGGACAGCTACGACAAGCTGGAGCGCCTGTGCCTCAAATATATGAATGAGGACGACTTTTCTAAGGTGGAGCAGGCCTATTGCTTTGCTGCCGAGAAGCACTGCAACCAAAAGCGCCGCTCGGGTGAGATGTACATCAACCATCCCGTCGAGGTGGCCATCATTTTGGCCGATCTCAAGATGGACTGTGACGTGGTGTGCGCCGCGCTGCTACACGATACCGTCGAGGATACCGAGACCTCGCTTGCCGATGTTTCCGACCTGTTTGGCGATACGGTGGCCGAGCTCGTCGATGGCGTGACCAAGCTCACCAACATCGAAGTCGACAGCATGGACGAGAAACAGGCCCTCACGCTGCGCAAGATGTTCCTCGCCATGTCCAAGGACATCCGCGTCATCATCGTTAAGCTTGCCGACCGTCTGCACAACATGCGAACGCTGGCAGCCCTGCGCGAGGATCGTCGCCTGTTTAAGGCGCGCGAGACCATGGACGTGTACGCGCCCTTGGCCGACCGCCTGGGCATGAGCTCTATTAAGTGGGAACTCGAGGACCTGTCCTTCTTCTACCTGGAGCCCGATGCCTACCAGCGCATCGCGCGCATGGTGGCTGAGTCGCGCGAGGTCCGCGAGCGCTACCTTGCCGAGACCATCAAGACGCTTACCGATGAGCTCAACCGCATTGGTCTAGAGGACTTCCAGATCAACGGCCGTTCCAAGCACTATTGGTCCATCTACCAAAAGATGAAGCGCAAGGGCAAGGAATTCTCCGAGATCTACGACCTGGTGGCACTGCGCGTCATCACGCATTCGGTGCGCGATTGCTACTCCACGCTCGGCGCGGTGCATACGCTGTGGCACCCCATGCCCGGTCGCTTTAAAGATTATATCGCCATGCCCAAGGTCAATAACTACCAGTCGCTCCATACGACGGTTATCGGCCCCACGGCCCGCCCGCTCGAGATTCAGATTCGAACCTATGAGATGCATGAGCAGGCCGAGTACGGCATTGCCGCCCACTGGCTATATAAGAAGTCGGGCGGATCGTCTGCTTCCAAGACCAATGACGCTCAACGTTTGGACGACCAGATCAACTGGCTCAAGCATTCGCTCGATTGGGCGGCTTCCGACGAGATCACCGATGCCAAGGAATACCTGCATTCGCTGAAGGTCGACCTCTTCGATCAGGAGATCTTTGTCTTTACGCCCAAGGGCGAGGTCATGGCGCTTCGTGCCGGCTCCACGCCGCTCGACTTTGCCTACGCCGTTCACACCGAGGTGGGAAACCATTGCGTCGGCGCCAAAATCAACGGTGCGGTGGCTCCGCTCACGCACGAGATTAAGACGGGTGACCGTGTCGAGATTCTGACTAACAAGAGTTCCAAGCCGTCGCGTGATTGGCTCAAGATCGTTAAGACACCTTCCGCCAAGTCAAAGATCCGCCGCTATTTTGCCGCTGCGACCAAGGACGACGACGCTGCTGCTGGTCGCGATATGCTGGCTAAGGACCTGCGTAAGCGTGGCTATGGCATTTCTACGCCGCGTTCGACGCGTGCGCTCAACGCCGTGGCGGAGCAGTTTAACTTCAAGCAGCTCGAGGACCTGTTTGCCGCCGTCGGCGCCGGCAAGGTTGCCCCGCGCGCTGTGGGCAATAAGGTCGAGCAAATCTTGGACCCCAAGCCCGAGGAACAGCTCACCAAGGCCGAGGCTATCGCCGAGGTCGTGAAGCAGCCTGCTCGCGGCTCCAACCGCAAGCCGCAAAAGCGCGGCAAGAGCGCCAGTAACGGCATTATCGTCAAGGGCGAGAGCAACAGCGGCCTACTGGTCCGTCTGGCTCATTGCTGCAACCCCGTGACGGGCGACGACATCGTCGGCTTCATCACGCGCGGTCGTGGCGTTTCGGTGCATCGCGCCAACTGTCCCAACGTCAAGGGTCTTATGGAGCATCCCGAGCGCATGATCGAAGTGGAGTGGGACGGCGCTGCCGACACCCTCTTCCAGGTCGAGATCGTGGTCGAGTGCCTGGACCGCATGGGCCTGCTCAAGGACGTCACCATTGCCATTGGCGATGCGGGCGGCAATATCCTTTCTGCCGCTACGTCGACCAACCGCGAGGGTATTGCAACCCTGCGCTTTATGGTCGAGATCTCGGACGCGAGTGGTCTGGATCCGCTGCTGGCCTCTATCAGCAGCGTTGACTCGGTCTACGACGCGCGCCGCCTGATGCCCGGCGAGGGTGGAGCCCAGCTTAAGCGCCGCGTTTAGTCGCGACGAACGTGCCACATTATCGATATTCGCTATGCTCGAGGCATCGTTTGATGCCTCGAGTTCTATAGAGAGGAGAAGGACATGAGTGCTGTGTCCTTGGATTTAACTCCCAAGGGATCGGTCGAGATCGAGACGCTCGTAAACGGTCCCATTCAGACCAATAGCTATGCTGTCATTTCGGACAATGAGTGCGTGATTATCGACCCCGCATGGGAAGGCGAGCGCTTGGTGGAGCATATTCGAGCCGAACACCCCGGCGTACACGTGCTTGGCGCCGTATGCACTCATGGCCATGCCGATCATGTTGGTGGTGTTGCCGGCGTGCGAACCACCGCTGGTGAGGGCTGCCAGTATGAGCTGTGTGCTAAGGATGTGGCGGTGCCGCATGCGAATATCGAGGAACAGCGAGCTATGTGGGGCATCGAGACGCCCGATCCGGGTGAGCCGACGCGCCTGCTCGCCGAGGGCGATGCTATCGAGGTGGGCGATATCTGCCTGCAGGTGATCGAGACGCCAGGGCATACGCCGGGCGGGATCGTCTTGTTTGCTGTCACCGAGCAGGGGGACATTGCCTTTGTGGGCGACACCCTGTTTCCGGGCGGGCACGGCCGCACCGATCTTTCTGGAGGAGACGAGGCGGCGATTCTGCGCTCGCTCTCCAAGCTCGCCCGGCTTCTCCCGCCCGATACCGTTTGCCTAACCGGTCATGGCGATTCGACCACCATGGCACGCGAGCTCATGCAGAACCCTTTCATGCGGATGTAGCTTAATAGTCGGCTTTTGAAGCACGAGAAGCGTCCAAACGTCAAGCTATTTTTCCCCAACGGGTCAATTCCGTAGGGCAAACGGTCAAAAAAAGTCTGTTTGGACGATATTCGTGAACAAACGAACGTTTATGCTCGGGTACGCCGTGGTAAAATCTCAGGCGTTATCGGAGCAACCTTACAGGAGGTTTCTTTTATGCTCGTCAACGCAGCAGACATGCTCAAGAAGGCTGAGGCCGGCAAGTACGGTCTCGGTGCCTTCAACACCAACAACCTCGAGTGGACCCTGGCTATTCTCCAGGCCGCCGAGGAGGCCAAGTCTCCGCTGATCCTTCAGTGCACCGCTGGTGCCGCTAAGTGGATGGGCGGTTTCAAGGTCTGCGCCGACATGGTCAAGGCTGCCGTCGAGGCCACGGGCGTTACCGTTCCCGTCGCCCTTCACCTCGATCACGGTTCTTACGAGGACTGCTTCAAGTGCATCGAGGCCGGCTTCACGTCCATCATGTATGACGGCTCTCACGAGGAGACCTTCCAGCTTAACCTCGACCGCACCAAGGAGCTCGTTGAGCTTGCCCACTCCAAGGGCATGTCCATCGAGGCCGAGGTCGGCGGCATCGGCGGCACCGAGGACGGTGTGACCTCCAGCGGCGAGCTCGCTGATCCTGCTGAGTGCAAGCAGATCGCTGACCTGGGCGTCGACTTCCTCGCCTGCGGTATTGGCAACATCCACGGCGTGTACCCCGCCGACTGGGCTGGCCTTTCCTTCGAGCGTCTGGGCGAGATCAAGGCCCAGACCGGCGACCTGCCCCTCGTCCTGCACGGTGGCACCGGCATCCCCGAGGATCAGATCAAGAAGGCCATCTCCCTGGGCATCTCCAAGATCAACGTCAACACCGACCTGCAGCTCGTCTTCGCCAAGGGCGTCCGCGAGTACATCGAGGCTGGCAAGGATCAGCAGGGCAAGGGCTTTGACCCCCGCAAGCTCCTCAAGCCTGGTCGCGACAACATCGTTGCCCGCACCAAGGAGCTCATGGAGGAGTTTGGCTCCGTCAACAAGGCGTAAGTAGCGGTTTAACTTTCCCGCCGGAGGCCCCGTTTCCCCTACGCTGTTTCCCTCGCGCTCACCTGGCTTCGCCAGAAGTCGCGCGACGGAATCAGCTCCGGGGAAACGGGGCCTCCTTTGTTAACTCGCTACAGGGTTACTGGGCTGAATTAAAATGGCTACTGGCTTCGCCAGAAGTCGCGTCAAGGAAACAGTTCCGGGGGACGGGGCTTCCTTCGTTTAACGCCGCAGGGTTACAAGTCTGAATTCATTTTTAGAGGTACCGTCTATCGGTGTTGAGAGCTCCTTTATTGGGGCTTTCTTTTTGGCTCTGTTAGACCAAGGTTGACATAAAAACGATGTCACCGCGAGGCGGTAC
>CAJKCG010000029.1:0-16114 GCA_905198355.1 uncultured Collinsella sp. | reverse complement strand
TGTTTTGAGAAGTTCGCGGAGCCCACTTCTCAAAACAAAGCACGCCTCCCCGGCCCTCGTCTGTAAACTCTTCCGCTGAGCGAGCGGGAGCTCGGACGTTTTTTCGGATGGACTGTCGATGCCCTTCGCTGTAGAGGCGGGCCGCGGGCAATCCGTTCCAATGTTTCCAAATGAATACGCTGTGAGCCGAGAGAGACGATTTTCCCCGCAAGCACTCTAGTATGCTAAAGTACCCAGAAGACCGGCGGAGCTATGCCGGTCTTCTGCTCTATGTGAAACACAGCATGAGGAGGCTCACCAGATGACGGCCACACCGTGGGGATTCCGGGACATATTGCCCGAGGAGGCTCAGGCGCGCGAGGAGATTGCGCTGACGGTGAAGGGCTGCTTCAGGGAGCATCATTACCTTCCGGTCGAAACGCCGCTGCTCGAGGACAAGGGTTCACTCGAGGAAGGCGGCCGCATCGCGGACACGCCGTTTAAGCTTTTTGACGATGATGGCCGTCTGCTGGTGGTCCGTCCCGACAACACATTACCGATCGTGCGTCTGGTCTCGACCCGCATGCGCGCGGCCGACCTGCCCCTGCGCCTGCGCTATGAGGCGCCGGTGGTTCGCGAGTGCCAGCGCAATGCCGCCGGCTCGCGTCAGTTTACGCAGCTGGGCTTTGAGCTTATCGGTGCGGGCGATACCGCGGGCGATGTCGAGATTGTCTCGCTCGTGGCCGAGGCCGTGCGCGAGCTGGCGCTGCCCGATGCGCGCATTATCGCAGGTAGCGTGCGTCCGTTTAAGGAGCTGCTCGCGGCGTGCGAGGATCGCGAGCTGGTCGCCGAGGCCTTGCGCTGCGTGCACGCCAACGACTTTGTGGGCCTCGATGCCCGCGTGGCGGCAAGCGCCGAGTCCGATGCCGTCAAGGCCGCCATTAGCGAGTTGCCGCGTCTGCACGGCGGTGCCGAGGTACTCGACCGCGTGGACGCGCTGCTGGAGGCCGCCGGTATCGTCGCGCCGCTGACGCGCGAGCTGCGTGCCCTGGTCGAGGGCCTGGCACCCGAGGACGCCCAGGTGCTGTCGTTCGACTTCTCCATCATGAACTCTTTCGATTACTACACGGGCCTGGTCTTTAAGGCCTATGCCGGCGGCCTACCCGATCCGGTCGGCTCGGGCGGACGCTACGACTCTATCTTTACCGGCGCATTTGGCGACGGCATCGAGGTGCCGGCGGCGGGCTTCGCCTTTTCGCTCGAGCGCCTGGAGGCCGCGCGCACCTCGGCCGAGGACGCCGCTTCCGATGGCGATCACGCCGTGGGTCGTGGCGTCGAGGGCCCGCTTCGCATCGCCGTGCCCAAGGGCTCGCTCAAGGCCGACACGCTCGACGTGCTCGAGGCCGCGGGCTTGGATGTCTCGGAGCTGCGCGACCCCGGCCGTCACCTGATCGTGCGCGGCCGCGACACGCGTGCCGGCGAGGGCGCGGTCGGCGATATCGAGTTTGTCATCGTGCGTCCCAGCGACGCGCCCGCCTTTGTGGGCTGCGGCGGTGCCGACTGCGGCATCTGCGGCTGGGACTCGCTCATCGAGGCCGACCTCAACCTGCTGCAGCTGGTCGATCTGGGCTACGGCCTGTGCACCTTTATCGAGGCGGAGCCCGCGTGGCGCGCTGGCCAGGCCGAGCGCAACTATGCCCGCCGCGGGTCGCTTCGCGTGGCAACCAAGTATCCGCGTATCGCGAGTGCCTGGTATGCTGAGCGCGGCGTGAACGCCGACATCGTTTCGCTGCACGGCAATATCGAGCTGGGGCCCATCGTCGGCATGACCGATCGCATCGTGGACATTACCGCCACTGGTGCCACCCTACGCGACAACGACTTGGTCATCACCGGCCGCATCATGGACTGCACGGCCCGCTTCTTTGTCAACCCGGGCGCCGCGCGCCTGGACCCGCGCGTTCGCAACCTGGCCGATCGCCTGGCGACTGCCGTGAAGGACAAGCATTTTGAGCCCGTCGCGGGCTCGGCACAATAGCGCGAGCGCGCACGGGCGCCCCAACGTCCGGGCTGCGGGCCGATTGGCGCCGCCGCCTGGCCTCTCGTTTTTCGAACACAACCTCGACCGATAGGGGATACCGATATGAAGACCATTAAGCTTGCTCCCGGTGAGCGCCTCGTTACCAACCAGCTCAACCGCAAGGGCGTCCTGCCGCAAAACATCGTCGACGCCGCCCGCGATATCGTGGCCAACGTGCGTGCTAACGGCGATGCCGCGGTGTGCGATTACTGTCAGCGTTTTGACGGTGTTGAGCTGCAGAGCTTCCGCCTGCCGCAAGAGCAGATCGATGCCGCGCTTGAGGGCCTCGACCCGGCCTTTGTCGCCGCGCTCGAGAAGGCCGCGCGTCAGATTCGCGAGTTCCACCAGCGCGAGGTCGAGCAGAGCTGGTTTACCACGCGTGCGGATGGCACGATGCTCGGCGTTAAGGTGACCCCGCTCGCGGCGGCCGGCATCTACGTGCCGGGCGGTCGCGCGCAGTATCCCTCCACCGTGCTCATGAATGCCATTCCCGCCAAGGTCGCCGGCGTCAAGCGCGTGGTTATGGTGACCCCGCCGCAAAAGGACGGCCTTATCAGCCCCTACACGCTCGCCGCGGCAAAGCTCGGCGGAGTGGACGAAATCTATATGGTGGGCGGCGCCCAGGCCGTGGCCGCGCTGGCGTACGGCACCGAGACCATTCCGCGCGTCGACAAGATTACCGGTCCGGGCAACGCCTTTGTTGCCGCTGCCAAGCAGATCGTCTCCGGCGATGTGGGCATCGACATGGTCGCTGGCCCGTCCGAGGTCTGCGTGCTGGCCGATGCCACGGCCAAGCCCATGGTGGTCGCGGCAGACCTGATGGCCCAGGCCGAGCACGATCCGCTGGCAGCCTGCTATCTGGTGACTTGCGACGAGCAGTTTGCGCGCGAGGTCGAGGCCGGCATCGACATCCTGGTGGCGCAGTCGCCGCGTGCCGAGATCACGCGCGCCTCGTTCGATAACGAAGGCACTATCGTGGTGGCCGCCGACATGGCGGCTGCCGTCGAGGCAGTGAACACCGTGGCGCCCGAGCACCTTGAGCTGCATTGCAAGGATGCGATGGGCCTGCTCGGCGGCATTCGCAACGCCGGCGCCATCTTTGTGGGCGCTTGGAGCTCCGAGCCGCTCGGCGATTACGTTGCCGGCCCCAATCACACGCTGCCGACCGGCGGCACGGCCATGTTCTCCAACCCGCTTTCGGTCGAAGAGTTCGTCAAGCGCTCGAGTGTCATTTGCTATACACCCGAGGGCCTGCTCTCCGATGCTCCCGCTACGCAGCGCCTGGCCGAGGCCGAGGGTCTGTGGGCACACGCGCTTTCGGCCGCACTGCGCCGCCGCGTGTTGGAGCAGGGCGAGGATGCCGTGAGCGCCGAGTCGCTCGCCGCGGCCGACCTGACCAAGGTTGCCTGGCCGGGCGACGCCGTGGCGACGGTTGCCGAGGGCGTGGACCTGGCGGCTGCAAGCGCGGATGGCGCCGGCGCGACTGGCAAGGAGGCCTAATATGGCCGAACTCACGCCGCGCATGAAGGAGCTCGTCCAGCCCTACTTGGCCGGCATTGAGCCCTACGATCCCAACTTTACGCCCACGCGCATCAACCTTTCGGCAAACGAGAACACCTACCCCGTGCCGGCCGACGTGCGCGAGGCGGTTGATGCGGCGCTTGCCGCCACGCCGCTCAACCGCTATCCCGACCCCATGTCCAACGACCTGCGCGACGAGCTTGCCGCTTGGCATGGCGTGACGCGCGAGAATGTCTGCGTGGGCAACGGCGGCGACGAGCTGCTCTATAACTACCTGTTGGCGTTTGGCGGCGCGGGACGGACCCTGCTCAACTGCCCGCCGTGCTTTAGCGAGTATGCGTTCTTTGCGTCGCTCTGTCAGACCGAGGTGCGCGACGTGTGGCGCGACCCCGCGACCTTTGAGCTCGACCAGGCAGCCGTGCTTGCGGCGGCGTCCGAGTGCAACCTGGCAATCGTGACCTCGCCCAACAACCCCACGGGTGACGTGGCACCGCTCGACTTTGTCGCGGCGCTGTGCGATGCGTGCCCCGGCATGGTAATGGTTGACGAGGCCTACGTGGAGTTTGCCGACGATTCGTTTGGCGCGGTCACCACGGCGCAGGGGCTTATCGCCGAGCATCCCAACCTGGTGATTCTGCATACGTTGTCCAAGGCGTTTGGCGCTGCCGGTACGCGTCTGGGTTACGTGATCGCGGCGCCGGAAGTCATCGACGTGTTCGCGGCGATTCGCCAGATCTATTCAGTTAACGTGCTGAGCCAGGCGGCAGCACTTGCCTGCGTGCGTGCCCGTGATGCCTACACGCCCGTGGTGGCACAGATCGCATCCGAGCGCGAGCGCGAGCTGTGCGCCCTGCGCGCAATGGCTGCCGAGGGCATGCCCGTGGAGGCATGGCCGAGCGCGGCGAACTTTGTGCTCGTGCGCACGCCGCATGCCACGCGCGTGCGCGAGCGTCTGCGCGACGAGTATTCGATTTTGGTGCGCGACTTTAGCTACGCGCCGGGGCTTGCGGACTGTCTGCGCATCACTGTGGGTACGCCGCAGGAAAACGACGAGGTGCTGGCCGCGTTTGCCGCGCTGGTGAAGGAGGAGATGTAGATGGACCGCTATGCCGAGGTAACCCGCAAGACGGGCGAGACCGACATTGTCGTAAAGCTCGACCTGGACGGATCTGGCGTGTGCGATATCTCGACCGGTGTGCCGTTTTTCGACCACATGCTCAACGCTTTTGGCCGCCATGGCCTGTTCGATCTGACGGTGCATGCGGTGGGCGACGTCGAGGTCGACGCGCACCACACCGTTGAGGACACGGGCATTGTGCTGGGCGAGGCGTTTTGCCAGGCGCTGGGCGACAAGGCGGGTATTACGCGCTTTGCCGACGCGGCGATCGCCATGGACGAGACACTCGTGATGGCCGCCGTGGATATCTCGGGTCGCGGGCAGGCCTATTGCGAGCTGCCCGTGCCGACTGAGCGCGTGGGCAGCTTTGATACCGAGCTGGCCGTCGAGTTCTTCTATGCCTTTGCGCGCGATGCCAAGCTCACGCTGCACGTGCGCGAGCTGGCGGGCGGCAATTCGCACCACATTATCGAGGCCGCCTTTAAGGCCGTGGGCCGCACGATGCGCCGCGCCTGCGAACTCGATCCCCGCGTGCAGGGTATCCCCAGCACTAAGGGCTCGCTGTAACCGTCACAAGGGTAAAACCACCACGAAGATGCCTGTCCTCTTTGTGGTGGTTTTGGATGATGAGAAGTGGAGGGGTCGCGTGGGCGAACCGAAGATCGTGGTGGTCGACTACCACAAGGGCAACTTGTCGAGCGTCGTGCGCGGGCTTGCGCGCGCCGGTGCTGCCGCCTGCACGTCGGACGATCCGGAGCAGATCCGCAACGCCGACGGCCTGGTCATCCCGGGCGTGGGTGCGTTCTATGACGCGATCGCCTTTATGCGTCAGAGCGGCGAGGAGGTGGCCGTGCTCGATGCCGTTGCCGCCGGAACTCCGCTGCTCGGCATCTGCCTGGGCCTTCAGCTGTTTTTTGAGCGCGGCAACGAGGGCGTGCCTGCGAACGAGGGCGCGGACGCGGACGACGATGCCTCCGAGCAGGCCGGTGGTCCCTGGGTCGATGGCCTGGGCATCATGCGTGGCTCGTGCACGCACCTGGAGTCGAGCCGTCTGAAGGTCCCGCACGTGGGCTGGGACCAGGTGCGCATGACGCCCGCCGGTGCGGCCGATCCGTTGCTTGCCGGTTTTGCCGAGGGCGCCAACATGTATTTCACTCACAGCTACGCGGTGGCCGACGACGTCGATGCCGCCGATGTGTTGGCGCGCACGCACTATACACGGAGCTTCCCGTGCATCGTGCGCCACGGCAACGTGTGGGGCTGCCAGTTCCATCCCGAGAAATCCTCTGCGCTGGGTCAGCGCATCCTTAAGAACTTCGTGAGCATCGTCGAGGGGGCCGGCCGATGATTCTGTTTCCCGCAATCGATTTGATCGGCGGCAAGGTCGTGCGCCTGGAGCGCGGCGACCGGAGCCGCTGTAAGGTGTATTCTGACGACCCCGTGGCCGTTGCCCGCTCCTTTGCCGAGCAGGGCGCGAGCTGGGTGCACGTCGTCGACCTGTCCGCTGCCTTTGGCGAGGACGAGGACGCGTGCGCTGCCAACTCGGCAGCGATTAAGGCCATCTGCGGCGTCGACGGTCTGTCCGCGGACGTGGGCGGCGGCGTTCGTTCGCTCGCGCGCATCGACGAGCTGGCCGGCTACGGCGCGCGTCGCATCGCGCTAGGCACGGTGCTCGTGACCGAGCCGGGATTTGCCGAGGTGGCGGCGCAAGGCTTTGGCGAGTTACTGGTGGCAGACATTGCCGCCCGTGACGGCCAGGTCAAGGTGAATGGTTGGCGCGACGGCGCGGGTGTGGCGCTCGACGACGCCGTGGCGCAGCTCACCGAGCTGGGCTTTAAGCATCTGGTGTATACCGACATCGCGCGCGATGGCATGCAGACGGGCATCGACGTGGCGGCGTATCGCCATGTGGCCGAGGTCGCGGGCTTTCCCGTCGTGGCTTCGGGCGGCATCTCGACGCTCGACGATATCCGCGCACTGGCCGCGGTGGGCGAGGATGCCATCGAGGGTGCCATTACCGGTCGTGCGCTCTACGAGGGCAACTTTACGCTGGCCCAGGCGTTGGCCGCCGCCCGAGGGAAGGAGTAGCCCATGCTTGCCAAACGCGTGATTCCCTGTCTGGATGTTAAGGACGGCCGCGTGGTCAAGGGCGTCAACTTTGTGAGCCTGCGCGATGCTGGCGACCCGGTGGAGCTGGCGCGCGCCTACGACCGCGAGGGTGCAGACGAGGTCGTCTTCCTGGACATTACCGCGACGAGCGACAACCGCGCGACGACCATCGAGATGGCGGCGCACGCGGCCGAGGAGCTCGCTATTCCCTATACCGTGGGCGGCGGTTTCCGCGACTTGGCGGGCATGCGAACCATGGTGGCTGCCGGTGCCGACAAGGTGTCGCTTAACTCTGCCGCCGTGCGCGATCCGTCGTTGATCAGCCAGGCCGCCGCGGCGTTTGGCAGCCAGGCCGTGGTCGTGGCGATTGATGCCAAGCGCGTGGGCCTGCCCGGTCAGCCGGATGCCGACAAGTGGGAGGTCTTCACGGCGGGCGGTCGCAACGCCACGGGTATCGATGCGGTGGCGTGGGCCGAGGAAGCGGCTCGTCGCGGCGCCGGTGAGATCTTGCTCACCAGCATGGATCGCGACGGCACCAAGGCTGGCTTCGACCTGGCACTCACCCGCGCCGTGGCGCGCGCGGTGCCGATCCCGGTGATCGCAAGCGGCGGCGTGGGCACGCTCGAGCATTTTGCCGAGGGCGTGATCGAGGGCGAAGCCGACGCCGTACTGGCGGCCAGCGTCTTTCACTTTGGAACTTTCAGCATTCGCGAAGTCAAAGAATATATGGCCTCTCAAGGCATCCCTGTCAGGTTGGACTTCTAGCGCTGCGGCTTGCCCAGGCGCCCGACTTTCCGGCTCCAACCCTCCTCGCGTACTTTAAGTACGCGTCGTCGGGCTTGTCGCTCGGAATCTCGGGCACCTGGACAACCCTCGCCGACCTGCGAAGTTTGAATTTGGGGAGAGAAATGGAAGAGATAACCGATCCTTCAAAACTTACGTACGACGCCCGCGGGCTGATTCCTTGCGTGGTTCAGCAGCATGACACCGGTGAGGTGCTTATGGTTGCTTGGATGAACGAGGGATCGGTGGGGCTGACGCTCAAGACCGGGACCACGTGGTTTTGGAGTCGCAGCCGTCAGGAGCTCTGGAACAAGGGCGCGACGAGTGGCAACATGCAGGAGGTCAAGGAGCTCTGGGCCGACTGCGATAGCGATACGCTGCTGGTCAAGGTGGACTCACCGGGCCCGGCCTGCCATACCGGCAACCGTACCTGCTTCTTTAAGCGCGTGGAAGGGGGAGTGCGATGAAAGTCGTGACGCCGTTCGAGGTCGCCGAATGCAACACCGAGCTCCTCCGCGCGGGCGTGCCATGCCGCGTGCACCTGACTGATGCCTGCGGGGCGCAGTCGCTTTGGCTCGAGGCCGAGAAGGAAAGGCTCAATGAGGCCCATGCCGTCATCGTCGAGTTCTTTGAGAAAAAGGGCGCAAAGCCTCGGTTCGATGAGACCGGTACCTACTTTACGCTGCAGTAACGAGAGGAAATAACCATGGGAGTCAGAACAGCTAACGTGCAGCCGGGAAACATCGGTGAGACGCTGACGGGACTGGCCGAGGTGATTCACGGTCGTCGCGACGCATCGCCGCAGGAGAGCTATACCGCGCGTCTGCTGACCGACGTCGAGGACGAGCTTCTCAAGAAGCTTGCCGAGGAGGCGAGCGAGGTGATCATGGCCTGCAAGGATAACGACCACGATCATATCCGCTACGAGGCCGGCGACCTGATCTACCACCTGCTCGTGACGCTCGAGCGCTACGGCATCACCCTCGACGAACTGGCCGGCGAACTCAACGCCCGCCGCCACTAGTCATTGGGGACGTTCTTAAACGACTAGTTAGGCGAGGGGCGTGGATTCCCATTCGCCGGTGGGGTGGGGGATATCGAAGGCCCGGTAGCCGCAGTCGTAGGCGTGGGCCTGGGCCTCGCGGATGTTCCAGCAGATGTCGCAGGCGCGGTGCGCGTCCGAGCCAAAGGTGATGGGCACCTCGGCATGGGCGAAGCGGCGCAACAGCCCGGTCGCGGGGTAGTAATCGTCGAGCCCCTTGCGCGGTGCGGCGGTCGAGACCTCAACGCGGCGACCCGTATCGTGGGCGCATTCGGCCATCTGCTCCCAAAACGGCGCGGGGTCAAAGTCGGGTGCAAAGCCGTCCTTCGAAAAGCGCATGACCAGGTCGGGATGGGCCATCGCGTCAAAGTTGAGTGAGCTTTCGCAAGCACGGCACCAGTCGTCGACGTAGCACTCCCACACGCCGCGCACGCCTAAGTTTTCCCAAACATGCAAGTTGGTATCGTCGTCGATCCAACCGCAAAGGGAATCGGGTGTATCGGGGCGCGCGACGTCCTCTGTCCCTGCCGTGCCCGCGGCGCCTGCCGCAATATCGTCCGGGTTGCCAATCCAGTGCACGCTGCCCAGACGTACGACGGCGCCCTGGGACCAGTGCTCTACCAAGGGCTCGCAGCCCTCGTACCAATCGCATTCAAAACCGTAGATAAAGGTGAGCTCCGGCGCAATCTGCGCGGCGAGTTTGCGGGCGTCCTCAAAGGCCAAACGATGTGCCGGCAAGTCGCCCTCGACGACCTGCACCTCGCAGTTAGCATCCATACTGGCGGGCAGGGTAAGGTGGTCGGTCGAGACCATGACGCGGCAGCCGGCGGCAGCAGCGGCACGGACGTTGTCCTCGAACGAGGCGTGCCCGTCCGAAAACGAGGTGTGGGTGTGACAATCGACCAGCGGGCAAGCGGACATGGCGGCTCCTTTGCGTCAAGCGAATCCGCTTCATTGTAATGGCGCAGCCTCGGCGCGGCGGGAACGCTGCAAGTCGAAACCGACTGGAAAGGGCAGGCGGCGCGTGCCGGCGCCGGCGACTACTTGCTTCGTGCCGCCACGCGTTTGGCCTGCACTGTTACCATCGCGTGCCTCACGGCGGTGATGGGGCGATAGCGGATCATACGCGGTCCCGACCAGCGCATGACCTCGCGGATCTTCTCGCGCATGGCAGGCCGGTAACAATGCGAAGGACAGGCCGAGCAAAATGTCTTGGTGCCCATGTGCGGGCAGTGCTCAATGCGCGCGATGGCGTATTTCTGCAGCTCGGCGAATTCGGGGCAGAGCGTAACGGTTCGGAGCCCGAGTTTGACGCGAGTGGGCTTTTCGCCGTTGGGAGCCTGCTTACCCTCGTGGCCGCCGCGATGATGCCCGCGGCACCACAGTGCAATCATCTGCGACACCATCTGGGCCTCGCGTGCACGTTTGCGCGCCAGCTCCGGCGTGTCGACCGGGCGCGCCATTAGCTCAGCCTCCCGTGCTCGACCGAAAGCGAGCAATCGGCAAACGCGCAGGTGCTGGCACGGTGGCTTACGAGCACAATGGTCTTGCCGCGGCGCTTGAGCTCGTCAACGGCCTGCATTACGGCTGCCTCGTTGAGAGCGTCAAGTGCGCTGGTGGGCTCGTCGAGCAAGATGAAAGGCGCGTCGTTGAGGAAGATGCGCGCAAGGCCGATGCGCTGGCGCTCGCCGCCCGAAAGCGAGTCGCCCAGCTCGGCAACGGGCGTGTCGAGACCCTGCGGCAGGCGGTCGATGAGGGCGGTAAGCGAAGCGGAGCGGCAAGCGTCGAGCAGCTCGGCATCGGTGGCGCTGGCGTGCGCAACCAGCAGATTCTCGCGTACGGTGCCGCAGAACAGATGTGTGTCCTGGGTCATATAGGCCTCGTGGCTGCGTAGGCTCGCCGTGTTGATGTGGCGGGCATCGACGCCGCTCACCGTGATGGTGCCGGCTGCGGGGTCCCAAAAGCGCATGAGCAGCTTAAGCAGCGTCGACTTGCCCGAGCCCGAGCGCCCCATGATACAGGTCATGGTACCGGGCGCAAAGGCGCAGGTCACGTCGTCGAGGATGAGACTCGAAGCGGGGTCGTTCGCGGCCTGCTCTGTGGCGTCGGCACCGACCGCGTCCACGCCGCCCGCATAGCTAAAGCTCACATGCTCGGCTGCGGCGCCGGCAAACTCAACGTCCTGTCCATCGGCGACCTCGGCGCACTGGGGCTGCTCGTCGAGCAAATCGAGCACGCGTGCGCCCGAGGCGAGCGTCTCCTGCAGTGAGGCGCCCAGGCGGCTCACGGCCATCACCGAGCCAAACGACGACACAAAGGTAAAGACGGCGACAAACGCTGCGGCAAAGTCAATCGTTCCCGCAGCCACCAGCTGCAGCGCACGCCCGAGCATCACCAGATTAGCCACAAGAATAAGCGCATCGGCTACGGCCTCGCTGACCGCCTGGCGGCGCTTGAGGCGCGCGTCCACGGCGCCGACTTGCTCGGTCAGCTTGCCCAGGGCACGGCCGCGATCGGTGCCACCGGCAAACTGGATGGTCTCGCCCGCGCCGCGCAGACTGTCGAGTACAAAGGCGCCCAGCTTACCGGCGCCCTCGCGGCTCTGGCGGCCGGTGGTGCCGCATGCCTTGGCCGAGGTCAGGGGCAGCAGCACGCCCAGGACCGCGTAGGCCACGAGCGCGATGCCCGCGAGCTCGGGGCTCACAGCCAGCAAAAAGCCCTCAAACACAACGGTGCAGACCAGAGCTATGGCAATGGGCGAGATGGTGTGCGCGTAGAAGACCTCGAGCAGCTCGATATCCGAGGTGACCAGGCTCACGAGCTCGCCCTTGCCGCGGCCCTCGAGCTTGGCGGGGGCGAGCTGGCGCAGGGCGCCAAACACCAGGTCGCGAATGTGTGCGAGCAGACGGAATGCGATGTAATGGTTGCAGAGCTGCTCGCCGTAGTGGAGCGGCCCGCGTGCGATGCCGCAGGCGGCACAGGCCGCGCATGCTGCGATCAGACCAAGCCCCAAGGCGTTGCGGCCCAGCGCGGCCATAAGGCCGAGGGCGCCAAAGGCCGGCACGAACGCGGCGGTGAGCATGCCAATGCTGCCCAGCGCGACGGCTAGCACAAGCCAGCCGGCAAGCGGTCGGACGAGCCCCATCATGCGCCACATGATGGACGGCGCCGAGCGACGGGCGCGGCCGGAGTCAGGCGCCGCGGTAGCGGAAGACGAGCCGGCACCGTTGAGGCTATCGGTACGGGCGGTGCTGCCGTCAACAGCCTCAACCGCGCCGGCATCCTCGGCATCACCCTCCGCATACGCATATGCCGAGAGCTGCTCCTGGCTGTTCCACATGCGCGCATAGGCGCCCGCGCCCGACAGGAGCTCATCATGGGTGCCGCGCTTGGCAATGCGACCGCGCTCCAGCACCAGAATCTGGTCGGCGTCCACGATCGTCGACAGACGATGCGCCACCACGATCACGGTGTGCTCGCCGGCGAGCGATGCAATGACCTCGCCGATTGCGGCTTCGCTTGCGGCGTCCACATTGCTCGTCGCCTCGTCAAACACATAGATCGGCGAGTCGTGCAGCAGGGCGCGGGCCATGCACACGCGCTGGCGCTGGCCGCCCGAAAGGTTGGTGCCGCCCTCGTTAATCACCATGTCGAGCCCGCCGTTGGCCTGCACAAAGGCCGCCACGCGCGTGCGGTCGAGCGCGCGCAAAAGCTCGGTGTCGGTGGCGTTGGGCTGGGCGAGCAGCAGGTTGTCGCGCAGGGTGCCGGCAAACAGGTAGCCGTTGGTGGGCACCAGCGTGACGGCGCGCATGAGTGAGGTGGCCGTGGCATCGCGCAGCTCGACGCCGCCAATGCGCACGCTGCCGCGGTAGGCGTCCTTGCGGCCCGCGATAATCCCCGCGAGCGTGGACTTGCCGCCGCCGCTTTCGCCCACGAGTGCCACGAGCGAGCCGTGCGCAATGGTCGCGCTGGCGCTGTCCAGCACGGTGCGGTCGCCGTAGGCATAGCTCACGCCTGCGAGCTCGATATCGCCGCGACCATCAAGCTCAACATCGCCGCGCTCGGGCTCGGGCGTATCCAAAATGCCAAACATGCGGCGCGAGGCGGCCATGCCGTTCATGGCCGTGTGGAACAGCGATCCCAGGCGGCGCATTGGCAAAAAGAACTCCTGTGACAGAAAGACGATGAGGAAGGCAGCCTCAAAGCCGATCTTGCCCGTGGCGAGCTGCAGTGCGGCCACGATAATGCCGAGCGCGGCGCCCATATAGACGACCAGGTCCATAACGCAAATGGAGCGCAGCTGCATCACCAGCAGGTGCATGGTCGCTGTGCGGAAACGCTCGGACTCGGCGTTGATGCGCTCGTGCCAGCTTCGATCGGCCTGGTAGACCTTAAGGGTGGTGAGACCCTGCACGGCCTCCAGGAACATGCCGCCAAGATCGACATAGCTGCCCCAGTACTCGGCACCGATCTTTTTGGCGTTGCGCATGACCATCATAATGGAGACGGGGATGACTGGAACGCAGGCGAGCAGCAGCGCGGCAGGAAGACCCGCCTGGCCCACGAGCAGTACAAACAGCGTGATGGGTGCCAAGCCGGCAAAGAAGAGCTGCGGCAGGTAGCCGCCAAAGTACACCTGGAGTTGCGTGGCGCCCTCAACACTGGTTTGCACGGCCTCGGCGGTGGGAACGGTCTCGGTGTAGGAGGGGCCGAGTGCGGTGAGCTTGTCGTAGACGAGCGAGCGCACGCGGCGGACGGCCTCGAACGCGGCTTTGTCGCCGGCGCGTTGGGCCAGGTAGATGGAGGCGGCGCGTACGATGATGGCGGCGGCGAGCGGCAAGGCCGCCTGTGCGAGGGCATCGACGGCGAGCGCGGCGGAAAGGCCGTCCGTGACGATGCCGCCCAAGATGCGCGCAAGCATCCACATCACCGTGATGTTTGCCATGAGCGCGATCCATTTAAACAGGACGCTCGCCACAATGTAGGGCGTTGCCTGCGGAACCAGGGAGAAGAGCCGCTTCTCGAACATGAAACCTCCTATGCCGTAACGGTGCCGGGCTGGGTCCTCGGCAGCCGCTTAGTTAGCCAAATGCAACTAGAGTAACATCGTGCAGCGGGTAAGTATGCCGAGGGTAATTTTTAGCCGATGAACTGCGTAGAAAGTTCAAAATTGTTGAGTGCGGCGAACTTTGTGGTGGACGGAATGCGGGCGCTATTTTGATCGTGTGCGGCCCGCTCCAAAACGTGTACGTCAGCCTCCAAAACCGACAAAAAATGACATGTTTGGAGGCTGACGTACATGTTTGGATAGGGGCAAGGGCGGCGACGAACGAAAGTCACGCCTGTGCCACGTCCGATGTGCTAGCGTTTGGGTGAATAAAACGAGCCCGTGCGGAAAGGATCCGGACCGTATGCAACGTGGAAGTACATCTCCGCTGTCCCGCGAGACCGATGCGCCCGAAACCATCGTCAAGCTGGAGTGCGACATCGACGATGCGTCGCCCGAGGTGCTCGCCTATGCCGCCGACCGCCTGCGCGAGGCCGGCGCCCGCGAGGTGCACTGGCTGCCCCTCTACTGCAAGAAAGGCCGCCCCGGATGGCAGTTGCAGGTGATCTGCTCGCACGAGGATATTGAGCGCCTGCAGACGATTATCTTTTTGGAGACCACGACCAACGCCGTTCGTCGCCAGGTGATGGAACGCGTTTGCCTGCCGCGCCGATTCGAACAGGTGACAACGCCTTGGGGCGAGGTATCCGTTAAGGTGGCGACTCTGCCCGACGGCAGCGAGCGCGCGGCACCCGAGTACGAGGATTGCGCCCGTCTTGCCCGCGAACATGGCGTGCCGCTCCAACGCGTGATGCAGGCGGCTCAGAGCGCGGCGCTGCGATTCGAGTAACACGGTAGATGGGCTCCACATCCGCCGGACCCCGTATACAGCCCCCATCAACTCCGCTTCGAAAGGACTCCCCATGAAATACCTCATCGCCTCTGACATCCATGGCTCGGCATACTGGGCCGAGCGCCTCTGCACTGCCATCGAATCCGAACAGCCCGACCGCATTGTGCTGCTGGGCGACCTGCTCTACCACGGCCCGCGCAACGACCTGCCGCGCGACTACGCCCCCAAGCGCGTGATTCCGCTGCTCAACGCCCTGGCCGACCGCATCATCGCGGTGCGCGGCAACTGTGACGCCGAGGTCGACCAGATGGTGCTCGACTTCCCCGTCATGGCCGACTACGCCACCTTGTTTGACGAGGCCGGCCGCGAGCTGTTCCTGACGCACGGCCACGTCTTTGGCGCTGGCATGCATAACAGCGTTGACCACGCGCCCGCGCTGCCCGAGGGTTCCGCGCTCGTCTACGGCCACACGCACATCAAGGTTAACGAGGAAAGCGCCGCATACCCGGGCCTGTGGCTCTTCAACCCCGGCAGCGTGAGCATCCCCAAGGACGGCACGCACAGCTACGGCATCTACGAGGGCGGCGCGTTCCGCCATGTGATCATGGAGGAGGACTAACCATGGCCGAGCATATGGCTCAGCAAAATGCCGAGGGTTCGCGCGACCTGTCCACGCTGGTAGACGCGTCGGCCGAGCTGCAGCATCTGGTGCAGACCATCTGGCGCCTGCGTCAGCCCGACGGCTGCCCATGGGACCGTGAACAGACGCATCAGAGCATTGGCAAGAACATGATCGAGGAAGCCTACGAGGCGCTCGATTGCATCGAGGCGGACGACGTGGCGCATCTGCGCGAGGAGCTGGGCGACGTGCTCATGCAGGTGGTGCTGCATGCGCAGATTGCGGCGGACGCCGGTGAGTTTACGCTGGCCGATGTGGCGCGCGATATCGACGCCAAGCTCATCCGTCGTCACCCGCACGTGTTTGGCGATGCGGATGCCGACAACCCCGACGAGGTGCTCAAGATTTGGGACGAGGTCAAGCTTGCCGAGAAGGCTGCCAAGGACAAGGCTGCGGCGGCGGGCGAGGCTGCGCCCGAAGGCCTGCTCGACGGCGTGCCCACGCACCTGCCGGCGCTGATGCAAGCTCAAAAGGTGTCGCGCAAGGCGGCGGCCGTGGGCTTTGAGTGGGAGACGGTCCAGGATGTGTGGGACGAGGTCGCCGAGGAGCGTGCCGAGTTTGAGGCCGAGGCTCCCGGCTCGCCCGAGCGCGAGATGGAGTTTGGCGACCTGCTCTTTGCTCTGGTCAACGTTGCGCGCAAGGAGGGAATCGACGCCGAGAGCGCCCTGCGTGCCAGCACGGCAAAGTTCCGCCGCCGCTGGGCCGCGATGGAGCAGATGGCGGCCGACGCCCACGAGGATCTGGCCGAGCTTTCGACCCACGGCCTCAATGACCTCTGGGATGCCGCAAAGGCAGAGGAGTTAGACTGCGGGGGCGACGGGACGGACTTGTCCCATCGCCCCCATTATTTTTTGGCTCTGTTAGACCAAATTTGACACGATCGGCTGTTCGTCGAACCGGAAAA
>CAJKCG010000028.1:0-17460 GCA_905198355.1 uncultured Collinsella sp. | reverse complement strand
GGGGAGCCTCTGCGGCGTGGTGGGCTTTAAGCCCACGTATGGCGCCGTGAGCCGTTACGGCGTGGTTGCCTTTGGCTCGTCGCTCGACCAGGTGGGCCCCTTTGGCCGCACGGTCGAGGATGTCGCGCTGGCCATGAACGCGCTTACCGGCGCGGGCCATGATCCGTACGACTGCACCAGCCAGGATTGCGCCGTCGACTTTACCGAGCATCTCAACGACAGCATCGAGGGTAAACGCGTGGGCATCATCCCCGCGTTTATGGAGGCCGAGGGCCTGACGCCCGAGGTCAAGGCCGCTGTTCAGCGCGCCGCCCAGGAGCTGCAGAACCAGGGCGCCGAGCTGGTCGAGGTCGACCTGCCGCACCTGGACGCCGCCATCGCCGCCTACTACGTCATCGGCCCGGCCGAGGCGTTCTCCAACTTGGCCCGCTTCGACGGCATTCGCTACGGCTATCAGGAGGAGGGCTGCGCCAACCTGTCCGACCAGAGCTCGCTTTCGCGCGCCCACGGCTTTGGCGCCGAGGCCAAGCGCCGTCAGATGCTCGGCGCCTACCTGCTCTCCTCGGGCGTGTACGACAAGTACTACTACGCCGCGCAAAAGGCCCGCACGCTCATCACGCAGGACTACGACGCCGCGTATGCCAAGGTGGACACCATCCTCATGCCCGCCTCGCCGCGCACGGCCTTTAAGTTTGGCGAGATCAGCGACCCCACGCAGATGTATCTCTCCGATCTGTACACCATCTCGCTCAACATTTGCGGCAACGGCGGTATCTCGGTGCCGCTGGGCCTGGGCGAGGATACTCATCTGCCCGTTTCTGCCCAGCTGGTGGGGCCTGCCTTTAAGGACCGTCAGCTGCTTACGTTTGCCCGCGCCCTGGAGCGCGGCTTTGCCGATGCCGCCACGGGTGCGCCCGCGCTTTCTGTCGCGCCCGATTTTGCCGGGAAGGGAGGCGAGCTGTAATGAAGGAGCTTTCCGAGGTCCTGCAGGATTGGGAGGCCGTGATCGGCCTGGAGATCCATACCGAGCTCACCGCACTCGATACCAAGATGTTCTGCAACTGCAAGCTCAGCCATGATGACGAGCCCAACGCCAACGTGTGCCCGGTGTGCCTGGGCCTGCCCGGCGCCCTGCCGGTGCCCAACAAGCGCGCCATCGAGAGCATCGTCAAGGCCGGTCTTGCCACCAACTGCGAGATCCAGCGCCACTCGATGTTCTACCGCAAGCACTACTTTTATCCCGATATGGCCAAGAACTTCCAGACCACGCAGGGTCCGGTCGCCTTTGCCATGTACGGTCACCTGGATCTGGATGTGACCGGTCGCGGTGCCGCCGAGCGCCCCGACTGCGCGTTTGGTGAGGCCGAGGCCCAGAGCCTGGCGAGCGCCTCGGCCAACGCCGAGGGCCTGTCCACGTCCATGACGTCGACCATGCGCGAGGGCAACCAGCGCGCCGGCCACCTGGCCAGCTATGATGCGTCCAACTTGCAGATGCCCGAGCGTCGCGAGGACGGTTCCTACACGGTGCCCATCCGCATCCTGCGCATCCACATGGAGGAGGACGCCGCCAAGATGGTCCACGTGGGCGGTGCCGAGGGCCGCATTACCGCCGCGGCCGAGTCGCTCGTCGACTACAACCGCTGCGGCACGCCTTTGATTGAGCTCGTGACTGAGCCCGACTTGCGTACGCCCGAGGAAGCGCGCCTGTTTATGGAGAAGCTCCGTCGCATCTTTGTGACGCTGGGCATTTCCGATTGCTCCATGGAGAAGGGTTCCATGCGCTGCGACGGCAACGTGTCGCTGCGCCGCCGGGGCGAGACCAAGCTGGGCACCAAGACCGAGCTCAAGAACCTCAACTCGTTTAAGAGCCTGCACGACGGCCTTGCCTACGAGATTTGCCGTCAGGCCGAGGTGCTCGAGGAGGGCGGCATCATCTATCAGGAGACCCGCCACTGGGAGCCCAGCCGCAAGCGCACCGTGGTCATGCGTGTGAAGGAGACGGCCGACGACTATCGTCTGTTCCCCGATCCCGACCTGGCGCCCTTCGATCTGGACGACGAGTTCATCGACCGCTGCCGTGGCGAGATCCCCGAGCTGCCCGATGCCAAGCGCGTCCGTTTTGAGGCCGACTTTGGCATTAAGACGGCCGACGCCGAGCAGATCGCCGGCGACCCCGAGTTTGCCGAGTTCTTTGAGGCCGCCGCTGCCGGAATGGCTGGCAAGGAGGCTCAGACGGTCGCAAACTTGCTGGTCAACGAGATGATCGCCTACCTTAAGGGCGCGGGCGTGTCGCTGGCCGAGTCCGGCATCGCGCCGGCTCAGGTGGCGGCGCTTGCCAAGCTGCTGGCGACCGATGCCATCAGCTCCAACCAGGCGCACGAGGTCTTTGAGGCCATGGCCCAGACCGGTGACGATCCCAACAAGATCGTCGACGAGCGCGGCATGCGTCAGGTGAGCGATGCCGGCGCGCTGCAGCCGATCGTGGACGAGGTGCTGGCAAACTGTGCCGATCAGGCGCAGCAGTATCGTGACGGCAACCAGAAGGTCATCGGCTTTTTGGTGGGCCAGTGCATGAAGGCGAGCCGCGGCAAGGGTAACCCGAAACTCTTCAACGAGTTGCTGAGAACGTCGCTCTCGTAAGCGGGAACCGAGGGGCCGGGCGCAGGGCCTTGCCTCTCAATTTCGAACAGTCCTGACTCACGACGGAGGCGCCACTGGCGCCTCCTGTTCGTGCGGAACTCATTGAGAGGCAAGGCCCTGCGCCCGGCCCCTCGGTTCCGTGATGACTCGGCCGTTCGGGTCAGGCAGGCTGAATTGAATAGAGTGAATGGGCGCGCCGTTGGCGCGCCCATTGTTTTGGAGGGAACTCATTTTGAGCAAGCACCCGCCCTGCCGGGGCTCCCGGGTTCTGCAACGACTCGGCCGTTCGGGTCAGGTGGGCTGGATTGAATTTGGTGAATGAGGGCGCCGATGGCGCCCTCATTCTTTATATATGTTGGGAGCGCCAAGCGGTGGGGGTGGTGCCGGTGTGTTGCTTGAAGGCTTGGGCGAAGGCGGCCTGCTGAGGGTAGCCTAGACGCTCTGCGACCTGCGCTATCGTGAGCGAGCTATCGGCCAAAAGGTCCTGTGCTCGCTCCATACGGCGTCTGCGAATGTAGGCACCCAGGGACTCGCCGGTTTGGGCCTTAAAGGTGGCGCATAGCTTGGAGCGGCTTGTGTAGAGCCTCTCGGCTACCTCGTTGATACCCACACGTCTGCCTTTGTCGAGCGCGCGCTCAATCATTGCCGTTGCTTCTTCGGCAATGGTTATGCTGGCGCGTGTGTCTGCCGCCCGCCGCGCCTGCTTGTGGGCCGCGCGCGAACAGGCGAGCTCCGCGACCATGGTCTCCACGATGCCTTGCATATAGACGTGTCCGCCTACGGTGCGGGCGCGGTCCTCGTTAATCCGGCGCAGCGTGTGGCAGATGGCAGACGTCGCCTCCTCGTGCCACGACTCGGCAAACGCTTCAAAGACTCCTACGAACTCAGTGGGATACCGATGCTCCAGCTCGTCAAAATACCCGGGCAAAAAGAGCACCGAGCGCGAGTGATAAAGCTGCCCTGCAAACAGCGGACTTAGCTCCTCGCCGCAGCTATCTTGGATAAAGCTGCACACCGCGCTGTTCGGCCACGGTCCATGCAGGGGTTTAAGGTTCGCAGGCGTTATGCCGGCTTCGGGCATGCACATGAGCGTGGGCGCGCTGACCTCGCTCACGCACGCGTACGGTTCGGGTGTGTATTCGGCCAGGTACATATCGTGCGTCGGGGTAATGTAATGCTCCATGACGATGCAGGCAGGGGAGAGGGGCATGATCCATGCGCGTCCGTGCGCCCGATCGTTTGCCACCTCGCCGGTAAAGACGGCGCCCTTGCCGGTAAGCTCCAGGCCAAACTGCTCAAACTGCGGTGCATAGAGCTCGGTTATGTCGGTCGCTGCCCGCCGTATTTGCAAAAGCGTCCCTTTCCTTTGCAGAAACGTCCACGCCTGGCTCGATTGTGAGCCATGGCTAACACATCAATGATAAGTTCATTACGGTTAACTCTCAAGCCGTTAGAAAGGAATCTCATGGCAAAGGGATCAAAAAAGGAAGGCGGCGGTATCGGCGAGCTGCTTGCATATGCCGGCGACCGTAAATTCCTAACATATTTGGGCATGGCCCTCTCGGCGCTCTCGCAGCTGCTGAGCTTTGGCCCGTACGTGTGCATTTGGCTTGTCGCGCGCGATCTGATCGCCGTGGCACCTAACTGGAGCGAAGCCTGCGGCATCGCGACGTATGGCTGGTGGGCCGTGGGGTTTGCGCTGGCAAGCATCGTGGTCTATTTCGTGGGGCTCATGTGCACGCACCTGTCTGCGTTTCGCTGCGCGTCCAATATTCGCAAGACTACGAGCGAGCACCTGCTTAAGCTGCCGCTTGGCTACTTTAACACACACGCCACCGGTGAGCTGCGCCGTATCGTAGACGGATGCGCCGCTTCCACAGAGACTTTGCTCGCACACATGCTGCCCGATATCGCAGGCGCCGCCGCCATGGTCGTGGGCTTGCTCGTGCTGCTTTTCGCCCTCGATTGGCGCTTGGGCGCGGCATGCCTCATTTCGGTGGCCGTTTCGTTTTGCGCCATGGCCACCATGATGAGCGGCAAGGGCGCCGAGTTTATGAAGGCCTACATGGGCGCGCTGGTCAAGATGAACAAGACCGGCACCGAATACGTGCGCGGCATCCCCGTGGTCAAGGTGTTCCAGCAGACGGTCTACTCCTTTAAGGCGTTCCACGACGCGATCGCCGAATACGCCGACATGGCGCAAAACTATGCGGGCACGTTCTGCCGAGGCCCGCAGGTGCTCAACCTTACCGCGCTCAATGGTCTTGTGACATTCCTGTTGCCCGTGGCGTTGCTGTTGGCGCCGGGCGAGACGGACTTCGCGCATTTTATGGCCAACTTCACGTTTTACGCGATATTTTCGGCCGTGGTGCCGACGGCCATGACCAAGCTCATGTTTGTGGGCGAGGCGTCTCAGATGAGTGCCGATTCGCTGGCGCGCATCCGAAGCGTTATGGATTCCAAGCAGCTCTCCGTGCCCGCCCTGCCCAAGCACCCTGCTGGCAGCGATGTGCGCTTTGAGGACGTGAGCTTTACCTACGAGGGTGCCGAAGCGCCTGCCGTCGATCATGTGAGCTTTAGCGTTCCCGCAGGCAGCACCCTTGCGTTGGTTGGTCCCTCGGGCGGCGGTAAGTCAACCTGTGCCAGTCTGATCCCGCGTTTTTGGGATGTTTCCGCAGGTCGTGTGCTCGTAGGCGGTGTAGACGTTCGCGACATGGATCCGCACGAGCTTATGGACCAGGTCGCCTTTGTGTTTCAGACCAACCAGCTGTTCCGCCAAACACTTGCCGATAACGTGCGTGCCTCCAAGCCTACAGCTACTGACGACGAAGTGCGCGCGGCCCTCTCCGCAGCTCAGTGCGACGACATTGTGGCCAAGCTCCCGCAGGGTATTAACACCATGCTCGGTGCTGGAGGGGCATATCTTTCGGGCGGCGAGGTGCAGCGCGTAGCACTCGCCCGCGCGATCCTTAAAGACGCGCCTATCGTGGTGCTCGATGAGGCCACGGCGTTTGCCGACCCCGAGAACGAGGCGCTCATCCAGCGTGCCTTTAGCAAGCTGGCGGCGGGTCGCACAGTCATTATGATCGCGCACCGGCTTTCGACCGTGGTGGGGGCCGACAAGATCGTGGTGCTCAACCAAGGTAGCGTGCAGGAGACTGGCACCCATGCCGAGCTGCTGTCCCAAAACGGTCTATACGCCAAGATGTGGGCCGAATACGAACAGGCCGCGAGCTGGAAGATCACTGCTGCCGCGGATGCCGCCGTCACGAAGGGAGGCGAGGCCTAAATGTTCGCCTCATTCCAAAAGAAGTACTTCCTATCCGATAAAGGCGTCGCCGGCGTAAAACGCGGCATTTTCTGGACCGCGCTCACCAATCTCATTACCATGGCCGGCATGGGCTTATTGTTCCTGGTCATGGCCGGTTTTGTCGAACATCTCGCCACCGGTGCCGACCTGCCGGATGCCCTGCCGATTGTGGGCGGCCTCCTGGTCTTTTTCGTGTTGCTCTTTGCCTCTAACTGGCAGCAGTATTACTACACCTACTGCATCTTTTACGAGGAGTGCGGCAAGCAGCGTATGGAGATCGCCGAGCGCTTGCGCAAGCTGCCGCTGTCGTTTTTTGGCCGTCGTGATCTGGCCGATTTAACCGAGACCATTATGGGCGACGTCCAGGCCATGGAGCACGCCTACAGCCACGTGCTGGGAGAGCTTTGGGGTGCCATCATCGCAAGCGTCATTGTGTTCGTGGCGTCGCTGTTCTTTTGCTGGCAGCTGGCGATTGCGGCGTTTTGGAGCGTTCCCGTGGCCTTTGCCGTGCTGTATCTGACGCGCGGCCCCATGATCCCGGTGTTCGACCATGTGCGTGCCGAGAAGGTCAAGGTTACCGAGGCGATCCAGGAGACGCTCGACTGCGTGCGCGAGATCCGCGCCACCAACCAGGAGGCTCATTATCTTGAGGGGCTCAACGCCGTGATCGATGCCGAGGAGCGCGAGACCACCAAGGGCGAGCTCGCCAATGGGCTTTTGGTCAACTCCGCCTTTGCCATCCTGCGCCTGGGGATTGCCACCACGTTGGTCACGGGCGCTGCGATGGTCGCCTCCGGCCAGGTCGACTTTTTGATGATGTTTGCCTTCCTGCTTATGGTGAGCCGCATCTATGCGCCCTTTGATCAGGCGCTGATGCTGATGTCCGAGCTGTTTGCCGCCGAGTCGTCGGCCAAGCGCATGCGTTCCATCATGGAAGAGCCCGTGGCGCGGGGCAGCGAGCAGTTTGAGCCCGTAGGCCACGATGTGGTGTTCAATCACGTGGCATTTGGCTATGGTGCGGGCGAGGACGGCCGCGCCGGCGAGAAAGTTCTTACCGATGTGAGCTTTACCGCCAAGGAAGGCGAGGTCACGGCACTGGTCGGTCCTTCGGGCTCCGGTAAGTCTACGGTGAGCCGCCTGGCCGCGCGCTTTTGGGATGCCACCGCGGGCACGGTCACCGTGGGCGGCGTGGATGTTGCGAGCGTGGATCCCGAGGTACTGCTGCGTGATTACGCTATTGTGTTCCAAGACGTGCTGCTCTTTGACGACACGGTGATGGGAAACATCCGCCTCGGGCGTCGTGGCGCCACCGATGAGCAAGTGCTTGCGGCTGCGCGTGCCGCCAACTGCGACGAGTTTGTGAGCCGCATGCCGCAGGGCTACAACACCATGATCGGCGAGAACGGCTCCAAGCTGTCCGGCGGCGAGCGCCAGCGCATCTCCATCGCCCGTGCGCTGCTCAAAGATGCGCCGATCGTGCTGTTGGACGAGGCGACGGCGAGCTTGGATGTGGAGAACGAGACCGTGGTTCAGCAGGCGCTCTCCCGTCTGCTTGCAGGTAAGACGGTTATCGTTATTGCCCACCGTATGCGTACGGTGGAAAATGCCGACAAAATCGTTGTACTCATGGATGGTGTGGTTGCCGAGCAGGGCACTCCGGCGCAGCTCAAGGCGGCAGGTGGAGAATTCGCCCGCATGGTGGCGCTGCAAAAGGAAGCAGCTACCTGGCAGTTGTAAGAAGGGGCAAAGGGACAGTCCCTTTCTCACATTGACAATCGGTTACTCCGCATCGTTAATTTTCAAAAGGTTAGCCATGGCTGACCTAGATAGTTAGATAAAATTGAGATATTTCAAAAGCGTGCTCGAGCAAACTTGTTTACTCGGGTGCTGAGGCACCATGCCGCGTCCAATGCGGCAAAAGGGAGAGACATCATGAAGAAGTCCACGTTCAACACCCTGCTTGTTGGTGGCGGTTTTCTGCTTGGTACGGCTGGCATCAAGCTGCTCACCAGCGCTCCGGTAAAGAACGCCTGCGTGCAGGGTATCGCGTGCGGCATGCGCATCAAGAACGGCTACCAGGACATGGTCGAGCAGGCCAAGGCTAATGTCGACGACATGGTTGCCGAGGCGGCCTACATCACCCAGAGCGAGGCCGCTGCTGACGAGGCAGCAGAGTAACGCTCCCAGGCACAAACTATGAGATTCTCGATTATCAGCGAGATCCCCGGCAGGACCCGTCTTCAATTGGCGGGTCCTGTGCCAGAGAGCGATCTCGATGCACTTCTTAAGCTCAGCGGCGATATCGACGGCGTGCACAAGGTACGCGTCTATGGCCGTATTGGCCAGTTAGCGCTCGAATATGATGAGCCGTGTCGCGATGCCGTGCTGGCCGCCGTCGGTGCGCTCGACGCTCAGGCCATTGCCGACGCAAAGACGGGTTACGTGATGCAGCTTGAGCCGCGCAAGCACAAACTCGTTATGGACCTGGCGACACTTATCGGCGCCCACTACGCGCGCCGCTGGTTCTTGCCGACGCCTCTGCGTGCGGTGTTTGTCGTGGCCGGTTACATGGCATTTTTGCGCGCTGCCCTCCGTGAGCTCGCGCAGCCGCGCCTGACCGTTCCCGTGCTCGACGCTTCGGCCATCGGCATTTCGTTCGTCAAGCGTGATGTCGACACCGCGGGCCAGACAATGTTCCTGCTCAACGTGGGCGAGCTGCTCGAGGACTACACCCGCGCCATGAGCGAAAACGAGCTCATCAACTCGCTGCTCGATGTACCCGACAAGGCGCAAAAGGTCGTCGGCGATACCGAGGTAAGTGTTGCCGCCACCGAGCTTGAGCCCGGCGACTTGGTGGCCGTGCGCACTGGCATGTCCATTTGCATCGACGGTGTCGTCGAGCAGGGGAGCGCTATGGTCAACCAGGCGACCCTGACCGGCGAGCCGCTGGCCGTTGAGCGCAGCGTGGGCGACGACGTGTTCGCCGGTACCGTCGTGGAAGACGGCAGCATCTTGGTGCGCGTGCGCGCCAACACGGCGCAGACCAAACTGCGCTCGATCGTCTCGCTCGTGCAGACGGCCGACTCGCTCAAGTCCGAGGGCCAGTCGCATATGGAGGACCTCGCCAACAAGATCGTCCCGTGGAACTTCCTGCTCGCGGGCCTGGTTGCGCTCACCACGCGCAGCCTTATCAAGACCTCGGCGGCGCTGATGGTCGACTACTCGTGCGCACTCAAGCTCACGGGTTCCGTCGCCGTCATGACCGCCATGAGCGATGCCGCCAAGATGGGCGTCATGGTCAAGGGCGCGAAGTACTTTGAGTCGTTTGCCAAGGCTGACACCATCGTGTTTGATAAGACCGGCACGCTTACTGAGGCGCAGCCGCGCCTGGCTTGCGTGCTGACGACAGATGGCTGGAGCAAGGACGAGGTCCTGCGCCTTTCCGCTTGCTTGGAGGAGCATTTCCCGCATCCGGTGGCGCGTGCCGTGGTCAACGCCGCCCTCGAGCGCGGGCTCGAGCACCGCGAGCGCCATGCCGCGGTCGAGTACATCGTGGCGCACGGCATCGCTTCGTCCATCGAGGGGCGTCGCGCCATTATCGGTTCGGCGCACTTTGTATTTGAGGACGAGGGTGCGCAGCTCGAGTCCGACATCAAGGAGCAAATCGAGCTCCAGATGCAAGGCCTGTCGCCGCTGTATCTGGCGGTCGACGGCAAGGTCGTCGGCGTGCTCGGCATCGAGGATCCGCTCAAGCCCGGCGTCCGTGAGGCCATCGCCGACCTACATGCGCTGGGCGTCAAGCATGTCGTTATGCTCACGGGCGATTCGGAGCGCACGGCCGAGCGCATTGCGCGCGAGGCGGGTGTCGACGAGTTTAAGGCCGAGCTGCTGCCCGAGGACAAGTACGCCTATGTGGAGCGGATTAAGCGCGAGGGGCGCCACGTTGCCATGGTGGGCGACGGCGTCAACGATTCACCGGCGCTCGGTTTGGCCGACGTGGGCCTGGCGATGGGTGGCGGAAGCGATATCGCCAAGGAGGTCGCCGATATCATCCTGACCGACACGGATCTGGCCGCGATCGTGCGTTTGCGCCGCATGAGCCAGGGCCTCATTGATCGTCTGACGAGCTCCTACTCTAAGGTGATGCTCACCAACTCGGCGCTCCTGGCGCTCGGCATTACCGGCGCGATTACCCCGCAGGCGTCGTCGCTGCTGCACAACGGCTCGACGATTGCCTACAGCCTGAGCAACGCCAAGGCATATCTGCGTTAGCAGACGTGTTCACCCACGTTATCTGGCCTGCGCCCAGACGGCATCGGTGTCGTCCGGGCGCAGGTCTTTTGCATTTGGATGCCAACGTATGGGTTGATTCGTTTTGCGTCGACCATGCCGAGTCGCTTGCCGCGCGTGCGTTTATTGGGCAGGCGACGGAGGCGGGGCATTGCTGTTCTTTCCGGTGCATATCGCCAAGGACGTACTGTATGTTGTACAGCACGAACTGAAGCGCAGCGTTCTTGCCAGCGGGGGAGCGCTCGGCGAGGCTTCTGCCCGCGCGATTGGCGATGCGGCGCTGGCGTTTGTTCGGAACATGACCGAAAACGCCACGGCCGTGGGCGCAGATGCGTCGGACCTTTGGCTGGCCGACAAATACGTAGCGCTCCATCGCGATTACGAAGACAACTTGGTGCTCGCCGCGTGCAAGCGCGCGCAGGTCGATTACTTGGTGACCAACGATCGCAAGCTGCTCGAACATGCCGATCTTGCAGCAAAGACCCCGCGCCAAATGATGCCAATTCTTGCTTTGGCCGAACGCGGCGGCGCGGCTATCGGTTGACGCGAACTGTTTGCGGGCCTCTTGGACGAGGATGCGCCAAGGGGCCCGCGTCTGCTATTTACAAAAGCTCGGCCTTAATGGCGGGACTTTCTGCGAGCTGCTCGGCTGCCTTTTCGTCGGAGCTGTCGAGTGCTGCCAGACTGCGGTAGACCCACTCGTTGACCTGGGTGTTCTTGACGCCTGCGGTCTGCATAAGGGCGCCTACCTCGCGGATTGCTGCGAACAGATCGGCTTTGGGACCCTCGAGCTCGACCTCGATGCCGTGGTAGGCGGCAACGCCGCGGTTCTCACTCACGTGGTCGATAAAGCCCCCGACGGTCTCAAGCTGCTGGGCGAGAGCTGCATCATCGTCAGCGTCCAGCGCGACGAGTGCGTTCGATACCGTGAGGGCGGGATGTCCGCAGGGGACAAAGCCCTCGATGACATCCATAGCTTCGGTAATGGTTGAGCCCAGGCCTGCGAGGGCATTGACGAGTTGCTGCTTGGTATCCATAACGGTCCTTTCGACGGGTCAATTCTGCTTGGCGAAAATATACGTGACGCGATCGGTAGCAAAAGTGCGAAGTGCGGCGCACATTGGGGTCTTCACAGCTCGTGCATAGAGCGGCTGTCTGCCTTTAGAACGTGGTAAGATAGCTATCCACGAGCGGGGTTCACCCCGCGTGTTCCTTGAAAAGTCGACGGTTATCGGGTGTTTGCAGGCCCGATACCATCCAGACTTTCCCGACATCCGGGGGCGACTGGTTTCGACACGATAGCTCTGAGAGAGGAAGCAAGCCGAGGTCTCCTCGCCTCGTTAAACAGGGGTACCGTCAAATTGAATTGACAACAACTCTTCTTTTGAGCCTATGGCTCTCGCTGCTTAGTTTATAGCGGCACGTCAACCCGGTGATTTCCCCGACACCGGCGCGACGTCATGTTAGGGGAATGCTCCTGCGCACGTAATCGGTATGGCGCGGGCTAAGACCGAACCGGTTAGGACGCCGCGAGCGTGTCGCTGCGCGCAAAGCGTCCGAGACAAAACCAGCGACTGAGCTTGGAGATGCCAATCAGGGGGCTTTCGTGGACCGGAGTTCGATTCTCCGCGCCTCCACCATACGTAACAGGCAGGTAGAGAAGTGTCTCTACCTGCCTTTTTATTACATATGGATACCGCGGAGAATCGAACTCTATGCAGGGCGCGGGCGTTAAGCAAACGCGAAGCGTTTGTAGCCCGCGGGCGAGGGCGGCGGCAGCCGGCCGAAGCCGGCGCGGATTTGCGAAGCAAATACGCGGATTCTCCGCGCAAACTATCAGCCCAATATGGATGCGATGTTATCGAATCTCAGCCGGCCATGCGCCGCATCAACGGAACCCCAAACCCGCGGAGAATCGAACTCTGTGCAGGGCGCGGGCGTTAAGCAAACGCTACGGCAACGTAGGGTGGGACGCGCTTTCCTAACGGCGGCCCAGGCGGAAAATCCATCCCGGAATCCGCGCTCAGAACGGGACACGCTTTCCCAACGGCGGTCCAAGCGGAAAGTTCATCCCGGAATCCCGCCTCAAACTGGGACACGCTTTCCGCTCCATATTCTCAACTCCAAAACCTATGCGCCCTCCATCCCAAAACTGGGTAGAAGAAAGCCAAAACGCAATCGCAGGAGGTCAATATGACTGCAGAAGATAAGGCAAAGAACGCCGGCAAGGTCGCGCTCGTCTTGGAGGGTGGCAGTTTTCGTGGGCAGTTTACCGCCGGCGTGCTCGACGTTCTCATGGAGGCCGGTGTCGAAATTCCGGCGGTATATGGCGTATCGGCCGGTGCGCTCAACGGCGTCAACTACAAGTCACACCAGATCGGTCGCGTCAATCGCATCAACCTGACCTTCTGCAATGACAACCGCTACATGGGTGCCGCATCCTTCGCATCCACGGGCTCCATCGTGGGTTACGACTTTATCTTCAACGATATCCAGGACCGCCTGGATCCCTTTGACAACGAGGCGTTCGACGCGAGCCCCATCGAGATGTACGCCGTCGCGACGGACATGCTCTTTGGAACCGCCACGTACCTCCCGGTCAAAAGCGCCGTGCTCGATCTCGACGCCGTGCGCGCCTCGACCTCGCTGCCGCTGGTGACGCCGCCGGTCGAGATTGACGGGCACAAATACGTCGACGGCGGCGTGGCCGATTCGGTTCCTATCGAGCATGTGCTCGAGGAGGCGGGCTTCGACCGTGCGGTCGTCATCGTCACCCAGGACCGCTCGTATGAGAAAAAGCCCTACGAGTTTTTGCCGGCGGCGCGCGCCCGTTATGCTGACTACCCCTATCTGCTCGAGGCTATCGAGACGCGCCACGACCGCTATAACCTCCAGCGCATGCACCTGTGGAAGTATGAGCGCGATGGCCGCGCGTTGGTCGTCGCTCCGCAAAAGCCGGTCGAGGTCAGCCATGTCGAGCATGATCCAGCAAAGCTGCTCGATCTGTATATTCAGGGTCGCCAGGAGGCAAAGCGTTTGCTCGCGGAGATCCAGGAGTTTGTTGAGCGCTAGCGCTGCAACGTCACGGCTCGTGGATGACATGTGCAGAAACTCTGGTCGGAGCCAAAATACCTGTTGACTCGTACGGCGAGCGGGGTAATATGGACGGGTTACTTGCAGAGCCCCGTGAATCTCTGTAACAACACGTACTGTACATGGAGGAGTCTAAGTGATTTCGAAATCGACTCACTACGCCAAGCAGGGCGAGGTCCAGCGCAACTGGGTTCTCGTCGACGCCGATGGTGCTGTCCTGGGCCGTCTTGCCACCCAGATCGCAATGATCCTGCGCGGTAAGAACAAGCCCCAGTTCACGCCCAACAGCGACTGCGGCGACTTCGTTGTCGTCATCAACGCCGATAAGGTCCAGCTTACCGGTAACAAGGCCGACACGAAGACCTATTATCGCCACAGCGGCTACAACGGCGGCCTCAAGGCTGAGAGCTTCCGCCAGGCTATGGAGAAGCACCCGGAGAAGGTCATCGAGCGCGCCGTTCGCGGTATGCTGCCCAAGACCACCCTCGGCCGTGCCCAGATGACCAAGCTTAAGGTCTACGCTGGTGCCGAGCATCCGCATGCTGCCCAGAACCCCACGAAGATTGAGCTGGAGGCTTAAAGATGGCTGAGAACACCGTTGTCTACCAGGGTACCGGCCGTCGTAAGAACGCCGTCGCCCGCGTCCGTCTCGTCCCCGGCACCGGCAAGGTGACCATCAACAAGCGTGACGCCGAGCAGTATTTCGGCCGTCATCAGCTCGTTGAGAACGCCCTTGCTCCCTTCAAGGTGACCGACACCGCCGGTCAGTTCGACGTTATCGCTCTGTGCGATGGCGGCGGCATCTCCGGTCAGTCCGGCGCTCTGCGCCTGGGCATCGCTCGCGCTCTTCTGAACGCTGGCGACTACCGTGCCGACCTCAAGAAGGCCGGTTTCCTTACGCGCGATGCTCGCGTGGTCGAGCGCAAGAAGTACGGCCTCAAGAAGGCCCGCCGCGCTCCCCAGTTCTCCAAGCGCTAAGGTTTTATCTCCTTTCGAGATACAATGTACAAGCGGGGCCTGCCGATTCCTCGGCGGGTCCCGCTTTTCTTTTTCGACTAGGGTGGGCGGTTGTATATCGCCTGCTAGGGAAGGAGCGATCCTATGCCCCAGAACATCTTCGGTACCGACGGCGTCCGTGGCGTCGCCAATGCCGACCTCTCGTGCGACCTCGCGTTTCGCCTGGGCCGCGCGGCGACCAAGTTCCTTGGCCCGGACATCTGCATCGGCCGCGACACGCGTCTTTCGGGTACCATGCTCGAGAGTGCTCTGACCGCTGGCATTATGGCAGAGGGCGGCCGTCCGCATTGCTGCGGCGTTATCCCTACGCCGGCCGTGGCGCTGCTCACCGTCCAAAACGAGCTCGACGGCGGCATCGTCATCTCCGCTTCACATAATCCGCCGGAGTTCAACGGCATCAAGTTCTTTAGCCGCAAGGGCATGAAGCTTCCCGATGCTGTCGAGGAAGAGATCAGCGCCTGGGTCATGTCCGAGGAGGCCATGGCTGCCGACACGCTGCCGACCGGTGCCGGCGTGGGCCACATTATCAAGATGAAAGACGCCCGCAAGGCCTATGTCGATCATGCCATCAGCACGCTCGACGGCCTTAAGCTCGATGGCCTGGTTGTTGCCGTCGACTGCGGCCACGGTGCTTCCTGCCAGACCACGCCCGCTGCGCTGCAGCGCCTGGGCGCCACGGTCCATGCCATCAACACCGATTACTGCGGCACCGACATTAACGTTGAGTGCGGCTCCACTCACCTTGAGCCCCTGCGCGAGCTCGTGCTGCGCACCCACGCCGATATCGGCCTGGCCCACGACGGCGACGCCGACCGCGTGCTGTTCGTCGACGGCGAGGGCAATGAGATCGACGGTGACTACATCCTGGCTATCTGCGGTTCTGACCTCGCCGCCCGCGGCAAGCTCGCCAACTCCGAGATCGTCTCGACCGTCATGTGCAACCTTGGCTTCTCCATCGCTATGAAGGAGCAGGGCTTCGAGATGGTTCAGACCGCCGTGGGCGATCGCTACGTTTTGGAGCGCATGCTCGCGGATGGCGCCGTCATCGGCGGCGAACAGTCCGGCCACATCATCTTCCTGGAGCACAACACCACCGGTGACGGCCTGGTGACGGCTCTGCAGCTGCTGGCCGTGCTCAAGCGCACCGGTCGTACCCTCATCGATCTTGCCGGCATCATGAAGAAGTACCCGCAGGTACTCGTCAACGTGCATTCCGACAACAAGGGCGGCCTGGACGATTGCCAGCCCATTTGGGACGCCGTCGCTGCCGCCGAGAAGGAGCTTGACGGCCGCGGCCGCATTCTGGTGCGCCCGAGCGGTACCGAGCCGCTGGTCCGTGTTATGGCCGAGGCGGAGACGCACGAACTCACTCAGCGTGTTGTCGACGACATCGTCGAGGTTGTCAAGCGCGAACTTCCCTAATGGTCAAAAACGGGTGCCAAGTGGTAAACTGTTAAAGCTATTTTGATTGATTGGTATGTCCGAGGGGGAGCATGTTCACTAAAGTCCTAAGGTCTTTTGGTATGCGTGGTCGAGTCCTTACGCTGGATGCTCCCATCTCGGGCGACGTCATTCCGCTCTCCGAGGTAAACGACCAGACGTTTGCCACCGGCCTTTTGGGCCAGGGCGTGGCGATTCAGCCTACCGGCACGCGTGTGATTGCGCCGGCAGACGCCAAGGTCGAGGCCATTTTTCCCACGGGTCACGCCGTTGCGCTCAACACGGTCGATGGCCTAGACGTGCTCATCCACGTTGGTTTGGACACTGTTCAGCTTGAGGGCAAGCATTTTAGCGTGCATGCACAGGTGGGCGATGTCGTCCATAAGGGTGACGTGCTCATCGAGTTCGATCGCGAGGCAATTGCTGCCGAGGGCTACGATGTGACGGTTCCCATCTTGGTGTGCAACTCCGTTGAGTTCTCGAGTATCAAGGGCTCCGTTGGTGCGCATGTCGAAGAGATGGACCAGCTCATCGTTGCTCGCGAGCGCTAGCAAGTGCACGTGGCCATTAGCCTACAATTCAAACACGTTTATGGAGGGCGCCCTTGAAAGAGGGGGCCCTCCGTGGCAAGATGGGGTTTGTCCGAAGCTAAACGGCTTTGGGTCACCGTGGACGGGCAGGGGCCTCGACGCGGCTAGACACGAGACACATACATTACGCGACCTCGCCCTGGTGGCCGCACACGTTGGTTGCGGCCGACGCGGGCCGCGGGCAAGTGCTTGTAAGGGGAGCCTTGCCTCTCTTGTACGAGAAAGGACGCGTAATGAAGATCATTAAAGCTAAAGACTACGAGGATATGAGCCGCAAGGCCGCCAATATCATCTCGGCGCAGGTTATCCTCAAGCCCGATTGCGTGCTGGGTCTTGCCACCGGCTCCACCCCGATCGGTGCCTACAAGCAGCTCGCTGCTTGGTACGAGAAGGGCGACGTCGACTTTGCCGAGGTCAGCACCTACAACCTGGACGAGTATCGCGGCCTTTCGCACGACGATCCCCAGAGCTATCACTACTTCATGCGTGAGAACTTCTTCGATCACATCAACATCGACCTGAACAACACGCATGTGCCCGACGGTTCCAACCCCGACGCCGCCGCTGCCTGCTCTGAGTACGACAAGATCGTCGCCGCCGCCGGTTACCCGGATCTGCAGCTGCTCGGCATTGGCAACAACGGCCACATCGGTTTCAACGAGCCCGATGACCACTTCTCCAAGGGCACGCACTGCGTCGACCTCACCGAGAGCACCATTCAGGCCAACAGCCGCCTGTTCGACAGCATCGACGATGTTCCCCGTCAGGCCTACACCATGGGTACCCAGACCATCATGTATGCCCGCATGATCCTAGTCGTCGCCAACGGCGAGGCCAAGGCTCAGGCCGTGCATGACATGTGCTATGGTCCGGTTACGCCCGCGTGCCCGGCTTCGATCCTGCAGCTGCACACCAACTGCGTTGTCGTTGCCGACGAGGCCGCCCTTTCGCTCTGCGAGTAGCGCGAATCCTGCATCTCGACATAGCCTTGCCTAAGGCCTCCGCTTTGCGGGGGCCTTTTTGTTTTCAAGACTTTAGTCTGCTGGCCGCGCAGCGGCCAGCTTTAAACCACCCGCTACG
>CAJKCG010000027.1:0-24517 GCA_905198355.1 uncultured Collinsella sp. | reverse complement strand
ACTTCCCGGAGCAAGGCCGCCCAGCCGGGCAAGGCCCCAGCGCGAGACCGTCCCGAATGCCTACCCGCACAGTGTGGCTACGAGTGGGATGGTCAAAATGGAGCAGATGATCGACAAAAACGTGCACTGCATCATGGGGCGTGCATCCTTGCCGTATTGTAGGCAGTACAGCGTACCGTTGCTGCCCACCGGCATTGCCATCTCGAGCACAAGCGTCGCGATAAACATGGGCGTCATGCCGGGCCACAAGCGCGCGACGGCAAGACATGCCACCGGCACGACAACCAGGCGAAACGCCACGGCGACATAGGCGCGCCAGTTGGTGAGCATCTCGAGCGGACGGTACTTGGCGATAGACGATCCCATGAGCAACAATGCCGCTGGAGTGGTCATGGTGCCAACGATGGAAATCGAGTCGCCCAACACGCCCCAATCGGTCCATCCGGTTAGCACGATCCCAAGCACAACAGCACTTGCAATGAGACCAGGACTCTTGCAGCAGGCGGCAATATTGCGCATCTGCTTTTTAAGGCCGCCATCCATTCCGCTAAATAACATGGCACCGACGGTAAACATAAGAAGGTTTAGGGGGATAAGCGCAATCGATGCATACAACAGCGCTTGTTTTCCCAACACCGCCGAAATAACCGGAAAACCGATAAACCCGGCATTACCGAAAAGCACGGCGAAGCGATACGAGCATTCTGTCCCTTTGGGAACGCGAAGAGCAGCGGTGACAGCAAACGCGATAACGGTCGCCACCACATACATCACAAAGGACAGACCCATGAGCGAAAACGTCTCGGCAATGCTCGGAAGCTTCACATCATCGCCCAGCGCTGACGAAAGCACCAAGCACGGTAGCGCCACCTGCAACAGCAGATGCGACAGCTCGCGCTCGAACTCCGCTTTCATAAACCCCAGCTTGGCGATACACCACCCCAACAAAATAGGCAGCGAAACCGTCAACATCTGAAGCGTCACACTCGTAAAGCTCATGCTTCCCCCTTATCTATTCCACGAGGGCCGGGGCGCCTGCAATGCATTTCAGGCTGACCAAAGTTAGATATGCGGTCTCCGGGGCAGCATCAGCAAAGTCCCCATTACATAAAAAATATCAGCCCCCGCAGATCGAAACGGTCGAGAGGGCCTTGCCCGGCGGGGTGGCTTTGTCTGGGGAAGTTCGCGAAGCCCACTTCCCCAGACAAAGCCACCCCGCCGGGCAAGGCCCCAGCGCGAGACCGTCCCGGATGCCTACCTACTCGTTGTCGCCGGCAGTTAGCTGCGTTGCGGAGAGTGCGCCGTCGGCAGCGGTTGCAGCTGCTGCGTCGGGCCAGACCCAGTCGGTAAAGGCCGGGTGATCGTAGCCCTCATCGCACGCGAACTCGAAGGCCTCGGTGCGGAATGCCTCCCACTTATCAATCTGCTCCGCAAACTTATCGGCGTCGACCAGGCGCAGCACGTCGGCGGCCAGTGCCCAGCGGTCCATGTTGTTCAGGCGCAGCATGTCGAACGGCGTTGTCGTGGAGCCTTTCTCCTCGTAGCCGTGGACGCGGAAGGCATCGTGGCCGGGGCGGTTCCAAATCAGACGGCGAATCGTGCCGGCATAAGCGTGGAACGCGAAGAGGACGGGCTTCTCGCCGCAGCCGAACAGCTCAGCCCAGCGCTCGTCGCTGAGAGCCTGGTCGTTCTCGCAGACGTTCTGAATCTTGAGCAGGTCGACCACGTTGACGAACCATACCTTGATGCCCAGCTCGCGCAGCATGTCGGTTGCAGCCAGAGCCTCAAGCGTCGGCACGTCACCGCAGGTGGCGACCACGACGTCGGCCTCGGCGAGCGAATCGGCGGTCGATGCCCACTCCCAGGTCGCAACGCCCTCGGCGAGCTCCGCCTTGGCCTCGTCGACCGTCTGGAAGGTCGGAGCAGGCTGCTTGCCGCAGAAGATGGCGTTGACGCAGTCAGTGGACTGGTAGACGCGCTCGGCCACGGCGAGAGCCATGTTGGCGTCGGCCGGATAGTAGGCGTTTACGATGTGCGTGTCGTTGGCCTTGTTGAGCAGCAAGTCGATAAAGCCGGGGTCCTGATGCGAGAAGCCGTTGTGGTCCTGACGCCAGACGTGGCTCGACAGCAAAATGTTAAGGCCGCTGATGGGGGCACGCCACGGAATCTCGCGCTTGGTAGCCTCGAGCCACTTGCAGTGCTGGTTGACCATGGAGTCGACCACATGGACAAAGCTCTCGTAGGAGCTCCACACGCCGGAACGGCCAGTGAGCACGTAGGCCTCGAGGAAGCCCTCGCATTGGTGCTCGGACAGCTGCTCGACGACCTTACCGGAGCCTGCCAGCAGCTCGTCGTTGGCCTCGTCCTCGTAGAAGCCGGCGTCCCACTGCTTCTTGGTCACCTTGTAGGCAGCCTGCAGGCGGTTGGACGCGGTCTCGTCGGGACCAAAGATGCGGAAGTCATCCATGTTCTTGGCTAGAACGTCGGCAGTGTACTCACCAAAGACGCGGGCGGCCTCGGTGGAGCCCCAGCCATGACCATTAGTGTCGACGGGGACCTCGTGGGCATGAATATCGGGCAGCTCGAGCTCGCGACGCACCTTACCGCCGTTCGCGTTGGGGTTGGCGCCGATGCGCAGCTCGCCGGTCGGCATAAAGGCCGTCACCTCGGGGCGCACCTGGCCCTCGGGCGTAAAGAGCTCCTCGGGCTTGTAGGAACGCAGCCACTCGCGCAGCACGCGGAAGTGCTCGTGGGTGTCCTTGGCACTCGCCAGCGGCACCTGATGCGCGCGCCAGGAGTCCTCGGTCTTCTTACCGTCGATGTGCTTGGGGCAAGTCCAGCCCTTGGGCGTACGGAACACAATCATGGGGTAGGCCGGGCGGACCACGGTCTCGCCTGAGGCGGCCTGGGCCTGCGCGGTGGCCTTGATGTCACAAATCTCATCGAAGACCTGCTCAAACAGGGCAGCGAAACGCGCATGAATGCTTGCGTGGCTCTCGTCGTCAAAGCCGGCGACAAAGAAGTGCGGCTTATAGCCCATGCCCTCAAAGAACTTGGTGAGCTCCTCATCGGACACGCGGGCAAGGATGGTGGGGTTGGCGATCTTGTAGCCGTTGAGGTGCAGGATCGGCAGGACGATGCCGTCGGTTGCCGGGTTCACGAGCTTGTTGGACTGCCAAGAGGTCGCGAGCGGACCGGTCTCGGACTCGCCGTCGCCCACCACGGCCACGGCCAGCAGGCTCGGGTTGTCCATAACGGCACCGTAAGCGTGGCTGAGCGTGTAGCCGAGCTCGCCGCCCTCGTGGATGGAACCGGGCGTCTCGGGCGCAAAGTGGCTCGGGATGCCGCCGGGATAGGAGAACTGGCGGAAGAACTTCTGCAGGCCGGCCTCGTCATTGGTGATGTCGGGGCGAATCTCGCGGTAGGTGCCGTCGAGCAGCGACTGAGCAGTACCGGCGGGGCCACCGTGACCAGGGCCCATCAAGAAGATAGCATTCTGGTTGTGGTCGGCGATCAGTCGATTGACGTGACCGAACAGGAAGTTGATGCCGGGCGTGGTGCCCCAGTGGCCAACCAGGCGGTGCTTAACGTCCGGACGACCGAAGTCGCGCACCTCACCGGTTTTCTCGTCGACAAAGTCGGGGCGCATTAGCGGGTTAGAGCGAAGGTAGATCTGACCGACGGACAGATAGTTCGATGCGCGCCAATACAGGTCGACGCCCTCGAGCTCGGAAGCCGGCACCTCGTGGCCCAGCTTTTGCCACGGCGTCCCCAGTGTTTTAGCCATTGTTTATGTCCCTTCGCTGTGCGGTCACCCTCCAATACGGCAACCTTTCGTTGGGACCAGTATATTTGCTAAAACGTTTTATCATGGTGAAAAAACGTTTTACCACCCTTATCAATCCCATCGATTAGCAAAACGCGACATTCACCTGCGGCGTTGATTGTCACAGGTGCTCCACATTCGGTCTCTGCAAATTGGTAAACGTGTTTAGTTGTGTTTAGTAAGCTCGAGCACGCTGTCTTTAACGATAAGCTCCGGCTCCAGAACGACCTCTTCGGCACGCCTGCCGCCCCTACCGGCAAGACGCTTGGACATGCAGCCAAAAGCATGCTCCGCAAGGACACCAGGGTCCTGCTCAATCGCGGTCAGTGCCGGCTCAAAGAGAACGTCGGCCGCCGAGTTGTCATAGCTCACCACCGAGATATCGCCCGGGATGCTCTTCCCCATCTCGTGCAAGCGCTTGAGCAAACCGAGGGCAATGTTATCCGAGCTTGCGAACACGGCAGTGGCGTCAGTTGCGAGCACTGCCTCCGAGGCCTCGTATGCGCTCGGAATGTAGTACTCGCTCTCAAACTCCAAACGCGCGTCGATCGGCAGGCCAACCTCGCGCAGCGCGCGCTCATAGCCGGCAAGTCGCTTGCGACCCGTATTGGAACGGCGGGCATTAACCAGGCAGGCAATACGGCGGTGGCCTTGCTCGATCAGATAGCGGGTGGCCATATAGCCGCCCATCTCGTGGTCGAACATCACCTTGTCGCACTCGAGCCCCTCAATAGCACGGTCGACCATTACGGCCGGGATGGGCAGGTGGCTGACCTCTTCGCGCAGGGCGCGGTCATCGGAGAACTCGTCACCCACCACCAGGAAGACGCCATCAACGCCGCGCGTCACCAGCTGGCGCAGCAGCTCCAGATCGTCATCGGCGCTTCCGCCCGAGCTGGTAATGAAGAGCGCATAGCCGTCCTCGCGGCAGCGCTTTTCCAGGCTACCGGCGAGCGAGGCAAAAAAGCGGCTCTCGATGTTAGGGACGATAAGGCCCAGCGTGCGCGACTCGCGCATGACCAAGCTGCGCGCAATCTGGTTGGGAACATAGTGGTTGCGCGCCGCGACCTCTTTGATGAGCTTGCGGTTTTCTTCCGAGATGCGACAGGGCCGATTATTGAGAACAAGCGAGACCGACGAGGGGGAAAGCCCCACCTCCTGGGCGATCTGCTTGAGGGTGACTTTGTTGGCCATCTCGCTCCTTCCGGGTTTACGCGCAATCTCTTGAAAGTATAGCGACTACCCCTCTACCTCGGTGATAAACACTTTACCAATCCGGTGGACGGCTGTTTTATCGCCGCCAGCGCACCAAATCCGTCCGGGTGGGGTATATTGCAATCGATTGATGACAACGACCACCAAAAGGCGGATATTCGTATGCACGAGAACGATTTTTTTAACGAGGACCTGCTGTGCGCGCTCGCTGGCGTTGCCGGCGAGGACAACGTGCTGATGAGCGAGCCCATGCGCGAGCACACCACGTTTAAGATCGGCGGTCCGGCCGACGTCTTTGTCACGCCCGATACTGAGCAAGGCCTCGTCGCCACGCTCGATACCTGCTATCGCTGCAATCTACCACTCACCATCGTGGGCAACGGCTCCGACTTGCTCGTCGGCGACAAGGGCATCCGCGGCGTCGTCGTAGCGCTGGGCGAGGGCCTCTCCGACATTACGGTCGACGGCACGCACGTCACGGCGGCAGCCGGCGCCTTGCTTTCCGATGTCGCAGCCGCGGCAGCCGAGGCCGGCCTTACCGGCATGGAGCCCATCTCGGGCATTCCCGGATCGGTCGGCGGTGCCTGCTACATGAACGCCGGAGCATACGGCGCTTGCATGGCCGATGTGCTGGAGTCCGTGCGCGTCTACAAGCCCGCCCGCATGCTCGACGACGGCACCCGCGGTAGCGGCAGCATTATCGAGTTCGATGTCGATGAGCTCAACCTGGGCTATCGCAAGAGCCGCATTGCCGACGACGGTTTCATCGTGCTTTCGGCCACTTTCAATCTCGCCCCGGGCAACGCCGCGATGATCAAGGCCGACATGGACGACTACCGCCAGCGCCGCGAGGACAAGCAGCCGCTCGACATGCCGAGTGCCGGCTCCACCTTCAAGCGCCCCGAGGGCCACTTTGCCGGCAAGCTCATCATGGACGCCGGCCTGCGAGGACACGCCATTGGCGGCGCGCAGGTGAGCGAGAAGCACTGCGGCTTCATCGTCAACGCCGACCACGCCACCGCCGCCGATGTCGACGAACTCATCCGCCACATCCAAACAACCGTCAAAGACCAATTCGACGTAGACCTCGAACCCGAAGTCCACCGAGTCGGCGAATTCCTCTAAAAAAGAAGGCCCCGAAAGGGGCCTTCACTTTCTTTAATTCAGACAACCAGTCCGGTGTGTCGCGCCCCGAACCCAAGAGGGCCGGGACAGTCCGAGAGGCATAAGGTTGATCGCGAGTTCCGCACGAGCCGGAGAGCACTTAATGTGCTCTCCGTGCGAGCAGGACTGTCCGAGCAGGCAACCTTATGCCTCTCGGACAGTCCCGGCCCAACTTGCGTTACGACAGCGCAATACCGCCAAGCCAGCCCCAACGCACGCCAGAGCCAGTACCATAAAAGCTGATGAACGAATCAAGCGACTTAGACGTAATGGCACCCTCGTTGCTCATAACGATGCCGCCGCCAACGTAGATACCCACATGACCGTAGATAAGGCCCGGAGCACCCGTGCCGCTGTGCGAGGAATCGGCCACGATCATGCCCACCTGCAGCGCCGAGCGGTCGGAGCTATAGCACCAGGCGTTGAACATGTCACACGCGTTGCCGCCAAAATAGCCCACGCCGGCATTGCGGAAGACGTTGGTAACCCAGGCAGCACACCAGCCCTGGCCGGGAGAAGGCGTCGAGTAGCACGCATTGACGACGGCCTGCTGCTTGCCCGAACCGCCCGTCTGTTGCGGGGTGCCGCCGGCATACGATCCACCGCCCGAGCTCGAACCACCCGAGTAGGAATTGTTCTTGTTCGCGGCGGCCGCGGCAGCGGCGGCCTTCCTAGCGGCCTCCTCGGCCTGGGCGGCAGCGAGAATCTCGGAATCACGCTGAGCCATGAGCTCCTTGACGTCGTCGGAAAGACCGTTCAGCACGGTCTGGACCTCTTGCTGCTTGGCCTGCATATCCTGCATCTGAGCCGTCTGCTGGTCCTTGAGTTTCTCCAGGTTGGCCTTTTGTGCTTCGAGCTCGGTCTTCTGTGCGTCGAGCTCGGCCTGAATCGTCTGGATGTCCTCGATGGCATCGCGGTCGCTCTTGTTGATCTTCTCAACGTAATGCGCGTTGGCGACGAGTTCCTCAAACGAGCCAGAGGCCAGCAGCAGCGACAGGATGTTCGTACCGCCGGACTTGTAGCTGGCGGCCACGCGATCGGAAAGGTCGTTGCGCTTCTTCTTGAGCTCGGCCTTCTTTTCATCGATCTGGGCCTGCGTGTCGTCAATCTTGCCCTGGACATTCTCGATGTCGTTGAGGGTCTGGGCATTCTTGTTGGCCAGCGCCGCATACTCATTTGCGATGCTGTCGAGCTGGGCCTGAACCTCGTCGAGTTGGGCCTGGGCGGCATTCAATTTATCGGTGGTTTCTTTGGAAGCCTCCGCCGCATGGGCGCGAGTGGGCAGGCCAAAAAGAACTGCCGCAGAAGCGGCGCCGAACAGGGCCTTAAGGGCAGTGCGGCGCGAGAGCTCCTGGGAAAGGATGGAATCGCTGTTTGGTGACATATGTACTCCGTTACATGCTTATTTATATGTCGCTCAACTCATACATATTAGCGTACATATGGCGCGTCCCAACGATTTCCACGAACGGCAGGAAACTACAAGGTCGGCGGCTCGTAAGCAATTGTCAAATTTGAGGTAACAATTGAGCAAGCTCTTATATGAGTACGTTAACATAATCCTCTGCTTTTCCTACAGTGCACCATTTGGGCGTCCCCGCCTGCGCTATACTCCCCTCTAGAAGTGTCCCTGATTCGATAGGAGACTACATGTCCAAAGCACTCGACCCCAAAGACACCTGCGTCCTCGTTACCGGTGGCGCCGGTTTTATCGGCTCGCACACCGTCGTTCAGCTGCTCGAGGGTGGCTACCAGGTCGTCATCGTCGATGATCTCTCCAACTCCAGCGCCGTCGCCGTCGACCGCGTCAAGACCATCGTGGGCGACGAAGCCGCCAAGAACCTCACCTTCTACAAGGCCAACGTGCTCGACCGCGATGCGATGAACAAGATCTTCGATACCCATCAGATCGACCGTGTCATCCACTTTGCCGGCTTTAAGGCCGTCGGCGAGTCGGTGAGCAAGCCCGTCGAGTACTACCACAACAACATCGAGAACACCCTGGTGCTCATCGACGTCATGCGCAACCATGGCTGCAAGTCCATCATCTTCTCGAGCTCCTCGACCGTCTACGGCGACCCGGACAACCCGCCCGTCACCGAGGAAGACCCCAAGAAGCCCGCAACCAACCCCTATGGCTGGACCAAGTGGATGATCGAGCAGATCCTTATGGACGTCCACACCGCCGACCCCGAGTGGGACGTCGTGCTGCTCCGTTACTTCAACCCCATCGGCGCTCATCCGTCGGGCCTGATCGGCGAGGACCCCAAGGGCATCCCCAACAACCTGGTGCCCTATGTCGCCCAGGTCGCCGTGGGCAAGCTCGAGGCCGTTCAGGTCTTTGGCAACGACTACCCCACCCCCGACGGCACCGGCGTGCGCGACTACATCCACGTGTGCGATCTGGCCTCTGGTCACGTTGCCGCCCTTAACTGGATGAACGGCAAGACCGGCGTCGAGATCTTTAACCTGGGCACCGGCACCGGCACCTCGGTACTCGAGGTCGTCGCCGCCTTCTCCAAGGCTTGTGGCAAGGAGCTGCCCTACGTGATCCGCGAGCGCCGCGCCGGCGACATCGCTGCCAACTGGTGCGATGCCTCCAAGGCCGAGCGCATGATGGGCTGGAAGGCCCAGTACGACATCGCGGACATGTGCCGCGATAGCTGGAACTGGCAGAGCCACAACCCCAACGGCTTCGCCGACGCCGAGTAGCAAAAACCTACATACCGTTCTTGCCCCGATCTCACGTTGTGAGGTCGGGGCTTTTTCATGGCATGTAGCCATTCGCCGAAAATCGACCAACTTTTTTATCTTGCCTGTACATGTTTAAACAACATGTTTTACAATAGGCGTATCGAATCAGAACATCGGAGGCGGACTGCACACCCATCGGCAGGCCGACCCCACAACAAGAAGGTTGGTGAGCGCATTCATGGAGCGTGCAAGCGGCGTCCTCATGCCCGTCTCATCTCTGCCCGGACCATACGGAATCGGCGGCTTTGGCTGGAATGCCTACGACTTCGTCGATTTTCTCGCCTCGTGCAAACAACATTACTGGCAGATTCTGCCCCTTACGACGACCAGCTATGGCGATTCGCCTTATCAGTCGTTCTCGGCCCGCGCAGGCAACCCCAACTTTATCGACTTTGCCGAGCTTATCGAGGCAGGGTATCTGGAGCAGCGCGATATCGATGGCGTGTATCTGGGATCCGACCCCAGCAATGTCGACTACGGTGCTATCTTTGGCGGCCGCCGTCAGATTCTCGACCGCGCCGCCGAGCGCTTTGCTGCCGACAAGCCGGCCGATTTCGATGACTTTATCCAGGCCAACGAGGACTGGCTCATCCCCTACTGTGAGTTCATGACCGTCAAAGAGGAATGCGGTCTCAAGGCGTTTTGGGAGTGGCCCGCGGAGCTCCGCACCCGCGGCGAGGCTTCCGCCAAGGTCTGCGCCGACCATCCGGCGCGTATGCTCTACCACCAGATGACGCAGTACTTCTTCGATCGCCAGTGGAGCCGCCTCAAGGCCTATGCCAACGAGCGCGACATTCTCATCATCGGCGACCTGCCCATCTATGTCTCGCGTGACTCCGTCGAGATGTGGGCGACACCTGAGCTCTTTAAGATCGACGCCGCCGGCAATCCCGTGAGCGTCGCCGGCACGCCGCCCGACCAGTTCTCGGCCACCGGCCAGTACTGGGGCAACCCCATCTACGACTGGGACGCCATGGAGGCCGACGGCTTCTCCTGGTGGGAGGGCCGCATTCGCGCCGCCCTCGACATGTACGACGTCATCCGCCTGGATCACTTCCGCGGCTTCGAGGCCTATTGGGAGGTGCCGTTCTCCTCGCCTGATTCGTCCTACGGTTCGTGGACGCAGGGTCCCGGCCTCAAACTCTTCAAGACGCTCGAGGAAAAGCTCGGCACGCTGCCCATCATCGCCGAGGACCTGGGCTTCCTCACCCCCGGCGTCATCGACATGCGCGACAACTCGGGCTTCCCCGGCATGAAGATCCTGCAGTTTGCCTTTGAGGGCACCAACTCGTACTACCTGCCGCACAACTACATTGCCAACACCGTCGCCTACGTGGGCACTCACGACAACGAGACGGCACGCGGCTGGTTTGAAGGAACGACTACCCCGCGTCAGCGCGAGCAGACAGCCCTGTACACCCATCAGCAGGCCGGCGAACCCATCGCCGACGCGCTCAACCGAACCATCGCAGCCAGCGTGAGCGACACGTGCATCTACACCATGCAAGACCTGCTCAACTTGGGCAACGAGGCGCGCATCAACACCCCTGCCACGCTGGGCGGCAACTGGACCTGGCGCATGCTCGACGGCGCCATCACCCGCGAGCTCGAGCACAAACTCACCGACTGGACCGAGACCTACTTCCGCATCCCATCGGAAGCCGAAATCGAGCTTCCTCAATAGGAGCTACCGCGCCCGACCCCTCCCCACCGTGCGGACGCGCTTGCTTACCCGCGCGAGGCCGCCCCAATCCCCTCGCGCGGGATTCTTATGAATTGCAGACATGTAATCAACCCATTACAGGAGGAAACATGCCCCAAATTAACCTCATGGAACTCGCCGAGCAGTCTTTTGGCACCTCGCTCGAGCAGCTCGACGACCGTCGCATTTACAAGCTGCTGGTCAAACTCGTGCAGGAGCGCTCCGCCGCCTGCCCGCTCAACAACGGCAAGAAAAAGCTCTATTACATTTCCGCCGAATTTTTGATCGGCAAGCTGCTCATCAACAACATGATCGACCTCGGCATCTACGACGAGGTTAAGGACCAGCTCACCGCCGCAGGCCACGACCTCAACAAGATCGAGGAATTCGAGGTCGAGCCGTCGCTCGGCAACGGCGGCCTGGGCCGCCTGGCCGCATGCTTCCTGGATTCCATCGCCACGCTGGGCTTGACCGGCGATGGCGTGGGCCTCAACTATCACTACGGCCTGTTCCGTCAGCGCTTTGTCGACAACCAGCAGAAGGCCGTCCCCGACGAGTGGCTCGGTGAGCAGGACATCCTAGTCGACGACGACCGCTCCTACACCGTCGAGTTCGGCGATTTTGCCGTTACCTCCAAGCTCGTCAACATCGACGTGCCCGGTTACGGCCAGCCCACCAAGAACCGTCTGCGCCTGTTCGACCTGGCGAGCGTCGACGACGGCCTGGTCCCCGGCAGCTCCATCGACTTCGACAAGACCGAGATCGCCAAGAACCTCACCTTGTTCCTCTACCCCGACGATTCCGACGAGCAGGGCCGCCTGCTTCGCATCTACCAGGAATACTTCATGGTGAGCAACGCCGCCCAGCTCCTGATCGACGAGGCCATCGAGCGCGGCAGCAACCTGCACGATCTGGCCGACTACGCCGTGGTCCAAATTAACGACACGCACCCCACCATGGTCATCCCCGAGCTCATTCGCTTGCTCACCACCGAGCATGGCATCGAGTTTGACGAGGCCGTGACCATCGTACGCTCCATGGTCGCCTACACTAACCACACGATTCTTGCCGAGGCGCTCGAGAAGTGGCCGCTCGTCAGCCTGCAGAAGGTCTCCCCTGCCATCGCCGACATTATCGTCAAGCTCGATGAGATCGCGAAAGCCGAGCACGATGACCCGCGCGTCGCCATCATCGACGAGCACGACACCGTCCACATGGCCCACATGGACATCCACTTTGGCTTCTCCATCAACGGCGTAGCCGCACTCCACACCAAGATCCTGGAGGACACCGAGCTTCATCCGTTCTACGAGATCTATCCCGAGAAGTTCTCCAACAAGACCAACGGCATCACCTTCCGCCGCTGGATCCATGGGGCCAACCCTGCGCTCGCCAGCCTGCTCGACGATGTGATCGGCACCGACTGGCGCAGCACCGGCGATCTGAGCAAACTCGCCAACTTCGCCGACGATAAGGATGTTCTTGAGCGCCTGGCCGCCACCAAGATCGAGGCCAAGGCCATCATGCGCCAGTTCATGGCGCTCGAGCAGGGCGTGACCATTCCCTCCAACGCCATCATCGACGTCCAGGTCAAGCGCATCCACGAGTACAAGCGTCAGCAGATGCTCGCGCTCTACATCATCTGGAAGTACTTCGATATCAAGAACGGCAACAGGCCTAAGCACCCTGTCACCATCATCTTTGGCGGCAAGGCGGCGCCTGCCTACACTATCGCGCAGGACATCATCCATCTGATCCTGACGCTGTCGCAGTGGATTGCAAACGACCCCGACGTGGCTCCCTACCTGCAGGTTGTCATGATTGAGAACTACAACGTCACCGCCGCCGAGCGCGTGATCCCCGCCGCTGACATCTCCGAGCAGATCAGCCTGGCCTCCAAGGAGGCGAGCGGCACCTCCAACATGAAGTTCATGCTCAACGGCGCCCTAACCCTGTGCACGCTCGACGGTGCCAACGTGGAGATTGCCGAGCTCGTGGGCGACGAGAACATCTATACCTTTGGTGCCTCGTCCAAACAGGTCGAGCAGCTCTACGCCGACGGCACCTACAACGCCGGTGCGCTCTACCGCAAGCCCGGCATTAAACTGCTGGTGGACTTCATCACCAACCCGGCCTTTATGGCAACCGGCAACGCCGAGCGCCTGCAGCGCCTGCACGACGACATTAAGGGCAAGGACTGGTTTATGGCCCTGCTCGACATTGAGGAGTACATCCAGACCAAGGAGCGCGTGCTGGCCGACTACGAGGACCAGGACGCCTGGATGCGCAAGGCGCTCATCAATATCGCCAACGCCGGCACCTTCTCGTCCGACCGTACGATCTCCCAGTACAACGACGAGATTTGGCACCTGAGCTAGCTCATTCCCCTTACCCATCCTCTTGAGAAACGGAGTCGTGGCAACACGGCTCCGTTTTTTGTGCCCGCACGTTACCCTGTGATCCGACTCGGCCAAACAATCTCGATCCGTAGCAATTACTCAACCAAAACGGTCCCAGCCGTTACAGATTGAGACATACCGGCCCCTCCCCTCGGGTTTATCTCAATCTGTAACATCTAGCAGGTGAAATTCGCCTTTGGTGTTACAGATTTAGATGAAATGGTTAGCTCAGCGGAACCGTCTCGATCTGTAACATCTAACGTCCGAAATCGGCCCTATCCGTTACAGATCGAGACAAACGACCGGTCAGACAGTCCCAACACAAAGAAAGGCTCCCCTCTCGCCCAGTGGACGGGAGGGGAGCCTTATATGTGACCGCGGCAAAAGGATGGCAAAGCCGCAGTCGCCCAAAGGGAGGGCCTGGATGCACCGGGCCTAGATAAGGTTCTTGCCAGACACCTTATCGAAGAGATGAGTCGCGTTCTTCTCGAACTTGAACCAGATGGGGTCGCCAGCCTTGAGCGCGCCCTTGGCCTCGAGGTCGACGACGGGGATAATCAGGACAAACTGGCCGTCGGGAGCGGTCACGTGGACATGCTCGGTCGAGCCCATGAGCTCGGTCACCTCGACGGTGCCCTGGAGCGCACCCTCCTCGCCCTTGTCGGCAAGCAGGATCTGCTCGGGGCGCACGCCGGCCGTAATCTCCTTCACGTCGCCGCCGTCCCAGTTGAGGGCAAGCTGAGCGCAAGTCTCCGGGGCGAGCGCCACGTTCATATCCTCGGTCTTGACAGTAAAGCCGTTGCCCGAGCGCACCAGCTGGGCATCGAAGAAGTTCATCTGCGGCACGCCGATGAAGCCGGCGACGAAGATGTTCGCGGGATGGTTGAAGACCTCCTGCGGCGTGGCGATCTGCTGGACGACGCCGTCCTTCATGACCACGATGCGGTCGCCGAGGGTCATAGCCTCGGTCTGGTCGTGGGTAACGTAGATGAAGGTGCCCTTGATCTCGTGACGCAGCTTAATGAGCTCGGCGCGCATCTGGTTACGAAGCTTGGCATCCAGGTTGGACAGCGGCTCGTCCATCAGGAAGACCTTGGGGTCACGCACGATGGCGCGGCCGATGGCGACGCGCTGGCGCTGGCCGCCAGAGAGCGCCTTGGGCTTACGGTCGAGGTACTCGGTAATACCCAGGATCTCGGCAGCGGAGCGAACCTTGCGGTCGATCTCGTCCTTGGGGACCTTCTTGAGCTCAAGCGTAAACGCCATGTTCTCGTACACCGTCATATTGGGGTACAGAGCATAACTCTGGAACACCATGGCGATGTCGCGGTCCTTGGGCGCCACGTCGTTGACGCGCTTGCCATCGATGAACACATCGCCGGAGGTGATGTCCTCCAGGCCGGCGACCATGCGCATCGTCGTGGACTTACCGCAGCCAGAAGGGCCAACGAGGACGATGAACTCCTGGTCGTGAACGGTGAGGTTGAAGTCCTCTACAGCGAGCACACCGTCCTCGGTAACCTTGAGGTTGTGCTTCTTCTCCTCGGTCTTCTTCTTTTTGCCAAAGAAGCCCTTCTTTTTTGACTCGTTGTTGGGATACACCTTCTGAACATGTTTGAGAACGATCTCGGCCATGTCTTTACCTTTCGATACGCGGCGCCGCGCTGAGAGGCGCCGCCAAAACTTGCAAAACAGTTACGGCATCAGCCCTTGACGGCACCTGCCACCACACCGTCGATGATGTACTTCTGGCAGAAGATGTACATGATGACGATGGGGATGACGACCATCATGATGCACGCCATCATGGGGCCGAGCTCGACGTGGCCATAGCCGCCACGGAAGTACTGGATCAAGATAGGAATGGTCTTGTACTTGGTGGAGTCGAGCGTAAGGTAGGGCAGCAGATAGTCGTTCCAGACCCACATGGTCTCAAGGATGCCGACCGAAAGATAGGTGGGCTTCATAATGGGAAGGACGATCTTAAAGAACACTTGGACCGGGTTGCAGCCGTCGATCATGGCCGCTTCCTCAATCTCGAGCGGGATGTTCTTGACGAAGCCGGCGAACATAAAGACCGCGAGGCCCGCGCCAAAACCAAGGTAGATGAAGCAGATGTTAAACGGCGTGTTAAAGCCGATGCGGTCCGCGAGGTTGGACAGCGTGAACATGAGCATCTGGAACGGTACGACCATCGAGAAGACGAACAGGTAATAGAAGAAGTTCGAGATCTTGCTGTTGACGCGCACCACGTACCAAGCGCACATGGAGCAGCACACCAGAATCAGCACGACCGACGTGACCGTGATGATAAGCGAGTACATAAACGCCGAGGCAAAGCCCTGCTCGTTCAGAGCGTGCACGTAGTTTGCGAGGCCGTTGAACGTCTCGGGCGTGAGCAGATCGAACGCCGTGGTGGTGCTGATTGCGGTCGCTTTCTTAAAGGAATTGAGCGCAATCATGAACACGGGGTAGATCCATGCGAGCGACAGGATCGTAAAGAAGATCGAGAGCGCGCGGTTGATAGCCTTATCGCGTTTCATTACTGCTGCACCTCCTTGGACCTCGTGGCCTTAAGCTGGATCATAGAAATAGCGACAACCAGGATGCAGAAGATAACTGCCTTGGCCTGACCGATGCCCTGCCATGCGATGCCAGCACGCGAATAGAACGTGTTGTAGATGTTCAGGGCGAGCATCTCGGTGGAGTGCGCCGGGGCGCCACCGGTAAGGGCGAGGTTCTGGTCGAACAGCTTAAAGCCGTTGGTGATGGACAGGAACAGGCAGATGGTGATGGTCGGCATCAGGTTGGGGATCTTAACCTTCCAAAACGTCTGCCATGCCGTAGCGCCATCGACCTTGGCGGCCTCGATGTAGTCAGACGGAATGGACTGCAGACCGGCGATGTAGATGATCATCATGTAGCCGACCTGTTGCCACAGGGTCAGGATGATAAGGCCCCAGAAGCCAGCGGCGGAGTTGAGGGCGATAAGCTGGGCACCCACGTTGGAGAGCAGGCAGTTGATCAGAATCTGCCAAATGTAGCCCAGCACGATGCCGCCGATCAGGTTAGGCATAAAGAAGATCGTACGGAAGATGTTGGTGCCCTTGAGCGCTTTGCGGGTGAGCGCCTGCGCGATGGCCAGCGCGATCACGTTGATGAGCACCGTCGACAGGAAGGCAAACGCCACCGTAAAGAAGAACGACGTGGAGAACTGCGGATCGGACAGCGCGCGCACGTAGTTCTCGATACCGACAAAGTGCGCGTTATTGATGGTAATAAACTGGCAGAACGAGAGATAGAAACCCTGGATAAAGGGAATCACGAACCCGATCATAAACGCCAGGCACGTGGGCAGCATAAAGAGCGGCCACCAGCGCTTGAGTGCTTTGCCCATAGAAGGGTCCTTTCAATATGCAGGGGGCGGGCAAACCTACGTCTGCCCGCCCCCTGTCGCTAATCAGATAGCTTGGGCAGCAACTGCTTACTCGGAAGCAGCCTTCTCGGTCTTCCAGCCATCGACGAAGGCGTTCTTGACGCCGTCCCACTTGGTGTTGTCGGCAGCATAAGCGATGAGAGCCTGCTTGAGGTTCTTCTTCCACTCCTCGGAGGGGATGTAAACGAAGTCCCAAGCGACGGTCTTCTTGCCGTCCTTGGCCATAGCAACGGCCTGCTGAGAGAAGACGTTGGTGGTCTCCTTAGCGCTCTTGAACGGGGCGGTCAGACCCATCTTGTCAGCGATGATGCTGGTGGCGGTGTCAGAAGTGACGCACCAATACATGAAGTCCTCGGTGGCCTTCTGGGCATCCTCGGAAGCCTGGGAGCTGACGCACCAGTAGTTCTCGCCGCCGGAGCACAGGCCCTGGTTCTCCTCGCCGTCGACGCCGATGTAGATCGGCAGCATGCCGAGCTGGTCGTCGGTCATACCGGCCTTGGTGAGGTCGGCGTAGGCCCAAGAGCCGTTCTGATAGAAGACGGCCTTGCCGGTTGCGAACTCGTTGGTGGCGTCGTCACCGGTCTTGGAGGCGAGCTGCGAAGGATCGCAGGTGGAGTCGGTGATGTACAGGTCGAAGATCTGCTTAAAGTTGTCGAGATACTCGCCCTTGATCTCGTCGTCCTCCTGGTTGTGCTCCTTCTCGAACTCGTAGTAGAGCGGGAGGTTGGCGAGGTGGGTGGTGTAGCGCCAGCTGGAGGAGTCATCCATGCCGGCGGAAGTGAAGGCACCGTCAACGCCGAGCTCGTCCTTGCGGGCCTGGATGTCATCGGCGCAAGCCTTCAGCTTGTCGAAGGAGTTGATGTCCTCGGCCTTGTAGCCGGCCTTCTCGAGGAGCTCCTTGTTGTAGATGATGCCGTAGCTCTCCTGAACCCAGTCGATACCCAGATCCTTGCCGTCGGACTGCAGCGCCAGGGAGTCGTCGATGAGCTCGCCGCGGAGCTTGGTGTCGGAAAGATCGGCGCAGTAGTCCTTCCAGTTCTTAAGGCCGGTGGGGCCGTTGACCTGGAACAGCGTCGGAGCGGAGCTCTTGGACATCTCGGACTTGAGCTTCTCCTCGTAGGTGTTGGAGGCGGCGGTCACGATCTTGACCTCGACGCCCTTCTCCTTCTTGTACGCCTTGGCGATCTCCTTCCACTCCTTGTCGACCTCGGGCTTGAACTGGAGGAAGTAGACCTCGGCAGCGTCACCAGAAGCAGAGGAGCCAGAGCCGGCAGAACCACCGCAGCCCACGAGGCCCAGACCAAGAACCGCAGCCGCGGAACCAGCAAAGCCCAGGAACTGCCTTCTGCTCATTTCGTTCTTCATTACAATCCACCCTTTCACACCGTGGCGGCACCCTTTGCCGCCGCCTTCGGAGATTGGCTCGGGGACTTTGCCCCTTTTGCTGACTTGTACAATACGCTATTTGGCTAGTTGTTTGAACAAGTATTACTAGAGCGGTAGAAAAACTTCGGTGAACGGTAATTTCGACTTGATACTTGACAAGTTTTGTATAAACAATTATTTGTTATCGAATGCAGAGAAAACGCCCGATCAAGCCGATGCATCGTCGGTTTGACCGGGCGTTTTCGCTTTGAGGGCATGAGTCTCGTCAGGCTGCGAGCTAGCCGGCTATCGCTTGGAATTGACGCGGTAATGGAAGATCTCGGGGTGTGTGCGGGCATGCGTGACCTCGAACAAGATGCCGTCCGAGGTGTACGACTGGCTCTCCATAACGGCGACGCAGTTGTACTTGCCAAGGTCCAGATAGCTGCAGTCTTCATCGTTGGCGAGCTCGACACTCACCGTACGACGGCTCGCCATCACTTTGACGCCGCGCTTGTGCTCCAGATAGCCGTAGATAGAATCCGCCGCGATCTCGGGGGTCAGGCCCTTGGCGATCGACGCCAAAAAGTAGCCATGGTCCACTTGGCGCGCGCTGCCGTTGAGGCTTCGGACACGCACTACGCGAATCAGCTCCTCGCCCACCTTAAAGCCCAGGCGACGAGAGAGTTGCTCAGTGCAAATCAAATGTTCAAAAGACTTGACCTCGGTCGATGCGACGGCATTGTTGCGTTTTGCGAACTCGCCAAACGACTCAACCTCTTCGAGTGCGCCCAGCATGTCGGTTTCGCCCTTAAGCCAAATAACGCGCACGCCCTTACCGTGTATAGGCTGCACAAACATCTGGTCGGCCAGCATGCTCAAGGCGCGTCGAACGGTATTGCGCGTGCAGCCAAACTCCGCGGTCAGCTCGGCTTCGGTTGGCAGCATCTCCTGAAACGCATAGGTCCCGTTGATGATGCGCGAACGGATCTCGCGGTAGATTCCTTCGTAAATCGCTTTTGGCATGATTTCACCTCTAATGAATATGTATGGCTAGGCACGATAGCATTTCTTAAAGTTGTTTAAACCGATTATCGGTAAAGCACGGATTATTTACCGTCGACGGTTCCCCCGAAACCCAAATCGGACCGAATCAAAACCGTCAATGCGGCAAGCAGCCAGTCCTCTACAATGAGTTCATTGTTTAAACGTTCTTGCTCGCACAGCATGTTGCATCCGAAAGGCATATTATGCTGCAGAAAATCCAACGTTTTGGCGGAGCCATGTTCGCGCCCGCCATGCTGTTTTCTATATCAGGCCTCATGGTCGGCATCTCCGCCCTCGCAACGACCGTGGATATCGTCGGCGACCTCGCCGTATACGGAACCCCCTGGTACGTTTTCTGGACTATCATTCAGCGCGGCTCGTGGACGGTCTTTAAGCGCCTTCCACTCCTTTTTGCCGTAGCGCTGCCTATCGGCCTTGCCCAAAAGCAACCGGCACGCTGCTGCCTCGAGGCGCTCGTAGCCTATTTTGCCTACTGTTTCTTTTTGAGCGAGATCATTAAGCTGAGCGGCGACAACCTTGGACTTAAGTACCCGTCGTCTTTAACCCCCGCCAGCGGCATCACCGTCATCGACGGCATCAAGACGCTCGACACCGGCATTATCGGCCCGCTGGCGGTGTCGGCAACCGTCGTTGCCATCCATGACCGCTTCTACGATGCCAAGGTTCCCGATTGGCTCGGCACGTTCTCGGGTTCCTCGCTCGTCTACCTCATCAGCTTTTTTGCCGTGTTTGCCCTTGCCGCCATCTCGGCCGCCATCGTGCCCTTCGCATACGCTGTGACCGAAACGCTGCGCCACGCACTTGCGGGCGTCGGCCCCTTCGGCGTGGGCATCTTTGTGTTTTTGGAGCGAGCGCTCGAGCCCATGGGGCTGCACCATCTGCTCTATATGCCCATCTATTACGACAATCTGGTCATTCACGACGGTATTTACGCCACGTGGACCAACCTGCTCCCCATTCTCTCCCATAGCACGCGCCCTTTAAATGAACTTGCGCCCTGGGCAGGTTTTACCGCCACCGGCTGGGGCAAGCTCTTTGGCCTTCCCGCCATCGCGGCAGCATTCTATTTCACCGCCAAACCCGAACGCCGCGCCGGCCTTAAGGTCATCCTTTTGCCCGCCATCGTCGCCTCGGTGGTCTGCGGCGTCACCGAGCCGCTCGAGTTTCTCTTTATGTTCACCTATCCCGGACTCTTTTTGCTCTACGCCGTCCTGTCCTCCTGCCTTGCCATGACCATGAACTTCTTTGGCATCGTCGGCATCTTCTCGGGCGGTCTCATGGAAATGACGGCCTTCAACTTCATCCCACTCATGCGAATGCATGCCGGCTCCTACCTTTTGGCGCTCGGTATCGGTCTTGCCTTTAGCCTCATCTTTTTTGTTAGTTTTCGAGCACTCATCTTGGTCTATGACCTTAAGACGCCGGGCCGCGAGGATCATGTCTCCAATCGCGCGGCAATCGATCGTTTAACGGGAAGCGGCTTTGCCAAAGAGCAATCTCCCAATGGCGAGGTCAGTATTCAATCCGATCAAGATCACGTCCTCGCTGAGCGGGTAATTCAGCTTTTAGGTGGCGTTGGCAATATCGTGGGCGCAACCAACTGCGCCACGCGCCTGCGCGTCGAGGTCGCAGACCCTTCCATCGTTGCAGATAATGCGTCGTTTGTCGCGGTGGGCGCCAAGGGCCTCATCATTACGGGCAAGACCGCCCAGGTGATTATTGGCATCTCCGTTCCCCGCGTTAAAGAGCATTTTGACCAGATCATGGGCCTCGAGCCGGGATTTGTGTCCACCACCTCGGCCTCCCCTGCCGCCAGCGCAGCCCATAAGCGCGGCGATATCTGCTTCTTCGATATCGACGGAACACTCGCCTGGCAAGACCCTCGAGTGGCACAAGAGCTTCCCGAGAGCGAGCGAGACCTCTCCCCCTATCCCAATGAAGCGGTCTCGCAAGCCATCCGTGATTTTGTCGCCAAGGGCAATATGGCGTTTATCTGCACAGGGCGCACGCTGAGCTGCATCCATCCAAAGCTGCTCGAGCTGCCCTGGACCGGCATCGTCTGCCTCGCGGGTGGCTATGTCGAACTTGAGGGACACGTGATTCGCGATTTGGCGATGACGCCCGGCATGCTGCAGCGCCTTGCTCCCATTCTTGAGCAATCGGACGAAGTGATTCGTTTTGAGGGACTCAATGGCGTCGTTCGCATGAGTGCCGATGCGCCCGACGCTCCGGGATACGCCCGCACCGTGGGCGATGCAATTACGCAGCTGCAACATTACAGCGCCTACAAGATCTTAATGTCCACGTCGCTTGCCAACCGCATCGCTCAGGATCAAGCGTTTGAGCCGCTGCTCTGCTTTAACGAGCTCGAGCTCGAAGTGACCGAGATTTCGCCTCGCGAATGCACCAAGCGCGAGGGTATCCAGTCCGTACTCGACGCCCTCGATCCCCACCACGGAACCGTATACGGCATCGGCGACGCCAGCAATGACGTCTCGCTGATGAACGCCGTCGATGTCGGTATCGCCATGGGCAATGCGCCGGACTTCCTCAAGGAAAAGGCCGACTATGTCACCGACAGCATCGACCACGACGGCGTCGTCACCGCGCTCGAACACTTTGGGCTTATCTAGCCAAGCCCCTACCGCACTTGCGGCCGCATGGACCAATCGTCTTCAACCGCCGCGCTCGACGCCCTAATGTGGCAATATGTTGTCTGCATAATGCAACGATGCAACCTATCAAAGAATGCGAGAACCCGTGTCCAGTCCGTTTACCAGCTTTTTAGCCCAGCACTTTGACCAGATTAACGACTATCTGGCCACGTTCTTTGACGGACAGGCGACTTCCGCCGATATCGAGCGCTACCTGTATACCCCGCTCTCGGCATTTACGGCAAACGCTGGCAAGCGCCACCGCCCGCTCATCTGCATGCTCGCCGCCACTGCGGTAGGCGGCAGCTTTGAGAGCGCCCGCAGCGCAGCGGCGGCCATCGAGCACTTTCAGTCGGGCGCACTCATCCACGACGACATCGCCGACAACGGGCAGATTCGTCGCGGCAAGCCCTGCATGCACCTTACCGAGGGCACCGGTCTTGCCATCAACTGCGGTGACCTGGCGCTCACCATGGTCACCAAGACGGTTCTCGACGACCCCACACTCAACGCAGACGTGAAGCTTCGCGTGCTCCACGAGCTTACCGAAATGATCGTCCGTACCATCGAGGGCCAGGCGCTCGACCTGGGCTGGGTCCGCGACGGGCGCTTTGACATTTCGGTCGACGATTATCTGGACATGGCGACGCACAAGACCGCGTACTACAGCGGAGCGACGCCGCTTGCCGCCGGAGCCATTATCGGCGGCGGCAGCGAAGAGCAGATTGAGGCACTGCGCGCCTTTGGGCTGCACACGGGCCTTGCCTTCCAGATTCAAGACGACCTGCTCAACTTGATCGGCACCAAGGAGGCCGCCAACAAGGACTTCCGCACCGATATCACCGAGGGCAAGCGCACCCTCGTTGCCGTGCATGCCCTGTCAGACGAGCGCTATCACGACGAGATCGAGGCAATCCTTTCCTCGGGCACCGAGGACCCTGCGCAGCTCGCACGCGCCGTGGAGATCTTCCAGGAGACCGGCTCCATCGATTACGCCCACACCTATGCGCTCGACCTGACCGCTAAGGCCAAGGCCGCTATCGAAGGCGTCGAGCTCGACCCGCATGCGCGCGAGCTCTTCCTCTCAATGGCAGATTTCTTTGTGGAGCGTCTTAACTAGCGGGGGTCATAAAACCTGTGGGCAGCGAGTTTGGGTACAAGTTGCTACACTGTTGAGTGCATGTTTATGCATTGTCTCGCGTTGTCTATCCGACACGCGCTCAAAATAGTACGAATCGTACGCCGAAAGGGGTTCGTTCATGGAACCTATTACCACGGGCATGCAGGGAGCAGCCGTCGAGGATGTTCAGTCCCGCCTTCTGCAGCTCGGTTACACCATCGATGCCGACGAGGTCGCCGACAAGCGCTTTGGCACCACCACCGAGCAGGCCGTCAGCACCTTCAGGCTCGACAGCGGCCTTGCTGCCGGTCATGCCGTCGATATCCCCTGTTGGAGCGCCCTGGTCGACGCCTCGTATAAGCTGGGCGACCGCACCCTGTATCTGCGCATGCCCAATTTCCATGGCGCCGATGTGCAGGCCCTGCAGCGCGCTCTCAACGTTTTGGGCTTTGCCTGTGGCGAAGACGACGGCTACTTTGGTCCGCATACCGAGGCCGCCCTGCAGCAGTTCCAGGAAAATGTCGGCCTGTTTGCCGACGGCATGGCCTTCCAGGACACCTACGCCTACATCAACCGCCTGCATCATGTGTGGGAGGGCAAGCCCTCGGTCACCGAAGCCGAGTCCCGCATCGGTTTTGCTCGCGCCGCCAACGTGCTCGAGCGCTTCCAGATCGCCGTTATCGGTGAGGACCCCATCGCACGCAGCGTTGCTTCGCGCATGTGGAACATCGCCACGGCAACGACCGACAACAGCGGCATGATGCTCTGCGACTCCGAGGTCCCAACCGACGTTGACCTGGTGCTCGAGATCGCAAGCGACGAGCTGCCCGCCGACGCCGCGCCACGCGCCACGATTGCCCTCGCCGAGTGCCACAACCTGGCCCAGCGCATCCGCACCGCCAATGTCGCCGCGCAGCAGAAGCCGGCTCGCATTCGCATTGAGCTCACGGGCATGACGCGCTACAACGGCACCTTCACGGCCAGCGACGCGCAGACGCTCGCCGTACGCCTACTCGACGGCGTTTGCGATGCCCTCGCAGATTAGGTAAACTAGACGAGTTGCTTTTGGGCAACACCACACATTGGGACGTAGTTCAACGGTAGAACTCCGGTTTTTGGTGCCGGCTGTTGGGGGTTCGAATCCCTCCGTCCCAGCCATTAAAACTGAGCGCCCTAAGCCCATAACGGCCCAGGGCGCTTTCTTGTGGGCAAGCGGAGGAATTCGAACCCGCAAGGGTGCGGAGCTGAGGAAACGCGAAGCGTTTTCCAGCGCAGCACGCAAGGAGCGAAGCGACGCAGCGGGGCGCGGCCGCCGCAGGCAGACGCGGTGTCGGCACTTGGGGACGCTCCTAAGTGCCGGCATTATAGGAACGTCCCCAAGTGCCGGCTCGGGACTATTTTCGAGGACCCTCCGAAGGACTGTGGCCAAAAAACGGCAAATATGAGTACTGTTACCGTTGTAGCTACATTATTTTCGTTAATAAAAGAAGATCTTAATGAGATTTATTCGCATCAAGGTCTTCCTTTAATGAACACTTGAGGAGATACGGCAGCTTATCTGCTCGATCGACACGTCAAATCACCTTAAATTTGGTCAAAATTACTGCTACTAAAAGAGTATCAGTACTCATATTTGCCGTTTTTTGGCCACGGCTCTTTATAGACACCCTGTACAGCGACGGTGGTAGATTTCGGAACGTGTCCGTCAGCCCCGTTCCGAAAAGCGAGCCGCATGCAACGGCCAAGCCACGACAGGCCCCGGGAGAGCGGGGACACCGGCTTAGGTTTATCGCGAGTTCCGCACGAACAGGAGG
>CAJKCG010000026.1:0-26759 GCA_905198355.1 uncultured Collinsella sp. | reverse complement strand
GACGGAAAGCACATTAAGTGCTTTCCTTTGCGTGCGGAACTCGCGACAAACTTAAACAGCGGGCCGCCCGGACCGGGAATCCGACGCGCTCGTCGGGGCAACGTTACCTGCCAAAAAGGGACAGGTTTATTTTGGCAGGTTTCATCTGGGGAAACATCGCGCTCGAGCGGTGATCTGCTCTCATCTGTCATGGGGTAATCGGCGGCGTTTTCGGAAGTATATCGCTCGGTCTAACCGTCCATTTAATGCAAAATGGGCCGCCTCCCCTAATAGGAAGCGGCCCCAAATCTTACGAATAGACGATGGTAAAGGGTTCCGACGTTTCGGCGCCCCCTGTTGAAGTGCAGCGTGTGCCCTCAAGCGTTACTGAGACCACTTGGTCGACATCAATCAACTTCGTTGGCACCCAGATGTTCTCTCCGCTATTGCGCGTATAAGAAAAATATAAGTTGAACGCCCCTGCGTCGTCATCTTCGATAATCTGCTCCGATCCATCCTTGTAGGTAACCGTCAACTTCTTCGTGACTGCGTCAATGCCCAGATCATCGATGTGCGTCTGGATGGAAAACGGGCTGATCTCGAGAGGCGTGTCATCGGAGCGGAGTTCCTTAGTATCGACGTACGCTCCAACGCTAAACTCGGGTGTCGATGCCTCGAACGGCTTCGCATCCTCTCCTTCGCCCTCGGTCCACGAGATATTCCAGGTGACCGCATGTTGAAAACCTCGCTCGCGATCCATAGAAGCAAAGTACATCGTGCCATTAATGACAGTATCGCTTGATGTGTCCTTATCAATGGTGCAGCGTGTATCAGCCCATTCCTCGCCGAAGTTCATGCTGGGTGTACCGATGCCTTGTTCTTCTTCACCATAGAGAACAAGTTCGCCTGTCTCTGCTGCCGGCTTGTAGTAGTTAACACCATTTGGATTGGACAGCGTAAACGTCACAGCACCGCAGCCGTTTTGGTCGATAGCCATATCATGAATGTCGAGTGTATAGCCGTTGCCCTCGACGGACAGATTGACCTTCTGTACTGAACCCTCCAAGCTTTGGGGCGCGATACCATCACCAAACTCTCTGGTGTAGGTATATTTAGTCCCCGACGAGCCACCTTGAGTCCAGGTAACGGACTCTCCGTTGCCATGGTTTCCCCAGGCAGAGGCAAAATAACTGGAATTGACAACAGCGTAGGCGACCCCTCCGGTCGCCAGCACTCCGGCAAGACATCCGATTACGGCAACATACAGAGGCTTCGCGTGACCCTTTCGGCGAAGCGGCTCGCCAGCAGCGGCATAAAGAACACGGTCAGCAAGATCGCTATCGGCTTGGACGGACTCGAAGGCCTGCTTGATCTGGTTGGATTTCACGGTCGCCCTCCTCTAGGATGAACTTGAGCTTCGATCTGCCGCGAGCTAAACGCGTTCGAACGGTCGCGGCTGGCACATGCAGTAACTCGGCAATTTCTGAAGTCGAGAAGCCCAGATAGTAATAGAGCACGATAGGAATACGGAATCGCTCAGGAAGTCGCATAACGTCTGACAGGACCGCCTTGGTCTCCTCCTGCGCCGTCGAAAGCGAATCGGCCAGATTCTCAATATCCTCCACACGCCTCCATGGCTTTCGAAAGAGCGATTTGCATTCATTGATCGTGACCCGGATAAGCCATCGACGAAGATGTTCCCAGCTTTCAAATTGCGCATCGCTTTTGAGTAACTTCAGAAAGACATCTTGAGCGACATCATCGGCGTCAGCACGATCGCGCAGATACGTCAATGCGATTCGAAACACGACATCCCGGTGATCTTCGACTGCCTGTCTAAAAGCTTGTTCTTCCATAATCACCTCCCGGTGACGTTAATGGTTCTCGATGAGGCCCTCACCATAGATACGCTTTGACCGAACGGAATGTTTCAAATTCAAGCAGTCCCAAACCTACCAAAATAAACCTGTCCCTTTTTGGCAGGTTTTCTTCAGCAAAAAAGACCCGCTTCCCTGTTGGGAAACGGGTCTTTGGAAGGGCGGTTAACGTACTTGGAAGTTACTCCTCGTCGTTGTCCTTGGCCTCTTCGGCGTCGTCGGTGTCTACGAGCTGGTTGAGTAGCTCGTCGAGGGAAGCCATGTCCTCGTTGATGGCACCGTTGGCGGGAGCCTTCTTGTCGTCGATCGGGGCGCCCAGGAGCTCCTCGTCGGCGTCGGCGTGATGCGTCGGCGTGGCGGAGGTGCCCAGCAGGATGTCGTCCGGACCGTCGGGGCTAAAGACCATCTGCAGCAGCTGCGAGAGGTCTTCCTCGTCGGCAACGTCGTCGTTGTTCTCGAGGATGTAGAGCAGGTCGTGGGCCTCCAGGCCGTCACGGAGCTCCTCGATCGCCTTGGCACCGATACCATCGATGCGCAGCAGATCCTCCTCGGACTTGCCGACCAGGTCGCCGACCGTCTCGATGCCGACCTCGCTGAACTTGTTGGTCCAGCGCTGTGACACGCCCAGGTCGTCGAACAGGTACAGGCGAGCCTTCTCGGCGGAGATGGTGTGGCCGTTGCGGGTGAACGAACCGTCAGCACCGCCGAACTCGTCGTAGCCGGCCCAGTCGAGCTGCTGCGGGAGCTGCTCGTCCAGGTCCTTGAGCTCAACCGGAGCCCACTCGGGCAGCGACTTGGCGTTGGGCGAAGCCGGGCCGTCGATGTCCACGTAGCCGTCGGCCGTACGATACGTCAGCTTGGCGTTGGCGTACGGCTTGAGGCCGGTACCAGCCGGGATCTTCTTACCGACGATGACGTTGGACTTAAGGTCGAGCAGGTGGTCGACCTTGCCCTCAATGGCAGCCTCGGTAAGGACGCCAGCGGTACGGATGAACGAAGCGCTCGACAGCCAGGAGTCGATGTTGGACGCGACCTTGAGCGTACCCAGGATGACGGGCTCGGCCACGGGAGCCTGACCGCCCAGACGGGCAACGCGCTCAACCTCGTCGGCGAACTCGTAGCGGTCAACGTACTGACCAAGCAGGTACTTGGAGTCGCCGGGGTTGGTGATCTGAACGCGACGCAGCATCTGACGTGCGAGCACCTCGATGTGCTTGTCGTTCAGGTCGACGCCCTGGCTGGTGTAGACGTCCTTAACGCTCTCGACGAAGGTGTGCATCGTCGACTCGATGTCGGTCAGCTTGCGCAGGTTGCGGAAGTTGACGAAGCCCTTGGTGATCTGGTCACCGGCGCGAACCTCGCAGCCGTCCTCGATCTCGGGCATAAAGCGCACCGAAGCGGGGACGCGACGCTCGTCGAGGACACGGGTGTGGTCCTCGGAGTCGGTGAGCGTCAGCACGTACTCGGACTTCTCGGGCTTAATCGAGAGGTGGCCGGAGTACGGAGCCAGCTCAGCCTCGCGACCCAGGATCTTCTCGTTGACGTTGCCGACGATATCGAACATACGGCTGACCGTAGGCAGACCCTGCGTAATATCGTCGACGCCAGCGACGCCACCGGAGTGAATGGTACGCATCGTAAGCTGCGTACCGGGCTCGCCGATGGACTGGGCGGCAATAATGCCGACCGCGGTACCGATGGCGACCGGACGACGGGTGGAAAGATCCCAGCCGTAGCACTTCTGGCACACGCCGTACTTGGAGCGGCAGGTGAGCAGCGCGCGAAGCTTGACCTTCTTAAGGCCGGCATCGACCATCTTCTGGATGTCGGCGACCTTCTCGATGTAGCCGTCCTGCTCAAAGAGCACGGTGCCATCGGGGGCCACGACGTCCTCAATGAAGCAACGGCCGACGAGGTCGGTGTTGAGGTCGGTGGTGCCGGGGATGATGAGGTTGTAGGTGACGCCCTCGTGCGTACCGCAGTCCTCCTCACGGACGATGACGTCTTGGGCCACGTCGACCAGGCGACGGGTCAGGTAACCAGAGTCCGAGGTGTGGGATGCGGTATCGACCAGGCCCTTACGGGCGCCGTAGGTCGAAATGAAGTACTCGAGCGGCAGCAGGCCCTCGCGGAAGTTCGCCTTAATGGGAAGGTCGATCGTCTCGCCGGACATGTCTGCCATCAGGCCACGCATGCCGCCGAGCTGACGCAGCTGGGTCTTAGAACCACGGGCGCCGGAGTCGGCCATCATGTAGAGCGGGTTCTCCTCGTCGAACAAGTCGAGCATGAGCGCTGCGACCTTGTCGGTACAAGCGGTCCACTCGTTAACGACTTCGATGTGGCGCTCCGTCTCGTTGATGAAGCCCTCCTCGAAGTACTCGTTGATCTGGTCGACGTTAGCCTGGGCGCGGTCGAGCAGCTCCTGCTTCTCGGCAGGGATGAGAGCGTCCCACACCGAGATGGTGAGGCCGGCGCGGGTAGCGTAGTGGAAGCCGGAGTACTTGATGGCGTCGAGGATCGGACCGACCTTGGCCTCGGGGTAACGATCGCAGCAGTCGGCAACCAGCTTGGCCACGTCGCCCTTGACCATCTTGTAGTTCATGAACTCGTAGTCTTCGGGCAGGCACTGGCGGTTGAAGATGATGCGACCGATAGAGGTCTCGAAGCGTGCGGTCTTGTTACCGGTGACGTCGTAGTCGACAAACTCGTTCTTGCCATTCTTGACGCGGAAGATACGGGTGCCGTCCTCGTTGATGACGTTGGCGTTCTCGGCGGACACGCGGACCTGAATCTTGGCCTGCATGTCGACCTCGGAGCGGCAGTCATAGGCGTGCAGCGCGTCGTCGAAGCTCGAGAACACGTGGTTCTCGCCCGGCAGACCGTCGCGGACCTGGGTGAGGTAGTACACACCGATGATCATGTCCTGCGAGGGGATGTTGACCGGCTTGCCGGATGCCGGCGAGCGCAGGTTGTTCGCAGAGAGCATGAGCACGCGGGCCTCGGCCTGAGCCTGGCTGGACAGCGGCACGTGGACAGACATCTGGTCGCCGTCGAAGTCGGCGTTGAAGGGCGAGCAGACCAGCGGGTGCAGGTGGATAGCCTTGCCCTCGACCAGAACCGGCTCAAAGGCCTGGATGGACAGACGGTGCAGGGTCGGTGCGCGGTTGAGCAGCACGACGCGGCCGTCGATGACCTCTTCGAGGATATCCCACACAAAGGTGGCACCGCGGTCGATAGCGCGCTTGGCGCCCTTGATGTTCTCGACCTTGCCAAGCTCGACCAGGCGCTTCATGACGAAGGGCTTGAAGAGCTCCAGCGCCATGGTCTTGGGCAGACCGCACTGGTGCAGCAGCAGCTTGGGGTCGGTAACGATAACCGAACGGCCGGAGTAGTCGACACGCTTACCCAGCAGGTTCTGACGGAAACGACCCTGCTTGCCCTTGAGGGCCTCGGCGAGCGACTTGAGCGGGCGACCGCCACGGCCAGAGACCGGGCGACCACGACGGCCGTTGTCGAACAGGGCGTCCACGGACTCCTGGAGCATGCGCTTCTCGTTGTTCACGATGATCGCAGGGGCGTCCAGGTCGAGCAGGCGCTTGAGTCGGTTGTTACGGTTGATCACGCGACGGTACAGATCGTTGAGGTCGGACGCGGCGAAGCGGCCGCCGTCGAGCTGGACCATCGGGCGCAGATCGGGCGGAATGACCGGGATGACGTCCAGGATCATGTTCGCGGGGCTGTTGCCGCCCTTCAGGAAGGCGTCAACGACCTCGAGGCGCTTAACGGCCTTCTCGCGCTTCTGCTTCTGGGAATCCTCGTCGGCGATGATGGCCTTGAGCTTCTCGGCCTCGGAGGGGAGGTCGATGGCAGCGAGCAGGTCGCGGACGGCCTCGGCACCCATGCCACCCTTGAAGTACATGGAGTAGTAGCGGGTCATCTCGCGGAACAGCGGCTCATCGGAGATGAGGTCGCGCTCGGTGAGCTTCATGAAGGCGTTGAAGGCGTCCGTGCGGAGCTGCTTCTCGTCCTTGCACTCTTCCTCGATATCGACGATGCCAGAGGCGATCTCCTCGGGGGTCAGCGGCTCCTCGTCGGAGAACTCGTCAAAGTTCTCGGGGTCGCCCTGCTCCTTGAGGGACTCGATCTGGCGGGCGCACTCGGCATCGATCTCTTCCAGATCGGCGGCGAGCTCCTCGCGCAGGTCGTCGGCGTCGGCCTCGCGAGCCTCGTAGTCAACCTCGGTGATGATGTAGCTGGCAAAGTACAGAACCTTCTCGAGGTCCTTGGACTTGATGTCGAGCATACGGCTCATCGGGAAGCTCGTGGGGCTCTTGAAGTACCAGATGTGGGACACGGGAGCGGCGAGCTCGATGTGGCCCATGCGGTCGCGACGCACCTTGGCCGAGGTGACCTCGACGCCGCAGCGCTCGCAGACGATGCCCTTAAAGCGGATGCCCTTGTACTTGCCGCAGGAGCACTCCCAGTCCTTGGCGGGACCGAAGATCTTCTCGCAGAACAGGCCGTCCTTCTCGGGCTTGAGGGTACGGTAATTGATGGTCTCCGGCTTCTTGACCTCACCGTGCGACCAGGAACGGATCTGGTCGGCGGAGGCAAGGGAGATCTTTACCGAGTCAAAATCAGTAGCTTCGAAATCTGCCACAGTCAACTACTCCTTATCAGTGGTCGTGGCGGCGACAGCCTCGGGTGCCTCGGCGGTCTCGGCATCCTCGGCCTCGACGTCGGTGTCAACGCCGGCGAGCGCAGCCAGGTCGTCGAGAGCAGAGGTCTCCTCGGCGGTCACAGGGGCGGAGGCGTCCTCGTCGGCATCGTGCATGGGCTCGATGTCCAGCGCGAGGGAGCGGATCTCCTTGACGAGAACCTTGAAGGACTCGGGGATACCCGGGACAGGAACGTTCTCGCCCTTGACGATGGACTCGTAGGTCTTGACGCGGCCCACGGTATCGTCGGACTTGACGGTCAGGATCTCCTGCAGGACGTTGGAAGCGCCGTAAGCGTACAGTGCCCAAACTTCCATCTCGCCGAAGCGCTGGCCGCCGAACTGGGCCTTGCCGCCCAGAGGCTGCTGGGTAACCAGGCTGTAAGGGCCAGTCGAACGGGCGTGGATCTTGTCGTCGACCATGTGGCCGAGCTTGAGGATGTAGGACGTACCCACGGTAATGGGCTCGCGGAACTCCTCGCCGGTGCGGCCGTCGAACAGACGGGTCTTGCCGCGCTCGTCAAGCTGGGTGACGAACTCGGGGCGCATGTGATCGCCAAAGGCAGCGGTGGCCTTGTTGAGCATGTTCTTGTTGGCACGACGGATGACCTCGGCGATCTCGTCCTCCTTGGCGCCGTCGAAGACGGGCGTGGCGGTGAAGAACGGACCGGGGACGTACTTGTCGGAGTCGGCCTGCTCGGTATCCCAACCGCAGGCAGCAGCCCAGCCAAGGTGGCACTCGAGCAGCTGGCCGACGTTCATACGCGAAGGAACGCCCAGCGGGTTGAGGATAACGTCGATCGGGGTACCGTCAGCCATGTAGGGCATGTCCTCGACCGGCAGAACGTTACAGATAACACCCTTGTTGCCGTGGCGGCCGGCGATCTTATCACCCTGCTGGATCTTACGACGCTGGGCGACGTAGACGCGCACCTGCTCGTTGACGCCGGGGGCCAGGTCGTCGCCGTTCTCGCGGCTAAAGCGGACGACATCGATGACGCGGCCGTAAGCGCCGTGAGGCATCTTAAGGGAGGTATCGCGGACGTCGTGGGCCTTGGCACCGAAGATGGCGCGCAGCAGGCGCTCCTCGGCGGTCAGAGCGCTCTCGCCCTTAGGCGTGACCTTGCCGACCAGGATGTCGCCAGGGCCGACCTCGGCGCCGATGCGGATGATGCCGTCCTCGTCGAGGTTGGCAAGCATGTCCTCGGAGAGGTTCGGGATCTCGCGGGTGATCTCCTCGGGGCCGAGCTTGGTGTCGCGGGCGTCGATCTCGTGACGGGTGATGTTGATGGTCGTCAGCAGGTCCTCGGCCACCAGGCGCTCGGACACGACGATACCGTCCTCGTAGTTAAAGCCTTCCCACGGCATGTAGGCCACGGTGAGGTTCTGGCCCAGTGCGAGCTCGCCGTGATCGGTCGAAGGACCGTCGGCCAGAGGCTCGCCCTGTTCAACGGTGTCACCGACGCGCACGAGCGGACGGTGGTTGATGCAGGTGGACTGGTTGGAGCGCTGGTACTTGGCCAGATGATACTCGTCCATGCCGCCGGCATGCTTGACGATAATCTTGGCGGCGTCGGCAAAGATAACCTCGCCGGCGTTCTTGGCCAGGGTGACCTCGCCGGAGTCCAGAGCGGCGCGACGCTCCATGCCGGTACCGACATAGGGAGCGGCGGGGTGAACCAGCGGCACGGCCTGACGCTGCATGTTAGCGCCCATCAGCGTACGCTTGGCGTCGTCGTGCTCAAGGAACGGGATCAGCGTGGCTGCGACGGAGAGCATCTGACGCGGCGAGACGTCCATGTAGTCGACGTCCTCGACGGGCACGTCGGCGGGAGCGCCGAAGGAACCGTCGAAGTCGCGGGTACGGGCGATCACGGTGTGCGGGCGGACAAGCTTGCCCTCGGCATCGGTCGTGATGAACTCGTTGGTCTTGGGATCGAGCGGCGTGTTGGCCGGCGCGATAACGTGCTTCTCTTCCTCGTCAGCGGTCATCCAGTCGATCTGGTCGGTGGCAACGCCGTTCTCGACGCGACGGAACGGGGCCTCGATGAAGCCATACTCGTTGACGCGGGCGTAGAGGGCGAGCGAGCCGATCAGGCCGATGTTGGGGCCTTCGGGGGTCTCGATCGGGCACATGCGGCTGTAGTGCGAGTTGTGAACGTCGCGGACGGCCGTCGGCACGTTGGTGCGGCGGCTGGAGCCGGACTTGTGACCGGCAAGACCACCAGGGCCGAGTGCGCTCAGACGGCGCTTGTGGGTCAGACCGGTCAGGGGGTTCGCCTGGTCCATGAACTGCGAGAGCTGCGAGGAACCGAAGAACTCCTTGATGGAGGCCACGATCGGGCGGATGTTGATGAGCGACTGTGGGGTTATCTCGTCGATGTCCTGGGAGCTCATGCGCTCACGGACGACGCGCTCCATACGGCTCATGCCGATACGGAATTGGTTGGCGACGAGCTCGCCAACGGTGCGGATACGGCGGTTGCCAAAGTGGTCGATGTCGTCGACCTTGAAGCCCTGCTCGCCGGCAGCGAGGGACAGCAGGTAGCGCAGCGTCGCGACGATATCCTCGTCGGTGAGCACCGTGACCTCTTCCTCGGTGGTGAGGTTGAGCTTCTTGTTGACCTTGTAACGACCGACGCGGGCCAGATCGTAGCGCTGCGGGTTAAAGAGCAGGCCCTCGAGCAGGCTGCGGGAAGCGTCCACGGTGGGAGGCTCGCCTGGGCGCAGGCGACGGTAGATCTCGATGAGGGCGTCCTCGCGGGTGAGGGCGGTGTCGCGCTCCAGGGTGCGCTTGATCACATCGGAGTTGCCGAGCAGCTCGATGATGTCGTCGTTGGTGACGGCGATGCCAAGGGCGCGCAGGAACATCGTGGCGCTCTGCTTGCGCTTACGGTCGATGGAGACCATGAGCTGGTCGCGCTTGTCGACCTCAAACTCAAGCCAGGCACCGCGGGACGGGATGATCTGGGCCTTGTAGATCTGCTTGCCCGAATCCATCTCGGAGCTGTAGTACACACCCGGGGAGCGGACGAGCTGCGAGACGACGATACGCTCGGTACCGTTGATGATGAAGGTGCCCTGATCGGTCATCATGGGGAAGTCGCCCATAAAGACGAGCTGCTCCTTGATCTCGCCGGTCTCCTTGTTGGTGAGACGGACGTCGGTCAGAAGCGGAGCCTGATAGGTCATATCCTTCTCGCGGCACTCCTCGACGGTGTGCGCGGGGTCGCCGAACTGATGCTCGCCGAAGGTAACCTCGAGAACATGGTTCTGGCTCTGGATGGGGCTGGATTCCTTGAACGCCTCACGAAGGCCCTCGTCCTTAAAACGCTCAAAGGATTCCCTTTGAACAGAGATAAGGTTGGGGAGCTCCATGGCCTCCGGGATTTTCCCGAAGCTGACGCGCTTGCGCTCAGTGGCAGTGTATGCGTAGGTCACCAGGTTTTTCCTCCTTCACGGAAATGCTCGGTGGGTTGGCGAGGCATAGCTTCGCCAGTTATCGCAACCTAATAGTTTATCAGGTACCGACCGTTGGGCAAGAAAAGCCTTGACGCGATTGAGTTTTTGGAGTAGCAAAGTTTTTCGACAGAAAACACGCAGGTAGATGTATGTATATCGAACATCTGTTCATATATTTTCTGTGAACAGAGCTGCTGATGCGCGCCGCTGAACGGCGAAATGACGGCGAGGGTTGGTCAGGCGGAAAGTGCGTCCCGTTTTGAGGCCTCAAACTGGGTCGCAGTTTCCGGTTGAGCACTGTTTGGGAAAGCATATCCCGTTCTGAGCCGAAATTCCGGGTCGCAGTTTCCGCTAGGGGTTCCAACCGGAAAGCGCGTCCCAGAATTCGACCAAATTGTAGGTCGCACTTTCCGGAGCCAAGCTGTAGCTCGAATAAAAAAACGGGTGCAGACCGAAGTCCGCACCCGTAAATGTCGATGCCCGAAGGCTTACTTGCGCATCAATCCGCCGCGCTCGTCGATGGCGTCCCAGAAGGCATCGGCAAAGCGGGGGTCGTTTGCAGCCATGAGGGCGTTAGTGGCCATCCAACCAGAGGGAGTGCCAGTGTCGTAGCCCGACAGCGGGTCGATGACGACGGCGTACATGGCCTCGCGGTCGAGCGAACGGGCCATGGCGTCGGTGAGCTGGATCTCGCCGCCCTTGCCGGCCTGCTGATCTGCCAGCAAGTCCATGACCAGCGGGCTCAGCAGGTAGCGACCGACGATGTACAGGTTGGACGGAGCAGCCTCGGGAGCGGGCTTCTCAACCAGACCGCCGATACGCCAGACAGCGCCCGGCTCGGCATCGGCAACGTCCTCGGCGCCCTCGAGCGAACCGACGCGCTCGCCGGCGATAACACCGTAGCGGCTGACTTCCTCGGGCGAGCAAGCAGCGACGGCGATAACCGAAGCGCCACCGTGCTCCTTGGAAACGGCGAGCATCTTGTCGCAGATGTCGCGGTTAGGTACAACGTAGTCGCCCAGAAGAACCAGGAAGTTCTCCCCTGCCACGGCGTCGGCAGCAGAGCGAATAGCATGGCCGAGGCCCTTGGGCTCGTACTGATAACGGAAGTCGACCGGCATACCGCCAGCGTGGGCGACAGCATCGGCATAGGCGTTCTTGCCGCGCTCGCGCAGCAGGTTCTCGAGCGAGCGATCAGGCTGGAAGTAGTTCAGTAGCTCGGGCTTACCGGGAGAAGTAACGATGATGGCATCATCGACCTCCTCGGGGTCGAGGGCCTCCTCGACGACATACTGGATGACCGGCTTGTCGAGCACCGGCAGCATCTCTTTGGGCGTGCACTTGGTACCAGGCAGAAAACGCGTGCCAAGACCGGCGGCGGGGATGATTGCCTTCATGTTATTCAAAGATCCTTTCGCAGGCGCAAAAGCGCCCCATGCGTGCGGCACACAGCCGCAGACCAAATTGCGATACCCAAGCATCTTACCGCTGGAACTATATGTCGCTACAAGGCAGAGACAATTCTTCAGCAGGTCAACGCAAATTATTGCTCGAATGGTGCAATTTTATTGCCCAACGGCAGGGCACCCGATACGACGCAAATCACAGAACATGGCAGATTGAGCAACCGATGCCGAGGGACCGAAAAACAAAAAAGACGGGGCTCGCAATGCGAACCCCGTCTGCAAAGGAATCTGGCGAGAAAGCCTGATTACTTGAGGGTGACAGCAGCGCCAGCAGCCTCGAGCTTCTCCTTGGCAGCCTCGGCGTCCTCCTTCTTGGCACCCTCGAGAACAGCCTTGGGAGCGCCCTCGACGACCTCCTTGGCCTCCTTCAGGCCAAGGTTGGTGAGCTCACGGACGGCCTTGATGACCTGGATCTTGTTGTCGCCGAAGCCCTCGAGCACGACGTCAAACTCGGTCTTCTCCTCGGCCTCAGCAGCGCCAGCAGCGGGAGCGGCGACAACAGCGGCAGGAGCAGCGGCGGAAACGCCGAAGGTGTCCTCGATAGCCTTAACGAGCTCGGAAGCCTCGAGAAGGGTCATTTCCTTAAGAGCATCGATGATCTCATCGGTGGTAAGCTTAGCCATTTCTAAGTCCTTTCGGTTTCCGTGCGGATGCACGGAGATCAGTTAAAACACGGCGCGAATGCGCCAGGGGTGCGGCGTTGCCGCCGCGGGTGAAAACAGCAACTAGGCTGCCTTCTGCTCGGAGACCTGCTGGATCGAACGAGCGAGACCAGAGGAAACGCCGTTGACGCAGACAGCGATGTCGCGAGCGAAACCAGAGATGAGACCGGCGATCTGGCCGAGAAGCTGATCCTTGGTGGGCAGCTCGGCGATAGCCTTAACATCATCAGCGGAAACGGCCTTGCCGTCGGAGATACCGCCCTTGATCTCAAGGACGCCCTTGGACTTAGCAGAGAAGTCCTTAAGGGCCTTAGCGGCCTCGACCGGCTCGGACTCGTAGAACACATAAGCGACGGGGCCGGCGAGGATCTCGTCGAGCTCGGGCTGCTCCTGGTTCTTGAGAGCGATCTTGACCAGGTTGTTCTTGTAGACCTTCATCTCGGCGCCGCACTCGCGAAGCTGATGACGCAGCTCCTGAGCCTGCTTAACCGTCAGACCGTTGTAGTTGACGACGAACAGACCGGCGTTCTCGGCGATACGGGACTCGATCTCTGCAACCTTGTCGATTTTGTACTGCTGGGGCATAAATTACACCTCCTCGAATTCTTTCCGGGCACGGTCCGCCACAAGGACGTGACGGGGGCATGTCCAAAAAGAAAGCCCCCGCGCTGCATGAGCGACGGGGGCGAGAAGACATATCTACTCGACCACCTCGGCTGGCGGGAAGTCCCATTAAGCTCGCGGGTAAGACCCGTTTGCGCCGGCTGTCTCTGGCAGCGGATTCGTGCGTGAACCGAAAGTATTATGGCGGGGACCCCGGCGTCGGTCAACGGGCGCGAGGATTCGCACACAAACCCTGCATACGCTCCGGTCGGGAGGGGCAGGGCGAGTTTTCCGCTCGGTCAAGTCCTGAGCTCGCACGAAGGCCACATTAAGTGGCCTTCGGCTCGTGCGGAATCTACGGAAAACTCGCCCTGCCCCTCCCGACCGGAGCTACGTTACCTTTGCTGCGAATCCTCGTGTCCGTTGGCCGGCGCGCCCCACGCATAACCCTTATGTCGGTGGGCTGATGGGTTGGGTCCCCAGTGACTACAACGTTGAAACGAAGGTGGACAGGCGGTGGAGGCCTTCGTCCAGATCTTGGTCGGAGACGCAGTAGCTTAGGCGTACGTGGCCTTCGGCTCCGAAGCAATCGCCGGGGACTAGGGCAACTCCTGCCTCCTTAATAGCGCGGATGCAGAACTCCTCGCTTGTCATGCCATATTTCTTGATGCTCGGGAAAGCGTAGAAGGCGCCTGCTGGTTCTACTACGTCGAGACCTATCTCGTCGAGAGCGGCGAGGACGCATTCGCGGCGGGCTCGGTAGACTTCGAGCATCGGCGACGGGTCCACGGTGAGTGCCACGCGGGCGGCGTCCATCTCGAAGGAGACGGCGCTCGATACTAGGTATTGGTGGGCCTTTGCGATCTCGGCGATGACGGGGGTTGTAGCGACGAGCCAGCCCAAGCGCCAGCCGGTCATGGCCCAGGGCTTGGAGAAGCTCTCTATGACTACCGTCTGCTCGCGCAGCTCCGGGTGGCGCTGGGCAAAGCGCTCGTAGTCACCCACATAGACCAGACGGTTGTATACGTCGTCGCAGACTACGTAGATGCCCGCCTGCTCCGCTACGCGCGCCACGGCGTCGAGCGATGCCGCGTTGAGAATGCAGCCCGTGGGATTGTTGGGCGAGCAGATAACGACGGCCTTGGTCGCCGGGGTCACACAGGCGCGAAGCGCATCCTCGTCAATCTGAAATTGCGCAGGCTCCGTATCCAAAAAGACCGCTTTGGCGTGATTGGCCACGACGATGCTCTCGTAAAGGCCAAAGGCCGGCGTGGGGATAATGACCTCGTCGCCGGGGTTGAGCATAGCCATGAATGTTGCCGACAGGGCCTCGGTCGCGCCGTCGGTCAGGATGACCTCGTCGGCCGAAAACATAAGGCCCGCGTCCCCCATGTAGGCAGATAACGCCTCGCGCAGGGCGGGGCGACCGTTATTGGGCGGATAGTGCGTGTCACCGCGGTCCAGTGCGGCGGTCACCTCGGCACTAATCACATCGGGCGTGGGAAAATCGGGCTCGCCAAGCGCAAGCGCGATGCATCCCGGGTGCTGAGCGGCGAGTGCGTTAATCCGACGGATGCCGGAGGGCTTGAGCGTGGCAAGCGAGGTATTCATGGGCAGACGCATGGCGTTCCTTTCGTAAGGGTTGCACTAGGATAGCGCGCCCAGCGCCTCCAGACGGTGTAACCTAAACGGAAACGAGCCGGAAAGGAGATGGCATGGAGACGACCGCGCGCGGCGATGTACCAAAAACGCTGCAAACCATTGCGTATATCAGCATTCCCAATAGCGCCGATCTTGAGTTTTTGCTTTGGGACCTGCAGGATGCCATCGCCGCCTATGCACAGCTTTCCGGCACTACACTCCCCCTCCCAGTCGACTTGAAGGCAAATGACGCCGGCAGCGTTGCCGATGGCATCGTGCTGGCCATTGAAGATATGGCTGACGATGAGACGTTGACAGCCATCGAGCAGGCGCTTGAGCGCTTTGGCAGTACGGGAACGCGTGTCTACGCCGTGATTAGAGCCGCACAACAGGGCGCTGAGCAGGCGCGTGGGACCGCCGTTCGCTTGCACAAGGCATGCGAGCGCCATGACCAATTGTGGTGTGGCGGCGTTGCCATCTGCGCCGGCAGCGGCATCGCAGCGCTTCGCCATTCCCCACGCATGGGCCTCTTACGCCGATCATTTTCGGAAGCGATGGATAAGCTTGTGGGCGCTGTGCGCATGGGCTGCTCCGTCGAGCATGCACAGCGACTTGGCGGCGGCAATGCCGCCAACGTCGACGCCGACGGCATGGTTTGCGCCGAGCCAGCCGTGCCCGCGCCGGTCTGGCGAGGCGTTCTGAAACACCTCGGCGCCCACACTCAATCAATAATCTAAATTAATGAGCTGCCCAGTCAACGGCTTCACTCCAACGCTCGACAAGCCGCTCCAAACGCCACGCCGCGTTGGCAGGACTTGTCGAGGGCAGGACGATGGCGGGCAGCCCCGTCCGATCTTGCAAGTAGCGTTTGTAGAGTCGCCCTGCCGTGCCGCCGTTACAGACAACGGCCTCGATCGGCGCGGCATCGGTAATGCACTCGATATGTGCCGGCACAACGTTGCGAATGCTCGCGTCGCTCGAGCCCTTAATGTCGCAGCTCTCAATCACATCCCACAGGGCCACGCCACCGTTCAACAGCATGGATCGCTTGGCGGCAATGGAGGCATCGAGCGTCGCGGGCTCACCGCTTGCCAAAGGATCGCCCTCGTTGGGCGGCACAGGCATACCGAGGCACGTGGCCATCACACGCCAAAAGCGATTCTGAGGGTTACCGTAATAAAAGGCATTGGTACGCGAGAGCACCGAGGGAAACGACCCCAGCACCAAAACGCGCGAGCGCTCGTCAAACACGGGTTCAAACCCATGCTCAATATGTTGATAGCCCTCGTCGGCAGCAGCCATGGCCTAGGCCCTCAACAGATAACGCACCTCGTAGGGTGCAAGCTCAAGGGTACCCGTCAGCTCGACCGTGGGTGCATCGTCGGCAAGCAAATCGACAAAGGAGCCGTTGAGCTCGCCGGCGCCAAAGGTGTAAGGCTCGTCCACGGCGTTCACCGCCACGAGCACCGTCGCGCCGTCACAGGCGCGCTCGAACAGCAGCTGCTTGTTCTGGATCACCACGTTGCGATAGGCACCGTAGTTGAGAGCACGGGCAGCCGCGTCGTCGGCCGAGCGAAGGTGCGCAAGCCGCGTGATGAACGCCGTCAGCTCGTTGGGCGCAGGCTCATCGAGCGCAGGGCGCAGCGCCCAGTCGCCATCGGGGCCGCCCTTTTCGCCAGCAATTCCCCACTCGCTGCCATAGTAGACGCACGGGATGCCTGGCATGCCAAAGAGCATGCCGTAGGCAGGACGTAGACAGGACTTGTCGGTGAGGATGCTCGCCAGGCGCGGTACATCGTGGTTGTCGACAAACGACAGCAGATGTTTGCCGCGGTAGATGCACCACGGATCGCCGCCAAACTGGCGGTGCAGCGAATGGGCGATCTCGAACATATTGACCGAGTTAAAGCTGGAGTACAGGCCCTTGTAGCACTCGTAGTTGGTGCAGGAGTCGAGCATCTCGTCGTTGACGATCTGGTTGTAGTCGCCGTGGAGCGTCTCGCCGATCAGCACAAAGTCGGGCTTGAGCTCACGGGCAAAGGCGTGCAGGCGGCGCATAAAGTCGCGGTCGAGCATATAGGCAACGTCCAGGCGCAGGCCGTCGACGCCAAAGACGTCGGCCCAACGGCGCACAGACTCGAGCAGGTAATCGACCATAGCGGGATTTTGCAGGTTGAGCTTCACAAGCTCAAAATGGCCTTCCCAGCCCTCGTACCAAAAGCCGTCGCCATAGCAGGAATCGCCGTCAAAGCTAATATGGAACCAGTCCTTGTAGGGCGAGTCCCACTTGCGCTCCTGCACATCGCGGAAGGCCCAAAAGCCGCGACCGACGTGGTTGAAGACGGCATCAAGCACCACGCGGATGCCATGGGCGTGCAGCGTGTCGCATACGGCGGCAAAGTCGGCGTCCCCACCCAGGCGACGGTCGATATGGCGCAGGCTGCGCGTGTCGTAGCCATGGCTATCGGACTCAAGCGGAGGGTTGATCAGCACGGCACCGATACCGAGCTCCTGCAGGTAATCGGCCCATTGGGCGATTTTCATGATGGGGGCATCGGGATTGGACGCGGTACCGGCAGCTTGGGAGAGCTCGTCCTCGGCAACGGGCGCGACGTTCTCGCGCGGAGCTCCACAAAAACCCAGCGGATAGATCTGGTAGAACGTCGTCTCGTATGCCCACATAGCAACCTCCCGGTAAGCCCAACACAACGACATCCATTGTATGCCCAGCTTGTATCCTCTCCCCCAAAATAAGTTGCGGTGGAATAGTTCCTGCTTGGGCCTTCAGAGGCCTTAAACAGGAACTATTCCACCGCAACTGATGAGAGGACGTGATTAGGCAACGGGTTTGGCACGGCGTATGGCCGGGAACAGTACGGTGATGGCGAGGATGACGCCCACGACGGTAATCGCCCCGCCCACGAAGCCAATCCAAGCGATACCGGGACCCGAAACCACGGCTCCGCCGATCGCGGTGCCCGTGCCGATACCAAGGTTAAACAGGCCCGAGAAGATCGACATGGCGACGGCCGACGAGTCCGCCGGCGTGTACTTGATGAGCTCGGCCTGAAACGCCACGTTAAAGGCCGTGGCGCAGCAGCCCCATAGTGCGCAGACGGCAAGCACCAACACGAGCGCCGAGGCTGCGGGGGCCATAAGCAGCAGAGCCACCGGCACGCCGGAGAGCGTGATAGCCAAGAACGGGAAGCGATGCCCATCGAACAGGCGGCCAAACAGCCAGCTTCCGAGCAGACCAGAACAGCCAAACGCCGTCAGCGTCATGGTGATGGCACCCGCATCGACGTGCGCGACCTGCGCCAGGAAGGGCTCGATATAGCTGTAGCTTGCGTAATAGCCGGTCGCCATAAAGACCGTGACCGCGTAGAGCGCGATCAGGAACGGGTTCTTGAGCAGCTCGGGCAGCTGCTTAACGGTAAAGCGCTCACCCGCCGGCATGGCCGGGAACACCGCTGCCTGGTACACCACCGCGGCGGCAGAGAAGACCCCGACCACGGCAAACGTCATGCGCCAGCCCACGGCCAGGCCGATGGCACGACCGAGGGGCAGGCCGAAAATCTGCGCGATAGACGAGCCCGTGGCGATCATGCTGATGGCGAGCGCCCCGTGGCGGGCGTCAACCAGGCGCGAGGCCATAATCGAGGCGACCGACCAGAACACGGCATGTGCGCAAGCGACCACCAGGCGCGCACAGACCAGGATGGGATATGTCGGTGCCACAGCGGACAGGAACTGACCCAGAGAAAACACGGCGAGCACGCCGAGCAGCATCCACTTGAACTCAAAGCGCGAGGCAAACACCATGAGTGGCAGCGACAGCAGCATGACGCCCCAAGCATAGACCGAGATCATGATGCCTGCCTGGGCCTCGGTGAGCGAGAACGATGCGGCGATATCAGTCAGAAGGCCGATGGGCATAAACTCCGACGTGTTGAACACGAACGCGCAGCAGGCGAGCCCGATAAGCGGGAGCCACTGACTGAGTGCGATACCACCTTGCTTTGTTTGAGCCATATAGGAAAACCTCTCCGATCATCTAGAGCGGTGGGCGATTATAGCAATGAGAAGTCTATAAAATGAGCAACAAAAGAATTCTTGGAAAACGATCGTTAACAGATGGCGCGCCAATTCTGCTTAGAAAGCAAGGTACGCAGAAACTCAATGTCGAAAACGCGGCTTCATCTTCGGGCTATCGCGCCTGCTCGGATACGCACAAGGACACCCCCATGAGCACGTCAATTTCGAGCCAACTCGCAACCGCACAATGAACTAGCAAAAGCAGCATATAAGCAAACGCCCCATAATAAAGTCCCTCATGTACAAGCGCCGTCACTGAAAGTGCCGACGGCAGCGCCGCACTCGAAACTACCCATCCAACAAGAACCTGGATAGCGTAACTTGCAACCAGGTTCCATGCCACCAGCAGCGTTGCGGGACGCGCGATTTCCCTGCAGGAGGAACGAAGCACCGTGACCGAACGCATGATGTAGCGTGGTGCAAACCGAATGCCTCGTAGTCCCCTCTGCTCCACGTCCGCATCTTCAATTAACACGAATACGAACGACGCGGAAAGAAGCGTCACGATTACTGCCACCACAAGCGAGCACAACACCCCGAGCTGGCTGCTCGCAAGCGAGGCAAAGACTACAATTGCCGATAAAATCAAGTGAACCAAATAAATTAGCAGCGCCCCAGAAATCTGGAGGGGAACCGTCGAGGCCAAGAGATAAACCGGAGGGGTTCGAGCAGGTTGCACCGTCTCTTTGGACCGGTCGACGGCAAATAATGAAAAAGCCACATTCAATAGAAGCAGGTTTAAAAAGGCCGCGACCACAGTGCAAATAAGCGTAATGGACGGATTGATATAGGCGAGCTCAGTTGCAACGTTTGATACACCAATTTGAAGCGCGCTCATAACAAACAAGGGGATATATAACGCCATCGTGCAGCCACTCCGGCATCCCTTCGCCCGATCGCCCGATTCCAGAAAGACATTGAAGTTCTCTCGCAAGTTCACTCTATACCCGTTTTCTTACTAGGCAGGGCGAACGAGCGCCAATATAAACGCCGGTCCGCCCATCCATGATTTCTAGTTTTAACGTCCAGACTAGTCTGTCCAGCCGTCGATGTAGTCGCGGTTAAGCTCAAAGTACTGCGCGGCGATGTCTTTCGCCAAGGAGTACGAATTAACGAGCGGGTGCATCGCGAGGCTCTCGACAATGTCGCGCTTCGATCGGTTAACGATGCCACGCGCCACGGTGCGCTCGTAGTACTTGACGCGACGAATCAATTCGAGGTTTCCCGCGGGCACAGAATCGGCTTCGACGCGATGCGGTACACAGCCATCGGTGGAGATATCGCACGTTGACTCGATGACATCTGTATCGAGAAGGCCGGGGATGGCGCCATTGTTGGGGGTGCACAGGATCATCTGCTGCGTCTTGCCAGAGCGAGCAATATCCATGAAACGGAGCGCAACACCTGCGTATCCGCCAGCATCTTTGCCGTACACGTCAAACGTCCACGGCTTGTCGCGGTGAATACCTGTCTCGGCCGCCATGTAGTTGTTTTCGCGCATTCCGTACCACTTCTCAAAGCACGCGAGGCCCTTTTCGAAGTCGTTCTCAATATCGATAGATGCAAGCTCGCTCGTCATTTCTCGATTAATTTCTTCGATTAGTTCGCCGCGCGTCTGGGGCGAAGAGAGAACGTTGGCAACGGCGCGCTCGCGATAGTAGAAATAGTATAGGTACTCATTTGGCACGCATCCGCGATTTAGAACGAGATCCTTCTCGAAGAACCTAAGATCCGTATGAGCATATGCCCCGTCGTCGTGGATCAAGTCGGGCATGATGTCCTCGCCGTCAACCGTCACATTGCGGAAGAACGAGAGGTGGTTGAGTCCATAGCACTCGCCCTGAACCGATGCGGGATCAACGCCTTTATACTCGGCAAACTGATGCAACATGCCCGAGGGGGCATCGCAAATGCCATAAGTAAAATCGTAGCCCATATCGCGTAAGGCCTGAGATACGACGCCAGCGGGATTAGTAAAGTTAAACACCTTGACGCCCGGCTTTGCGTACTTCTTGATTAACTCGCAATACGAAGCAAGCGCAGGGACGGAGCGCATGGCAAAAGACACGCCGGCTGCGCCAGTCGTCTCTTGGCCAAGAACCCCATGTGAGAGAGCAATGCGCTCATCGCGAACGCGCATATGGTCCCCACCGACGCGAATCGTCGTGATCACGTAATCGGCGTCCTTAACGGCCTCGACTGCATCGCCCGTCAATGAAAAATTAAGCGTGGGGCAAAGCATGCCCGAGACATGGGCGGCAAGGCCACCGTAGATGCGCAGCTTCTCGGGATCATTGTCCATAAACACGAGTTCATCGATTCCAAGCGATGACGCCTGCTGGGCTATGCTCTTTGCCAAAAACATGGAGCGGACGCCACCGCCGCCTATGACCGTAAGTTTCATATCGAAACCCCCAATTAGCACATTCAATATTGCATGGTTCGCCTGTGTATGGATATTGTATCCAGCATGGAGGGCCGCTTCCCGCCCCGGCTGCAAGGCGGGAAAGGAATTCCCCAAGGAGTTATTATTTACGCAACGGAAGCGGCCACACACGTCCGGCGGGAAGGGAGCACCGATGGTTGATAAAAAGCAGATTTCCAAGCTCTACTCAGCCGCAAAGCTATCCGAAACCGAGCAAAGCGTACTCGAATACCTGCTCAACAATATCGACACCCTCGATGATATTGGCATAAAACCCGTCGCCATGGCATGCTTTACCAGCATGACGACAGTCATCAGGCTTTCGAAAAAGCTCGGCTACCGTGGCTACCGCGAAATGATGTACGATCTCAAGCACCTTCAGCATGTCTCCCGCGAAATGAATCAATCACTCAAAGACAGTAGCGTCCACTTCGTATGCCACACCGGAGATGTAGACGTATTCATCGCCGCACTGCATCGCAACAGAATGATCGGAGTAAACGGAGAGGGCTTCTCACGCATCGTTGCGCAGTACATGGCGACCAAGCTCGTTGGACTTGGCTTTTTGGCCGTCATACAGGACTTCCTAGAAACCGATCAGTTTGTCGAATCCAACCGAAATACGCTCAGCTGCATGATGCTCATATCCAAATCGGGCCAGACAGAAGCCATCCTGGAAACCGCAAGGGCATGCCACGACGCGGGCATTACGACCCTCGCGTTTACCGGCAACGAAGACAGCGAGCTCGCCAAGACGGCAGACGCGATCTTTACGATACATGACGATCACCCAATGGATCTTAAGAACGTTAAGCCTAACTGCTTTACCGGAAGTTGTATTCTCGCATTCGAAGAACTATTGAGTATCTGCCTTGACAATCTAAAACAAGAAGGCTTGGCTCCCTAAATCATGCGATAGGAAGCCAAGCCCTGGAATTGCGCTATGCAATTGAAAGCCACTTGCGCGTTTTACTCGTCACCGAGAACTTCGTGCACCTCAGAAGCGACTTCGCCGACACGAGGACCGTAAATGACCTGGATTGCCTTGTCGCTCAGGCGGATAACGCCCATAGCTTCAAGATTCTTGGTGAACACCTCGTCGTCTGCAACCTTAGAACCATCCTTGACAATCACGCGAAGACGTGAGATGCAGTTGTCAAGATCATCAATGTTGTCGGCTCCACCAAGCGCTTCGACAATGCCAACAGCAAGCGCGCTGTCCTTGGTCGCACGGCCCTGGACTGCCTTCTCGGGAGTGCTATCAGACTCGCCCTTTGCCTCAGCGGCCTTTGCCTCGAACTCGGCTCTGCTGTTGATCAACTCAATATCGTCACCATCGTCTCGACCGGGCGTCTTGATATCGAACTTAGTAATAAAGAACCGGAAGAGGAAGAAAGCTGCCAGGAAAAAGGCGGGGAGCAGAATAAGGTACGGAAGCAGATTAAGCTTCTCGGGGCGGAATAAGAATGGGATCAGGTCCTTGATATTTCCCTGGTACACCGAAACGCCCATTGCCTCCGAGAGAACTTCACCCAGTCCGGAAAGCGGAGCGTAAACGCCAAAGTAGAGCCAGGGGGCGGCAAACAGGAACGTAAAGAGAATAGGCTCCGTAACGCCAAAGAAAACAGTCGAAATCACTGTGGGGATTAAAAGACCAGCAACCTTCTTGCGGTTCTGGGGCTTGGCACAAGACCACATAGCAAGGGCGATGCCCGGGAACAACGCGTAATCGTTAATGCCATAGCCAGCCATGAAGGCCCTAACCAAGAGCTTGTCGCTACTGGGAGAAGCGAGCTGTGCAAGCTGAATAGCGCTATTGCCCACCACGCGCGTTCCGTCGACGACCATGGAGCCGCCAAGCTCAGTCCAATACATGGGCGTCTCGAGCAGCGGATGCAAGCCAAACGGCACAAGGCTCTCGAGCACCCAGCGATAGACAAACGTACCGACCAGACCGGAGCCTTTCACGAACGTCGCAATACCCGAGAAGCATCCACCGATGACGGGCCAAACGAAGTACATGATGCCGCCCAGGACGCCACCGGCGACCAGCGATACAATGGGAACCGTTCGACTGCCCGCAAAAAACGCCAGCGCCGTTGGAAGCTTGGTCTTGTAAAAACGGCCGGTGATCCAGGCGACCAGGCAGCCCACGATAATGCCGCCAAAGACACCAGAGCTGTAGCCAAAAAAGCCGAGCGAGGTAGTGTAGAGTGCGGACTGCTCACTCGCCTGAATGGACGTAAGGCCGACCTTCTGAAGAGCTTCCACCGTTGTATTGTCGGCAGCCAAGCCAGCTGCTCCAAGCAGAATCTCAACCGTCTTGAGCATGGTGAGATAGCAGACAAGGGCAGAAAAGGCAGCCCAGCCCTTCTCTTTGCGAGACAAGGAGAAGGCGCAGCCGACGGCAAACAAAACACCGAGGTTTCCAATGATTACCTCGCCGAGACCCTTAAATACCGAGAAGAACGTAAAGAGCGGCGAAGCGGCATACCAGTCCCAATTAACGCCAAGGGACACAAGGGTCAGTTCGGTCGTAAAAACGCTACCGATACCCAAAAAGAGACCGGAAATGGCAATGAGCGTAATCGGAACGAGCATTGCCTTTCCGAACGATTGGAATTTTTCTTTCATCAATTCCCTCCTCAATGAGCCTCTACAAACGACTATTGCACCCCACGTCCCCACACAGGCGAAACGGAAGACATGTTCGGCAATAGACACAAAGTGATTGTAGAAAGGGGCACACAAAATGCGCATCGGCATCGCGTAATGCGGTTAAATCGACCGACGATTGCAAGTATTTACGAATCCGTAAACGGCAGCAAATAGGCAGCGAACGGCAACCTGCAGCGTAGGACAGTCCCCGCAGGCCGACAATTACCGGTATTTTGGCTCATATTTATTGAATTGTTGCTCGCCCAAAAGCGCGGAGCATCAACGCGCCCCTAAGCCAACCCCAGCAATATGCCCGCCGAATGCACGACAAACGCCACGATCCAGGCGACCGTCACCTGAAACGCGAATACGGCCACGGCATAGCGCGCGCCCAACTCGCTCTTGACGGCGCCGATGGATGCCACGCAAGGCGGGTACAGCAGCGTAAAGACCAAGAACACGTAGGCGGTAAACGGCGAAAACATGGCTGACAGTGCCGCGGGAGAGGTTGCGCCCAAAAGCACCGTGAGCGTCGAGATGACGCTCTCTTTGGCAATAAGTCCGGTGACGAGCGCCGTGGATGCACGCCAGTCGCCAAAACCGAGCGGGGCCAGCACCGGCGCGATGATGCTACCCAGACCAGCAAGCAGGCTTTGCGACTGGTCGGCGACCACGTTAAAGCGGATATCGAACGTCTGCAGGAACCAGATGACCACCGTAGCGGCAAAGATAATGGTAAAGGCCTTGGTGATGAAGTCCTTGGCCTTATCCCATGCCAGCATCACCGTCGTCTTGACGCTCGGCAGGCGGTAATTGGGAAGCTCCATGATAAACGGAACCGGGTCGCCCTTAAATGCCGTGCGGTTGAGCACCAAAGCCGCGATGCAGCCGACCACGATGCCGATCAGATAGAGCGAGACCATGGCGGGAACTGTCGCTTGCGGGAAAAACGCCCCGCACAACAGACCGTAGACCGGCAGCTTGGCCGAGCAGCTCATAAACGGCGTGAGCATGACCGTCATCTTGCGGTCGTGCTCGGATGGGAGCGTACGGGTCGACATGATAGCCGGCACGGTGCAGCCAAAACCGACGAGCATGGGCACGAAGCTACGGCCCGACAGGCCAAAACGACGCAGCACCTTATCCATGACAAAGGCAACGCGCGCCATGTAGCCCGAGTCTTCCAGAATGGAGAGGAACAAAAAGAGCACGACGATAATCGGCAGGAAGGTCAGCACGCTGCCCACGCCCGTAAGCACGCCGTCAACAGCCAGCGAGCGCACCACGTCGTTGGTGCCGAACGCCTTGAGGCCCGCATCGGCCGAGGCGATGACGGCAGCGATGCCGTCCTCCATGAGCCCTTGCAACGCCGCGCCGATCACGCCAAACGTCAGCCAAAAGACGAGGCCCATGATCACCAGGAACGCCGGAATGGCTGTGTAACGACCTGTCAGGATGCGGTCAATCTTGACGGAGCGCACGTGCTCGCGGCTCTCGTGCGGCTTGACGACGCAACGCCCGCACACGTCGCCGATAAAGCTAAAACGCATATCGGCCAGCGCAGATAGGCGGTCGGTGCCGGCCTCGCCCTCCATCTGGGTGATGATGTGCTCGATAGCGTCGAGCTCATTGCGATCCAGGTGAAGCGCCTCGGTTACCAGCTCATCGCCCTCGACCAGTTTGGTCGCCGCAAAGCGCACCGGAATGTGCGCCGTCACGGCATGGTCCTCGATCAGGTTAGCAATACCGTGGATGCAGCGATGCAGCGCACCGCCGTCCGGACCGTCGGGCGCACAAAAGTCCAGGCGACCAGGGCGCTCGCGGAACCGTGCCACGTGCAGGGCGTGGTCCACCAGCTCGCCGATGCCCTCGTTGCGGGCAGCGCTAATGGGGACAACGGGCACGCCCAACAGGCTCTCGAGCAGGTTGACGTCCACGGCGCCGCCGTTAGCGGTCACCTCGTCCATCATGTTGAGCGCGATGACCATAGGACGGTCAAGCTCCATGAGCTGCAGTGTCAGGTACAGGTTACGCTCGATGTTGGTGGCGTCAATGATGTCGATGATGGCGTCGGGGTTTTCGTCCAAGATGAATTGGCGGCTGACGATCTCTTCGCCCGTGTACGGCGACAGCGAATAGATGCCGGGCAGGTCGGTAACGCTTGCCTCGGGATGGTTACGGATAGTGCCGTCCTTGCGGTCGACCGTCACGCCGGGAAAGTTACCGACGTGCTGGTTGGAACCTGTCAGTTGGTTGAACAACGTGGTCTTGCCGCAGTTTTGGTTGCCAGCGAGGGCAAAGTGCAGCGGCGCGCCCTCGGGCACGGCCGTCTTTGCCGCACGGGGCGAATACGTCCCCTCGCCCAGGGCCGGATGCTCCGTCGTGCCGATTGCGGCGTTAGCGCGCGGACCCGTATCGGTGTCGTGAATACCCACGAGCTCGATGCGAGCGGCATCGTCCTTGCGCAGCGTCAACTCGTAGCCACGCAGGCGAATCTCGAGCGGGTCGCCCATGGGGGCGTACTTCATCATGGTGACTTCGGTGCCCGGCGTCAGGCCCATGTCCAAAATATGCTGACGGAGCGCCTGGTCGTCGGATGTCACCGATGCGACAACGGCGTCCTTTCCAATCTCGAGTGTATCGAGCTTCACGCGCTCATCCTTTCGTTAGACGCGGTTAACCGTTTACCGGGGTTAACCAACTCGTAACGACAAATGATAGCGCTCTGAACTATTTTATAAAGTCAAATACCGATGTTTACCTGCGCAAACTTTATGCGGTGCGCCCCGAAGGCTCTTTACGCATACCGCTCAGCGAGATCGAAACGGAACCCGACCGCGCGGTAGCAGTGAGTCGATCACCCTCGACCGACCCCGTGCATGTAAAGGGCGCCTTGCCCATCAAGACGTGGGAGATAGTACCCAAGAGCTCAAAGAAATCGCCCTCAGCACGGGCACTCGAGAGAGCGATATTGAGACCCCTGACGTTTAGTACTGCCCTGAGCGCGCCGTTCACCCCATGTGAAAACGTCACCTCGCCGCGTCTACTCCCCACCGGCGTCTGGGCCGAAACCACATACGTACCCTCAAGCATGGTTCCTCCTCTGAGTAGGCTTTTTGAAAGGCTCTGTTAGACCAAGGTTGACATAAAAACGATGTCACCGCGAGGCGGTAC
>CAJKCG010000025.1:0-27969 GCA_905198355.1 uncultured Collinsella sp. | reverse complement strand
CGTAGCGGGTGGTTTAAAGCTGGCCGCTGCGCGGCCAGCAGACTAAAGTCTTGAAGCAAAAGGGCGACCCCTGTCCGGAGTCGCCCTTGCGGTGCTGGTTATGTACGGCTGTTACTCGGCGTCGTGGTGGCGGCGGGGCTTGCGGCCTCCGTTGTCGCCGGGACGGCGCGGACGGTCGCTGCGCTCGGAGCGCTCGCGACGCGGACGCTCACGGCGCTGGAAGTGCTCGCCGTCGCCCTCAGAGGCACCCTCGGTGCGAGCCGGAGCCTCGGGCTTGTCGAGACGATCGAGCGAGATCTTGCCGCGATCGTCGACCTCGATGACGACGACCTTGACCTCGTCGCCCACGTTGAGGACGTCCTCGACCTTCTCCACGCGGCCCTTGGCGACGCGGGAGATGTGAAGCAGGCCGTCCTTACCGGGCAGCAGGTTGACGAAGGCGCCGAAGGGCTGGATGGAGACCACGCGACCGGTGTACTCCTCGCCCGGCTCAGGAACCTTGATGATGAGCTTGATGCGCTCGACGGCCTGATCGACGGACTCGCCAGTGCCGCCGACAAAGACGGTGCCGTCCTCCTGGATGTCGACCGAAGCGCCGGTCTCATCCTGGATGCCGCGGATGACCTTACCGCCAGAACCGATGACGTCGCGGATCTTATCGGTCGGAACCTGGATGGAGACGATGCGCGGAGCGGTGCTGCGCGTGGTGTGGCGCGGCTCAGGGATCACATCGAGCATCTTCTGCAGGATGTACGCACGACCCTCCTTGGCCTGCTGCAGGGCGCGGGCCAGAATGTCGAAGGTGAGGCCGGTGGCCTTGTTGTCCATCTGCAGGGCGGTAATGCCCTCGGTGGTGCCGGTGACCTTAAAGTCCATGTCGCCCAGGAAGTCCTCGAGACCCTGGATGTCGGACAGGACCACGGTCTTGCCCTCCTCCTGGATCAGGCCCATGGCGATACCGGAGACCGGGCGCTTAATGGGCACGCCGCCGTCCATAAGGGCGAGCGTGGAGCCGCAGGTCGAAGCCATCGAAGAGGAGCCGTTGGACTCCATGACCTCGGAGACGACGCGGATGGCGTAGGGGAACTCGTTCTCGTCGGGGAGCACCGGAAGCAGAGCGCGCTCGGCCAGGTTGCCGTGGCCGATCTCGCGGCGCTTGGGGCTGCCCATGCGGCCGGTCTCGCCGGTGCAGAACGGCGGGAAGTTGTAGTGGTGCATGTAGCGCTTGCCCTCGGTGGGCTCGATGGTATCCAGACGCTGGCCCTCGTTGAGCATACCGAGCGACAGGACGGAAAGCACCTGAGTCTGGCCACGCTGAAACAGACCGGAGCCGTGAACGAGCGGCAGGTAGTTATCCTTCACCATGATGGGGCGAATCTCATCGGCGGCACGGCCGTCGACGCGCTCACCGGTCTCGACGACCATGGTGCGCATAGCCTTCTTCTCGAGCTTCTTGAGCGCCACGGGAATCTCGCGCTCCCAAGCGGCCTGCTCCTCCTCGGTGAACTCGGCACGGATGGACTCCTTCAGAGCCTCGACCTTACCGATACGGGAGAGCTTGTCGGCGTCGCGAAGGGCGGCTGCCATCTCGTCGTAGTGGGCGAAGATGCGCTCCTGGACCTCCTCGACGGGCTGGTCGAGCGGGTACTCCTTCTTGACGATGGCGCCGTTGACCTGCTCCCACTCGGCGACAAACTCGTCCTGAGCCTGGCAGAAGGCAGCAAGGGCCTCCTGGCCAAACTTCATGGCGGCGAGCATGTCGTCCTCGGAGATCTCCTCGGCGCCGGCCTCGACCATCGAGATGAAGTCGGCAGAGCCGCCCAGCTCCAGGTCCAGGTCGGAGTTCTCGCGCTCCTCGTAGGTGGGGTTGACGATAAACTCGCCGGTCTCCACGTTGCGGCCGATGCGCACGCAGGCAAGCGGGCCCTCGAAGGGCACGCCGCCGAGCGTCATGGCCAGGGAGGCACCCATGACGTTGATGACGTCAAAGGGGTTGACCTGGTCGGCGACGAGCGAGGTGGCGACGATGTGCACCTCGTTGCGGAAGCCGTCCGGGAAGCTCGGACGAATCGGGCGGTCGATCATACGGGCCGTGAGCGTGGCCTTCTCGCTGGGACGGCCCTCACGCTTGAGGTAGCCACCCGGGATGCGGCCGGCGGCGTACATCTTCTCGTTGAAGTCGACGGTCAGCGGAAAGAAGTCGTAGTTCTTACGCTCCTTGGAGACGACCACGGTGTCGAGCATCGTGGTGTCGCCCTGCTTGACCAGACAGGCGCCGGTGGCCTGCTTGGCAAGCTCGCCGGACTCAAAGGTGTAGGTCTTGCCGTACAGCTCAAAGGTCTTGGATACGAGTGTCATTGTTCTCCTTTACCCCACAGGCCCCTTGCCTGCGGGCTTCTCATGTGACGCGGGCCCCCTGCCCCCGCCACGCTTCAGAGCGTGATTGTTCACGCCCTTACACAAAAAGAGCGCCCCGCTGCGCAGGACGCTCTTAGCATGTACAAATCCTACTGGATGTTGTCGCGGATGCCCAGAGCCTTGATGAGCTCACGGTACTCGACGATGTCGTTCTTCTTGATGTAGGAGAGAAGACGACGACGACGGCCGACGAGCATGAGCAGGCCACGACGGGTGTGGAAGTCCTTCTGGTGGGACTTCATGTGCTCGGTCAGCTCCTTGATGCGCTCGGTCAGGATGGCGACCTGAACCTTGGGGTTGCCGGTGTCGACCGGGGTGTTACCGAACTGGGCAGTCAGCTCCGCCTTGCGCTCTTTGGAAACAGTCATTGTTTCACCTTTCGTTTCTTGTCGCCCGCGGGCGACGCTATTCGCCTCGGACTGGGAAGCCGCCGGTGGAGCGAGCATCCAAGGTCGAGGTACCAACAGGTCGGTATGTTACCACAAGCAGCCCGCGCTTGCGCATCATCACCGACCCAACATGAATTCCATCGCACGGAGACGTTGATCGGTGTGCGTCGCAGCCCACACGTGCGAAAGCCCCAGCAAAAAGGCAGCGGTATGGGGGTCGACCCTCTCGGCCATGAGCGCATCGAAGGTCATGGACATGAGGGCGCGCAGCCATGCGACCTCACCGGTCGACACCAGCTCGGCACCCGGAACGCTCGACGCGCACGACCCGCACATGAGACCGCCGGCCTGGGGCGAAAAAAACGACAGCATGGGGTCTCCGCACAGCACGCAGGCCGAAAAATCGGGTCGATAGCCAACGTGCGACAGCAGCTTAAAGACATATGCCGCCACAAGTAGATCCAAATGCGCCGCGTCGAGCCCGCTGCCCACCAGGGCAAGCGCTCGCTGCGTGATGGCAAAGGTAAACGGGTCCTCGGCGTCCTCGAACGAGCACACGCGCGCGACCTCGGCGATCGCGCTTGCGGCGCATGTCATCTCGTAATCGGGAGCAGCGCCGAGCGGCGCCTCCATAAGCTCGGCCTGGGAAACCACGTCGAGCGACCGTCCATGCGCAAGCAGCATATCGACGGTGCAGAACAGCTCGCAGCGCGCCGCCAAGCGCCCGCCGGGTTTGCGGGCGCCCTTTGCCACGGCACGAACCTGCCGACCCCGCTCGTCAAGCATCGTCAGGATCAGATCCGTCTCTTTGAGCTTAGTCTTATCGAGGACGAGCACCTTCGTGCGATATGTCCGGGAGCCTGCCATAAACGCCGGGGCTTAATCTTCGGCATTGTAGCCAAAGCGGCGAATCTGGGCCTCGTCGTCGCGCCAGCCGGCCTTGACCTTCACGTCCAGCTCCAAAAAGACCTGGGTGCCAAAGATGCGCTCAAGGTCGCGACGGGCGTCGATGCCGATATGTTTGATCATCTCGCCGCCCTTGCCGATGATGATGCCCTTTTGGCCCTCGCGCTCGACGTAAATGGTGGCGTGCACGCGCAGCACCTTCTTGGTCTGCTCGAGCGCATCGCAAATCACGCCCACGGAGTGCGGAATCTCATCACGGGTGCGGCGCAAGACCTTCTCGCGCACAAACTCGGCAACGAGCGTCTCATCGGAAGCGTCGGTACCCATGTCCTCGGGGAACCAACGCGGACCCTCGGGCAAAAAGTGCGCAACGGTCTCGATGAAGGCATCGACGTTAAAGTTCTTGACCGACGACGTCACGATCTCGTCGTCATATTCCATAAGCTCGTGGGCGGCCTTAAGCTGCTCCATGACCTGTGCGGGGTCGGCTTCATCGGCCTTGGTGAGCACCAGGACCTTCTTGCAACGGGCGCATCTGACACGCTCGGCAACCCAGGCGTCTCCCCTGCCGATCGGTTTAGTGGCATCAATCAAAAACGCGACAACATCGACATCGTTCAGCTCGAACAGCGCGCTCTTGTTGAGCTCGGACCCAAGACCGTCCTTGGGCTTGTGGATACCCGGGGTATCGACAAAGACCAGCTGGTAGCCGGGGCGGTTGACGACGGCGCGCATGCGACGGCGGGTCGTCTGGGCCACCGGCGAGGTGATGGCGACCTTTTTGCCATAGCAGGCGTTGAGCAGCGTTGACTTACCGGCGTTGGGGCGGCCGACCAAGGCCACGAAGCCACTGCGGAAACCGGGCTCAACGTCGCCAAAGCCCGCGAGGCTGTCGTCCTCGTCGCACAGGGCGTCGAGTTCCTCGTCGCTCATGCCCTCAAACGGGTCGAACTCCTCGGCTTCCTCATAGGCCTCGGTCGCCTTAGCATCCGGGGACTCGTCGTCCAAAATTTCATCGATAGGCTGCATATTGTCGGACATGGGAATCCCTTTCTAAATAAAGCCGAGCGCGTGGGCAAATACCAGCAAGCCCACAATCGCGGCGGTGATTGAAAGTACGTATACCGAGGCGGCGGCGATGTCCTTGGCGCGTTTTGCCAGCGGATGGAGCTCCTGGGTCGCCAGATCGACAATGGCCTCCATGGCGGTATTGCACAGCTCGCCGTGAATCACCAGGCCGCAGCAGATGATAATCGTGGCCCACTCGGCAATGTCGAGCCCCACGATGCAGCCGGCAATGATGGTGCACACGCCCGCTACGAGCATAACCTTAATGTTGCGCTCGGTCTTGACGGCGGTGACGAAGCCCTCCATGGCGTAGGAGAACGACTTTAAAAAGGACGGATGGTCCTTGTTCGATCCGGGAATCATAAGCGGCTCCTAGTCGTGGGCATGATTGGTGATGGGGCCGACGTGAACGAGTTTGGGGTCCTCGCCGCGCTCGAGCGCCAGATCGCGCAGGATAGCGTCCTCGCGGGCCTCCATGACCTCGGCCTCGTCGTCCTCGATATGGTCATACCCCAGCAGGTGTAGCATGCCGTGTACGAGCATCAGGCGGCACTCGTCGGCAGGGCTATTGCCAAAGCCGGGGGCCTGACGGGCAATGACCTGCGGGGCCAAGATGATATCGCCGAGCTCGAGCGTCTCGTCGGCGGGAATATCCTCGTCAAAGGCCGAGTCGCATTCAAACGAGAGCACATCGGTGGTGCGGTCGATGCCACGCCACTCGTGGTTGAGCTCGTGCATCTCGTCCTCGTCGACATACGAAAGGGAAATCTCGACTTCACGTTCAACGCCCTCGGCGGCAAGCACAACCTCGCAGATGTGCTCCACCTCCTGCGCGTCGAGCAGCGTATCGAGCTCGGCATCGTTGCTGATCAATACACTCAACGGGACTCCTTTCGGTCGCGCGAGCGTTGCTCGCGCACGTCATCATAAGCATCATATGCCTCAACGATACGACCCACTAGGGCATGGCGCACCACGTCGGCGCGCTCCAGGTGTGCAAACGCCACATCGTCGACACGGCCCAAAATCTTCTCAACATCCGCCAAGCCACCACGACGACCCACCAGGTCGCGCTGGCTGAGGTCGCCGGTAATCACGAACTTGGAGTTGAATCCAAGGCGTGTCAGGAACATCTTCATCTGCTCGGGCGTAGTATTTTGCGCCTCGTCGAGCACCACGAAAGCATCGCTCAGCGTACGACCGCGCATATAGGCAAGCGGGGCGATCTCGATCACGCCGCGCTCCATAAGCTCATCGGTGCGCTCGCGATCCATCATGTCAAAAAGGGCGTCGTAGAGCGGACGCATGTACGGATCGATCTTTTCCTCGAGGGTGCCAGGCAAAAAGCCCAGGTTCTCCCCCGCCTCGACAACAGGACGCGTCAAGATCAAACGGCCCACCTCATGGCGCTTGAGCGCGGCAACGGCGAGCGCCATGGCTAGATAGGTCTTACCGGTACCGGCAGGACCCAAGCCAAAGGTGATGGTATGCGAGCGAATGGCATCCACATAGCGCTTTTGCCCGAGCGTCTTGGGGCGAATGACGCGACCGCGATACGAAAGCAGCACGTCATCGCGAAGCGACGTAGCCTCGTGCTCACCATCGCGCAAGACGGCCAGGCAGCGAGAGACATCGTCGGCAGACAGGGTACGACCGGCCGCCGCCTCGCGAAAAGCATGTTCGAAAAAGCGAGCCACGAGTTCGACCTCGTCCGGGTCACCGCTCACGGCGATGCTATCGCCACGGGCGACCACATGGGCGCGAACCAAGCTCTCGAGTGCACGAAGGACGCCGTCGCCGGCGCCCAAAACGCACGAGGGATCAATTCCCTCGGGAACGGTAAGTCTAATCTTCGAGGCTTCCATGGACCTCCCTGCGCGCATGGACCAAGCCGGAATCATCGACTCCGATGATAGCAACATCGAGCAGGCACGGGGCTGTAAGTCCACAGGTATCGTCAAGACGGGCATGATGGAACGAACCGAGCGTCAGGCTGTCACCGTACTCAAGCACGGCACGCTCGACAGTGCCCACGCGACGACGAGCATCGGCAATAGCGAGCTCCTGCGCCGTGTCTCGCATACGACGGCTGCGCTCGGCCATAACCTCGGGCGGCACCTGGTCGGGCATGTCGGCAGCAAGGGTACCGAGACGCTTGCTATAGCGGAACACGTGCATACGCGAGAAACCCACACGGCGGCACAGCGCCAGCGACTCCTCGAACTCCTCGTCCGTCTCACCAGGAAAACCGACGATGACATCGCACGAAAGAGACGCCTGGGGCAAGTTGGCGCGAATCATACGCACCGTGTCCTCAAAGGCCTCCGCACTATAGGGACGACCCATGCGATGCAGGGTCGCCGTACAGCCGGACTGCACGGGCAGGTGCAAAAACGGGGCGATACGCTGCGGATAGCGCGCCATAACCTTAAGCAGGCGCTCAGAGATATCCATGGGCTCGACCGAGGAAATGCGCACATGCGCAATAGTCGTGCGCTCCATGATGGCCTCGAGCAGCTCATCGATTTCGACATGCTCGTCGGTCGCGCTCTTGCCATCGTAGGCACCCAGGTTCACACCGGTCAGCACCACCTCGGGCACGCCGGCCTCCTGGGCCTCGCGAACTTGCTCAAGCACGGACTCGACGGGCACGGAACGCTCGGGGCCGCGGGCCTTCCACACGATGCAATAGGTGCAACGGTGGTTGCAGCCGTCCTGGATCTTCACGCCCAGGCGAGAGCGACCGAGCGCATCGACCACCTCGCCATCGCTGCAGGCGGGAACGCTATCGGACTCAACGCCCAGCACCTCGCAGACACGTTCGGCGACATCGATCTTGGACGGCTCGGCGATCACGCGATCCGAAAGCTCCAACAGCTCCTCGGGATGCAAATTGACCACGCAACCGGTCACGAGCACATAGGGCTCATTTGGATGGGCCAGCGCATGACGGACGGCCTTACGGGTCTTGGCCTCGGCCTCCCCCGTCACGGCGCAGGTATTGATAACGATCAGATCGGCGTCCGGTGGCTCCACCATCGCAAAGCCTAGGCGCATAAGATCGGCAGTGATACGGTCGGACTCAACCCGGTTGACACGGCAACCGAGGTTGACGACGGAAATATGGGGTGCGAGCACACGGGCTCCTTAATCGAGGATGTCGTCGAGGGCACTCTTGATACGGTCGGTCACCGACTTCTTACCGGATGCGACGTCATCGCCCATCTCGTCGGCGAAGGCGCGAAGCAGCTCGCGCTGCTTGTTAGAGAGATTGGTGGGGACGACCACGCGCAGCTGCACGACCAGACGACCGCGCGAACCGCCACCGCCGATACGCGGCATGCCGTAATTATTGACGCTCACGGTGTCGCCGTACTGGGCGCCGGCGGGAACCGTCACCTTAACGACCTCGTCGGGCATAATGCCCTCGACCTCGATCTCGCAGCCAAGCGCAGCCTGCGCAATCGAGATATCGCTCACCAGGTACAGGTCGTCACTGTTGCGCTTAAAGCGCTCATGGTCGGCAACGCGCACGTTGACAATCAGGTCGCCCGAAGGCTCGCCGCGAAGGCCGGCCTCGCCAAAGCCGCTCACACGCAGCTGGCGACCGGTCGAAACGCCGGCGGGAATATCGATGTCGATCTTTTCGTGCGAAGGCGTGCGGCCCTGACCGTCGCAGGTCTCGCAGGGATGGTCGATAACCGTGCCCTCGCCATGGCAGTCGGGGCAAGGCGAGGAAGACTGAACCTGGCCCAAAAACGATCGCTGAACCGTCGTGACGTAGCCCGTACCGTGGCAGCGACTGCACTGCTTTTCCTGTGCACCCTCGGCCCTACCGGTACCGTTGCAGTCCTCGCAGGGAGCAAGGCGATCATAGCTGATCGTCTTTTTGCAACCGAGCGCCGCCTCCTCGAGCGTCACCGAAAGGGAGATGGCCATGTCACGTCCGCGACGACGCTCACGACGGCTGCGGGCGCCACCACCGGCGCCACCGCCAAAGAACGACGAGAACAGGTCGTCCATGCCCATGCCACCAAAGATATCGTTGATGTCGACATAGCCCGAACCACCAGGACCGTCGGCAGTGCCGTAACGGTCGTAGTTAGCACGCTTCTGCTCATCGGAAAGAACGGAATAGGCCTCGTTGAGCTCCTTGAACTTGGCCTCGGCCTCGGGATCGTCCGAAACATCCGGATGTACGGTACGGGCCTTCTTTAAAAACGCACGCTTAATCGTCCGCGCGTCGGCATCCCTGTCGACGCCAAGCACCTCGTAGTAATCCCTATTTTCCGACACGACCGAATCCTTCCGACTTTCATTATTGTCACAGTGCGTCCTATACCCAAGCTGGGCCGACCGCAAACAAAGGGTTTGATGTTATTGCATTTGATACGGCGAAAGCATGGCCCGTTGCGAGCAGCTCGCGAACCAAACCGACACGAGCGCGAACATGAAGCCGTTGGCAAAACCGTTGGCAAACTGCATCGCACCGCGCTTCCACCACAGCAGGCTGCGATGAAGCACACCGTCCGAAAGCACCATGAACAGGCCCATGGTAAACGGAATAAAGCACATCACGGCAAAGGCCGAGAACACTCCCGAGATGGCCGACAGCACCAAAAACGGCGCCACAATGCCCATCAGGTAAAAGCCAGTACGAGCTTTGCCTTCCAAGCGCTCGGCCTCAACATGGACGCGGCCGACCAGGTCGCCGCCCGCGGCACCGTTAGTGCCAGCATGGCCCATGCCGCTAATGCGGACCTCGTCGCCATCGTGCGTGCCGGCAGGAAACTCAATCGTCTGCTCGGAGGTCACACGGGTTCGCCCGCTGCCACCGCAATCGGGGCAGGGGTCGGCCACGACCTTACCGGAACCGCCGCACTCGGGGCAGACCGACTGGAACGTGCCCGCACCAAACAGGAAGGACAGGTCGACGTCGATGTGGCCGCGGCCACCGCAGCTCGGGCAGGTATGGGCATGCTCAGACGAAACGGAGCCCGAGCCGCCGCAGTTGCTACAGGTATCGAAGCGCGTGTAGCGGACGGTCTTGCGGGCACCGCCCTTGGCCTCCTTGGCGTCGAGTTTGATATCGACGACCACGTTGGCGCCGTTCTCGGGATTGTAGGCAGCCTGGCCGCGACGCTGCTGGCCCCAGGCGCCACCAAAGGGAAAGCCGCCCTCAAAGGGATTGCCATAGCCCGTGCTGCCGGCGTAGCCGCCACCATAGGGCGAAGCCGTAGGAGCACCGGCAAAGGGATTGCCAGAACGCATGGCGTCGTAGCGCGCACGTTTTTGCTCATCCGAAAGCACGGCGTAGGCCTCGGAAACCTCTTTAAACTTTTCCTCGGCATCCGGCTCTTTATTGACGTCCGGATGGAGCTTACGGGCCTTTTGCTGGAAGGCCTTTTGAATATCACGCGAGGTGGCGTCCTTGGAGACACCCAGAATCTCGTAGTAATCTTTTTCGTTCATCGTCGCCATGCGCGGCAACCTCCTGCTCACAGCAGCGTATATATTCCGGTAATTCTACCCGAGCGGCCTAAGCTAGATCCCAAAACAGCTCGAACAGAACATTTCCATCGAGCCAGCCCAGATGGGTCGGCGCCAGACGGGCACAGGTGCGGCCAGCGATGACATCGACAGAGGCGATAGGCCCCGCATGGGTATCACCGTGCTCGGGCACCCAAGTGGCAAGCCCAAGCTCAAGAGCGCGATCACAAGCCGCTGCCAGTTCATCGGCAGGGATGACACGAGACGCGCGAACCAACAGGTCGGAATCAACACCGCGCGTCATGCGACAAGCGAGCATCAGGTCCTCGGCCGCCGCCTCGCGCCGCGACAGATACTCGGCATCAAACATCGTCGCGGCATCGTCGCGTTGTACCAAACGCACGCGGTGAAAGTCACCACGGGGAGCCACGCCGGGAAACAGTCCAGCCAAGCGGTCGAAATCCTCGTCGTCGAGCATGCCCGCGGCAGAACGACCCAGGCCCAGGTAGCCCCGACCAGTCCAGTAGGCGATATTATGGGCACATTCATGCCCATCGAGCGCGTAGCTCGCCACCTCATACGGGTGATAGCCGGCGGCACCCAGGAGCTCGCGTGCCACATCCATGCAGGCGGCCTGAAAATCCTCATCAGGCTCGAGCGACTCGTCACGGCACGCCATGCGATAGAGTGGCGTGCCCTCCTCGAGCGTGAGCGGGTAGACCGACACATGATGAGGCGCCGCCGCCAACACGCCATCGAGCGTGCGCTGCCAACTCGCCGCCGTCTGCCCGGGAAGGCCACACATAAGGTCGCACGACACATCGAGGCCAGTGTCCTTTACCGTCGCGATAGCCGCAAGTGCCCGATTAGCATCGTGAATGCGGCCAATAGCAACCAGCTCGGTATTGTCGAGGGTTTGCACGCCCAGAGAGATGCGCGTGACACCCGCCTCGGCAAGCGCGGTGGCGAGCTCGGCGGTCAGGGACTCAGGATTGGCTTCGCAAGTAAATTCAACGGGCTTGCACCACATGGAGATACGACGGGCAAGTTTCACCAGGCGCTCCCCAGCCAGTGACGGCGTGCCGCCGCCAATATAGACCGTGCGGACCTGCGCAAGCGTCCCGGCGTCGCCAAAGGAATCGAGGCGCGCATACAGCTGCTCAAAATAGGAATCGAGCGCAGCATCCAAATCACACAGAGCAAAGCTGCGCGAGTCAAAGTCGCAATAGCGGCATTTTTGAGCGCAAAACGGCACATGCACGTACAGCGCGGTAACGGCCACCCTTAAGCCTCCAGTGGATGAGCGGGCACCGACTCACCGGCGGCAAGCGCGGCCTCGCAGGCCACCACATCGCGCTCGATATCATCGACCAGCGACATGAACTCCTCGTACGTAGAGCAACGCACCACCTGAGCGCGCCAGGCGGCGGCATGGGGCATGCCTTTTAAGTACCAGCTTGCGTACGTGCGGGCGCGCGACATGAGCGGCAGAAGCTCGTGCGTCAACGTCAGGTGCTCGCGCAGAGCCTCCAGGCGCTCGACCGAGGAGCGAGAAGGAACCGGCGTGCCATCGAGTGCAAGGGCTCGGGCATCGCCGAACACCCACGGATTGCCGTAGATGCCGCGCGCGATAAACACCGCGCTGGCACCCGAGCCGTGCAGATGCTCAGCAGCGTCCTCGGCCGAGAACACATCGCCCGAACCAATCACGGGAATCTCGACAGCGTCGGCAACCTCATCGACGACCGACCAATCAGCCTGGCCCGTGTAGAGCTGCGTGGCGCAACGACCATGCACGGCGACTGCGGCAGCCCCTGCGCCCTCAAGCATCTGGGCAAACGTCGCGGCATTACGGTCCTCGGCATAAAAGCCCTTGCGGATCTTGACGGTCACGGGCACATGCGCCGCGCCCACCGTGGCCTCGACGATCTTCTCCGCCAGGTCGGGCGTGCGCATGAGCGCCGAACCCTCGCCCTTGGTGACAACCTTGCGAGCCGGGCAGGCCATGTTGATATCGATCAGCGACAGGCGATCGCCAACGCGCTCCTCGACGGCGGCGACGGCGCTCGCAAACTGATCGGGCTTGGAGCCAAAGAGCTGCACGCAAATCTGCTGCTCCTCGTCGGCCGGCAGCACCAGGCGCCACGTTTTGTTGCTGGCATAGGCAAGGCCTGCCACGCTCACCATCTCGCTGTAGGCAAGGTTGGCACCACGGCGGCGACACATGATGCGATAGGCGGGGTCGGTAACGCCCGCCATGGGAGCCATAAGGAACGGCTGCTCGGCATAGGCGCCCAGCAGCCGCTTGCTGTAATCAGAAAGCGCCATGGACCTACTCGTCCACCTTGAGGATCGCCATAAAGGCCTCCTGCGGGACCTCGACCGATCCGATGGCCTTCATACGCTTCTTGCCCTCTTTCTGCTTCTCGAGCAGCTTGCGCTTACGCGAGATATCGCCGCCGTAGCACTTAGCAAGAACGTCCTTGCGACGCGCCTTGACGGTGGAACGGGCGATGATCTTGTTGCCGATAGCACCCTGGATGGGAACCTCGAACAGCTGACGCGGGATGATTTCCTTGAGCTTGTCGCACAGGCCACGGGCCAGGCCATATGCCTTGTCCTTATGGACTATAAACGAAAGCGCGTCCACCTCGTCGCCCGAAAGCAAAATATCGAGCTTCACGAGCTCGGAGGGACGGTACTCGTTGAACTCGTAGTCGAGCGAGGCATAGCCCTTGGTGCGGCTCTTGAGCTGATCGAAGAAGTCCAAGATGAGCTCGGCGAGCGGCATATCGAAGCGCATCTCGACCGATTTGCTCGTCAGGTGGATCATATCGGTTGTGACGCCGCGGTGCTCAATGGCGAGCTGCATGACGGCACCCGTGTACTCAGGCGGGCAGATGATCTTTGCCTTGAGGTAGGGTTCCTCGATACGATCGATGCGTGTGGCCTCGGGAAGGTCCTGCGGACTGCGGACATCGATCATTTCGCCGTCGGTCTTGTAGACGTGATAGTCGACCGAGGGACTCGTGGCAATGAGGTCCAGGTTGAACTCGCGCTCCAGGCGTTCCTTGACGACTTCCATGTGCAGCAGGCCCAGGAAGCCCACGCGGAAGCCAAAGCCGAGCGCCACCGAGGTCTCGGGCTCCCACACCAACGACGGGTCGTTGACGTGCAGCTTATCGAGGGCGTCGCGCAGATTCTCGTAGTCCTTGTTGTCGATCGGGAACAGGCCCGTGTAGACCATGGGCTTGGCCTCGCGGTAGCCCGGAAGCGGCTCGGGGCAGGGGTTCGACGCCCACGTAAGGGTATCGCCCACGCGAACGGCCTCGGGGTCCTTCAAGCCCGTGACCACATATCCGACCTCGCCGACCGTCAGCGCGTCGACCGGGGTCTCGGCAGGACGCTTGACGCCCACGCCGTCGACCAAAAAGTCGCCCTTGGCCTGCATCATAAGCAGGGTATCGCCCTTTTTGATGGAACCATCGAAGACGCGCACCGTAGCCACCACACCGCGATACTCGTCAAAGTACGAATCCAAAATGAGCGCTTTGAGCGGAGAGTTTGCATCGCCCTTTGGCGGCGAAATCAAAAAGACGATGGACTCCAGCAGATCGTGAATGCCCTCGCCGGTCTTGCCCGAGACGCACACGGCATCATCGGCGGGAATCGCCAGGTCGTCCTCGATCTCGGTCTTAACCTCATCGGGATGGGCCGAGGGCAGGTCGATCTTGTTGATGGCGGGCACAATGTCCAGATTGGCGTTCATGGCGAGCGTCGCGTTGGAGACGGTCTGCGCCTCGACACCCTGAGTGGCGTCGACGACGAGCACCGCGCCCTCACAGGCTGCCAGCGAGCGCGAGACCTCATAGGTAAAGTCCACGTGGCCCGGCGTATCGATCAGATTGAACTGATACGTCTCACCATCGTCGGCGTCATAGGAAACGCGGACGGCATTGGACTTGATCGTAATGCCGCGCTCGCGCTCGATATCCATGGTGTCGAGCAGCTGCGACTCCATGTCGCGTTCGTCGACGGTATGGGTGAGCTCGAGGATGCGGTCGCTGATCGTGGACTTGCCATGGTCGATATGCGCAACGATCGAGAAGTTGCGGATGTGGGAAATGTCAATTGAAGTATTCATGCGGACTATCTTACCCGAGCGGTACAAAAAATGGAGCCTGTTCCATAAAACAGGCTCCATTTATGCGCGTAATCTGTGTGGTGTGAAATTTACAACTTAGGCGTTGATGCTGTTCACGAGCTTGGCAAGACCGGACTTGCGGTTGGAAGCCTGGTTCTTGTGGATAACATGCTTGGCGGCAGCCATGTCGAGACGCTTGGTGACGGTCTTGAGGGCAGCCTGGGCCTTCTCGGCGTCGCCCTCGGCGACGGCGGACTGGACGTGCTTGGTCAGCGTCTTGAGCTCGGACTTGACAGCCTTGTTACGCATGCGAGCTGCCTCATTGGTGCGGATACGCTTCTTCTGAGACTTGATGTTTGCCACTTCTGGAGTTCCTTTCGAGTTCCTTGCAAAAAATGTATGACACCTCTGAGACACGGTGAGGTCATGCAAGCGCCTACTATAGCACGCTCCCTCTCAAAGGGATAGAACGAATTTGTCAAATAGGCAGGTATCATCACGATTTTCTCAAGATGTTCGTAATCCAGAGCAAAAGCGCCGTCTGAGAATCGGCCGAACCCTTGAGCGCGAGCTCCACATCAACGGCACCCTCGAGCGCTGCGATGAGCTCTGCCATCGAAAAGCGACGTGCCCAGGTCAGGTGATTCTTGACCTGCCAGGACTGGAGCTTGAGCGTTGCGGCCAGCTCGCGACCCTGCCCACGCGCGTCGAGCGCCTTGGCGACGATAAGCTCGCGAATGCGACCGCACAGCAATGTGTAAGTCCACACGTAGCTCTTGGAGGGCAGGAGCCCAAAGAGCTCAACCGAGCGGCGCATATCACGAGCCGAGACTGCGTTGAGAAAGTCCCAGGGCTGAACTTCGGCCGTACGCACGATCCAGCGCTCCACATCGGCAAGCTCAATTTGCGGCGCCTCGACCATCTGGGCGAGCTTGGCCAAGTCGTTATCGAGCATGCGGGTGTTCTCGCCCGAGCGCGAAACGAGCTCCTCGGCGGCGGCCGCAGAGATGGACTTTCCGTGCTGCGTCGCCATCTGCTGCACGCGGCGCGGCAGCTCCCAGCGCTTGGTGCCCGAACAGTCGATCACAGCCTTCTTGTCAATCTTGGCGATCGCCTTATACAGGCGCGTGTTCTTGGCAAGCGAGTCGGCGATTATGACGCAGACCGTTGTGGGGCTGGGACTCGCCAGATACTCGACGAGCGGCTCCGAGACCGCCTTGGCGAGCTTTGAGCAGCCGTCAAGGATTACCAGGCGAAACTCGCTGCCCATGGGAAAGGTGTTGAGCGATCCGATAATCGACTCGATATCGGGGTCTTTGGTCATATCGCGCTCGTCGAGGTTGAACTCGACCATGCCCGTCTTTTCCAGACGGGCCTTCATACGCGAGACGGCGTGGTCGCGTTTGACTCCGTCGGTACCGACGATCAGATATGCCGGCAACAGACCGGTTTCGGACATCGCGCTCCCCTCCCGCAGGCTCTCGAGTTCGTACCGTGTCATTCTAGCCCAGGGGCCAGCCGCGCGCCAACGATGTCATTACGGTCGCTGGCATCGCATCGCAAAGCCCTTCGCGGTCGGGCTGATGGTGATATCACCGTGTTCGATGGTGCATGCGAACGCACCACCCGCTTCCTTCACGGCATCGATGCAAGCATCGGACGGATGACCGTAACGATTCCCCTCGCCGGCGCTCGCGAGGGAAAGCTCGGGTCTCAGAATCTCCAGCAGCGCGGCATCGACCGAAACCTTGGAGCCGTGATGCCCGAGCTTAAGGACATCGATATCCCCCACCTCCAGCACGAATTCCCGTTCTTGGTCGAGCTCGGCATCACCGGTGAGGAGCATACGCAGGCCCTTGCCTTCCTGAACATAAGAGAGCAGCAGGACAAGCGAGTCCTCATTTCCCTCGCCATCCACGGACTCGAATGGCCACATCACGCGGACGCAAAATGAGCCGATATCGACCGTATCCCCACGGCACACCTGCCGATACTCCACGCCAGGTTGGTTCAATACCTCGGCAGGAGCATCCTCCAGCGCATCCGCCGCCACGGCAATCGTTCCGACCGAAAACTGTTCGAGCACGGCAGGCAGACCACCCCAGTGGTCCTCATCCCAATGCGTCACAAAGACGGCATCGATATGGTGCACGTTATTGCGGACCAACGCCGCCACCACGCGCTCGTCGAGTCCGCAGTCGACGAGTGCTACCGCGCCGCCCTGGCGGATAAGAATCGCATCGGCCTGACCAACATCGAGCACCGTCACCGAAGGCGGAGCGAATCGATCCCAGTAGACGTGCGGAATCGCAGCCAAGAGCACCAGGCATGCAAGCCCCACCGCCATAGGAAGTGCACGGGGACGCGGCCACCGGACAAGCAGAACCGCCAGCAAACACGGCACTAGGTAAATCCACATGCTATCGGGCGGCACGCTCACGGATGCACCCGGCACGGCGGCAAACAGCTGCTCGAAAAACAGCGCGCAACGGGCGGCAATCATGGGCACAACGAGCGCCCAAGTCCGCAACGGTGCCACGAGCGAAAAGGGAACCAGCACGATCGACACAGCAAGCAGTACGCTCACCACCGGACCGATGACCGCATTTGCCAGCGGAGCAATGAGCGAGAACGTACCGAAGGCAGGAATGGTAATGGGGAGCGTCGCCAACTGTGAGCACAGCGTGACGGAAAGCATGCTGGCAACGCCCGTCGGCACACCTAGCTCACCCAAAGCGTAGGTCGCATAGGGGCAAAAGCACAGAATGGCTAAGACGCTGACACATGAAAGCTGAAAGCCCATCTCGAACAGCACCGTCGGCCGCAGTAGCACAAAGATGGACATGGTAACAAAGAGTGCCGATGCGCCGTGCCGGCGACGCCCCGCGCCGTTTACGACAAGCGTCGCGAACACCATGCAGCACGCGCGCACGGCCGAGGGAGACGCGCCCGTAAAGGCAGCGTAGCCCACAAGCGTTATCGCCAGTATCGCCCGCTGAAGACCACGCGAGCACCGAGTCTTTTGCAATAAACCCTCGATTAAAAACCCCACGATAGCCAAATGGCTGCCCGAGACGGCGATAAGATGCGCCGTTCCCGTCACCGAAAACCAGTCGCCCGCCGGCTGGGCGCGCAGCTCGGCCGAACGACCGCAGACGACACCGGCTATGAGCGCACGCGCCGGTTCGGTCGCAGGCGCAATGGACACAAGCAGCCCATTTCGCAGCCGAAGCAACGGCCCCGGTGAGCCCTCATCGACCGACACAATCCGAACGGCTTTAACCTTGCGCACCTCGCCTCGGAGCGCGCGCGATCGTCCATACGCATCGTTCTCAAAACGTGAAACGCGACCGATAACACGCAAGTGCGCCCCGACCTTGAGCTCGCGGTCACACGATAGGCGAACCGTTGCCAAGTTCTTACCGTCCGCGCGTGCCTCGCAGGTATAGGAATACACGTCGTCGTTTATGGATGGATCACCCCGCACGACAAACTCGAGGCTGCTTGCCGCTCGACCGTTAAGCGCCTTCGAGGCGCTTAACGCGCCCACAGCCCACCACGCCGAGACGACCGCTCCCGCCACGAGACCGACGGACGCGGCATACAGCCACCGCTTCCAAGGGGCAAGCCGCGCACAAGATTGAGCCAGCACAACGAATACCGCCGCCGCAACGGGAATGGCCCATAGCAGCCCGACCGCCGGCGCCTGTTCCCTCAGCAGCGCATCAGCGGCCACGTTGAGCACCAAGGCACAGCTCACGCACATACCGGCACACAGGGCCATCGTCCACGGCATCAGGGGCCGCGGAGGCATCACATGTTCGCGCTCGGTCGCACTCATACGCAGATGCAATCTTTGATTTTGGCAAGCTTCTTCTCGCCGATTCCCGACACACGCATCAGATCGTCAACCGAGGTAAAAGCACCGTTCTTTGTCCGCTCATCGATAATCGACTGGGCCATGGAGGGGCCGATGCCCGAAAGCGTCTGCAGCTCTTCTGCGCTTGCCGTATTGATGTTTACTAGGCCTGTTGCGCCACTAACGCCCGACGATGCGGAAGCCCCACCATCCACACCGGCTTCCGCAATGGACGCCTGCTGCTCCCCTACCGTTGGAACGTGAATCTTCTGTCCATCGACGACCTTAGATGCCCGATTGAGCCCCGTAACGTCTGCCTCGGGCGCCAGCCCGCCGGCGGCATCAATCGCCTGAGCCACCCGCGCGCCGTCCTTGAGACGATATACGCCGGGCGACACAACGGCGCCATCAACATCGACATAAACCTCTGCCGCGGCAGAAGCCTTAGTCGAAGAACCTTCGGATGTCTTTCCGCTCGAGGCATCACCGGATCCCGGCTCCACCAACGAGCCCGAACCGTCAGTGCGCTCAAACGACACGCCACCGGCACCGCCGCCAAGGTTCGCCATCGCCAGTCCACTCGCCATCGCAATGACGACCAGTATCGCCATCACCACTGCCTTATGACCGAGCAGCTTGTCAGCCAAGCGGTCCATCCGTTTGACCCGTTCGTGTTGTTCGCGCTGCGCCATAGCAAAACCTCCCAACAACATCGTGTCAGGAAAAGAGCCCTGCAACAGCCACGCTCCAAAACCGGTTTTAGCGGTCATACCAAAAACCGACCAAAACCTTGCACAAATCTGTCCATTTATTCAGGCACACGTCAGCAAATGAACACTTAGCCGCAAAATGCCCAGATAGCAAAAGACCGACGATGCAGAAGCATCGTCGGTCTATGCACAAAATTACTCGTGATCTTGGTAAATCTCACGCGGAGCAAGCTCCGAATGTTTGCGTTTTAAGGTCTTAGGAGCCTTATACGTGTTGCTCTCGAAGTCGATGTACTCGGTCTGCTTGAGCAGGCGCTCGATCATCTCCTCGTGATCGAACAACTCCCAGGCCTCATGCACAGCATCGAGTTTAGCGTGCGTCTCGGGACGGCGCGGCATAAATAGCGTGCAGCAGTCGGGAGCGGCCTCGGTGGAAATATCGAACGTGCCGATTTCCTGAGCGCGCGCAATAATCTCCTGCTTGTCCGAACCGATCAACGGACGGAACACGGGAATTTTCACGGCCTCGTTGACGGCCATGATGTTCTCGAGCGTCTGGGAGGCAACCTGCCCAAGCGATTCGCCCGTAACGATGGCCTTGGCGCCCTCGATGTGCGCAATGCGCTCGGCAACCGAATACATAATGCGGCGATACATGATCACGCGCAGATTGCTGGGACAGGTGACCGAAATCTCACGCTGACAGTCGCCAAACGGCACCACGTACAGGCGGCCGATCTGGACACCCGGCTCAAGCGCACGGATGATGTCCTGCACCAAATACTCGCTCGTATCGGGCGTCTGCGGACGACCGGAGAAATGTACCGGCACGCACACCGCGCCGCGACGCGCGAGCATCCAGGTCGCCACCGGAGAATCGATACCCGACGACAACAGCGTCACGACCTTGCCGGCAGAACCCACCGGCAGACCGCCCACGCCGCGCTTGGAGCGCGCATACACGTAGACGCTACCCTGGACCACCAATACGTGCACCATAGCGTCAGGATCGTGCATCTGGACCTTTTTATCAGGAAGCGCCTCACACAGCACCTCGCCCACCTGGCGATTGATGTCAATCGAGGTGAGCTCATAGTCGGTATTGGAGCGCTTGGCGTGCACCTTAAACGAATCGAAGGAACCAAACTCGCGCAGCGCCTTCACGGCGGCGGCGCAGTACTCCTGCGGGTCGCGATTGGTGTGATACGCCAAAGACACACGGGCAACGCCGGGAACGGTGCGGATGACACGCGCCGCCTCATCGGCCTGATGCTCGTTAAAGGTCACGAGGATATAACCGGAAATTCGAGACACGGCATTCACGGAAAAGGCGGCCAAGGCCGCCTTGATGTTATCCATGAGGATATGCTCAAAATGTGCGCGGTTCTTACCCTTCAGTCCAACCTCGTGATAGTGGACCAGGCAGACGCGAGCCGCCATTTAGGCTTCAGCAACCTTGTGGCCGAGCGCCTTCTCGTAACGGGCCTCATCGTAGGAGATGTCGCCGTCGACAATCTCGTCCATAGCCATCGAGATGGTATCGGCACCGGAAAGTCCGATGGTGATGTCATCGACATCCTGGACGGCAAGCACGCGGTTGTGCTGGCCACGCAGCATGCTATTGATGTCGCAGGCGCGCTTGGAGGCAAGCGAAGCGAGCAGGAAGCGGTTGTGATCGGTCTTCTCCAGAAGATCGTCAATGCAAGGCTTTACAACGGACACGGACCTCAGATCCTTTCATGCATATCGAGAACGCGAACGAGCTCATCGGTCGCGCGGTCGAGATCGTCATTAACCACGACGTCGTCGTAGCGGTCGGCAAGGGCAAGCTCATCGGCGGCGTTTGCCATACGCAGCTCAATCGTCTCGGACGTCTCGGTACCGCGACCGACTAGACGCTCGCGGAGTACCTCAAGCGAAGGCGGCTTGATAAAGATCAGCACGGCCTCGGGGAAACGCTCCTTCACCTGCAGGGCGCCCTGGACATCGATCTCCAAAATCAGAGATGCGCCAGAGGCGAGCTTGGATGCGACCTCGCTCACCAACGTGCCGTAGCAGTTACCGTGGACCTCGGCCCACTCAACAAACTCACCGTTTGCCACGCGGCGGTCGAACTCCTCGCGCGTCAGAAAAAAGTAGTTGACGCCGTCGACCTCACCTTTGCGTGGTGCTCGCGTGGTAGCCGAAACCGTCAGGCCCAGGTTCGAGCGGCGCTCGCGCACACGAGTGACGAGCGTACCCTTGCCTGCGCCTGACGGTCCAGAAATCACAAAGAGCTTGGAATCCTGAGCGCTCACTTATTTGGTCAGCTGCTCGAGGAGCTGCTCGCGCTGACGGACGCCGAGGCCCTGGACGCGACGGGTAGCGGAGATACCGAGCTCCTCCATGATCTTGGCGGCCTTGGCCTTGCCATAACCGGGGAGAGACTCGATGAGGGTGGAAACCTTCATGCGGGAAGCGATGGGGTCATCGGAGTTGAGCACAGACTCGAGGGACTTCTCGCCCTTCTTGATCTGCTCGCGAAGCTCAGCGCGGGCGTGACGTGCGGCAGCAGCCTTCTCAAGAGCCTGCTTGCGCTGCTCATCGGTAAGCTGAGGGAGTGCCATTCGTACCTCCAAATAGTTGGGTTATATCTGATTCAATAATTGGCATTTTAGCACGTAGAACGTACAAAATGCCCAATCGCGGCTCCATAGGTTAGACGATACCCGCAAAAAGTGCAATATACTGCGCCCAAAGTTAAGCCCCTGACCTGCGATTCCACACAAAGGATGGGAAAGTTTACGCAGGCACAGGGGCTATTTTGTGCTAATGAGACCCAAAAGTGGTGACTTAGGGGAATCTTTTAGGCGACGTTTTCGACCAGCTCGGCGACGATGGCGTCAAAGGCGGCAACCGGATCGTCGGCGCCGGTGATGGGACGGCCCACCACAATGTGGCTCGCACCGCGCTCGATAGCCTGGGAAGGCGTCGCCACGCGGGACTGGTCGCCAAGGGCGGCACCCACCGGACGCACACCCGGAGTCACGATCAGGGCATCAGGACCCAGCAGCTCACGCATGTCGTGAGCCTCCATCGGCGAGCACACGATGCCATCGATGCCGTTGGCCTGAGCGAGCTTTGCCAGGCGGGCGGCCTCCTCGGCCACGGGAGACTCGACGCCGATCTCGCTCAAGGCATCCTGATTCATGCTCGTGAGCACGGTGATGGCGACGAGCTTGGCGCGGTCCTCGCGCGCCTCCTCGGCACCCTCGCGGCAGGCAGCGAGCATAGCGCCCGAGCCCAGGCCGTGGACCGAAAGCAGATCGGCACCGGCAAGCGAGGCCGATCGGGCAGCGCCGCGCACCTGATGCGGAATGTCATGGAACTTAAGGTCGAGAAAGACCTTAAAGCCAAGGTCCTTAAAGGTCTTGACGATCTGGGGACCCTCGGCGTAATAGAGTGTCATACCCACCTTGAGCCAGGCGGCATGGCCCGAAAGCTCATGGGCGAGCTCGAGCGCACGCTCACGGTCGCAGTCGAGGGCGACGATAACGCGGTCGCGGGCATCGGTCTCTAGCATTCGAAAGCACCTACCAGCTCGTTGATGTCCTTCACGCCCTGGGACTCCGCCCAGGCCTCGAGCTCGTGCGCGATCTTGAGCGAAGCGCACGGATCGACGAAGTTGGCCATGCCGACCGACACGCAGGTAGCGCCAGCCAGGATAAACTCGGCCGCATCTTCGCCCGTCATGACACCGCCGACACCGTTGATGGGGATATCGACAGCCTGGGCAACCTCCCAGACCATGCGTACGGCGATGTGGTGGCACAGCGGGCCCGAAAGGCCGCCCTTGGGCTTGGCCACGCGGGACTTGCGGGTATGAACATCGATGGCCATGCCCTGGATGGAGTTGATGACCGAAAGGCCGTCGGCGCCGGCGGCCTCGAGAGCCTTGGCAATCTCGGCGACGTTAACCGGAGCCATCTTTACGAACAGCGGCTTATCGGTCACCTTACGGCAGGCAGCCATAACGGCAGAGGCGCCCTCGGGCGAGGAGCCCATAGCGGCACCGCCGGCGGCGATGTTGGGGCAGCTGACGTTGATCTCGTAGCCGGCAGCCCAGGGGCACAGCTCGACATACATCTCGAGCGCGCGGACAAACTCGTCAACGGAGTGGCCGGCAACCTGACAGATGACCTGGCAGCCGTCCTTGGACAGCTGTTCGAGCCACGGACCGGACTCGCGGGCAAAGGCGGCGACACCGGGGTTCTGAAGGCCCACGGAGTTGATCATACCGCCGGGAATCTCGGCCATGCGGGGCGCGGGGTTGCCGGGCCAGGGCTCGGCAGCACAACCCTTGGTGGTGATGGCGCCCAGCTGGGAGACATCAAAGAAGTTCTGGAACTGCCATCCGTAGCCAAAGGTACCGGCTGCGGTGTTGATGGGGTTCTGCATCTTGACGCCGCCGAAATCGACGGCCATGTTCACGGTACCCACTAGAAGACCACCACCTTGGAAGCATCGAACACGGGGCCGCACATGCAGGCGCCCTTCATACCGTCGACCGTCTCGACATTGCAGGTGTTGCAGGCGCCAAAGCCACAGCTCATCATGCGCTCGAGCGACACCTCGCAGTACGCACCGGCCTCAGCGGCAGCGGCGGCGACTTTCTTCATCATGACGGCGGGACCGCAGCTGGCCACATAGTCGTAGCCGCCCTCGCTGAGCAGCTCGGCTGCCGGGTCGGTGCAAAAACCGTGCGTGCCGAGCGTGCCGTCATCGGTGCACACGTTAACCGTGGCGCCCAGCGCGCGGAACTCATCGATGCCCACGGCCTTGGACGCGGTGCCAAAGCCCAGGCACACGTCGACGGCCACACCCTGCTCGGCAAGCTTGTCGGCAAGGCACAGCACGGGCGGAACGCCGATGCCGCCTGCCACGAGCAGCGCCTTCCTAGTGCCCTCGGGAACAAGCCAGCCGCGGCCGCCAGGGCCCAACAGGTTGGACTTGGAGCCGGGGGCCATCTGCGACAGACGACGGGTGTCGTCGCCCACGACGGCGTACCACAGCTCGACGGTACCGGCCTGGGCGTCGGCGCGATAGAAGCTCAGAGGCACGCGAAGCAGCGAAGAGGCATCGCCGGGCACGGCGATGTTCACAAACTGACCGGGCTTGAGCGCACTTGCAAGCTTGGGGGCCGAGATGACGAGCGAGAAGATGCCGTCGGCGATCTCCTGGTTCGAGACGACCTCGAAGTCGTGCATGCGTGCAGTGGAAGGTGTGGGCATAGACGCTCCAATCCCCCATGCGGTTGCATGGACCAAACGAACAGAAAGCGCGGCACCGCAAGGGCGCCGCGCACAAAAGCGATAAGGCTATGCTAGCAGATGCAGCCGTCGGCAAGCGTCTGTTTACCGCCGACAAATACATCGGTGGCACGACCAGTGAGCGTGCGGCCGGCAAAACCTGAGTTCTCGGCACGCGACTCGTAGCCGTCCTCGCCGACCGTCCAGGTGGCAGACGCGTCGAAGACAGTCAGGTCGGCAACAGAGCCCGCCTTGACCTGAACCTGGTCGAGGTCCAGAATCTCACGCGGTTTGATGGCCATGAGCTCGACCATGCGGCCCATGCTCATCTTGCCCGTGTTGACCAGCTCGGTGAGTACGAGCGACAGGGAGGTCTCGAGGCCGATCATGCCAAAGGGCGCAAGCTCGAACTCGCGGGCCTTCTCCCACGGGGCGTGGGGAGCGTGATCGGTGACGATAGCGTCGACGGTGCCGTCGATGACGCCCTGACGGATGGCCTCGGCATCCTCCTCGGTGCGCAGCGGCGGGTTGACCTTGAGCGAGGTGTTGTAGGTCTCGTCCAGGTCGTTCTCGGTCAGGAACATGTGGTGCGGGGTGGCCTCGCAGGTAACCTGAACGCCAGCGGCCTTACCGGCACGCACGATCTCAAGGCCATGAGCGGTGGAGATGTGCTGGATGTGCAGCTTGGCACCGGTCAGCTTGGCGATCTCGATGTCGCGGGCGATCTGGAGCTCCTCGCCGGCAGCCGGCCAGCCCTCGAGAGCTAGACGGGTCGAGACCTTGCCCTCGTTGATCTGGCCGTGGCCGACCAGGTCCTCGTCCTGGCAGTGGCTCATAAAGACCTTGCCGAACATCTTGCCGTAGTCCATGCAGCGACGGAGCATGCCCGCGCCCTGCACGCCGCGACCGTCGTCGGTGAAGGCGACGGCGCCGTGAGCGACCATATCGCCCATCTCGGACATGGCCTCGCCCTTAAGACCGCGGGTCATGGCGCCCGACGGATAGACGCGGCAGTGACCGACCTCGGCAGCGCGGGACTTGACGAACTCCACGACGGTGCCGTTATCGGTGACGGGATCGGTGTTGGGCATGGCGCACACGCCGGTAAAGCCGCCCTTGGCAGCTGCGCGGGTGCCGCTCTCGATGTCCTCTTTGACCTCGTAGCCGGGCTCGCGAAGGTGAACGTGCATATCCACCAGGCCGGGGACGAGGTACTTGCCGGAAAGGTCGCGGACCTCGGCCCCCTCGACGGCGAGATTCTCGCCGACCTCGGCGATCTTGTCGCCGTCAATCAGGACGTCAACGACACCGTCAAGCTCGACGGACGGGTCGACGACGTGGGCATTCTTAAGAAGCAAGGCCATTATCGGCACCTCCAAGCAGCAGATACAGGATAGCCATACGCACGCAGATACCGGCGTAGACCTGCTCCAGGATGACGGAGCGTTGCGGGTGGTCGGCCATATAGGAGTCGAACTCGACGCCGCGGTTGATGGGGCCCGGGTGGCAGATGATCGCGTCGGGCTTCATGAGCTTCTCGCGGTCCTTGGTCAGGCCGAAGAGCTTGTGGTACTCGCGAATGGTCGGGAACGGGGCACCCTCGAGGCGCTCCTGCTGCACGCGCAGCATGTAGACGACGTCCAGCTCGGGCAGGACGGAATCGAGGTCGCTCGTCACGTGGTCGCAGCCCAGGACCTCGGGCGCCGGCGGCAGCAGCGTGCCGGGGGCGACAGCGTAGGTCTCGCAGCCCATGATCTTAAGGGCGGGGATCAGCGAACCGCAGACGCGGGAGTGGGCGATATCGCCAACGACGGCGACCTTCAGACCGTGGAAGTCGCCCTTATGCTCCCAGATGGTGTACAGGTCGAGCAGGGCCTGCGTGGGATGGTTGTGCTTGCCGTCGCCGGCGCAGATGACGCTCGCGGGCGAGTTCTGCGTAACGATGTAGGGAGCACCGGCGTGCTTGTCGCGCACGACGATGCAGTCGATCTTATAGGCGTTGAGGGTCTCAACGGTGTCGACGAGGCTCTCGCCCTTGACCGTGGAGGTCGAGGAGCCGCCAAAGTTGAGGCTGTCGGCCGAAAGGCGCTTCTCGGCGAGCTCGAAGGAGCTGCGGGTGCGCGTCGAGGGCTCGTTGAACATGTTGACGATGGTCTTGCCCTTGAGCGTGGGGACCTTCTTGATCGCACGCTCGTTGACCTCAGAGAACGCCTTGGCGGTCTCGAGGATGAGCTTGATGTCCTCTTCGGAGTACTCGGTAATGTCGATCAGGTGCTTATGGTTGAACGCCACGGTACTACTCACCTCCCAGCGGCGCGGAGCCCACGTGGGAACCCGGCGCGACGTCGTTAATCTCGACGGCGGTGTGGCCGTCGACTTCCTTCATATATAGGTGCACGTTCTCCTCATGCGACGAGGGAACGTTCTTGCCGACAAAGTCCGGCGAGATGGGGAGCTCACGGTGACCGCGGTCAACGAGAACTGCCAGCTCGATGCGGCTCGGACGGCCCAGGTCCATGACGGCATCCAGAGCGGCGCGGATAGTACGGCCCGTATACAGGATGTCGTCCACCAGCACGACGCGCTTGCCGTCGACGCTGAAGGGAATGTTGGTAGCGTGGATCGCGGGAGCGAAATTGGTCGCATAGTCATCGCGGTAGAAGCTGATGTCCAGGCTGCCGAGCGGAACGTCGACGCCCTCGATCTCCTTGATCTCCTCGGCGAGCTTCTTTGCCAGAAGGTCGCCGCGCGTGACGATGCCGACCAGAGCGAGCTCTTCACAGCCCTCGTTGCGCTCGAGAATCTCGTGCGCGATGCGGGTCATCGCTCGATTGACGGCGGTCTCGTCCATGATGACCGCCTTGGGGGAAGTCGTGCCCATCGATCTCCTTCCTCACATGTCTTGACTGCTGACACAGTCAAAAAAAAAGATGCCCGACCGCTTAAAGCGGACCAGACACCCACAGGAAGGGCTGCTCTTTGGCAGCTATGTAATTCCATGTGGGTATCTCGTACCCCTTTAATGGTCAAGGGATAGTGTAGCCAACCTCGAGCTTAATTGCGAGCATAAATACAAAGCAATCCATAAACGGGCGCAGGCGCTCCATAAACCTATATATATTTGTGGGACGAGCTTGAAAACGCACGCACGAGCTGGCATAATCCCCTCTGCTGCACGCAAATCGGATCTACGTCCAGGGCCGTGGCGTGAGCACTATCGCCAAAAGAGGAATATCTCTGTGTAGATTACGCACAGGGAGCTGCTTCTGTGCTATAGTTCAGGCTTGTTTGTTAACGCGACATGTTCGTTTGTCGCCCAAGGAGGGTCAGTTATGTCCAAAGTTTGCGAAGTTTGCGGTAAGCACCCCGTTGCCGGTCGCTCCATCAGCCACTCTCACCGCGTCACCAACCGTAAGTTCCGCCCCAACATCCAGCGCGTTTACGTCGTCGTCGATGGTCACCGTCGCAAGATGAACGTTTGCTCCACCTGCCTTAAGTCCGGCAAGGTTGCGCGCTCCTAAATAAGGTCTTACCAACAAGTACCTCGGACTCTCCGGGTCAAAGACCTCGCGTTCATATAGAACTATAAGAAACCGCTTTCTTTTGAGAAGGCGGTTTCTTTTCTATCTATCCAGGAATGCAAAAGGGGGTGCGGACGATTTCTTGGACCGCGCCTAGGCGTATCCAAGCTTCCTGC
>CAJKCG010000024.1:0-28769 GCA_905198355.1 uncultured Collinsella sp. | reverse complement strand
ACCGCAGGAAGCTTGGATACGCCTAGGCGCGGTCCAAGAAATCGTCCGCACCCCCATGCGATGCGGCGATGGGCCTGGCGGACGCCTTTTTGGACCGTGGAGCGGTCCTTGAACTTGCTGGGCAGTATGGGGTCGATCTTGCTCTGACGGGGCACGGGGCCGATATCTGCCGAGCAGCGCTGGGTACGATCGATGCCGACGATCCGGCTCCAGAGCCAACGCCTGCCGAGGCGCTCGGCGTGTATTTGGCAGCGGTCAGCGTGTCCAATACAAAGCTCGCTCGCTATATGGCATCGGTCATCGAGCGCGGGGGCGAACGGGCGGCCTGCGAAATAGACCCTGTTTCATGGAGAGTGGCCCAGACACTGACGGCTGTTTGCTATGGGGACAACGGGCTTGGGCTTCCTACGAACCTGGCCGTGCCAGAAATCGAGACATCCCATACCGCACTCGATATGTTGTCCGCGCATATCGAGGTCAAGCGCTGCCTGACCGAGCGGGGAGATGACGGCGGCGTTCTACAGCAGCTCAAAACGAGCAAGGCCTACGACTGTGAGCTCGACATCGCGGGGATTGTTATACGGGCCGATAGCATGCTGGTGGAGCTCTTTGACGGGTCGTTTACGGGAACCGACGAGCGCGACGACGAGATGACGGTGGTGCGGGAGGCGCTCGACGTGCGTGGGCTTAAGGCGATGGCTATCTGGGTGCGCATGGTGTTGGCGGCACGGCGGCTCCTTTCCGGCCTGCCGGTAACCGACGACGCGGCGTTCAACGAGCTCGATCGTTTTGCCGTGCGCATGCGCGACAACCAGATTCAGCTGTTTGGCCTGTTGCTAGAAGGCTGGCAGTCGCTGGCAGAGGGACGGCCGGTTAATGCAAAGTTCCGTGCGGTCCAAGTGCTCAAACTTGCCGAGGAGTCGATTGCGTACATGCGCGATAACGCATTGCTGCTGGAGCGCGCGGCGTATCTGCGTAACACCTCGATGGTTTCGGTACGTGAGGAAGCGGAGTTGCTCGATATAAGCCAGACGCAGGTTGGTGGAGCGGAGGCCTGGATGGTGGCGCTGCATTTGGCCTGTGCGGGCCGAGACAGCGACCTTGCGGCCTGGATGTCCATGAATCGTGCGGGGATTCTGGAGCCATCGTATCGGCTCTTTGCGCGCCTTGCCATGCATTGTCTGGGCGAGCCGGCGACCAGGATTCGCAAGAAGCTTCCCGTGCGCGAGCTGTCGCGGTACTCGCTGCGCGACGATTTGGAAGGGGAGGGCGAGCGCCTGTTCCAGGCCGGCGAGGTTGAAGCCGTTGATACCATTGACCATATCGAGATTCGCATGTTTGGTGCGTTTCGCGCCGAGCGCGACGGGTTTCCCATCACGGACAAAATGTGGCGCCGCAAGAAGGCGGCGACGCTTGCCGAGCGGCTTGCACTGGGCATGGATGCGCTCGTCGACCGCGAGACGCTGGCAATGGAGTTGTGGCCCCATGCCGAGTTCAATAGCGCCCGCAACAACCTGTACTCGACGATATCGCGCTTGCGGTCGGCTTTGGGACCGACGCCGGATGGCAAGTCGTGTGTGCTCATCCAAAATGAATGCATCGGACTCAACGGTGACTACGTCAAGACCGATGTACGGCTGTTTGACCAGATAAGCCGCGAGGTTTTGGGAAATCGCACGGGTGCGCGCGGGCCCCATCTGGTCGAGTTGTGCCTTAAGATTGAGCAACTTTATGCCGGACCGCTGCATGTGCCCAATGGCTGTAACCCCACCTACTTTTTGCGTATGCGACGCATTATGGAATCGAAGTATATCGACTGCATGATTCGGGGCGCGAATGCCGCCCTAGAAGAAAACGACCTGCAGTCGGCGGTATGGCTGGTGGAGTCGGGGCTGCGGCAAGAGACGGCGCGTGAGGATATGGTGCGCTGCGCCATGCGCGTCTACAGTGCGGCGGGGCGGCGGCGCGATATCGTCGAGCTGTACAGCGGGCATATGCATCATCTGAGGGAGCAGGTCAATGGCGTGCCCGAGCCCGAGACGCGGCGTCTATACGAGCGCTTGGTGGAGGGGCGGCTCAATCGCGTGCTGGTCGAGCGATAAAAAACGGGCGTCCGAAGTACTTGGGCACCCGTAAGCTTGCTATGTGTTCGCTCGCCGGATCATTGGCTCTTAGACGAGCTTGATCTTCTCAATGTCCTTGCGCGAGGACTCGCGATACAGCGAGAACTTGCGGCCGATGACCTGGACGACCTCGGCGTGGCAACGCTCAGCGAGCTCTTCGGCGGCCTCGCGGGCGGAAAGACTGGAGCCATCGAGCACGGAGCACTTAACGAGCTCGTGCTTCTCCAGGTAGGCGACCGTCTGCTCGACGGTGCCCTCGTTGACATCGGACTTACCGATGATGATAGCGGGGTTGAGGTGATGGGCCATGCTGCGAAGCTGCTTGACCTGTGCTCCTGTCAGTGCCATGGGTTCTCGCTTTCTATGTATGGGGCGCCCCGCGACGGGGCCTTAATCTACGTGAGCTGTCCCACGATAGCGCAGGAACGGCGCGGTGTGGAGCGCGTTTGCCCAGTTCAAAAAGAATGCGGATGCCGAGGTGATGGGCAGTGCGGGCTGTGAACGGGCTACGAGCGGGATTCAGAGACCGGTTCCCATACAATAAACGCCCAGCGAACCTTACGGATATGGTCGAGCATATAGCGCCCCTGCGGCACGCCCTTGGAGCCCGGCTCGCCGGCATGGGGGTTTTCGATCATGTGCTGAGCGATATAGTCGCGCAGGCGGTCGATCTTATCCTCGTTGCCATGCTCGAGCATACGGGAAAAATCCGCCACGCCTGCCTCAAGGCTATCGAAGGTATCGCGACGAGGCGATTCAAAGTATGTAACCTGCGGCAGGGCACCCATCTGAATGAGGATGTTGAAGGCGTACACAAAGCCATTGCTGCAGGTAACCGAGGCGCCGATAGCGTTCATCAAGTGCAGGTCATAGCGCGGGCTGGAGTTGGCGACCATCGTGACAGCACAACGCCGACGAGCCGTACGGTCGAGCTTGGCAAGCGCACCTTTTAGATTGGTCGTCGTAACCGACCGACTGGCAAAGGCAACATCCACCGCTTTCGCGACCGGTCCAACCAAATCCCAATCATCATCCCAAGCAAGCTCAAGCGGTGTAATGCGATTCTCGAGCCCATAGTACTCAATGCCAGCATCAAGCGTGCCCAACATGGCAGGGGAAAAGTCAGCAGCAATCACAGGATGTCCGTCTTGCGCAAGCGGAATAGCAATCGACCCAGCCCCACACCCCATATCCAGCACCGACTCACCAGGCTTTAACGCCAACAGCTTCATAAAGTCCCGGGCATACGGGGCAGTCTCAAGCGGCCGAAAATGCCGAGCCCTTTTATCCCACTCAAAAGAATCATCAGCCCGCCGCCGACCAGCCTGCAGGCGCATCCATTCGCCATTCCAATCCGCAGCAAGCAGCTCAGATTGAATTACACCATCAGCCACGGGCCATCCCCCTCACAACAAAAAAGCGGCTCCTCCCAAAAGAAGAGCCGCAACAAGCATATATCAGAAAAAGAACCGTTCCAACGCCAAACCGCCATACCAGCAAAGTAGGGCAGAAGCGAAGCGACTGCCAAAGGGATAGAACCCAACTGAGGTCCCGTTGTGCGGGAGCCCCGGGGAGGGCAAATATATAAGGTCGATCGCGAGTTCCGCACGAGCCGGAGAGCACTTAATGTGCTCTCCGTGCGAGTCAGGACTGTCCGAGCAGGCGACCTTATATGTCTGCCGCCCGGCGGCGGGGCTCCTCGCCAGTCCCCCTCAGCTAGTTCTTCAGCGAGTTCAGCGGCGCCGGGAAGCGTCCACCGCGATGGGCAAGCACGGTGCCGGCGTTGGGGTTCACCGGCATGATGGGTGCACGGCCAAACAGGCCGCCGTACTCGACGCAGTCGCCCACGCCCTTGCCGATGGCGGGGATCACGCGCACGGCCGTGGTCTTGTTGTTGATGACGCCGATGGCCATCTCGTCGGCGATGATGCCGGCGATGGTCTCGACCGGGGTGTCGCCGGGGATGGCGATCATGTCCAGGCCAACGGAGCACACGCAGGTCATGGCCTCAAGCTTCTCGAGCGAAAGCGCGCCGGCCTCGACGGCGGCGATCATGCCGGCGTCCTCGGACACGGGGATGAAAGCGCCCGAGAGACCGCCCACGCTGGAGCTGGCCATGACGCCGCCCTTCTTGACGGCATCGTTGAGCATGGCGAGCGCGCAGGTCGTGCCCGGGCCACCGCAGGTGCCCACGCCGATGATCTCGAGGATGCGGGCAACGGAATCGCCGATGGCAGGCGTGGGAGCCAGCGACAGGTCGACAATGCCCTTCTCGACACCCAGACGATGGGCGGCCTCGCGGCTCATGAGCTCGCCGGCACGGGTGATCTTAAAGGCGGTCTGCTTAATCTTCTCGGCGACTTCCATCATCGATGCGGAATCGGGCAGCGTCTCCAGGGCTGCGGCCATAACGCCGGGGCCCGAGACGCCTACGTTGATGACGGCGTCGGCCTCGCCACCGCCGTGGACGGCGCCCGCCATAAACGGGGAGTCCTCGACCATGTTGGCAAAGCAGACAAACTTGGAAGCGCCGACGGAATCCTGGTCGGCCGTGAGTTTAGCGGCATCGATGATGGTCTGGGCGGCCATGAGCACGGCATCCATGTTGATACCGGCGCGCAGGCTGGCGACGTTGACGCTGGAGCAGACGCGGCTCGTGGTGGCGAGCGCCTGGGGGATGGACTGGATGACGCGGCGGTCGGCGTCGCCGATGCCCTTCTGGACGAGCGCGGAGAAGCCGCCCAGGTAATCGATGCCGAGCGTCTCGGCCGCGCGGTCGAGGGCGTGCGCGATGGGGGTGAGGTCCTCATCCTTGCAGCACGCGGCGATCTGGGCCACCGGGGTGACGGAAACGCGCTTGTTGACGATGGGGATACCGTACTCGCGCTCGAGGTTCTCGGCGGTCTCGACCAGATGCTCAGCCGTGTGCGTCACGTGGTCGTAGATCTTCGTGCACATGCGGTCGAGGTTCTCGTCACCGCAACCCATGAGCGAAACACCCATGGTGATGGTCCTGATGTCGAGGTTCTGCTCCTCAACCATGCCGCGGGTTTCCGCGATTTCTGCGGGCGTGATCGCCATCCTTGCGCTCCTATCTGCCAAAACGAGCATAGTCTTTTCTATTCTAACGTGCCGCACGTGCCAAGTGGCGCATGCGGCACGTTTTGGTGCTCGGTTGTTTCCGTTGTGTTACTGCCCAAAGACCTCTTCGGCGATACGAGCGCTTTCGGCGGCGTCCTTGGCGTAGTAGTCCGCGCCGATCTGCTTGGCGTATTCGGGGGTGAGCACGGCGCCGCCTACGATGATCTTGACGCCCGGAACCTCGGCATGGAGCAACTTGATGGTCTCTTCCATGGCGACGACCGTGGTGGTCATAAGCGCCGAGAGGCCGACGAGCTTGATGTCACGCTCCCGCACGGTCTTGAGCACCTCTTGCGGGTCGACGTCGCGGCCTAGGTCAAAGACGGTATAGCCGTAGTTATCGAGCAGCATCTTGACGATGTTCTTACCGATGTCGTGGATGTCGCCCTTGACGGTGGCCACGCAGATCTTGCCCTTGTCGGCGATCTCGCCGGCGGGCATCAGGCGCTTGATGGTGTCGAAGCCCACGCGTGCGGCTTCGGCCGAGGCCATAAGCTGAGGCAAGAAGAACTTGCCCTGGTCAAAGAGGACGCCAACTTCGTCGAGGGCGGGGATAAAGTGATTGTTGATGAGGTCCATGGCGTCGTGGTCTGCCAGCAGACGCTCGGTCTCGGCAGCGATCTCGCCTTTGCGGCCCGAGACGACCATGCGACGAATCGGGTCGTCGTTGCCGTCGGTGCCGGCGGTGCCGGCAGCGGGCACGGTGTCGGTCGATGCGGCCTGAGCTGCTGCCGGGTTGGCGGCGATCTTATACGGATCGGTCCAGCCGGCATAGCGCTCGATGTATCCGGTCGAGCCCTCGTCCTCAACGCTCAGGACGCGATAGCTGTAGACGGTGTCCATAAAGCGCTTGGAGCCCGGGTTCATGATGGGGGCATCGAGGCCCGCGCCAAAGGCGGCGGCCAAAAAGACCGAGCCCAGCAGCGGGCGGGCAGGCAGACCAAAGCTGATGTTCGACACGCCGAGCGCGCATTTGACGCCCAGGCGCTCCTTGCACAGGGACATGGCGCGCAGGATCTGCTCGGCCTGGCGTTGATTGGTCGAGGCGGTCATGACCAGGCAGTCGATGAGGATACGGTCCGGGCCGATGCCGTAGCGGGCAGCCTCGGCCACGATGCGCTCGGCGATGGCAAAGCGGGCCTCGGCGGTATCGGGGATGCCGCCTTCGTCGAGCGTAAGGCCGACAACGTTGGTGCCGTAGTGGGCGACCAGCGGGAAGATCTCGTCCATGATCTGCTGCTTGCCGTTGACCGAGTTGATGATGGGCTTGCCGGCGTAGCGACGTACGGCGGCCTCGACGGCGGCGGGGTCGGTGGAGTCGATCTGCAGCGGCAGCAGCGTGGAGCCTTGGAGCTGCTCGGTGGCCTGTTGGATAATCTTGACCTCGTCGATCTCGGGCAGGCCCACGTTGACGTCCAGGATGTCGGCGCCCTGCTCCTGCTGGCTGATGCCCTGGCTCACCACGTAGTCCAGATCGCCGTCGCGCAGGGCCTGCTGCAGGCGCTTTTTGCCGGTGGGGTTGATGCGCTCGCCGATGACGGCGATCTTGTGGCCGTCGCAGGGGAGGTCCACCACGGTCTGGGCGCTTGTGACCGACATGCTGGGCTTGCGGTGGCGCGGACTGGGCGTGTGGTTATCGATAAGCGTGCGCAGCGCTGCCATGTGCGCCGGCGTGGTGCCGCAGCAGCCGCCCACGACGCTTACGCCGTCCTCAATCATACCGGCGACGGCCACGGCGTACTCGGGCGCCTGGATATCAAAGACGGTGTTGCCGTCGTCGTCCACGTGGGGCAGTCCTGCGTTGGCCTGCACCATAACGGGCTTGTCCGTAACGGTGAGCATGCGAGCGGCGAGTCCTCGGAGCTCGGCCGGTCCCTGGCTGCAGTTGATGCCCAAAACGTCGGCGCCGATGGCATCGAGCGTGATGGCGGCAACCTCGGGACTCGTGCCCAGGAAGGTGCGACCGTCTTCCTCAAAGGTCATGGTGGCAAAGACGGGCAGGTCGGAGTTCTCGCGGCAGGCGAGGACGGCCGCCTTGATCTCGGCCAGGTCGGTCATAGTCTCGATAATAAAGAGGTCCACGCCCGCGGCGACGCCGGCGCGCACTTCCTCGGCAAAGAGGTCATAGGCCTCGTCGAAGCTGAGGGTACCCAAGGGGCGAAGCAGCGCGCCGATGGGGCCGATATCGCCGGCGACGTAGTGGGCGCCGGCCGCGCGGGCGCAGGCGACAGCGGCGGCAAAGACATCTGCCACGGTGGCGGTACCGTCGAGCTTGTGGGCGTTGGCACCAAAGGTGTTGGCGGTGATCACGTCGCAGCCGGCCTCGACGTACTGTCGCTGAATGTCGGTAATGACCTGGGGCTCCTCAAAGTTGAGCAGCTCGGGCAGGGCGCCCGCCTTCATGCCAGCGGCCTGCAACATGGTGCCCATGCCGCCGTCAAACAGCAGGTGCCCGGTGCCCTTGATGGCGGCGCGCAGACGATCGTCCTTAATGCGAAGGTCGTCGATCGTGCGCGTCTTGTATGCAGCGCCATTACGGCGTGCGGCATCAACGGGTGCCGCCAGCGCGGCACCGTCCAGATCATGAGTGATAAGCGGAGTAAACATCGATGGCTCCTAATGGCTGGAATAGCAGGTGGTGTGGGCGGCGCGGAAGCGGCAGTGCTCACGCATGCGGCAGATATTGCAGGTGGGGCGGCTCTGGGCGTCGTGGACCTCGCCGTCGAACAGACCGATCACCGCGGTCACGCTCTTGGTGGGCATGAGCAGGCTGGTGGGCGTGACGGTAAGCCCGATGAGCCGCGTGGCGTTGAGCGCGTCCACGATTGAGCGCTGTGCCGTAAGCGGGCAGTCGCCGTAGCCGGGACTGAAGCGCCAGTTACCGGCGAGTCCATGAACGGCGGCGTCCGTCTTGACCTGCTGGTCCATTTGCTCAACGGTGGCTTCTACATAGGCAGAGCATGCGGCGTCGAGCACGGCTCCCTCTAGGGGCTGCTGAGCTCCCGTGGTGCGCAGACGACGCTCGGCGTCCATGCCGAGGGTGCATGCCATGAGCGCGGCCATGCGGGCGTCCTTGAGATGTCGATAGATGTCGCGACCGCGCAGCTCAACGTTGGTGCCAACCAGACGGATGCAAGGCTCTCCCTGCTCGTCCACGCCCGTGGCATCGACGGTAAACACGCGCCGCACGCCGCGGGGCTTAATGTCCAGCTCAAGGCGCTCGACCACAAGCTCAATACGTCGTGACAGCTCGGGCTCAATCTGCTGGCCGCCGTAGCCCAGATACCGCAGCATCTCGGCACGGTCGACACGGGGATGGTGCGCAGCATCGACACGGTAAAGCGCCGGCGACGCAAGGTCGGCCGGCACTTCGACAGCGGTTGTATCGATGTGCGGTTTTTCCATTACCCCAGGCGCTCCATAATAGTCGCGGCGATCGCAGGACGATTCATAGTGTACAGGTGCAGACCGGCGGCGCCGTGCTCCTTAAGGTCGCAAAGCTGACGGGCGGCATAATCTACACCGGCTGCCTGCAGGCTCTCGGGGTCGTTCTCGTACTTGGCGAGAATCTTGATGACGGGGGAGGGCAGCGACGCGCCGCACATAAAGACCATGCGGCTGATCTGCGACTTGCCCATAAACGGCATGATGCCCGCGGTAATGGGCACGGTGATGCCGGCCTTGTCGGCAAGCTCGCGGAAGCGATAGAAGCACTCGTTATCAAAGAAGAGCTGCGTCACAAAGAAGCTCGCGCCGGCGTCTTGCTTTTGCTTGAGGTGCTCGACCGAGAGGTTGAGATCCTCGCAGGCAATGTGGCCCTCGGGGTAGGCTGCGGCGCCCACACAAAAGCCGGCGTCGACGAGCTCGGGGATGAGGTCGCGGGCGTAGGCGTAGTCCGAGGCGGGCTTGTCGTCCTCGGTCGCGCCGGCAGGGAGATCGCCACGCAGGGCCAGGATGTTTTCCACGCCGGCGGTGCGGTACTCATCGATCTTGGCGGCGATATCGGCGTGGGTACGGCCCACACAGGTGAGGTGCGCCACCGAGGGCGTATCGAATTCGCTCGTAATCATATGCGCGATGGGGGCGGTGGTGGCACCGTTGCCCGAGCCGCCAGCGGAACAAGTGACCGAGACAAAGCTCGGCGAAAGCTTGCACAGATTGCCTGCCACCTCGCGAGCCGTGTTGAGGGTAAGCTCGCCCTTGGGCGGGAACATCTCAAACGAAACGGGTGCGGTGCCCTGGGATGCTGCCTGCTTAAAAACCTCGTCGACGCGCATATCGTGCTCCTTTAGATACGTAATAGTGTGATGTGTTGTAAGGATTCTACAGCACCACTGTGTCACGGTGGAGTTTCACTCGCTATTCGGGGATACCAATCAAAGATGCCTTGCTATCGACATTCCCTATAGCAGAGCGGTCAATCTAGGATGGGGCTATAAAGACTGGTATCTGATGCGAAATACCAGTTAATAGAGCCCCATCCCAAATTGACTACCCTTAAACCATGGGGAGAGGTCTGCAATTTATACAGTTGATTGGCTGTTGAGGGCGGCAACGCCGCCGCGATGCGGTAACCTCATTGATTGGTTTCGTGACAGCAACATAACGGTAATGTTGCGGAAACACGACGAGCCTAATCTATGACTCGTTCGTTAGTAATCAACACCGCTTCTCACGCGGTGCCGATACGAAGGGAGTTCCGTATGGCCGAACTTACTGACCGCTTCGGGACCATGGTGTTCTCTGAGGAAGTCATGAAGGACTACCTCCCCAAGGACATTTGGAAGCGCCTTGCTGCAACCCTCGAGGACGGTGAGCCGCTCGACCTGGATGTGGCCAACGCCGTTGCCCACGCCATGAAGGTCTGGGCCATCTCCAAGGGCGCGACGCACTACGCGCACTGGTTCCAGCCGCTTTCGGGCATTACTTCCGAGAAGCACGACAGCTTCCTCGAGCCCAACCACGACGGCACCGCCATTACCAAGTTTACGGGCAAGAACCTCATCCAGGGCGAGCCGGACGCCTCCAGCTTCCCCAACGGCGGCCTGCGTGCCACTTTCGAGGCCCGTGGCTACACCGCTTGGGATCCCACCAGCCCCGCCTTTATCAAGGACGATGTCCTGTGCATCCCCACGGCTTTTTGCTCCTACACGGGCGAGGCCCTGGACAAGAAGACCCCGCTGCTGCGCTCCATGACCGCACTCTCGCGTGAGTCCAAGCGCGTTTTGGCGCTGTTTGGTAAGACCCCCAAGAAGGTCGTTCCTTCCGTGGGCGATGAGCAGGAGTACTTCCTGATCAAGAAGGACGCTTACCGCAAGCGCAGGGACCTGGTCATCACCGGGCGCACCCTCTTTGGTGCTGCTCCCTGCAAGGGCCAGGAGCTCGAGGAACACTACTTTGGCGCTATCCGCCCCACCGTCTCGTCCTATATGAAGGACCTGGACGATGAACTGTGGGCGCTTGGCATTCCTGCCAAGACCAAGCACAACGAGGTCGCTCCCTGCCAGCATGAGCTCGCCCCTGTCTACGGCGAGGTCAACGAGGCCATCGACCAGAATCTGGTCATGATGGAGAAGATGAAGCTCATCGCCTCCCGTCACGACTTGGTCTGCCTGCTGCACGAGAAGCCCTTTGAGGGCATCAACGGTTCGGGCAAGCACAACAACTGGTCGCTTGGCACCGAGTCCGAGAACCTGCTCGACCCGGGCGACACCCCGCTCGACAACCTGCAGTTCATCGTCTTCCTCACCGCGGTGATCGAGGCCGTCGATAACTATCAGGAACTCCTGCGTGCCTCCGTTGCCTCGGCCGGCAACGATCATCGTCTGGGCGCCAACGAGGCTCCTCCGGCGATTATGTCCATCTTCCTGGGCGACCAGCTCACCGAGGTCGTCGAGAAGATCATCGATGGCAAGGCTTCCGTCCATGCCACGCGCGGCGTGCTTGACCTAGGCGCCGATACCCTGCCCAAGCTGATGCAGGACAACACCGACCGCAACCGTACCTCCCCGTTCGCCTTCACCGGCAACAAGTTCGAGTTCCGTGCCTGCGGCTCCGAGCAGAACGTCTCCGACTCCAACCTGGTGCTCGATGCTGCCGTGGCCAAGTCGCTCAAGTCTTTCGCCGACGCACTCGAGGGTACGCCCGAGGATAAGTTCCAGGACGCCGCGCTCGAGTACTGCAAGAAGGTGCTGACCGATCACCAGCGCATCCTGTTCTCCGGCGACGGTTACTCCGACGAGTGGCCCATCGAGGCCGAGAAGCGCGGCCTTGCCAACAACAAGACCACGGCCGACGCTCTTCCCGCCTTTGTTTCCGATAAGGCCATTGCGCTCTTTGAGGAGACGGGTGTCCTGACCCGCGCCGAGGCCCAGTGCCGCTATGACTGCAAGCTCGAGAAGTACAACAAGCTCATGAACATCGAGGCTACCACGATGGTTCGCGAGGCGCGTCGTACCTATCGCCCGGTCATTACCGCCTATGCCACCAAGGTCGCTAAGGGCCTTGAGACTATTCGTGCCGCCGGTGCTGAGGCCGCCATGCAGTGCGAGCAGAACACGCTCAACAAGCTCTGCAACGGTATCACCGCCATCAACGACTCCATCAAGGCGCTCGACGCCGTACATCAGAAGGCCGAGGCTCTCGATGGCCAGGAGCAGGCCAACGTATACGCGCACGAGGTCGTTCCCGCTATGGATACGCTGCGTGCCGCCGTGGACGCAATGGAGGAGATCGTGGCCGCCGACTACTGGCCGGTTCCGACCTACGACGACATTCTGTTCTACGTGTAGAACGTAACCGACATATCGTCACGGTATTGAGCCGGGGTCCGCATCGCGCGGGCCCCGGCTATTTGTTTGCGAAGGACGCTTTGGATCCCGCTTTGCAACTGATTCGCCCACGCAATAAGGGGTCGTGGGCAAAAAACGTCAAATATGAGTACTGTCACAAGCCCTGTAGCATTATCTTTTTGCAAAATATGCAGTGTTACGCAACATATGTCCAAGTACTTAGCTGATAAATGCCTACAATTCCTCCGCCATAGGACGCCTTGTGTCCAAATCGCCTTCTGATGGCATGAAATCGCTGTTACTAAATTGGTAACAGTACTCATATTTGCTATTTTTTGTCCACGGGCCCTTGGATGACAGTGTGATTTTATGCCTTCGGGGTTCGAATCCCGGCGTATGGGTAGCAAAAAGCCCGTCACCGAATTGGTAACGGGCTTCTCAGATTCTGTGGTGCCCCCAGCGGGATGTCCGCGTGCGGCTGGCGCCGCCCGCTTTCGCTGCGTCGCTCCGCTCCTTGCGTGCTGCGCTGGAAAACGCTTACGCGTTTCCTCAGCTCCGCACCCTGTCGGGTTCGAATCCCGGCGTTGGAGAAGAAAAAAGCCCGTCACCACAAGGGTAACGGGCTTTGCATTTCAAATGGTGCCCCCAGCGGGATTCGAACCCGCGATATCCACCTTGAAAGGGTGGCGTCCTTGGCCGCTAGACGATGGGGACAGCGGGGAAGAGTATAGCAGACTTTTTTGCCGGCGCGTATATCGTTGGCAAACTGGAAAACCACCACAAAGGTGCCTGTCCCCTTTGTGGTGGTGAGGTGCTAGGAGAGGAGCTTCATGGCGGCGTCGTGGGCGGCGTGCTCGTAGGTGTCGTCGAGGGGTTTGAGCGGCAGCAGGGCGGCGGCCTGTGTGTCGCCACGGCGCTCGAGGGCGTGCGCGATGAGCCAGTCGGCGAGTTCGGGGTTCTTGGGCAGCGCCGGGCCATGCAGGTACGTGCCGATGACACCCTTGTAGATGAGACCCTCAAAGCCATCGTCGCCGTTGTTGCCGGTGCCCGTGACGACGGACGTTCCGAGCGGCGTGGCATCGGCGTCCAAAAGCGTGCGGCCACCGTGGTTCTCGAATCCCACAAAGGGCTCGGGTGCCAGGTCGGTCTTGACGGCGACGTTGCCGATCAGGCGGTCGGAGCCGCGTACGGTCTCGGCGGCAATGACGCCCAGGCCCTCGATGCGATTTTCGCCCATATAGTACGAACGGCCGAGCAGCTGATAGCTGCCGCAGATGGCGAGCAGCGAACCGCCGTCCTCAACATAGGCTGCGACCTTGTCTTTTTGGGCGAGCAGCTCGTGTGCCACGGCTAGCTGGTCGCGATCGGATCCGCCGCCCATCATGACGATATCGGCATCATGCAGATCGAGCACCTCGCCCATGCGGACCTCATCCACGCGAACGGGGATGCCGCGCCAGGCGCAGCGGCGCTCGAGGGCGATGACGTTGCCGCCGTCGCCATAGAGGTTGAGGGCATCGGGATACAGGTAGACGATGCGCAGCGGGCGCGAGAGCTCGACTGGCGCGATATCGGTGGGGACAGCGCTACCATCGGCGCGCGTTACGGCGTGGGAGGCGACCGAACTTGCATCGGTGCCTTTGAGCCCGTCGAGTTCTTTGACCAGCGGCGGGAAGGCCGTGTAGTTGGCGACGGCGTAGAAGGTGTCATCGGCGGCCTCGTCTGCCATGGCGCCAATTGCCTGCGCGACGTCCGAGATAATGGCGGCGTCGATGCCGGCGTACTTGAGGCGCACCTGCATATCGTGTGCACGCGTGCCGCCGGCAAAGGCGACAAGCCCCGAGGTATCGGCGATGCGCTCGAAGTCGACGTCGTAGATCCACGAGACATCGTGGCCGTCGGCGTCGTTGTCATTGAGGAAGAAAGCGCAGAGTCTGCCGTCTGCCGTCTTGATGGACTGGATTTGTCGATCGAAGCCTACGGGATTCTTGGCCAGGTTGGCCTCGACGGTGCGGCCGGCGATATCCCAGCGCCCCATACGACCGCCGGCGGGGACGTAGGCATCGAGCGTGGGCTGCAGATGTGCCGCGTCCACGCCCAGCTCGCGCGCCGCAAAGAAGGCGGCGGCAACGTTATAGACCATGTACAGGCCGTTGTAGCGTGTGGCGATGTGTGCAGCAGCAGCGTCGGGCGCAGGTCCAAAGACCAGGTCAAAGCCATAGCCGTCGCAGCCGAGTTCCACGCCCGTCACGCGACGGACAAGCGCAGGGCGGGCCCAGCCGCACGAGGGGCAATGGTAGGCGCCGAGTTGACCATACTGTACGTAGTCGTACTCCAACGGGGCGTTGCACTGCGAGCAAAAGCGCGAGTCGCTAATGCGGTCGGACTCGGTGCCCGTGGCGCCGTCGATGCCAAAGGCAATACTCGCGTTGGGAACGCGCGCGGCAATCGAGGCGCACAGCGGGTCGTCGGCGTTGTAGATGAGCGTCGTTGCCGGCGAAAGCTCCAACGCGTGGGCGATGACCTCCTGGGTGTGATCGATCTCGCCATAGCGATCTAGCTGGTCACGGAACAGGTTGAGCAGCACGAAGTACGTCGGCTTGAGCTTGGGCAGGACGCGCACAGTGTAGAGCTCATCGCATTCAAAAACGCCTACGCGCTTGCCACTGCTGGTGTGCTTAAGGCCGCCGCGGGCCTCGAGCAGAGCACCCACCACACCAGGCTCCATATTGTTGCCGGCACGGTTGCACACCACGGTAGCACCGCTGGCAGCAACGGCGTCGGCGATGAGGTTGGAGGTGGTGGTCTTGCCGTTGGTGCCGGTGATCACCACGCTGCGGTCGACCAGGCTCGCGAGGTCGCTTAGCAGCTCGGGGTCGATCTTCATGGCGATGCGGCCGGGGAGTACGCCGCCCTGGCGCTTAAGGACGGAGCGCAGCCCCCAGCGGGCGATATCGCTCGAGGCACAGGCGAGAGATGAGCGGAAGTTCATGAAGCCGTTCCTAACGTGAATGACATGGTCGTGGCGTTTGCGCCGTTAAAAGCCGTAACGGCGCGCAAATTCCTGGGCAAGCTGCGATACATCTTCGCAGGCGTTGGCCCAGGGGGCAAAGTCGGGGGTGTCCGAGATGATGCCGTCGGCTTCCCAAACTGCCTGATGCGAAAGGTCCCAGGGGTCGTGCGGTTCGGGCCGGCAGGGAAGGTACGGTGTCTGATACATGGGGTTCAGCAAAAAGAACGCGCCGCCCTCGCAACGGTTAGCGAACTCACGCAGCGCGCGCGTCGCCGGGCGCATCTTGTTTGTTTTGAACAGCAGAATCGTGCGGGCGAGCAGGTACCAAGGAGAGTTTTCGAGTGCGTCTGCCCCCATCTGTTCCTCGAGCTGGTGGGCTAGGGCAAAAAAGCCGTCCTGGTCTTCCAGGCGAGCGAGAGCGAGCAACACGGTGCCGGCAGCTCGGGTGGGATAGCCTTCTGCCTTAAGGACGCGGCGGGCGTAGTTGGCAGCAGCGCGGTAGCGGGCGCTTGCCATGCACAGCTGCGAGATGGCCTCGAGTGTGTGGAGCCACCCGATAAGGGCCGGCTCGCTCACGGTAAGGTCCGCTGCGGTGACACCGTCGGCCAAAACATTATTGGCCCAGTAGTGCGGGGCCTCCATATCAAACCCGGGCACGCTTCGCTGCAGGTAATCGGCCGTGGTCGCCTCGAGCTTCATCAGGTCGCCCAGGCAAGCGTCAACGGGCGTGTCGGCCAGGATGATGGCGAGCAGCTGCGCGTCGACGGCCAGTGCATCGACGCGGACAATCTTGAGCAGCTCATCGCGCATGTCGTCGAACAGGCGATTGCGCGTCTGCTCGAACTCCTCGTCGCTGCCCATGTCCTCGATGCGATGGAGCTCGTCGAGCAGGTGGCGATGAACACCGGCATAGGACAGCAGCGCCTGGGCATGCTCGGACTGCGCATACTTTTGGGGATTCGCGCTCATGTCGTTATGGACAAGCTCGCGTGCTGCATCGGTGAGCTCGGGGTGCGACGCCAGATAGGTGCGCTCCAGGTAGGCGGGGATGTAGACGCTCGGATCCATTAGAGGTCTCCTCCCTTAAATGGAAGCCCCTGCTCGGCTGCGCGCAGGATGCGCTCGTCGATCTGGGAACGCACGATGTCGTTGGTGGCGACCCAGGCGGCAAAGCTGGCGTTGTCGGGAGCGCCCAGGCCCTCCTGCAGTACCGGCGTCGCCTCGGACAGTGCAAGGACGAGCTCGTCGGTGGAGCCTGCACCCACGTTGACGCGGGCATAGACGCCATCGGGAAACTCGGTTTGGAAGTAGAGTGCCTCGGCCGCGTGCGGGCACGAGCGTGCAAGGATGCGCAAGTAGTGCTCGGCACCCTCGTAGTCCAGCTCGCGCCAGGCTGCGCTCATCAGTGCGATGAGCGTCCACGGGTCCAAGTCGCGCTCCGCGTCCTTGGGACGACGACGCAGCGGCGTGTTGGCGAGATAGGGGACGGAGTGGGCAGAGCGAAAGCGCTTGAGCTCCTCGGCAGGGTATTCGAGCTTCGCCATGGCGAGCATCGCGGTGTGGCGGACGCCGGCCGGATCGTTGGGGGCAAAGTCGAGGCTGCGGTTTGCAGCTTCGAGCGACATGCGATAGCGTCCGCTAATGAGGGCGCGCGATGCAAGGGCGGCAAGCCAGCGCAGGTAGGGGCGGCGCATAAGGTCGCCCGCGGCCTCGCGCTCATAGGGGTCCTGCGCCGAGGCGATCTTGAACGCCAGGTCATGCTCGACTTCATCGCGCTTGGATACCAGGTACTGTACGTATTCCTCGTTGGAGTCGGCGGTGAGGGCCGTCAGCATGCGCTGGGCATCCCAGTTGGTCGGATCGAGCGCGGCGGCCTCGCGAAGCATGTTCTCGGCAGCGGCCTCTTCCTGCTCGGCTTGGGCATCGTCGGGGATAAAGGGAATGCGGTAGTCGACAGCCTCGACCACCTTGGCAATGAGGTGCCCGGCGCGGTCGCGGTCGTGCACGATGAGCGGTGCAGGGTTGCGGGTGAATTGTTCCATCAGACGCTCTACGGCGGCACCGTCGGTGAGCGGGATATTGTCGCGGCGCAAGGCCTCAAGAACGAGGCGATGGCAATCCTCTTGAATGGGATCGAATGCCATGGGGCCTCCTTTGCTGCGGTTAGGGTTCAAATGTCTCTATATAAGGTTCTAGTTTACCCGCATGTGGCACACCGGGGGTGCCGCACTTGGACTTGCACCTTTGCACCACGAAGACGGATGTCGCACAAATGTCGGCACCTTGGACGACCGAGTGGTATCACGGTGCCGCAAACGGTCGATTTTTGGCGGCGAACGGGGCACATTTTGGAGGAGCACCGTCCTGCCCGGGATATGTGGTCAACCTTGATAAAACGTTTGCCCAGCTTGGGAGTATGAATGCCCCACAAGGGCCTTCAGGGATAGAAAAAACGTTTCATCATTGTCGGCTTTAGGTGAATAACTGACCAACCAGAACGGTAGAATAGTGTTTGTCTGAGCGTTGAGACGTTTAGACATCGCGCATTGTCATCGCCGGCAACGCGCAAAACGGTCCTAACGGAGCCAATCGGGTGCTCCGTTATATACGCAAGTCTAAGAGGGGCTTGTTTAGGAGGCACAGTATGGGACGTTTTACCAATCCTCGCGATCTGTACTTTGGTGAGGGCGCTCGCCACGAGGTGAAGAACCTCAAGGGCAAGAAGGCCATCATCGTTTCTGGCGGCAGCTCTATGCGCCGCGGCGGGTTCCTGCAGGACGTCGAGAACGACCTTAAGGAAGGCGGTTTCGAGGTCAAGCTGTTCGAGGGCGTCGAGTCCGACCCGTCCATCGAGACGGTCATGAAGGGCGCCGAGGCCATGCGCGAGTTCGAGCCCGACTGGATTATCGCCATCGGTGGCGGCTCGCCCATCGATGCCGCTAAGGCCATGTGGGTCTTCTACGAGTATCCCGAGGAGTCCTTCGATAACATCATCCAGCCGTTCAGCTTCCCCGAGCTGCGTCAGAAGGCTCATTTCTGCGCCATCTCCTCTACCTCCGGCACCGCTACCGAGGTCACCGCGTTCTCCGTCATTACCGACTACGCCAAGGGCATCAAGTACCCGCTGGCCGACTTCAACATCACCCCTGATGTCGCCATCGTCGACCCCGAGCTCACCTACACCATGCCCGCCAAGCTGTGCGCTCACACCGGCATGGATGCTCTGACCCACTGCATGGAGGCCTACGTTTCCACCTGCGCCTCTATGTTCACCGACGCCAACGCCCTGCACGGCATCCGCGAGATTGTTGAGTGGCTGCCCAAGTCCTATGCTGGCGACCATGAGGCCCGTCAGCACATGCACGAGGCTCAGTGCATCGCCGGTATCGCCTTCTCCTCGGGCCTGCTCGGCATCGTTCACTCCATGGCTCACAAGACCGGTGCTGCCTTCGAGAACGGCCACATCATCCACGGTGCTGCTAACGCTATGTACCTGGGCAAGGTCATCCAGTGGAACTCCAAGGATCCCCGTGCTGCCGAGCGTTACGCTTACGTGGCCAAGGAGATCCTGCACCTTCCCGGCGAGACCAACGAGGAGCTTATCGCTGCGCTCGTCCAGAAGATCCGCGACCTCAACGACCAGCTCAACATTCCGCAGTCCATCAAGGATTACGCGAATGGTGGCGTGAAGGTCGACGCCGAGAACCCGCAGATGGTTTCCGAGGAGGAGTTCCTCGCCAAGCTCCCCGAGATCGCCGCGAACGCCGAGCAGGACGCCTGCACGCCCGAGAACCCGCGTGAGACCAAGGCTGCCGACTTCGAGAAGATTCTCAAGGCCTGCTACTACGACACCGACATCGATTTCTAATCGACTCTTGTTATCGTAACGAGGGGCTCCGCACGTATCTGTACGGAGCCCCTTTCTTTTTTCTTTTAGAGAATGGGATAGTTATGGCTGCAATTTTCAATAGCCCCAGCAAGTACATCCAGGGTCCGGACGAGCTCGCCAAGCTCGGCTCCTATGTCGAGCCGCTCGGCGCTAAGGCCCTCGTCATCGTGACGCCTTCGGGCAAGAAGCGCGTCGGTGCCAAGATCGAGGGCGGTTTTGCCGAGGCTAAGGCCGAGCTGCTGTTTGAGGACTTTAACGGCGAGTGCTCCAAGGGCGAGGTCGATCGCCTGGTTGCGCTCGCTCGCGACAACGGTTGCGACATCATCGTCGGCGTCGGCGGCGGCAAGATCCTCGACACCGCGAAGGCCGTCGCCTATTACCTGGAGTCCCCGGTTATCATTTGCCCCACCATTGCTTCGACCGATGCCCCGTGTTCGGCACTTTCGGTGCTCTACACCGACGATGGCCAGTTCGATAAATATCTCTTCCTTAAGGCAAACCCCAACATTGTCCTGATGGATACGACGGTTATCGCGGCGAGCCCGGTGCGCCTGACGGTTTCCGGTATGGGCGATGCGCTCGCAACCTACTTTGAGGCCCAGGCGACGCATGATGCCGACGGTGGCACCTGCGCTGGCGGCAAGGGCGGCATGGCCGGTCTGGCGCTCGCCAAGCTCTGCTACGAGACGCTTATGGCCGATGGCGTCAAGGCCAAGGTCGCGCTGGAGAAGGGTGCGCTCACGCCTGCAGTCGAGCATATCATCGAGGCCAATACGCTGCTTTCGGGCATTGGCTTTGAGAGCTCGGGCCTTGCTGCTGCTCATGCCATCCACAATGGCCTGACGATGCTGCCCGAGTGCCACGGCATGTATCACGGCGAGAAGGTCGCCTTTGGCACCATCGTTCAGCTGGTACTCGAGGATGCTCCGACTGAGAAACTCGAGGAAGTCTTGGGCTTCTGCATTGAGCTGGGCCTGCCGGTCACGATGAAGGAACTTGGCGTTGCCGAGCTTACGCGCGAACAGGCCATGATTGTTGCCGAGGCCGCCTGCGCGCCCGATGACACCATGTGCAATATGCCGTTTGGGGTGACGCCCGAGATGGTCGCAAACGCCATCCTGGGTGCCGACGCGCTGGGACACTACTATCTCATGGATGAGTAAATCAAGCTAAGGAAGGGGCAAAGCCAGCAGACGGCTTTGCCCCTTTTTGCTATGGTGCAAACTAACCTAACCCCATCGCACCAAGTTGGTGCAAAGGGGTCAGGTTACTTTGCACCAATCGTTGTTTGATGAAGGGCGGATTCTCGTATGGCGCTTCCTATGGTTTACGGCGGTCCCGGCCGGTATGTTCAGGGGCCGGGCGAACTTTCGCGTCAGGGCAGGTATTTGTCATGGTTGGGCTGCGCTGCCTATGTCTTGTTTGACCAGGGCACCGAGGATCGGCTGTGCAGGCAGATCGTCGATGGATTTCTGGATGAAGATCTAAGCGAGCCGTTCTTTAAGATTTACAACGGTCCGTGTACGGAAGATGCCGTTGTCGAAATGGCCAAGGAAGCCCGGGCCGAGTATTGCGACATGGTGGTGGGCATTGGCGGCGGCAAGATGCTCGATATCGCAAAGGCCGTTGCGTTTTATGCTGAGCTGCCGTTGTGCGTATGCCCCACGGCGGCTTCGATGGACGGTCCGTGCAGCGCGATTTCGGTGCTGTATCACGAGGACGGGTCGTTCGACCGCTACCTGGTGCTCGACAAAAATCCCGATCTGGTCGTGGTTGATACCAACGTGGTTGCGGCAGCACCACTGCGGATGACGGTCGCCGGTATGGGCGACGCACTGGCAACGTACTTCGAGGCGCGTTCATGCGCCGCGGCGAGAGGTGCGAACGAACACGGTGGCGCGCCGGGACACTTGGCCTTGGTTACGGCTCGTGCCTGCTATGACACGCTCATGGAGTGCGGCGTCGCTGCCAAGCGCGATCTCAAAAAGGGCCGTATATCGCCGGCGGTTGAGCGCCTGATCGAGTGCAATATTCTGCTCTCGGGCGTCGGCTTTGAGAGCGGCGGCTTGGCGTTGGCGCATGCCATCGCCAACGGCCTGACGATTTTGCCCGAGTGCAAGGCTATGCACGGCGAGGCCGTGGCGTTTGGCCTGGTGGTTCAGCTTCGTCTGGAGCGTGCGCCCGAGCTTGAACAGGTGCTCGAGTTTTGTCAGCGCGTTGGTCTGCCGACGACGCTCGAGGAGCTGGGCCTTGGCGAGATTTCCGATGCCGACCTGATGAGCGTTGCGGATGCGGCCTTTAGAAACGAACGCAATATGGCCAACGAGCAGGCCAAGGTGACCAAGCAAAAGCTCGTCGAGCTCATGCGCGAGGCATAGTTTGGCGCTTGATCGACCTTGTGCAATCGGGGCGGCGATAGGCCATAGGCTATTTGCCGCAAAGGTGCTCCGCGTGTAATTTGCCCGAGGCACGGGCCGATAGCGTATCATTATCTCTTGCTTGTTTGCACTGCTCAGGGAGGGGCCGCGCATGGCGCAGGAACACGATCTATTTGATGACATTATCGAGATCAGCAAGGGTTTCGACTTTCTTAAAAACCCGCTTGGCGGCGTGACCGATGCGCTCGATCCGTCGGCGCCGCAGTGGAATCCTGCCGACTACAAGGAGCGTCCGCGTGGCAACACCATTCCGTGTCTGACCTGCAAAAACGAAAAGAGCGGCTGCACCGCGTGCATGGACGTGTGCCCGGTCAACGCTATCGAGGTCGAGGAAGACGCCATCGAGATCCTCGACTCCTGTCGCAAGTGCGGCCTGTGCGCCGCTGCCTGTCCGACCGAGGCGATCATCTCGCCGCGCTTGGCGCCCAAAAACCTGTATGACGACATCGTCTCTGCTGCTACGAGCCACGAGACCGCCTACGTCACCTGCACGCGCGCCCTTAAGCGCATGCCGCGCGAAAACGAGGTCGTCGTCGCCTGCGTGGGCGATATTACGGCCGAGACCTGGTTCTCGGTGCTGGCCGATTATCCCAATGTGAGCGTGTACCTGCCGTTGGGCGTGTGCGATAAGTGCCGTAACACCGGTGGCGAGGACATCTTGGGCGAGGCCATTGCTACCGCCGAGGAGTGGGCGGGCACGGGCATGGGTCTGGAGGTCGATCCCAAGAGCCTCAAGTGCCATAAGCGCCGCGAGTACGAGCGCAAGGAGTACATGGAAAAGATCGCCCGCACCACGGGCCTTACCGTGACAAAGCTCAATCCGGCAACGGCGGCACTGGCCTCGGTGACGCAGAAGCTCAAAGCCCATCGCCATCAGATCACGCAGCTCGAGCGTACGCTCAACACCATGTGCGGCACCACGACGACCAAACGTCGCCGTTCGCTCACGCACGGGCGGCAGCTGGTGCTCTCGACGCTGCAAAACCACCCCGAGCTTGCCCAGAACATGCAGGTGAGCACGCCTGAGTGTGATTTTGACAAGTGCACGTCGTGTGGCGAGTGTGTCAATGTATGTCCCACGTTCGCCTGCGATTTGGTGGGAAGCGGCCGCTTTGCGTTGGAGTCCACGTATTGTTTGGGCTGCGGTGCCTGCGTCAAGGTGTGCCCCGAGCATGCGCTCAAGTTAGTTAAGCATGACGCGTCCAATCTGGTCGTCGTCGATCCCGAAGCCGAGGAAAAGGCCGCCCAGAAGGCGAAGGCTCACGAAGAAGCCCAGAAGGTCAAGGCCGAGGCAAAGGCCAAGCTCGATAAGATGCTCGACCAGGTTGAGAAGCTCGCGGACTAGCCAACGACCCCTATCTCTGCTTCATTCGTGCCGCCGTGGCGTCCGGGTTCGCCCAGATGCTGCGGCGGCGCTATACTTATGCAGTTTGAAATGCTTGTACCAAAAGGAGCTGTCGTGTCCCTTTCCATCGGTATCGTGGGCCTGCCCAACGTGGGCAAGTCGACGCTGTTCACCGCGCTTACCAAAAAGACCGGCCTTGCCGCCAACTATCCGTTCGCCACGATCGACCCCAACGTGGGTATCGTCGATGTGCCCGATAGCCGTCTGCAAAAGCTCGCCGACATCGTCAACCCGGGTCGCATTGTGCCGGCGACGGTCGAGTTCGTCGACATCGCAGGTCTGGTGAAGGGCGCTAATGAGGGCGAGGGCCTGGGCAACCAGTTCCTGGCTAACATTCGCGAGACCGACGCTATTTGCGAGGTCGTGCGCTACTTTAAGGATCCCAACGTCATGCGCGAGGTGGGCCGCACGGGCGAGTTCGTCGATCCCGCCGGCGATGCCGACACCATCATGACCGAGCTCATCCTGGCCGACATGGGCACGCTCGAGAAACAGCTGCCCAAGCTCGAGAAGGAGGCCAAGCGCGACAAGGAGCTCATGCCCAAGTTCGAGGTCGCCAAGCGCCTGCTCGCCTGGCTCAACGAGGGTAAGCGTGCCGCGTCTATGGAGATGACCGATGAGGAGCGCGCCGCCGCCAAGGGCCTGTTCCTGCTCACCATGAAGCCCATCCTGTATGTGGCAAACGTGGACGAGGATATGCTCAACGACGATCTGGCGCCCATCGATGGCGTCAAGCCGCTGCCCATCTGCGCCAAGATCGAGGCCGAGCTTTCCGAGCTCGATCCCGAGGATGCGGCCGACTACCTGGAGAGCTTAGGCCTGGAGCAGCCCGGTCTGGACGTGCTCGCGCAGGCGGCCTATAAGCTGCTCGGCCTGCAGTCGTTCTTTACGGCCGGCGAGATGGAGGTCAAGGCCTGGACGGTTCGTCAGGGCGCGACCGCCCCGCAGGCCGCCGGCGTTATCCACACCGACTTTGAGCGCGGCTTTATTAAGGCCGAGGTCATTGGCTATGACGACTACATCGAGCTCGGCGGTGAGCAGGGCGCCAAGGCCGCCGGCAAGCTGCGTATTGAGGGCAAGGACTATGTCATGGCCGATGGCGACGTCGTGCACTTCCGCTTTAACGTGTAAGGACGACGCGCATGTTTAAATATGGTAAAAAAGCCGGCTACATGGGTATTGCGCTGCTCGTACTTGCGGTGATTCCGCTGGTGGTCGCAGCGTGTGTTATCCCCAACATTGGTCCCGAGGTGGCAACAAAGTTTAATGCCGCCGGCGAGGTGACGCGCTGGGGCAAGAGCTACGAGCTGCTGGCACTGCCGGTGCTCAACCTGCTGCTGAGCGTGGCGACGTACTTTACGGCAGGACGTCAGGCTAAAAACAATGATGACTCCGCCGCCATGGCGCGCATCGTGTGCGAGCGCTACCTGCGAAACGGCTGCATCACGGGTGTGTTCCTCAACGTAATCAACGTCTACTTTATGTACTCGGCTATTACCGGAACAGGCTTTGGCTTTGGTTTCTAGCTTGTCCTTTTAGGCAACGAGCCTGCACGCATATTCAATGGCTGCTGCGAGGCCGCCGCTCGATCGTGGTTTAAAGACCATATCGGCGGCGGCCTCGTTTTCGTATCCGGAGCCGCGGAGGGCGAGTGCGATACCGGCTTCTAAAAGGAGCGGCAGGCCGCGTTGGCTGGTTGCGATTACGGCAGCCTGATTGAGCGAGCAGCTGTGCGCTTGGCATTGGATGGCAAGTTCGCCTTGCGCCGGGCAAGGGACCAGAACGGCGGCGACGCGACTTGATAGCAATGCAAATGCTGTGCGCTCATCGGGCGAAAGGCACTCGGCTTCAACGACGACGAGCTTGGGCGGTGCGCTGTTTGTGCGAAGCGTGGCTCGGTACATGCGGACCGAAGAACCCGACATAGAAAACTCCTGTGTATTCGGCAAAACGTAAACTATAGTTTACGTTTTTGTCCAGCTCCATTTCAAACTCGGCTGCATGGACGAACGTGCGAAACAGATTCTTGGCAGGCGGGTCGAAGAGACACGCAGAGACCTTGGTATCTCCAAGGTTGATTTTTGTGTGGCGACAGGAATCAGCCGACCCTACCTCGACCGAATCGAAGATGGGACGGCAAATTTCACGCTCAAGGTTCTATTTAAGATCGCGCCCGCACTCGGCATGACGGTGTCAGAGCTTCTCGAGGGGATCGAATAGGGCGTTCCCCCGCTGTATTTGACGCTCTTTGGTCGGGTCCCCCTGGTTGCGATGTGCAAAATCGCGAGTATTCAGCACCAGTTCGGCCGTAGATGGTAGCTCGAGCGGCTGGCTTTGCCTTTTTGACAGTAGATAATCCACACTCTAAATAAAAATGAGGAATAAATATTTACTAGACGGACCCTTCGTCCTAAAAGTTCGTCTAATAATCGGCCGATTCTATGCCTCCGGAGGAGAAATTGCAGAATACTCCGATTTTTGCACGGCCCGAGGGGGACCACCTGTCGTTTAAGGCTGCGATAAGTGGAGCTGCCTTAGGGATTACGCCATCGGGATGCGGTCGTGGTTGACTTGGCTGTAGAACAGGCGCTGAATCTCGGCCGCATCACGTGACTGGCCGAGTGCCCACATGGTTTTGGCCACGAGCGTCTCGGTGGTCATGTCGTCGCCGCGCAAAATGCCCGGATGATCGGCGTAGACACGGCCGACCTCATAAACACCCAGGTCAAGGCCCTCTTCGGGGACCTGCGTGGTCATAACGACAGTGCGACCCGAATCGACCCAGCGGAAAATCGCCTCTTGGAACGACTCGCCCGACTCGCCAAACTCGGGGATACCGCCAATGCCAAAGGTCTCCAGGATTACAGCATCGTAGCTGTCGGCAAGGGCGTCCAGGATACCCGGGTTCACGCCAGGCGTTAGCTTAAGGACAAATACGCGCGGGTCGATGCTGTCGTAGAAACGCACCGGGTTTTCGCCCTGATGCGTGCCGTGAAGCCCGTTGCGCACGATGCGGTCGTTGCGGATATAGGCGATAGGCGGATAGTTGACGCTAATGAACGCGTTAAAGCTCATGGTGCGCTGTTTGCGGGCGCGCGTGCCGGCAATGGCTACGCCGCCAAACACGATCGAGACGTCGTGCGAGTGCTCGTCGAGCGCATAAAGCAGGCTCTGGTACAGGTTGAGCTTGGCGTCGGTAAAGGGATTGCCCATGGGCTTTTGCGAGCCGGTGAGTACGATGGGCTTGGGGCTGTCCTGAATCAGGTAGGAAAGCGCCGCCGCGGTGTAGCTCATGGTGTCGGTGCCGTGCAGAATCACGAAGCCGTCGTGGTCGGCATAACCCTCGACGATGACGTCGCGGATACGCATCCAGTCACTGGGGCGCATATTGGTGCTGTCGATGTTCATGGGCTGCACCACGTCGAGCTCGCAGAGGCCCGAGATCTCGGGGACGCTCTGGGCGAGTTCCTCACCGGTCAGGGCGGGGGAGAGGCCGTTGCCGTCCTCGGTCGATGCGATGGTGCCGCCCGTGGCGATGAGAAGGATGCGCTTCATGCTGGTATTCCTATCGTATTTGCCGCCGCAGAGGCGGAGTCGTTCGGCAGTATTGTGGCACAGGGCGTCCAATGTTCAAACGTATTACATCATCTGTAACGTTTGGTAACGCTCCACTTGCCGTCAAATAGGCCCCGGTCGTGCGTTTGCCGTGCGCTGATGGCTGCGAGGGACGAGAAACCCCATATAACGTGTACACTATGTAAGCTGTTTTCGTTTATTCGCGCGGGTGGGCACAGGCTCCCCGCCAACAAGAGGGGGAAACCATGGATCAAAAGGCTTCCGCAAAGGTCCTCGTACTCGACTTTGGTGCGCAGTACGGTCAGCTCATTGCCCGTCGCGTCCGCGACCTCAACGTGTATTCCGAGATCGTTCCCTGCGACATCTCGGCCGATGAGATTCGCGAAATGAACGCCTCTGCGCTCATCCTCTCTGGCGGCCCGGCTTCTGTGTATGCCGAGGACGCTCCGTCCATCGATCCCGCCATCTTTGACCTGGGCCTTCCCGTTCTGGGCTTTTGCTACGGCCATCAGATCACGGCCGTGACGCTCGGCGGCAAGGTCGGTCACTCCGAGGTGGGCGAATACGGCCGCGCCACCATCATGCGTACGGCCGGCGCCAAGCTCTTTAACTCCACGCCTATGGAGCAGACCGTGTGGATGAGCCACCGCGACGCCGTGTCCGAGGTGCCCGAGGGCTTTACCGTTACCGCCAGCACCGACGTGTGCCCGGTTGCCGCCATGGAGTGCGTCGAGCGCAAGATCTTCACCACGCAGTTCCACCCCGAGGTCAAGCACTCCGAGTACGGTCAGCAGCTGCTGAGCAACTTTCTGTTTGAGATCTGCGGCCTGGAGCCCAACTGGAGCATGGATAACCTGGTCGAGACCATGACAGCCGAGTTCCGCGAGAAGGTCGGCGACGACCGCGTGATTCTGGCCCTGTCCGGCGGCGTCGACTCCTCCGTCGTGGCTGCGCTGGGCGCCCGCGCCGTGGGCAAGCAGATGACCTGTGTGTTCATCAACCACGGTCTGCTGCGCAAGGGTGAGCCCGAGCAGGTGGAGGAGGTCTTCACCAAGCAGTTTGACGTCGACTTTATCCACGTCCACGCCGAGGACCGCTATGCCGAGCTTCTGGCCGGCGTGACCGAGCCTGAGGAGAAGCGCCGCATCATCGGCACGCAGTTCTGGAAAGAGTTCTTCGCGGTCGCCCAGCAGCTCGAGTGCGATGGCAAGCCGGTCAAGTATCTGGCTCAGGGCACCATCTACCCCGACATCATCGAGTCCGGCGCTCGCAAGACGGGCGGCAAGACGGCCACCATCAAGAGCCACCACAACCTGATCCCGTTCCCCGAGGGCGTGCACTTCGACCTCATCGAGCCGCTCGACCACTTCTTTAAGGACGAGGTCCGCGCGCTTGGTCTGGCGCTCGGCCTGCCGGGTCACATCGTGTTCCGTCAGCCCTTCCCGGGCCCGGGTCTGGCCATCCGCATCATCGGCGCGGTCGACAAGGAGAAGCTCGAGATTCTCAAAAACGCCGACGCTATCGTGCGCGAGGAGCTCGACGCCTACAACCAGCGTCTGTTTGAGCAGACTGGCGAGCGCAACTCCGAGCACAGCTGCTGGCAGTATTTCGCGGTCCTGCCCGACATTAAGTCCGTTGGCGTAATGGGCGACGAGCGCACCTATCAGCGTCCGATCATCCTGCGTGCCGTCGAGTCCAGCGATGCCATGACCGCCGACTGGGCCAAGCTGCCCTACGACGTGCTGGCCCGCATTTCCGGCCGTATCGTGGCTGAGGTCCCCGGCGCCAACCGCGTGTGCTACGACATCACGTCCAAGCCGCCCGCGACGATTGAGTGGGAGTAAGCCGATAGGGCTTTGACCTGCATTTTTGAGTGCCGCATTGTGCTGCTGAGTTTCGTTTCGTACGTGAGTCACGGCAAAGCCGCCAGCGACGGCGGTGGGTAAAAACAATCATCGAGCCTCCGTTCCCGCGTTGGGACGGAGGCTTTTCTTTGCCTTTTTACTCCCTTTCACCTGCGATTTCGCTATTTACTTCCCGCGTTTCAAGACAACAAAGTACAGGGCGGTATTCGGAGGAATGGGAGTAAGGATTCATCCCAAGTGAGTGGACGCGCGGTTTTTGTCCCCGAGGGCGAAACGAGGCCGTTTCGGGGTCCGTGAAACTCAAATCAAACTCAACAGGCTTTTTGGCGGTCTCTGCACAGCGTTTTCCCAGGTCGTTAATAGGGAGTAAAGAATCTCGCCATCCCAATGAGAACGGGAGTATCCAGGGGAAATGCCGCCGTGTGCGTTCATATTCTATTTTTGATACTGATAAACTGGAATTTTCAAATTAATCTTTGCAAATAACCTTTGAATCTTCACCATCAATTACAATTCCCTGACGGTTGT
>CAJKCG010000023.1:0-31273 GCA_905198355.1 uncultured Collinsella sp. | reverse complement strand
CCTCAATCGTAGCCCGAGACGGGCCCGGGCTGACAATTTCGACTGTAATGGACGTTCTTGTTTGACTAGTCGTTTAAGAACGTCCCCAACGACTACTTGCGCTAGAGCATAAGTTATACAATTAGCCAAGTTATGTCTGTTTAAACAAAATAGCGGCACGCAGGCGCATTGGGATTAACCTAAAAGCGGCGTTAATGAACAGAGTGTCTGTATATATCTGTGAAAGTAATTGGGAAATCACGTTTTAGTAGGCAATGAGCTGTAAATCAGCAACGTAATCAATTTGTAACAAACTTAGACGTTTAAACAAATAATGCAACCGTTTGCGAATTTAGCTATAAATCCACAAGGCGAACAGGTATACTCCTTTATTGTCGTGTAGGAAATACGTAGACAAAAAGGAGGTTATGTGATGGTAAGTATTGTTCTTGCTAGCCATGGTGACTTGGCGGCTGGAATCAAGCAGACGGGCTCGATGGTCTTTGGCGATCAGCCGTCTGTAGCCGTGGTCTCGCTCGAGCCGAGCATGGGCCCCGACGACTTCCGAGCCAAGGTCGAGGAAGCAGTCGCTTCCTTCGAGGACCAGGAGCAGGTGCTCTTCCTCGTTGATCTGTGGGGCGGCACGCCCTTCAACCAGATCAGCGGTCTCATCGAGGGCCATGATTCCTGGGCTATCGTCACCGGTGTCAACCTGCCTATGCTCATCGAGGCATATTCGCAGCGCTTTGACGCAAAGAACACTGCACATGCGATCGCAAAACATCTCGTGACTGAGGCTAAGGCCGGCGTGCGCGTCAAGCCCGAGTCTCTGGAGCCCGAGGAGAAGAAGCCGGCTGCGGCCGCCGCTGCTCCTGCGGGTGCCATTCCTCCGGGAACGGTCATCGGCGATGGGCACATCAAGATCGCCCACGTCCGTATCGACACCCGTCTGCTGCATGGTCAGGTGGCCACCACGTGGACCAAGCAGATCAACCCCAACCGCATTATCGTGGTCTCCGACGGCGTTGCTCACGACGAGCTCCGCAAGACCATGATTGAGCAGGCTGCCCCTCCGGGAGTCCATGCCAACGTCGTGCCCATCAAGAAGATGGCCGAGGTCGTCAAGGACACGCGCTTTGGCGACACCAAGGCCATGCTGCTGTTCGAGAACCCGCAGGATCTGCTCAGGGCCATCGAGGCCGGCGTCGACATCAAGGAAGCCAACATCGGTTCCATGGCCCACTCCAAGGGCAAGGTCGTCGTCACTAACGCTGTCGCTATGGGCGATGACGACGTCAAGACTATCGAGGCTCTCAAGGCCAAGGGCGTCAAGTTCGAGGTCCGCAAGGTTCCTTCGGATTCCTCCGAGGATCTCGACGCCATGTTGAAGAAAGCAAAGGCCGAACTGGCCGCTCAAGCATAGTAAAGGAGGGTCCGATACATGTCTGCAATCACTATTCTGCTTGTTGCGATTGTCGCGTTGCTTGCCGGTATGGAAGGCATTCTGGATGAGTTCCAGTTCCATCAGCCGCTCGTGGCATGCACGCTTATCGGTCTCGTAACCGGTCACCTTCAGGAGGGCATCCTCCTGGGCGGTTCGCTCCAGATGATGGCCCTTGGCTGGGCTAACGTCGGCGCCGCCGTCGCGCCTGACGCCGCTCTGGCCTCGGTCGCTTCTTCGATCATCATGGTGCTCGCCCTCAACGGTGGCGCCACCGATTCGGCCAAGGCCGTTACCGCCGCCATCGCCGTCGCCGTCCCGCTGTCGGTCGCTGGTCTGTTCCTGACCATGATCTGCCGTACCCTGGCTACCGCTATGGTTCACGGCATGGACGCCTGCGCCGAGAAGGGCGACTTCGCCGGCATCGAGCGTTGGCAGTACGCCGGCATCCTCATGCAGGGTGTTCGTATCGCCATCCCGGCAGTACTTCTGTGCATCATCCCGGCCGAGGCCGTTACCAACGCGCTTAACGCTATGCCCGATTGGCTGTCCGGCGGCATGGCTGTCGGCGGCGGCATGGTCGCTTCCGTCGGTTACGCCATGGTCATCAACATGATGGCCACCAAGGAGACCTGGCCGTTCTTCATCCTCGGCTTTGTCCTTGCTGCCATCCCTCAGCTCACGCTGATCGCCCTTGGCCTCATCGGCATCTCCCTTGCCCTCATCTACCTTGGCCTTAAGGATCTGGCCAAGCAGGGTGGCGGCATGGGCGGTGGCTCCGGTGACCCGCTCGGCGACATTCTGAACGATTACGAGTAGGAGGGGAGTGATACATATGGCAGAGAACAAGATTCAGCTCACCAAGGCTGACCGTAAGAAGGTTTGCTTCCGTCATCAGTTCCTTCAGGGCTCGTGGAACTACGAGCGTATGCAGAACGGCGGCTGGTGCTTCGCAATGATCCCTGCGATCAAGAAGCTCTACACCAGCAAGGATGACCAGATTGCCGCTCTTAAGCGCCACCTGGAGTTCTATAACACCCACCCCTATGTTTCCGCCCCCGTCATTGGCGTTACCCTCGCCCTCGAGGAGGAGCGCGCCAACGGTGCTCCGATTGACGACGTCGCCATTCAGGGCGTCAAGGTCGGTATGATGGGCCCGCTCGCCGGCGTCGGCGACCCCGCCTTCTGGTTCACCCTTCGCCCGATTCTGGGCGCACTGGGCGCTTCCCTGGCCCTGTCCGGCAGCATCGCCGGTCCGCTGCTGTTCTTCTTCGCGTGGAACATCATCCGTTACGCCTTCCTGTGGTACACGCAGGAGTTTGGCTACAAGGTCGGCTCCTCCATCGCTAAGGACCTCTCCGGCGGTCTGATGGGCAAGGTCACCGAGGGTGCTTCCATCCTGGGTATGTTCATCATCGGCGCCCTGGTCGAGCGCTGGGTGTCCATCTCCTTCACCCCGGTCGTCTCCAAGGTCACGCAGTCCGCTGGCGCCTATATCGACTGGGCCAACCTGCCCGCCGGTTCTGAGGGCATCAAGCAGGCATTGACGATGTACAGCTCTGTCGGTGCCAACGCACTCGACCCGGTGAAGGTCACCACGCTTCAGGCCAACCTCGATCAGCTCATCCCCGGCCTTGCCGCCGTGTGCCTGACCCTTCTGGTCTGCAAGCTCCTCAAGAAGAAGGTCAGCCCGATCGTCATCATCCTGGCTCTCTTCGCCGTCGGCATCATCGGTCGCGTCTGCGGCTTCATGTAAGCACGCTTCGGCTTAAGACCGAGAGTTGCTAGGCAAGGGCTTTTGAGCCATTGAAACGGACCGCACCCGGTGGGTACACTGGATGCGGTCCGATTGTTTTTATTGGAGGGCGAGGCGCGTATGGCGCAATCTCAGAACAGCACGGTCGATCTGGCAACGCCGGCAACCTGCCTGATGGGGCTTACCAGTCACGGTAACGTGATGGTGGGCAATAAGGCGTTTGAGTACTATAACGAGCGTAATCCCGAGGATTATATCCAAATCCCGTGGGACGAGGTCGACTATATTGCCGCCGAGGTTTTGCGCGGCACCAAGAAGATTACGCGTTTTGCCATCTTTACCAAAGAGAATGGCCACTTTACGTTTTCGACGCGCAATGACAAGGAAACGCTTCGCGCGGTGCGTAAGTACATTGACGAGGACAAGCTCGTTCGTTCGCCCGATTTTATCGACGTGACCGCCAAGGGCGCCAAGAGCATTCCCTCCGTTATCAAAAACCTTTTCCATAAAGGCGACTAGTCATTAAAGAGCGCCCCCTCAAAGTGGGGCGCAGTCTCCCATGTGGCTCGATCGGGAAAGTGCATCCCAGTTCGAGCTTCGATTCCGGGATGTAGTTTCCGGAACGGGGTCGTTTGGGAAACCGTGTCCCGTTTCGAGCCGAAATTCTGGGTCACAGTTTCCCAGCGAGGTCTCATGGGGAAAGTCTGATCCAGAATTTGCCTGGATAGTGGGACGCACTTTCCGGAGGGCTGTTCCACCGCAACTTCGAAGAGTGGGTATACGCTGCATTACAGCGGCGTAAATCTGCTACACTAGTACAACATGCCTCCGTAGCTCAGGGGATAGAGCACCGCTCTCCTAAAGCGGGTGTCGACGGTTCGAATCCGCCCGGGGGCACCAGAAAAATCGCAGGTCAGGAGTTAATTTTGCTTCTGACCTGTTCTGGTTTTAGGGTTAAGAACTGCTTTTGTTTGTAAATCTGGTAAGTAAATAATTTAACTTACCGAGTTTTCCACTGAAAACAGGAAATCACCATTTTGGGGATAAAAAGTTTTCAACAGCCGTTAGTCGGTTCCATTTTGGTGAATCGCTTCCTCAATTTGGGTAAAAAATTTCACCATTTTGATGATTCGGCTGCTTTGAGTTTTGATAAAAACGCCTGTTCAGAAGCTTGCGCTATACCCATTTTGGTGAAACCAATTAATAGAGAAATATACTATAAAGATATAGGGACGGCGATGCCGTCCTCTTCGCTCGCGAAGCTCGCTGCGCGGCCACGTACCGTGTCCTTGCCGCCGGCTGTGCCGTCGATTGATTCGCTCACTGCGTTCGCTGATTGATTGATTGATAGACTAATCCGTTTTCTCAGTAACACCAGTCATGAGTGCAGCAATTGACATGTTGAATCCATTGGCAATTTTGCAGAGGTTTGAAAGACTGACATTTCTTCGTCCGACTTCAATGCTCGCGTAGTAGGAACGATCCATCTCAATCAAATTGGCGAACTGCTCCTGGCTGTACCCGAGTCCAGCGCGGAGTTCTTTGCATCTCATGCCGAATGATTTCTGAAGCGTCTTCGTATCCATGACAAAAAGAGTCATGGATTGTTGTATTTATGCCAACGGACTATATACAACAATCCCTGTTAAGGCGCATAATTACCTTTATTGGAAAGAGTTCTGATGCCTAGTCGGACATGGCATGGAAAAGGAATGGAATAGCAATGACTCAGGGAAAGCATTTCGCTGCCGGTGGCGATCACTTCGCCACACTGCCAAGCAAAAAGATTCACGCCCCGAAGGGGATCGCGCGTCTGACCGTCACCGCGGCGACCATGGCCGCCATGACCGGATCGAGCCTCATCTCACCGTTCACGGCATTCGCCCAGACCGGTGACGGGGGCACGCAGCACCCCGCCGTGATGTCGCCGATCGCCGCCCACGCCGGCGCGGCATCCGGTGCCGGCGCGAAATCCGCCGCACAGACCATCACGGACCTGCAGAAGGCAGTCGACGAGGCGAAGGCGAAGGAGGACGCCGCCAAGGCATCCTACGATGAGGCCGCCGGTCCCTACAACGAGGCGGCTTCCGCCCGCGACCAGGCCAAGGCATCCTACGATTCTGCAGTCAGCGCCGGCACGGCAGCCGACCGAGCGGCAATGGACGAGTACGCCCGTCAGGTCGCGGAGGGCAAGGACGCCGCCGATGCCGCCGGCAAGGACCTCGAGCAGGCGAAGACGGGTCTCGCAGACGCCAAGGCGGATGCATCCGAGAAGGACGAAGCGTACCAGTCCGCCCTCAAGGCGGTCCAGGATGCCAAGGACGCCCTCGATAAAGCCAAGGCCGATGCCGTAGGCGCCACCCCGGAGGCAATCAGTGCCGCCGAGCAGGCCGTGCGCGACGCCCAGGATGCCGTGAGCAGGGCACAGGCCGAACTCGCCAACGCCAACGCGACGCTTGCCGATGCCCAGTCCAAGCTGGTTGCGGCCCAGTCTGTAAAGGATGCCGCCGATTCTGTTCTCGCCGCAGCCAAGCAGAACAAGGACGCGGCGGATGCGAAGACCGCAGCCGCCAGCGCCGCCTACGAGAAGGCGAAAGCCGACCTCGCCGCAGCGGAGGCAGGCGCCAGCGGCCCGGAGTACGATGCTGCAAAACAGAAGGTCGCGGATGCAGAGGCAGCCCTCGCTGCCGCACGAGCGGTGCAGTCCCAGTGCGAGTCCGAGCTCGAGCAGGCGCAGTCCGCTGCAGCAACGGCGCAGTCCGAGCTGAATGATGCCCAGGCGTCCCTCTCCGTAAAGCAGCGGGCCGCGGCCGATGCCAAATCCGGCGTGGGCGACGCCCAGTCCGCACTCGATGCCGCGAACGCTGACCTCGATGCTGCCAAGCAGGCGAATGCTGACGCCGTCGCCAAGCTGGATGTAGCGAAGCAGGCTGTCAAAGACGCCGAGTCCGCCAAGGCAGCCGCCGACGTAGAGCTCGCGAACGCAAAGACCGCAAAGGATACCGCAGACGCTGCCGTGACCGCCGCGTTGCAGAAGGTCGACGAGGCACAGGCGAAACTCGATACCGCCGACGCGCAGCTCAAGCAGGGAGCCATCGGCTTCTTCCGTGCCATGGGTGCCGATGACGCAGTCAACATCATCCTGAACGCCAAATATGCCGGAAAGACCGAAGTCGGCAACTCCAAGGACGCCACGTCTCTTGACAACATGCTCAATGCGATCAGGTGGATGAGGTCTGTCAACGACTACCGCAAGTCGGTCGGCCTGTCCGAGCTCCAGGTCACCTACAAGCTCATCGCCGGTGCCATTGCGGATGCCAACTACAGTGATACTGTGCTCGATCATGCCCGCCAATATGATTTTGCCGAAAACCTGGCATGGAATTACGGAATCGATCCGAGTGGGCAGTGGATCGAGCAGGAGAAGGGCTTTTTCGACAAGGCAACGGAGGCCCTTTATGGAGTCACCGGTCTTGTCGGCAAGGATGCCTATGATTTCTATGCAAAGAACGGTGTCGCAATCAACCATTGGATTGCAGACAACTGCCGCTGGGAGAACGGTAGCAGCGGCACCGTCGGCCATTACATGAACATCATCAATCCCGAACTCGCCGTTATGGGAATGGCAACCTGCACCAAGGGCACCATGTCCGGGCTTCAGACGCAGTGCTACACCGCAGAGATCTCCGGCTGGTCCGGCTCCGGTTGGAATATGAACCCCATGTCCGTCGACGAGTACGAGCAGAAGCTGACCTCCTACATCGACGGTCTCAAGAACGCCAAGAGCGCACTCGACGCAGCCAAGGCTGATCTCGCATCCAAGCAGCAGGCAGCCGCCAGCGCCGCCGCAACCGTCCAGCAGAAGCAGGTCGCAGCGGATTCCGCACAGGCAGATGTCGATTCCGCGAAGCAGGGCGTTGCCGATGCCCAGCGTGCCGTCGATGCCGCCAAGGCTGATGTCGCCGCCAAGCAGCAGGGCGTCACGGATGCCCAGGCCAAGCTGGATGCGGCGAAATCGGACCTCGATGCCGCCAACGCGGCAGTCGATACGGCAAAGTCGACCGTCCAGCAGAAGCAGGTCGCCCTTGATGCCGCCAACGCAGCCGTAACGACCGCACAGTCCAAGCTGGACTCCGCCAAGGCGGACACCGAGGCCAAACAGCAGGACGTCATGGATGCGAACGCCGATCTCGCGAAGTTCTTCCAGGACGTCGCCGACGCCAAGAAGGTGCTCGATACCGCAAAGAGCGTCCACGACGCGGCGGCAGCCGATCAGGCCGAGAAGGCGACCGTCCTCGCCGCCGCCAAGCAAAAGGCGGACGGCACCGCGAGCGCCCTCGCAGATGCCCAGCGTGCCGTCGATGCCGCAAGGGCCGACACCGGCGTTGCCGCCGACAAGCTCACCGGCTCCCAGACCGATCTCGAGGACGCACAGTCGAACCTCGACATCCTCACCGATCTTGCCGCGAAGCTCGCAGAGGCACAGCAGCGCGAGCAGGATGCAGTAAAGGCCGTCAATGACACCAAGGCCGCGCTCGATGCTGCGAAGGCGGATACCATCGCCGCCGAGTCCCTGGTCTTTGCCGCCGAGCAGGCAAAGGCACAGGCAGACGCCAAGCTGTCGAAGCTGAACTCCATCGACGCCGGCGCGGCGATCGCTTCCGGTCATGATGTGAACGCGGATGACGCCCTCAACGCGCTTTTCGCCGCAGCAGTCGAGGCACGTGCCAAGGTCGCGCCCGCCAAGGCCATCCTGGACGAGAAGCAGGCCGCGGTGGACGGGCTCCAGCCCGGCTATGATGCGGCACTCGCCGCCTACGAGTCGGCGAAGTCCGACCGCATCGCAGCGGAGCAGAAGCTTTCCGATGAGATTGCCCGACAGGATGCGGAGGAGGCCGCAAAGCAGCAGGCGGCATACAGCCCGAAGCACCTCGCCGGCACGGATACCGCCCAGACCGGCAGCCTCGCCCAGACCGGTGACCGCGCGGGACTCATCGGCGAGACGTTCGCCATCGGCGGTACCGTCCTCGTGGCAGCCGGCGTCTTCCTCGATCAAAAGAAGCGCCGCGAGCAGATGTAAAAGCGAGCCGGGCGTTGGATATCGGCTAGTGTCCAACGCCCGGTTTCATGGACCGGGAGATCGGCGTGAGAACAAAGGCTATTATCGTTGCGCTTCTGGTGTGCCTTTCGGCACCTCAGATTGGATGTGCCGGCGTTGCAAAGCAGGGAAGCGGCTCTACGGAAAGGGCCGCCACAGCGGTAAAGAATAAAGACAAAAAGAAGCCAAGCGAAGAAAAGGCGGCGCAAACCTCTGGAACCAAGACCGAGGAGAAGAAAGAATCCGACGGCAAGGACCAGAAGTCCGATGACTCCAAGAAGGAGGATAACAAGTCTTCCGATTCCTCGAAGTCGGACAACAAGGGCGATTCCTCCCAGTCCAAGCAGAATTCCGGCAATTCGCAGAGTTCCGGCAGCAACAATTCCTCTTCCAACGGCGGCAGCCAGAAGAAGTGGGTTGCCGAGCAGGGCCACTGGGAGACAGATTACAGCCAGGTCTGGGTACCGAATGTAGTGTATACGCGCCATGAACGTTGGATGTGCTCTGTATGCCATGCGACGTTTAACTCAGCAGCCGAAATGGACAATCATGTTATCTCTACCTACGGTGATGCACAACACCCTAATGGAGCTTCTGCAATCAATGATTCGTATACCACCTCTGAAGATCAGGGGCATTATGAACAGCAGGCTACGGGACAACATTGGGTTGTCGACGTCGCCGGCCACTGGGAGTAATGTGCATCGTTCCTCTTCTCTTCCATTCGGTAAATGTTTATTTATTTGTGGGCGGCCGGTTTCGGTCGCCTTTTTTAAACGCCCAGTCTGGGAGCAAACGATAGGAAAGCAATCAAACGAGAGGCCGCTCCAAAAGAATCCGGCGGTGCCGGATGCTTCGGGTAAAAACTTCCGCAAATCGGTAAGGTCTTCCATCAACTTGCTCCAGCCCTCGCCCGGAGTCCGCTGCGCGGTAATGCAAACACTCGGCATCCCTCGCGTTCGCATTACCGCTTCGCTCTCGCTACAGCGAATTTCTAACACTCAGCATCCTTCGCGTTAAAAATTCGCTTCCGCTCACGGTCTCCGCTGACACTACGACACCGCGAAGCCTTTCGCTCGAAACGAGGCCTCTCGTTTCGTGTCTACGCTACGCTCCGCCCAATCGCCGTTCCGGTGATTGCAAGATTGGTGTTGGGCTAGATAAATGGGGCCATACTCGCCCCCCTTTATCTGCCAACACATCTTGTTTATCGCCTCCCACGGCGATAAAGTTAGAAATGAAGTTCGCCTTTCATTTCTAAGTAAAGTGACGGCGTCACTTCAAAAATCGGCGCGACGTCAGTCGCTCCTAAAAAGGAAAGCAATCTCATATCGGTTTTGAATCGGTGGCCTCACCGATTCGCTCTGCTTTCCTGGGGGCATGAATGATGAGTTGCAAACGTCCGCACACCGTTAAGGCGACACTCACTTCTGAAGAATACGAAACGCTTTCCGCTTTGGCAGAAAAGGCGGGCATGACGAAAGCCGAATTCATTCGCTATGCACTGATTCATTGGAATGAATCGTTCGATGATCTAGTCATTTCCAAAAATAAGAACGGTGGCCGTAGCAAAAAGCTGCAAACCGTTTCAGAGGATTCGAACGAAAAGCGCTCGGAGGTTATTTACGTCAAAGTCACCGATGGCGAGCACGAGGCGATTCGCAAGCAGGCGGATGCGCTCGGCACGACCGTCAGTGCGTATGCCCGCCGCGTGATGCTGGCCGGGAAAATCGAGATGATCGATTTCGATATGAGCCAGGTCGCAAAAATCTATCACGAGCTGTATCGCGAGGGGACGAACCTCAACCAGCTGATGTACTTCGTGCACGCGCAAGGTCTTCCGGCCTACAACGAGAAGGCAGTTTTCCGAACGCTTGAAAAGGTTTACCAGAACGCCCGCAAAGTCACTCTCTTTATCGAAGAACTCGAACAGCGCTATTTCGTCGGCGGTGATCAAAATGACCGTCGTTAAGCAGAAAGGTGTTTCGTCCGAGCGCTATGCGAAGAACGTGCGCAAGTACATTAACGGAAAGTACGCTTTGGCCCGCGGCGGCTGGAACCTCGCGAACCGAAAGTACTGGTTTTCCGAGATGGCTATGACGCGGAAGATGTTTCATCACGACAGGCCTGCGCGTGCCGGCGCGAAGAACATAACGATGCTTCATCAGGTTCTTGCGTTTCTTCCCGAGGAGTGCAGCTGCAACGGAGGCAAGATGACCCCCGATGCATGTATGGCCTACGCGGAGCAATGGCTTGCGAAACACTACCCGCATCAACAAGTGATTGTCGCCTTGCATGAGGAAAGCGATAAGGCGGGAAAACGTTACGCGGTCCATATGGCGATTAACCGCACGGATCTTTTGACGGGTAAGCGTTGCGAGACGGGTGGGCGTCGCGGAAAGTACGAACGCGCTGCGTGGGTTCGTGAAATGGACAAGGCCTGGAATCTCGCTCAGCTCGAAAAGGGAAAGAAGAACTCGAAGATTCGAGACCGACAGCCGCGCGACACTGAAAAGAAAATTGTCGATCGGGGAGAGTACAGCTATAAAAACAATTTGCGCGAGTTGATCCATATTGCAATCAACGACTATCACCCGAAGACTATGGAGCAGTTCAAAAAGTTACTTGCCTCATGGGGCGTAGAGATTTTCATTAAGAACAACCGAGTCTATGCGACGGATCTCGATATCAAGGAGGCCGGCAATCCGAAATGCACTTTCAACCTGACCCGTCTTGACGGGCGGTTTGCGATCAAGCAGCTTGAGGCGGCCTTTAAAAATAACGTGCTGGAAGCCGAGCGAGCCCTTCCTTATGAGAGGCGTTGCGAGATTTACATTCAACGGCTTAAGAAAGCGTATTCGGCGTGGGTCGAGCAGGCAGAGGCGAGCAAGGGCGTCGCCTACAATCTCTTCCCTAAGTTCATCGCACCGAAGTGCGATGAAGATCTGCTCGAGGATCCGGCGGTTCGTGATGAGCTTCTTGCCCGGCGCGGTTACGCAAGGGAGATTCGAAACCGTTACGCCGGCGCCGTTCCCGATGCTGGCGATGACCGCGTTCGCGCCGCAGGCCGAGCCCATGGTGGCAACATCGACATCTCGCCGCAGGTCGATCGTGCGGTCGACCGAGGCGATTACGCTCGCGGAGACACGCCTCGCTAGTTTTGGAGAGCCTATCGTCGGTGCCCTAGCGTGCTGCCATCCAGTGCCGATTCTTTCATGCTCGCAATTCGGCGAGGGTGAGGAGTATGAATTGATCGGCGGGAGTCAGCCGCTCTGATAGAATCGTCCTTGCTGTCGGCAGCCCTCGTGCCGGGCAGAGCCCTCCATTCGATGGGAGGTGATGCCCATGACCGATTTCACCGAGCTCGTGAAGCTCCTGACCGCTACGGTCTCGCTCCTCACGGCCCTTGTCGGCCTTTCCAAGGCACTCAAGCAGGGCTCGAAGCCCAAAAAGAAAGGCCACCGTCGCTAAGACGATGACCTAACTCTATTAAGCAACGGCTCTGCCCAGCTCACTACAACTTGGGCTGCCGTCGGCACCATTCTACCCTTCTGACGAGGAATTCGTCCATATTTCAAAAATCGAATCCTGTTCGCGCGTGGGCGCGTGGGCGTAAACTTTTAGTTGGGCAAACCCGACAGATTGGAGCTTGAAACATGAGGGATATGCACCTCATGTCGCTCATAAAACGTCTCCTGACCTCGAAGGAGAACGTTTTTTAGCGACAGAAGGAGACATAAATATGATCTGGTTTACCAGCGACACCCACTTCGGGCATGAGAACGTGCTGAAGTTCACCGACCGCCCGTGGGAGACGATTTGGCAGATGAACGACGCCATCGTCGACAGCATCAACGGCAGGGTTGCCGTGGACGACGAGCTCTACATCCTGGGTGATTTCTCATTCAAGATGACCGCCCAGGACGCCTACGGGCTGCGCAAGCGGATCGCCTGCAGGCGCATCCACCTCGTCCCGGGAAACCACGACAAGGACTGGACCCAGCCGGCGGTCGCGGGCGCCTTCACCGTGGAGCCGCCGATCTGCGTGCTCAAGATCGACGGGCAGAAGATCGTCCTGAGCCATTACCCCATGGCCGACTGGCAGGGCATGAGCCATGGATCGTGGCACCTCCACGGGCACATCCACAGCAGCGGCGGCGCGTACAACGAGTTCAACCGCAAGCAGGGCCTTCTGCGCTACGACGTCGGTTGCGATGCCAACGGGCACTCCCCGGTGAGCCTCGACGAGCTGAGGGAGTGGTTCGCCGGAGTCGGCGAGCCGTGCGGCCGGGTGAAATGGCCCTGGTGGGTCAACGAGACCGGCGACAGGCAGGTCGAGCGCGAGCTGGCGGCGTACAAGAGGGAAGAGGTGATTCGATGACGGTCTATGTGACGGGCGACATCCACGGTGGGCTCGACATGCAAAAGCTCCGCGACTGGGAGCTTGGGGATAGCCTTACCGGCGATGACTACCTCATTGTCGCCGGCGACTTTGGCTTTCCGTGGGATTTCTCTGCCGAGGAATGCGCCGATATCGCCTGGCTGGAGTCGCGCCCCTACACGGTGCTGTTCGTCGACGGCAACCACGAGCGCTTCGATCACTGGGCGGAGCGACCCATGGAACTGTGGCACGGTGGGCTGACGCAACGCCTGTCGGATACTTCGTCTATCCGCCGCCTCATGCGCGGGGAGGTCTTCGAGCTCGACGGCTCGACGGTCTTCACCATGGGCGGTGCCACGAGCGTGGACAGGGAATACCGCGTGCCGTATTCCAGCTGGTGGCCTCAGGAGCTTCCGGACGAGCGCGAATTCGATGCCGCGCGGGCCAAGCTCGACGAGGTCGGCTGGAAGGTCGACTGCGTCATCACCCATACCTGCGCCACGCGCATGCTCTCGCCGACGCTCTACCCGGACCCGGGCTGGGAACGCCCTGATGTGGACCGGCTGACCGGATTCCTCGACGAGATCGAGGATCGCCTGGACTATAAGCACTGGTATTACGGTCATTTTCACCGAGACGGCAACCCGGACGAACGGCACACGGTGCTGTATGACCGGATCGTGAGGCTCGGGGACAAACTCCTGCCGTGGGGTGCGTACTGATGACGGTCTATGTGACAGGCGACGTGCACGGCAGGGCCGAGTACGGGTCCAGCCGGTTTGCATTCAAAAATTGGCCGCTGGGCCGGACCCTGACGCGCGATGACGCGGTGATCGTGGCCGGCGACTTCGGCTTTGTCTGGGATGGCTCGAATGCTGAGAGGTATTGGCTCGACTGGTTCGAGTCGAAGCCCTGGACCACGTGTTTCGTAGACGGCAACCATGAGAACCACCACGCCCTGGCCGGGCTGCCGGTGCGGGAGTGGAACGGCGGGCTCGTCCATGAGGCACGACCGCACGTGCTGCACCTGATGCGCGGAGAGGTGTTCGATATCGACGGGCTCACAGTCCTTGCCATGGGCGGCGCCGCGAGCAACGACAGGCAGTATCGCAAGGAGGGGAGGAGCTGGTGGCCCGAGGAGATGCCGAGCGAGAAAGAGACGGAACACTGCCGCTCCTCGCTCGACCGCGTGGGCTGGAAGGTCGACTACGTTGTGACTCACGAGGCTCCTGCTGCCCTGGCTAGAGAGCTGTGTCGCGAACGCGGACGTGAGTACCGCGGGGATCCGCTGCAAACCTTCCTGGGTGAGCTCGACGGACGGCTCGGCTACCGCGTCTGGTTCTTCGGTCACTACCATCGCGATAAATGGTGCGACACCAGGCATCGCCTTATCTATCGAGACATCGTGCCGATCGAAGATGCTGCGCCCGGTTCTAGAAACCTTCTAAAAGCGCTCTAGAAGGTTTCTAGAAATCAGTTACCTGACAGGAAGGGCGCGGGACTACTCGCCCCTCATCTTGGTCATGACCTCGACCTTGGCCTCGGCCACGGTCGCCCGCCGCTCGGAGGCGGCGAGGCGGTCCTTGAGGGCGGCGACTTCGGCCATCAGGTCGCGCTGGGCCAGGAGCGCATCGCTCAGCTCGGCTTGGGCTTTCAACGCGGCGTCACGCTCGACGCGCAGACGCTCGATCTCATCGGACATGGCCTCAGCCTCGGCGTGGAGCTGGACGACCTGCCTGCTGAGCTCCCTGGCATCGGCGAGGTATCTGACGCTCGCGGCATGGAGCTCATTGTTTTCGAGCTCGATGCTCGCGGTGTCGAGCTCGAACTTCTCCTCGATAAAGGCGACCCGCTCATTGCAGTCGGCCTCAAGTCTTTCGTTCCGGTCTCTCGCCTCGACGAGCTTGCGGTTGAATTCGTCGAGCTGGGCCCTGAGTAACGCGTTCTCGGTCTTGAGATCGGCGGTCTCGCGCAGCAGCTTCTCTCGCCAAGCCTTTTCAATCTGCTCGGCGGCCTCATCGAGGACGTCCTTCGCGCCGGGCGTCTCGCTGATTTTTCTGTCGTTCGGGTTGTCTGTCATCGTGCGGCACTCCAATCAACAATGGGCATGGCTCCGCCATGCCGTACGGCTGGGAACAAATACGCGGCCGCTGTTGAGTTGTGTTTGTCCTGCGCTTGGTGAGTTCTAAAAGCGTCTCAAGTCATACGTTCACGCAGGTTTTCGATTGGAGAAATACCGCACGTTTTCATGGTATCACGTGCCTTAAAGAACATGAATGGGCGGTCATATCGATTCGTTGAAAATAGCACCTACGACGTGCTGGTGGCGGGAGAGTGATGGCGTTAAAGATGTCGAGAATGATTATGGGAGTATTTTAGATGCAGGTATGAGAAAGGGTCGAATCGAAGTGTCTGGCCGGACGCCAATTGTCCGGGAACTGTTTCGGTTCGACCCTGCTTCATTTTACATCCGCGGCATGTTTTTGTAGACGCCTGGCGATTACCGACCTTCACGACCTCGATGACGGTTTCCCCGTCCTCGATTCTTGCCAGATTGCGGTAGACATGCTGCGTGAATGGTCGGATATCATTTGAGCCAGAATCATCTTCTATTGAAGCGGATTCTGGCTCAGTGGTTTTTAACTCGGTTGTTTGACAGAAGCCCACGTCGATAGTCGGGCTGTGGACTTAAGATTTCGGGGGCTCCCAAGTGTTTTCGATCGCGGCGCGGTAGATTGCAGCGTAATTAAGCATCCAGCTGCCATCACCAGTTTTTTGAATATACCCCTTATCCTTTAGAGAAGTATAGGCTCGGGATATCGTGTTCTTGCTCAAGTGGTAGTGATCCTCAATCCATTTGCTTCTAGCGCAAAAGCCCATGGGCCGTTTGTTTTTGGAAGGTTTTCCAAACTTCCATACGAGGCCGAGGATGAGACGCTCGGCGGCAACGGTGGTGACGCAGCACGCCCACTCGGGCACTGAAATAAAAATAGCTTTATCCATTTTCTCTATAATCTTTCGTTGCTCGGTAACATCATCGTTGAATATGTCGGAAATTGACGGTAGCTCGCTCATGTTTACCGCCTAGTCAAGGTGGGCGGTACGACCTTCAAGCTGCTTGAAAAGCTCATAGAATGAGCTTTCAAACATGTAATTCGAGCGATGGATTTGGATGAGCTTGCCGGACTCGCGCATAAACTTGCGCGCGGTGTTTTCGCTCCAGCCAGTGAGTTCGCGGATATCGTTAACGCGGAGTAACCGATCGCACTGAGCGGCACCAGTGGGGAAAGTCGGTGTGGACGCCTGAGTGCTAATCTGTGGAGTAGCCATGATGAGCTATCCTTTCAATGAGGGCCCTCCCTGTGCTTGTAAGACTTACCAGGTTCATAAGCACTTGGGGGGCCGGTTTTTATGACTACATGCGTAGCCATCTGACAGCTTTAGAATCTATTAAAACTCATTAGATGTCAATCAAATAAAGCGTCTACCTGCGGAAATAGTAGTATAGTACCGTAATATTATTGATGAAACGATGAATGAATGACATGCTATTTCTCGCTTTTCTGTATATAGGCGTTGATGAAGTCTTCGTAGCCTTTAACTGCTTTTATTTCTGATTGTTGAACGAGGCTTGTATACGTTTTGAGCGTGATATTGGGGTCCGCGTGGCCAAGAATACCTTGCACGCTTCTAACGTCCGATCCGTTCGCCAGCATAAAAGTGCTTACACAATGCCTGAGCTGATGCGGGCAGATGCCCTTATATAGTTTTCCGCCAGTCGAATTGTTCGGCTCATAGATTCCAAGATTACAGCTAACTGCGAAATCGCGAAACCAATGGTTGAAGATGTAGTTTTTCATGTGACAGACAGTAGGGACCCCCTGCTTGACAGCAATATCGCTAATGATGGGAGTGCTGCCAGTCTGGGACAGCCCCAGAGAGGCCAGGAGCTCTTTTTGTATGGCTGACCATGATTGAAGGCGTTCGGCCAAGGTTTCTCCAACGGGGATTTTGCGTTGGCTTTCTTGTGACTTGGGTGCCCTCAGTTCATGGTCGTTGGTGTACTGCCTGTCAATTTTCAAGGTTTTATTGGCAGGGTCCCAATCGCGCCATTCGAGGCCCAGCATCTCGCCTTTCCGCATACCCGTATACACTAGTACTAGCGTACCAACAGCTTCGGCGGTGAGCTCAATGTGTTGAAGATGTGTGCATAGGGTAGCTACTTGGTCGATTGTCAGTGATTCTCTTTTGTTGCGTGGTCTGCGAACATGAACGGTAGCGCAGGGGTTTCGGTCAATTATTCTCTTTGCGACTGCATTCGACAGAATCTGACGCAGTTTTGAATTGATTCGTACAAGCTCTGATGGTTTGTATTTTCCCGTACGACGAGCTTCGGCATATGCTTCTTCGATTAGATCGGGAGTTAGCCCCTCAATTGTCTGAAACGCACCGAATAGGTCTTCGATATGCCTGCAATCGTACGCTTCTCTTTCATAGCTCGTTGGCACAAGCTCGGTGTCCCTATTTTCATGAAAGGCCCAGCAGTAGGACGCAAGCAAAGTGGGCTTTTTAGTTTTAGTGATCGTGCCAGAGGAGTTGATTTCAGCCAGCTTGGCCTGCATTGCAGCCTTAGCTTCTGTTTTAGTCTTGCAACGAACCGTATAAGTTGGGGATCGTTTGTAGCGCCCTGTCTTCGGGTCCTTGACTCCAAGGGAAAAATAATAGCGATAGGTGTTAGGTGATCTCTTGTCTTTCCAACACGTGCCTCTTCCGCTAATGAGTGGCTGTTCTGACATCTTTGCACTCCGTTTCTTTGAATAGTTTTCAACAATTCATTGAGTGCAGTTTAGCTAAAGCCGTTAGTAATATGTTTGTAAAAGCATAGGCGCAGCTACCGGAGGCAAAAGACGCAAACTGCTATGTTTATCTGCGGTTATATGGTGTTCAATGATGCTTGATGAATAGTAGGGGGTAGCATTAAATCATATCTCCTAAAGCGGGTGTCGACGGTTCGAATCCGCCCGGGGGCACCAGAGGAATATCGAGCCCGGTACCGCTACGGTGCCGGGCTCTTCTGGTCTAAGGGCAGGATTCGGACCGTCGACACCCGCGTCACTTATTTCCCCGCGGGGGGGGGGAGTTTTCGAATCCGCCCGGGGGCACCAGAGATTGATCGAGCCCGGTACACCGCCACGGTGCCGGGCTCTTCTGGTTCATGCCATGTCAAAAACGAAGCGCCCGCTTGCTGGGGGAGCAAGCGGGCGCCTGTGAGTGAATATGTTTGCGGCGAGAGCCGTAATGGGCGGTGGGGTGGCGACTAGTTGACCGTACCGGAATCGTCGCCCGTGCCCGAGCCCGAACCCGAACCCGAGCCAGAAATCGAAACCGTCAGCGTGATCGTGCTGTCGGTAGACTGCTTGCCGGTGGGGGAGACGCCCGTAACGGTGGCGTTTTCGTTGCCGCTCACGGGGTTGCCGCTCTGATCGCAGAATGCGATGTTGTAGAACCCGGCATTGTTGAGCGCGGTGACTGCGGCGGAGATGCTCTTGCCGTACAGGTTGCCCGGAACGCTGGCCTTGCCGGACTTCTTGGCGATGACGACAGTGATCGTGGCGCCGGGCTTCTGCTTGCCGCTGGGGTTCCAGCTAATGACGGTGCCCTCGGTGACAGAATCGTTCTCCTGGTAGCTCACGTTGACGCCAAAACCGGCCACGTCGAGGGCGTTGCGTGCCTGGGCCTCGGTCATGTCGGTCAGATCGGGCACCGAGGTGGTGTCGGGACCGCTGGAGACCTTGTACGAGATAGTCGTGCCCTTCTCGACCTCCTTGCCGGCAACGGTGCTCTGCTCAAAGACCTGGCCCTCTTCGGCCTCATTGGCTTCCTCAGAAGCGCTGCCCTTCAGGCCCACGCTTGCCAGTGCGGCCTCGGCCTGGTCCTTGGTCAGGCCGACGAGCTGCGGGACCTCAACCTTCTCGGAGGGCTTAGGGCCCTTGGAGATTACCAGGTTTACCCTCGTGCCCTTGGCCTTCTTGGTGTTACCGTTGGGGGTTTGCTCGGCGACCTTTCCCTCGTCGACATCGTCGTTGTAGCTCTGGTCGACGGTGCCTACCTCAAGGCCGGCTTCCTTGATCAGCTCAATAGCGGTTTCCTGGTCCTTGCCCAGCACGTCGGGCACCGTGACCTGTTCGCCACTGAACATGCCCGTGGCAAAGGCCACTACAACGCCAATCACGGCGACGGCGGCAATCACGGCGGCGATGATCTTGTTCTTGTTGGACTTGGGTTTCTCGACCTCGTAGGAGCCCGTGGAGCCCGAGACAGCGCTACGGGCGGTGTTCTGACCGCTCACGCCCGAGACGGGACGAACCATAGCGCGCGTTGAGTCGGAAAGCTCGCGGGTCTTGGTGGCACCCAGGTCGCCGGCGGCACCGATGATGCGCGTGGGCTCCGAGACATTGACGGCACGGCCGGACAGATAGCTGTTAAGCACCTGGCGCAGCTCGTCGGCTGTCTGGAAGCGGTTTGCCGGGTCCTTCTCCATGCACTTGAGGATGATGCGCTCAAGGTCGGCATCGACGCCGGAGTTGATCTGGCTCGGCGGGATGGGGAGCTCGTTGACCTGCTTGAGCGCGACCGAGATGGCGTCGTCGCCGTCAAAGGGCACGCGGCCGGTGGCGCACTCGTACATGACGACACCCAGCGAGTAGATATCCGAGGTGGGGCCGAGGTCCTGGCCGCGGGTCTGCTCGGGGCTTACATAGTGGGCGGTGCCCAGAACGTTGTTATCCTGCGTGAGGTGGCTGTTCTTGGCGCGTGCGATGCCAAAATCCATTACCTTGATGTTGCCGTCGGGTAGCACCATGATGTTTTGCGGCTTAATGTCGCGGTGGATGATCTCGTGCTTGTGTGCGACCGAAAGTGCGGAGCTGATCTGCGAGCCGATCTGCGCGACCTTCTTGGGATCGAGGGCGCCGTGGCTCTTGATGCCGCTCTTAAGGTCGGTACCGCGCAGGTACTCCATGACGATGTAATAGGTGTCGCCGTCCTTGCCCCAGTCGTAGACGCCCACGATATAGGGGGAGGACAGGCCGGCAGCTGCCTGAGCCTCCTGTTTAAAGCGGGCGGCGAAGGTGGCGTCGCCGGCATACTGCGGCAGCATGATCTTGACGGCAACCGTGCGGTCGAGGACCTGATCCTGTGCACGGAAGACGGTCGCCATACCGCCCGTTCCCACCTTATCCTTGAGGAGGTATCTTCCCCCGAGGACCCTCTGTTCCATTCCTGCTCCTAACATAACTATTCGCTCAACGATGTGTGTAGTACCAAATGTGTGGCCGCTGGGGCCGTGTGGCGCGTAGCCGCTAGCTCATCGGCCGCGGCGCGCCCCAAGTATCCGCTTTGATCACGGGCATCACGCTCCCTGTGCGGCGAGCGCCGCGGTCAGGACGATGCCGGCAATCTTGGCCGCCTCGACGTCGTGTTTGTCGAAATCCTCCAGGGCCACCGAGATGGCAACCGTGGGTGAATCGTAAGGTGCAAAGCCAACAAACATAGAGTTGACGTTGGTGCCGCCGATCTCGGCCGAACCCGTCTTGCCGGCAACCTTGACGCCCGGAATCTGGGCATCGGTGCCGGTACCGGACTGGACGACGGCGAGCATGGCCTGCTTGACCTGGTCGGCCGTGGCAGAGCTGACGGCCTGGCCCAGCGAGCGGGACTGCGTGGTCTTAACAACGGTTCCGTCCGGGGCGAGTATCTGGGACACAAAGAACGGGTCAATGACCACGCCGCTGTTGGCGATAGCTGCAGCGATCACGCAATTCTGCATAACGGTGGTCTGCGGGCCAGGCGTGTGGTCCATGCCGACGGGCTGGCCGGCGCCTGCCCAAGCGGTCTCCCACTCGGTCATAAGCGACGGGTCGGCCATGATGGAAGCCGCGGTGGTCAGATCCTGACCGAGCTTTTGACCGTAGCCAAAGGCGTTGGCAAACTGGACGAGCGAGCTGGCGCCGACCTCGTTTGCCACCTGGCCAAAGACGACGTTGGACGACACGGCGAAGGCCTGCTGCAGGCTGATGGTGCCGTAGCTCTCGTTGCCAGAGTTGGTGACCGGCGCGTTGCCAATATCCATGGAGCCGGGCGCCTGGTACGTGCTGGTAAGGCTGGCGGTGCCGGTTTCGAGTGCCGCGGAGAGTGTGACGACCTTAAAGGTCGAGCCCGGGGTGTACAGCGCGTCCATGGCGCGGTCGTACATGGAGCCGTCCTCGCCGCCGCCCGACTGGAGCAGCGCATCGATGTTGGTGTTGTCGTAGGTGGGCGAGCTCGCGCACGCAAGGACCGCACCGGTGCGCGGATCCATGACCACCACGGCGCCCTTAAAGCCCTTGAGCGCCTGCTCGGCAGCCGTCTGGATGCGCGAGTCGATGGTGAGCTTGGCGGTATTGCCCGGCTGGGTCTGCCCCGCGAGCGACGCGATGGCGTTGTTCCAGCTGGAGTAATCCTTGGAGCCGGTGAGCGTATCGTTCATGACGCTCTCGATGCCGGCGGTGCCGTATTGCTGGCTCACGTAGCCCACCACGTGCGCGGCCATGTTGCCGTTGGGGTAGGAACGGGCGTAGGTGCCGTCCTCCTGCTGCAGCGACTCGGCTAGTGTCACGCCGTCGGACGTGATGATGGAGCCACGCCGGATGTACTTGGAGCGGGCGATGGTGTGGTTGTTGGTCGGCATGTCCTGGTAGTCCTTCGCCTTGATGACCTGGACATAGGTGAGGTTGCCGATAAGGATGGCGAACAGCGCCGTAAAGGCAAACACGGCACGAGTTAGACGGTTGGCAAGTGCCACGCGGCCGAGCACGCCGGACTCAGGCGTGTCGAGCAGGCGACGACGCATGCGAGAACCCGCGGAGTGGTTGCCGTGGCCGTAGGAAGGTGCGCTGGCAAAACGCGTACCGGTCGGGGCAGCGGCGGATGCGACCTGGTCATCGGTGATGGCGGCCATGGTGCCGGTGCCGGTGAGCTCGGCTTCGCGTCCGGTTGCCTCGTCGCCGGCGCGCAGCAGCAGCGCGACGATGATAAAGCTCGCCAGCAGCGAGGAGCCGCCCTGGCTCATAAAGGGCAGGGTGACGCCGGTCAGCGGGATCAGGCGGGTTACGCCGCCAACGATTAAGAATGCCTGGAAGCTGATGGCCGCCGTAAGGCCGGTCGCGCTAAAGGCGGCAAGGTCGGACTTGGCGCGGGCTGCCGTGGTGAGGCCGCGCACGGCAAAAAGCATAAACAGGATGAGCACGGCGCCGCCGCCCAAAAGGCCCATTTCCTCGCCGATAGCCGAGAAGATAAAGTCGGACTCGACGACGGGGATGTTGTTTGCCATGCCGTTGCCAATGCCAACACCGACCAGGCCGCCATCGGCAAGCGAGAAGAGCGACTGGACGATCTGGTAGCCCTGGCCCTGGGCGTCCTTAAACGGATCGACCCAAACCTGGAAACGCACCTGAACGTGAGACAGGAACTTGTAGGCGCCCACAGCTCCAACGGCTAAGAGCGCAAGGCCGATAACGACATACGAAAAGCGCCCCGTGGCAACGTAGAGCATCAGCAAGAAGATGGTGTAGAACAGCACGGCCGAACCCAGGTCGCGTTCGAAGACGACGACGAGCAGGCACACACCCCACACGGCAAACAACGGCAGCAGCAGTCGCAGGCGAGGGATCTTAAAGCCCAGGATCTTGCGGTTGGAGATGGAGAGCAGCTCGCGGTTCTCGGCCAGGTACCCGGCTAGGAACAGCACGATAAAGACCTTGGCGAACTCGCCGGGCTGAATGGTAAAGCCGGCGATGCGAATCCACAGTTTGGAGCCCGAGATCGTGGTGCCGATAAAGATAGGCAGCATCAGCAGAATGATGCCGATAATGCCAAAGGTGTACTTGTAGCGCATGACCACGTCGAGGTTTTTGACCAGTGCGAGCGTTCCCACCATCAGGGCCACCGAGACAAACAGGATGATGAGCTGTGAGATGGCGAGAGCGGGGGCGAGGCGTGTCACGAACGTGATGCCGATGCCCGAAAGTATAAATACGATGGGCAGGATGGCAGGGTCGGCGCCAGGCGCCAAGATGCGCACGGCGATATGCGCCGCGGCGAAGGCGGCAAAGAGGCCGATCGGTACGGCGAGCGTCTCAAAGGAGATAACGGCGCCCGCGGTGAGGACGTACATCGCATACAGCAAGATGACGGGGAACGCCGAGGCGATGAGCAAGAGCAGTTCGGTGTTGCGGCGACTCATAAGCGGCACTCCCTTTCTAATTCTTATCGGAGGCTTCGGCCTCGGCGGACTGTTCGGCGGTTTTCTCGGAATCTGATTCGGAGGTCGATCCCTGGTCGGTGTTGTCGCGAATCGTTTGCGCGTCGATCACCTGGCGGGTCTGCTCCTCGTCGATCTGGTGGCGGTACTTGGATATCGTGTCCTGCGCATCGTCGACACTTGTTTGCGGAATGCCCGCCTTGAGGCGGTTTTGCGTGTCTTCGGGCAGGTCGGACAGCTTGATACTGGTTTCGCTTTCGAGCCAGTGGAGCTTGAGTCCGAGCGGCTTGCCGGGCAGGCCGCGCCAGACGGCGACATTGCCCTGGTAGGTACCCAGGTAGTACGAGCCGGTGACACCCGTGTAGGCCCAGATGGCAGCCGCCAGCACCAAGACGAGACCTAAGACGACGCCGATGGTGACGTTGCGGCGACGCACGCGTTGCGCCTCGCGCATAACGCCATCGTCAACCAGGTCAACGACTACTACGGTCACGTTGTCGTGGCCGCCGGCGGCAAGCGCCGCGTCCACTAGGTTGTCGACGCAGATTTGCGCGGTTGAGGACTGCGTGGCGATGTTCTCGATATCGCTATCGGGAATCATGCTCGAAAGGCCGTCGGAGCACAGGATCAGGCGGTCGCCTTCCTCGATATGCAGAGTGAAGTGGTCGGCATACATGGCGGGGTCCGAGCCCAGCGCACGGGTGATGACCGAGCGGTTGGGGTGGACGCGAGCCTCGTCTGCCGTGATCTCGCCGGCGTCCACGAGCTCCTCCACGTAGGAGTGGTCGCGGGTCACGCGGATGAGCGTGCCCTCGTGGAGCAGGTAGGCGCGAGAGTCGCCCACGTGGGCGATGGCGAGCGTGTCGTTTTCGATATAGGCGCAAGTGGCTGTGCAGCCCATGCCGGGCTTGCCTAGGCCGTTCAGGGCCGCCTCGATTACGGCGGCGTTAGCTGCCTCGACGGCTGCCGCCAGGCGTGCTGCGTCGGCGGACTGCGGGGCCGTCTTGGCAATAGTCTCAACGGCGATGGAAGAGGCCACCTCGCCGGCAGCGTGACCACCCATGCCGTCGCATACGCAAAAGAGCGGCGACTGCACCAGGTAGGAATCCTCATTGTGCGGGCGTACGCAGCCAACGTCGGAGCGGGCGCCCCACATGAGTTGCGTGGTGGTGCCGGCATCATAGGTCGAGTCGGTCTCGATGCGCTCCTCGGTCAGGGGCTCAAAGCTCATGGTCGAGCCGGGGTCTTTGAGCTTGGCCTCAACGGCGGCAACGTCGATTTCGGCTGTGTCACCGGGAGAGACGGTGTCGGTCTCGGCGTTTGATTCGGAATCGCCGGTGTCCGGGGAGTCGGGCTCCTCGGACACGCGGGCGGTCGACTCGTCGTCTTGCGGGCTGACGTCTATAGGCTCGGGCGCCGGCGTAGACGCGGGCGCAACCTCGGATGCCGGGGCTATGGGAAACGCCGGCGCGGCGGGCTCGGGTGCCGCAAACACCGCAGCGCTCTCGTTAATTGCCGCGGCGACGGGCTCTGCAAAGTGAGCCGGCGCCGGGGCTGCTTCGGGCGCTGTGGGCTGTTCCGCAGCATGTGCGCCGATGGGCGCCGCTACGGCATCCTCTTCGTCCTCGTTATCGGCGAGATCCGAAATATCGTGCGTTACATGCGAAAGAGGCAGGGAGAACACGGTGTCCTCGGGCTCCACGGGTGCGGAGCCCGCCGGAGCGGCGTGGGCCGGCGCAGCTGTGGCGGCGGCCGGTGCCTCGGTCATAGTTGCGGACTTGTTCTCCTCGTCGATCATCGACGGTTCACCTTCATGACCACATCGCCAATCTGGACTTCGTCGCCCTCGCGCAGCGTCGCGGGCTCCACGAGCTGGCGGCCGTTGACGAGCGTGCCGTTAAGCGAGTTGAGGTCCTCGATGATGAGCGCCGGGCCCTGCAGCGAAAAGCGCGCATGCGAGGCCGAGACGAACGGTTCGTTGATGCAGATGTCCGAAGATGGCGAGCGACCGACGATGACGGGGCCGAGCATGTCTACGTGGATGCCACGGATGCCGCGCGGGCCCTTGTCCACATCGATCGTCCAGATAGCCGAGTCGCGGCGCTGTCCGCGCACAAGTCCCACGCCGGTCTTCATGACGGCGAACAGGAAGATATAGAGCAGGGCGACCAGGACGATGCGGCCTGCAAAAAGGACGATATCGATGTTCATAAGCGACTATCCCCTAAATTCAAAGGTGCTCAGGCCAAACGTCAGCAGATCGCCGTTGCGCAGCGGGCAGCGCGTAATGCGGCGGTTGTTGACGAGCGTGCCGTTGGTGGAATTGAGGTCCTCGATCGACCAATCCGAGCCCGTAAAGGTGAGCTGGGCGTGGCGGCGCGACACGTTGGGGTCGCGCAGGGCAATATCGGAAACCGAGCGCTCGCGACCGATAGTCACCTGTGCGGAGGTGATGCTATGGCTCTCGCCGCTCACGACGTCGACGAGCTGGGCGAGCGGGCGCTGCGGGGCGCGAGTGCTCGCCATGTTGGAGGCGATGCCGGCTGCGGCGCCTAGGCCCACGGCGGCACCGGTCGCGGCGGCTCCGCCCATGCCGGCAAGCGCGTCGCGCGAGACGGTCTGCGGCACCGGGATGGGTGCTGCGGCGGGGTCGGGGACGCTAGGCGCGAAGGGGTCTGCCACGGCAAGCGGGTCGGGAGCGGCGGCGCGAGGCGTCGGCTGCTGCTGGGGCATGGCGGCGGGGCGCTGCTGCTGCGGGGCAGCAAACTGCTGCTGGCCGGCGCGCGGGGCGCTGGCGGCACGGCTTGCCGCGGAGTTGTTTTGGCCCAGACCGTTTTGATAGGCGCGCTCTTCTTCGTACAGGCGGCCGAGCGTGGGGGCATCGACGTTCTCGGCAAAGACCGAGAACTTGCCGGCGCGCAGCTGCGGATCGATCATAAAGCGCACGAGGGGCTCGCCGACAAAGACATAGCGGCGCTTTTCGGCCTGCGCCTTCACAAACTCGCGGACCTCGCGCGAAAGCTCGGGGTAGAACGGGGCGAGCATGGGATCGTCGTCGGCGGCGATCAGGATGGTATAGAGTGCCGGCGCCGTGTTGACGCCGTTGATCACCAGAGTCTGATCCTCCATGTCGCGAGCGGCCTGCTTGGCAAGCTTCTTAAAGGAGAACGGGGCACGGGTGGCACCGAAGATGCCGGCCACGTGGTCCTCGAAGATGTTCAGGAAGTTCACGAAAGATCACTCTCCGTATAGGTTCTTTGGTATCCGAGCAAATATAGGCATATCCCAACGATTATAGAGGATAGGGTTCCCGCAACCGCCGCCTTGGCGACGACCGCGGCTGCAAGGCTGGCAATTTCCATATGGTGTGCAAGACAGGACGCCGCTGCGCAGCCGATGCCGGCGACAGCGATGGCGGCGATTACGGCAAGGTTTGAGCCCTGATCGGCACGCTTGGCATGGGCGTTGAGCAGCGCAGATGACGCCGCGGCAGTTGCCGCTACCAGCACAAAGGCAGCCCAAAGGAGTGGGTCTCCCAGCGCTGCGGCAACGTTACCGAGCCCCAGCACGCCTCCGGCTGAAAGCGCGACCGTGGCCAGACGGGCAAAAAGTGCGCCCATGCCCGTTGCCGCGGCGGCGCTTGCCGGGCCGAGCCAAAATGACGCGACGCCGGCGGTGACCCCAGCTGCCAGGAAGGTATTGCCGGTCAGACAGCCAAGCGCGAGTGCACAGGTGAGCGCGGCGCTCGCGGCAGTCTCGGTGCGACCCCAGGCGATCCACCAACCGGACATGGCGGCGGCAAAGATCACCGCGACGGGCAGCATCGACAGGATGCCCTGCGCCTGCATGGTGGCGTTTGCCATGAGCACCAAAAAGCCCACAGCCGAGATGGCCGAGCCAATCTGGGGGGCCAGGCCGGCCGCCGCTCCGATCGCGATAGCCGCCACGACCAGCCCAGGAAGCGCCGCGACGCCCGCTGTCTGCATAAGCAAAAAGCTGAAGATTGCACACGAAAGCGCCGAGATGCCGCGCATGGTGTAGTCGCGCGCGCAGCTCCAGCGCGTGCCCGCCCAACCAAGCGCGGGGTCGACTTCGATGGCGTCGTCCTCGTAGGCCGATGGCTCGATACCGTCTGCCGCACACTCGTCGTCCGAAAGCTCGCCCACCATCTGCTCCAGGCTGCGACGGCCCTCGCGCACGCTGCCCAAGCCGGCGAGCAGCTGGTCACAAAATGCCTCGATGCTGTTGGGGCGGTCCTGCGGCATGGGGGAGAGCGCGCTCATGAGCGCGGCCTCGGCTCCCGGGGGAAAGTGTGGTATCAGCTCGCTGGGATAGGTGGCGCCGCCGATGATGCGGCCGAGCGAGTCGGCGGGCGTGGCCGCCATAAAAGGAGCGCTGCCGCACAGGCCCTCGTAGATCACACAGGCGAGGGCAAAGACATCGGCGCGCTCGTCGACCGTGCCGGTCTCGATATCGAGCTGCTCGGGCGGCATGTAGCCGATGGTGCCGCCGCGTGAGCCGCCAAAGCCACCGGCGGACGACAGCCGCGCCATGCCAAAGTCGGTGAGCTTTACATTGCCCGAGTGGTCGATGAGCACGTTGGCGGGCTTAATGTCCAGGTGGAGTACGCCATTACTGTGGGCGAAGGTGAGCGCCTGGCCCAGGGCATCGGCAATGGCCGCGGCCTCGTCAAAGGTAAGTGAGTGGCCGTCCGCGCGGTGCAAAAACTCGGCCAGCGACATGCCATCGACATATTCCATAACCAGGTAGGCATAGGCTGTGTCGTGCGTAAAGTCGATGACCTGCACGATGTTGGGATGTTGAAGCATGGCGGCAGTGTGCGCCTCGCGCAGGACATCCATGATGTCGCTAGCGGGCATGCCGGCACCGTTGATAAGGGGGATGCGTTTAATGGCGACGCGGCGGCGCAGGTGCGTGTCGCGGCAGATCTCGATGGAGCCAAAACCGCCGGTCGCAAGCGTCTCGAGCGGCTGGTACCGCTTGAGCAGCTCGCGAGAGCTGGTGCCCTCCAAAGGAACGTCCGGCGAGAACCGGGCGGTATGTTGCGAGAAAAGCGGCATGGCCAACCCTCGTGCGTTTAAAGTTCGTTTGCGAGCGGCGGGCGCGGGGCCGAGCCGTTCGCGGTGGCATAGATGCTGCTAGTGTAGCACGCTCGGGCAGATGGCGAGGATAGCGGGATGCGAGGTGGCCCGATCGATTCGGCCCGTTTCGGCTCGTTTGGAAAGCGCATCTCAGTTTTCAGCCAAATTATGGGATGCGCTTTCCAAATGGGGTGGGCTGCGGAAACTGCATCCCAGAATATTGCCCTGGAACGGGATGCGCTTTCCGAACCGGCGTCTAAAAGGAAACCGCATCCCGCTTTGATGTGGGGACTGCGAACAAAAGCCGGACCGTGATCTGGCGCGGATTGGAGTTCGCCTGAATCATTGATGCTGGCTGGTGTGAGAACAGAGATAAACGAGCGGCTCGAGCGATATAATGACACGCTATGGAGGCCATATGCTTTTTTCCCGCCGTTCTGCTACGTCTGCCTGCGCCATTGCGCTTGTCGTAATGGCGGTCACCCCTTATCACCGGTTTTCATCTTCAATCGGCCTGGCGTCAGGTGCAATGACCTGGCTCGTTATCCTGGGCGCATGCCTCGCGGCGTTTGGTCACGGTGTTGCGCTCCGCAAGGGGAGAGAAATAAGGCGGCCGGGGTTCCTTGGCGCCTTCGGTATTTTCCTTGCTGCTATTGCAACGGTTCCCGAATGGGCCGACCTGGCCTTCTATGCTCGCGGAGATTCTATTCCATTCGTGTTTGCGCCTATCTGGCTGTTGCGCGGCGTTTCATGCGCCTCGTGCTTTGCTGGGTCGTTGCTCCTCTCATATGTAATTTGGGATACGGCGGGCTCTCCTTTGACGCGGGGGGCGACGCGGGCTGACGAAAGAGAAACTCGTCATCCGCAGGACGCGATTTTTACAGAAACAATAGCCGTCATGTCTTGTCTGCTGTTCTGCTGTCGAGTTTCATGGAGAGTCATCCCTGAGCCATGGGGAGCACTCTCTGTTTCGGCCGCGTCAATTGGTCTTGTGCTTTTAATTCCGTTGGTCTATCTCGTATTGGTTGCGGTCCCGCTGTTTTGCTGTTTCAGCGCCTTTGGTCGGGGACAGAGCGACGTGTTTGCCCGTTCTGCGCTCGTGGCAGTCCCTATTGGCCTTGTTCCGGCTGTTGAGGCGGCATACTTTGCAAGCGATGACGCGATCATTGCATTGCTTGCGATGGGGTCCGCTATCGCTGCTGCCTTCGTATGCATGTTGCTAAAGAGAAAACGGGACAACAATTCGGATATCGCCTGCGTGTCCGACCCATTCGATGCGGGGGTGTTTTCCCCTGCCCTGTCGCCTAGAGAAGAGCAGTTTGTTCGACTGCTGCTCAAAGGGAAAACGCCGGCGGAAATTGCCAAGGAGACGGATACGAAGTCATCGACGGTGCGAACAACGCTTCACCGAGCATACGGGAAGGCGTCGGTTGCGGGCTCACGCGAGCTCGTGGCGTTGTTTGTGGACGAGGGTGATGCTGTAGGGCCCGAGCTGTCGCGGCGGCATGCTGACGATATGTTGGCATCAGCTCGGACGCGCCGGCTGTTTCGATACCTGCTCACATTATTTTTTATCCTCCTTGCGGCGGGCCCCTTGGTAATGGCGGATAGTTATTGGGGATCTGGTGTTTCATGGGCTGTTACCTTTTCTCTCTCAAGCTATGCATTGGGTCTCGGACTGCTTCTGTCGCTGCACTACGCCGGTGAAAAACTGAATCGTGAAGCTGCACTGACTAGAACGGATGGGGCGATTGGGCTCGGAAGCCCGTGCGTGTGGGCGATACTGTCTGCCGTGGAATGGTCTTTTGTCTATATCGCGGCATGGAGGTGCGTACGCGATCCGTTGATGGCTGTGCCGGTCCTGTTTTGCGGCATGACGTCTATGGCTTCGCTCGCTGTTGGGCTGTGTTCATTTAAGGCGCGTGGCCGTACTCGGGCTATCGTGCCGTTGGCGTTAATAGGTGTATCCGCTTTAATCTATGCAGCCACTAGGGGGCGAATCCATGGACTTGCGGTGCTGACGGGGATACTGTTCACATATATAGTGCTGCGTAGCTGTCCGCAGCGCAAAATGCTCGGGGTATGGATGCTTTGCTTTGGGGCGACGGCTCCTGTTTGGGTTGTCTTGCTCAACATGGCGCAGGATCTGATGGTTTTCGAGCCGTTGTTCCTTACTTCGTTGCTGGGGCAAAGTTCGGCTGTCAATGTCGTCGTGGCAACGGTGATCGTCTGCTGGTCTGCGCCCATGTTCGTCACGCACATCGCGCTCACCCGCTCGGTTGAGAACGAGAAGGCCGTCTTGGAGTACCGCGCGAACGGGCTTACCGAAGCAGCTCGCGTGCGCCAGCTTGCCCTGCTTGCGTCGCGCTCCCTTTCTGATGTTCAGTCGCAAATTTTGCTGATGACGGCAGAAGGCGCAACGACAAAGACCATTGCGGAGGATGTCGGTTACGCTGCATCTACGGTGCAAGCACTGCGGTCTGCATCTTACCGCCAGTTGAAGATCAAGAATAAAGCGGAGCTTGTTTCATTGTTATCGCAGGTAGATAACGTGTAAACGCCTGAGCGATCAACTCAATAGCGGGTGTTTACAGACATCTTTCTCTATTCATGCAAAGGTTGCCGTGCGTCGACGCATTGTTAACCGCTTTTGATTGGAGAAGGCCATGATTAAGCCAAGGAGCGCTATTGCTCGAATCGGAGTCGGCTTGGCGATTGTTGCGGGCTTGTCGATGGGTGCACCTGCCGCATCATTTGCTCAAGAGGAGTTTGACACTTCCCAGGTTTCTAGCATTTCGCAGAGCGCGGATGCCGGAATTGCCACATGCAAGAACAACGAAGATAGAGATTTCGCTTTTCAATGTTCTGGCACGAGCGCAACCGGCTATCGCCAGAAAGAAGATTCATCTTCAGTCTACATTTGGATCAAAGGCTATTCAGGAAAGCCGTTACGTTTGTACGTGGACGGTGCCTATGACAATAGAGGAACGGGCAATTTGAATTGCACGCAGGGCGTGTATCGCTCCAACCATGAGCGTGAATGGGAGATATACAATCTCGTCCGTGAGAATAAACGCAGCTATGCTCGTCTGACTGCATGGGCCGAGTCCGGATACGGCACGGTCTATGGAAAGTGGAGCCCCGATTGCTTCGGCCATTTTAACAAACTTCCCTCCTAGCCAATCCGCAGCTTCTTGTTGTGATTAGGGCCGGGCC
>CAJKCG010000022.1:0-32008 GCA_905198355.1 uncultured Collinsella sp. | reverse complement strand
CCCTGACCTCTTGACTGCCAGTCAAGCGCTCTCCCAGCTGAGCTACGCCCCCGTGACGAGGAGATACTATAGGGGAAGTTGACTCGACGTGCAAGGACTTTTTTGGATCAGACTCCAAATGCCTATTGATATAAGTAAGCGATGGCGGTGCCGGTGTGGACTTGGATCTTGGCCGTACCCCTGACGACATTGCTGATGCCCGTGTCGGCTAGCAGGCCCAAGGGACTGTGGTCTAGCCCCCATTCTAGGCCGTGTTCGCTTACCTCGGTGTTGGGGGCAACGGCGATGATGGAGAACGTCTTGCCTTCGGCGCCTTCAATAGTCCAGGATTCGCCTCCGTGCAGGATGCGGGCCGTTACTTCGTCCTCGGCAATCCAAACTGGGGCGTCCTCGTAGCCCGCGAGCAGGCCCAGTACGGAAAGCGCCATATCCGGACGGCCGCCGGTGGCGCAGGTTGCTACCACTTCGGCACCTGGCCAGCGACGGCGGACGGAATCGAGCGCCAGCGCCAGATCGGTATAGTCCTTGTAGGGGTCGTGGCGCTCTACCTCAAAGGCTTCGGCGGCATCGACCAACGCACGGCCTGCGTCGCTCACCGTATCGGCATCCCCCACATACACGTCGCAGCCCAGGCCGGCGCCCAGCAGCGCGTCGAGCCCGCGATCCACGGCGACAACGTGGTCGCACTCCCCTGCTAGCCTACGCAACAGATTCGCGCTTGCAACCACGGGCGAGCCGCAGACCACTAATACCTTACAAGCCACAACCCTCGCCTATCCCTCAAACGAAAGCACGCGGGCCAGATCCAGGTCCTCATAGCTATCGATAAAGATGTCGCAGTTTTCGCGAACCTCGTCGCGCTCCATACGGCCGAGCGGGTCATAAATGCCCACGCGCTTAAAGCCGGCGACCCCAGAACTCTTAAGGCCAAAAACCGCGTCCTCAAACACCCACGCGCGCTCAAACTTGTGCCCGTGGCGCTCCTCCAGACGGCGCAGCGCCAACTCGTATACGTCGGGGAACTGTTTGGAGCGTCCTGCCTCACCCGTCGTGGTAACAAACTCTATGTAGGCATCGAGCCCGGCGCCCGCAAGCGCAGACTTAACCAGCTCGGCTGGCGTAGACGTGGCAACGCACATGGCAATGCCCGCCGCCTTCGCCTGCTCCAAAAATGCCAGGAGCCCCTCGCGCGGCGGCACCTTGGAGTACCCATCAATCAGAATGTCGCTCAGCTCGCGATAGAGCTCCTCGCCATTTGCGCCAATGCCCCAGGTGTCGTGGTAGGCCTGGCACTCGTCCTCGAGCGACAAATGCTCAAACTGGGCAAAATCGTCGACCGTCACGTCTACTCCGTGGCGGTGCAATAACTCGGGCTGGGCATAGGCCCAAACGGGGGTGCTATTAACCAGTGTGCCGTCGCAATCGAAAATAAAAGCAACGTTGGGGGCGGCGGTCTGGGACATAAACGAACCTTTCGATGTCAAATGGTAAACATCCTGCTAAAAACGTTTTACCAAACGTCAGACTAACAATCTTGAAACCCTAATTGGTAAAACTGTCAAGAGTTTTACCACGGCAATTCTGCCAGTGGTCTAAACATGGCGCTTACCGATTAAACGCCGCCCTAAAACCACTTTCCTTCATAAAAGTAACGTACAGGTGTTATCGTAGTTTCTGCCGAAAGTTCCACCGAGCACGCGAGGTGGAACGAATCATAGAACTATCGCCGTCCCTTCGATTCGTGCAGCCTTGGACCTTTCGCATCTAGTCACCAAGGCAACACGCTGCCGCGTCATGATGGGATCAAACGTGAGCGATACAAAGCTAAAGCCAACGGCTAAAAAGTCCGCAACCCGTAAAGCCGCCCCGCACGCACCGGAGCTCACCAAGGACGATGTCTATCTATTTGGCATCGGCACGTGGGAGCGCAGCTGGGAAAAGATGGGCGCGCACCCCGACACGCAGAACCGTACGCGCGGCTGGCGCTTTTGCGTTTGGGCGCCCGATGTAAAGAGCGTGCATGTCATTGGCGAATTTAACGACTGGAATGAAGAAGCCAACCCGCTGGTGCCAGTGCATACGAGCGCTATTTGGGAAGGCTTTATTCCTGGCGCAGAACAAGGTCAGCTCTATAAATATCTAATCGAGACCAACGAGGGCGAAAAGCTCTACAAGGCCGATCCGTATGCCTTTAAGGCCGAGTGCCCTCCGGGTACTGCGAGCGTGCTGTGGACACTCGACGGCTATAAGTGGAACGATGCCGCGTGGCTCAAGCGCCGCGCTGGCCACAACCACATGTCGCAGCCCCTTAACATCTACGAGGTGCATATTGGCTCGTGGAAGCGCCACGGCGATGCGCCGCAGGGCGAGCCGGACGAGTACGGCAACTACCCAGGCCCCATGGACCCCTTCCCCGCGCAGCGCGGCGAGTTTTACACCTACGACGACCTGTCGGTGGAGCTCGTGGACTACGTGCGCGACATGGGCTATACGCATATCGAGGTCATGCCGCTCATGGAGCATCCCTTCGATGGCTCCTGGGGCTACCAGACGACCGGCTACTATGCCGCCACGTCGCGCTACGGCAACCCGCAGCAGCTCATGCACTTTATCGATGCGTGCCACGAGGCAGGCATTGGCGTGATCATGGACTGGGTACCCGGCGGTTTTTGCGCCGACGCCCATGGCCTTGCCTCCTTTAACGGCCACATGCTGTTTGAGCACGAGATTCACCCCAACTGGGGCACGCACAAGTTTGACTTCGCCCGCGGCGAGGTCCGCTCCTTCCTTGTTTCCAACGTGCTGTACTGGCTCGAGAACTTCCACGTTGACGGCATCCGCATGGATGGCGTGTCCAGCATGCTGTACCTCAATTTTGGCATCGACGATCCGGGCCAAAAGAAGTTCAATAAGTACGGTACCGAGGAGGACCTGGACGCCAGCGCGTTTATCCGCCAGGTCAACTGCGCTGTGGAGGCCCACTTCCCCGACGTGATGATGATGGCCGAGGAGTCCACCGCGTGGCCGCTCGTGACCTACCCGCCTCAGGACGGCGGCCTGGGCTTCCACTACAAGTGGGACATGGGCTGGATGAACGACACCCTGCACTACATGCAGACCGATTTTCCGTGGCGCCCCGGCAACCACGGGCTGCTCACGTTCTCCATCATGTACGCCTTTACCGAGAACTTTATTTGCCCGCTGAGCCACGACGAGGTCGTCCACGGCAAGTGCTCGCTCATCGGCCGCATGCCGGGCGACTGGTGGCGCCAGTTTGCCGGCCTGCGCACGCTGGCTTTCTACCAGATGACGCACCCCGGCGCCAAGCTCAACTTTATGGGCAACGAGATCGGCCAGTTTATTGAGTGGCGCTACTACGAGTCCATCCAGTGGTTCCTAACCGAGGAGTACGAGACCCACCGTCATCATCAGGCGTTTATCAAGGCGCTCAACCACCTGTACACCGCCGAGCCCGCCCTGTACGAGCGCGGCTACACCGATGACGGCTTTACCTGGATCGACGCGGACAACTCCAAGCAGTCCATCGTGAGCTTTGTGCGTCAGGGCGAGGACGTCGATGACGACCTGGTGATCCTGATCAACTTTGACCCGGCGAGCTACGAGAGCTTCCGCGTGGGCGTGCCGCGCGAGGGTGACTGGGAGGTCATCTTCGATTCTGACCGTCCTGAGTTTGGCGGCAGCGGCTATGCCGGCAAGGAGCCCTACACCTGCTCGAGCGAGCCCTATCCCTGGAACGGGCAGATGGACTCCATCGAGATTAAGGTACCCGGTCTGGCAGGTGTGGTGCTTAAGCGCCGCGGTCCCAGCAGCTATAAGCCGCCCGTGGTCGAGGAGCCCAAGGCTGCGCCCAAAAAGCGCATGTCTTCGGTGAAGCCCAAGCCTGCGGCTGCTAAGAAGGCTCCGGCTAAGGCCAAGGCTACGACGACCAAGGCCAAGGCCAAGGCTGCCGCAAAGCCCGCTGCTAAGGCCGCAGCCAAGAAACCGGCTGCCAAAAAGGCCGCTACCAAGGCCAAGTCTGCTTCTGTTAAGCCGTCTGCCAAGGATGCGTAACAAAACCGTTACAGCTGTAATTACCCGCCCCGACGAGGCGTAGGATACAAGTCATAACCGTTCCGGGAGAAACATCCCCGGGGGAAAGGAACGTATGAATAAGATCTTCGACAACAAGCAGGAGTTTACCGAGCTCTATCGCGATGCCGTCATGAGCATCAGCGGTAAGAGCGTCGAGGCCGCCAGCGACCTCGACCGCTTTAACGCCCTGGCCAAGCTCGTGGCCGAGAAGGCGCGCACCGTTGCCACCAAGAGTGACGCCCGCGTCACCGCCGAGGGCAAAAAGCGCGTGTACTACTTCTCGATCGAGTTTTTGATCGGCCGCCTGCTCGACAACTACCTGCTCAACTTTGGCGTGCGCGACATGGTCGCCGAGGCGCTCGACGACATGGGCTTTGACCTGTCCGTCATCGAGAACCAGGAGCCCGATCCGGCCCTGGGCAACGGTGGCCTGGGTCGTCTGGCCGCGTGCTTCCTGGATTCCATGGCAGCCGAGGGCATTGCCGGCTACGGCAACGGCATGCGCTACCGCTACGGCCTGTTTAAGCAGGAGATTGTCAACGGCAGCCAGGTCGAGGCCACCGACGAGTGGCTCACCCACGGCTATCCCTGGGAGGTCCGTCGTCAGGACAAGGCCGTGACCATCAAGTTTGGTGGCCATGTTGAGGGCTTTGAGGAGAACGGCCGCACGTTCTACCGCACGGTGGACACGCAGGACATCCTGGCCGTCCCTTATGACATCCCCGTGGTGGGCTATGCCGGCGAGACCGTCAACAAGCTGCGCGTCTGGGCTGCCGAGCCGGTCGAGGAGCACTTTGACCTTGAGGCCTTCAACCGCGGCGACTACGCCCTGGCCGACGCCGAGCGCGCCGAGGCCGAGGCCATCAGCGCCATCCTCTACCCCAACGACGCCGGCGAGCACGGCCGTCTGCTGCGCCTGAAGCAGGAGTACCTGTTTGTCTCGGCCGGCATCTACAGCCTGCTCGACACCTTTGAGAAGGAGCACGGCGAGAACTGGGAGCTGCTGCCGCAGTTTGTGGCCATCCACACCAACGATACGCACCCCGCCATGTGCGGCCCCGAGCTCATGCGCATCCTCATCGACGAGAAGAAGCTCGAGTGGGACGACGCCTGGAACATCGTGACGCAGGTCGTGAGCTACACCAACCACACCATCCTGCCCGAGGCTCTGGAGAAGTGGCCCATCGGCACGTTCTCCAAGCTCCTCCCCCGCGTGTACCAGATCATCGACGAGATCAGCCGTCGTTGGCACGAGTCGTTCGACACCACGCAGGAGGGCTGGCAGGAGCGTCTGCGCCAGACCGCCATTCTGTGGGACGGCGAGATTCGCATGGCCAACCTGTCTGTGATCTGCAGCCACAGCGTCAACGGCGTTGCCAAGATCCACTCCGACATCATCAAGAACATCGTGCTCAAAGACTTCTATGCCCTCACGCCCGAGAAGTTCAACAACAAGACCAACGGCATCTCGCACCGTCGCTTCTTTGCCGAGGCCAACCCCACCTATGCCAAGCTCGTGACCGAGGCCATTGGCGATGGCTGGCTCAAGGACGCCTTTGAGCTGGAGAAGCTTAAAAGTTTCCAGAACGACACCGAGTTCCTGAAGGCCGTTGGTGCCTCCAAGCGCGCCAACAAGGAGCGTCTGGCCGCCTACGTCAAGGCCGAGACCGGTCTGGTTATTGACCCCAACACCGTCTTCGATGTCCAGGTAAAGCGCTTCCACGCCTATAAGCGCCAGCTCATGAACATCATGAAGGTGATGGACATCTACAACCGTCGCATCGCCGATCCTAACTTCCACGTGACGCCGACGACCTTCATCTTTAGCGGCAAGGCTGCCTCGAGCTACACCTTTGCCAAGGAGACCATCCGCCTCATTAACTCCGTTGCCGACGTCATCAACAACGATGCCCGCGTCAACGAGGTCATGAAGGTCTGCTTTATCCCCAACTTCCGTGTGAGCAACGCTCAGCTCATCTACCCCGCCGCCGAGATCTCGGAGCAGATCTCCACGGCCGGCAAGGAGGCCTCGGGCACGTCCAACATGAAGCTCATGATGAACGGCGCCATTACGCTGGGCACCCTCGACGGCGCCAACATCGAGATCGCCGACCTGGCCGGTCGCGAGAACGAGGCCATCTTTGGCCTGACCGCTCCCGAGGTCGAGCAGCTCTGGGCATCCAACAGCTACTTTGCGTGGGATACGCTCAACGGCGACCGCGAGCGTCTGGGCCGCGTGATGGACGAGCTCAAGGACAACACGTTTGCGGGTCTTTCGGGCAACTTCGAGAGCATCTACAACGAGCTCATGAACAACAACGACCCCGACCTGGTCATGGCTGACTTCCGTAGCTACGTGGATGCATGGGAGAACCTCACGGGCAGCTACGGCGACCAGGAGACCTGGAACCGCAAGGCCTTGCTCAACACCGCCTCCTCCGGCTGGTTCTCGAGCGACCGCACCATTCGCGAGTACCGCGACGAGATCTGGCACGCGTAAAGGCGCGCGAGCTCCCTTTGCCGCACGGCATTACTCGACGGGCGCGACCGAGCGCCGCGCCCGTCGCAAATGGGTTTAGGAACATCGATGACAGAAGGAGAAATCGATGAGTAAGAAAGAATGCATCGCGATGCTCCTCGCAGGAGGACAGGGCAGCCGATTGGGGGCACTCACCCAAAAGATCGCCAAGCCGGCGGTTAGCTTTGGTGGCAAGTTCCGCATTATCGACTTTTCGCTGTCCAACTGCTCCAACTCGGGCATCGACACGGTGGGCGTTCTGACGCAGTACCGTCCCTACCTGCTGCATGCCTACGTGGGCTCCGGCGAGGCGTGGGATCTGGACAGCCGCGACGGCGGCGTGTCGATCCTGCCGCCGTACGAGACGCAGACCGGCGGCGCCTGGTATGCGGGCACGGCCGACGCCATTACGCAGAACCTCGACTACATCAAGGCGAACGACCCCAAGTACGTTCTGATTCTTTCGGGCGATCACCTGTATCGCATGGACTACCGCAAGATGCTCAAGACGCACATTGAGAACAACGCCGACCTCACGGTGAGCGTTATGCCCGTGCCGTGGGAGGAGGCCAGCCGCTTTGGCATCCTGACCACCGACCCCGAGGACGGCCGCATCACCAAGTTCACCGAGAAGCCCGAGAAACCCGATTCGAACCTTGCGTCCATGGGCATCTACATCTTCTCAGCCGACGTGCTGATCGAGGCGCTCGAGGAGGACGCTCAGGACCAGCGCTCGAGCCACGACTTTGGCAAGGACATCATCCCCAAGCTGCTCGGCGAGAACAAGCGCCTGTACAGCTACGAGTTCCACGGCTTTTGGAAGGACGTCGGCACTATCGCCAGCTTCCACGAGACCTCGATGGACCTGTTGGGCAACAACCCCGAGTTCGATCTGTTTGACAAGAACTTCCCCATCATGTCCAACATCACCACGCGTCCGCCGCACTACATTGGCCCGGACGGCCGCCTCGACGACTGCCTGGTCTCCAACGGCTGCAAGATCTACGGCACCGCTCGCCATTCGATCCTTTCGACCGATGTCATCATCGAGGAGCGCGCCGTGGTCGAGGACTCCGTGCTGCTCCCGGGTGCGCACGTTAAGAGCGGCGCGCACATCTGCCGCGCTATTTTGGGCGAGAACTCCACGGTCGAAGAGGGCGTGAAGCTCGGCTCTGTCGATACCACCAAGGATACGGCCGTCGTTGGAAATGACGTCGTTATCGGGAAGGGGGAATGATCCGATGATCAATCGCAAGGCCATCGGTTACATCACCGCTAACTACTCTTCGACCTACGGCAGCGTGCTGCTCAAGGACCGCCCCATCGCGTCCGTTCCGTTTTTGGGCCGCTACCGCCTGATCGACTTTCCGCTGTCCAACATGATGAATGCCGGCATTAAGACCGTCGGCGTCGTCATGCCGGGCAACTACCGCTCGCTGATCGACCATGTGGGCTCGGGCAAGGACTGGGGCCTGGACCGCAAGAAGGGCGGCCTGTTCATGGTGCCCGGCAACGCGTATGGCACCACCAAGGGCGGCATGCGCTTCCTGCTGCGCGACATCATCTCCAACAAGACGCTGTTCCAGCGCTCGGAGAAGCCCTATGTTGTGATGATGGGCACCAACATCATCTTTAACATGGACCTCAACACCATCATCGAGGCGCACGAGAACTCCGGTGCCCAGATGACCGTTGTGTACTGCAAGGCCACGCGCAACGTCGATGACGAGACCAAACTCGAGATTAACGAGAACGGCCGCCTGACGGGCGTGAGCGCCGGCGTCGTGTACGGCGACAACGCGTCTATGGACTGCTGCATCGTCAACCGCGAGACGCTGCTCGAGATTATCGACCACTACCAGGCCGCCGACTATCTGGACCTGCTCGAGGCACTCCAGGGCGACTTTGGCAACATCGATGTGTGCAGCTACGAGTACAAGGGCGAGGTCGTGGGCGTGTTTAGCGAGAAGTCGCTGTATCGCCGCAGCATGGACCTGCTCGACCAGACCGTGGCCGACCAGCTCTTTGACCCCGAGCGCCCGATCCTGACCAAGGCTCACGACGTGCCGCCTTCGCGCTATGCGACCGGCAGCCACGCGTGCAACTCGATCATCTCGGCCGGCTGCATCATCAAGGGCACCGTGCGCAATTCGATCCTGTCGCGCGGCGTCGTGGTCGAGGAAGGCGCCTCGGTGACCAACTCGATCATCAACCAGAGCTGCATCATCAAGAGCGGCGCCCGCGTCGAGAACGCCATTCTGGACAAGAACAACGTGGTCCCCACCAACACCGAGCTTCGCGGCACACCCGAGAACATCCTGGTGCTGGGCAAGGCTCCGTTAACTTCCGACACCACCATCGTACGTTAACGTTGGCACCGCAACATCGCTCGTAACATGTAGAATAGCCGCCCGGTTTGTGCCAGGCGGCTATTCTCGAATTGCAACATGGGAGACAATATGGCAGATTCCAGCAAAAAGATGCAGATCGTGTTTGCCTCGGCCGAGTGCGCACCGTTTGTAAAGACCGGTGGCCTGGGCGACGTGGCGGGCTCGCTGCCTGCGGCGCTCGTGCGCGCCGGCGCCGAGGTTATCGTGATGGTGCCCAAGTACGCCACCATCAAGGACGAGTACAAGGCGCAGATGGAGCACTTCTCCGACTTTTACGTGAGCTTGGGCTGGCGCAATGAGTACTGCGGACTCGAGAAGCTCGAGCACGACGGCGTCACCTATATGTTCATCGACAACGAGCGCTACTTTGCGCGCGACTATCCGTACGGCTTCTTTGACGACGGCGAGCGTTTTGCGTTCTTCTCCAAGGCCATCACCGAGAGCCTGCAGCACCTGCCGGCTGGCTTTGAGTGTGACATCCTGCACTGCAATGACTGGCAGACGGCACTAGCGCCCGTGTTCTTGCGCGAGTTCTACCGGGGCCTGCCGCTGTACGACCGCGTAAAGACCGTGTTCTCGATCCACAACGTGGCGTTCCAGGGCCAGTTTAGCGACACCGTGATGGAGGACATCCTGGGTGTGGCGCATATTCCCGCGGCCGCCTCACAGCTGCGTTGCGACGCTTGCAGCGTCAACTACATGCTGGGCGCGCTGCGCTATGCCGACGCCATTACCACGGTGAGCCCCACCTATGCCAACGAGATCCAGACGCCCGAGTTTGGCGAGGGCCTGGACGGTGTGCTGCGCGAGCGCTCCTATGCGCTGCAGGGCATTTTGAATGGCATCGACGTCGCGGGCTTTGATCCGGCGACTGACAAACGCATTGCCGCCAACTACACCGTGGAGGACCGCTCCGGCAAGGCTGTGTGCAAGGCCAAGCTGCAGGAAGAGCTGGGACTCGAGGTTCGCGACGACCGTCCGCTCATGGTGATGGTCACGCGCCTGACGCGCCAAAAGGGCATGGACCTGGTCATGTACGCGCTCGACCGCATTCTGGCCGGCGGCGTTCAGGTGGCCGTGCTGGGTACCGGCGACCGCGACTACGAGGACGGCCTGCGCTACTTCCAGGACAAGTACCCCGGCACCATGGCCGCGCGTATCGAGTTCGACCCGGCGCTGTCGCAGCGCATGTATGCCGCCGCCGACATGTTCCTGATGCCTTCGAAATTTGAGCCCTGCGGTCTGTCGCAGATTATCGCCATGCGCTACGGCACCCTGCCAATCGTACGCGAGACCGGTGGCCTGAAGGACACCGTGCAGCCGTACAACGAGTTTACCGGCGAGGGCACGGGCTTCTCGTTTAGCAACTTTAACGGCGACGAGATGGGCGACGCGGTGTTCCGCGCGGCGCGCCTGTTCTGGGATAACCGCGAGGCATGGAATCAGCTGGTCACGCAGGCCATGAGCCAGGACTTTAGCTGGACGCGCTCGGCCGACAAGTATCTGGACCTGTACTTCTTTATGCACCCGGAGATCGAGAGGGCGGCGGCTGTTGTCGACGAGCCTGTGGTTGTGGCTGAGAAAGTTGAGGCCGAGCCGGTTGTTGAGGCGCCCGCTGCTGCTGAGGAGCCCAAAGCTGAGGAGAAGCCGGCTGCGAAGCCTGCGGCAAAGAAGACCACGACTCGTAAGACGACGACTAAAAAGGCCACGACAACGAAGGCCGCTGCGAGCAAGACCACCACTGCCAAGGCAACTACCGCCAAGGCAGCAACCACGCGCAAGCGCACGACCGCAGCTGCCAAGAAGGCCGCCGAGGCAGAGGCTGCTCCCGAGGCAAAGGCCGAGACCGTCACCGCCGAGGATAAGCCTGCGGCAAAGGCTCCGGCCAAGACCGCTGCCAAGAAGACGACCGCGTCCAAGAGCACAACCAAGACCCCTGCCACCAAGAAAGCTACAGCTACCAAGGCCACTGCAACGAAGGCTGCCGCAAAGCCGGCCGCCAAGGTCGAGGAGACGCCTGCCGAGTCCAAGGCGGAGGCAACCGTCGAGGCCAAGCCTGCCGCCAAGACCACCTCGCGCAAGCGCACGACGACAGCCAAGAAGACCATGGCAAAGACCGCAACTCCCAAAGCAGAGACTAAGCCCGCTGCTGCCAAAGAGGAGCCCAAGGCCGAGGTAAAGGCCAAGCCGACGCCGAAGGCCGCTGAGGTCAAGGCCGCACCGAAGGCAGAGGCTAAGCCCGAGCCTGCCAAGGAGACTCCGGTCTCCCCCGCCACTCCGGCCGAGGAAAAGGCTCCGACCAAGAAGACCTCCGTCCGCAAGGCAACTGCCACCCGCAAGCGCCGCTAATCCTGACGATTAAAACTTAATCCTCAACGCAAAAGAGGGCGCCCCAAGCAGGCGCCCTCTTCTTGGTTGAACCCCGCATTAAAAAGAGGGCCGGTTTACTACGACAAAATGGCTCCGGCCGACCACGGCGAGTAATCATCGAAATTGGCAACGCTTCTACCTGCAGTTTTAATATCACTAAAATGACTGTGGTTGAGATCATTCAATTCGTCGTAGTAAACCGGAGCTGTTTTGTTTGGCTACAAATACTATCTACATAGGCGTTTTCGAGTATCGCGATAATGTGGATGGTAAAACGATTTTCTAGGACAACCGTTCGCCGATAATGAGCGGCTGTAGTTTATACAACTAAAGTGCAACGATATACTTAAGTACTGTGCGTTTAGCCCATGGCCCGTTGGCCATGACTGTATAGAACTGGACCGTACTATGAGATTGATTCACAACAGCCGCCTGCCGCAGTTTCGCACTCCGTTTGGCGCTGTGACCACTGGAACTTCCGTTGCACTCTCGGTGATTTTGGAGGATGCCGACCCCAACCAGGCAACGCTTACGCTGCGCACCTGGGTCGATGAAATCGGTGAGTCTCTGTATCCCATGACGCACGAGGGCGACGGCATATTTACTGCAGAGCTTGAGTGCACCGAGCCCTGTCTTATCTGGTACAGCTTTATCTGCAATATCGAGGGCCAGCCCGAGGTTCGCCTAGGCGCGCCGCAAGGTCGCACCGGCGGCGAGGGCGTAACCTACGACTACGCCGAAGTGCCGTCGTTCCAGGTCACCGTCTACAAGCACCGCGAGAACCGTCCCACCTGGTACGAGCGCGGTATGGTCTACCAGATCTTCCCCGATCGCTATGCTCGCGACGAAAACTGGCGCGAGCGCACGCTGGCCGAAGTCGAAAAGCCACGCAACGGAATCCAGCGCCGCATGGTCGAGGACTGGAACGAGCCGCCCGTGTACGAGCGTGCCGAGGACGGATCCATCAAGACCTGGGACTTTTACGGCGGCTCGCTCAAGGGTATCCAAAATGACCTGCCCCGCATCGCCGAGCTGGGCTTTACGGCCATCTACCTCAACCCCATCTTTGAGGCCGCGAGCAACCACCGCTACGACACGGCCGACTACACCAAGATCGACCCAATCCTGGGCACCGAGCAGGATTTTACCGAGCTGTGCCAGGCAGCCGAGAAGCTGGGCATCTCCATCATCCTGGACGGCGTCTTTAACCATACGGGTGACGACTCCATCTATTTCAACCGCTACGGCAACTACCCCGGCGTGGGCGCGTGGCAGAGCGAGGACTCGCCGTGGCGCGATGCGTTTTATTTCCACGAGGACGGCTCGTACGACTGCTGGTGGGGCGTGGGCAACATGCCCGCCATCAATGAGAGCTCCGAGCTGGTACGCGAGCGGCTTCTGGGCAAGGACGGCGTGATCCGTAAATGGCTACGTGCCGGCGCTCATGGCTGGCGCCTGGACGTCGCTGACGAGCTTTCCGACGACTTCCTGGCCGAGATCAAGAAGGCCGTACTTGCCGAGAAGCCTGATGCACTGTTGCTCGGCGAAGTCTGGGAAGACGCCTCCAACAAGATCAGCTACGGCCATCTGCGTCGCTACCTACAGGGCTCCGAGTTGGACTCTGCTATGGATTACCCCTTCCGCGACATGGTCATCGGCTTTTTGATGGGCTACAAGAACGCCTACCAGGCAGCCGAGGAAATCGAAACCCTGCGCGAGAACTATCCCCGTGAGGCCCTGTCCTGCGCACTTAATCTGCTTTCGAGCCACGACCGTCCGCGCATTATCTCGGTGCTCGGCGGCGGCCCCGACGAGTCGCAGCTGCCCGAGTGCGAGCGCAGCAAATGGCGCCTGGACGAGAACTCGATGGGCCTGGCCAAGAGCCGTTTTTGGCTCGCCACGCTCATGCAGATGACCTTCCCCGGCGTGCCTTCGATCTACTACGGCGACGAATACGGCCTGGAGGGTCTAACCGATCCGGGCAACCGCCGCACCCTGCCGACCAAGGACCAACTGCACGACTTCGACACGCTGGCTATTGTCAAAAACGCCTCCGCCGTACGCCGCGCACTGCCGTTTATGATCGACGGCGAGATCAAGGCCTTCGCGCTCAACGACGAGGTGCTGGCATACAACCGCACGGGCAGGGATGGCGAGTCCGCGACGGTTATCATTAACCGTAGTCTGCGCAATTCGCACCGCGTGACGATTCCGGCGCTCGACGAATGCGCGAGTGACGTGATCAGCGGTCACGAGTGCGAGATCCACAACGGCACGGTCACGCTCGATTTGTATCCGCTGGGCTCGTCGATCATCTATCACCATGCCGAGCAGCGCCTGCAGGAGCCGCTCGATCACGGCGCGGGCGTTGTGTGCCATATCACCTCGGTACCGACCGATGACGGCAAGCCCGGTACGATCGGCGCACCCACGCGTCGCTTTATCGACCATCTGGCCGCTATGGGCATGCGCTACTGGCAGGTCCTGCCTGTCAACCCGACGGACTTCTTCCGCTCCCCTTACGCCGGTCCTTCGGCCTTTGCAGGTAATATCGACCTGCTGCCCGAAAGCCACGAGGAGCTGGCGGCCGACTTTGAAACTTGGAAGGCCCGTGGCGGCGAGGATGCCGATCCGCTGTACACCGCGTTTAAACATCGCAATGCCGATTGGCTCGAGAAGTACTGCGTCTACATGGCCGTCAAGAAATACTTTGAGGGCGAGTCGCGCCACGATTGGCCGGCAGATGTTGCGCGCTACAACGAGCACCTGATTGACGACAAGCGCTTCCACGACGAGGCCGAGCTTCAGGCGTACATGCAGTACCGCTTTGACCTAGCCTGGTGCGAGCTCATGAACTACGCGCACAAGAAGGGCATCGAGGTCATCGGCGATATTCCTATGTACGTGTCCGACGATTCGGCAGATGCGTGGAGCGAACCCGAGAACTTCTGGCTATCCGATACCGGCAAGGCAATCGAGATCTCCGGTGCGCCGCCCGACAACTTTGCGCCCGAGGGTCAGGTGTGGGGCAACCCGACGTTCCGCTGGGACCACATGAAGCAGAACGGCTATAGCTGGTGGATGGATCGCCTACGTCGTGCGTTCTCACTTTACGACCGCGTGCGTCTGGATCACTTCTTGGGCTTCCACAGCTACTTCAGTATCCCCGCTGGCAAGGCTTGCGCCGAAGGTCGCTGGCTGGCGGGACCGGGCAAGGACCTGTTTCAGACCGCCTATGACGAGCTGGGTCCGCTCAACTTTATTGCCGAGGACCTGGGCTATTTGACGCCCGGCGTTCGCGCCATGGCCTCGACCTGCGGCTTCCCCGGCATGGACGTGCTGGAGTTTGGCGACTACGACGTCCGTTGCGGCGTGCACCCTACGCCAGGAAAGATCCTGTATACCTCGACGCACGACACGTCGACGCTCGCGGGTTGGTGTACGCGTTCCTTTGCGGGCGGCGACGAACCGAGCGGTGTTGAGGTGGCGGCCAAGCTGATGAGCGATGCGCTGGCAAGCGACGCTCCCCTGGTGATGATGCCGCTGCAGGATGTCCTGGGGCTGGGCGACGACGCGCGCATGAACGTACCGGGCGTGGCCACGGGCAACTGGACCTGGCAGGCTGACGAGGCCGACGTTGCGGCCGCCGAGGGCAAAACCGCACAGCTCCTGCGCAACACGCATAGATTCTGGGGCGAAGCGTGATAAAACGCCCGATATAGGGTACAGTTACAGACGTTTGAATTTTTGCGGGCAGAGTAATCTGCCCGCTTTGTGCTGAAAAGGAAGTATTATGGCGCGCTACGATTACAAGTGCTCGAGCTGCGGCAACGTGTTTGAGGTTGAGCATCCTATGTCCGAGACTCCCGAGGTCGTGTGCCCCAGCTGCGGCGCTCCGGCCGCCAAGACGTTCTCGGCCAGCGGTATTAAATTTGAGGGCAGCGGCTTCTACAACACCGACCAGCGAAGCGGCGGCTCCAGCACCAGCGCCACCAGCGGCTGCTGCGCCAACTGCCCACACAACCACTAACAGGCAAGTAGCCCCGCTCCCAAATTGACTACTCTGGAGTTGCGCCACGAAAGCGGCCCATTTACTACGTTTGACCCGTATTGGTCGAGCATAGCAGCGTATTTGCAAAAACGGCAAGCCGTCTACCTGCGGTTTTGATTTCACAAAATTCGGCATGGATGAGGACAGCCGGTTTAACGTAGTAAATAACCGCATTTCATGGCGAACGGATCGAAGAGGCACAAAGTAGCTAAAATAGTCCCGTCCCAAATCAGCTGATTTGGGACGGGACTTCGATTTACTGGCGGACCAGCCTGGCGCAGAAGTGGCCGTCGTAGGAGTCGGCGTTTACCGGCACGCTTTGGAAGAGGCCTCGATCGTTCTGGCGTACGGATACGAGCTTCTTGGCCTGATCGAACTCGGGGAGTTGCAGAATCTGCGCCTCGGAGAGCGGCTCCAGGCTAAAACCGGTGCCCTCGGGAGAGTTCAGGAACGCTTCCACGACCTGTGTGTTCTCCTCGTCGAAGACCGAGCATGTCGCATAGATAAGCTCGCCACCAGCAGCCACGCGCGCAGCGGCTTCCTTGAGCATCGTCAGCTGCAGCTTGGGCAGCTCAACCGTCACATCCTTTTCGGTCAGGCGCCACGGGATCTCGGGATGACGGCGCATGGTGCCGGTGCCAGAGCACGGCGCATCGATAAAGACCGTGTCGAACTTAACCGGCTCGCCAAGCATGGCATCAAACGATGTGAGCACCTCATCAAGCTCGCAGGCATCACCCGAAACCGTACGAACGCCCTGAATACCAGCCTTATGCAGGCGAGCGAGATTCAGATCGCACTTGCGATCATGCAGATCGAGCGCCGTATGCTGACGCTCATAGCCCGCACGCTTGGCCTGGCACATCATCACATAGGTCTTGGTGCCACGGCCGGCACCAATCTCAAGGCAGCTACCAGGGCGCGTGGCAGCTGTGGCGATAAGCTGGGCGTTAAGGTCCGAGGCCACGGCAGCAGCACGCTCAAATACGCCCGACGCAACCGTAACCTGAGCATCGACCGGAGCATGACAGCCAGGGAACACAGGCGCCACAAGCTGCGATAGGTACGGATCAGGTTTGGTTGCAAAGGCGTTCTCGTGCAAAGCGAGCGGCGCGGGCGCCAGATTGCCGGCGAAGCCGAGCGCACCCTCTGGAGTGTCAAACGACGCCATAATGCGAGCGCATAGCCAGCGCGGAAGACCCATCAGGCGCGACAGACGAACCAAGCGTCGCTCGGACTCATCCACGTCGGATGCCGTGGCAAAGTCCTCAACATTGTCCGCAACCTTATGCAGCACCGCGTTAGCCAGGCCCGCGGCAGACTTAGCACCGCAGCGAACCAGCTCAACACCCTGACTTACGGCAACGCGGCCAGGCGTATGCAGATAGAGCATCTCGAAGGCCGAGATACGAAGCGCCATTCGAACACGCGGCGCGACCTTTTTGGGTTTATCGAGAAACTGGTCGAGCAGCTCGTCCAAAATGCCCTGTGTGGCGGCTACACCCAGCGCCAAGCGGGCGGCAAATGCAGAATCGCGCTGGTCAATGGCCTTGGCCGATGCGCGAGAGGACAGCACGTCGCGCGCATACATGCCGCGGCGATCGGCCTCCATCAGCACATCGAGCGCAAGCTTGCGCGCGGGAGACAGCTTGCTCATGACAAAACACCCCACGAAAGATCGGCACCCTGCAAGCCAGCAGCCCAAGCAGAAGCGGCCATAGCACGCTTGCCATCAGGCTTAACCTCAAGCAACTCAACCGAGCCATCGGAAAGGCCAAGGTAAACACGCTTGGCCTTAACGAGAACCTGACCCTCGCCAAGCAACACATCAGCCGCCGCAGCATCGAGCACACGCACGGTCTTGCCGGCAATCACGCAACGAGCAGGCGCGGTATCGGACGAAGCGAGCACATGACGCACGCAATCGAGCGCCGCCATTTGCGGATCCAAGCGCATCTCCTGCTTAGAAATCTTGGCAGCATGGGTAACGAGCGCCTCATCCTGTTCAGTCCACACGGCAGTGCCATCGGCAAGAGAGGGAAGCGTATCGGCAAGCAGTTTGCCGCCGAGCTCAGCGAGCTCCATAGTCAGCGCCTCGGCATGCTTACCGGCAACCGACGTGGAAGTCTGAGCACAATAAGCACCAGTATCCACGCCATGCCCAATGCGCATGATGGAAACGCCAGCAATCTCATCACCAGCAAGAATGGCACGTTGAATGGGAGCCGCGCCGCGCCAACGAGGCAGCAAGGACGCATGAACATTCACAATGCCGAGCGGCGCCATATGCAGTACCTCATCAGGCAAAATGCAACCATAGGCAGCCACACAGAAAATATCAGCCTGCGCAGCCTGGAGCGCCGCAACAACCTCGGGCGTCATACGACTGGCCTCAACAACCGGCAACCCCAGCTCAAGCGCCTTGGCCTTAACAGGAGAAGGCTCAAGCTTCTTACCACGCCCACGAACAGCATCGGGACGAGTAATAACAAGCGCAATCTCGTTCCCAGCCTCAACAAGCGAAGTCAGCGAAGGCACAGCAAAATCAGGCGTACCCATAAACACAATACGCATATAAGTTTGTCTCCTCTCAATAACGAGCCGAGACGGCTACAAAAGAAGCGTTCCAGGCCGCATGCGCGCCCAGCCGCAAGAACAATTCAACAAGAACAAATATACCCAAAAACAAAGAAAGAGCCGCATGAAAGCAGCTCCCTCTCAACAAAGTCCTATCAGCAAAGACGCCCATCCCTGGCCCAACGGCACCCGGGCGAAACGAGCCAGAACAACGCAGTCCCCGGTGCTGAGCGCCCACATATCGTCCCGCGCGCAGTTTCGCAGCGAAGCGAGAATGTTTGAGCACGGGATGATATGTGGGCGCTCAGCACCGGGGACGGTGAGACCTACTCAGTCTCGCCCGGTCGAGCGCCGCGGGCCAGGGCGTCCTGGTACTCCTTGACGGCCTTGAGCCTCTGCATAGGCTTCAGTCGCTCGAACATAGTGTTGCCATGCAGGTGATCGATCTCATGCTGCAGGCACACGCAGAACAGGTCGCCCGTAGCCTCGTAGCGAATCAGGTTTGCGTCCAAGTCGTACGCCTCGACGACGACATGGTCGGGACGCTCGATCTCGCAGCTAATGCCAGGGATGGACAGGCAGCCCTCGCTAAACGGCACAAGATGGTCGCTCTGCTCCACGATCACGGGGTTGATGAGCACGTACGGGTCATAGTCGTTCTTGTCGGTGTAGTCGCAGTCGATGGTGACGAGCTGAATGAGTTCGCCGATCTGCGGGGCAGCCAGACCGCAGCCGCCGTTCTCGAACATCATCTTCTTCATCTTCTCGGCAAGCGCCTCGATCGCCGGGGTAATCTCCTCGATGACGGCGCACTCCTGGCGCAGACGAGGGTCGGGCGACAGTACGATTCCGTTGGCTTCCATGGCCATCCTTTCGGGTTGTTACATCAAATCATAGGCGTCGACGTCAACGCTCACGCTCACGCCGCGCACAGAGCCCACCTCTTTGAGGCAGGCGTCGATATCATCAGAGACATGGTACCCCACGCGCGACTTCACAAGCAGATGGAAGCGGTAACGATCCTTGGCTCTCTCGATTACACACGAAGCCGGACCCAGCACCTGCGGCACGGCACTCCCCGCCCGCAAAAAATCGGGCGCGGCGGCATGCCAGCGGCGCTTAAGAAGCTTTGCAATACGCCCGATGTAGTCCTGCGCGTCGTCTCGGTTCGCCGACCACACCAAGATGTTGACCAGGCGCACAAACGGCGGGTACAGCGCGTCGCGACGCTGGTCCAGGTCGTAGTCGGTAAAGATCGAACGGTCGTGCTCGGCGACGGCGCGAATGACCGGGTCCCCGGGCAGGTAGGTCTGGATGATGACCTCGCCAGGGCGATCGCCACGACCGGCGCGGCCCGCGACCTGCTCCAGCAAATCGTAGGCGCGCTCCCCTGCGCGGAAGTCCGGCAGCTTGAGGGCGAAGTCGGCATTGACCACGCCCACGAGCGTGACCTCGGGAAAATCGAGACCCTTTGCGATCATTTGGGTGCCCAGCAACACGGCGCAATCGGCCGCATCGAACTGCTCGAGCAGCTTTTTGTGCGAATCCTTGCCGCGCGTGGAATCGGCATCCATGCGGATGATGGCGACGTCCTCGGGCAGCATCTGGTGCAGTGCGTCCTCGATCTGCTGCGTGCCCAGCCCCATTTTTGCCAGGTAGCGGCTGCCGCACTTGGGGCAACGACTCGTGGGCGCGGGATACGGCTGCACGCGCCAGGAGGATCCGCATGTGTGACATTGCAGCGTGTGCGTGCGCTCGTGATACGTAAGCGCTGTGGAGCAGTGGTTGCAGGTGGGAACGCAGCCGCACTCGCGACACATCAGGAACGGCGCAAAGCCACGGCGGTTATGCAGCAGCACGGCCTTCTCGCGACGCTCGACCACACGCTCCAAGCCCTCCATCAAGGGTTTTGAGAACATGGAGCGGCTGCCGTGTGAAAACTCACGGCGCAGGTCGGCAATGCGGACCGTAGGCAGCACGGCGAGTCCCGGGCGCTCGGGCATCTCGACACGCGTCCAGGTAGCACCGTTGTATGTACCGCGGCGGCAGCGGTCGAGGGCCTCGGCAGAAGGCGTGGCCGAGCCCAGCACAAGTGGGCAGCGATAGCGGCGCGCCATCTCGGCCGCAACCTCGCGCGCATGGTAGCGCGGGCTGGAGCCCTGCTTGTAACTGGTCTCGTGTTCCTCGTCGATGATGATGAGACCCAGGTCGCTGAGCGGGCAAAAGAGCGCCGAACGCGCGCCGACGACAACGCGGGCAGTACCACTGGCAACCATGTCCCACTGGTCCAGGCGCTCGCCGGCCGAAAGGCGCGAGTGGAAGACCGCGACCGTCTCGCCAAAGCGCGAGCGGAAGCGGCCGACGGTCTGGGCCGTCAGCGAGATCTCGGGCACGAGCACGCAGGCAGAGCGGCCTGCCGCGAGCACGCGCTCGATAGCGGAGAGGTAAACCTCGGTTTTGCCGGAGCCGGTGACGCCGTCAACCAGCACCACGTCGCCATGAGCGTCAAGGCGGGCGCGCTCAATCTGCGCGAGTGCCTGTTGCTGGCCGTTGGTAAGGGAGACCGGCGCCTTGCCGCTTGCCGAGGACAGCGTAGTCTGCTCGCTGCAACCGCGCCAGGCACGGCGCTCCTCCACCACCACGATGCCGCGTTTTTCGAGCGCCTTGATGGTCGCCGACATACTGTTATAGAGAAGGTTGAGGTCGCGCGTCGTGACAGGACCACACTGGAGCGCCTCGATGAGTTGGCGCTGGCGGACCGCGGTCTTGGGTGGCGTGTAGTCAAAGCCTTCGGGCGTAAGCATCACCCAGCGGTTTTGGATGGGTTTGACGGCTGGACGTTCAACCGTCCACACACCGTCGTCGCCCTTGACCACACGCGGGCTGCCACCCGGAGGCAAGAACAGGCGCAGACACTCGGAAAGCGTCGCGACATACTCGCGGCTCATCCAACGTGCGATGCGGGCGGCTTCGGCGGTAAAGAGCGGTTTGCTGAGGATGGCCTCGATGGGCTTGATGCGCACCGGGTCGAGGGAGTTGTTGCCCGGCAGATCGCCCAGATCAGGCGCAATGTCGACGACATAGCCAGCGGCGGCACGGTTACCAAAGTGGACCAGGACCGTGGATCCGATCTGGACCTCGTTGGCAAGGGACTCGGGGATGCCGTAAGCAAACGGTTCCGACAGCGCACGGGTGGGGATGTCGAGGACCACGCTCGCGTAGGCGGCAGGGGGCTCGGGCGAAGGCTTAGACTGAGCCGAGGCAGCGGCAGGCTTGGGCTTCACCGGAGCTTCCTCCGGTTCCGGCAAACCAAACAGCGACAGTTGTAGAGCCATACACCACCTCTAACGAACGGACCTGAAAGGGGTGGGACAAAATAATCAGTAGAGTTTGTCCCATGGCCGATACGAGTGTCGAGCTCGTTGCGTCACTCGAACATGGGACAAACACTACTGATTATTTTGTCCCAGCAACCCACTCATCGGTACAGAAACAAGAGCCCCGCTCGGGTGAACGGGGCTCGGATACATGCATTTGCGCGTCTACTACAGCGCCATCGTGCGAGCGCGGTCGATACGCGCCAGGCAGTCGTCGCGGCCGACGAGCGCCATGGTCTCGCCCAGCGGAGGGCTCACCATGTTGCCGCAGACGGCGACGCGCACGGCCTGGAACACCACGCGCTTCTTGAGGTCCATCTGCTCGGGCAGCGGCTCAAGCGCGGCGTCGATGGCCTCGGCAGTCCACTTGTCCACGCCCTCGAGCGCAGCCTTGGCGGCATCCAGAATGGCGCCCATGCCTTCCTTAGCCAGGCCCTTGTTAACGGATTTCTCGTCATACTCGAGAGTCTCGGCCGTAGCAAAGATGGGAGCGGCGACGGTCACGGCGTCGGTCGGCATCTTGGTGCGCGGCTTGACGATGGCGGCAAGCGCATCAATCCAGTCCTCGCCGTACTCGACGTTGCCCTCGATGAGACCCGCCTCGTGCAGCTTGGGGACCATGATCTCATCGGCAAACTGCGCGTCGGACATGCCGTTGATGTACTCGGCATTGACCCAATCGAGCTTCTTGGGATCGAAGGTCGCCGGGTTCTTGGAGATGCGGTCGAGCGAGAACTTGCTGGCTAGGACATCGCGCGGGATGATCGTGGTCTCGCCGTCGAGCGACCAGCCGAGCAGCGCCAGGTAGTTGACGAAGGCGTCGGAAAGGTAACCGGCGTCGCGGTACTCCTCCACCGAAGTTGCGCCGTGGCGCTTGGAGAGCTTCTTACCGTCGGCGCCCAGGATCATGGAGATGTGGGCGAACGTGGGCACGGGCGCGCCGAGGGCCTCGTAGACCATGACCTGGCGCGGCGTGTTGGACAGGTGGTCGTCGCCGCGGATGACATGGGTGATCTTCATCATGGCGTCGTCGACGACGGTCGCGAAGTTGTACGTGGGCGTGCCATCGGAGCGGAAGATGACAAAGTCGTCGAGCTCCTTGGCGTCGAAGGTCACCTCGCCGTGGACGGCATCGTGGATGACGACGTCGCCGCGGTCCTCGGGCACCTTGATGCGCAGGACGTAGGACTCGCCGGCCTCGATGCGGCGGCGGGCCTCCTCGGGATCAAGATCGCGGCAACGGCGCTGGTAGCCCTGGAAGGGGTCCTTGCGCTCCTGCGCGGCCTTGCGATCGGCGTCGAGCTGCTCCTTGGTGCAGAAGCAGGGATAGGCCTTGCCCTCGTCCCAGAGCTTCTGGGCGGCCTGCTTGTACAGGTCCAGGCGCTCGGTCTGGGCGTAAGGGCCATAGTCGCCGCCCACCTCGGGGCCCTCGTCCCAGTCCAAGCCCAGCCAACGCATGGCGCGCAGAATGATCTGCGTGTTCTCGTCGGTGGAACGGGTGGGGTCGGTGTCGTCGATGCGCAGGATGAACGTGCCGCCGTTTGCGCGGGCGAAAGCCCAGTTATAGATAGCGGTGCGGGCGCCGCCGATGTGCAGCTTGCCCGTCGGTGAGGGTGCAAAGCGGACGCGAACGTCTGATGCCATGGAAATCTCCTCGATTGCAGGATGGATGTCTAACCGCATCAGTATAAAGCAACAAAGCAACCTCCGCACAAAGGGCACCGACCCACTCATTGGGGACAGACTTAAATGATCAGTCTTTGGGCAACCTGTCGGCACTTAGGTAAGGCTGGTCATTTAAGTCTGTCCCCAATGAGTAGGTGCGGAAAGGGTGTGAATGTTTGATTTACGCGCTATGATGTGCCCTTGCATAGAGAGCCCGGCGGAATGGTAACGGTCGCCGGGACACGTTTTTGAAAGGACAATCATGTCAGAAGAACTTCGTTCCATCCCACCCCAACACGGGTCCTTTGTTTTTACGTCGGAGTCGGTGACCGAAGGTCATCCCGATAAGATCGCTGACCAGATCAGCGACGCCGTCCTCGACGCAATCCTCGCCAAAGAAATAGAGCTGCAGGAGCAGGGCTATATTGCGCCCAACGGTGTGCCCGCCAACGTAGAGAACGTCCGCTGCGCCTGCGAGACCCTCGTGACCACCGGCACGGTCATCGTCGCCGGCGAGATTCGCACCCAGGCCTACGTCGACGTACAGGAAATCGCCCGCGGCGTCATCCGCCGCATTGGCTACAACCGCGCCAAGTTCGGTTTTGACTGCGACACCTGCGGCGTTATGAGCCTCATCCACGAGCAGTCGCCCGATATCGCCCAGGGCGTCGACGAGTCCTTCGAGACCCAGACCGGCGCTACCACCGACCCGATCGACCTGATCGGCGCCGGCGACCAGGGCATGATGTTCGGTTATGCCTCCAACGAGACCAAGACCCTCATGCCCATGCCGCACTACCTGGCAAGCCGCCTGGCCGAGCGCCTGGCCGCCGTGCGTCACGACGGCACCCTCGCCTATCTGCGTCCCGACGGCAAGACCCAGGTCACCGTGCGCTACGAGGAAGGCAAGCCCGTCGAGGTCACGACCATCGTCATCTCCACGCAGCACGCCGCCGAGATCGAGGACATGGGCAAGATCAAGGCCGACCTCATCGAGCACGTCATCACCCCGGTCATGGCCGCCGAGAACATGCCGTGGGACAACGCGGACATCTACGTGAACCCCACCGGTCGCTTTGTCGTGGGCGGCCCCATGGGCGACACGGGCCTCACCGGCCGCAAGATCATCGTCGACACCTACGGCGGCTACGGCCGTCACGGCGGTGGCGCCTTTAGCGGCAAGGACTGCACCAAGGTCGACCGTTCCGCCGCGTATGCCGCGCGCTGGGTCGCCAAGAACGTGGTCGCCGCCGGTCTGGCCGACCGCTGTGAAGTCGAGCTCGCCTACGCCATCGGCGTTTCCAAGCCCCTCTCAATCATGGTCGACACCTTCGGTACCGCGCATGTTGCCGAGGACAAGATCGTCGAGGCCGTCGAGAAGACCTTCGACCTGCGCCCGGGCGCCATCATCCGCGACCTAGACCTGCGTCGCCCCATCTACGAAAAGACGGCAGCCTACGGTCACTTCGGCCGAGAAGACGCCGACTTCACCTGGGAAAAAACCGACCGAGTCGAAGAACTCAAAGCAGCCTGCGGCCTATAAATAGGTTCACAGAGCCCAGAAAGCAAAGCATTAGAACCAAAAGAAGTACCGGCCCCAACCGGTACTTCTTTTTATTTACACGGTGGTGTGAATATTTCGATGCGCAATGAACAGCACGTCCCCAGCTGATAAATTTTGACATCCAGCCACTCCAACCATGTATCCTAAGTTCCGAGGGCTTTGGTATTTGGTCGATCGCGAGTTCCGCACGAGCCGGAGGCCACTTAATGTGGCCTCCGTGCGAGCCAGGACTGTAGAGCAGGCGACCAAATACCAAAGCCCTCGGAACGACGGGATAGAACAGGAGCGCATATGGCAGGCAAGCCACAAACACTAGCTACGACCTCGGCATTCGAGATCTTGGGCCCCGTCATGGTCGGCCCCAGCTCATCGCACACCGCTGGCGCCCTGCGCTGCGCACAAGTTGCCGCCAGCCTGCTGGAAGGCCGCATCACCAAAGTCACCTTTGGCCTGTGGAACTCCTTCGCCCACACCTACCGCGGCCACGGCACCGACCGCGCTCTCGTCGCGGGCATTCTGGGCCTCGACACCGATGACGAGAACATCAAGCAGGCCTTTAACCTCGCACGTGAGCAGGGCCTCGAATATCACTTTGACATCAAGGGCGACGACGCCTCCATCCACCCCAACACCGTCGACATCGATATGGTCGACGCCACGGGCGCCACGGCGCAGGTCCGCGGCGAGAGCTTGGGCGGCGGCAAGATGCGCATCAGCCGCATTAACGGCGTCGGCGTCGACATCTCGGGCATGTATTCCACGCTCTTCGTGGCGCACCAGGACGTCCCCGGCGTGCTCGCAGCGCTCACCAACCTGCTCGCCTACGCCCATGTGAACATCGCCTTCTGCCGCACCTACCGCACCGAAGTGGGCGGCCAGGCCTACTCCGTCTTTGAGACCGACGGCGCCCCCGACGACACCGTCGTCCCCATGCTCCGCAAGCTCGACAATGTCGATTACGCGACCTTTATCGAACTCCCCGGTTCTGCCTCGTCGCTCTCCCCCGGCGTCTCGGCAAAGGAAATCTTCGACGACGGCGAGCAGCTGCTCGATGCGTGCGAGGAACTGGGGCTCAACATCGGCGCCGTCATGGCCGTGCGCGAGGCACGTCTGACCGGCGAGGCACACGCTATCGCCGCCATGCGCCGCGTACTCGACGTCATGCGCGAAGAGACCACAGCCCCCATTTCCAATCCACAGCGCTCGCTCGGCGGCCTCATCGGCGGCGAGGCAAAGCTTGTCGATGCCACCAGCCGAAACGATCTGAGCATAAGCCTGATGGGCGCCGTCCAGACCGACGCCGTGGCCCGCGCCATGGCCGTGCTCGAGCGCTCCGCCACCATGGGCGTGATCGTCGCAGCTCCGACGGCAGGATCCGCGGGCGTTGTGCCCGGCTGCGTGCTAGCGCTCGCAGACCATCTGCAGCTGGACGACGAGCAGGTCATGGATGCCCTTTATTGCGCCGCCGCCATCGGCCTCAACCTCACCACGAGCGCCTGCGTTGCCGGCGCCGAGGGCGGCTGTCAGGCCGAGGTCGGAAGTGCGGCCGCCATGGCCGCCGCCGCACTGGTGCAGATGCTCGGCGGCACACCCGAGCAGGCGCTCGATGCCAGTTCCATCGCGCTGAGTAATCTGCTGGGCTTGGTCTGCGACCCGGTGGGCGGCCTCGTGGAGGTGCCGTGCCAAAACCGCAATGCCATCGGCGTGGCCGCGGCATTTAGCTCGGCGCAGCTTGCACTTGCCGGCATTAAGAGCCTGGTGCCGTTTGATCAGATGGCACACGTCATGCTCTCGGTGGGCCACGCGTTGCCGGCCACGCTGCGCGAGACGGCAAAGGGCGGCATCGCGCAGGCTCCGGCCGCACTTTCAGCCTGTGCAAAATGCGGTGTGTGCGGATAGCGACAAAGAACGACTCGAAGGTGGGACAAATGTCCCACCTCTTTTGAATGCCACCGTTTCCATACCACAATCAACTAGGTAATCGCTATAATGCAAGCCCAGTAAAAATACGATGAGCCGCAAGGCGAAATTCGAAGGATATGCACACGATGTCGCAAAACGATCGAACTCAACTGATTCCCGATCCGCAGCAGCCAAGCAGGCACACCGGCGGCGTTCAGTCGCCGCGTCCTATCGCGCCGAGCCACGGTCAGCAGCGTGGTGCGGCAAACGCTTCGCAACGCCCGAACCAGCAGCGCCAGCAACGTCAGCAGCGCCAGGCAAACGGCAATACGCCCAAGCAGCCCCCCAAGCACGGTCGAGGCGATCGCGGCCCCGCGCGCAAACCCACCGGGAACAATAAGTCGGGCAAAAAGACGACGCTCTTTGTCCTCCTGGGTCTTATCGTCATTGTCTATATCGTAGGCGTCGTAGCGTTTTCGCAGGTAGCCTACCCCAACACCACCATCGCCGGCGTCGACGTCTCGTTCTCCAACGCTTCGTCTGCCGCCACCAAGGTCAACTCGGCGTGGAAGCACTATAAGCTCACCGTGGCGGGCGATGACTTTAGCTGGACCTATCAGCCCGAGTCCGATGAGCCCATCGTCGACGGCGAAGCTGCCGCAAAAGAGATCATCAACCACAACGAAGCCTTTGTATGGCCGGTCCGCCTTATGGAATCCTTAAGTGGCAAGACCAAAACAACCGCTACCTCCAACGAAGTCGATCTTGATCAAGACGTCGACCTGTCCATGCTCTCCGATACCTTTGACCAAAAGCAGTTTGAGAAGGATCTGGGCACCGCCATCGATGAGTTTAACGAGGGCCGTTCGGGCACGTTCGAGGCCAATAGCTCCTATGACGAGCAGGCCGGCAAGTTTACCGTCGAGAAGGCACGCTCCAACGAAAAACTCAACCGCGAGCATATCATTAAGTATGCCGAGCTCGAGCTTGCCTCGCTGGCCGAGACCGTAGATCTTTCCAAGCTCGGCAACGATGCCTATGAGCCGCTTAATGGAACGCTGACCGATGATCAGATTCGGTCCGCATGCGATGCCGCCAACAACTTCTTGGGCGTCAACGTGACCCTCAAGCTCAACGGCGAGGATGCCGGAAAGGTTGATGGCAGCTCCGTGTTGCAGTGGATCAGCTTTGCCGATCCTGCCAACCCCACGCTCGATACGTCGCAAATCAGCAGCTGGGCAGCCGAGCTCGCGAACGGCTTTAATACCGTGGGCTCCACTCGCTGGTGGACGCGCGCCGATGGCAAGCAGTGTGCCGTCGAAGGCGGTGACTTTGGTTGGTCCATTGACAGCAGCTCGCTCGCCAAGCAGGTCGAGGACGCCATTAACAACAAGCAGACCGGCGAAATCGAGATCAAGTACTCCCAGAAGGCCGACACCTTTACAGCAAAGGGAGAGCCCGACTGGAAGGCGTATATCGACGTCGATCTGTCCGAGCAGCACGCGCGCTACTATGACGAGAACGGTAATATCGTTTGGGAGGCCAACTTTATTTCTGGCAAGCCGGGAGAGGACGCCACCCCCGAGGGCGTATGGCAGATCAACAGCAACAATGGCGCCAGCAAGCTTATCGGTGCCAAGGACCCCGAGACCGGCAAGCCCAAATACGAGAGCCCGGTCAGCTATTGGATGCCGTTCGAGGGCAATATGGTCGGATTCCACGACGCCACCTGGCAAAACGACAAGAGCTTCGATAATGCCGAGTCGTACAAGTGGTGCGGCAGCCACGGTTGCATCAACCTGCGCCTGGCCGATGCAAAGGCACTTCACGACTGCATCAAAGTCGGCCTGTGCGTGGTTGTCCACTCGTAGTGCAACGCGCGCATTAATACAACGTGGAACCGCTGCAAACAATCTAACAGTTCCGAAAGAAACCGTCCTATGCGCCCATCCCAACCGATGGGCGCATATACTTATCGAGGTTCTATCTATAAAGGAGACGCTATGCCGAATGTCCCCACGATCGCCCCGGGCCCGGATGATACCGAGCACACGCCCGAAGGTGCCACCGAAACGATTCCTCTGATTACAAACGTACATGCCGACAAGCAGAGCGAACGCACGAACGATACGGCCGAGATTTCCGATGAAGAGGCGTACGCCAAGCTCAAGGCAAAACGTGCCGACCGTCGACGCAAAAAGCTGATTCGACGCGGTATTGCCGTCGGCGTCGTAGGTGCCATCGCGCTCATTGCCATTGTCGCAACCCTGGTTATCAATGCGCAGCCACAGGGCGCTAGCGAGCCGGTAACCGACATGGTGACCGAGGGCACGTTTAGCACAACGGTCGAGGCGAAAGGCCAGCTCAAACCCATTTCGTCCTCAGTGGTCTCCCCTTCTGTCGACGGCACGGTCGATTCGATCAACGTGCAGGCGGGCCAATCCGTCAACGAGGGCGACGTGCTCATGACCATTAAAAACGACGAGCTCGATCGTAACGTTGCCGAGGCGCAGCGTGCAGTTGCAGCCGCTCAAGAAGACCTCGCCAACGCGCAGAAAGCCGCAGCTGCCGCGCAGGCCAACCCAACGACGGACGTCGACGGAGGTTCCGCAGCGGCTGGCATCTCCGCCGCATCAGCGGACACGAACGCCGTATCGGCCGCTCAGCGCAGTCTCGCATCGGCCCAGGCAAACCTCGATCAGGCGAACGCCAAGGCCGCCAGCCGAACGGTCACGGCCCCGAGCTCGGGCAGCATCGTGGAGCTCAACGCCAAGGTGGGCGCCACGGTAACAGGCGGAATGATCATGGGCGAAAGCGATACGAGCGGCGGCAAGCAGTGCATGCAGATCGCCGACCTGTCCAAGATGAAGGTGACGGTTCAGGTAGGCGAAAAGGATATCGCCAAAATTGCCGTGGGCCAAAGCGCCAACGTGACCTATCCCGCGTTTCCCGATATCGTGAGCCAGGGCACCGTCACGGCTATCGCCTCGGTTGCAAACTCTGACTCCGGCTCCGGTAGCGGCGGCAGCGTGACCTTTAACGTCGACATCCTCATCGAAGCACCCGACAGTCGCCTCAAGCCGGGTATGACTGCCGAGGTCTCGGTAGTGACCGAGAAGCTCGACGACGTGGTTATGGTGCCGACGATGGCACTCATGACCGAAGATGGCGAACACTATTACGTCAACGTGGCAACCGATGACGAGGGCAAGCAAACCCGTCGCGTGAAAGTGAACGTCGTGACGCAAAACGATAACGAAGCCGTAGTCGGCAAGACGCAGGTCAAGCGCGACGACCAGGGCAACGAAATCAACCCAGACGTCCCGGTTACCAAGCTACGCGACGGCGACACCATCGTGACGGATACCGGCACAGGCATGACGGCAGACGGCGGCGACAATACGTCTGCCGACGAGGGCATGTAATGCGTCCCGTCATCGACATCCGCAACGTGCACCGCATCTTCGAGAGCGAGGCCGGCTGCGCCCATATTCTGCACAACGTGAGCCTGGCGGTTGATCCCGGCGAGTTCGTCGCCATCACCGGCCCCTCGGGCTCAGGCAAGTCGACGCTCATGAACATCCTGGGCTGCCTGGACAAACCAACGGCGGGCGACTATTACCTGCAAGGGCTCAACGTCGCCGAACTCGACGATGATGAGCTCACCGAGGTGCGCGCGCTGAGCATTGGCTTTGTCTTTCAAAGCTTCAACCTGCTGCCGCGCCTGTCGGTTATCGAAAACGTCATGCTGCCGCTGGCCTACACCAACGTGCCCCGAAGCCAGCGCGAAATGCGCGCCGTGCACGCGCTGCAGGCTGTCACGCTGCCCGTCGACCACTGGGACCACCGCATATCCGAGCTCTCGGGCGGTCAGATGCAGCGCGTCGCCATCGCGCGCGCCCTTGTCAACGATCCACCCATCATTTTGGCCGACGAGCCGACGGGCAACCTGGACTCCGCCACGGGAGCGCTCGTCATGGAAACCTTCCACAAGCTCCAGGAGCGCGGCAAAACCATCGTGCTTATCACACACGACCCCGGCATCGCCGCCGAGGCCGACCGTGCCGTGACCATCCGCGACGGTCGCATTCACGACGGCGCGTATATTCCGCATGCACCGCGGACCCTACGCAGCGCCATAGATAGCCTGCCCATGATTTCCGCCTCCGCCAACCCGCCGAAAGGAGTGATGACATGAGCGCCCGCGATCTTATCCAGGAAGCCCTTCACTCGCTCGAGGCCAACAAGGGTCGCAGCCTGCTCACCATCCTGGGCATTGTCATCGGCATCGCCTCGGTTATCGCCATGACTTCGCTCATCGGCGGCATCCAAAACAGCTTGGTCAACAGCTTGGGCCTCAACGCAGCTCGCATGGTTCAGATCTATTCGTCCCAAGAACTCTCTGATTCTGACGTCCAGAAGCTTAAAAAACTGGTACCGCAGATAGAACAGATCGGCATTGTCAACAGCGCGTATACCGAGTACAAGATCGGCGATAAAAGCTATACCGTCATGGCACAGGGTGTCGATAGCGACATGCTCGACGCCGTGGGTGCCAGTAAGCTCGTTGTGGGGCGCACCTACACCGATGTCGAGTCAAAGGCAGGCTCGCGCGTGGCGCTCATCAGCCGCGGCGGCGCCGATCAGCTTTACGGCAACGAACAGGATGCGCTGGGAAAAACCATCAAAGTGTCCAACGGCGAGGTGCAGATTGTAGGCGTGATTGATGGCGGCAGCGACTCCATGGGCTCGCTCACGCTGTATATGCCACGCGAAACCATCTCCGGCCTGTTTGGCGACGAGAATCCTTCATTCCCCAGCGTGACGGCACTTGCCGCCGAGGGCACGGACATGGATGAGCTCTGCAAAAACATCGAGTCCAAGGTGCGCGCGATGAAGGGCATCTCGGAGGACGATGAGTACGACAGCGTATCGGCGACCTCCATGAAAAGCGCCATCGATGCACTCAACTCCTTTATGGGCGCATTCTCGCTCATCATGGGTGCTGTCGCCAGTATCTCGCTGCTTGTCGGCGGGATCGGCATTATGAATATGATGCTCACCAACGTGACCGAGCGAATCCGCGAGATCGGTATTCGCCGTGCCCTGGGCGCCAGTCGTCGCGATATCACCGCGCAGTTTTTGGCCGAGTCCTCGGCGCTGTGCGTCACCGGTGGCCTGCTGGGTGTCCTGATTGGCTATCTGCTGGCCTGGGGCCTCGCGATGTTTGCCGCAGGATCAGGGGTTCTCAGCGAGCTCGGTGCCAGCGGGCAGATCACACCGAGCTATTCAATCGCCACGGTGCTGCTGGCCTTCGCCGTCTCCGTCGGCATCGGCGTAATCTTTGGCTTCTACCCCGCCCGCCGAGCCGCCAAGCTCGACCCGGTGGAGTGCCTACGCTACCAGTAAGCCACCACCAACAAGTTGCGGTGAATTAGGGACTGAAAGGGGGTGCGGACGATTTCTTGGACCGCGCCTAGGCGTATCCAAGCTTCCTGCGGT
>CAJKCG010000021.1:0-35927 GCA_905198355.1 uncultured Collinsella sp. | reverse complement strand
GCGGGAACATGCTTCCGTCCAAGAAATATAGTGCAAAAGGAATTCTGGCTGAATTATTGTTCGCGTGGGTGATTCACTCGATGAGGGCTATTTATGCCCTGTTGGGTACTAAGGAGTGTCCCGGGGTGCCGGCAGAAAAGGAACGTCCCTGAGTGCCGGGTGGTATGAAAAAAGGCGAGGACCCGTAGGGAGTCCTCGCCTTTGTTACAGGGGGCGATGTTATTCGCGTACTGCGGAATTAGACCAGGCGGGCGTTGATCGTCTTGGCGATCTCGGCGGCGTCGGTGGAACCCTTGACGGTGGCACGGAAGTCCTCGTCCATGAGCGCCTCGGCGACCTTGGACAGGATCTTGAGGTGCGTGGTGCCAGCCTGTGCACCAGGGATGAGCAGGGCGATGCCCACGTTGACGGGAGCGCCGTCCATGGTGTCCCAACCGGTCACGCCGGACTCGTCCTTGACGACGATGACGGCAGCCTCGGTAATGGCGTCGGACTTGGCATGCGGAATGGCGAAGCCCTCCATCATGCCCGTGGTGCCCTCGGCCTCGCGGGCCAGGAAGGCGTTCATCACGGCGTCGGCGTCGTTTGCGATACCGGCCTTGACGGCCTGGTTGGAAACGAAGCTCAGAGCCTCGTCACGAGAAGCGAAGTCCTCGGCGACAAAGACATTCTCGACCTTCACGAAGTCGGCAGCCTCGGCCTTGGGAGCCTCGACGGCAGCGGCCTTGGGGGCCTCAACGGGCTTGGCTGCAGGAGCGGCCTTCTGATTCTTCTCGAAGTCGTACTTCTTGAAGGCCACGAACAGGATGCCACCGACAACAGCGCCGATGAGGATCGCGAGGACCCACAGCGGACCGTTCTCGACAACGGGCAGGACCAGGAAGCCACCGTGAGGCGCCGGATCGTGAACGTTGAACATGATGGTCAGGATCGAAGCGATAGAGGAACCGAGCATCATGATGGGCATGACCGGCCAGATGTTCTTGGTCATGAACGGAATGGCGCCCTCGGTGATGTGGGTGCAACCAAGGATGAGGTTGACGACACCGGCGTCGTGATCCTCCTGGCTGAAGTACTTCTTGCCGACAACGACGGCAAAGGTGGTGATCAGCGGCGGAACGATGCAGGCGGCGGAGACGGCAGCCATGAAGTTGGTGCCGAAGTTGTAGGTATCGGTGCCAACGCCAGCAGCCAGTGCCTCGGTGAGCATAGCGGTACCGGTGACGTAAGCAGCCTTGTTGACCGGGCCACCCATGTCAAAGGCACACATGCAGCCGATGGCAAGACCCAGGACAACGGCGCCAGAGGCGGACAGGCCCTTGAGGAAGTCCATCATGGCAGTGTTGATGGCAGCCATGGGGCCGGAGATGCCGAGCATGACCAGACCGACGATAGCCGTCGAGAACAGCGGGTAAAGGAAGATAGCCTTGAGGCCATCCAGGTTCTTGGGCAGACCGGCAAAGACCTTCTCGAGCAGCAGGATGACATAACCGGCGAGGAAGCCGCCGACGATGCCGCCCAGGAAGCCGAAGCCCACGCCGGCGCCACCGGCGTCGATCATGCCGGTCTCGGCGTTAACAGGCAGGCCCTGGATGGCGATCATACCGGCAACAAAGCCGGGAACGAGCGCCGGGCGCTTGCCGATGGATTCGGCGATGTAGGCGGAAAGCACCGGAACCATGAGGTTCATAGCGATACCGCCGATGATCTTGAGCATCGCAGCAAAGCTGTTGTAGTCAGACGCCGTCGAATCGAAGGACGTAATGCCCCACAGGAACGAAACGGCGGTCAGAACACCACCAGCAACGACGAAGACCAGCATGTGGCTGACGCCGTTCATGAGGTGCTTATAGATGACGTGGCCGATGGACTCCTTCTCCTCGACTTCGTCCTCGACATCGGCAGCGGCTGCAACCGTGCTGTCGCCCTTAGCGGCGAGTGCGCGGTCAATCAGCTTACCGGCGGCCTCAACGGACAGGGCCTTGGAAACACCAACGGAAACCATGGGCTTACCGGCGAAACGCTCAGCCTGGACATCCTTGTCGGCTGCGACGACGACGGCCTTGGCACCAGCGATCTCACTCTTGGTGAGCTCGTTCTCGACACCGACCTGGCCATGAGTCTCGACCTTAATGGTCAGACCGCGCTCGGCAGCTGCCTTCTCCAGCGCCTCCTTAGCCATGAAGGTGTGCGCAATGCCGGTCGGGCAACCGGTGGCGGCTATGATGTCAAACTTAGCCATGTGTCCCTCCTTTTAAAGTTTTGCGCCCGCAGGCGCTCCCCTACACGCGCGTCCTTGCGCGCTTTTCCACAACTGAAAGATACCAACCTACCGTCCGCGTGAGAAGAGACAAGGTGCAATTCTCCGGTGAAAGGTTCTTTCATAACCGTAAACGGTAGGTGAAAGTTTACCATCAACACTTGAAACGGCAAGGTGTATCTTGTTATTGAAAATCCCCCTATACTATGACATTACAAAACGATTCCGATTTTCATGCCAACCAGGAGCCATCCATGACCGATAGTAGCAAGAGCGCACTTTCCCTCATTAGTACCCATCAGGGATACAGCGAGTCCGAGCAGCGCATTGTCGACTATATATTGGAGCACCAGTCCGAGGCGCCACGCCTCACGGCGGCTCAGCTCTCACGCGCCGCCGCCACGTCCGAGGCGACCGTTTCGCGCTTCTGCCGCAAACTTGGCTTTGGCAGCTTCCGCAGCTTTCAGTTTTCGTTGGCGAGGGATTTGGAAAGCCAGCGCAACGAGGGCCTGACTGACGAGGTCTCACTCGACAATATGGAGCAGAGCCTCAAGAACATCCTAGCTGCCAAGGTGAGCGAGCTTAATGCGACCATCGACGGGATCGACCACGATACGCTGGCGGCTGTTGTACATGACCTTAAGCATGCAGGGGTTATTGAGTTTGCGGCTGTGGGCAATACGAACGCGGTCGCGCTCGATGCGACGTTTAAGTTTTCGCAGCTGGGCCTGCGCTGCATGGCGAGCACCATAAGCGAGACCTCGATTGGTTTCGCGCTCACATTGCGCCCCGGCGACGTTATCGTGCTGATCTCGAACTCTGGCAAGTCGCGCCGACTGAATCGCATGGCAAAAGCAGCTCGAGACTGCGGTGCTACCGTAGTCGTCATCAGCAGCGACAGCAAGTCTCCGCTTGCGCGCCTAGCCGACTACACCTTTAATACCGTCAATCACGAGGCGCTGCTGACAACGGGCGACTTCGCATTCTCCAAGATGAGTGCCACGATGATCATAGAGGTCATCTACAACTTCCTGCTACCCGAAATCGAGGACGCCCGAGAGCACATCAGCTACTACGAGGAGCTCATCCAACCGGACAAGGTCGTGGAGTAGACATTTTGGGGAGCCGACAAACAGCACCAGCCACGAAACGGGCCCATCTACTACGTTTTATCCGTATAGCCCAACCACATACCGAAAATAGAGAAAACCGCAGGCGTTCTACCTGCGGTTTTCTTTTTGCAATTCTTGGCATGGTTGACGATAGCCTATTAAACGTAGTAGATGGGCCGGTTTCGTGGCGGCAGGGTCGGACATACATGTGGCGGCTCGGCCTAAGCGTGCGCTTCTTCCAGCATCTGTCTGGCATGCGCTAGACTTGCCTCGGACTGATCGCCGCTCAACATGCGGGCGACCTCGGCGGTACGGGCATCGCCGGTCACCTCGTCCAAGTGCGTCTGGGGAACATCGCCGGGCTCTTTACTGACCACGTAATGCTTGTCGGCCATGACGGCGACCTGCGCCAGGTGCGTTACGACGATGACCTGATGCGTGGCGGCAAGATCGGCCAGCACACCAGCAAGAGCACGAGCCGTAGAGCCGCCGACGCCGGCATCGACCTCGTCAAATACCAGCGTGTCGACGCCGTCCGCATTGCCGAGGACGACCTTGCTCGCCAGCATAACGCGGCTCAGCTCGCCGCCCGAGGCAATGCGGCGCAAAGGACGCGGTGTGAGACCCGCGCCGCTGCGATATAGCAGCTCATAGCTCGAAGGACCCGCGGGTGTCCACTCAGCGCGAGGAAGATCGCGGGACTCCCAGACCAGCTCAGCACCGCCCATCTCCAGGCGTGCCATCTGACGACCCACCTCGTGACAAAAACGCGGGGCTGCCGTATTGCGTGCACGCTTAAGCGCCTTGGCAGCGGCGAAAAGTTCGCGCTCCGCCGCGCCAAGCGCTTCGCGCGCCTTCTTGATCTGCTCATCACCATCGTCTACCAGCGACAACAGCTCTTGCGAGCGATCGCGCATGGCAAACACGTCGTCCATGGTGGGACCCCACTGACGCAGCAGACCCTTGAGGTCGGAATAGCGCTCGCGCATACGAGCCAGCTCGCGCGGATCGAAGGCGACCCCATCGCGATAGGCACGCAACTCGTTGGCGCAATCCTCGAGTGAGATGCAGGCATCCGAAAGGGCATCGGCGATGTCGCCTAGCTTGCGGTCAACGGTCGTCATGCGTGAAAGCTCGGCCACGGCGCTGTTCACGGCATCGAGCGCTCCCCCTTCGGCGGCAATCGATGTATGGGCTTCGTTAGCCGTGGCCACCAGCACCTCGGCATGCTCCGAGCGCGGCAGCAGCTCCTCGAGCTCCTCATACTCACCCGGCTTGGGGTCGACATCAGCGATACGCTCCAGGGCGAAGCGCGCCTCCTCGACGCGACTCCCCTGCGCACGCGACGCCTCCTCTACGCGACGGACCTCCTTGGCAGCCGTACGCGACGCCTTAAAGCAGACACGGTACTTTTCCAGCGCCTCGAGCGCAGAGCGACCAGCCCAGGCATCGACCATGGCAACATGATGTGCCGGATCGAGCAGGCGCTGATGCTCGTGCTGGCCGCACAGATCCATCATCACGCCGACGCGCTCGGAAAGCTCGCGGACGCTGGCGATGCGGCCGTCAATCTTGACGCGGCTGCGGCCCTCGGCGGAAAGGCTGCGCTGCACGGTGAAGCCCTCCGTGTCGTGCGGGCCATCGAACAAGCGCGCCTCGACGCTCGCAAGCGCCTCGCCCTCGCGCACGGTCGAAGAATCCGCGCGCTCGCCCAAAATGAGCTTAAGCGCCGAGAGCAGCGCAGTCTTGCCGGCGCCGGTCTCGCCGGTCAGGACAGTTAGGCCCGCGCTGGGCACCAGCGTCGCCTCGCGAATGAGCGCAATGTTTGAAACCTGCAGCTCATCGATCATGGCGAACTCCGTAGAACACGCGGCTTACCGAGTTGTAGAAGCTCTCAGGGCCATAGTCGAGCAGCAGCACATCGCCGGGACCGCGGCGTACGGCCACGCTCTCGACGGTGCCATCGCAGGTAATAAACTGCCCGTCGATGGCAATAGCAGGCACACTCGGGCGGTCGTCGGACATAAAGATCTCAACGACATCGCTCGGCGAGGTCAAAAAGGCACGGGCCTGAATAGTATGCGGCGCGATAGGCACGCAGACCATGCCCGTGTAATCCGGGCTCACGATAGGACCGCCGGCACTGAGGGCATAGCCCGTGGAACCAGTTGCCGTAGACACGACCACACCATCGCCGCGCAAGCGATCGATATGGTGGCCCGACACGGTAATGTCGAACTCGACCATATCGGAAAGCGGCCCGCGCGTGAGCGCCATGTCGTTAAGGGCGAACGAACGCACGACGTCCTTCGAGCCGTCCTCACGCACGGAAACGATATCTGCAGCGATCGTGGCGCGACGACTCACATGGAGCTCACCGGACAGCGCGTCGCTCACAACCTTCAAAATGTCGCGTTCCTCGGGACTAGCCGCCGTCAAAAAGCCCAGGTGACCATAGGAAAGACCCAGAATAGGAATCTCTCGATAGTTGAGGATGCGGGCGGCGCGCAGCAGCGTGCCGTCGCCGCCGAGCGTGATGACAAGGTCGGCACCATCCACGTCGGGCGTACTCTGGATCTTGGAGCGCTGGTCGGCAGCCCATGCGACCTCATAGCCCTGGCGCGTCAGCCAAAGCTCGAGCATCAGGCCGCTCTCGACCGCCTCTTGCTTGTAGTAATTGGGAACCAGAAAGACCTTCATAGCGTTGCAGCTTTCTCGCTCAAAACCGATACCTGGGATTGCAGCTCATCGTCGGCGCGCTCCCCGGGGACAAACCTTGTGCCGTACAAGAAAAACTCAACGTTGCCCTTAGCGCCATGGATGGGCGACACGCACACGTCAAGCGGGAACAGGCCCTTGACGGCAAAAAGCTCAATCGCTGCCACGAGCGTATCGCGGCGGACGGCGGGGTCGGTCACGATACCGCCCTCGCCCACCAGCGCAGCCGGCGCCTCAAACTGGGGCTTTACGAGCGTGCAGAACGAACCCGAAGGCTTCAGGCACGCCAGCACGGCGTCGATTATATTCGCGATGCTGGTAAACGAGACATCGCACACAGCCAGGTCGATGGCGCCGGCATAACCAAGCTCAGGCAGCTGCGTCACGTTTGTGCGCTCATGCAGCGTCACGCGATCGTCCTGACGCAACGACCAATCGAACTGTGCGCGACCCACGTCCACCGAGACAACGGTCGCAGCTCCGCGCTTGAGCAGGCAATCGGTAAAGCCGCCGGTAGAGCAGCCCACATCCAGACAGGCAAGGCCCGTCGGATTGATGCCAAATGCATCGAGCGAGCCTTCGAGCTTAAGCCCGCCGCGGCCAACATAGGGAATGCGCCCCTTCACGTGCAGCGGCAGGCCCGGGGTCACCTTAAGGCCCGGCGAAGTCAAGCGCTCGCCGCCACTCGAGACCAAGCCGGCCATAAGAGTGCGAAGGGCATCCGCGCGATCGGCGCAGATGCCCTGTGAAATCAGTTCGTCATCGAGACGCACGCGTTTCATGAATGCCATCAACCATTCGTATCCGGAGATGCGGCCTAGCTATCCTGGGATTCGTTTGCCGCATCCTCATCGTATTCCTGCTCGAGCTTATCGGCCTCACGAGGCGTCAGCTCAAACTTGTCGACCATATCGACCGCGCGGGAGCCCAGCTCAATCGCCTCGTCGAACAGATCGAGTGAACGCTCCAAGGACGTATCCTTGGAGCGAACGGTAGCGATGATCTGGTCCAGACGGTCCGAAATCTCATCAAAGTTGCGGACGAAACCCTCTGGCATGGCTACTCCTCGACGGAGTCGACATCAGTCTCGGCGGCGTCCGCGCCCTCGGCCAGCACACCAGCCTCAGCCTGGGCAACCGCAACTTTAGCGGCAGCCTCGGCAGTCTGGGCCTCCTCGCGAGCGCGATCCTCGGCGAGCAGCTCTTGGTACAAGTCCTCGCCCGGCAGCTCCTCGCTGCGAGCGATCTTGCCCAGCACGCCGTTGACGAACGACGCGGACTGGTCGGTGCCATAGGCCTTGGCGAGCTCGACGGCCTCGTTGATCACGATGGCGTCCGAGACCTCCTCGTCGATGAGGAAACGCATCTCATAGACGGCGATACGCAGCAGATTGCGGTCGGCGCCGGGCATGCGCATAAGATCCCAGTTCTTGGCGACGGCGCGCAGAGCGCAGTCGATGCGGTCGATATGCTCGTAAGCACCGCGGCACAGCACCAACGCATAGGGGTCGAGGGGACCCTTCGAGATCAGGAAATCGCCCTCGAGGACGCGCTCGAGCGGGCTGTCCGTGGCCTCGGCCTGGAACAGCAGCTGCAGCGCCTGACTGCGGGCAAGCGTGCGCCCGCGATAAACCTTAAGGCTCAAAGGTTACTCCTTGGGGAAAACGAGGCCGTCGATGCAAACGTCAACGCGCTCGACCTCAACGCCCACCTGGGCATCGATGGCGGTGACCACGGCGACGCGAACGGCCTCGGCGAGTTTCTTGAACGGATAGCCAAAGAACACCACGACACGCACGGTGAGTGCGAGCTTGTCGCCGACGACCTCGGCCTCGACCGCCGGCTCGGAAGCCGGGGCCTTGGACGAGAGCATCATGGAGACAAGGTTGGTGGCAAGGTCCTTGACGCCAACGGAGGCGATGCCCTCGACATCCGACACGGCGCGCGAGACGATGGCGGTCAGAACATCGGGTGAAATGCCGATGCCGTCAATCTTGATTTCCTGGGGCATGAGTCCTCCTAGAAGAGTTGGTTGCTAGACGCGGGAGACGAACTTGCCGTCGCGGGTGTCAACCTTAATGACCTCGCCCTCGTTGAGGTACATGGGGACCTGGATGACAGCGCCGGTGTCGATCGTGGCCGGCTTGGTGGAACCCTGGACGGTGTCGCCCTTAAAGCCCGGGTCGGTCTGGACGATGGTGGTCTCGATGAACATCGGCGGGGTCACGCCCATGAGCTCGTCGTCGGCGAAGAGCAGCTGGCAGATGTCGTTCTCACGCAGCCACTTGGAGTTCTCGCCCACCATGTCCTCGGGAACGGGAACCTGCTCGTAGGACTCGTTGTCCATGAAGATGTAGTCGGTGCCGTCGTTGTAGAGGTACTGGAACTCACGGGTGGTGAGCATGACGCTCTCGAACTTGGTGCCGGCGTTGCAGGTGTTCTCAACGACACGACCGCTCTTGATATCGCGAGTCTTGTAGCGCACAAAAGCACCACCCTTGCCCGGCTTGACGTGCTGGAACTCGACGATGGTATAAACCTTGTCCTTAATACGGAGACCGAGGCCGTTCTTGAAGTCGGCGGTAGAAATGGTAGGCATAGCGACCTTTCTTCTTATGGGCAGAACGCACAGGCGTCCAAATTACATACGACCGAAATTATACACTTGCAGACGGCGCCTGCAGCGAGCGCATAAAAAGAGAACGCGGGACGTCCGAATCGATCCGGACGTCCCGCCCCAAAAATCTATCGAAATGAGCTAGCAATCGATGACGTGAAGGTCATGCGGCGTCTTGGTGAAGGGCTCGTAGCCGTTCTCGGTGACCACGCCGTAGTCCTCCAGACGCACGCCGCCCACGCCGGGCAGGTAGACGCCGGGCTCCATGGTGATAACCGAGCCGACCTCGATGATATTCTTGCTGCGGTTGAAGTTGGGCAGCTCGTGGATGTCAATGCCCACGCCGTGGCCCAGACCATGGTTGTAGTAATCACCATAGCCGGCATCGCCGATGATCTTCTTGGAAAGCTTGAAAATGTCGTTGCCCTCGACGCCCGGATGGATTGCGGCGACGCATTCCTCGTGCGTACGGCGCACGAGCGCGTACAGGTCGAGCTGTTCGGACGTGGGCTCGCCCATCACGACGGTACGAGTCATGTCGGAGCGATAGTCGCAGTAACCCGCGCCATAATCCATGAGAACGAAGTCGCCCTTCTCGATCACGCGGTCGCTCGGGACAGCATGCGGGTTGGCGGTGTTGGGACCGCTCGCGACGATGGAGCCAAAGGCCAGGCTATCGGCACCGTTAGCGAACATAAAGTTCTCGAGCTCGTTGCGGACCTGTTTCTCAGTCATACCGGGCTTAATATAGCCGAGCATGTGCTGGAAGGCGGCGTCGGTGATCGACTGCGCGTGGCGCATGAGCTCGATCTCCTCGGCGTCCTTGATGGCGCGCATCTTGCGAATGTCGTCATGCATCAGCGGCAGCATGCAGGCTACAGAACGATCCTCAAGGCCACGCTGGATACCCTGGTAGAAGTTGATCTGCATGTCGTCCTCGACAGCGCAGACACGGCACTTGTTAGCCGCGATCTTGCCGGCGACCCAACCGGGGATGGTGCCCTCGTCCATGTCGTAGACCCAGGGGCTGCCGGCGGACGTGTTCTCCTCAAAGCTGTTGAGATAGCGTGAGTCGGTATGGAACAGGCACTGGTCGGCCGTAATAAATGCAGCGTGCGGGAACTCGAAGGTGTAGTCGAAGACGCCCTTCACGCCCGTGAGCCAACGAAGGTTGGCCTCGTCGCGCACGACGATAGCGTCGTAGCCGCGCTCAGCCATCAGGGCACGGACACGCTCGATACGACCGGCAGGACCGGCAGTAAACTCAGACATGCAGATTCCTTTCTTATTGTCCTCATAAAAGCGGGACGGGCCTCGATCGAAAGATGGAATCGCGCGCGATTCGCAACCGATTGGAAACCCGCCCCTCAACATGATACGAAAGACGATGTATGTCAATAAATCCTAGAGAAGTTCTTTGCGAGAAGCCAAGTATGCGTGAGCATGGCGGTCGAGAACCTCGTCCTCAACGCTCGTTAGACGAATGGCGCCGAGCGCCGCGGGCAGCGGCAACATGCTGCGGTTCGAGCGAACAAACTGCTGCCTGCGGAACTCCTCGATATATGCGGCAGGCTCCAGATCGAAGGCAAGCTCCTCGATACCAAAGTCCTCCAGGCAGTCATCGACCTCAAAGACGTAATCGATATCAAAGTCGCAGGCATCATGTGCTAGGCGCGCCTCAAAGCGCATGCCCTCGGACAGCAGCTGGTAGGCAGGAACCTGCACCGCGGCTTTGCCCAGGCAGACGCGCAGAGTACGCTCCCCTGTCTTGCCAAAATCGAGCGCATGGCGGGCGCTCGGGTTCGTGGCCATCAGTACGTCCTTACGGGCAGTCTGAGACCACTGAACGGCATTGACGAGCGCGACCTCCTCGCCCGCGAGAATCTCGGGAATGGTCTCGGTAAACTGATTCCAGCGGGACTTGCTGCTCGAAAGCATGGTGCCAACAAGTACCGCATAGCCGAGCTTGAGGTCCTCGGGGTCCGCCGCGCGTACAAGGTCGAGGTCACACACGACCAAGCCCGGCTCGGGACGGAACGCGATAGCGGGAAGCGCATGCGCCGACGAGGCGACAAGCGGCTTCATGGTCGTCGCGACCGTGAGCATGGCGTCGAACGTCGTCGGCAGCAAGGCGCACTCGGTGCGACCGCACCACTGATTGGCGCACCAGCAAACAACCGAGCAGGTCGCCGTGTCGCCGACAGCGACAACGAGATCATCGCAGGTAATGCCGTTAGCCGACAGCGCGCCAAAGACGGTATCGGCATCGACCAGCGTAGCACCGGCAGGCGAAACCTCGAGGACGAGCGGCGACACGGCAAAACCGGCGTCAACAAGTGCATGCTCGACAACCTCGCCAAAACGCTCGGATGTGGCGTCGTTCCAAACCACCATCGCACGCTTAGGCTTGCCCACAGCCGAGGCAAACATGCGCGACAGCTCCTCGAACGCCCCCAATCCGACGCGGACATCGACACTGCGGTTTTGGAAATTGATAAGTTGACGGCGAATCATAGCAGTCCACGCTCCAAAAGCATCTCGGCACAAAGGTAGGAAACGTCCTCGAAGGACTTGTTGCGAATATCAAGGGTAATATCGGCCGCCTGGCGATACAGCGGACGGCGATGCTCAAACAAGCGCGCAGCGTGCTCGGGCGAGCGGAAATCGGGCCGGGTATCGGAGCGACGAATCTGGCGCAACGAGTCCTCAAAGTCGCCTTCGAGGTACACGCATGTACCCATCTCGTGCATCAGCTCAATGTTCACCGGCGTCTCGACGATGCCGCCCCCGCACGATACCAGCAGGCTGCGCTCGCTTTGAAGCGAACGGAGTGCCGAGGTCTCGAGCTCGCGAAAACGATCCTCGCCCTCGGTCTCAAATATCTCGGTCACCGACTTGCCGCATCGACGCACAACCAAGCGATCGGTATCGATGAATCGACGCTTGAACATAGTGCCCACATTGCGCGCAAGCGTCGACTTGCCCGCGCCCAAAAAGCCGATAAAGAAGATATGGTCGCAGCCGTGTTTGATGTGCTGAGACATGGCGAAACCTATTCCTCGCAGGGAAGGTCGCGCAGGGCCCGGCGCTCAAAGATACGGAAGATCTGCGTGTACCACAGGTCCTGGGTCGCCTGCGGCTTGACCAGAATAGTGTCAACACCGGCAAAATTACCGCTCCACACGTCTGTGTACAGCTGATCGCCGATCAGCACCGCCTCGTCTGCCGTGGCGCCGAGGCGCTTAAGACCCGCCTTCAAGGCAAACGGGGCGGGCTTCATGGCGTGGCTGATGGCCTCGAGTCCCAGCTCGCGTGCAGAGCTCATGACCTGATCGCGATGCCAGTTGTTGGACACCATGCACAGCTTAAAGCCTTTGGCGCGGGCGGCGTCGAGCCAAGCGGAAACCGCGGCGGGAACCTGCTCGGTGTCGCGCGGCACCAGGGTGTTATCGCGATCGAGCAAGATGGCGCGCTTGCCGTCGGCCCACAGGGTATCAAGGTCGATGCGGTCGACCGAGGCAACGTATCGTTTGGGGCTAAAAATCCTCATGCTAATTCCAAGACTGTTGATGCTCTTCGTAGGTTTGCGAGAAATACTCCTCGTCCTGTGTAATGTAGAAATACAGGTCATCGGAGTCGGTCGGCTCAAGGGTAGCCTTGAGCGCCTCGAGCGACGGAGAGCAGATGGGCGTGGGCGGCAGGCCCTCGTGCTTATAGGTGTTATACGGGCTATCGCTCTGCAGGTCGTCGGCGGTAACCTCGCCGCCGGTGACATACATCATGGTCGCATCGCTGTTGAGATAACGCAGACCGTCGAGCTTGCCGGCAAGGCGGTTGTAAAAAACCGAGGCCACGTGCGCACGTTGGTCGGCGTTGAGGCCCTCGCGCTCAACAATAGAGGCCAAGTTGACGATGTCGTAGTCGGACATCTCCACACCGTAGCGTTCCTTGATCTTGGCCTCGCAGCTCGCAAAGTCAAGCGACTTGTACTCGGTCTTAAACTGATCGAGCATGGCGCGAATCACATCATCGGCCGTCGGCGAATCACCCAACGAATAGGTCTTGGGGAACAAGAAACCCTCGAGCGAATCGTTGGCGGCGCCCTTAAGGAAGCTATAGTCGTCCACGTAGTTAGAGGCCTTGGCCTGATTGAGGAAGTCTTCCTTAGAGATGCTGTCGTAGGCCTGGGCCACACGGTCCGCGACTTGATCGACCGTCAGGCCCTCAGGGATAGTCAGCGCATTGGAGCCCGCGTTGGGGCCTTCCATGAGCTGCTGGACGACCTTGGTCGCATCCATGAGCGTGGAGAACGAGTAGGTGCCAGGCTTAAGCGACATATCGGCGTTGAGCTTTTTCACCGCCGCGTAGTAATCCTTAGGATTTTCGACGATATGGTTCTCGGAGAGAATCGAGGCGATCGTATCGCCCGAAGCACCGTCGGGAATGGTCACCGTAACCTGCTGACCAGCCGTGACCTTCGTATCCTCACCGGTAAAGAAGCCCTTGACGGCAGGCACGACAAAGAAAGCGATAGCAGCAAGCGCGATTACGGCCACCACGACGCCGACAATCATAGGCACCAGGGAGCTTTTCTTTTGGGCACCGCGACGAGCATGCGTGTTGTAGCTCGAGCGGGTCGCCGGAGCAACGCCATGCGAGCCGCGAGCGTGATGCGAATGCGATTGGGGGGCCTGCGTTCTCTGGGTAGGTGCCTGCTGCTTAAAGCGAGTACCGCCTGCGGGCTGAGCCGAACGAGCAGTGGGCCGCTGAGCCGCGTGAGAAGCCGGGTGCTGAACCGAACGAGCAGAAGGCTGCTGACCCGTCCGTTGAACAGGTTGGGCCGAACGAGAGGAGGACTGCACCGGACGCGCGGCAGACTGAGCTGCGCGCTGGGTCGGCTGTGCCGGACGCTGGCCAGGCTGAGCAGGGCGCGGCACGGGCTGCCGTGTACGATTCTGCTGGCGCGGATCGGAAGCGCTAGGCATGCGAAACCTCCTCGTTTTTACGATCGAGCCATGTCTGCAAGAACAGGCTGGCGGCGATCATGTCAATCTTGCCCCTCATCTGCTTTTCGTTGAGTCCCTGCTCTCGCAGGATTCGCTTGGCCTCCTGCGAGGACAGACGCTCATCCTCAAACTCCAGAGGAAGTTCGAGCTCGTCGGCAATCTTTTGGGCCACGGCGGCGACGCGCTCGGCCTGGGGGCCAGGCTCACCGGCCATGGTCAAGGGACGTCCGCTTACCAGGATATCGGGCTCATAGTCCTCGACCAGGTAGCGAAACGTCTTTGCCATACCAGTGACCTCGGCAGCCGGAAGCACCTTGACAGGCATCGCCATCTTGCCATCACGGCTCGAGACGGCAATGCCAATCCTGGTCTCCCCTATGTCCAGTGCGAGCGCGACCACAGCGACTACTTAGGTTCTTAGGCGCCGAGCGCGGTCTTGGCGGCCGCGAGGGCATCGGCGATACCGGCAGCATTCTTGCCACCGGCCTGGGCCATGTTGGGACGACCGCCACCGCGGCCATCGACCAGGCCCGCAATCTGCTTGATCACGTTGCCGGCATGGAAACCGGCCTTGACGGCGTCATCGGAGCCGGCGGCGAGCAGGGCCGGGGTGCCCTTCTCGGTCACGCTGGCGACGACGCAAGCGACGGGGCCGGCAACCTTCTGGTGCACGGTATCCCAGACGTTGCGCAGGTCTGCGGCCTCGAGACCCTGGAGCTCAGCGACAACGAGCTTGTAGCCATTCAGCTCGACAGCGCCTTCGATGGCGCTGGAAATCGCATCGGAGGAGCCACCGGTGAGTGCCTTCTTGAGCTTGTTGGAAGTCTCGCGCAGCTCGGCCTGCAGGTTCTCCACGCGGGCGGGAACCTCGTCAACACGGCACTTGAGCGCCGCAGCGGCGGCGTCAACGAGTGCCAGGCGGTCGGCCATGTAATCGAGAGCGCCCTTGGAGGTCACGGCCTCGATACGGCGGACATTTGAGCCCGTGGAGGACTCGGAAATGATCTTGAACAGGCCGATCTCGGCGGTGTTGGCGGCATGCGTACCACCGCAGAGCTCACGGGAGAACGGCTGATCCTCGGCGCCCACGGAGACGACGCGGACGACGTCGCCGTACTTCTCGCCAAACAGAGCGACAGCACCCGCGGCCTTAGCCTCGTCGATGCCCATGACGCGGGTCACGACCGGCTTGGAAGCGAAGATCTGCTGGTTGACCAGGTCCTCGACAGCCTTGAGCTGCTCGGAGGACAGGGCCTCGAAGTGCGTGAAGTCAAAGCGCAGGTGCTCGGGCGTCACCAACGAGCCAGCCTGGGAGACATGCTCGCCCAGGACCTGCTTAAGCGCGGCGTCGAGCAGGTGCGTGGCAGTGTGGTTGCGGCGCAGGAAGCCACGGCGCTCGGCGTCGAGCGCGGCGGTCACGGTAGCACCGACGGTCAGTGTGCCCTCGACAACGTGAGCGACGTGGGCATACAGGCCGTTGTGGTTCTTGGTATCGGAAATGGTCAGCGCAACGCCCTCGGCGGAAAGCTCACCGGCATCGCCCTGCTGGCCACCCATCTCGGCGTAGAACGGGGTGCGGTCGAGCACGACCTCGACGTCCTCGCCGGCGGCAGCGGACTCGACGGACTCGACGTTGCGCACGATGGCAACAACCTTGGCGCCTACGATCGCATCGTTGTCATAGCCGTCGAACTCAGTCGCGGCGACCTTGTCGGAAAGTTCGACCCACACGTCGTTGAAGCTGCCCCAGGCGTCGCCCTTGGCATTGGTGCGGGCGCGGGCCTTCTGGTCCTCCATGCAGGCGGTGAAGCCGTCCATGTCGACGTCGTGGCCAGCGGTGCCGGCGATCTCGACGGTCAGGTCGATGGGGAAACCAAAGGTGTCGTGCAGCTTAAAGGCAACGTCGCCCGGAAGGACAGCACCCTCGGCAAGCGCGGCCAGGGCCTCGTCCAGGTAGACGCGACCGTTGTCGAGCGTCGTGGAGAAACGCTCCTCCTCGGAAGCGACGATACCCTTGACGAGCGCGACGTTCTTGAGCAGCTCGGGATAGGCCTCGCCCATCTGAGCGTTGACCTCGTCGATAAACTTGGTCAGGAAGGCGCCCTCGATACCCAGCAGGCGACCGTGGAACACGGCACGGCGGAGCAGGCGTCGAAGGACGTACTCGCGACCCTCGTTACCGGGCAGGATGCCGTCCGAGATCATAAAGTCGACGGCACGAGAGTGATCCGCGATGATACGCAGCGAGCGGCTGGCACCGGAGTAATCGTCGGCGTCATAGGTCTTGCCGCTGATCTCCTCGCCCAGCTTGATGAGGTGCTGCATCAGATCGCCGTCGTAATTGGCGGTCTTGTGCTGCATGATGGCGGCCATGCGCTCTAGGCCCATGCCCGTATCGAGGTTGCGGTGCGGCAGCTCTGGCATGGAGCCGTCCTCCTGGCGGTCGTACTGGGTAAAGACGAGATTCCAGAACTCCAGGAAGCGGTCGCAGTCGCAGCCGGGCTTGCAGTCGGGGCTGCCGCAGCCAACCTCCTCGCCCATGTCAAAGTAAATCTCAGAGCACGGACCGCAGGGGCCGGTGGGGCCAGCGGCCCAGAAGTTGTCGTCCTCGCCCAGGCGGGAGATATGATCCTCGGCAACGCCCAGGGAGCGCCACACATCGTGGGTCTCGTCGTCCTCGGTAAAGACAGTAAAGTACAGGCGGTCGAGAGGCAGCTTGAACTCCTTGGTAATGAGCTCAAAGGCCCAAGCGCAGGCCTGCTGCTTGGAGACGCCACCAAAGGAGAAGTCGCCGAGCATCTCAAAGAAGGACAGGTGACGGCCGTCCTCGCCGATGCAATCGATGTCGTTGGTGCGGACGCACTTCTGGCAAGAGATTGCGCCGATCTCCTTCATGGTCTTCTTGCCCTGGTAATACTCCTTAAACTGGTTCATGCCGGCGTTGGCAAGCAGCAGCGAAGGATCGTCGGGGACGAGGGACGAAGAAGGATAGAGCTTAAGACCGCGCTCCTCAAAGAAGTTGAGGAACTTAGAGCGAATCTCAGCCGTAGTCATTGACGGGTAGTCAGCACTCATAGAGGGAATCTCCTCGGTTTCACATCGAAACAGTTCAAACGTAACGATATTACCATCCCACCGCGCCTGTGCAAAAAAGAGGGCCGCCAAACAGCGACCCTCCAGCGAAAGTGCACGTTATTTAGTACTGTGCGATCCTTTGAAAAAGGGCTGCTGTAGAATTACATATAAGAGTCACCCGGAAGGAGCGATCGATGAAAAGCAAACGATTTTTCCTCAATGCACTTCTGTTAGCGACACTTTTAACGCTTTTGGCTTTCACCTGCTGGTACGCAAACCAACCAGCATTTGGCTACGTGTTGTATGCAGTAATGTCCGACGATAAGGCTTATTACACTCTACGCGCAATTGACATTCTCTTTTTCTATGTTGCCGGCCCCTTATCAATCGCTTTGCTCGCGTTTCTTGTCATTTTCAACTTCAAGAAACGTTAATAGGACCTATTTAGAATCCGAGTCGTCCATGGAGCCGTCGATGCCGGTTTTGGTATCGTCGTCAGTGTTGGAGTCATCGTCCTTGGCAAAGGGGTTCTTGAAGAAGCCCGTGGCATCGGGCTGCAGACCAGAGAGCTTAATCCAGGGATTATCGAGTTCGGGCTTGGGCATGGCCTTGGCCTCGGGCGCGGTCTCGTTGCCGATGAGCTCGGACTCATAGATGAACGTATCGTCTCCAAGCGCGTCGTAGGCGGCGACCGGGTTGCCCTCGGTATCGCGATACGGCGTGCCCTTAAACACGGCGCCATCGTATGCCACGAGCTGACGCCCGGTCTCGTTCTCAAAGTAGTAGACGAAGATGCCCTTGAGGGCCGCGCACAGCGGAATGGCAATGATCATACCAATAGGACCCATGAGCGCCGACCCAATAACGAGCGCCGTGAGGCTCATGATGGGATGCACCTGCACCGAACTCTGCATGACCTTAGGCGAAATTACGTTATCGGTGACGTTTTGCGCGACCATCGTCACGATGAGCGTCCATAACGCCAACATGGGGCTGAACATGAAACCGAGCACTGTGGCGATTGCTGCGCTCACCCAGGGACCGACGACCGGAACCAAATGCATGATGCCGGTAAAGATGGCCATGAGCGCCGCATACGGATGGCCGATGATCATAAAACCGATAAAGGCGAGGAAACCACCGCAGATGGACGTCACGACCATACCGCGCATGTAGCCGCCGACAGAGCGAGAAAGGATGGCGACCATAAAGCGGTACGAGGTCTCCTTCTCCTGACCGATGATGGTGCAAATCTCGTGGTGCATGCGAGGGTAGTCGCAGGCCATCCAGTACGCAAGCACCAGACCAAGGAAGATCACGAACAACTGCGAGGCTGTATTGGTGATGAGCGGGAACACACCGCGGCCAAGCTCGGCAGCGATCTGAGACACATACTTCGATGCCACGGCAACCAGCGACGAAAGATTATCGTCCAGATACTCCTTGAGCGGCGTGTTGTTGAGCGTCTTGGCATGCGAGATCATCTCGTTGAGGTCGCCACCCGCAACACGAAGCTGCTCGGGCAGGCGGCTCAGGACTTCCATGATCTGACCAAAGAGAATCGGCGACAAGATGCAAACGACACCGACGAGGACGGCAACGACCACAATAAGCGCGATAAGCGAACCGATGCCGCGATTCACGCCATGGTGCTCGAGACAGTTGGTGATCGGGGACATCACAAAAGCAATGATGGAGCCGACGGCAAGAAACTCAATAACCGGTGCCAGGATGCCCATAAGGTTAAAGATGACGGCGGCGATGACGATGCAACCGACGACAGCCCAAATGCGAAGCGTCAGAATGCGGGTATCGCGCAGCGTGCGGTCGGTTTGTTGGGGGTGCTCACTCATGAACGAACCATCACTCCGTCAGGGTCAATCTTGTCTTGAATCTTCTTGAGGGTGCGGCGCAGTAGGCGCGAGACCTGCACCTGCGAAATGCCCAGCTTCTTGGCGATCTCGATCTGGGTCATGCCCTTCACAAAGCGTAGCTCGATCACCTCACGCTCGCGCGGCGAGAAATCGCGGATGGCTTCCTCGATTACCAGGCGGTCATCGGTAAAGTCGAGCTCGTTGTCGTCGTCGGCATAGCGATCGAGAATCGAGGGAGCATCGTCGGAGTCGGACGCGCCGGGGGCCTCGATGGGCACCGAGGTGTAGGCCGAGGACGATTCCATGGCTTCGAGCACCTCGTCGACGGTCACGCCAAGGTAATCGGCGATTTCCTCAACCTTGGGCGAACGCTGAAGCTCGTTGGTAAGCTTATCGGTGGCCTGGTTAACCTTGGCAGAGAGCTCCTGCAGACGACGCGGCACGCGCACACTCCAGCCCTTGTCGCGGAAGTGGCGCTTAATCTCGCCCAAGATGGTGGGCGTGGCAAACGTCGTGAACTCGAGTCCGCGCTCGGGATCAAAGCGATCGATAGCCTTGAGCAAGCCCAAGTACCCGACCTGCAAAAGGTCATCGAGCGGCTCGCCGCGGTTCTTGAATTTGTTGGCAAGAAACCTTACCAGGTTCATATGGGACATGACGAGCTGCTCGCGAGCATCCGGATCACCGGTCTCCTTATAACGACGAAACAGCTCGCGGGTTTTCTCCTTGTCCCAAGCGGTCTTGCCGCTCCGGGAGCGTTCGGTCATATTAGATATCCGCCTTGAGGTCGAGGGAAAGCGTTAGGGGCGCTGTAGTCTTTTCGTAAGAGTCACACACACTCGCCAAAATGAGCTCGGCATACACGGCAGCCTGGTCATCCTCATCGACAGTCGCCTGGTCGCCAAAGGTAAAGGTCATGCCCACATGCGATTCGTCGACATCGAATTTGATCGAGATATCGTCGGAATCAACAGCCGTGCAGCCAAAGATGAAGGCTTCTTCGGCAGCCATACGAATGTCCTCGATGCGATCAACGGACATAGAGCACAGGGCGCCGACGTTGGCGGCCGTCATGCGCACCAAGCGCGCGAGACGCGGATCACCGGCAACGCTCAGCGTAATGGGGCAGGTTGCTTCGCTACTCATCGCAGGACTCCTCGGAGGTCTCGGCAGGCGTATAAGTGTAATACTGAGCAGGCTTAGCAGCGGGCTTCTGAACATCATCGTCGTCAGCAGCGGCATCGTCATCGCCAATCAGAACGCGCTCGGTAGGCTGCTCGGCCTCGGCGGCGGCAGCGGCGAGCTTGCGATCGGCGTCGGCTGCAGGAGCCTTCACCTTATTGAAGAGCTTCTGCACGGCGCCAGCAGCAGAATCAGTCACGCTCGATACGGCATTGCTGGCCTCGGCCACGCTGCCCGTGACCTCGGAGATGTCGCGAACGACCGCCTCAACCTCAACGAGGTTGGACGTCAGAGCATCAACGGCAGTCTTGCTCGACTTGAGGAGCGGCTCAACCTGTGCCAGCGCGGGGGTGAGCTCATCGACAGCGCCATCGAGCTTTGCCACCACAGGCTGTGCCTCGGCGAGCGTATTGTTAAGGTCACTCACCGTCTTGTCGAGCGAATCAACGACGGTGCGGGTCTTGCGCAGGGTAAGCGCGAGCTCAACGATAGCCCACACGCCGGCAACGGCGAGCAGCAGCAAGGCGATTTGAATGGGACTCATACAAGCCTCCCAAAGGAATCGAAATACAGACGCTTTCCATGGTACCCCAAAGGGGACCGAACATGCCAAGAGCAGCAACGTGGGACAAAATTATCAGCAGCTACTTCGGTGCATTCCCGCTACGGTCACGTTCGCTTTGTTCTACGCGCCATTCTTCCCAACCACGGCCGGCAGGCCGCCAAAATGCACCGCGTTCTAAGCCTTCGGGCAAATAGCGCTGGTCGACCCAGCCTTCGGGATAATCGTGCGGATACTTATACACACCGTATTCATCGCTGCCCGGGCGATGGCGATCGCGCAGATAACTCGGCACCTCGCGAAGCCCACTAGAGTGGATATCGGCAAGCGCCGCATCGATCGAAGCCTCACACGCGTTGGATTTAGGCGCCAAGCACACATAGAGTGCAGCCTGAGCCAGGTTAATACGGCACTCGGGATAGCCAATGACCTCGGCAGACTTAAACGCGGCATGTGCCACCAAAAGTGCCTGCGGATCGGCATTGCCAACATCCTCAGAAGCCTGAATCATAATGCGACGGGCGATAAACTTAGGATCCTCCCCCGCGTCAATCATGCGCGCGAGCCAATAGATCGTGGCATCGGGGTCGCTGCCGCGCATGGACTTGATGAACGCACTGATAATGTCATAGTGCATGTCGCCGTTTTTGTCATACGAAAAACCGCGGCGCGGGTTGGCAATCTTCACGTCATCGACGGTGATGGGATAACGCTCCCCCGCCGCCGGCGCTGGCGTCCCTTCGGTATCGGGACGCGTGACGGCAATCTCGCTCGCCAGCTCGAGCGTCGTCAGGGCAGAGCGCGCATCACCCGCGGCCAGCGTGCAGATGGTCTTGACCGTATCATCATCGGCAGAAAACTTTCCGTTCAAGCCCTGTGGTGCCTCGAGCGCACGCTCAATAAGCGTGGCGATATCCTCATCCTTCAGATGTTCAAGCTCCACCACGCGTCCGCGCGACAACAGTGCCGAATTGACCTCGAAGTACGGGTTCTCCGTCGTAGCGCCAATCATAATGACGGTACGGTTCTCAACTGCATGCAGCAGGGCATCCTGCTGCGACTTAGAGAAGCGGTGAATCTCATCGATGAATAGAATGGTGCGGCGGTCGTAGGTGTTCAGACGGGTCTTAGCCTCATCGATTACGCGGCGCAGGTCCTTCACAGTGCCCGTCACGGCGCTGACCTCGACAAACTCGCTCTTGGTATGGTTGGCGATAATGTGGGCCAGCGTCGTCTTGCCCGTGCCAGCCGGGCCGTACAGAATCACGCTCGACAGCACGTCATGCTCAATCGCGGCGCGCAGCCACGAGCCCTTACCGACGGCCTTTTGCTGGCCCACATACTCGTCGAGCGAATTGGGGCGCATGCGCACCGCAAGCGGCGCATTCTGAAAGGAACGCTCGCGCGTCGAAGCAGAAAAAAGGTCGTCCATAGCCATCCCGTGCATCAATCAAAAACGTTTTCCACAAACAGTATACCGAATAAATACGAACTACCGTTCGTTAATATAGGTACGATGCGGAAACTTTAGACCCGGGAACAGCTTGCTCGTCAGCTCGCAGAAATAACCGTCCGTCATGCTTGCGATGTAATCGACGACGGCCTGATCCTTGTCGTCCTGCCAGGCATAGGTGCGATCGTAGTAGGAAAGCTGCTGCTCAATGCGCGAAACATGATGCTTAAAGATGTAAGAGAACTCGTCGCCTTTATTTAGATCCTGCAGGCAACGGTCGTAGAGCTTTTCGAAGGCCTCACGCAACTCTGCCTCAGAATCGCCTTCGATACCGCCCTTGCTATAGATCTTCTCGTAGTTCTCGCGCTTCGCCCGGCGGATCTCCTCAAACAGGTCCTCGCTCATCTCGATACGCGGTTTGCCGTAGCTATGCTCAACGATATCGATAGAAGCGTGCGTGAGGATCCAGCTGTTGTAAGCCCCGCCCAGGCCATCGTCAAAAGCGTCGGGTGACAACAGGCCCGCCGCGATGGCGTCTTGGCGATCGCGCCCAACGTAGGCGAGGATATCCGAGATACGCACCACACAGCCCTCGAGGGTCATGGGGCGCAGGTGCTCGATCGCGCCATAGCCCGTGGCAATGCAGTCCTCGACGGTACGGTCGAACTGGTCAAACGACGCCATGTCCGAGAGTTCAAAGACACGCTGCTCGTACTCGCCGTTATGGCACAGCACGCCGTCGAGCGTCTGGAGCGACACGTTGCGGCCGTACAGCGCGTCGAGCACGCGGACGGACTGCACGTTATGGAAAAAATAACGACCCGTACGCTCGTGATAGATATCGTTGAGGAAACGCTCGCCGGCATGGCCAAAGGGCGTGTGGCCCAAATCGTGGCCCAGGCCAATCGCCTCGATCAGATCGCAATTGAGCCCCAGGGCACGGCCGATATCGCGGGCAATGCGCGAGACGAGCTGCACATGAAGGCCGCGCCGCGACAGGTCGTCGTTGCTGCGAAAGCTAAAGACCTGCGTTTTGCCTGCATAACGCGTGTACGCAGGAAGATGAAGAATCTTTTCGGTATCGTGCATAAACGCCGGACGCATAAGCGTGCCTTTGTCGGCGGCGCGATCAATACGACGAATGACCTGATCGTCGTTGCAACGATACGGGTTAACATAGCCCGAAGCACGATCGGTGGCAATGCGCTCGAAAAGTTCGGGCGACAACGCCGAGGGAATACGGTCCATGCGCGCCTTAATGACGGCCGTTTCTTGATTAGTTGCCATGGCATGCTCCTTAAGAAGGATGCGCAATCGGTTACAAAGTGCAGCCCACAACCTCGATTATGGCAAAAATCGGCACCAAAAACGGGAGCAATGGCAAGGAACGCGATTTTGTGATGAGGCAGGAGAGGGCAAGGACCAGGAGCGCGGCGGCAAATGCCACGATGCCACCCAGAGGGTCGAGCGTGCAAAGCGCGAAAAGCGCCTTGGCATCCCCCATGCCGATGCCGGGGGCTTGGCGAACACGACGCCAGAGCGACTCAGTGAGCACAAGGGCAAGGTAGACGATGACCGCAAGACCGGCGTGGTCAAGCGCCGTGTTAACACCTCTGTCGAGCCAAACGCCTGCAAGCGCCGCCACCGCACACACGCCGGCAAGCTCATTGGGAAACCGCCGCTCACGGGCATCAATCACCGCGCCGGCAAAGATACAAATCCAAAACGGGATATAGACCATTAAAAACCTCCTTGGGCAGTCACTCAAAAGCAAAAACCACCACAAAGGTGCAGGCACCTTTGTGGTGGTTTTGGTGGTGGTTATTTGGCGCCTTGCATGACCTCGTCGAGGGTAACGTTGACGGCGTGTTGCGTCGGGACCCAGTCGACCTTCAGGAACAGCGCGGCAACCGTGATGGGGATATAGCTGAACATAAAGATCGGGAAGGTAAACAGGTTGGTCACCAGGCGCCACTTTTGAGCGCAATGAATGTGCTTGTACTCAAAGATGGTCGTGAGCAGCGCCAGGATAAAGAAGGTCTGGTACATCATGGCGAAAGTCATAATGAGCGAGGCGGCACAAGCCTGCATCTCGACCTCGGTGGCCAAGAAGCCATGCGAAAGCCCGCCCACGATGAGAAAGGTAGCGTTCGCGAGCATGGAGATCAGGGACAGCAGCATGCCCGGAGCAATGGTCATAAACATGTCATATGCGGCAAAGCGATGATAGCGAAACGTCGATTTGACAAGATGCTTGCCGTAGGTAAAAAAGACCTGGTAGAAGCCCTTGGTCCAACGCATGCGCTGTTTCCAGGACGCCTTAAACGTAACCGGCTGCTCGTCAAAGAACTCAGCCGGCGCATAACCGATGCGGATGCCGTGAATGGCGCAGAACGTGGTGAACTGGATGTCCTCGGTCAGTGTATGGAACTGCCAGCCGTGCATGCCCTCGATAACACTGGCGGAGATGAGGTAACCCGAACCCGAGACAGCGCAGGAAGTCTTGCAGATATTACGCGCGTTGTTGAGGAAGCGGGCCTCACGCAGATACCAGGTGGCGTTGGCAGACGAAATCCACGAGCTGCCGAAGTTCTTGGAGTTACGATAGCTCGTGACCACATGAAAGCCCTGGTCAAAGGCATCATTCATCTTGGAGACGTAATCGCGGGAGATAACGTTGTCGGCATCGAAGATAAAGTAGCCCTCAAACGTGTCGGGATACTCGTTGAGAATGCGATCGAAACCAAAGTCCATGACCCAGCTCTTGCCCTTGCGGGCCAGGTCATTGCGCTCGTAAACAATGGCACCGGCCTCGCGCGCGAGCTGCGCGGTGTTGTCGGTGCAGGCATCGGCGACCACGAAGACCTCGATAAGCTCGGACGGATAATCCTGGTCCTTGATGGAGCGAACAAGGTTGGCGATCACGGCCTCCTCGTTATGCGCCGCAATGAAGAAGGCATAGCGGTGGAGTTTTTTGGCCTTGGGAGGCGCGACCTCGCCACGAAGAGCGCCAATGACAAAGAAGACCACCTGGTACAGAAAGCAGACCGTGAGCAGCGTAACCACAATCTGGTTGAAGATCACGATGGGTGTGTTGGTTTGTAAAAAGGCGAGCATGCAGGCTCCCAGCAACGCGTTACGTAAACAACCGTATATCTTACCGCAGGCTTACCGAGTTCAAGAAACCACCTAATACTGGCTAGGCTTCGAGCAGACCGAGCTGCGGGACGATTTCGTCGCCGGCAGCAGTGCGGCCAAGCGAACGCGGGGCTAAGTCGTCGAGGACGGCGGCGAGATCCCACGGCAGCTCGTCGCGGCACTCAATGCGCTCTCCCGTCACGGGATGATCGAACGCCACGCGCCAGGAATGGAGGAATTGCCTGGTCAGACCCTGATCGGCACGCGCATCGCACTTACCGTAGAGCGGATCGCCCACGCAGGCGTGGTTGATATGGCGCATGTGCACGCGAATCTGATGCGTGCGACCGGTAAACAGGTGACACTCAACGAGTGTGTAGCCGTCATCAAAGCGCGTGGAATCAAAGCGCTCAAGGACCTTAAAGGTCGTGATGGCCTGGCGTGCAAAAGGATCATCGGAAACCGCCATCTTGACACGGTCACGTGTAGAACGGGCAATGCCGGTGTTAACGGTGCCCTCATCCATGGCGATATGACCGTGAACGAGCGTAATGTAGCGGCGGTCGAGCGTGCGCGTACGGATAAGATTTTGGAGCGCGCGCTGGGTGTCGTCGTCCTTCGCCGCAAGCATAAGACCCGAGGTATCGCGATCCAAACGATGTACGATACCGGGGCGGTCCTCGCCCTGCACGGTGCCCAGATGGTCGATGCCGCAGTGGTAGACCAGGGCGTTCGCAAGCGTACCGCTCTCGTGGCCGTGAGCAGGATGGCACACCAGGCCGCGCTGCTTGGAGAGCACGATGAGGTAGTCGTCCTCATAGCGAATGTCGAGCGGGATGGCCTCGGGAATCACGTCGGTGGGATCGTACGGCTCGGGCAAATCAACCGAAATACGGTCACCGGCTCGCACGGCGTACTTTTTGGACAGGCAGGTCTCGCCATTGACCACTACGGCCCCACCCTCAATCAGATGTGCGCAGGCAGAGCGCGTAGGGCAGCCGTCATTGGCGCCCAGATAGGCGTCAAGACGCTGACCAGCGGCATCGTCGGCAACAAGGATATGGATGTCGGCCATTAGCGCTCAGTCCTTTCGCGAATCTTGCGGGCACGCTCCCCACGTTGTTTAGCCTTGCGCTTGGCGCGGGCCTCGTCACGGGCGTTAAGCTCGGCGGTCGCATCGACCTCACGAGCCGCGGGGCTCAAGAACATGTAACCGAAGAGCGCCAGCACCACACCGACCGTAATGCCGATATCGGCCACATTGAAGACGGGGAAGTCGATGAAGGTGGTGGCAATAAAATCGGTCACGAAGCCAAAGACCAAACGATCGATCGCGTTACCGATAGCACCACCCGCAACCATCGCCATGCCCACAACCTCAAGATGGGCGAGCTGAGGCGCACGGAACAAGTACACGGCAATAGCGATAATGACCGCCAACGCCAGCACGGCAAACGCAATGCCATGCCCCTCGCCCATGCTAAAGGCAGCACCGATATTGCGGACAAACATAAAGTCGATAACACCGGGGATGACGGTCACATGCAAGGCGTCGCCCACGGCACGAACCGCAAGCTTGGTCAGCTGGTCAACAAGCAGCACAACGAGCGCCACCCCACCAGCAACACTCAACCGCCAACGCAAAGGCGGCGTCATATCCGCACCACGACCCAAAGAAATCCCCTACCCTCAGATAATCAAATTCCGTTTAACGCAAACAACCATCTTATATTGCCACACGCAGAGCGCACGACACATTCGCTAACGTCAGATAAATAACCAGCATAAAAGAAAGCGGCATTCCGGATAACGGAATGTCGCTTTTCTTCAGCGGAGCAAATGGGCCGAAGGCGTCAAATTCTCCCTATAACTAAAATGCCGAGTTACCGTGCCTTAAAGGGCATTCGCACACCTCTTACAGATATGAGCGTGGCCGTTGTACTCGCCGACGGTGGTGCGGTAGTTCCAGCAACGGTCGCAGCACTCGCCCTCGGCAGCCTCGATGGCAACGGAGAGCTCCTCGCCCTGGGTCAGCTCAACATCGGAGACGATGTAGAACTCGGCCAGGTCGACGGCCTTGTCGCCGGTCAGCAGCGCGTACATCTCGGCGGGAACGACCGCCTTGACGCGGACCTGCTGGCTCTTGGTGAAGGTGCCGGCGGAGCGGGCGTCCTCAAGGGCCTTGGTCACGGCGCTACGGAGCTCGAGTGAAGCCTCGAGCACGCCCTCAAACTCATTGGCCTCGTCGATCGTGATGGGCGACTTGTACCAATCGAGCAGCGCGGCGTACTTCTGATGATCGACGCAGCCGGCGGGCGCATAGGCCATGGCCTCGTCGACCGTGTAGGACAGGATCGGCTGCAGGTCGCGCATGAGCATCGAGAAGAGCTCGGCCAGCACGGTTTGGGCGCTGCGATGCTCGAGCGAGCCGGGCTTCTCGCAGTACAGACGGTCCTTCAGGGCGTCGAGGTACACGTTGGAAAGCTCAGTCACCACGAAGTCGTAGAGTGCACGGTAGGCACGCGGGAACTCGTAGCTGGCATAAGCATCGTCAACCTCGGCCTGGACCTGAGTCAGGCGGGCAACCATGAGCTTGTCGAGCGGCAGCAGGTCGGCAAAGGCGACGCCGTCGGTCTCGGGCTCAAACTGACCCTCGAGCTCGGAGAGCAGGAAGCGCAGCGTGTTGCGGAAACGACGGTAGGCATCGGACGTACGAGCGAGAATCTCGTGGTCGATGGAGACGTCGGAGCTGGTATCGACGGAGGCGACCCACAGACGGATGATGTCGGCACCCATCTCGTCGCAGACCTTGTTGGGGTCGATGACGTTGCCGAGTGACTTAGACATCTTACGGCCCTGGCCGTCGAGGGTGAAGCCCTGCGAGACGACCGCCTTGTACGGAGCGTGGCCGTTGGCGCCCACCGAGGTGAGCAGTGAGCTCTGGAACCAACCGCGGTGCTGGTCAGAGCCCTCGAGGTAGACGTCCGCCGGGTACTCCAGCTCGGGACGGTACTCGCAGACGGCCTTCCAAGACACGCCGGAGTCCCACCACACGTCAAGGATGTCCTTATCAGCCTTGAGGTGATGGCCACCGCACTTGGGGCAGACGCAGGCCTCGCCCAGATAGCTCTCAGGAGCGTCGGTGAACCAGGCGTCGGAGCCCTTCTCGTGGAAGAGCTTGATGACGGCGTCGAGCGTGGCGTCGTTCATGACCTTCTCGCCGCAGTCGGCGCAGGTGTAGCTGGGGATAGGCACACCCCAGTTGCGCTGACGGCTGATGCACCAGTCGGGACGCTGCTCGACCATGGCGCCAATGCGGTTGGCGGCGTGGGCCGGATACCACTTGACGTTCTGGCGGACCTCTTTGCCAGCCTGCTCGCGCAAGCCAGTCTTGTCCATCGAGACGAACCACTGGTCGGTAGCACGGAAGAGCACCGGGTGCTTGCAGCGCCAGCAGTGCGGATAGCTGTGCGTGATCTTCTTCTCAAGGACCAGGGTGCCGCGCTCGCGCAGGAACTCGATAATGTGCGGGTTGGCCTCATCGGTATCCATACCGCTGAAGGGGCCGCCGGTGCCAAACTCCTCGCCGGTGTAAAACTTGCCGTCGTCATCGACCGGCATGCAGATGTCGGTGATGCCCTCCTTGAGGCAGGCAAAGTAGTCGTCGACGCCGTGGCCGGGCGAGTTGTGGACGATACCGGTACCGTCATCGACACCGACGTAATCGGCCAGCAGCGCCACGCCCTCAACACCGTCAAAGATCGGCTGCTTGTAGTGGATGTGGTGGAAGGTCTCGGCGGGAACCACGTAGGGCTTGCCGTCGACCATAACCGGGGTGTACTCCCAGCCAAACTCCTCGCAGCACTTGGGAGCCAGGTCCTCGAGCATGACCTCGGCACGACCATCGTGCTCAACGGCGACATAGGCGGCGCCGGGCTTAAGGGAAACGGCCTGGTCGGAGGGAATGGTCCACGGCGTGGTCGTCCAGATGATAAAGTCGACCGGGCCATCGAAGCCCTCGAGGCCGGCGGGCTTGGAGGTCATCTCAAAGCGGACGAAAATGGAGGGGCTCGTCTCGTCGGAGTACTCGATCTCGGCCTCGGCCAGCGCGGTGTGGCAGTGCTTGCACCAGTGAACCGGCTTGTGGCCACGATAGATCATGCCCTTGTCGAACATGGCCTTAAAGACCTCGATGTCGGCAGCGTCATGCTGGTGATAGAGCGTAAGATAGGGGTTGTCCCAGTCGCCGAGCACGCCCAGACGACGGAAGCCGGCCTTCTGCAGCTCGATGTTCTCGACAGCGAACTTGTTGCAGAGCTCACGGATCTTAGCCGTGGGGGTCTGGTTGAACTTCTCGGTGCCGAGCTTCTCCTCGACCTTGTGCTCGATCGGCTGGCCGTGGCAGTCCCAACCGGGGACATAAGGGACCTCATAGCCCTGCATCATCCAGTAGCGGTTGATCATGTCCTTGGAGATCTTATTCATGGCGTGGCCGATGTGGATCGGACCGTTGGCGTACGGAGGGCCGTCGTGCAGCACGAACTTCTTGTGACCCTCGTTCTTCTTCAGAACCTGCTCGTAGACCTTGTTGTCCTGCCAGTCCTTGAGTCGCTTGGGCTCGGACTTGGAAAGACCGGCACGCATGGGAAAACCGGTCTTGGGCAGATTCATCGTCTGCTTGTACTCGTTTGCCACGGTACCCCTTTCATGTCGTGGGCGCGCACGCCCTCTGGGCACCACAAAAGCGCCCGTCCCTACAAGCTGGGACGAAGCGCCACAAACGGGCTGCACGCCCGCAAAAGCTCTTCGCTTAACCACCCAGCTTAGATGCCCTCACCCGCATTACAGCGCGCTCGCATCCGTTACTCGGCTGGCCTGTATCGACGACCATCTCGGCGATGTCTACTAAGACGTGCCTGTACGGCGCGTCCGTTGGGACCGCAGCTCCGGGGTGATTTTCATCGGTCGCATGCACGGGTTCTCAGCGCTCCCCGTTCTCTGTAGCACACGGACGGCCGACTACTCGTCCCCATCAACGCTTATGCGGAGTATGCTAGCACGTTCCGCACCGGCGAAAAACCCTCAACACTGGTTTTATACGTTCGAAATTTCTTGCGGCCGTGGACCTTCTCTTGGAGCAAAATACCTGTAAGCACTTTATCGAACGAAAGAAGGCTGCTATGCGCACGATTGGAATGAGCGACTACACCGTCGGCGAGGACTGCTTTGACGAGCTGCCCGGCGCGCTGGACGAGTACGGAGCGGCCAAGGTCGCGATTATCGGCGGTAAACGAGCACTGGCCGCGGCGCTTCCCAGTATCGAAGCGGCACTGGAGGGCACCGACATCGAGATTCTGGAGACACGCGTCTACGGCACCAACAGTACGCGCGCCAATATCGCCAAGGTCGTAAACTCCCCCGCCTGCCAGGAAGCCGACGTGCTCATTGCCTGCGGCGGCGGCAAGGCGCTCGATACCGTCAAGACGGCGGCCATCGAGCTCAAGAAGATCGTCTTTACGGTACCGACGATCTGTTCCAACTGCTCCGCCGCGACCGCCATTGCCGTTGTCTACAACGACGACGGCTCGCTCGAGGGCTATTCGTACCCTAACCGACCTGCGCATATCTTTATCAACCCCAAGATCATCGCCGAGGCTCCGGCGGAGTACTTCTGGGCCGGCGTGGGTGATGCCCTGTCCAAGCAGCCCGAGGTCGAGTACGCCACGAGCGCCGGCAACCTGGAGCACACGGCAGGCCTTGGCCTAGCACTCGCCCACACCTGCTCCGAGCCGCTGTTTACCTTTGGCGTCCAGGGTCTTGAGGACGTGCGCCAGGACCAGTCGACCGAAGCCGTCAAGCAGATCGCGCTCGACATCGTGGTCAACACGGGCTACGTCTCCAACCTGACCAACCAAAACGATTACTACTACAACTCGAGCGTGGCGCACGCGTTCTACAACGCTTCCTGCAGCATTCCGCGCGAGGGCTCCTACCTGCACGGCGAGGTCGTAAGCCTGGGTGTGCTGGTACTGTTCGCCTATACGGGCGATACCGAGAACCTTGAGCGCTACGCCGCCTTTAACAATCAGATGGGCCTGCCCGTGACGCTTGAGCAGGTCGGGCTTTCCGAGGCTGATATCCCTGCCCTGTGCGAGTACGCGCACGCCACCAACGAGTGGAAGCAGGGAAACCCCGAGCCCTTCACGGACGAAAAATTCGCCGCCGCCATCAAGGCCACCGACGCTTACGGCCACACGCTCTAGGACTGACCCAAAACCACCACAAAGGGGACGGGCACCTTTCTGGTGGTTTTTTATTGATCCAGCATTCAGTTCGTACTCGAACCCGATTCTTTACGAGAAAGGGTTCGGGTACGTTTTTTGTTTACAGGAAGTTCTGCGGAGGGAGTACGCAGAGCGGTAAGCGAGAACGAGTAAAGGCAGGGTATCATCATGGGCGATGGTATCCTGCCTTTTGCTTTGCGGGATCAAGTTCGCTTTGTGCGAACTTGGTCGTCCACCCTATATGGCGCATTGAGGGCTAATCGCTGCGTACGTCCGTACATGGCCGGTACGCACGTACGCAGAAAAAAAGGGAAAGTTCTGACATATAGGGGTGTTCTTTCAGCTGGTAGTATGGTATACTCGGCTCAACAAATCGGAAGTTAACGGTATGTAAAAGACCTTTGACACACGGAAAACACAGATGTCAATGTCCTTTGATTGCGAAAATACAATCTTTTGATTAGTATGAGTATGCAAGGAGGTGAAGAGATGGAACTCGGAAAGCAAATAAAAAAATATCGCCAAGAGTTACAACTGTCTCAAGAGGAGTTAGCCGATCATGTTTATGTTTCAAGGCAAACAATCTCAAATTGGGAAAATGACAAAAGCTATCCAGATGTAACCAGCTTGGTATTACTGAGTGAAATCTTTCAAATCTCACTTGATAAACTAATCAAAGGAGATATTGATACTATGAAAGAAGTAATCAAACAAGAGGAAATCAAAAAACTCAATCACTATGGCGCAATCTATACGGTTTTTCTCGTTATTGCTGTTATTTCGGCAGCTCCGTTATTTTACATTGGTAATAAATGGGCATTGATCCTTTGGTGTGTCATTGCTTTAGCTGCCATGTATTTTGCAGCAAAGGTTGAACGAATAAAAAAGGACAATGATGTTCAAACATATAAAGAAATCGTAGCATTTTGTGAAGGTAAAAGGCTGGATGAAATCCAGAGCGCCAGAGAATACGGCAAACGTCCTTATCAAAAGGTTTTATGGTTTATCGGAAGTGCTGCAGTAGGAGCAATCGTTAGTTATGTATTGAGTCTTTTGCTGCAATCATTTTGATAACGACACTCAATAAATCTTATAATTTGGAAAGGAATGTATAGCTATATGAAAAATAAAAAAGATGATAAGCCTCACTATTTACCGACTTTTATGAGCATAGGAATTTCTATCGGTGCGGCTATTGGTGTAGTAACCAACAATATTCCACTCTATATGCTTGTCGGTTTAGCGCTTGGTGTAGGCATAGGGTCTGCTCTCGATGGTCAAAATCGAAATAGGGAAAGTGATGAATCTCAAAAGGATAACGAAGAATAATCAACCAACTAAATTCCCGTTTGTCGTAACCTCAGAAGCAGGGTTTGGGGCAGGCACGCCCCAACAAGAGCACTTCAAAAACGCGGGAGCGTTGCAGAAGTGCAGTCCCGGATGGGCAAGAAATTTTCAAGAATTGAAAATTTGTGGCCACGGGACGATTCTTGCTCTCACACTTTCACTCTCTTTGCGATTTTCTTTCTTGAAAGTCTATCGTTCTTTCGTTATAATAAAACTGAAAGAAGGTGGGCATTATGACTTTGCAATATTTTGTCACAGCATCCGATACGGGCAATAGGATTCCGATTGAGGTTGACAAGTCAACTCCCGCTGACCTTGCTGCAACCAAAGAAAGCTGGCAGACCGACTGGACAAGTGAGTTCATCGGTGACCCCGCACTGGAAAAGTACACGGCTAAAACCGAAAACGGCGAAATCGTAGCATTGGGTGCTTACCGCGAAACAGAATCCAGCATGTTCGTTTATATTGAGTACATCGAAAGCCACCCGGAGAGCAACCCGACGCTGACCATTCAGAAAAAATATCTGGGCATCGGGCGTATGATGATCGCGTTCGGCATCCAGCTTTCCATTGATTCCGGTAAAAACGGCGTCGTCACTTTTGAAGCTAAGACGGATGAACTTGCAAAACATTATATCCGGGATTTTGGCGCGATCCGGGTCTTTGCCAAACAGTCCGGCGGGCCAATCATGCTGATGCTTGCCGACAATGCGGCGCTTTCGCTCTTCAATACGTATCTTTCCTGAAAGGTGGTGCTCCCATGGATATTGAAGTCAAACGAATGTCCCCTACTGCTATTGAAATGCTTGACCAACTCAGCGCAGTCTGCAAACGGTTCGGCGTTGATTACTATGCAGCTTCCCAAAATCAGCGTGATCTGCTGGACAGCATTGCCCTGCACGAATATCAACTGAAAAAAGCACACGAGCAAGGGCTGAAGCGTTCCGAAGTGCCTCCGTTTCTCGGTTTGAAGCGCTCTGACCGCAGCAACGATATGCCTGCCTAAAGGTTCGACTGCTGCTGACAATGCTCCACCATACAGTTTGTACCCGAACCCGATTCTTTGTGAAAAAGGGTTCGGGTATTTTTATTTCGTGCAGCAATTTGCAGGAAGAGGAAATTTTCCATGATACAAAAACATGATCTTCCCATTCTTGAATACGATTTTGATTCGATTGAGGTCATCAGGCCCAATCATGGCGCAGAGCAGCTCGTCCTTCCGGAAAAATGTGTGTTTGGTTTTCTGGGCGATGTGATTGATGATTACGCATTTGAAATGGATGCAGTCATTGCTGAACACTTTGAAACGATTACAAAAAGTTATCCTGTTTATATCGTCCAGCAAAATGGGCTGGAATTTTGCCTGTGTCAGGCACCGCTGGGAGCTGCCGCGGCTGCACAGCTTCTGGATTTTTTAATCTCCTGCGGATGCAAAAAAATTATTTCAGCCGGTTCCTGCGGAGTGCTGACCGATTTGGACGAAAACGAATTCTTGATTCCAATCAGGGCGATGCGCGATGAAGGCACTTCGTATCATTATCTTCCAGCCGCTCGGTTTGTTGATCTGGAGCCTTCCGCAATAAAAGCCATTGAGCAGACGTTTTGTGCGTTGAATATTCCGTTTCAAAAATGTATCACATGGACAACGGATGGTTTTTTCCGAGAAACACGAGATATGGTAGAATATCGCAAATCCGAGGGCTGTGCCACAGTTGAAATGGAGTGTGCTGCACTGGCCGCCTGTGCCCAGAAGCGTGGTGCAGTCTTTGGCCAGATTCTCTACACTGCCGATTCCCTTGCGAATGTTTATGCTCATGATGAGAGAGATTGGGGAAAGGGCTCTTTGCGGAAAGCACTGGAGCTTTGCATCAATGTTCTTATAACCATGTGACGATTCACCACCATACAGTTCGTACCCGAACCCGATTCTTTACGAAAAAGGGTTCGGGTACGTTTTTGTTTATTGAAGTTTACCGCAGCAACCGAACGGTAAATGAGCAAAGGCAGGGTATCACCATGACGGTGGTATCCTGCCTTTTGTTTTGATATGTTTTATCAGTAGATCACAGCATCCGTTGCAGTATAGCCTTCGAGAGAATTCTCCTTGACCTGAATACAAATATAAGTGATTTCAGAATTGTTTGCAGCAAAGAACTGACGTTTTGCCACGGGAGAAATCTTCAGCCAGTCGCCTGCTGCAAGGCTGATTTCTTCGCCATCGATAACGACCTTGCCTTTGCCAGAAAGAACACCGTAGATTTCCTCATTTGCCTTGTGGGAGTGGACAAACGGAACATTTGCTCCCGCAGGAAGCGTATTCAAGCTGATCTCCGCACCAGTCAGGGCGAGCTTTTCATGAAGCTCCGTCCGATTTTCTTTTCCAACTGTCATTTTTGTGTAGCTTGCCATTGTAAGCACCTCCATTTTGATTCGCAATCTTTCATTGCCTGAGCTAAGTATAGAAGCTCGCACATTCAAAAACAAGTACGCACCTTTTTGTAACTGTACACTCAAAAATGAATGTGCTATACTATATACAGAGGTGACTGATATGCGTACAAAAGAAGAACTGCCGGAATGTCCGGTTGCAACAGCAGTATCCCTGATTGGCGGAAAATGGAAACTCTTGCTTCTGCGCAATCTAAAAGAGCGTCCATGGAGATTCAATGAGTTGCAAAGAAGCATCGACGGGATCTCGCAGAAAGTTTTGACCGAGAGCTTAAGACAGATGATTGATGATGGGCTTGCCTACCGTCGTGATTATCACGAGAATCCTCCCAAAGTAGAATATGGGTTGACCGATCTCGGAACGGAAATGTTACCAATCGTCAATGCACTTGCAGACTTTGGCAATTACTATAAATCAGTCGTTGATCGGTCATGATCGATATTATGAAGTAGGGTTTAGGGCAGGCACGCCCCAACCAGACCGCGTTTGCGAAGCAACGAACGCCCCAGTGGGGATTTCAAGCGGCAGAACGGTCTGCGTTAGCAGATGGAGGGGCTTTGCCCCAACAAGTTCTGAAAAGAGACTACTCAGAGCGATAAACAAGCAAAGGCAGGGTATCACCATGGAGGTGGTGCCCTGCCTTTTGCTTTGCACCCCCCTATACTGTGCGTTTCGGGTCAATCGCGGCGTACGTCCGTACATGGCCGGTACGCACGTACGCAGGAAAAAGGGCAGGTTCTTGCATATAGGGGTGTTCTTTCGGCTGTCGGTATGGTATACTCGGTTTAGTTCAACAAATCGGAATTTACTTCTACTTAGACATACAAACTGTTGACAGTAAAACTCCTATA
>CAJKCG010000020.1:0-38687 GCA_905198355.1 uncultured Collinsella sp. | reverse complement strand
ACTGCTCGGCCCGGCCAATGGGAGGGTGATGTTGCTTGAATAGAAATCTAATACGGCACGAGCTGTCCAAGATATTTGGCAATCCTATATTTGCGTTGACCCTTATGGTTGCAACTGCAATTTCGATGGCGGCTGCCATTGAGGCATGGTGGACGCTCGAGACTGAGCGCAAGCAGCTGTTATCTTTTGGCTACGGCATTGGTCTGCAGTCTCAGACATACCTCGGCCAAACGCGTGAAAGTAGCTTTGGTAACTGGATTGTTGTGGGCGCGAACGCGCCGTTGTTAGCGTCGGTGTTTTTCTATGCGCTGCCGTTGCTTGCCATGTTGGCCGGGTCGTGGTCATGCCTGTCCGAGCGTTTGAGCGGTTACGAGGCGCAGATCTGCACACGTGTTTCTAGAAATGCATACGTGAACGTGAAGATGCTGTCTGCTTTCCTCTCTGCGTTTGCGGTCACGGCTATTCCGCTACTCGTGAACTTTCTGATTGTCTCTATGCTGTTTCCCGCGTATCTCCCCCGGGTCGACGAATCGACTTACGTCGGGCTCTATCTGCATAGCTATTTTTCTGGCCTGTTTTATTCCCGGCCTCTGTTGTACGTGCTGGTTTATACGCTGTTCGATGCGGTGGCGCTGGGGGTTCTATCCATGGCCGTGACCGGTCTGTCGGTTGTGTTTCGCAGCAGAATCAAGGCGATGGTCGTTCCATATCTGATTATGGTTGCATGGCATTTTGTTAACGACTGGATTTTTAGCGTCCTTTCATGCGTCGGCTTTAACTGCAACATTCTTAACAGCATCAGGTCGGAATCGCTAAATAACTGGCCCGACATTCGAGCGGGGTTTGCGGAAATCACTTTGTTGCTCGTCTTTTCTTTGGTTTCCGCGAGATTCTTAAAAAGGCGCGAGGTGGTCTGATGCTGTTTAGGCTGATCGCCGCGGACCTGAGGACCGTTTTGAAGAAGAACATCATTACTTATATTGCGATCGCGGCAGTGACCGTTGCGAACTTGGTATACGCCTACGGATTGTCTTCTGTGTATGGGGTCAGGACGGATACCTTGGGGTTTGCGGATAATCTTGCGCTCGTGTTTGCCGGGTCTGCTCCGTTTGAGCCTAGGCCCGGGGTCATGTTTGTGCCTCCGCTAGGATGGCTTTTTCTCATTCTGCTTATTCTCTATACAACACTCGATTATCCGACCGAATCGTTGCACGGGTTTGGTTTGCAAGCGCTTGTTCGATGCCGGGCAAGAATCCTTTGGTGGGTCTCGCGTTTTATCTTGGTGGCGGCGGTAACGGCATTTTCGCTGCTCGTGGTGGTTTGCTCTGTTGTGATTTGGAGCTTGGTGGTGAGCTCCTCGTTCAGCGCGGTCGTCCATGGTGAGTCGCTTCAGCTGGCTAATTTGGCGCCGTGGTTTCTCAAAGCTGCCGAGGCGGATGCGCTGCCGTTTTTCGTAGGACTCTTTTTTGCTTTCGAGGCGCTTGCGTTTGCGCAGGCAGTGATTGGCTTTGTACTTGGGCCGTCGGTCTCGTTTGTGGTTTTAACGAGCTACCTGATCTGCTCGGCATATGCGCGACATTGGGCGCTATTGGGAAACGCCTTGATGCTGTTGCGCTGGGGCGGAATTGTCAAAGAGGGAATCGCGGCGGGCTCGAGTGGCTTGTTTTCAATTGTGATTATGTCGTTATGCCTATCGTTGGGTGGACTGTGGTTTCGAAGGGCCGACCTTATAGAAAAGGGGGACAAGATATGAGCGTGATCGTTAGGGACGTATCGAAGCGCATGGGCAAAAACGATGTTCTGCGCAACGTGTCCATCGAGGTTGACCCTGGGACTGTGGTCGGACTTCAGGGGATAAACGGTTCGGGTAAGACCATGCTTATGCGAGCGGTCTGCGGATTGATCAAGCCTACCGAAGGCGAAATCTCTATCGATGGCCAAAGGCTTGGGGCGGACATCTCGTTCCCGCCGAGTCTGGGAATGTTGATCGAGGCTCCTTCCTTTTTGGGATATCTGTCTGGCTACGACAATCTGGAGCTCATCGCTCAGATCAAGGGCGTTGCCACTCCCGAGGACATTCGCTCTGCCCTGCGGCTCGTGGGGCTCGATGCAGACGAAAAAAAGAAGTTCCGAGCATATTCGCTTGGGATGAAGCAACGTCTGGGGATAGCTGCGGCAATTATGGAAAAGCCGAAGCTACTTGTTCTCGATGAGCCAACAAATGCCCTCGACGAAGCGGGCGTTGGAATGCTCAAGCGCGTTGTGGCGATGGCGGCCTCAACGGGTCGCGAGGTTATTCTGTCCAGCCATGACGGAGAGGTGCTCGAGGAGCTGGCCGATCGGGTTTACTGCATGCGCGACGGTGCCGTTGTGAAAGTTCGGGAAAGGTCGTGAGCGCGATGAAGAAGGCCCTGTGGACGAGAAGGGCGGTGCTCGCTCTTTTCGGCTGTGCTGCTACCGGCCTTGCGGGCATGAGGGTGAGCGTCGTTAACGGGAACCGGACGGTCATTCCTGAGAAATATTATGCGGAGGGCGAATGGCTCTCGATGGATGGGGCGTTTCTGGGTTCGAAGGATGTGGCGACTGACGGGTATTCGTTTTGCATAGACGGGGCGGAGCTGCTCACGCCGCGCGAGTATCTCAAGCGTGCGCATGATGATTATTCAAAATATGGCATCGTGGATACGAAAACGAAATTGAAGGACGCCGACACCACATGTGTTATCGCCGTAAAGATGCGTGTCAGGAATAAGGACAATGTCGAAGGTGGCATCAAGACGTATGCTTGGCATTTGGTACCGGAGCACGCGCCAAACTATGACTTTGTGGTCAATACCGATCTGATAACGCAGGCAATGCCGGCCCTGGGCGGTTCTGCTGCGTTTGCTGTACAGGTTGGGGCGGAGAACGAGTTGCTCGTCCCATTCATGATGCAAAACACCAACGACTATTTCGAAGGTTACGAGACCGTTCGTTTTGAGAAAGCATTTCCCGGGACTTACACGATGAAGATGACCGATCTGCCGGAGCGAAGGCTCTTAAGGTTTGAAGTGAAGTAGCTCGAGAGTTAGGCAAAATGGGTCCATCGGCGGTACCCGCGCCCGATTTCAGGCGCTCCGACTCGGAATCGGGCGCGGGGCGAGGCACCTTCGGTGTCGGCCGGATTACCGCTTCTTCTTCTTGTTCTTCTTCTGCTTGCGCTGCTTGCCCTTGTTGCCCTGGGGCTTGTCGGTCTGTTTTGCTTCGGCAGCGGCCTTTTCTGCCTTCATCTTCTTGCGTTTGGTCTCGATGCGGAGTTTTTTGTTGATGCGCGCCTTAAGGAAGGCGCCAAACTGCTCGGCATCGCCGCGAACAAAGGTGTCCTTGGGGATCGTCACGCCCTGGTCGGCGAACATGGCCACAAAGATGCGCTCGCCGTCGAGCACGTGGTCGAGCTTCTCAAACGGGAAGAACTGCGACTTGCCGCTCTTGCCCCAGACCATCAGGCCGTCCTCGTTGGCGGCGACGCGGCGGTAGCGGCCGCCCATGGACTCGTCTGCCTCGACGGCATCGATAAAGTCGCGCGCGAGCGTATGGTGCAGATTTTTGCTCCACCAGGCCAAAAAGGCGCCGAACACGATCAGCACGACGCCGAACTTGATCCAGCTGCCGCCGGCCACCAGCATGCCGATGCCGATGAGCACGGCAATCGCGGCGGCGACGTACAGGGAGCCACGGCGCCTGGGCGAGGCGACCAGGCGGGCGAAGTCGGTGACGAGGTCGTTTTCGTACTGATACTCGTTGAGGTACAGAATGCCGTCATCGGCCGCGGCCTGCGCCTCGAGCGCGACCTCGACCTGGTCGGCTGCTTCGGAGGGAATGAGGTTGCTCTCTGCGTCTGCCATGCTCTTTGGACTCCTATCGCGGCGGACTCGCCGTACGGGTTATTATGGAATGCAGTATGCCGTGCGACCGCATGGCCGCCGCGGCAACAAGACTCAGTATACCCGGGGGAGCACCCATGGAATCGTTGTACCGAAAGTATCGCCCGCTCACCTTCGACTCCGTGGTGGGCCAGCAGCATATCGTCTCGACGCTCGAGCACGCCATCACCGAGGGGCGCCTGTCCCACGCCTACCTGTTCTGCGGACCGCGCGGCACGGGCAAGACCACCATGGCGCGCATTCTGGCCAAGGCGCTGCTGTGCCGCAATGCCGAGGCGGCGCGCGCCGAGGGTGCAAGCGGCTGCATGCCCGACGGTACTTGCGAGGAGTGCGAGCTCATTGCCGAGGGCAACCACCCCGATGTCTACGAGCTCGATGCCGCAAGCCGTACCGGCGTGGACAACGTGCGCGAGGAGATCATCAACTCCGTCAACTTTGCCCCGGTGCGCGGCAAGTACAAGATCTATATCATCGACGAGGTCCACATGCTCACGACGGCGGCGTTCAACGCGCTGCTCAAGACGCTTGAGGAGCCGCCGGCACACGTGATCTTTGTGCTGTGCACCACCGATCCGCAAAAGATTCTGGAGACCATCCTCTCACGCTGCCAGCGTTTCGATTTCCATCGCATCGGCAACGAGGATATTGCGCATCGACTGTCCTACGTGTGCGAGCAGGAGGGATTCGATTACGACGACGAGGCGCTGGCCATCGTGGCGCGCCATGCAAAGGGCGGCATGCGCGACGCGTTGTCCACGCTGGAACAGCTGAGCGTTTTTGGCAACGGCGCTGTGCATGCGGACGATGCCCGCTCGCTTTTGGGCGAGGTTTCGGACCAGATTCTGGGCGAGTTTTCCCGCGCCATTGCCGATCGTGATGTTGCCGAGCTCTATGGACTGATCCGTGCGCAGGTCGAGGAAGGAAACGACCTGCTGGAGCTGACGCGCGACCTGGTAGCGCATGTGCGTGACGTGTACGTTGCCTGCGTTGCCGGTGCCCGTGCCGAGCTGTTTGAGGGCGGCTCCGAGCAGGCCGAGGCGCTTGCTGCCGAGGCCGCTGCCTTTGGCGAGCATCCTGCCGACCGCCTGGCCCGCGTGCTGACGGTGCTCGACGATGCCGCACTGGAGATGAGGGGCGCGAGCGACGTGCGCCTGGTGCTCGAGATTGCCTGTACGCGTCTGGCACGTCCCGAGGCTGATTTAACGATTGAGGCATTGGCCGAGCGCGTGGCACGCCTGGAGGCCATGGTTGCCAATGCCGCGGTGCCGGCGAGCGTGGCTGCTGCTCAGGCCGCCGCGCCTGCAGCATCCGTACCCGCTGCTGCCCAACAGCCGACGCTCATTTCGGGCGCTCGTGCTGCCGCTCCGGCGGCATCCGCTGCCCCCGCTGCTACGTCCGCGCGCCAGGGCGGTATGCCTTGGGACCGTGGTGCTGCTGTTCCGGCTGCTCAGCCTGCGCCGACTCCGACGCCTCAGCCCGTTGCGGCCCCCGCGCCTGCCACCGCTCCGGCACCTAAGCCCCAGTCCAACAACGCCGCCCAGGTTGCCGCCGCCGGTGCTGCCGAGACCTCCGCGGTCGAGGACGCCGGAGAGCTGCAGCGCAAATGGGCCGAGGTTGTCGAGCGTGTCAAGGCGTGTCAGGCTTCCTACGCAGGGCTTTTGCTCAACGCCCGCGCCACGGCCGACGACGGCTCCAAGCTCACGGTCTCGTTCCCCGCGGGTTCGACTTTTGCCATTAAGATGCTCGGTCGCGCCGATACGCAGTCGGTGGTCCTGCCGACGGTCTGCGCGGTCTTCGGTCGTCGTACCGTCGACTATGTCCTGGGTGGGGGTGGCACGCCGGCTCCTCAACATGAGGAGCATTCTCCATCTGCACGGGCTGCGGCATCTGCGGACCCGCAACCCGTGTCCTCGGCGGCCCCTGTATCCTCGAGCGCCAGCGCGCCGCAGCAGCAAGCGGCGCCGGTAGCGGCATCGACCCCGTCGGCGCCTAAGCCCGCGGCACCCAAACCGGCTGCTCCGACACCCGCGCCCAAGCCCGTCTCGCCCGCGCCCAAGTCGTCTGACCTGGGCAAAGCACCCTGGCTACGCTCCGACAACCCCGCCGGCGCTCCTGCCACGGGTAAGCTCCCGACCGAGCCCGCACCCCGTGCGCCCGAGCGCTCGGCTGCCCCGAAGGCTCAGCCTGTCGCGCAGTCCGCGCCGTGGGAATCCGAGCAGGTGCCCTACGACGACGCCATGGTCGGCGGCTTCGCTGGCGATGCGAGCGGGGACGATCTGCCTCCGTTCGACGTGCCGGGTGCGACGCCCGCGCCCAAGCCCGCTGCGGAGGCACCCGCGGCCCCCGCAAGCGACGACGCCCCCGCGGCTCCCTGGGAGTCCAACCCCGGCGCGGGCAGCCCCTTCGGCCATCAAGGCGCAGCCCCAAGCATCCCGCAGACCGAGGACGAAGCCAAAGCCCTCATCCGTAGCGTCTTCGGCCAGTCCACCATCTTCAAACCGGTGGAGTAGCTGTACGGGCGGGTATACTGCTCAGGAAGAGACTTCTTTGAACGGAGCGAGCTTATGATGTGGGAATATGTCCGCCTCGAGGACGATACGCAAGTTTCGTATTCCGAAGTCCGTGAGGACAACACGGTGAAGGTCGTTGTGGAGCGCCCGCGCGATTGGGGTTTTGACGCGGCGGAGTGTATCTTGCCGGCATTCAATTGGGTGTCACATGAGGGCTTTAGCGAAGCGGACCTCAAAGAACTCGATGATTTCGTGCGTAACAATGCCCCGCTCATCCTGCGTTTTGCCTACGAAGGCGGACGAGTCTATGCCTAGTCTCTTCCGACTCGGCCATATATCACTTTCTTTTGTCCGGGCGCATCTGTATTTCGGACATGTGTAGTGTGGTGCCGCGTATATCGCATTCGAGCAGACAAGCGCGTGACGGTCGGCCTAGGATGCTGAGGTCGATACGATACGTCGCATGGCCGTCCGTGTACTCGACTTGCTCGGCGTTGACGGTTGCTCCGATTGTAAATAAAGAGCCCAGTTCGGCATCGACAATCTTGGAGTCCTTTATCTTGACCTTGAACTCTTGGTAGAGGGACGGGCTGTTGTAGTAAATGGTTCGGGTTCCGTCGGTGCATTCATCGGTCGTCTCCCATTTGACGACGGGCTGGTCCGAGCTGGCTATCAGCAGTTCTGCTCCAAAAGCTATGGCATGGGTGATGACAACCAGCAATGCCCAGCCGACAAAGAGATAGAGAACCACATATGCAACGGGGTGTTTTGAGCGGATGTTTTGGAGCGCGTCGGGGGCATTCATGGGGCACCTCCAAATTGCAATCTATGACAATCAAATTATACCCTGCCGCCATGTGCTCCGCCTCGAGCAGCGGTTTGGCATTTAGCTATTTAGTGGCACACATGAAATGCCGGATTCGGCTCTACTAGATTGAGTATGCGATATTATGCAACCTTGCATAATTCGGCCTTGCATAATCTTTGCGCGTGGTTTGTATTGGAGGACATGTATATCGACTGAGGTAGCGTGTCCGCCCCGCTTGCTTGCCCCGCGCCGTGGTACGATTTTTGAGTTTGAAAGTCCCGTCGCGCTCCGGCTGCCCTTGCAGCTTGGCGTGCGGCCGCACGTAAAGGAGCCATTATGGCCGGTATGAACATGCAGCAGATGATGAAGCAGGCCCGCAAGATGCAGGAGCAGCTTGCCGCTGCGCAGGAGAACCTCAAGTCCCAGACCGTCGACGCCTCTGCCGGCGGCGGCATGGTCAAGGTGACCGTTAACGGCGAGATGGAGCTCGTCAACCTCACCATCGACCCCGATGCCCTCGATCCCGAGGACGTCGATATGCTGCAGGACATGATCATGGCTGCCGTCAACGAGGCCGTTCGCGGCGTCAACGAGCTTGCCAGCAAGCAGATGGGCGCCATCACCGGCGGCCTCAACATCCCGGGCATGCCGTTCTAAGACACGCATATATATGAGTGCGAATTACAGTCTGCAAAAACTGCTCGATGAGCTGGGTCGTCTGCCGGGCATTGGTCCCAAGTCGGCCCAGCGCATCGCCTATTACCTGCTCGAGGCCGATGCCGAGGAGGCCCGCCGCCTGGCCGAGGCCATCCTGGAGGTTAAGCAGGAGGTCCATTTTTGCAGCCGTTGCTTTAACTACGCCACGGCCGACGAGTGCTCCATCTGCCAGGACCCGATGCGCGATACCACTCGCATTTGCGTGGTGGGCGAGCCGCGCGACGTCCAGGCAATCGAGCGCACGGGCAGCTACCATGGCCTGTACCATGTGCTGGGCGGCGTGATCAGCCCCATGGACAAGATCGGTCCCGAGCAGCTGCATATCCGCGAGCTGCTTGCGCGCCTGGGCCACGAGGACATCCACGAGGTCATTATCGCCACCAACCCCAACATTGAGGGCGAGACCACGGCGAGCTACCTTGCTCGCACCATCAAGCCATTGGGCGTTGAGGTATCGCGTCTTGCGAGCGGCCTTCCCGTGGGCGGCGACTTGGAGTATGCCGACGAGCTTACGCTCGGCCGCGCTATCGAGGCCCGCCGCGCGATCTAAGCGGCGTCAGCTTCGCGGCATGTCCCGTCGGCCTGCCGCACGGGGCACTCATAATTGGGTGCGCGTTCATTTATTTGTTGTGCAACAAACCTGCTTTTCATCCGCTTATCGCGTGGATGGGTCCGCTCGCACCTCGTATTTGCCCATTCGTTGCGCAACCTTTTGGGTTCGCTGATACACTCAACTGTGGATATGAAAGAATGCGCCGCTCCTGAGCGGCGTGTTTTTGTTGGAGGAGAACGCATGCGGCCCGGGGGCACTCAGACAAAGCATGGCGCCGCGGTGCGCATGCGACGCCGGCTGGGCCTGGCGCCTCGGGCGTGTGCGCTGCTGTCTTGCTCGCTCGTGCTGGCCATAGCCAGTGTTTCGGCTTATGGCATGACGGTGCCGTCCATGGTGCAGGCGCATGCTGCGCGCGAGCTGCATATTGGGCGCAAGGCCAAAAGCGACTTGGGAACGACAACTGGATATGCGTGGGCGAGCGTGGTCTCGCACGTTGTGTTCGGTGGCGACGATGCGGACAGTCCCGAAACATCGGACAACGAGATCACGCTGGCAAACGGCAAGACCATCGTGCTCACCAACACCAAGGTCATTACGAAGCTTTCCAACAACAGCGTGGCATCTATCGTTAACAAGGCGGAGCAGCAGAAGGAACAGGGTACGCAGCAGGCGGGTAAACCCGGCGGCTCGGATGGGTCCGGTTCTGGCACCGGTTCGTCGGGCTCGGACGGCGGTTCCGGTTCGGGCTCCGCTTCTGGCGGCGGATCTTCGAGTGGTGGCTCGATGGACGGCGGCGCCGGCGGCGACACGGGCTCGGGTAGCCTCTCAGCTGCCGAGGAGGAGAGTATCCACAGTTGGCTCGTGACCAAATACAACATGCTCGATGGCTATGTCGCCCGCGCCAATAGCGTGGTGTCGACCTATAACGCCACGGGCGACACCGGACCGTGCGACAGCCTGGTCAATGACATGTTTGTCATCCGTGCCGAGTTTGGCCGGCAGACGTTTCCTCCCCAGTCAAAGTGGTATCGACAATTCGCCAACCTTTGGGGTTGCTACACAAACCTGTGTCAATGGGTCGGACATTACGGTGACGATAACGTCGCGCTCAACAACTTCAATAACAATGTGGCGGCGATCGCTCTATGATGACCAATCTCGTTTCCGCCACAACCCAATCGCTTGCCCACGATCCCATGGTGGGCCTGCGCCTGGCGCGCGTCGACGGGTTTGAGCCGGCCGTCGCCCTGGGCACGGACGAGCTTCCCGCCTACCTGCGCCGTTTTACGATGCTGTTTGCCGATGACGCCACTATGCGCCGCGGCGGTATCGGCCGTGTGACGCGTGCCGTCAACGCGCAGGGCGAGGCCGTGGCACTCAAACAGCTCATCTTGCCGGCGCGCGATGAGTTCGACGACGATGCCGCTCACGAGGCGCTGGTCGCCAAGTTCAAGGCGGCGTTTCGCGAGGAATACGAATGCCACCGCGCCCTTTCGGGCCTTAAGGGCTTTCCCCGCCTCTATGGCTGGGGCGAGGTCGACGGCGTCCCCGCGATTGTCATGGAATGGGTCGAGGGCGAGACACTCGCCCGCCTGCGCTCGCGCTTTGCCGTAGATGATGCCGGGCGCCTGTCGCCGCTTGTGGCTGCGCGTCTGGGCCGCGACCTGTTCGATCTGCTCTGCCGCATGAGCCTGGTGGGTGAGGGCTTTGTCCATCGCGATATCTCGCCCGCTAATATTATGGTGCGTACGGCGCGTCTACCACTTGACCGGCAGCTTGCCGAGGGCACCTTTGACCTGTGCCTGATCGACTTTGGCTCGTCGCTGGCGCTCGAGCCTGCGTCGGCCGTGGCCGGTACCGGCGGCAAGGCGTCGTTTACGGAGCGCTATGCCACGCTGCGTCGCGCGACGGTTGCCTATGCCCCGCCCGAGATGCTCACCGACGATATTCCCGACCTGCGTGCCTTGCGCATGTCGCCGGCGATTGACGTGTACGCCGCGGCGAGCGCGGTCTACGAGCTCATCGCCGGCGTCGCGCCGTATGAGGCGGCACCGGGCGCGTCGGGGACCTCGGGCTCGCGCAAGAAGACGCGTGATATCGCCAGCCCCTACCGCCTCAAGATGGATACGCTGCCCGACTATCCCATCGGTGCCCATGCGCCCGGTTGCGACTTGACGCAGTTGCTGCGACGCGAGCCCGATGTGGCGCTTGCCGCGGCTGAGCAAGCTCAGCAGCTGGGGCTCGATCCAAATTCCGAGGACTTGCGCGATGCACTGGCGTTTGTCGATGCGCAGCTGTCCGACGTGGTGATGGCCTGTCTGTCGTGTCACCAGGAAGATCGTCCGGAGCCTGCTGCCGTGGAGGCGGCGCTTTCGGCGTTTTGTGACCACTATGCGCAAAATGTCGCCCGCTCGCTTCGCGCCGAGCCGCTCATGCCGTGCCCGATGGAGGTATCGGGCCGGGTGATGCGACGTGCGGCGATGATTGCGTCGACGGCGGTCTGCGGTGCGCTTTGGGCCGCGGTCGTGGTGTCGGCGGCGTTGCTGGTGTCGGGCACCCACGTGACGATTGCCATGGGGCCTCTTATGTGGTCCGGAAAGTTGCCGGGCATCGTCGCTGCGCTGGCGTTGGCGCTGCCGGGCGTGGCGGGCATTGCCGCCGGAGCCTTGGCGCGCAATCGCCGCGCGGGGTTCATGCAGGGCGTGCTCGCACTATCTGCCTACGAGGTTCCGGTGTTGGTTGTACTCGCATGCACGGTGTTTTCCCAACATGCCGTGGCGGGTGGCCTGGTGGCTGCCTTAATTGCAACCTATGCGCTCACGTGGTTTTTGCTGGCGATGGGGTTTGCCTTCGAGCTTCCCGTCGTGTCCGCGCGACGTGCGAAAATCTCCATGGCGACACCGCTTGCCGGCGGAGCCGCGGCGGCTCGCGCCTTTGGCGGGCCTGTCGAAGCACCTGACGATATCTCTGTGACCAAGGAGGGCTAAGCCCATGGCTTCTCAAACCGAGCTCACCCCGTGCGGGGCAATGTTCGACATCTTTAAGCGCGCGGCGCGCCTGAGCCATATCGAGCTGTGCGGTCTGGTGCTCTCAAGCCGTCCGCTTGCCGATGGCCGTAGTCCTCAGAGTCGCGCCGCCGATCGCTCGTGGGTCTCGCGCTTTATCGTGCGTGCACCGGTCGGCACACTGCAGGAGCGTTATTTTGCCGATTACGGTACCTCGGCCGCGCGTATTATGTCGCAGCTGGCCCTGCGCCGCCGCAATCCCATGGATGCTGCGGCGGTGACCAATATGGTGTGCGGGCCTGCCGGCGAACCTATGGTTCGTGCGCTCGAGGAATGCCATCAGGACACGAATCTCTATCGCAATGCGCTCGAGCGCCTGTCACAGGCGGCGGAGCTCATGCCCGCCGAGCGCGCGGAGGCCATCCTGGTGCTGTTCGTCGCCGTAGGCTGCTCGGCGGATGTTCGCTCGTCGGTGACCTACGCCATCGATTACGCGCATGCGACCTGCGGCGGTGCCACGTCGACGCCGCGCTCGCTGAGCACATCTTCGGTCACAGGCGAGAATGAGGCTTCGCCGGCGCATCCGCTGGGACTGCTGCGCGTGCAAAACGGCTACGTGGTGAGCGCTCCGCGCTGGATTCAACCGAGCGAGGAGGGCGTCGAGATCGGCGCGCTGGCCACAGGGGAGGGCGACATCACCGACGTCGGTGACGATGTTTCGGCTCGCCATGCCCATATCTGGTGCGATGCTCAAAATGCCTGGCATGTCGAGGACCTGTCATCAACCAACGGCACGGTGGTGGTAAACGGGGCCACGAGCGTCTGCATCCAGGTGGAGCCCGGCCGCTCTGCCCAGCTCAATCCCGGCGACGAGCTCAAGCTCGGCGAATCCACCACCTATGCCATCCTCCTCGGCGCCCTCTAGCCGGCAGATAGGGACGTTCCTTTCCTGCTGGCACTTGGGGACACTCCTTAGCGTGCCAGAGCCAGTCGCCCGGGGATGGAGGGGCAATCTCGCCCCTTGGCGGTCACCCGGGGCAAACCTTTACCGCCCGCCTATATTTGCCGAAATTACACTTGACGGCGGGGTACAATAAACCCGCATGCGGATTTCCGTTGCGGGCGCTTCCCATCGCCGGGGCGTGCCCGGGAGCATCCGGCATGCGGCCTTTGCGGCGCTCGGTCATGTGCAAGACGGGTGGCTGGGCCTGAGGAGCGCGTGCAGCCCTCCTCGCCTCGGCATGCCTTCTCTCCACGCCATGTGCCTGCTGCTGAGTCCGCCTGCCAGATGATTGGAAGCAACAACGAAAATCCCATCACGCCAACATCCCGGCGATCGCCGGGGCCTGTATACCTATATGAGAGGAGAGGGGTATATGGCGCGTAAGTTTAAGTCTATGGACGGCAACGAGGCGGCCGCATATGTTTCGTATGCGTACACCGAGGTAGCGGGAATTTATCCCATTACGCCGTCCAGCCCGATGGCCGACCATGTCGACCAGTGGGCGGCCCAGGGTCGCAAGAACATCTTCGGCACCCCGGTCAAGGTCGTCGAGATGGAGTCCGAGGCGGGTGCAGCCGGTACCGTTCACGGTTCGCTGGGCGCTGGTGCTCTGACCACCACCTATACGGCTTCTCAGGGCCTGCTCCTGATGATCCCGAACATGTACAAGATCGCGGGCGAGCAGCTCCCGGGCGTCTTCCACGTCTCCGCGCGTTGCGTTGCTTCCCACGCCCTGAACATCTTTGGCGATCACTCCGACGTCATGGCCTGCCGTCAGACCGGCTTCGCCATGCTCGCCGAGGGCAACGTCCAGGAGGTCATGGACCTCTCGCCGGTGGCTCACCTTGCCGCCATCGAGGGTAAGACCCCGTTCCTTAACTTCTTCGACGGCTTCCGCACCAGCCACGAGATCCAGAAGGTCGCCATGTGGGACTACAAGGATCTGGCCGAGATGTGCGACATGGACGCCGTCCAGGCTTTCCGCGATCACGCGCTCAACCCTGAGCACCCGCACACCCGCGGTAGCCACGAGAACGGCGACATCTTCTTCCAGAACCGCGAGGCCTGCAACAAGGTCTACGACGAGCTTCCCGCCGTTGTCGAGGGCTACATGAAGAAGATCAACGAGAAGCTCGGCACCGATTACGGCTTGTTCAACTACTACGGCGCTCCCGATGCCGATCGCGTCGTCGTGTGCATGGGCTCCTTCTGCGACGTGCTCGAGGAAGTCATCGACTACCTCAACGCTCACGGCGAGAAGGTCGGCCTGGTCAAGGTTCGCCTGTTCCGTCCGTTCTCCATCAAGCACTTTGTCGACGTTCTCCCCGAGACCGTCAAGAAGATCGCCGTTATGGACCGCACCAAGGAGCCGGGTTCCATCGGCGAGCCGCTCTACCAGGACGTCGTCTCCGCCCTCTACGAGGCCGGCAAGACGGGCATCAAGGTCGTCGGCGGCCGTTACGGCCTGGGCAGCAAGGACACGCCTCCCGCGTCCGCGTTCGCTGTCTTCGAGGAGCTTAAGAAGGACGAGCCCAAGCGCGAGTTCACCATCGGCATTGTCGATGACGTGACCAACCTGAGCCTGCCCGAGGCCGAGGATGCGCCCAACACCGCGGCCCCCGGCACCATCGAGTGCAAGTTCTGGGGTCTGGGTGGCGACGGTACCGTCGGCGCCAACAAGAACTCGATCAAGATCATCGGCGATCACACCGACAAGTACGTTCAGGCCTACTTCCAGTACGACTCCAAGAAGACCGGCGGCGTCACCGTTTCGCACCTGCGCTTCGGTGATTCCCCGATCCGTTCGCCGTACTACGTGACCAAGGCCGACTTTGTCGCCTGCCACAATCCCAGCTACATCGTCAAGGGCTTCAAGATGGTCCGCGACGTCAAGCCGGGTGGCACCTTCCTGGTCAACTGCCAGTGGAGCGACGAGGAGTTCGCCGAGCACATGCCCGCCGTGGCCAAGCGCTACATCGCGAACAACAACGTCAACGTCTACCTGATCGACGCTATCGACCTGGCTGCCAAGGTCGGCATGGGCAAGCGCACCAACACGGTGCTCCAGTCCGCCTTCTTCGCGCTGGCCAAGGTCCTGCCCGCCGAGGACGCTCTGCAGTACATGAAGGACGCGGCCACCAAGTCCTACATGAAGAAGGGCCAGGCCATCGTCGACGCCAACCACAAGGCCATCGATGCCGGCGCTACCGCCTTCCGTAAGTTCGAGGTTCCGGCCGACTGGGCTACCGCCGAGGATGCCGCTCCCGTCGAGCTCTCCGAGGAGACCAAGTCCGCCATCGCCCAGCAGGTTAAGAACCTGCTCGAGCCCATCGATCGCATGGATGGCGACAGCCTGCCCGTTTCCGCCTTCGTCGATTGCGCCGACGGCCAGTTTGAGCTGGGCGCCTCCGCATACGAGAAGCGCGGCGTCGCCGTGGTCGTTCCCCACTGGGACGAGACCAAGTGCATCCAGTGCAACCAGTGCGCCTATGTGTGCCCGCATGCCACCATCCGTCCGTTCGCGATGACCGAGGACGAGGCTGCCGCCGCGCCCGAGGCTACCCGCACGCTCGACGCTATGGGCCCCAAGGCCAAGGGCATGAAGTTCACCATGGCCGTGTCTCCGCTCGACTGCATGGGCTGCACCAACTGCGTCAAGGTCTGCCCCAAGGGCGCCCTCGAGATGGTTCCCACCGAGCAGGAGATGGACCAGCAGCCCGTTTGGGACTACATGGTCGAGAACGTCTCCGAGAAGAAGGAACTCATCGCGGCCAACGTCAAGGGCAGCCAGTTTAAGCAGCCCTACCTGGAGTTCTCTGGCTCCTGCGCCGGCTGCGCCGAGACCGCCTATGCACGTCTGGTGACCCAGGTTGCCGGCGACCGCATGTTCATCTCCAACGCCACCGGCTGCTCCTCCATTTGGGGCAACCCCGCTGCCACCGCTCCTTACTGCAAGGACAAGGACGGTCACGGCCCGGCGTGGAACAACTCCCTGTTCGAGGACAATGCCGAGCACGGTCTGGGCATGGCTGTTGGCTATGAGGCCGTTCAGCACAAGCTGATCGCCGCTACCCAGGACATCATCGCTGCCGATGGTCCGTCCGACGAGCTCAAGGCCGCCGGCCAGGCTTGGATCGACTCCGTCAACGACGCCGAGGCCTCCAAGACTGCTGCCGCTGCCTACGTTGCCGAGCTCGAGAAGTGCGGCTGCGACGCTTCCAAGGCAATCCTCGCCGACAAGGCTTACCTCACCAAGAAGTCCTTCTGGATCTTCGGCGGCGACGGCTGGGCCTACGACATCGGCTTCGGTGGCCTGGACCACGTCCTGGCTTCCGGCCACAACGTCAATGTCTTCGTCTTCGACACCGAGGTCTACTCCAACACCGGTGGTCAGGCCTCCAAGGCCTCGAACCTGGGCCAGGTCGCTCAGTTCGCCGCTGCCGGTAAGGTGACCAAGAAGAAGTCCCTGGCCGAGATCGCCATGAGCTACGGCTACGTCTACGTGGCGCAGGTCGCCATGGGCGCCAACCCGGCTCAGACCCTCAAGGCCATTCACGAGGCCGAGGCCTACGACGGCCCGTCCCTCATCATCGGCTACAGCCCCTGCGAGATGCACTCCATCAAGAAGGGCGGCATGCAGAACTGCCAGGCCGAGATGAAGAAGGCTGTCGAGTGCGGTTACTGGAACCTCTTCCGCTTCAACCCCGAGGCTGCTGCCGGCAAGAAGTTCTCGCTCGATTCCAAGGAGCCCGCGGGCGGCTATCAGGAGTTCCTGATGAACGAGGCCCGTTACGCTTCGCTGACGCGTTCCTTCCCCGAGCGCGCCGAGGAGCTCTTCAAGGAGAACGAGCAGGCCGCTATGGACCGCTACGCTCACCTGCTGAAGCTCAAGACGGTGTACAACGAGGCCTAGGTCTCTCACCGCAGGATCTGAGGGCTGACCTTCGCGGACGTCCTCGGACATGAAAGAACCCCCGCTGCGCACTACGTGCGGCGGGGGTTCTTTCGTCCTGCGGAGTGTCCGCGAAGGTTGGCTCTCAGATCCTGCTACGACTACGTCCTCGGATTGTGTGGGCGGATGAAGGGCGTGGTTGTGGGGACCTTTTGTCCCCTTCGCTGTTTCGCGGCTTTGCCGCGAAACCTCGCGCCACTTTGGGGATGGATGGAGGTTTTGGCCGTTGCCGCCTTCTATCCCCGTGCTTTGGGGCTGGTTGCCTTTCCGGAGCTCATCTTTATTCCTTTTGCCGGATGAAAAGCCCCATGTTTTTGCAGAGGTGCATACTCGTCTAATTAGTGCATAGAATCTCGTATAGTGCGAGTAAGAATTTGCGCTGTCCGTTTTGTGTTTAGCAAAGATATAGTTTGCATAATCCACTCTAATCTCTGCTGTATTTAAATAAAGTCGCACGTAAATGGCTTAGATGTGCCTGAGCTGGGGTTCTTTACGCTGAGCGGGTAAAATCGACCGTTCGCCGTTCAACTATTTTCAAAATGAATAAAATGAGCGATAAAGAGAATATAAACCTTAATAAACTCGCGTATCGCACGGGCGCGGGTTATTAATGGGTTGTAGGCCTTTTACAGAAAGGATTCCAGCAATGTCTAAGCCTCTTGGCAAGCCCGATCGTATTGTCGTCGCCCTCGGCGGCAACGCCCTCGGCAACAACCCCGTCGAGCAGATCGAGGCCGTGAGCAACACCGCCCACGCCCTCCTCGGCCTCATCGAGCAGGGCAACGAGATCATCATCACCCACGGCAACGGCCCGCAGGTCGGCATGATCCAGAACGCCTTCGCCGCCGCCCACGACGCCATCGGCACCCCCGAGATGCCGCTGCCCGAGTGCGGCGCCATGTCCCAGGGCTACATCGGCTATCACCTGCAGCAGGGCATCGGCCGCGAGATGCACAAGCGCTATAAGCGTTGGCACGCCGCAACCGTCGTCACCCAGATCGAGTGCGATCCGGACGACCCCGCGTTCAAGAACCCGACCAAGCCCATCGGCCCCTTCTACACCGAGGAGCAGGCCAAGGAGTTCATGGCCGAGGACCCCTCCAAGGTCTTCGTCGAGGATTCCGGCCGCGGCTGGCGTCGCGTCGTCGCCTCCCCCGATCCCAAGAAGATCGTCGAGGCCGACTCCATCCTCAACCTGCTCGACAACGAGTTCATCGTCATCGCCTGCGGTGGCGGCGGCATCCCCGTCGTCCGCGACTACGAGAACAAGGGCTGCTACAAGGGCGTTCCCGCCGTCATCGACAAGGACCTGGGCGGCGAGCTGCTGGCCGAGGACTGCGACGCCGACGTCCTGTTCCTGCTGACCGCCGTCGAGCACGTCGCCATCAACTTCGGCAAGCCCAACCAGGAGGAGCTCGAGGACCTCACCGCCGACGAGGCCGAGCGCCTGGCCGACGAGGGCCAGTTCGGCAAGGGCTCCATGGAGCCCAAGGTCCGCGCCGCCATCAAGTTCGCCCGTTCCCGCAAGGGCCGCACCTGCATCATCGGCGCCCTGGACAAGGCCGCCGAGACCATGGCCGGCCTCTCCGGCACCCGCATCCACGAGTAGTCCCTACTCAGTTGCCTCTCCCGTGGGCGCCAGGCAAAGCGCCCACAAACTAGCCTCTCTTCATGAGCCCCGCAGTCCGCTCCGACTACGGGGCTTTTGCTGTTGAGGTGTGAGCATATGGGGGAGGTAAACAAGATCCAGTTTGATTAGACGCTCAGATCATGAGATGCCTGGAACCAAACGATGACTCCAAGAATCCTAATTCGGCGTTTATCCAGCACAATATCCGGTTCGGATGTGCGATATGAGTGGGATGAGAGCATCACGGTATTTGTGCCGGTGCTATAACGCCGTATGACGATTCTTGAATTGTCGACCAAGGCGAGGACAGAGCATCCGTTCCAAGGTTTCAGGCTGGGATCCACGAGGAGAAGGGATCTAATCGGGTAGCATTTGGACATTGCGGATGTGTCCATTTGAACAAAGAAGCACCCGCGATGTTTCTTGAATACGGATGAGGGGAGCGCGGCTGTTCCGGTTTGTTTAAGTCCCATTCTGCCTCCAGCCATCTGGATTTGAAATGCATCGCAAAGGGAATCAGTAGTATCTTCTTTGGATTCCCCCTTCCGTCTCTCGTGGTCGAGCTTTGCGGCAAGCCCTGCGGTTTCAGATGTGAGGTCGTCGAGCTGCAGGTTAAATTTCGATACTATCTTGAGCAACGTTGAGCGGCGGATTGCATAGCGGTCCTTCTCCCAACGGCATACCGTTTCTTTGGAGACGCCAATGAGTGCCGCTAACTCCTCCTGTGTTAGCTGGTCGCGCTTGCGAAGCGCCTTTATGTTCTGACCCGTTCCCATGTTATGAAGTGCGGACAAGGGGGAGGCAGAGGCAGTTGGGACCGCCAAAGCCGTTTGTCAGCTCGAAGATAGAGATGGGAACAAGTTCAATACCTGCCTTCTCCAGTGCTTTGTTGGTTTCGGCGTTTTCTTCGTAAACGCAGACCTTGCCGGGCTCCAAACAAAGGGTGCTTGTGGCATTGTTGCTCCTTTCGATCTCTGCTGCTCCGGGATTTGAGCCACCGCAAGGGATAAATTGCAACGAATTTGAGCCCAGGGCTAATCCCAGCGCTTCTTTCAGACCGCCTTCGACATGACGTGCCCGGGTTGTCCTTTCCGATCTGCCGCGTGTAATGCGGTAGACCCGCGCTTCGTCGAGAAGCTTACAGTCAACGAGGAATGTCTCGTAGCCAACGCGAGTGAAATATGTGTCGAGATGAATGCAGAGGTCATCGTAGGGGACCTGAATGGCCCATACGGACTCAATAGTCGAGTTCTCATCCCAGAGCAAGTTATTTGCTAGGGTGTCTATCGCAGCCGACTCGGTTCGTTGGGAGATCCCAACGGCTACGTTTTCGCTGTTGAGGTTGTGCAGGTCGCCGCCTTCAATGTGGTAAGTCGATTCATGCTTGAAGAACTGAGGAGTCTCGCGGAAATCTGGGTGATAGGTAAAAATCGTTTTATAGGCGATAACCTCTCGGTTACGCTCTGGCCAGTACATATGGTTGAGCGTGACGCCTTCGCCGATGACACTCGCCGGATCGCGTGTGAAAAACATGGTGTTTAGGGGGCCTACGAGGAGGTCGTCGGGCGAGTATGCATCTCCCGTCAGTTTTGCGAGGCTGAACATCTCCTTATCTGTGTCGAAGACCTGGGAGTAGCGGATACCATTGACCGCCGCTTGAGCCAGAGCACGGGAGCCTTCGGTGCACTCAAGATATTCGCGAATGGCAGATTCGAGCTCAATGCCCCGCGCGCCACATTCTGAAATGTAGCTGTCGATAAAAGAGCGGCGCGCCTGCTCTGTCGCATCAAGGGCTTCGGTAAGAAGGTTTTCAAGATAGAGAATCTCTACCCCTTCGTGCTCGAGCATTGTCGAGTAAGCATGGTGCTCCCTGAGGGCCTTTTCAAGATCAAATGAGCTGCTGGAAGGGCGTAGCGTAAAGACCTGATTGAACTGACCGTCGGGGTAGTTGCGCGTTTCGGGGCCGGGGCAGTGCAGGAGGACCCTTCTTAGCTTTCCTATTTCGTTTTGAACATGCAATGCGGACATGTAACCTCGCTTTGGCGGTGAGTGTGTATTAGTTGCATAGTGGCACATTACGAGATTGTTTCAATTTACATCATATCTGTCACAGGAGAATGGCATGAACTGGGCTAGTAATTGATGGTAAACATCAATTTTATAAGTAAATTGACGAATTACATCAATCAAAAGGCCGTTTACGGGCCGATGGCTTTCGTTGGCGGGCGATGGGGCGGAAGAGTGTTTTGCGCGATGACACAATGGCTTTGCCGGCAACGAAAAACCCCTGAATTAAGGAGGAGAGATGGCAGAGACAGAAAAGGAGCGTGCCTTTCGAGTTCCGCACGTATACACCATCATTCTTGTATTGATGGCCGTATTTGCCGTTCTGACCTGGGTTGTGCCTTCGGGCGCGTTTGAGCGCCAGGAGGTTAACGGCCGTGAGGTAACGGTTTCGGGTACCTACGAGCCTGTCGATAAGATCTATACGGACGAGGACGGCAACGAGGTCGATCTTCGCCAAGGTGTCTTCGATGTGCTTGAGGCTCCTGCGGTCGGTATCCAGCAAGCGGTCGAGGTCGTTGCATTCATTTTGATTGTGGGAGGTTCCTTCCAGGTCATCACGGCGACCGGAGCAATCACGAGTGGCGTAGCTCGAGTGGTGAAGAAGTTCAAGAGCAAGGACGTCCTCATTATCCCGATTCTAATGGTGCTCTTTGCCTTGGGCGGCAGCACCTTTGGTATGGCAGAAGAGACGCTTCCGTTCTTTGCGATTCTTATGCCGATCATGATGTCCATGGGCTTCGACTCAATCACGGCGTTCATGACGGTGTTTGTGGGCGCTCGCATCGGATATATCGCATCTACCGTTAATCCGTTCAGCGTTCTGATTTCCCAGGGTATCCTCGGCATTCAGGGCAACCCCCAACTGTGGTTACGTACTATCGCCCTTGTCGTGCTCACGGCGGTTGCCGTCGCATGGGTTGTGATGTATGCCCTCAAGGTTAGGAAAAACCCCGAAGCATCCCCCGCTTTCCACGATGATATCGAGAAGCGCAAAGAGTTTGGTGCGGATGATAGCCTTCTTGATAGCAAGTTCTCCGGTAGGCAGAAGGCCGTTATGGTTATCTTCGTGCTTGGACTTGTCGCCATCATTTGGGGTCTGGTAACCCAGGGTTGGTACATGAATGAAATCTCTGCGATTTTCTTGGCCATGGCCCTCCTTTCGGGCGTTGTTTCCGGGATGAATGAGAAGGAGATCGCTGGCGAGTTCGTTAAGGGAATTGCAGACTTTGCGTTCTCGGCCATCGTCGTTGGACTTGCCCGCGGAATCCTCGTAATCGCCAATGACGGCCTCATCATCGATACGATTCTCAACACTCTCGCCACGGCTCTCTCTGGAGTTCCGTCCGTTATCTTTACGAGCATCCTTTATGTTGTGGATAACCTTCTGTCTATCCTCGTTCCGAGCTCCTCGGGCATCGCTGCTCTTACGATTCCCATTTTTGGCCCGCTCGTTGAGTTGATGGGCTTAAACCCCGAGGCTGCGGTTACTGGTCTTTCCATGGGCGCCACGGCCATGACTCTCATGTCGCCAACATGCCCGGTCCTCGTTGCCGGTCTTGGCGTCTGCAAGATTTCGCTTGGCCAGTGGTGGAAGGTCGCTTGGAAATTCTTCCTGGTCGTGAGTGTTATCTGCATGGCGTTCACTGCGGTTTCGGGCCTTATCCCCCTGCCATAAAAACAAAACCCTACATACGGTTGTGAGAAAGAAGGATAGAGATGAACAAAGGACTGAACGTCCATAGCGAGATTGGCGCCCTTAAGAAGGTGTGCGTCCATCGCCCCGGCAAGGATCTTGTAAACTTGAAGGTGGAGGATTTCGAGCGAGTCTGGATTCACGACGCATTCTATTTGGACTATGCCCAGAAAGAACACGACCAGTTTACCGAGCTTCTGCGCGGCGCTGGTGCCGAGGTCGTCTATATGGAAGACCTAGTTGCCGAGACGTTTGATAAGGTCGAGGGCGCGCGTGCGCAGTTCATGGGAAAGTTCATGGACGAGTCGGGTATCAAGAACGCCGCTCTTCGCCAGGCGGTTGTCGAGAAGCTAGATTCCATCAAGGACAACAAGGAATTTGTCCTCACGGCTATGGGCGGACTGTATGTGCGCGACCTTGAAATCCCGCATGTCGGCGGTTCTCTTGCTAGTCTGGATGGCGATGAGCTGAAGGGCGACGACATGGTCCTCTTCCCCATGCCCTCCTCGTATTTCTCCCGTGACCCTCTGGCCGTCGTGGGCAAGGGCGCTACCATGAACCGCATGTACTGGAATCAGCGCAATCGCGAGGTAATCTTCTACGAAACGGTGCTCCGCAACCATCCCGATTATGCCGGTAGCCCCATCTGGTACGACCACAACAGCGAGTGGCATATCGAGGGTGGCGATATCCTCAACATCGACGCCAAGACGCTCGCCATCGGTATTTCCGAGCGTACCCAGACTGCGGCCATCGATGAGCTCGCCAAGAATATGTTCTGGGGCTCTGATGAGGCCGAAATCGAGAACATCTATGCCATCAAGATTCCGCACGGCTATGCCTACATGCATCTCGACACCGTTTGCACGCAGGTCGATCGCGATAAGTTCACGGTTTATCCCGGCATCTACCAGACGCTTCGTGCCTACCGCTTGACCAAGGGCGATACGGAGGGGGAGGTGCGTATCGAGGAACTCGAGGGCACCCTGCAGCATATCCTCGAGCTTGCGACGGGTATGGACCACATCACCATGATTGAGTGCGGTGGTGGCGACCCAATCGAGGCTTCTCGTGAGCAGTGGAACGATGGTTCCAACACTCTTGCGGTCGCGCCGGGCAAGGTCTGCGTGTATGAGCGCAACGTTGTCACTAACGATGCTCTTTACAAGGCTGGCGTCGAGCTGCTCGTCGCCCCTTCCGAGGAGCTTTCTCGCGGCCGCGGCGGCCCGCGCTGCATGACCATGCCGTTCTGGCGTGAGGAAATCTAGCCAACGCTAGCGTATCTGGGCGGCGTGTATGTCTGCGCCGCCCGTCCCTCATTGCCTGCTTCCAACAATCGAAAGGACTTAAATCATGTCTCTGAATATTTCTGGTCGAAGCGTTCTCACCCTGCTTGACTTCACGACCGAGGAAATCGAGTACATGCTCGATTTGTCTAAGAACTTCAAGGATATGAAGCGTGCCGGTTATCCGCACCGCTTTCTTGAGGGCAAGAACATTGTCCTGCTGTTTGAGAAGACCTCCACGCGCACGCGCTGTGCCTTCGAGGTTGGCGGTATGGACCTGGGTATGGGCGTGACCTACCTCGATCCCGGCTCGTCGCAGATGGGCAAGAAGGAGTCCATTGAGGACACCGCCCGCGTGCTCGGTCGCATGTATGACGGCATCGAATATCGCGGCTCCGATCAGTCTATCGTCGAGGAGCTTGCCGCCAAGGCCGGCGTTCCCGTCTGGAACGGCCTGACTAACGAGTACCATCCCACCCAGGCCCTTGCCGATATTCTCACCATGCGTGAGGAGTTCGGCGACACGCGCGGCATGAAGCTCACTTACATGGGCAAGGAGCAGGGCAATGTAAGCGACTCCCTTATGGTCATCTGTGCCAAATTGGGCATCAACTTCTGCTCTTGTGGCCCCAAGGGTGACGTCGAGGGCGCTACGCATTTTGCCCCCGAGCTTCTTGAGCGCTGCCAGGAGATTGCCGCACAGAATGGCTGCACGATCCAGCTCACTGAGGATATCGATGAGGGCGTCAAGGACGCAGATGTTGTCTATACGGACGTTTGGGTCGGTATGGGTCAGGCTGAGGAGCTGTGGAAGAGCCGAATCGAACTTCTCTCTCCCTATCGAGTAACGCCTGAGGTTATGGCCAAGGCAAACCCTGGCGCCATCTTTATGCACTGCCTGCCGAGCTTCCACGATACGCAGACTACCATCGGAGCCGAGATCGCCGAGAAGTTCGGCGTGACCGAGATGGAGGTCTCTGATGAGGTCTTTGAGAGCGCGCAGTCTCGCGTGTTCCAGGAGGCCGAGAACCGCATGCATACCATTAAGGCCATGATGTACGCAACTCTTCGCTAAGGGTTGGAAGATGCAGAACATTTAGAAGGAGGAATCATGAGCAAGCCTTACGGCAAGCCCGATCGTATTGTCGTCGCCCTCGGCGGCAACGCCCTCGGCAACAACCCCGTCGAGCAGATCGAGGCCGTGAGCAACACCGCCCACGCCCTCCTCGGCCTCATCGAGCAGGGCAACGAGATCATCATCACCCACGGCAACGGCCCGCAGGTCGGCATGATCCAGAACGCCTTCGCCGCCGCCCACGACGCCATCGGCACCCCCGAGATGCCGCTGCCCGAGTGCGGCGCCATGTCCCAGGGCTACATCGGCTATCACCTGCAGCAGGGCATCGGCCGCGAGATGCACAAGCGCTATAAGCGTTGGCACGCCGCAACCGTCGTCACCCAGATCGAGTGCGATCCGGACGACCCCGCGTTCAAGAACCCGACCAAGCCCATCGGCCCCTTCTACACCGAGGAGCAGGCCAAGGAGTTCATGGCCGAGGACCCCTCCAAGGTCTTCGTCGAGGATTCCGGCCGCGGCTGGCGTCGCGTCGTCGCCTCCCCCGATCCCAAGAAGATCGTCGAGGCCGACTCCATCCTCAACCTGCTCGACAACGAGTTCATCGTCATCGCCTGCGGTGGCGGCGGCATCCCCGTCGTCCGCGACTACGAGAACAAGGGCTGCTACAAGGGCGTTCCCGCCGTCATCGACAAGGACCTGGGCGGCGAGCTGCTGGCCGAGGACTGCGACGCCGACGTCCTGTTCCTGCTGACCGCCGTCGAGCACGTCGCCATCAACTTCGGCAAGCCCAACCAGGAGGAGCTCGAGGACCTCACCGCCGACGAGGCCGAGCGCCTGGCCGACGAGGGCCAGTTCGGCAAGGGCTCCATGGAGCCCAAGGTCCGCGCCGCCATCAAGTTCGCCCGTTCCCGCAAGGGCCGCACCTGCATCATCGGCGCCCTGGACAAGGCCGCCGAGACCATGGCCGGCCTCTCCGGCACCCGCATCCACGAGTAGTCCCTACTCAGTTGCCTCTCCCGTGGGCGCCAGGCAAAGCGCCCACAAACTAGCCTCTCTTCATGAGCCCCGCAGTCCGCTCCGACTACGGGGCTTTTGCTGTTGAGGTAGCTGTTCATGAGGAATGCTGCGAGCCGCGCCCAAATGACGAGAGTGGATGGCTGGTCATTGGGGACAGACTTAAATGAGTAGCACCGATCAGCTGCGTAAAGTGCAGCCCACAATGAGTGTCCAAAGCGGGGCACAGTTTCCCATGCACTCATTTAAGTCTGTCCCCAATGAGTGCCCAATGACTAGTAGTAGGCCCACATGGCTTCGATTTCGTTGAGGACCTCCACCACGCCCCAGCGGCGGGCGCTGCGGCTGGCCGAGTTGGGGTCGTAGACGCCAATCTGGTTGGCATCGTCGATGCCGTAGAGCACGATATAGTGGCCTACGTTGGTAAACGTGCCGGGGCGCACTGCGGCGATGACGGGCGCACCCGAGCGAAGTGCTTGGGTAATCGATTCGCGATCGTTATAGAGCTGTGTTCCGTTGAGCCCCAGCTGCCACGCACCGCTTGTCATAAACGACCACTCGGTGGCACCGGTGGGGGCGTAGTTGCCGGCTTCGGCCAGTGCGCATATATCGACCGGCGTCTTATCGGTGTGGCCGGTCTTAAAGATATAGACCATGGTGAGGCAAGTGGGACCGCAAGCGTTTTCGCGAATAGTGCCACCGGCATAGGGCAGCTCCGACCATGCGGGATCAATTTGGTAGATGTGGGGCATGGTGCCGGCACTCCACTGCGAGCGTGGGGTCGAGAACGCAAAGGAGTAACCTGGTGCGACGGGAGCTTTAAGCAGCTTGTCCTCGGCAGTGGGCTCAAGACCGGCTGACCCGTGGGAGATACAGGATCCCAAAAACACAAAGACGAGGCAGGCGGCGATGGAGCAAAGCGCAAGACGTAGGCGGCGGGCCGGAAGCGTGTGGCTTGTGGTATGCGACGCGGGGTGAGGGGCGGAATTGCCGCGATCGCGTTGAGATCGCGAAAAGGAGCGCTTAACGTAGTAGTCGGTCTTACGGCGATCGTAGCGGCGTGGCTGCGATGTGTCGGTCTGGCGTTGGCGTGTGCTCGTACTCATGCGGTCTGACTGCTGCACGGTACGGCTTTGTTGCCGCGAAGAAGCCCCGAGCTGCTCTTGGGGGCGCTGCGGGTTGTCGTTGTCGGAGGTGCTTCTGGGCGTTGGCGTGGTGCGGCCGGCAAGGCGCACGCTTTGTGGCCGTTGGTCGCCGTCATTGTATCCATATGCCATTCGAATCACCTTGCCTCATGTGTAACTTGTCTATCCTACATAAAAAGAGGCGCGACACATGGGTATGTGCGCCAAAAGCCTGACAAATGGTATGAACGTTGCCGCGCCGCGCGCCAAGCGTCACGGCAACAGGTATTCAAAAGCAGACAAGATGAAAGCGTCCAAGACGAATGACGTCTTCCGCCGTTCGTCCCAAAAACGGCGCCGTTCGTTTTGCAGTTCTGCCTTCGGTCGAGCTACAAACGGCGCTGCTGTGCCAAAGCCGTATCTTAAAGCCACGAAATAAAAGCGCGCGGCAAAACAGATCGCGCAAGGGGTGACGTCAAGGGGCGTCAAATAGGAAAGGAGGGGAACAATGGCGGACAAGAACGCAGAAGTTGCAGTTGAGGATAACGGCGGCATGAAGAAAACGCTTTCGCTCTGGAACTTCTTCACCATCGGTTTCGGTGCCATCATCGGTACCGGTTGGGTTCTGCAGGTCGGCGACTGGATGGTCGTGGGCGGCGGTCCCGTTCCCGCTATGATCGCATTCCTCTTGGGTGCAATCTTCCTCGTGCCCGTCGGAGCTGTTTTCGGTGAGCTCACGGCTGCTATCCCCATCTCGGGCGGCATCGTCGAGTATGTCGATCGTAGCTTTGGCCGTACGCTGAGCTACATCACCGGCTGGCTCCTGGCCCTGGGCAACGGCATCCTGTGCCCGTGGGAGGCCATCGCCATCTCGACCCTCGTATCCGAGATGTTCGGCAGCCTGCCCGGCCTTGAGTGGCTGCGCGCCGTCAAGCTCTACACCATCCTGGGCGCCGACGTTTACCTGTTCCCGACGCTGATCGCGCTCGGCTTTGCAGTCTACGTCATCTTCCTCAACTTCCGCGGTGCCAGCTCGGCCGCCAAGCTCCAGGCCTTCCTGACCAAGGCTCTGCTCTGCGGCATGCTGCTCGCCATGGGTGTCTCGCTGTTCACCGGTTCGCCGGAACACGCCATGCCCGTGTTCTCCCAGGTCACCGGTGCTGGCGGCGGCAAGCCCGCTACCGAGGGCACCAGCCTGTTCGCCGGCATCGTGTCGGTCCTGGTTTTGACCCCGTTCTTCTACGCCGGCTTCGATACCATTCCTCAGCAGGCTGAGGAAGCAGCCGAGGGCCTCAACTGGAACAAGTTCGGCAAGATCATCTCCCTGGCCCTGCTGGCCGCCGGCGGCTTCTACATGGTCTGCATCTACTCGTTCGGCACCATCCTCGACTGGCATGAGTTTGTTAAGAGCCCGGTTCCCGCGCTTGCCTGCCTCAAGGGCATCAACATGCTCCTGTACCTGGCCATGCTCGTCATCGCCACGCTTGGACCCATGGGCCCGATGAACTCCTTCTACGGCGCCACGAGCCGCATCATGCTCGCCATGGGCCGCAAGGGCCAGCTGCCCGAGAAGTTCGCCGAGGTCGATCCCAAGTCCGGCGCTCCCAAGCTCGCCTGCGCCGTTCTGGGCGTCATCACCGTCATCGGTCCGTTCCTGGGCAAGAACATGCTCATCCCTCTGACCAACGTGTCGGCTCTCGCCTTCATCTTCTCCTGCGGCATGGTCGCCCTCGCTTGCCTGCGCATGCGCTTCACCGAGCCCGACCTGCCTCGTCCCTACGAGGTGCCCGGCGGCAAGTTTGGCATCAGCCTCGCTATCGTTGCCTGCGGCACCATCATTGGCCTGCTCGTGATCCCGTTCTCTCCCGCCTCCCTCAACATGGTGGAGTGGAGCATCGTTATCGGCTGGCTGGCTGTTGGCCTGGCCCTCATGGCTTTCACCAATTCCCGCAAAAAATAACGCCGAGCCGGGGCGGATCGGGTGCGCGGAACCCTCTCTTCCGCGCACCGAACCCGGCACCACTAGGGTAGTTTTGTGAGGCCTTAACCCAATGCGGCCTCGCCCACTATATGGATCCATAAGGAGGAACCATGTCCACTAAGTATGCAATCGTTGGCGGCAAGCTCATCGACGGTACCGGTGCCGAGCCGGTCGAGAACTCCCTCGTTCTCGTCGACGACAATGGCAAGATCGAGTACGCCGGTGTCATGCAGGACCTTCCCGAGGGCGTTGAGGTTATCGACGCCGCCGGCAAGACCGTCCTTCCCGGTCTGATCGACACCCACCTGCACTTCTCGGGCAACCTGACCGACGATGACACCGACTGGGTCATGCAGCCACTCCTCGAGAAGCAGGCCGTCGCCGTCAAGCAGGCCTACGACTGCCTCACCCACGGTCTCACCACCGTCTGCGAGATCGGCCGCTTTGGTATCCAGATCCGCGACTGCATCGACAAGGGCGTCTTCAAGGGCCCGCGCGTTCTGGCCACCGGCCTTGGCTTCTGCCGCGTTGCCGGCCACGGCGACTCCCACCACTGCAGCCAGGAGCTCAACAAGGAATCCCATCCCTGGGGCGACCAGGTCGATGGTCCTTGGGATCTGCGCAAGGCCGTCCGTCGTCGCCTGCGCGAGAACCCCGATGCCATCAAGATCTGGGCTACCGGTGGCGGCATCTGGCGTTGGGATTCCGGTCGCGACCAGCACTATTGCTCCGAGGAGATCCAGGCCGTGGTCGAAGAGGCAAAGATGGTCGGCATCCCCGTGTGGAGTCACTGCTACAACAACCACGCCGCCGCCTACGACTCCGTTCGCTTTGGCTGCGAGCAGCTGATTCACGGCTTCGATATCGATGAGCGCACCATGGACCTCATGGCCGAGCAGGGCACCTTCTTCACCCCGACGATCGCCTTCCTGCCCACCTGGTACGCCACCTATCCGCCCGTCTACGTCCCCGAGCTGCACGACAAGTACGAGGGCACCCTGGTCGAGAAGGAGCTGCAGCGCAACTACGACTGCCTGCGCGAGGCCAAGAAGCGCGGCGTCGTCATGACGATCGGCTCCGACTCCTTCTCCTTCGTCACCCCGTACGGCACCTGCTCCATCGAGGAGATGTACGAGTTCGTCGACAAGATCGGCTTCACTCCGGTCGAGACCATCACCTGCGCCACCCTCAACGGTGCCAAGATGTGCCACATCGAGGACGAGACCGGTTCCATCGAGGCCGGCAAGTGCGCCGACCTGCTGGTTGTCAATGGTGACGTCGCCGCCGACATCCACGTGCTCAACACCGACAACATGGACGTCATCATGAAGGATGGCTGGATCGTCGAGGCTGGCACTTTTGGTGAGGCTAACAAATACAGCGCCTAAGATACCGTTTGTCGATGGCTTGATGTAAAACACAGTTTTTGATTGCATAATGCAATGGAGAGGGTCGCTTGCGGCCCTCTTTATTGCTATGGGTGCTAAGGACAAGAGGGGATGACGGTGGATTTAAACAGGCTGATTCTGGGCAAGAGCTACAACTCTACCAAGGTCTTTCGTACGGCCCAGCATGTGGTTCAGGCCGTCCTGCTCGGTATTGTCGTTCCGGCGCTTATCCTGCTGCTTATCTGGGATTTAACCGATAATCCCAATCCCGTTCCGGGCGTTGTCGTTATTGCCGGCCTGGTCATGCTGTGCTTCTTTTTCTCGTATGTCTTTGTGGTCCCCGACGACCTCACATCGAGCGCAACCGACCGTACGCTCGCCATCGCATCAAAAATATTCGCCTACACGTCGCGCGGCCTTACGCCCGAAGCGGCCCTGGGCGCCTCTAAAATAATCCTGTCCGAGACCATCGCCTCTGCCATCTGCTTTACCGATGGCAAACAGGTGTTGGCAAGCTGGGGCGAGGACTCGGCAAAGTGCCCTGCCGGAACCCCGGTAGTGCTCAAGACCACGCTCAACGTGATTGGGACGGGTGAGCAGAGCGTGTTTTCGCGTGACGCTTCCAATGAGACGGGTGGCTACTTTCCGCGCCTGCGCGCCGGCATTGTCGCACCGCTTACCGTGCGCGGGCATTGCGTGGGCACGCTTGAGCTGTATTATCCCCGTCTGAGCAGCATCGATATGCGCCAGACGGCGCTTGCCTCGGGCTTTGCCGACCTCATTTCCACGCAGCTCGCCAGCTTTGAGCTCGAGCGCCAGGACGAGCTTACGGCCCGCGTGGAGCTGCGCGCCCTGCAGTCGCAGGTCGACCCGCATTTTCTGTTCAATACCATCAGCACCATCGTGTCGCTCGTGCGAACCGAGCCCGACAAGGCGCGATCGCTGCTGATCGACTTTTCCAATTACTATCGTCAGACGCTTTCTGACTCCGATACGCTCACCACGCTCGAGCATGAGGTGGAACAGGGCACTCGTTATATCAATCTTATGCAGGCCCGGTATGGCGACGGCCGTCTGCGCGTTTCGGTCGACATCGACTTTGAGGTGCGCGACAGCATGGTGCCGCCGTTTATCTTGCAGCCGCTGCTCGAAAACTGCATCAAGCATGCGCAGCGCGAGACCGAGCCGCTTTCTATTCGTGTTGGGGCTTTTGAGACCGATGACGGCTTGGAGATCATCGTCGAAGATGACGGCATCGGTATGAGCGAAGAAGTCTGCACGCATCTGTTTGAGCAGCATCGCCGAGAGGAGCCCGAGAGCATTACCGCCGACGGCTCCATCAAGCGAGGTTGCGGTCTGGCGCTCTTCAACGTGCTTCAGCGCATCCATTTCTTTTACGGAGAAGATTCCGGCATGCGCGTGAAGTCCCAAGAGGGCGTGGGAACGCAGGTCATCGTCGAGCTGAACGGCGAGCCGCATGAGCCCGCGCCGTTGACGGCGTAGCACGCGGTTGGATTGAGAGAAAAAGAGGGGAAGCACATATGTCCGAAGGCTGGAACATCTTGGTGGTTGATGACGAGCCCCCAATTAGGGCTGAGCTACGCTATCTATTGGAAAAGGATACGCGTGTGGGTCATATTGCCGAGGCGGGCAATGTCACCGAAGCCGTGGAGTCGATTCTGTCGAACAAGCCCGACGTGTTGTTTTTAGACATTACCATGCCCGGTCGCTCGGGAATTGAGCTTGCCGAGACGCTGCAGAACCTAAAGACGCCGCCGGTCGTGGTGTTTGTGACGGCATTTGCCGAGTATGCGGCTGATGCCTATAACCTCGATGCCGTCGATTATGTCGTCAAGCCGGTTGAGGACGCACGCCTGTCAAAGGCACTCGACAAGATCGAGGCGGCCTTGGGCGTCCGTCGTGTTATCCACGCTCCGCGCCAGCCTTTGCGTCTGACGGTGGACCGCGGGGGCAAAAAGGTGTTCATTCCCGCCGCAGACGTTTGCTACTTTGAGGCGCGCGCCGATTTTTGCAACGCCATCTGCGCCGAGGGAACGTACCTGATCAATGAGTCGATCTCTTCGCTCGAGCGTCGCTTGGACTCCGAGGGCTTTATTCGCGTTCATCGCAGCTACCTGGTCAATTTGGAAGACGTGCACAATGTTGAGATTGGCTCCACGGGGTTGATGGAGCTCAGGCTCGACCGCGTGAACTCGACGGTACCGGTGTCCCGTCGTCGTGCCGCCGAGGTCAAGTCGCACCTGGGGCTTGCGTAAGAGGCTTGCGTGCTGTCGTTTACCATCGCAGGTTTGGCATGGGCGCGCGGTGGGCATAATGGGTGGCATCGAATGAAATCGAAAGGATCATTATGCCCGCGCTTATCACCCATCATCTGTTTGGCGAGGAAAGCATCGACCGTCTTCCGCAGGGCGTCATCACGTCCGATGAAGAGCGCATTGCCTTTATCTTGGGCAACCAAGGCCCCGACCCGTTTTTCTTTCACATTCTGACACCGCGTGTTTCCGACTGCACGCTGCTGGCGCAGGTCATGCATCGGTCGCGCATGTCTCGCCAGTTCGCGTGCCTGCGCGACGGCGTGTCGCATCTGCTGCCGCGCGATGCCAGCTTGGGTCGTGCCTTTGCGCTGGGCCTGCTGTCTCATTACGTGCTCGACCGCAACGCTCACCCCTTTGTCTATGAGCAGCAGTTTGGCATCGTGGAGTCCGATTCAGAGCTTGAGGATTCGAGCAGTCAGGTCCATGCCGTGATCGAGAGCGACCTGGATGTACTGATGCTGCAGCTTAAACGCGATGGCGCTACGGTCGACGATTACCCGCCGGCGGGCGAGATCGTCACCACCGATCGCATCAATCGCGTTGCCGGTGTGCTGATGAGCTATGTTGCCGGACGCGTGTACGGCATCGATATCCCGGTGGGGGAGTACGGTGCTGCCGTTGCCAATATGCAGCGACTTTACCGCGCGATTGAGCCGGCCGGCTCCGCAAAGACGCGCGCGATCTCGCTGGTTGAGGGCTTGGTGCACGACTACTCGCTGCTCGACGGCCTTGCGCACCGCGTGACGACGGAGCTGCCCGAGCGCGCCGGCAACCTGGGTCACTTGGCATGGAAGAACCCCTTTACCGATGAAGTCTCGACCGAGAGCTTCCCCGAGGTCTTTGACCGCGCGCTGCTCGATTACGAGTGCACGGTTGCCCGCTTTATCGAGACCGGCGATATGGAAGCCGTGACCAACCATGTCAATTACAGCGGTCGCGTGCTCGGCGCCGACGAGGAGTTCGACCGCGAGGAGTAGGGCTCGTGCGTGCCCCTTTGCCGAATCCTTACCGGCGCTTCTGGACAATTGGGGTACGATGAACTAACTGCATATCGGGCGAATACGAAGGGTCCCTGTCCATGAAATACACCAAGCTCGAGCGTAACTGGGTCATGTACGATGTGGGAAACTCGGCCCTCGTACTGCTCAATACCTCGGTGGTGCCCATCTACTTTAACGCCATCAATACCGGTGCTTCCTCGGCAGACCTGGTGGTCGCTTGGGGCAACGCTCAGACGATTGCCTCGCTGGTCATTGCCATGCTCATGCCCATTCTGGGCGCGCTTGCCGATTACGCCGGCAACAAGATTAAGTTCTTCTTGGGCTTCTTCCTCACGGGCCTGGTTCTTTGCCTGGCGCAGGCTATCCCAATGTCCGCCATGGCATTTTTGACCGTGTACGTGCTGTGCACCATCGGCCTTAACTCTTCTATGACGTTCTACGACGCTATGCTGCCTGACATTACCACCGACGAGCGCATGGACGCCGTGTCCAGCTCGGGTTATGCCTGGGGCTACATCGGTTCCACCGTGCCGTTCATCATCTGCTTGGCGCTTATCATGGGTGGCCCCGCTCTTGGCGTCCCCACCATGCTGGCAACGCGTCTGTCGTTTATCATCACTGGTGCCTGGTGGCTCATCTTTACCCTGCCGCTCATTCGCACCTATAAGCAAAAGTACGGTCGCGAGCGCGGTCCCGAGGACACCATCGGCCACATCGTGGGCGGTGTGTTCTCCGAGGTCGGACACACCATGCGCGAGATTGCCCACAACAAGACCGTACTGGTCTACATGATCGCGTTCTTCTTCTACATCGACGGTGTGCACACGGTTATTTCCATGGCAACCAGCTACGGATCGGCTCTGGGCATCGACTCGACCCAACTGGTGCTGGCTCTGCTCGTTACGCAGTTTGTGGCCTTCCCGTCCGCCATCATCTACGGTAAGCTCGCCGGCCGCGTGGGCACACTCAATATGATCATGGTGGCCGTCGCCGCCTATATGGGCATCGTGCTCTTTGCCGCGTTTTTCTTAAAGACCGCCTTTGAGTTTTGGGTGCTCGCTATTTTGGTCGGCCTGTTCCAGGGCGGCGTGCAGGCGCTCAGCCGTAGCTATTTTGGCCGCATTATCCCCAAGGAAAAGTCCAATGAGTACTATGGCTTCTTTGACATCTTTGGTCGTTACGCAAGCGTTATGGGCACCTTTCTGGTGTCGGTCGTCACCTCGCTGACCGGCAACCCCTCGCTGGGCGTCCTTTCCATTGGCGTGCTACTGGTGGTGGGCTTTGCGCTGCTGGTCCGTCTGTCCCGCATGTCTCAGACGGCAGAGCAGGCCGCATAGGAACCTGCCGGTAATTGCGTCCGCCGCGATACTCTTTTGGGGTTATCCGCAATAAACATTCTGACTTTCGAACAATGATTAGCCCAAGTGGGTATGATGGAGTCAGCTAGGTCGCGGGGCGTCGCCTGTGTTTGGCGGCGTCCCGTTTTTGTGTTGCAGGGAGGGTAAGGCATGAACGCCACGGTCGTGATTCCAACGTATTGGGCGGGCGATGACGCTCGCGCAAACGCTCCTGGCACCTATGACCATTCGACACGACTCAACGCCGACAATCCCGAACTCGACCGCTGCCTGGCCTCGCTTGAGCAGGTACGTGACATCCCGCGCATCATCCTTTTGGTGGTCTGTCCCGTTTCTGCCACAGCCGATGTGTCGCTGCGCGTGCACGAGATTGTCGACGCGCATCCCACGCTCAAGGTCACCGTTGTCACCAACACCCAGGCCTCGCGCATCGCAGACCGGGTTGCTCAGATCGCACCCAAGGGTTCGGGCGAGTGCGTGAGCCTGCGAGGTTACGGTGCCATCCGCAACATGGGGCTGGCCTGTGCCGCTGTGCTGGGGCATGACGCGGTTATCTTTTTGGATGACGATGAGACTGTCATCGACGCCGATTTTATGAAGCGCGCGACCTACGCGCTGGGTCAGCAGACGCGTCAGGGCCTGCCGATCTTGGTCAAGAGCGGCTATTTCTACGATCGCGACGGCTCGCCGTTGGCTCCCACGGACAAGGCGGGCATCTGCCATCGTTGGTGGACCAAGCGCATCGAGTTCAACCGTTGGATGAAAAAGGCGCTCTCGGGCACCCGCATCTCGCGCTCCAACTACGTGTGCGGCGGCCTGATGGCCCTGCACGCCCGCGCCTTTACGCGTGTGGCCTTTGACCCGTTTATCACCCGCGGCGAGGACTTGGATTACCTCTTTAACATGCGCATGTTTGGCTACGACGTGTGGTTCGATAACGAGTGGACCGTGCGCCATCTGCCTCCGGAGTCCGAAAAGCGCTCACCGCGCTTTATGCAGGATGTATACCGTTGGTACTACGAACGGGCCAAGTTGACATTCGCCGCGCATCAAAAGGAGCTCATTCCCGTTACGGCGGCATCGCTCATGCCCTACCCGGGCCCGTGGATTTCGCGCGAGCTCGACGACCGCGTGCGCAAGACCGCTATGGTCCGCAGCGTGTTTACTCGCGAGCATGAGGGCTACCTGCGCATCTGGCGCCATGGTATCGACGAGGCAAAGGCCTATGCACGCCAAAACGCTGCAAGCTACCTGCGTTTCCAGAGCTTTTGGCCCAAGATCATGGACGGGCTTTGGCGTGACGCACAACTGATCAGTATCCTGGAGGGGGCCGAATGATCGACCGCCGCGCCCAGCGCGATAGTTCATTATCAATCTTTCGCATCATTGCCGTTGCCTGCGCCATTTGCGTGCTGGTGTACTTTATTTTTGCCCTGGTGACCGGTATCGAGCCGATCGCCACGGTGATTGCCTGCGCGCTGCTGTGCATCTTTATCTTTTTGACGCTCAATCCCGATTCGGTGCGCTCCCAGTACACCGAGGAGACGCTCTCGGTGGCCTCGGCCATGCTCGAGGACATTAAGGGCGGTCTGACGCAGGAGTCGGCGCGTTTGGTGTGCCAGCGCATTTTGCCCGAGACGCGCGCCATGACGGTGGCCATCACCGACGAGGACAACGTGCTTGCCTGCGCGGGCGAGTTTGAGGAAAAACTACTGCCAGATTCTCCCATCCACACGCTTGCCACACGCTACGTTATCGAACATGGCATCGTGCAATCGTTCAACCGTATGGTGGATGTCGTGGGCTCGGACGGCTCGCACAACCAAGTCCCCGCCGGCATTATCGCCCCCATCAAGGTGGGCGATCGTACCGTCGGCACGCTCAAGTTCTACTACAAGACCCCGCGCGCCGTCGACCGCACCCAGTACGCGCTTGCCTCGGGCTTTGCCGAGATCTTGTCCACGCAGCTCGCCATCCACGAGCTCGAGGTGCAAAAGGAACTCACGGCGCGCGCCGAGGTGCGTGCGCTGCAGGCGCAGATTAACCCGCACTTCCTGTTCAACACGCTGAACACCATTGCATCGTTTACGCGCACCGACCCGCTGCGGGCCCGCGAACTGCTTCGTGAGTTCTCATCGTTCTATCGTGCCACGCTCGACAACTCGGGATCGCTTATTCCGGTCTCGCGCGAGGTCGCACAGACCAAGCGCTACCTTACCTTTGAGAAGGCCCGCTTTGGCGAGGACCGCGTGCTTGCGACGTTCGATGTGTCCGAGGACGTGGAAGATACGCTGGTGCCGGCGTTCGTGATCCAGCCGATTGTCGAGAACGCCGTGCGTCATGGTATGGGCGATGACGACGCCCTGAGGATCGACGTGACCGTTCACCAAGACGGCGAGGATGCAATCTTGATTGCCGTGGCCGATAATGGCGTGGGCATGGATGAGGGTACCGCCGCCAGACTGTTTGACGAGCGCTCTGCCCGTCCCGACGCCAGCTCTCCCCAGGGTGGCGGCGCCGGTGTGGCCATGCACAATATTTCGGAGCGCATCCATCGCTTTTTTGGGCCGCACTCCTATACGCGTGTCGAATCGGCGCCGGGCAAGGGCACCAAAGTGCTTCTTCATCTTGATTTGTCAGAGAGCATCTTTGACATTCAAGAGTAAAATAAAAGGCTACGGGCTCAACGTCATGCGACGGATGCCTGGCGTAGTTAGTTGACGAAAGGTTTTATCCCTATGCTGCGTGCGATGATTGTGGATGATGAGGCGCCGGCTCGCTCGGAGCTTCGCTTCTTGCTCGAGCAAACGGGCAAGATCGGCACGATCACGGAGGCGTCGAGCGTCCGCTCCGCCATCGAGATGCTTATGGAAAGTCGCGTGGATGTCGTGTTTCTCGATATCTCGATGCCTGGTGCCTCGGGTCTGCAACTTGCCGAGGCGCTGCATAAGCTCAAAAATCCGCCGGCGATCGTGTTTGTGACTGCGTATAGCGACCATGCGGTCGAGGCATTCGACGTCGATGCCGTCGATTATCTGATGAAGCCTGTCGAGGAAGCTCGCTTGGATCGCGCGATCGAGAAGGTCATGCAACGCGCCAAGCCGGTTACGGACAGCAAAGTGACCATCGAGCGTATCCCGGTGGAAAAGGGCGGCCGCAAGGTGCTCATTCCCGTGGATGACATCCGCTTTATCATGGCAAAGGACGATTACTCCTGCATCTATACCGTCGATGATCGCTTTTTGTCGACGACCTCGCTGGCGCAGTTTGAGGCCAAGCTCTGCGACTTTGGCTTCTTCCGTGTTCACCGCCGCTATATCGTCAACCTAGCGTGCGTCACGGACGTTGAGACGGTGCCCTCGGGCGCCATTCAGCTGGGCATTACGGGCGTCGACGAACGCGTGCCGGTTTCTCGCCGCCGCGTCGTGCCGCTCAAGAAGGCTCTGAGTCTCTAGCACACTGGCCCCGCAGCCCTGTAGACCCATCGTCTGCGGGGCCGTGGGGCCTTTTTTGTATGTATCTGCCGAATCGTTTTTTGCGGAAGGGATCCCATGAACAGTGCAAGCGCCAAGCGTATCGACATCATCTCGGACACCCACGGCTATTTATCGCCTGCGCTCTTGGATGAGCTTGAGGGCGCAGACCTGATCATCCACGCCGGCGACCTCACGTCAGAGATGGACTACGAGCACCTGTGCACCATCGCCCCTGTGCGGGCCGTATTGGGCAACAACGATTACTACCGCGACTACGGCCCCGATGTAGACCGTCTTGCGCTCTTTACCTACGAAGGCCTCAAATTCGCCGTAGCCCATTACCGCGAAGACCTTCCGGTGGGATCCGTAGACGTAGCCATCAACGGCCACACCCACGTAACCAAAGAAGCCCAAGTGGGCCGCTGCCTAGTCCTCAACCCGGGCAGCGCCAGCTACCCCAGAGGCACCCGAGGCCCCACCATGGCCAGAATGCTCGTCAAAGACGGCAAGATCCTAAGCACCAAGTTTATTGACTTGGACTAACCGCAACAAAAACGGGGGATGCAGATGCGTCCCCCGTTTCCATTTGAGCCAAAGGCAGAGCTTCAGCAAGATCCTTAGACAAACCCCGCCGCGGAGAACGGGGCCGCCGAGCCGCGAAGCGGCGAGGAACAACAACGACTCGAACAAAGTGACGACAGGGAGGGTCTCCGGGGCTGGGGGCGGGGGTTAAGTTTGTCGCGAGTTCCGCACGCAAAGGAAAGCACTTAATGTGCTTTCCGTC
>CAJKCG010000019.1:0-39793 GCA_905198355.1 uncultured Collinsella sp. | reverse complement strand
TTATTTTCCGGTTCGACGAACAGCCGATCGTGTCAAATTTGGTCTAACAGAGCCTAAGGATAAGTACGACAAGGAACGCAGTCACGCGTAAGGCAGGCATAAGGCCGCCAACGGCCTCACCGCTCCCAACGGACTCAAAGAAAATGTACAGTCGACTTACCACATCGTGAACCCAGAACGCTGCTCCAGCACCCACAGACACCGAAGAAAGGGTGAGTTCAGGCGAAAGGCACAAGTGCATTTTAGACATCCACCGTATAGCCGCACGGCAACACAGGGCCACAAGCACTATAGCTATCGATAGGATTATCGCATCATGCTCAAAGCCGAAGCATACGAGGATTTCCTCGATGCCCATTCCAGACGCATACATAAACAGGAAGCAGACGAAGACTATCCTGCAGTTCTGATTGAACGATGAGGACCCCAGCGATTCTGAACGGTGATCATGGCCTTTTGTTGCGTCAAGATGCCACGCATCCTTTGACAAGAGAAGTCCAGCCGTCGCCTCTGAAATGTTTTTATATCCGGTTTTAGTCAAGGCCCGCGACAAATAGGTACGGGCAGTAGACGGGGAAATGTCCAAGGCAGAAGCAATCTCCTCGTACGTTTTTCCCTCTATCCTCATAGAGAAAACCGCGGACTCCCTTTGAGAAAAACCCGAAGCCGTAAGGATATCGGCAACTGCAGAGTGTTTTCCTCCTAATTTGGCGGCCGCAGAAAAAGCGCTCGTTAAGTCGGGGAAAAATCGCGTTATGGCCCTGGCAAGGATACTGCCCAAAACGGTAACCAGAAGCAATACGATCTCTTGATGCCCACCAAAGCTCAGGAGCACAGCCCCGATGTTTATATTGCGCGAAAACAAACAATCCGTATCGAGAATAACGGCGGCATTACCAAACGCAAGAGGTTCGACGAGCGAGGCAGCAACCCCATCTCGGCGTTAACGGAAAGGAAAGAACCGATGGAGTCCATCAACGGGACGAGAAGAAACTGAAGGCCAACAAGCAAAGCAATCAAGAGCACAACGGGGCTGTAAAGTGCGAGCTCAGGATACCCGTGGAGAGCAGAGCCATCGGCCACATGTTTCCCCTTTAATCCCGCACGTATGTTTGCGAATTCACCGCCAAGCACCCAAGAACAGCAAGCGACAAGCAAGGGGGCTAGTAACAACAAAATGAACGCGAGCGCCGAAACCACAACATGAAATTGATGAAAGACATTAAGAGATATCGTGTACATCACAAGAAGTGCAATGTCTACGAGCATAAGTCCAAAAAGCCTTTTGGAAATACCCGGTCTCACAGGGCGAGAGATGAGGCCCACACAGAAGCCCGAAAACAGATGCAGACCGATAAGAACGGTGCCAGAAAGGCCCGTATAAATACTTGGCGCCACACAATACAGACCAGCCGCCCCTATAAACAACATAATTGAATGCCAGAGGAACGAGCGCGTCACGTTTTGCAGGGTAGCTGCCTCGGTTGCCATAAAATCAAAGCTCCTAGATAGCATTTTGGGTATTTTAACATCGTTCCCGGCGTTAAAAAAATGTTACCCGAATTAATCAATATCCCCCCTCCACCAAAAGGCACCACGCTGATCCTCCACTTTTGGAAGCGATAACCTGCCAAAAAGGGACAGGTTTATTTTGGCAGGTTTTATCTGGGTAAACGCAAAAAACCGCCGCGAGGGAGCTACTTTCCCTCGCGGCGGTTTTCTAGCAGTAAAACCAAGTGAGTAGGCTTTTGGCGGGATGCCGAGCACGCCCCAAAACACCACCGCCCTGACCTGCGGTTTTGTTGAGCGTTTGTCGCAATGTGCTCGGCAGATCCAAAAAAGTCTACTCACTTAGTTTTGAGATGCATCAGGCGGGCAAAAAACCGCCGCGAAGGGGGCCCGGCTCCCTTCGCGGCGTTTGTTCGCTGTGGTTATGCGACGGTTTTGCCCGCTTGTTACTCGCTGTAGCGGGTGGCGATGGCAGCTTGTACCATGCCGGTGCTCATGAGGTACGTCACCAAGAAGTAACCACCGTAGGCTGCCAGGAAAATCGCACAGGTGAGGCCCACGGTACCGCCGATGCTCATGTTGCCAAACGTGCTCACCAGCTCGATGATCACCTTGAGCGCCACAAAGGAGTGCGCCAGACCCACTACCAGCGTGAACAGGAAGAACACCGCTTGCTGCGCCATCACCGAATGGCGAATCTGGCGGTCGTCACAGCCGATCTGCGCCAGCACGCGATAGCTGCGGCTGCCATCTGCCACGTTGGAGAGCTGCTGGATCGACAGAATTGCCGCGCATGCAACGACCAGTACAAAGCCGATGTAGATAGCCAGATAGCTAATCATGCCGTTCATCTGCGCCGCCTGCGTATATAGCTCGGAACGCGTGATGAAGACTCCCCATGACCCCGGCTCCTTGCCGTCAACGAGCAGATTGTCGAGCATGGTGTATTTAATGCTCTCGTCTGCCTTGGTCACATCCATCCCCTGCTTGTAGTTAACGAGCAAATTACTGGCATACGGCTGCAGGTTAAGCTGGGACAGCAGCTCATCGGCAACGACGACGGTACCCGGATTACTGCCCATCCCCGAGTTGGCGATGGCCGCCGTATCTTCGTCCGACTTATCGGTTGCGGGCTTGAGCGTATGCCCGCCCAAGGTAAGAGCATGGCCGCCAGCCATATACTTGGTGTACATGTCGACCAGCTCGCCGCCCATATCACACGTGAGCAGATACTGGTCGCGGCCAATGCTCACCGGCTCCTCGCCCATCATCTGGCGCAGCTTGTTGTACTGACTTGCCGGCGTCACAAACAGGCCCATATCATCGGCATTGCTACCCTCGAGCGCCTTGGGGAGCTTTTCGCCCATGGCCTTGCACATCTCGCCCGCCGTCACCGAAGGATCCGAGCCGCCAAGCGTATAGCTCAGATACGAGTCGATCTGCACATGCTCACCGGCAACATCGGCGATATTGACCTTCTTGCCGGTCTCGTCGTTGTTGTCCGCCGACTTGCGCTCGCCATGCCACGCAGCGTACAAATCGACCGTTGTATCGGCCAGCACCATGCGATCGGCCTCAGACGGATTGACATACTCTTTGTAGTAGTCGAGCGTTTCGGGCGTGTAATAGACATACGTCTGAGACACGTCAACAGGGTTATAGCGCTCCAGGTTTTCGTTCATCACGTTGGCGATCGACATACCGCACGTCACCGAGGTGATGGCCAAAAACAGGATCATCGCGATGACGCCCATCGAAAAGCACACCGTGTTGACCTTGGCCGAAAGCTGACGCACGGTAAACATATTGAGGCCGCGCCAATACACGCTGCGCAGGCTCTGCAGCAGCTTGATAAGCATGCCCGAAAGGCCCCAGAACAGGGCAAAGGTACCCACCGTAACCATGGCCGTGGTGATACCGAACTGATTCATGGCCTCCTGCAGCTTGGTATCGGTCGCGGTGAGCGGGAACCCGTCGCGCAGCAGGCGGTAATAGGCCACGCCCACCAGCACCACGCCTACGACAAAGATGGCAATCGCGATCCAGGGGTTGCGCGTCTTGATGCTCTCGTTGCGACGCTCGGCACCCATAAGCTCGATGAGCTTGGTGCGGCGCACGGCGCGAAGGTTCAGCAGTAGCGTGAGCACAAACATTACGAGCATGCAGGCAAGGGTCAGGTTGAACGCATGCACCGAAAAAAAGAAGTGGAAATCGGCGATCTGCGTCTTAAAGAGCGAGGCCGTAAAGAATGTCATGAGCTGCGAGAGTCCCACACCCAGCACAATGCCGGCGACAAAGGCGCCGACCGAAACAAATACGGTCTCGAGCGCCATGATCGTGGCGACGCGCCCGCGGCGCATGCCGAGCACCTGGTACAGGCCGAACTCCTTTTTGCGGCGCTTCATGATGAAGTTGTTGGCATACACCATCAAAAAGGCCATGACGCCGGCCAAAAAGTACGTCAGGTAGCCGAGCATGGTGCCCATGAGCTCGGACAGGCCCTCTTCCTTAATGCCGGCGATATCGACCTGCATTGATACGGTGTTGAATGCATAGAAGACCGTGACGCCCAAGGTGAGCGTCAGCAAGTAGACGAGGTAATCGCGGCCGGCGCGGCGGACGTTGCCCCAAGCGAGTTTACAGAGCATCGGAGCCCTCACCGCCCATCATGGCAACGACCTCCATAATGCGGTCGAAGAACTCTCGGCGGTCGGTGTCGCCGCGGCGCAGCTCGGTGAAGATCTTGCCGTCGCGGATAAACAGCACGCGGCTCGTGTAGCTGGCGGCAAAGCTGTCGTGCGTGACCATGAGCACCGTGGCGCGCAGGCGGCGATTCAGGGCCTCCAGGCTCTCGAGCAGCAGGCGGGCGCTCTTGGAATCGAGGGCGCCGGTGGGCTCGTCGGCCATGATCATGGTGGGGTCGGTGACGAGCGCGCGAGCAGCGGCGACACGTTGCTGCTGGCCGCCGGACATCTGGTAGGGGTACTTGTCGAGTACCTGGCTAATGGACAGGCGCGCGGCCACATCCTGCACGCGAGTCGAGATTTCGGCCGAGTTTGTGCGGGCGATGGTGAGCGGCAGGGCGATGTTCTCGCGTGCCGTGAGCGTATCGAGCAGGTTGGAATCCTGGAAGATAAAGCCCAGCTCCTCGCGGCGGAACTGCGAAAGCTTGGCCTGCTTCATGCGCGTCACGTCCTGGCCGTTGATGCGAATGGTGCCGCTCGTGGCGGCATCGATGGTCGACACGCAGTTGAGCAGCGTCGACTTGCCCGAGCCCGAGGCGCCCATGATACCGACGAATTCGCCGCGGTTGACGGTAAAGCTGACGTCGTTGAGCGCGCGGGTCACGTTGCCCAGCGCTCCATATACCTTTTCGAGATGCGCGACCTCCAGTACCGGGGTCGCCATTTGGGTGGTTTGCATACCGAGTCCTTTCTTGCGATTAGTCTACGGCATCTATAGTCGCAAGGAGCCGAGTCGGCTACCATCGATATGGCTTACGCTTGCCTTACCGTTGTGTAAGGTAAGGGTAGCCTGCCATGTGTTGATGTGGAGAGAGGACTCCTGTTGAAGACTGTTCATGTTGCCGCTGGGATCATTCGCAAGGATGGATCTGACGAGCTGCTTGCCGTGCAGCGCGGCTACGGCGACATGCAGGGACTCTGGGAGTTCCCAGGCGGCAAACTTCTGCGCGGCGAGACGCCCGAAGACGCTGTTCGCCGCGAGCTTATGGAAGAGCTGCAAGTAAAAGTCATCAACCTGCGTGATTTTTACACCGTTGAGTATGACTACCCCGATTTTCATCTCTCAATGGAGTGCTATTACTGCTCGCTGGCTAAAGAGTCCGGCGAGCCCCAGAAGCACGACCGTCAGCTCGATATCCGCTGGATTCCACGCACCTCGCTTGCCACGGTGGAGTGGATGCCCGCCGACAAGGGGCTTATCGATGCACTGATTGAGCTAAAGGAAGACCGGCTTGAGGCCAACGGCAGCACCAATGACGCCGAGGCCGCCACGGCTGACGAGCCTGCCGCCAAATCCAAGCGCAAACCTAAGCGCCGCAGCAAAAAGCGCCCCAAGCCCGGCCTGCTGGACGGCATCGACACCTCGGACCTTTCCGCCGACGAGCGCGAACTGGTGCGCCGTCGCGCCGCCATCAAAAAGTCCATGAAGGGCAACAAGCGTGCAAACACCAAACCCGAGCTGCTCGTTCGCCAGCGCCTGCGCGCAGCGGGCCTTACGGGTTATCGCTTGGAATGGAAGGTACCCGGCAAGCCCGACATCGCCTTCCCCGGCCGCAAGATCGCCATCTTCGTCAACGGTTGCTTTTGGCACCGCTGCCCCAAGTGCAACCCAAGCCAGCCCAAGCGCAACGTTGAGTTTTGGGAGGCAAAGTTCCGTCGCAACGTCGAGCGCGACCGTGCTGCTGTGGCAGCGCTCACTCAAATGGGCTGGACGCCCATAACCATCTGGGAATGCGAACTCAAAAAAGACCGCATCGACGCCACGATGGAAAAGGTCATCGAGCAGGTGCGCGCCACAGAGCCGCAGCGCTAACAGCGAGCATTCACACGCTACGCACGTCCGCGCCACATCCACGTCACAAACCTTAGAAAGCCCTTAAGCTCAAAACCTTTCAAGAGTGTTACTCGATACCTCTGACCTGCAGTTTCATCGTAACACCAAACCAGGTTAAGCCTTTCTTTAGCGCTTCTTTGCGGCAGCCGCGGCATAATGTAGCCAGCGCACGGGACCTAGCAGCAAACCCCGAGCGCATCCTTTTGGTGGATATCGAGGAGGCCGCATAAGCATGCATTCTTCCAATGACGCAGCACAGCAGCCATCCCTAAAACATGCAAACCTTTTCTCCTTCCCCCCGACACAGAGAAACGGCCTCCTCGACTCCCCCACCACAAAAACCAAGCGCTCAGCCGATCAGAGCCTCAACTTACGAGCATCCTTCGAAAAGCTCCAAGCATCCCTAGACAAGGCGTTCCCCGAACAGGCAAGAGCAATCTAAGCCCATCGCGCTTTATACTGATGCCATGCGAAACATGGATCACATAGAATTGCACCGCGGAGGACGCGAGGAAGCGTTTCCCGAGACCGCCGAAGACTGGCCCTATATTGCCGAACGCGCAGAATTCGCTCGCTATCCGGGCAATTCCGTCCCCTGGCACTGGCATTCCGAAGTTGAGCTTTTCTACATGGAGCAGGGAGCGATTGACTATCGAACGCACGCGGCTCATGAGCACGTACGCTTTGAGGAAGGGTCCGCCGGCTTTATCAACGGCGGCGTTTTGCACAGCACGCTGCAATCACCCAATTCGGCGCCAGCCATTCAAATGCTGCATATCTTTCAGCCGTCGATGCTCGGCGATCCCGCGGGACGTCTCCAAAAGCGCTACATCAACCCATTGCTTCAATGTCGAGGCGTCGATGTGCTCAAATGGTCGCCCACCAATCCCGACGATATGCCCTTTATCGATTTGCTGAAAAGCTCCTTTAGCCACGACCTTCAACGGCCGCAGAACGAGATGGCGCTTCGAAATAACTTGTCAGGGCTCTGGATTCAGATTTACGCCAAGGCCGAACCGCTCTTTTCCTCCGACGACGCCTCTTGGATGACCAGCCGCGACGTACAGTTCAAGGCAATCCTGGACTTTATCCGCGCAAACTATGCAGCCGCTATAGATGTGCCCCAGATGGCATCTGCAGCCGGCGTAAGCGAAAGAGAGTGTTACCGCATTATCGAAGCTTGCGCAGGAACGACCCCGGCGGCATATCTGCGCGCATACCGCGTAAACCGTGCTTGCGAACTTTTGGCACACACCACGCGAACGGTCCAGACAGTCGCGCGCCAATGCGGCTTTGCGACAGCAAGCCATCTTGGCCAGGTATTTAAAGAACAAATGGGATGCACTCCTTCGAGCTATCGAGCAGCGAGGCAGAATCTCGATAGTACCAGGCAGAAATCCCGCTAGCCCTTCTTCTGTCACTGCATCAAACTTGCAGGCAAACAACGGATAGGAGCTACTATATGAAGTACTTTGACTATATCGTGTTTGACGTTGATGGGACATTGGCAGATACAGAAGAAAGCGTGCTGTCATCGCTTGGCCAGATTGTCCAAGAAGAGACCGGCAAAACGCTCCCCCGACACGAGCTTGAATTTGCCCTCGGCATACCCGGCAAGAACGCCCTTGAGAAACTTGGGATCTACTCACAGGCAACGCTGGATCGCTGGTGCCAAGTTGCCGCCAGCTTTAAAAGCACCATCAGCGTGTTTCCCGGCTTGCACGAAGTTATCGCAACACTCTCCGACAACGGCTGCAAACTTGGCATCGTCTCCTCACGTGCGCGCGACGAATACGCAGAAGAAATTGCACCCCTTGGCTTCGATAAGTATTTTGAGCACATCATCCTTGTCGAAGACACAACCGAACATAAACCCGCACCCGCTCCCATGCTCGAATATCTCCGACGTGCGGGCGCGAATCCTGGCAACGTCGTCTACGTTGGCGACACCGTCTACGACGAACAATGCGCAACTTCAGCAGGGGTCAGTTTTGCCAGAGCAGCATGGGGATCACACCAAGATATCCCAAATGCCACCTACAACCTCAAAACCCCCAACGACCTACTAACCCTAACAACCAAATAACCCACGCGTCCCACCCTTTCAGCCCCAACGCCACAAGGGCGATTGAGCAGGACGGCTTGGGCGGGTCCCCGTACTTAGTTTCCAAAATCTTTCCGCGGCGCGAAGGCTTCTTATTATTATCAGACCTAACGCCACAAGGGCGACGACCTCGAGTAGGTCAACCTGGGAGGGACGAGGGCTTAGTTCTCCAATCTTTCCGCAGGGGGCAAAAAGCCTCGCCGCACGAAGTGCGCAGCGAGGCTTTTTGCATGCCCGAGGACGATTGGGGAACTAAGCCCTCGTCCCTCCCCGGGATATGTAGCGAGTCGGAGTACCCTTGCTGTTACTCTGCTTTGCCCACAGAGTTGAGGTTGGTCATGCGAATCTTAACCAGCTCGGTGATCTCACGCATGCCCTCCTTGGCCGGCTTCTTGGGATCGAAGCAGGCGGGGTTCTCGGCCATGTAGGCCATGAAGCCCTTGGTGTAGGCCTGACGCAGCTCGGTAGCGTAGTTAACCTTGCAGATGCCGTTCTTCACGGCCTCGGCAACCTGCTCATCGGGCACACCGGAGGTGCCGTGCAGAACCAGCGGCACGTCGACGGCGTCGCGGATGGCCTTGACCACGGACTGCTCGATGTGCGGATCGCTCGTGTACACACCGTGGCTGGTGCCAACGCCAATTGCGAGGGAAGTGCAGCCGGTACGCTCGACGAACTCCTTGGCCTCGGCAGGATCGGTGTAGGGGCTCTCGCCCTCAACCGCGGGACCGTCGTCCTCCTTGCCGCCAACCTTGCCAAGCTCAGCCTCGACGGGCACGCCCATGGCGCGGCCAGCATCGGCGACGGACTTGGTCAGGGCGATGTTGTCCTCGAAGGACTCGTGCGAACCGTCGATCATGACAGAGGTGTAGCCAGTGCGGAAAGCCTGCATGCAGCGGTCATAGCCGTCGCCGTGATCGAGGTGCAGGGCAACGGGCACGGAAGCGCGCTCGGCAGCAGCCTTGACCATGCCGTAGAAGTAGTCCAGACCAGCGGTCTTGATGGTGCCCGGGGTGGTCTGCATGATGACGGGGGACTTGGTCTCCTCGGCAGCGGCCAGAACAGCCATAACAAACTCGAGGTTCTCGACGTTGAACGCGCCGACGGCGTAGTGGCCGGCCTGAGCGTCCTTGAGCATCTTTTCGGTGGTAACAAGTGCCATGAGCGTTTGCTCCTCTCCCTCGCCCGCATCTGGACATCGGGCGTAGTTGTTCACAAGGCGTTTTACCTTGCGTTTTACTGCGCTCATTGTATGAAATTCAGCGGCTTTGCACGTACGAGATATTGAGCCCATGCAGGTCAATACAGTCGTTTTTGAAAAGTAAACGGAAGGAATTTGAGCCAAGCGGAGATGATCGATATTGAATTTTGGGCGTTCAGCGTCTTTCTTTTATAGAAAAAGTAAGTAATCGAAAGGCTTTTTCTTACTTAAAAAGAAAATGAACGAAAATAGACTCAACACAATTCCTGCAAATTTCAGACGATGATGGAGTGGATATGGCCCACGCAACAACCCGAGCTTTCGCCGATGAGCGTCGTGCCGCCATCATGGAGATGCTCGAGCATAACGCCTCGGTGCAGGTGGCAGAAATCGCCCAGACCTTTGGCGTATCCTCCGTTACCGCCCGTGCCGACCTAGACGCGCTCGCCGAGTCCGGCAAGCTGCGTCGCACGCATGGCGGCGCCGTGTCGCTCCAGAAGCGGCTGACCGTATCCACCCAGGATCGCCGCATCAACGTCAATGTCGCCGCCAAGCAGGCCATCGCGCAAAGCGCCATTGAACTCGTCGGCAACGGTGACACCCTGCTCGTCGACTCGGGCACCACCGCTCTCGAGTTTGTCCGGCTCCTCGACCAGCGCGATGGCATCACCGTCATCACGGCCGACATTACCATTGCCGATTACATCGACGAGAGCATGCCCTCGGTCGATGTCGTCATGCTGGGCGGAGCACTGCGCAAAGGTCATCGCTATCTGTACGGCCCACTCACTATGCAGGCGCTCCAAATGGTCCACGCCGATCTTGCCGTCATGTGCCCCGGCGCTTTTGTTCCCAGTTGCGGCTTTACGACCGACTTTCCGCAGATGGCCGAGACCAAAACGGCCATGATCGCCGCAGCTCGTCAAGGCGTTGCCCTCATGGACGCCAGTAAGGTCAACGGACGTGGCATGTACCGCTTTGCCGAGCTCGCCGACGTCGACACCATCGTGATGGACAGCGACCCCGATCACGCCGTCGCCACCTCAATCGCCGAGATCGTCGATAACGCCCGCCCAAATCTCCTCATCGCCGGCGCTTAAACAAAAACCACCACAAAGGTGCCTGTCCCCTTTGTGGTGGTTGAGCGTCAAAAGTGAACGTGTCGCTACTTGGAAAGCTCGTCGGCGAGGGCCTCGATCTGAGCGCGCGAGGCGTCGTTGAGCGAACCCAGGACGGTCACCTTATTCTGCGTCAGCGTGATGTCTTTCATACCCTCGAGCTCCTTGGTCATAACCTTAGCGGCGGCAGGTGCCCAGGAACCGGCCTCGACGAGCGCCACGGTGCGGTTCTGGTAGGCATGCTCGGCGAGCGTGTGGATGAAGGTGCTCATAAACGGGAAGATCTCGCCCTGATAGGTGATGGAGGCGAGCACCAGACGGTCATAGCGGAACGCGTCCTCAACGGCCTCGGCCATGTCGTCGCGAGCCAGGTCAAAGACGGAAACCTTCTGGCCGCGAGCCTCAAGCGCAGATGCAAGCTCCTCAACGGCAGCCTTCAGATGGCCGTAGACGCTCGCGTAGGCAATGGTGATGCCCTCGTCCTCGGGCTGATAGCTCGACCAGGTGTTGTAGGTGTCGAGGTAGTAGCCCAGGTTCTCGGTCAGCACGGGGCCGTGGAGCGGGCAGATGATCTGGATGTCCAGATCAGCGGCCTTCTTGAGCACGGCCTGCACGAACTTGCCGAACTTACCAACGATGCCAAAGTAGTAGCGGCGAGCCTCGCAAGCCCAACCCTCGGGATCCTCGATGTCGTTAGCGCCAAACTTGCCAAAGCCGTCGGCACTAAAGAGCACCTTGTCGGTAGACTCGTAGGAGAAGATCACCTCGGGCCAGTGAACGTTGGGGGCGCCGACAAACGTTAGGCTGTGACCGCCCAGATCGAGCACGTCGCCCTCTTTGACGACCATCTTGCGCTCGGGGTAGTCGGTGCCAAAGTAGTTGACCATCATGCGGAAGGCGCCCATGCTGGCCACAATCTGTGCCTGGGGATAGCGCTCCATAAAGGCGGCGATGCCGGCGGAGTGATCGGGCTCCATATGGTGAACGACCAGGTAATCGGGCGTGCGACCGTCGAGCACGGCTTCGATGTTACCGAGCCACTCGTCGACAAAACCGCCGTCGACTGAATCGGCGACAGCAATCTTTTCGCCCAAGATAACGTAGCTGTTGTATGCCATACCGTTCTCGGACACATCGTACTGGCCCTCGAACAGGTCAATGTCGTGATCGTCGACGCCAACGTAGCGGATATCCTTGGTGATCTCCATCAGGCAAAGCCTCCTAGATAGACAAAAGAACCCGTCTATCATAACACTCGGTAGTATCCCAGCTGTTATCTGCCGGCATCCATACCGATTGTTATTGAAATACGATAAATCGCCGTTTACCTGCGCAAACTATGAGCGTGGTATCGCCGTGCTATGTCGAATAATGAGCTGACCGGGAATACGAATGGCAACGGTTTTGCCCGCCGTACCCGCCTCGGGAACCGCATGCTCGAATACCTCGCGCCCGCGCTGATGTAGATCGAATCGCACGGTCGTGAGCTCGTTATGCGCGACAAAATCATCGAGCGAGTCATCGACGCCTACCACGCTCACGTCCTCAGGCACGCGCAGACCGCTATCACGCAGCGCGGCAATCGCGCCATTTGCCATCTGATCGTTTGCCGCATAGATCGCCGTCATGGTGCGATCGTGCTCGGCCAGGTACCTGCCGGCCTCGTAGCCGCTGTTGGCAGACCAGTCGCCCTCGAGCGGCTCTGCCGGCTCGATGTGTTTACGCTCGAGCGCATCCTGCCAACCGGCTCGACGAAATTGCTCGTCGACCGAGAACGACGGGCCGCCAATATAGCGAATCTGTTCGTGCCCCAGCTCAAACAGATGGTCCATAAGCAACAGCGAGCAGCCGTAATGGTCGGAATCGACTGTGGTCACGCGCGGATGCGCATACATGGTAACGATGACCGTGCCAATGCCCGGCAGTGGATCAAACGTCTCAAAATCGGGCGCCATGCGGCTCATGCCGATGATGATGCCGTCCACCGGCAATGCGGCCATACGACGCGTTGCCTCGGCAAGCGAGAACTCCTCGGTCTTGGACATCTCGACCAGCGTGATGGCGCAATTACGCTCGCGAGCAGCGCTGGCGATGCCGTCGATCATTGAAAGGTTGCCAAACTTGGTGACATCGTTGATGCACAGGCCGACCGAATGGTAACGGCCATCGCGCAGCGAGCGACCGGCATAACTCGGACGAAAGCCGAGCTCTTGCATAGCGGCCTGCACGCGCTGGCGCGTCTGCTCGTTAACGTTGGGCAAGCCGTTGGCGACGCGCGAAACCGTCTGCTGCGAAACGCCAGCAGCGCGGGCGACGTCGGCCATGGAAACCGGACGCGTACCTGTATCGTTGGACGGGCGCCTTGCCACAGGATCACCTTCACCCTTGCGAGATCTGAATAGCGTGAATGCCGGCCCGGGCAGTAATACATCCCGCGCCGAGGCCCGCTATCGTCGGACGCATGTTAACGTACTCTACTTTTTCTATCTGCATCTCTTCTGCTTTATAAGTCCATACGGCAGTACCGTTCACGGCTGTATTTCTACCGATTACCAGATTCTCAAAAAGTGACAAGCGATGTGTTATGAGTACGTTAACATAGCCCGTAACGTGCGGTATCGTGAACACTTGGTTCATGCCGCTACAAGTTGTTAACGTACTCATAACGACGCAAAACTCACCCGTGCGCGCCAAGGAAAGGACTCCCATGACCACGCCCGACGAAAAGACATTCGCCACACTTACCAAGCTGTTTGAGGAGGAGTTTGGCCCCATCGGCGACCGCCAGGTGCTCTACGTACACGCGCCCGGCCGTTCCGAGATCAGCGGCAACCACACCGACCACGAGGGTGGCCACGTTATCGCCGGCTCGCTCGATGTCGCTGTCGACGGCATCGCCGTGGCAACCGATTCCAACAAGGTTCGCGTAGCCGACGAGGGCTATCCTACGTTTGAAATCGCGCTCGGCACGCTAGACGTTCGGGAGTCCGAGAAGGGCACGTCCGCAAGCCTCGTGCGCGGTATGGCCCACGAGATTGCAGCCCTTGGCGTTGAGCCTCACGGCTTCGATTTCGCCTTCACCTGCTCCGTCCCCTCGGGCGGCGGCCTTTCTAGCTCCGCTGCCGTCGAGGCCGCATACGGCCGCGCCATGGAGACGCTCTGGGGCGCGCCCGCCATTGAGCCCGTCGCGCTCGCGCAGATGAGCCAGCGCACCGAGAACAACTACTACGGCAAGCCCTGCGGTCTGATGGACCAGGCCGCCGTGTGCCTGGGTGGCCTCGCCTACATGGACTTTGAGGACCAGGCTCAGCCTAAGACCCAGAAGCTCGAGCTCAACTTTGAGGATCACGGTTATGCGCTTGTGCTCGTTAAAGTGGGCGCCGACCACGTGGCAGCCACCGATGACTACGCCGCCGTTCCGCGCGAGATGCAAGACGTCGCTGCCGAGTTTGGCAAGGCGCGCCTGTGCGAGGTCGACGTTGCCGACTTTGACGCTAAGCTCCCCGAGCTGCGCGCCAAGCTGGGCGACCGCGCCTGCCTGCGCGCCGTTCACTACTGGTACGAGAACGGCCTGGTCGATAAGCGCTGGGCAGCGCTCAACGCCGGCGACATTGACCAGTTCCTGGTCCTGACGCGCGAGTCCGGCGCCAGCTCTGCCATGTACCTGCAAAATGTTGTTGCCAAGCTGGGTTCCGAGCAGCCTTCCATGTATGCCCTGGCGCTGGCCGAGCACGTGCTCGACGGCCGCGGCGCCGTCCGTATCCACGGTGGCGGCTTTGGTGGCACCATCCAGGCCTTCGTGCCGCTCGATCTGGTCGACACCTTCATTGCCAAGATGAACGGCTGGCTGGGCGAGGGCTCTGCCCGTCACTACGCCATCTCTGACAAGGGGGCTTACGCGGCATGGCTGTAATGACTGACGTGCGAGAGGCCGCGCAGAACCTGATCGAGTACGCCATCCACCGATCGATGATCGGACAGGACGACCGCATCTGGGCATACAACACCATTTTGGAGTGCATCGGCGCTACGGGTCCCGCGCTCGATATGGCCTGGGCGCTCCAGGTTGAGAAACTCTCGCTCTTGCACCCCAATACCCTGCCCGACTTTGATCTTGAAGGCACGCTTGCCGCGCTTTCCGAGGCCGCCGTTACCAACGGTGCCGCCGAGGACACGGCGTCAGGCCGCGACCGCATCGCCATGCGCATCATGGGTGCGCTCATGCCGAGGCCTTCGGTTGTAAACGAGGAGTTCAACGGACGTATGGGCGTCAACGAGCCCCGCGCCGCAACCGACTGGTTCTACGGCCTGTGCTGCGACGCCGGCTACGTGCGCCGTGCCGCCATCGCGCGCAACATCAAATGGAGCACCCCCACCAACTGGGGCGATCTTGAGATCACCATCAACCTCTCCAAGCCTGAGAAGGACCCGCGCGATATCGCCGCGGCAGGTGCCGCCAAGAACACGGGCGAGAAGTATCCCGCCTGCCAGCTCTGCATCGAAAACGAGGGCTATCCCGGACGCTCCGCTGCAGCCGACGGCGGCGCTCACCCCGCTCGCCAGAACCTGCGCATTATCCCCATCCAGCTCAACGGCGAGCGCTGGGGTTTCCAGTACAGCCCGTACGCGTACTTTAACGAGCATTGCATTGCCATGAGCTCCGAGCATCGTCCGATGCACGTCGACCGCAAGGGCCTGACCTGCCTGCTCGACTTTGTGGACCTGTTCCCGCATTACTTCATCGGCTCCAACGCCGACCTGCCTATCGTGGGCGGCTCGATTCTGTCGCACGACCACTTCCAGGGCGGCGCGCACGAGTTCCCCATGATGCATGCCGCCGAGGTCTCGCAGTTTAGCGTGCCCGGTTTTGACCAGGTCACCGGCACTGTGCTGCAGTGGCCGCTCTCGGTGCTGCGCCTGCGCTCGCATGACCGCGCTCAGCTGCTCGACGCTGCCGAGAAGATTATCCTCGCCTGGCGCGAGTGGACCGACGAGTCTGTGGGCGTTATCGCGCACACGGCCGACGGCGTAGCGCACAACACCGTGACGCCCGTCATCCGCCGCGTCGACTCCCGCGGCAACGCCGGCGGCGAGATTTACGAGGCCTACCTGGCGCTTCGCTGCAATATCACGACCGACGAGCATCCGCTGGGCGTTTTCCACCCGCATGCCGAGTATCACCACATTAAGAAGGAGAACATCGGCCTGATCGAGGTCATGGGCCTGGCCATTCTGCCGCCGCGCCTGGTTCCCGAGCTCGGCGCTGTCCGCGAGCACCTGCTGGCAGCCAAAGCCGATACCAGCTACGACCTTGCCAGTGCGCTCGAGGGCGACGACCTTTGCCGCAGCCATGCCGCATGGGCCGAGGACGTCTATGCCCGCCGCGCCGACGAGCTTACGGCGGATAGCGCCATCGGCATCCTGCACGAGGAAGTCGGCGTAGTGTTTGGCCACGTGCTCGACAACGCCGGCGTCTTTAAGTGGGACGAAGCCGGCCGCGCCGCCCAACAGCGCTTTATCGACTCACTGTAATGATCCCTTGGGGACGGAGGAAAGCGGATCATTTCGTCTTCAAGACAACGGCGCCCGCCGGCAACATCGCCGGCGGGCGCCGTTTTTGAGTGTTCGTTGTCGCGACTCCTAGAGTTCAGTCACGACAACGCTGTTGTAGACCTCGTCCCAGCGATCCATGACCAGGTGGCCGGTCTTGGGGTCCATGGCGTTGAGCTTGCCGCAGGTATTGGCAGTCTTGAGCACCGTGACGTCGTCGGCACCAGCAGCAATGGCATGCGCGAAGCCAGCGATGGTCGAGTCGCCGGAACCCGTCGCGTTCACAGCCGCAATCGCGGGCGTCTTGGCGCGGAACGCGCGACCCTCATGGAAGCCCACCGAACCGGCAGCGCCCATCGATATGACAACCCAGGGAATACCGGCAAAACGGCCATCGGCGGCAAGCGCCTCGCGCAGGGCATCGACATCATCGGTCGTAAAGGACGTACCCAGCAGGCCGTTAATCTCGGTCAGGTTGGGCTTTACGAGCTCAGGCCTGGCGTCAGACTCCAGCGCAGCCTCCAGCGATGCACCTGAGGTATCAAGCAGCACCTTGGCGCCCGCCTCCTCGGCAATCTTGACGAGCTCGGCGTAGTAGCCGGCGTCCACGCCACGCGGCAGCGAGCCCGAAAGCGTCACGACATCCGCCTTGGCGGCAAGCTCGGCAAACTTGGCCGTAAAAGCCTCGAGCTCGGCAGGAGCGATCTGCGGGCCGCTCTCCAAAAGCTCGGTCTGATTGCCCTCGTGCAGGATATTCAGGCAAATGCGCGTCTCACCGGCGATGGGCACAAAGTCGTTCTTGACGCCGTCGGCATCCATAAGCTCGGCCATATAGGCACCCATGTGGCCGCCGAGCAGACCGGTCGCGAGCACATCGTCGCCCAGCTGCAGCAGCACACGGCTCACGTTGAGGCCCTTGCCACCAGCGGTCTTTTCGGGTGTTACGCGGTTAACGTCATCGATGATCAGCTTGTCGAGCTGATAGCGCGTATCAATCGACGGATTCATGGTAACGGTCAGAATCATGTTGAACTCCTGTTTCCGGGGCGCGATGTGCGCTGCCCCAAACATACGATAGCTCGTTAAAGGATCTCGATCCCAAAGCCGCGGGCGATAGTCTCCCCCGGCTTGGCCACCAGGCAGCCACGCTTATGCTCCAGGACATCGTCCTCGTCGGAACAGGTGGACAGGCCACCCCACGGTTCCACAGCCACAAAGTCGGCCTCGGGCTTGCTCCACACAATCAGGTATGGCATATCGGGGAACGTCAGGCGCACGCCCTTGTCCTCGGTTTTCTTGGTCAGCGTAACCACACGGCTCTCGAGCACGTCAAAGATGGTCTCCGCGAAGTCGAAGAGTTCGTGGGTCAGCGGCAGGTTCTGGTCGATCATAGGGTTCTTGCTGCGATGCTCAACATCAATCAAGCCCGTCGAGGGAACGGCAGTACAGAGCTCGGCGGCCTCACGCTGATCAAAACGGAGCTCGTAATCGTCATAGGACTCGCCCTCGTCGAGTGGGCACTTAAAGCCGGGGTGACCACCCACAAAGAATGGCATATCCTCGGTGCCCTCATTGGTCACCTCGTACGACACGGCCACCTTTTCCGAATCGACCGTGTAACGAGCAACGATCTTAAACGGATACGGGTACTGCTCGAGCAGTTCGGCATGGTCGGCAGAGCTTAAGCTCAGCGCAACCATGTTGTCGCTCTGCTCCTCGAGCTTCCACTCCTGCTTGCGAGCAAATCCGTGGCGGGCGAGCTTTACCTCGCGGCCGCCCATGGTCATTGCGTGACCGTCACGAAGGCCGCCGCAAATCGGGAAGCAAATGGGTGCCTGGCCCGACCAGACCGCCGGGTCACCCTGCCACAGGTACTCGCGGCCGTTGGCTTTAATCGAAGTGAACGATCCGCCAGCCGTGCTCAGTGCCACACGAATAGAACCGTTATCAAGAACAAACTCCATAGGAGCCTTCCCTTTCTTACGACAGCCCGCCAAGTCAATAGGGCTGATAGAAAACCGGCCCGCGCCCCCTCACAGAAACGCGAGCCGTCAATTGAAAAGCTGCAGAATGCCGGGGACCGCCAAGAGCAAAGCACTCAAGCCAAGCAAGCAAACGTGTTATCGGAGCAGCTAGCCGAACCAGAACGCTTCCCAACAACAGCGGCAACCCTGCTGGTACCCCCTACGTCAGCGAGCGGCGCTCAGGTGCCCCAGGTCGCCGCGAAAGAGGAGCGACGCGTACTTCATGTACGCGAGCGACGGTTTGAGCGGCGAGATGGGGTGCCTGAGCGCCGCGCAGCGTCGACCCGTTACGCGGTTTGGCAAAACCGCGTAACCCCACTAGTCGTGGTATTCGCCGCGGTCCCACTTCTCGAGGAACTCGTCAAAGAAGTGCGGGTCGGCCTGAGCCTCGGCGTCGGCCTTGTTGCAGGCGTCGATCTTGGCAATCAGGGCATCGTGCTTGGGAGTCTTCTCGTAGGGCTCCTCCAGGAAGGCAAGCATGATATCGGCCATCAGGAACTCGCCGGTGATCTTGCCGCCAAAGCCCACGATGTTGGCGTTGAGCTCGCGACGGGCATACAGGGCAGAGGTCATGTCGCGAACCAGGGCGCAGCGGGCGCCGGGAACCTTGTTGACGGCGTTGGTGATGCCGATGCCGGTGCCGCACAGGGCCACGCCAAAGTCGGCCTTGCCGCTGGCAACGGCCTCGCCCACGGCCTTACCGTAGATGGGATAGTGCGTACGGGCGTGGCTGTAGGTGCCGCAGTCGAGCACCTTGTAGCCAGCCTGCTCCAGGCGGTCGGCCAGATAGATCTTCTCGTCCGTAACGATATGGTCGCAACCGATTGCGATGGTCTTCTTCATCAGAACGTCCTTTCGTCTGAATTCACAAGTTGAGATAGAAGTTCGAGTTCTCGGTGGCTCTCGTTAGGCCATCTTGTTGAGCATGTCGACACGGATCTGGTGACGGCCGCCAGCGTACTGGGCGCGCAGGAACTCGCGGGCGATCTTCTTGGCGACCTCAGTGCCCACAACGCCCGGGCCCATGGTGACCATACGCGAGCCGTTGTGCTCGCGGGTCATGTAAGCGGAACGCTCGTCGGAAATGTTGGCGACGACCATGCCCTTGATCTTGACGGCAGCCATATAGGAGCCGACGCCGTACTTATCGAATGCGAAGCCCTGGGAATCCTTGTGCTCCAGCAGGTCCTTGGCAACGGCGGTCGCGGAATCGACAAAGTCCGCGGCAGGGGTCTCGGAATAGTCGACGACCTCGTGACCGTCGGCGATGAGCATCTCCTTGATGGACTCCTTCATCGACATACCGTCGGCATCGGAAGCGATTACAACCCTCATGACATCCTCCTTGAGAGATACGCAGGTGCGTAGTTTCTGTTTGGAAGTGTTGAATCGCGTTCAGGTCCGGGCATCTGAATGTGCGGTTCTTCACTGTTCATGTTTATTTGAACACATTCGAACATTAACTGCAACAACTATTTGTTTATCTTTGTTCTTTTTTGAACAAATACCATTCACGGATGATTGCTGACCGTTTGGGTCTGGCGCGGACGTAGCGACCATGTGTTCAGCAAACAAAAGGGCGGCCGAGAACGCATCTCGGCCGCCCTTCGGCAGTATGCCCCGGTATATACAGCTGTTTTAGTTACTCGGACTGCCCACCCTTTTTGGCGTGCTTGGACGGAGCACCCAGAAAGCGGCCCGTCAAATAGCTCGCCGGCCCGGAAATATCAATCCCCAGCAGTGTGTGCCCCAGCCACAAAAACGCCGCGAGCACCAGCAATGGAATCACGCATGAGGTCACGATCATCACGATGACGCCTTCGATCAGATCGGTCACTTGCTGCACAATTTCATCGGTCATCTGCTTGGCGCCGCTGGTCACCGACGCGACGAGACCCGAGGCACCGTCGGCAAGCTGCTCAAGCACGCTCTTGGACTCTGTGGACTCGGTCTTTTTCTTGCTTGTTTTGGAGTTATCGCTATCTGCCGCACCCGCAGCGTCAGCCGCCTTTTGCTCGGCCGCCTCGATGCTCACTCGATACGTTTCGTCGACCTTTTGCGACACCCATACGCTTGCAGGCACCAACACCATGCCAATTATGGCAACCACCAGCACACGCGTTGCCACGCGGCGCAGGACGGCGCTGGTGCTCCAGCGTCCGTGAATGCCGAGCGACATTGCAAAGAGTACCAGCGCAAACGGAACCAGGATGCCCAGGCCAACCGACCACAAAATAGTCAACAGGTATTTCTCGAGATAGAGCACAGCAAGCACGATGCCCAAATTACCCGAAAGCTGTGCGAGCTGCTCGGCAACCGGCGTTCCCGTATCACCCGGCAGCGCGGTAATGCCCGCAGACAGCGCCACGCACGAGGTCGTGAGCGCCAAAACATTGCCCTTCTTTTGATCGATGACCTCGATGGTGGAGTCCCAAGTCTTGGTATCGGCAAAATGCGGACGAGCTACAAAGCCCGACAGCAGCGCCAGTACCACGAGCGCAACGATAAAGCCAATCTGCAGCTTTTTGTTTGCGCACACGACATCGGACAGGCTGGGCTGCAGCTCGGTTACCGTCGTATGCTCGGTTATCTGGACAGGACGCCCATGAGCCATCTCGTGCGCGTCTCTTTTTTGTATTGACCCGTTATCCGGCATTTGGATACCTCCTCAGTCCGGTGGTTAATGCGAAAGGAAGTATACCCACCGAGCAAAAATCGAACGGGAGGACGAACGGAGCGCACCAAGACTGTCCCCAATGACTATCTCAGGATGAGTTGCGGTGGAATAGGGATTGTTTTGCGCCCGCCGGTCCCTATTCAGTCCTTATTTCACCGCAACTTGGAGGAGAATAGAAAAAGCCCTGCCGCGAGTTTGTGGCAGAGCTTTTGGAAGGGGACTTGGTTGTGAGAGCTCGTTAGGCGAGCTTAGCCTCGAGTGCGGCGATGCGCTTATAGGCATCGATGGTAAAGCGGGTCTGCTTCTCCAGGATCATGGTGGTCATGAGAGTATCCTGAGCATGGGCCATGATGAAGGTCATCTCCATCTCGCCGCCGCCGGCCTCCTGCGAAAGCAGCTTGGTCTGCGTGTCGTGGGCACCGATGAGCGCATCGCTGGCATCCTTGTGCAGCTGCTCGGCCTTCTCAAAATCACCCTCGCGAGCAGCATCGAGCGCTGCAAGCAGATCGGTCTGGGCGTCGCCCGCGTATGCGACAATCTCGAATCCAACCATCGAGATTTCTTCTTTGGTTGCCATATTGCGTTCCTTTCACATATGAACCAATGGAGAGCATCGCGTCCGGGCATACGCGCTGCGTTGTGTATGACAGAGACAGTAACATTCAAACAAAAAAGAACAGCGCAAAACGTAATTTCGAGCTATAAACGGTCGTTTTTCGCCCGTGAACGGTTTTTAAACCAATCCGAACATTCTTGAACACAATTAGCGGAAACCCAAACGAGACCGCACCCTAGCGTACATCGCGCACCGTATCGCCCTTGACGAGCACGCCCGGAAACAGCATGTGCTCCACGCCAGACTCAACGCCCTCGGCGCCGGCAATCTTGTCGACCGCCCACATGCCGACGCGCTTGTTGTCAAAGCGCACCGAAGTCAGGCGACGATCGGGCACGATATCGCCCAAACTATCGTCAACACCCACCACGCTCACGTCCTGGGGCACGCGCTTCCCGCGCGACTCGAGCCCGCGAATGCAGCCGTAGGCCATGGCATCGTTGGAAGCATAAATGGCTGTGCAGTTCGGATCGTCCGCAAGCACCTGGCCGGCGGCATATCCGCTCTGTGCCGTCCAATCGCCACGGACGAGTCGCGGCGGCTCAACACCATGCGCGCGCAATGTCTCACGCCAGCCCTCCTCGCGTTGCATGCCCGAAAGCGAGCGCTCGGGGCACGAGATAAAGTGCACGGTCTTGTGCCCCTGCCCCAGCAAGTACTCGACAACCTGGCGCGAGCAATCGAACTGATCGTTATCAACCGTCGAGCACAGCGGGTGCTCCAGCATGGTAACGAGCACCGTCTGCATACCGGGCAGCGGCTCAAAGGTGCCAAAGTCCGCCGGCATGCGGTTCATGATCACGACCATGCCGTCCACCGGCAGTGCGCTCATGCGCGACGATGCACTCTCGAGGGTATACGGATGCCCGTCTACTTTAGTGAGGGTGATGGCATAGCCATGTTTGTCGGCCGCGGCGGCAAAGCCCTCCATACGGTCGAGGTTGCCGGTGCCGGTAATGTTGAACATGGCGACGCCGACGGTCTTGAACTTGCCGCGACGCAGCGAACGGCCGGCAAAGTTTGGACGATACCCCAGCTCGCGCATGGCGGCACGCACGCGCTCCTTGGTCTCGGGGCGCACGCTGGGCGAATCGTGCACGGTGCGCGAGACCGTCTGCTCCGAGACGCCCGCGAGACGCGCTACGTCCTTAACGGAAACCGATTTTTTAACAGCGGCCATAGGTCGATCTTTCTATGTCAACGATGCCATCGCGGGCATCCCAACAGACAAAATGAACGCCTCCAAGTATATCCAACGCCTCTCCCGCCATACGCTCACCACCCAAAACCTACCGTTCACCGACAATCCCGCTTCCCCGGACGGCTTTTGTCGACCAAATGTTAACGTTGCCATTGTGCAAACACAGAGCCACCGGGCGGCTCAAACGTTTACGCGTAAGGAATCGACGGTTCGCAGGCACAGGAACCACCGATTCGCGTCTTTATTTGTGCCGCAAAATGGTAACGTCAATATTTTGGCAACCGAACGCCAAAAGTTACCATCGTTGCTAACCCACCGACTCTTAGGAGCATTGCATGGAGCAACTCATCGCCATCATCGAAAAGGGCCAACCCTTTTTCAACGCGATCGCCCGCAACAAGTACCTCAAGGCGATCCGCGACGGCTTTATCTCCGTCATCCCCATCATCATCTTCTCGTCCATCTTCTGCCTGGTAGCCTCGGTCCCCAACATCTGGGGTTTCTACTGGCCCGATGACATCAACAACGCCCTGTGGAAGTGCTACAACTACTCCATGGGCATCCTGGCCATCGCCTGCGCCGCCACCACGGCCAAGCACTTCGCCGACGCTCAGAACCGCGACCTGCCCAAGAACAACCAGATCAACTTCATCTCGTGCATGTGCGCGGCCATCATCGGCTTCTTGCTCCTTTCGAGCGACACGATCGCCACGGACGCCGCCAGCGGCTTCAACACCACCTATCTTGGTTCCAAAGGCCTGCTGACTGCCTTCATCGCTGCATTTGTGACCGGCATCATCTACAAGTTCTTTATTAAGCGCAACATCACCGTCAAGATGCCCGAGCAGGTTCCGCCCAACATCTCGCAGACCTTTAAGGACATCATCCCCTTCTCCGTCTGCATCACCGTCTTTTGGGTCTTTGACATCGTCTTTCGCGCTGCTTTTGGTTTTTGCTTTGCCCAGGGCGTCATCCAGGTGTTCCAGCCCCTGTTCACCGCTGCCGACGGCTACATCGGCCTCGCTGTGATCTACGGCGCCATGAGCCTGTTCTGGTTCGTCGGCGTCCACGGTCCCTCGATCGTCGAGCCCGCCATCGCCGCCGCCCTCGTTGCCAACATGACCGACAACCTGGCTGCGTTCCAGGCTGGCCAGCACGCTTCCGCTGTCCTGACCCAGGGTGCCCAGTACTTCGTCGTCTGCATGGGCGGTACCGGCGCCACGCTCGTCCTGGTCTTTATGTTCTGCTTCCTGGCCAAGTCCCAGGAGATGCGCGCCGTCGGTAAGGCCGCCATCGTCCCCGTGTGCTTTGCCGTCAACGAGCCGCTGCTGTTCGCCGCGCCTATCGTGCTCAACCCCGTCTTCTTTGTCCCGTTTGTTTTTGCCCCGATCGCCAACATCTGGATCCTCAAGATCTTTATCGACTTCTTGGGCATGAACGGCTTTATGTACACCCTGCCCTGGACCGTCCCCGGCCCCATCGGCACCATCATGGGCTTGGGCTTCCAGCCGCTCGCCTTTGTGATGCTCGCCCTCATCCTGGTCGTCGACTTTGTCCTGTACTACCCGTTCTTCCGTGCCTATGACGCCCAGAAGTGCGCCGAGGAGGCCGAGATCTCCCAGGAGGAGCTCGCCGCCAAGAACGCCGAGAAGGCCGCCAAGCTCAACGATGCCTTCCAGGGCAAGGCTGACGCCAAGAGCGTTGCCGCCGGCGCTGCTGCCGAGGCCGTGAAGGTCGACTCCCCTGCCACTTCTGCAGCACCCGCTGCCGAGGCAACGACCGCCAGCGACCTCAACGGCAAGCGCGTGCTCGTGCTCTGCCAGGGCGGCGGAACCTCGGGTCTGCTCGCCAACGCGCTGGCCAAGGCTGCCAAGGAGCGCGGCATCAATCTTGAGACCGCTGCCGAGGCATATGGCAACCACGTGGACATGCTCCCCGACTTTGACCTGGTCGTCCTGGCCCCGCAGGCCGCAAGCTACCTGGCCGACCTGCAGAAAGACTGCGAGCGCGTGGGCAACAAATGCGTCGCCTGCCGCGGTAAGCAGTACATTGAGCTCTCCCAGAACGGCGACAAGTCTCTCGCCTTCGTCTCCGAGCAGCTTTCGAAGTAAGTAACGCTCAGGGCCAGCCGACCATCCAAGACCGGCTGGCCCTTCGATTTAGACGATTGGATCATCATGTCCGTTAATCCTGCTAGCGTCACCAATCCGCCTGCGCAGTTTCCCGAGGACTTTGTCTTTGGCGGCGCCACTGCTGCCTACCAGGTAGAGGGCGAGACCCGCACTCACGGTAAGGGCAAGGTTGCCTGGGACGACTTTCTGGAAGCCCAAGGCCGTTTCTCCCCCGATCCCGCTTCGGACTTCTACAACCAGTACCCCGTCGACCTGGAGCTGTGCGAGGAGTTTGGCATCAACGGCATTCGCCTCTCCATTGCCTGGAGCCGCATCTTCCCCAACGGCACCGGCGAAATCAACCCCGAGGGCGTCCAGTTCTACCACGATCTCTTCGCCGAGTGCCATAAGCACCATGTTGAGCCGTTCGTCACGCTGCATCACTTTGACACGCCGCTTCCCCTCTTTGAGAAGGGCGACTTCCTCAACCGCGAGACCATCGATGCCTTTGTGGACTTTGCCACCTTCTGCTTTAAGGAGTACGCCGACCAGGTGACCTACTGGTTCACCTTTAACGAGATCTGGGCCGACGCCTCCAACACCTACATCGAGGGTACCTTCCCCGGCGGCGTCAAGGCGCACCTGGCCGAAGCTTTCCAGTGCGAGCACAACATGATGCTCGCCCACGCCAAGGCTGTGCTGGCCTTCCACAACGGCGGCTTTAAGGGCAAGATCGGCGTCATTCAGTCGTTGGAGTTCAAGTACCCGCTCAACGAGAACGACCCCGCCGACATCAAGGCCGCCAACAACGAGCACGTGCTGCAAAACCAGTTCCTGCTCGACGCCACCTTCCGCGGCGACTATGCCCCCGACACCCTCGAGTGCGCCAACCGCCTGGCTGCCGTCTCGGGCGGCACCATCGAGATCCTGGACAAGGACCTCGAGATTATGCGCGAGGCCGCGCTCTACAACGACTACCTGGGTGTCAACAACTACCAGTGCCGTTTCCTCAAGGCCTACGACGGCGAGAATGACCTGCACCACAACGGCACGGGCGAGAAGGGTACCGGCCGCTGGCGCGTCAAGGGCATTGGTGAGCATGTGAACAAGCCCGGCATCCCCACCACCGACTGGGACTGGATCATCTATCCCGAGGGTCTGTTCGATCTGCTCGTCTACATTAAGCAGCGCTACCCCAACTACAAGCAGATCTTCATCACCGAGAACGGCATGGGCTACAAGGACCCCTACAAGGACGGTTTTGTGGACGACCAGCCGCGCATCGACTACATCGAGCAGCACCTGCGCTGGCTGCTTAAGGCCATGGAGGTGGGCGTCAACGTGGGCGGCTACTTCCTGTGGAGCCTGCAGGACCAGTTCTCCTGGACCAACGGCTACAACAAGCGCTATGGCTTCTTCTACGTAGACTTTGAGACCCAAAAGCGCACGCCCAAGGCGAGCGCCTACTGGTACAAGCACGTGGCGCAGACCCGTCGTCTGGACTAGCGACTTGCGACTAGCGAGATGCCCCGCTCACACAACCTGCCCCCATTCCTCAGCCGGGGGCGGCACGTCACACGGCGCGCCGCCCCCGGCCTTTTTGTTTTTGAGCGGGTCGGGAGCCGTTCGTCTCGATCTGTAACATCTGACCCGCGGCTTCGGCCCCAACTGTTACAGATCGAGATGAACGGGGTGGGCCGGGCCGAATTGTCTCGATCTGTAACACTAAACCCGGTTTTGGGCGTCTACCTGTTACAGATCGAGACAAACGTACCGGCCAATCCTCTCAATCTCAATCTATAACAGTTAGCCGGTTATTTCGCCCCCACCTGTTACAGATCGAGATGAATAGATTAGACCTAGCCGAAAAATCTCAACCTGTAACACGTAGCCGAGTTTTTCAGTCCTAGCTGTTACAGATCGAGACAAACAGGCCGAGCAAGCTACACCCGTAGGTCTTTCACGCTGGAGCATTCGACCAGCACGCCCGAAACAAGCGTACGGCTTCTGGAGCTCGGGGCTTCTAGGCACGCAACGACCTCGTCGGGCGCACGGACACCCAGTCCGCGGTGACGGAACTTCACCGACATATCCCGAAAACTCGATCCCCGGCTTAGCTTGCGCGCATTATCACAATAAACCCCCAACGATACACGGTCCTGCGGTTCAATGAGCCACAGGACCGCATGCCGTCGATCAGATAAAGATCGTCATATACAGAGGTAGATATATCCTATGCCCTTCAGCCCTGAGCTGTTTTGGGTGAAGAACTATCTCTTCTCCGACTCGTCGTTCGAATCGTCTGCCGAAATCGTCAAGCGAGATTGTTGAATACGATTTGGAAGATTTAACTTCAACAGGAGTGACCCGCGGTTTTCCAGCCGCGTCTTCAAAGCCGCGCGAAACAAGAAAATCAATTTCACGCGTTCTGGGCCGACTCCCCTCTGTTTTGGAAGGCTCCTGCCAGCTGTAATAAAAAAGCGAATGCCCCAGACTCTTAAGCTGCTGCGCCACGATGTTCTCGATTAGCATTCCTTTATTAATTGAAATTCTTCCAAATTGAATGTCTCTATGAACATCCATAAGGTCCGGACCATCATCAAACGCCAAGCTCACGAGCAATCCCGTGTCCGCCATATAGCATTTAAGCGAAGACGCGTCCTCGTGCAGGCGGTAACCCACGCTCGGATCACTGCATAAATAGCAACGGTTAATCAGTCGCGCATCCTCAAGCCAGATTAACGCCGACTCATATGTCTCAAAACGGGACCCCTTCTCCAAGCTGTCAAATTTGAACCGTTTATTTGCCGCAGATAATTGACCCGGAATATCGTCATAAACCGCCCGCGCACGTCTAGCGTCCGAACCTCCAAACTTGGCAATGTCCTCCCTGTACAGTGCGATAATCTGCCGTTTAACCCTGTCGCATCCTCTAAAATCATTCTCTGCCACAAAGGAGTCGACCGACTGAGGCATACCACCGACAAGCATATACTCATCAAATAATCTCATGCACGTCGCATGAACGCCGTCCGGAAGCGCGGTCCGAGATTCGCGCGCTTTACGGATCTCTTCTGCATAAAGATCTTTTCCGGTCGCCCAAAGATACTCCTCAAAATCGAGGGGCTCGAGAGGGATTCTTTCTTCCTCTGACGGTATGACAATGCTATCGACATTCTTTTTGATGGAGACAAGAGAGCCTGTCTCGATGTAATCAAATCTGCCGTCTTCTACAAGATGCTTTATGTATTCGCGCGCGATGGGAAACCGCTGCACTTCATCAAAAATGACCAGCGACTCTCTCGGTTCGAGGGCCTTACCATACTGCAGCTGAAGCATGCGTAAAAAAAGATCGACATCTTCACGATGGTTCAGAAATATATCGAGCGTGGCTTTGCTAGCAGCCGAAAAGTCAATGTACAGATAATCCTTGTATTCATTTTGCGCGAAGCACTTGACGAGCGTCGTTTTGCCAACGCGTCTTGCACCCTCAATAAGCACCGCAGTGCGCCCTTGCGAGCGTTCTTTCCACTCCTGCAGACGATCATATGCCTTCCGTTTAAACATAATCTCACCTCAGCATAATTTACGTGCGAGTTTACAAAAATACCGACCTTCAGATATATCTAATAATACAAAAATACCGAGCTTTAAATGAGCTTATAGCTACAAAAATACCGACCATTGCAATGGTTGAGACATACAGTAATACCGAGCTTTACGCATAACGGATGCTATGCCTCACCGTAAAACAGCTGCAACTCATCGCACAGGGGAACCTGCAATCTGCACGCGCACCTATTATGCGTCGTGATGATGTGAATACTCCGCAATGGCAGGGGCAAAAGCATCTCCCGCAGCACTCGCTAGCAGATAACCTGCGTATGCTCCTCGATGGCGGCGCGATCCTCATCGTCAATATCCGGCTCGCACACCACGGCGTCCAAATTGTCCAGGCGGCAGAACGTGCAGAAGTCACGCTTGCCGATTTTGCTGGAGTCGGCGATAAGATAGCGCGAACTATCAGGAACCTCGGCGGACGTGCCACTCAAACTCACAATAAAATGCCCCTCCCCGATCGCTCGGAGAAGGGCATCTGCATTGGCGTTCTTGCCAAAATCGACGGCGCGCAAGAACGCGCACCCGTCCGCATCAAGAGTGCGCTACTCGCCGAAACCGCCCTCAATAAGAGCGACCAACGCGTCAACGGCGGCAACCTCGTCGTCGCCCTCGGCACGCAACTCGACCTCATCGTTCTGGGTAATACCCGAGGTCATGATGGCAATCATGGACTTAGCGTCCTTGAAGTCACCATCCTTGGAGGCGTTGCGGACCTCAATCTTCGAGGCAAACTTAGCAGCCTCGGTCGCCAGCGTCGCTGCAGGGCGAGCGTGCAGGCCAGTGGGGTTAACGACCATAACGTTCTTGCTATACATTTCTAACTCCTTCGTCGTAGACCGACCAATTCATTTAGCCCAACGCGCGCGTTAGGCAAGGTAGAAGCATGCCGGACATTACGCATGCATACAACAAGTAGGCCGCGGACAACGTCGCCGCGGCAAATTCACAGGTGACTAGTCCTGATACAGCGGATGCCCCTCAGCGGGAACCACGCGCGTGCCAGCCAGGCAATCGTGAACGCACCGGCGCGCGGGGACGATCAGGAACATGAGCAGAGACACCGCTGTAATAATCATGCCCGCGATTTCCCAGTAATAATTCACGTCAACGCGGGTGACAAGCACCATTGTCTCGCGAATATATCGGGACACCACATACCCGCTGCCTTCGAGCAAAAAGCCAACGATAACCTGACGCCAAATCAAGCGTCCGACGGAAGGCAAGCCGCCATCAAGCGTTGCGACACGAACATGCGCGATGCGCTTGCCCGGCGTTTGCCCCGGCCACGCCAGCAACGGAATCAGCACAAAGTATGCGATAGCGGCGAGCACGCACGATAGTCCGACCACGATACCGACGCTCCAGGGATACCCCATTGCCTCAAACACGTACAAGTCGGGGAGCATCGCGTTCTTGTGGGTCAGCGCAAGATAAACCAACACGGCTGGCAAGCCAGAGACAATACCACCCAAAATCCAGTCGATAACGTACGCGTACAAACGCGACAGCGGGGGCGCCGGCAGAATCGAGGATGCATTAGCCTTCGATTCCTTGTGAATCTTGCTCACAGTGCTCGCCGCAGGAGAAGGCATCTGCTCCGCGGTCGCCGCACGCGGCCGTTCCTTGCGCTTTTTAGCCATGCGCTACCTCACATTCAGAATGCGCAGCTGCTTATCAGTATGGTTAAGCGGGCATGCAACGCCGTCTTTCAACAAGACGTCGTCTTCAATGCGCACGCCTCCGACTCCAGGAATATATACGCCCGGCTCGCAGGACATGATCATTCCGTTGTCGAGCACAATCTCACCAGAGGGGTTTAGCAGCGGCAAGTCGCCACCCATGCCGATACCATGACCAAGACCATGGGTGAAATACTCACCGTAACCCGCTTCGTTGATTACACGACGTGCGGCCGCATCCACATCGCGCGCCACCACACCGCAACGAATGGTATCGATGCCTGCAAGATGAGCATTCAAAACGGTCTCGTACACATGAGCCATCCGGTCGGTCGGGGCGCCCAGGAAGCACACGCGCGTCATATCTGACTGATAACCGTTGATCTGCACACCGAAGTCAATCAGGATCGGCTCATGTGCTTGGACCCGACGGTCGGTAGGACGGCCATGAGGCATGGCGCTGCGCTCGCCGGTGGCAACGATGGTATCGAACGACATTGCCTCGGCACCGGCGGCAATCGAGTAATAGTGCACGAGTGCGGAGATTTCAAATTCAGTCATATCCACGTGCAACTGCTCGATCACCTTGGCGTACACGTCATCGGCAACATCGACCGCATGCTGGACCGCAGCAATCTCAGCCTCGTCCTTGCGCAGGCGCATCAGCGCCATCTCGCTGCCCAGCAGCGTAGTGCCAAAGCCCAAGCCCTCCAAGTTGCGATACTCCGAGATTGAGATTTCGGACTCCTCGATGCCCACCGTGGCACAGCCGCACTCCTTGAGCGCACGCTCGAGCTCGACCAAATAGCTCTTCCCCTGCTCGTGAACACGGAACTCCAGATCGAACTCGCGACCCTGGGCCTCGTTCACATAGCGGCCGTCCATGATGAGAAAACCGCGGTCACGCGTGATGAGCACCTTGCAACCGCTACCGGTCAACGTGCCCAGGTAGCGCTTCATGGTTTTACTCTTGATCAGCAATGCGTCGAGCTCGTGCTCGTCCAAGAAGGTACGGATATTATCCACATGTGCATTCATCGAACGTAGCGCCTTTCAAAGGAGCCCGACAATGAAGTCTCCCCCATCGCCGGGCTTTCATACTTTCAAAATCAGCAGGTACAGGCGCCTGCTATTCCACTTGATTAGAAGTCGAGGTCAAGATCCTCGAGCAGAGCCTCGTCCTCAGCAGAGATCTCGGAATGTTTCTCGGCAGCCATACGAGCCTCTTCAGCCAATGCACGCTTCTCGGCAACCTTGCAGAAGGGGTAGTACACGATCAGTGCGAGGACCAGCTGAACCACGTTGGCCGCAATCGAGGTCCAAGACATGTTGGTCAGGAAGCCTTCCAGGAACACACCGACGTAAGGAGGCGTGAAGGTAGAGCAGGGTACCCAGCCCCAGCTCATGAACCAGAACGGGATGGAGGACAGGATGCCGCCGAAGATAACGAACGGGATAAAGAAAATCGGATTCAGAACAATCGGAGCACCGAACAGAATCGGCTCGTTTACGCCGAACAGCGACGGGATGAAAGCGATGCGGCCGATCTCGCGCTGGACCTTGGACTTGGAGAACATGAACCAGATAACAACGCCCATGGTCACACCCAGGCCGGTGAAACCGCCAAATGCGGACATGGGGCCAGGGGTGAAGATGTGGGTAGCGACACCACCGGCCTGAACCGCAGCGATGTTCTCAGCCAGGAACTGCGTGGAAATCGGCTGAACAATCGGCGACAGAACGGAGGGGTGAATGCCGAAGAAGAAGATGAAGCAGCGCAGGATGTGGTAGAAGGTAACCGCGAGCGGGCTGTCCATCGAACCGACGAGCGGGGCCAGGATGATCGAGAAGATCTCGTTGGGCATGATGCCGAAAACGCCCTGACACAGAACACGGATACCCAAGAACAGGCCGATGACGATAGCGGTGACCGGGATGATCTCGAAGGAGCTCGAGATGAAGTCGGGCACGGTATCAGGCATCTTGATGGTGAAGTGACGCTTCTTGCACCAACGGTACACCTCGACCGCGAGTAGCGAAGCGACCATGGCAACAAACAGACCCTTGGAACCCATGCCACGCAGCGCGATGCCGCCGGCCTCGTCCATTTCCATGCCGAGCAACAGGAAGGCAACGAGGGCCATGGACATGGAGCCGGGAGCGTCCAGCTCATAGGACTTGGCCAGGTGGTAGGCGGTAACGACGGAAACGAAGACCGACATCAGGCCCATGGAAACGTTATAGGCCAAATCGAAGTACTGGGTGTTGTTCAGAATCCAAACGGAGATGGGGTTGGTCTCGCCAATCATGTTGGGAATGGCGGCCGGGATCAGGCAGAACGAACCAATCAGTAGCAGCGGGGTCATGGCGATCATGGCCTTCTTAACTGCGGACAGGTGACGTTGCTTGTCCATCTTCTCGGCAACAGGGCCAAGATAGGTGTTCAGCAGGTTTTCGAATTTATCAAAGGCACTCTGCTTTTTCTCTACAGCTTCCGACATACGTCGCATCCTCCACTTCAGGAAATATCAAACAGGGGCTTACTGGTTTGCCTCGGCGGCCTCGCGGGCCATGTCAGCCTTCTTCTTGGCGATGAGCAGCTGCTTAAACACGGTAGCACCGTCCATCTTGCCGTAGGTCTCCTGATCGACGATCACGTATGGGATGTGACGAGGCTCAATCAGGGGCTTGATGGACTCGAGCTTATGGGCGATCTGAGGACCCATAATCAACGCGTCCATGTGGTCGACCTCCTGGTCCAGCAGGTCGGCAGCGATGGCCTTGAGCTCAAAGTCATCGTCGTTGAGCTTCTGGCTGTTGTGGATCGTCTGCTTGATGCGATCCATCAGCATGGTGGTGGAGAAACCACCGGCACAGCACAAAACGATGTTCATCTTTGCCATTGTTTATCCCTTTCTAACGGCAATTGAATACTGTTGGAGAAGGAACGGACCGCAGCGCTCGTAGCGCGCATCGCTCCTTCGCAGACGTGTTTCTTACGCCTGCTTGGCCTCGGCGTCACGCTCCTCGAAGATCTTGACGATCTCCTCGATGAGGTCACGGGCGAGCTGAGAGGTCATGTAGTGATCCTGGGCATGGACCATAAGCAGGCTCGCAGCGGCGGCGTTCTCCGCGCCGGACAGGGCCTGGGTAATCACCTCGGTCTGGGCGGCATGGGCGGCCAGATCGGCCTCCTTGGCTTCGGCAAGCAGCGCACGGGCGCCCTCGTAGTCGCGCTCACGCACGCAAGCGAGCGCGGCGAACGCCTTGCCCTTGCTGGCGCCGGCAGAGCCGATGATGGTCATGATTTGCTGTTCGTTGTTTTCCACCGGGATAATCCCTTTCTGCTCGGCGGGCACGTCACCGCTTTGACGGCGCGCCCGATTGAAACCGTTGACTGCCGAAGCGCTACTCAAAGCTCTTAAGCTCCTCATAGGTGACGCGATCGATCGAGGTTGCCAGCGCGCATACCAGATCGACTGCCGCGTCCAAATCGGCACCACGCATGACAGACCACGAACCGTGGCAGTAGCGCAACGGCACGCCGATCACCGTTGCCAGCTTGCCGTCTCCCACTAGATGAGCGGTGCCGGCATCGGTGCCGCCGCCCTTGAACAGGTCACGCTGGAAGGGGATGTTGTTCTTCTCGGCGGTGTCCACGATGAAGTGCAGCAGCTTCTCGTTGGGGACATGCATGCGGTCGTAGTGCACGATCATGGGACCGTGGCCGTTCTTGCGGCTGTTATTCCAACCGCGATCGAACTCGGGCGGATTAGCGATGTCCACTGGGATGACGATATCGGCATCCAGGTGCGCCGCAGCCGTCTGAGCACCACGGCAGCCAACCTCCTCGGAAGAGGAACCGGCGAACCACAGCTCGGCTGCGTGCGGGGTGTTGGCCAGGCGCTTCATGGCCTCGGTCACCACATACACACCGGCGCGGTCGTCGAACGCCTTGCCCAGCAGAATGTCACTCACGGGCTTGAGCTCGCACTCGGCCGCAAAGGTTCCCCAGTCGCCAATCTCAATGCCCAGCTCACGGACTTCTTCAGCCGTCTCGCAGCCAAAGTCGATGTACATATCGGTCGGAGTGCCGTCGGTATCGCGCTTGGCAAACAACACGCCGCGAACTTTCTCGCCGCTACGCGTCTTGATGCGCACAATCTGGCTCTCGACGCTGTTCTTACGCGGGCCGCCCACGCCGATCACATGAACCATGCCGATATCGGAAATATAGCGAACCATAAAGCCGGCCTCGTCCATGTGGCCGGTGAACAGAATGCGGACCGGATTCTCCTCGGTACCCGCGCTCTTAAACATGATCGAACCGAGTTTGTCGTACTCGACGGCGTCGGCGATATCGTCAAGCTCGGCATGCATGATGGAGCGGACCTCGCCCTCGCGGCAAGCGACAGCGTCGGCGTTGCTCAAGGCGAACATAAGCTCCTTGTTCATAGGTAACCCCCCTTGTGGTCGTATGGCGGCGCCCGTAGTGGCGGCGTCTGTATGCGAGTGTATCGACAGCGCGCCGCAAATGATGTATCCGGGCTTTCACCGTAGCGGTGAAACGGTGAAAGCCCCTCCCCTTTCACCACGGCCGTGCAATTACTGGGGATGGGGCTCCATATGCATCTTTGTCATACTTATCTGCAACATACGCCGCTGATGCGAACCACGCCGGCGGTGTGCGACCCACATCCGCGGGTCGCGCCTATATCGCCGAGGAGGATACCTTATGCCGGTTTACGACTTCGATTCCATGGCTGACCGCTCGCTCGATCACGCTCGCAAGTGGGACCCCGCCATCATCAAGCAGAAATTCCCTAAGGCTGGGGATGACTACATTCCCATGTGGATCGCCGACATGGACTTTGCCGCCGCCCCCGCAATCTGCACGCGTCTGGCCGAGGTAGCCCAAAACGGAGCATACGGCTATGGCTATGCGCACGACGGCTTTTACAACGCCGTCATCAACTGGCAGCGCCGCCGCCATAACAACGAGGTCAAGCGCGAGTGGATCACACTCGCCTATGGAACCGTCCCGACCATCCACTACCTGTATCAGGCATTCTGCCAGCCCAACGACTGCGTCATCCTCAACACGCCGGTCTACGACCCCTTTGGCTACGCGGCGCACAACAACGGGTTCCGCGTAATCGAAAACCCGCTCATCTATCGCGATCGCACCTATCGCATCGACTTCGACCTGCTCGAGGAACAGATGGATCGTTTCCGTCCACGCGTGCACCTGTTCTGCTCGCCGCACAACCCCGGTGGTCGCATCTGGACGCTCGATGAAATCACCCGCGTCGCCGAGATCTGCCACAAGTACAACTGCTTACTGGTGGTCGATGAGGTTCACTGCGAGCACATCATGGCCGGCTCGTTCATCTCGGCCCTGCAGCTGCCCGAGCGTTATCTGGACAACCTTATCGTACTCACCTCGCCCAACAAGGGCTTTAATCTGGGCGGCCTCAAGACTTCCTACTCTATGATCCCCAGCGAGCGCATCCGCACTATCTTCCGCCATCGCCTGGAGATGAACTCTATTACCTCTCCCAACACGTTTGGCTGCGCCGCCATCATCGCCGCTTACGATGAGTCCGAGGAGTGGCTGGACCAGATCACCGACTATCTGCGCGAGTCTTATGCACAGACCGCCGCCTTCATCGAGGAGAAGATGAAGGGTTGGGAGCTCATGCGTATGGATGCATCCTACCTACCGTGGGTGAACATCGCTGGCACGGGCGCCACGGCAACCGAAATCTGCAACCACATGGCAGCGAAGGCGGGCGTCATCGTGGGCGATGGCACCTTCTATGTCGCGAACGGCGCCGACTTCGTGCGCTTGAACCTGGGCATGCCTCGCAAGCTGGTCATCGAGGCCATGGATCGCATGGCTACCCACCAGCTCATCAAGTAGACCTCGCCCGCGTATCAAAGGCCCTCCTTTCATGCAACGCCCGCCCGAGTATGTGCTCGAGCGGGCGTTGTTATTTATGAGTTGAAATGTCGCGAAGCGACAAGCGAGAAGGCGACCACCCGACGGAGGGCCTTTTTGACGTAGCCACCCCCGCTTGTACGCAAACCCTACGCACAACGCAACAGGGCGTCCAAGAACTCCTGGTAGCTTTTTGCATGGGAGATGGCGCGCACAGCACCGGGCTTGAGTAGCACACCCGAGATGTAATTGAACAGCTCGCCAAAAAACGCCCGGTCATCACGGGTAATCGACAGCATGATCACCGCATGCACCGTCGCGTTGTTCCACGCAAGGCCGCGCGGGAACAGAGCGACCGAGACGGCAGTGCGCTTGGCGTCCATATCGAGCGGGTGTGGCATCGCGATGTCACAGTATGCACTGGAGCTGATGTCCTCACGCTCCAGTAGGCGCTCAGTAAAATTCTCAAACGCGTAGCCACCCTCGATCAGCGGCGCACTCATCTTGCAAATCGCATCGCGCCAATCGTCAACCTCGGGCTCGATCGCAAAGAAATCCTCGGTGAAGAAGGTGCGCATGCTGCACTCAAGGTTTGTCCGCAGGCGCGCCTTAAGCAGCGCTTCGACACGCTCACGCATCAGCGAAATATCTTGCTTGCTAAAGAACGGAGAGACATTAACCACCGGTACCGGGCAATACCCCGACAGCGGCACGGTTGAAATCACGAGGTCAACGCGCGAGATGTCACCCGCCGCGTCGATGGCAGGCACGATACCCTCAACCACCACACAAGCATCAAGGGCATCGAGGAAACTGTCGATATGAGTCTCGTAGGCGTTGTGACGTGTGCACACCACCAGCGCATGCAGTTTATCGGCATTGGCGCGCTGCCCCTCCACCAAGCACCCCACGTGGAGCGCGATGTAGGCGATTTCGTCTTCGTTGACAGAAACGCCGGTCTCCGCAGCGATGACATCGGCGACAAACACCGCAACATCGTAAATAAACGGTTGACTGCTCTTGATGGCCTCGAGCTGCGGGTTACGCAACAGCATCCCGCAGCGCACGCGGGATAGCATATTGGCCAGATGCAGAGAGAAACGAAGCTCAAACTCGCCATCGCTCAAATTAAGCCCGAATTGATCGTGCACGCGCTCCACAATCGCACCCAACAGCTCGCGCGCATGCCGGTGCTCCGGGTCACTTGGTTCAAAACGATTCGCATGAATCAAGTTTGCACCCAGCATCAAGCGGACGGCATCGCGATCGGCATCGGACACGAGCACAGAGAAAAGGTCCTCGATAGCCGCGCAAACCTCACCCGCCACCTCGTCAAGACCCTCGCGCGCCTCGTTACCGGCGGGCTGAGCCGCCTTGACCGTCGTCGGTACCGACTCGAACCCATTGCTTGTGCGCTCCACGAAGATGGCAATATGTATGATGAGGCTCGAGAGCGCATAGCCGTTGATGTAGAACCCGCGGCGCTTCAGGCATGCGTCGATGCGCTCCTGCAACTGCGCGAGGTCGAGCTTGGGGAAATAGCGATTGATAAGGTCGATTTGGCTGAAATAGTCCTTCGTCTCGTCAAAGATCAGCTGGTTGACCATCTTCTTCTCACCCGATGCACTGCCCTCGATATACAGCGAGCCCGCGCGCGAACGCAGCACCAGGCCGTACCCGGACAACTCTCGTTTGATGGCAACCAGCTCATTATCGAGCGTCGCAAGCGAGATATAGAGGCTTTCCGCCAAATCAGCCGCGCGCACCTTGCGGTGGCGCATCAGCAGTTCAAACAGAATATAACGCTTGCGCGCCTCGGCCGTCTGCGGCACCTCGTTCGCCTGCTGCGACAGCAGCTGCGCCGCTGCTGTGGCATCCTCGATACGATAGCCCTTCGAGTTGGCAACAATCATGCCCTCATGGGTGCGATTCAGCGCGGTGATGTCGCTTTTGACAGTACGGGAAGAGCATCCAACCTGCGAAGCGATCTGAGACGCCGTGGTCCAGGACGCCCCGCTTTCGAGAATACGAACAATTTCCCTGCTTCGATCGGAACTCACGGCACCCTCCTATCATCGTCTCAGATAACTATACCTTCCGTCATAGGACCTGCCAATTTCACGCGCATTCAAATCTTTCACCGCGTAGGTGAAATAGCAATCGTGGAAGTGCTGGTTGTGCGATGTTGCAGCACGAAAAACCCGCCTATTATCGTAACGACAATGAATGCGCCACGGGAACGGTATCCCCGAGCGCGGCGGACGGGCCACACGGGCACCGGCCGCGACGTATCATACGCCGACATAGAAAAGGAACGCTATGAACATCAGACTGTTCGAATTGCGCGACGACGAGGTCGCCGCCTACATGCGCGCTGCCGCCAATCTTCCAGCAGGCTACTCCATCTCCTTTGACACTCAAATCCTCTCCGAAGCTAACATTGACTCCGTTGCAGGCTGCGAGGGAATCATCATCAACAACAAATCCGTGATGTCCGCCGCTTTGGTGGAGCGCGCGCACGAGCTGGGCGTTCGTTACATCGCTATCCGCTGCGTCGGCTTCAACCACGTGGACGTCAAGCGCGCCCAGGAGCTGGGCATCAAGGTGTGCAACACCGCCTATCCGCCCTACGGCGTTGCCGAGTTCGCCGTTATGCTCATCCTGATGGCCTTGCGCCGCTGCAAGGCCGCCATTTGGCGCCAGCAGGTGAATGACTACTCCCTGGACGGGCTGCTGGGCCGCGAACTGCGCACGCTGACCGTGGGCGTGGTTGGCACCGGCCGCATTGGTCGCACCGTCATCGACAACCTCTCCGGCTTTGGCTGCAAGATCTTGGCCTACGATCCCTACCCCAATGCCGAGCTGGCAAACCGCGGCAGCCTCGAGTACGTTGACATGGATACGCTCGTTGCCAACTCCGACGTCATCACCCTGCACGTGCCCCTCATGGACTCCACCCGCGGCATCATCAATGCCGATGCCATCGCCAAGATGCGCGAAGATGTGACCATCGTCAACGTCTCGCGCGGTGAGCTCATCGACACCGATGCCGTCATCGAGGCGATTGAGTCCGAAAAGATCGGTGCGCTTGCTATGGACGTCTTCGAGGACGAAGTGGGCATCTACCATGAGAACCGTATGCACGACATTCTTGCCAACCGCAAGATGGCTTACCTACGCCAGTTCCCCAACGTGCTGCTCACCAACCACATCGCGTTCTACACCGATATCGATGTAAACTGCATGGTCGAGCAGGGCGTTGCCGCTGTTCCCGCTATGGTTGAGGGTACCTGTGCCACTCAATTGTAATCACACCCATTCAGCGCGATAGCGCACCGTAGCCCCCGTCGGAACTTAGGTCCGACGGGGATACTTTTGTTCTTGGGCTTTGCCTTCTCAGCATGATATGGGCTCATAACTCGTCGCAACGCGCCAGCGTGCAGAACAATCTGGCAACGAAGGCGATGAACACACCACCGGATGAACTGCATCCTGGCCTTTTTGTTTTTAGAATCGTGTTGAGCGTGTCACTTGCCCCTGCTTGCAAGCCTGCTCCACCGGCCGCCGCGACTATCGCGCGCGATTGAGCACCTTACCAATCCCGATTGCATGGGCGCTGCGTCCATGCGCCTCTTTCCGTGTGGCGGATACGACCTTCCCGGTAGATGCCCCGCATCCTTGGTCGTATCTGCCTTTTTTGCTTTTGAGCGGCCCGCGCCGCACGTTTGTCTCAATCCGTAACATCTAACCGAACTTTTCGGTCCTACCTGTTACAGATTGAGACAATTCAGCGGCGCCGACAATTTTTTAGGCTCTGTTAGACCAAGGTTGACATAAAAACGATGTCACCGCGAGGCGGTACC
>CAJKCG010000018.1:0-44269 GCA_905198355.1 uncultured Collinsella sp. | reverse complement strand
TTATTTTCCGGTTCGACGAACAGCCGATCGTGTCAAATTTGGTCTAACAGAGCCAAAACAAATGCAAAAGACGAGCACTTCTTGCCGCTCAATTGGCAAGAAGCGCTCGTCTTTTCTTAACGCGTTGTATGGCGGAGAGAGCGCAAGTTACGCGAGCGCCCTTCTTGCCAGCTCGGCCGCGCCGAGGATTCCTTGGTCGCCGCCGCAGCCCGGGGCGCAGATGTAGCTCTCCATGTCCTTAAGCTCGGCGGTCTGGATGTAGCCACCCAGATATTCGAGGGTCTTCTTGCGGACGATGCCGTAGAGCTGCTCCTGGTGCATCACGCCGCCGCCGAGGACGATGCGGCGAGGCGAGTACATGAGCACGAGGTTCGCGCACATCTGCCCCAGATAATCCCCCTCGAGCGCCCACACCTCATCGTTGTCCGCGAGCTCGGCCGCGGGCTTTCCCCAGCGCGCGGCGATGGCGGGGCCGGAGGCGAGCCCCTCGAGACAGCTCGCGTGGCTCGGGCAGACGCAGCGTCCCTCCTCGGTGGGACGGGTCCTTACCAGCATGTGACCGGCCTCGGGGTGCAGCATGCCGTGAAGGAGTCTGCCCGCGCACATGACGCCCGCGCCCACGCCGGTGCCGATGGTCACGTAGACGGCGTCCTCGAGCCCCTTGCAGCAGCCGAAGACCACTTCGCCGAGGCAGGCAACGTTCACGTCCGTGTCGTAGGCCACCGGAATCCCGAGGGCGTCGGCGAACGCGGCGCGAAGACCATGGCCTCGCCACGCGAGCTTGGGCGTCTGGAGGATGGAGCCGTAGCGCTCGTCGTTGGGGTCGACGCAGGTCGGGCCGAAGGCGCCGATGCCCAACGCGTCCACATCGCGGGCGGTGAACCACTCGATCATCTGCGGGACGGTCTCGGCGGGCGTAAGCGTCGGGGTCTCCATACGGTCGAGGACCTCGCCGTCGCCGGACACCACGGCACAGACCATCTTGGTCCCGCCGGCTTCGAGGGCGCCGAGCCTCATTTGCTTTTCGCTCATGTGATCCTCCTTACAAAGGGACGCCCGCAGTCATGGTCAACCGCGGGCGCCCATAACGTTGGCTTGTTTCGAGGCGACCCTACCTGGGCACGCGGTCCTGCCTTGCGGCAAACGGGGCGAGCACAGCGTGCGGCTCGCTTTGGTACCAGTAGGCGACGGTGGAAATGTCGTCCTCGCGCTCGTAGAGCTTGATGTCGTCGTTGCCGAGGTCCTGGAACGTCACGCGCAGGTCCTCCTTGAACGAGATCGGGTCGGGAAGGTGCCACCTGTAGAGGCCGTGCCTGGGCAGCGCGTCGTCGTTAGTCGCGAGCATCGGATTCGGGTTCGGCTTGCCCGCGCTGAAGCGGTCGCGCGTGGCGTCGCGCGTCGAGCGGTACGGGTAGCCGGCGAACAGCGTGTTGAAGCACTGCGCCTCGGGCAGCGCGTGGGGCGGCCTGTCGAGGAAGGCCCAGGCACCGCCGAAGTAGTCCTCGGCTCCCGTCGAGGTGACCGTGGGGAACTCCTCGTCGCCGTCGAGGAAGAACTTCATCTCGCCCTCGCCCCACCAATAGCGCTCCAGGGCGCACAGGGCCATGTAGGTGCCGACGTAGTAGCCCTTGCCGCGCACGCCGTCGAGCACGGTGTAGTCGACGCCCCTGCGGGTGCTGCGCTCGCGGTTAAAGCGGGCGTGGAAGTACATGGCGTCGTCCGGCACGTCGGTGAGCGCGTAGTTGAACGTGTAGAAGATGTACTTAATGAACCCGGGGTGCTCGCTCGTAAGCGTGACCTTGGCGTGCTTCCTAAAGGGCATCTCGAAGTAGCAGTTCATGCCGCCCGTCGGGTTCACGCAGATGGGCATCGAGTTGACGATGGCGCGCTCACCGAAGCCGTTGCAGAAGAAGTCGCCGACAGGGCACTCGACCGAGGGGGTCTCCTCGTCGTCCCAGTAGAAGCGCAGCACGAGGTCACGCATGACGAAGCTGCCGGCGGCGGTCTTGTCGGGGACGGTCATCCAGATGTGGCGGATGATGCCGGGGCCCTCGATGTCCGCGAGCGTGATGGTCTCGCCGGACTCAAGGGGCACGCAGCACGAGCCCTTGCGGCCGACGCCGAGGTGGCTGGCCGACATGGCGGCGCGGCCCTTCTCGCCCGTGATGTTCTCGGGGGTGATGGCGCGGCTTTCCTCACCGCCGTGCATCCACACGTCCTTAAGGAACTCTCTCATCGTCGACCTCCTCTATTCGTCGTCGTCGCACTCGGCGGAACTGGCACCGTTCACGTAGATGATCTGCTGGCGCGCCTCGTTGACGAGGGCGTCGAAGTCGAGTTTCTCGTCGGGGCGCGCGAGCGCGACCGTCATGGCGAGCGGGAGGTTGACACCCGCGATCACGTGGATCCGGTCGGAGGCGAAGCGGGAAAAGCGCTGGTTCACGCTGCCGCCGTACGCGTCGGTGAGGACGACGACCTCGTCAGTGCCCGAAAGAGCCGCCTCGACCGCCGCGTCGAGCCCCTCGCCGTTGTCGTTCACGTAGGCGCACACGGCGTTGACGGCGTCGCCCTTACCCGTAAGGAACTCGAGGGTGTCCTTGAAGCCCTGGGCGAGAAGGGAATGGCTCGCCACAACTATCTTTCTCATTGATTCACCAATCTCTTGAGTCGAAGCTAGGCGAGAATGCCGGCGGCGGAGGCGACCATCGCGAGGACGATCACCACGAGGATGAGGGCCGTCATGCTCGCGTTCTTCTTGGTAAGAAGGTAATACGCGCTTCCCGTGATGGCGGCGGGGATCATGGCAGGCAGGATCTTGTCGAGCAGCGGCTGAATCTCCATCGCGACGTCGCCGAAGCTGAAGCTAATCGGGCAGGTGACGCCGATGACCGAGGCGATGAGGCAGCCGACCACGGTGAGGCCGAGCACGGAGGCGGCGGCAGTGAGGTTGGGAAGCTTCTCGCTGAAGTCGGTGACGAGCTTCACGCCCTGCTTGTAGCCGAACTCGAGGGCGTGCATGCGGACCCAGAAGATGGCCAGGATGAGCGCGAACCAGATGCCGGCTCCCACGGGGTTGCCCTCGATGGCCATGTAGGCGGCGATGGAGCCCATGATGGTCGGGATCATGGTCATGAGCAGGGAGTCGCCGACGCCGGCGAGCGGTCCCATGGTGCCGATCTTCAGGTCTTGGACGGCGTCCGCCGCCGCTAGGCCGTCGCGCTCCTCCATGGCCACGCAGGCGCCAAGGATGATGGCGGCGAGCCAAGGCTGGGTGTTGTAGTAGCGGAAGTGGTTGTTGAGCGCTTGCTTATAGTCCTCGTCGTTCGTGTAGATCTTCCTCAGGACCGGCGAGAGGGCGTAGGCGACTGAGGCGCCCTGCTGGGTCTGGTAGTTGAAGGTGCACACGCTCATGAGCCAGCGCCAGTTCGCGTTGCGCAGGTCCTTCTTGGTGACCTTGTAGCCGGAGGGCTTGCCCTCGGCGATGGCGGTGATGTTCTCGTTTTCCATGGTTACTCATCCTCTCCGATGAAGGCGTCTGCGGAAGCGTGGGCGGCGAGCTCGGTGTCCCTCTCGGCACGCTGGTAGAACGCAATCGCGAGGGCAACGCCGACGATGGCGGCGCCGATGATGGGCACGTTCAGGAAGGCCGAGAGGAAGAAGCCGGCGAGCAGGTACTGGAAGTACTTGGCGGTTGGCATGTAGCGGAGCAGCATGGCGATACCGACGGCCGGGAGCATCTTGCCGGCGAGGGTGAGGCCGGAGAGGAACCACTGGGGCATGACCTCGAGGAGCCAGTTGACGGCGGGCTGGCCGAGCGTCACGGAGACAAAGACGGGCAGGGCGGCGCACAGGCCGAAGAGCGCGGGGCAGACCCACAGGATGGCGTTCATCTGATTGAACTTACCCTCGTTGCAGAACTTCTGGGACTTCTCGACGACAAAGCCGTTGAGGATCTTGGCGACGACGTCGAGCTGGATGCCGAGCATGCCGACCGGCAGGCCGATGGCGAGGCCCGTGTCGGAGCCCAGGGTCACGCCGTAGGCGGTGGCGATGATGGCCATCGTGCCGTAGTCGGGAATGGAGGAGCCGCCGAAGCCCGCGACGCCGAGCTGCATGAGCTGAATGGTGCCGCCGATGACAAGGCCGGTCTTCCAGTCGCCCATGACGACTCCGGTGATGAGGCCCCAGAAAACGGCGTAATTGACGAAGATCATCGGGATGCCGTAGTAGTCCACGTGCTTGATGAAGGCCAGCAGGGTCAAAAGGACGACCTGCAGGATAGTGAAGTTGACCATATTTCCCCCTTAGATGAGGTCTGCGACGGAGACGGGCTTGTCGGCGGGCACGAACTGGGCCGTCACCTTGACGCCACGGGCGATGAGCGCCTTGTAGCTCTGGACGTTCTCGGCGGAGGCGTAGGCGCGCTGGGTGAGCTGGATGCCGTCCTCCTTGACGAGCGAGCCGCCGACGACCAGCGACGGGAGCTCGACGCCCGACTCGACCAGGCGAAGCATCGTCTCGGGCTCCTTGGCGATGACGAAGACCTTCTCGCGGTCGTACTTGCCCGCGGCGAAGTTCTTGAGCGCGGTCTGCTCGGAGATGATCGAAACGGCCATGCCCGCGGGGCGCGCCATCCTCATGGTGGACTTCAGGACCTCGTCGCCGGCGACCTTGTCGTCGATGACCATGACTCGGGTCGCGCCCGACACCGGGGCCCACTGCGTCACGATGATGCCGTGAAGCAGGCGATTGTCGATTCGTGCCATAACAACACTCATTGTTTGCTCCTATCAAATGAAGTTTTACGTTCGGTACTGCCTCGGCGCTATCCGGATTCGCGCCGGGCAAGGGGTTATCGGATTATTGAGGACGCGCGGTCAGCTTGCGGCGGCGCGGGGAAGGTCACTCGTCGAGCAGGAGGTCCGAGGAGCCGAGGCGCTCTTCTCGCGCCGGGGCGGCGCTCACGCTTATGTAGTCGAAGACATATGCGATCTCGCTTACGGGAACCTCTACGCGATAGCGCGTCGAGATGCTCGAGAAGCTCTGCCTGAAGGACTCGATGAAATCGGCGCGTTCCTCCTCGAAGCGGTCCTGGCCAACGTAGGTCTCAATGGGGTTTCTGGTAACAAGGCGCTCGACGAGACAGCAGAGGTGAACGTAGAGCCCAATGATGGCGTTGCTGCCGATCTTCTCGCCTGTCCTGCGCTGAAGCTCGTGCACGGCGCTCTCGATCTCATGGAATAGCCGCTCCGGGTCGAGGATGGTGATGGAGCGGATGACGTTCTGCAGCGTCATGTTCGAGAGCAGCTTCTCGTGGAAAGAAGAGAGCTCGGAAGCGTCAAGCCACCTGCCGAACACGGCATCAACCTTAGAGGCGGACGCCGTCGACATGATGTCCTCGAGGGCGACGAAGGGGACGGAGGCGACCCCGGGGTCTCCCGTGCCGATGACGGCGCAGACGCGGTGCTCGGAGAAAACGGCGTCGTTCGACCCGTTCGCGACGAGCTGCTTGAAGGGCCTCGTGAGCAGGCGCGCGCCTATGGTGCGCGGGAGGCTCTGCGAGACGAGCTGGCGTATCCTCTCCGCGGCGTCGACCCCGGACTCGGAGCAGAAGACGATGGCGTCCTCACGGTTGACGCGCTCGATCACCTTGCAGTGCGTCACGCACGCGGCGGTCGCATCGCCAAGAACCTCGGCGATGGACTTGCCGCCGAGCAGCCCGACCCCGATCTCGAGCGCAAGACCGGTAGAGACGTTGTTCACCACGCCGATAGTGGAGTCGGTAACGTTCTCGAGGGCCTTATAGGCCTCCTCCAAGGAGCCCATGTCGACGAGGAACACGACCCCGGTGCAGTAGGAATGGCGGTCGACGAGGCGCTGGAGCGGACCGACGATGTCCTTCAGCTGCTGGTCGTAGGGCATGTCGACAGCCTCGTACACATGCATGCCGAGCATACGGTTCGCCGCGTCGGCGATGCTCGTCGCCGTTGAGTAGCCGTGGGACAAGATGACGCAGAGCGTCCGAAGGGCCTTCGCATCGCGAGACTCCGATGCGACGCACAGCGTCAGAAGCGTCTTCGTGAAGTGATCGAGCGAGATTCCCAGCGCCCCTTCCACGTCTGCGGCGACCTGATCGGAGACACTCGAGGCAAACGGCAATTCGGAGGTCACGGCACCGAGGAGATGGGAGATTTGCTCCGCACAGGCAGACTTTCGCTTAGCCAGGCCGATACCCGGCCACAACTGCAGGCAAATCTCCTGGGCCAGTAGAAAAGCGACCTTCCTCGAAAGCTCGATGCCATAAGAAGAGCCTGCGTCGGCAAGGACCGCGCCCACGACGCGCTCGAAGGCGCGCGACCTCGAGGAGGCGACGCCGTGGTCGAAGATCAAGTGATCCTCAACGCCGCGCACAGCGGAGACAGCTTGCGAGACAAGCTCGGAGACAGAGAGCTCCCCGGCGCAGAATCGCTCATCGAGGGAGCACAGGGCATCGAGCGCCTGCTCGACCGGCCCTGTGCTCTCGGCGGCATCCAGAGACGCGTCGATCAGAACGCCATCGTCGGGCTGTTGATCGATCTGCGCGGAGGAGAGGAGCCCGCTGGGAAGAAGATACGGGCGAACGACGACGTAGTCGCCCTCGCGATTGAGGAACGCTTTGGCGCAGCAGTTCGTCACGCAGGCGCGCAAGCCGGCGATGTTATCGGAAAAGTCCGCGTTCACGAGGCAACGGTATGCGCCGCGGCTGATCTTCACATCAGAACCGATTCGGCACCCCTCGCTGCGCAGGAAGCTCAAGATGAGATCCTCGCGCTCCTCGGGGGTCCGCTCCTTGAGTGAGGGGACGCGGGCACAGATGGGCATTTTGCTGTAGGCCGAGGAAACCTTCAGGTCATCGGCGGAAAGCGTCGTCGAAAGAACGAGGCGAGCGCGCGGCGCATCCTGGGAGGCATCGAGCCCGAGGGCCGTCGCAAGGCAGTGCTCCATCGCAGAGGGAGAGAGTGCCTCGATGCCGTTGACAAAGACCACACCCCCGCGCGCTTTCGCGATCGACTCGTCAAGAAGCCCGTTGAACGAGGCGGCGTCCGGGACCCCGGCGCAGTCGATGCGCACATAGGAGGAGTCGCGGGACAGCAAGCCCTGGTTCTTGCCGTACTCGTACACAAGGCGAGAAAGGAAAGACTTACCGACACCCACGCCGCCGCTCAAGAGGATGGGCAGGCCAAACGGAGGGTACTGAACCGCAGCCTTGCACTGCTCGACAACGGAGCTGAGGCTCATGTCGAAGCCCACGGCACGCGCGAAGTCGCGGTGATCGGCGATTCCCGTCGCCTGGATGAGGTCGGCGAGCGAGGCGTACTCGCTTGCAGAGAGCTTTGCCTGAAAACGCTTCTGGAACGCGCGGCGATGAAAATAACGTACAGGCCTGCCCGCCACCTTAACCACAAGACCGGCGCGAACAAGGTCGTTGAGGTACTGGCTCGCCAGGCTCCTGGAGATGATGAGCGTCTCGGCGATGTCGGAGGTGGACAGACGGGCAAGGTCGTCGAGCGAGACGGCAGAGGTGAGGGCCTCGAGATGCTCGAGAATCCTGTCCCTCATGTCGACGGGTTTCTTTGCCAAGCTGTCCTGTGTGGTCTTGTCCATGACTTCTTACCTCCTCGTACAAGGAGTATAAGGGGAGAACAGAGAACGGAAGGGGGCGCGTGGGGGAATCAACAGCTCCGAGGAAAAGTCCACCACTTGAGGGGCAGAAAACAACGGCCATTGAACATTCAGGGCCGACGCTCAACACTTCGGCTCGACACTTCGCTTTGGAAAGGGCCCGGCGCGCCGGGGTCCCAACATAAAGAAGGGCCCCGGCGCGCAGGGCCTAAAGCTTAACCATGCGCGCGGCGATGCGGGCGCAGTCGCAGGCGGCCTTCTTCTCGAAGGTGTTGTAGTCGACGACCCGGCCCTCGGCGCAGGGCTTGTCGCTGATGGCGCGCACGACGACGAGGGGCACGCCGTTGAGATAAGCGGCCTGCGCGATGGTGCAGCCCTCCATCTCGCAGCACAGGTCGCCGAAGGTCGCGAGGATTCGCTCCTTCTGTTCCGCGGGCGAGACGAACTGGTCGCCGGAGACGACGCGGCCCTTGAGGACCTTAATGTCGGGGGCGACGGCGGCCGAGGCGGCGCACGCCGCCAGCAAGGGCCGGAACGGATCGCGCAAGATCAAGGCGTCGCCCGGGAGGTCGGGCGTTACCGTCAGCCGGCGCCGCGTCTGCCGCATCATGAGGGAGAACGGCCTGGCTGGCGCATACGGCAGGAAGAGGTTCAAGGTGCACCCCGGGGCGGTCAACGAGGCCGACGTGTCGAACGTCGTCGCGCGCGGCTTCGGCGGCAGGGCGCCGTGCACCCATATATGCAGCGACTTGGCCTGCGTGCGCGTCGGGGCGTCGTGGAACTACGTCTGCCTGCTCGTCGACCTCTGCAACGGGGAGATCGTCGGCCACTCCGAAGGACCGAGGAGGGACGCGCGAGCTCCGAGCCAAGCTCTTGGATTACGTGCACTGGTACAACAACTTCAGGATCCACTCGACGCTGGGCTACATGTCGCCGGTCGAGTTCAGGGAGGCGGGGCCGTCCCTCCCGGAATCGTCCAAATAAGTGTTGCCAATCCATAGCCAATCCAGCCATCATCTTCGCGAAGGCGGACGTCAGGAAAAGCTCGGCTTGAGCTCGGTCGGAAGCGGTCTGTGGGGCATCATTCAGGCTCAGGGGGTCTCCTTGTCTTCTTCGGTCGCAACCTGAATGATAGGGACGGCCCCTTCTCTCTTTCCCCTTCGTTTTCGACGCGTCACCCTCTCGGCGGGCTTAAGGCCCGCGCTCGCGGGTGCAGGGGCTACGCCCAAACCCCAAAAACGTAACGCCGTGCTCGAAGCGTTTCCGGACGTCAGCGTAATCTCAAATCCCGTTCGTCAACTCATGGGCAAGCCACCTGAGACTACTCATTTCTCCTACTGGCAATGAAGACCTGCGACCTGCAGTTTTGCAAACTGCTTGAAAGCCACCTGCGTTGATTCACTTCCTATTGCAGCTGGCGGCTTGCACGCGAAAAGGCATTTAAGTTTCAAAACGGGCGTTTTCGGCGCTATCGAGCCTCCAAAGGCATCCCGCCGCGCCCTTTGGGACAAAAACAAAAACTCAAAGCCCTGAGTTCGAAAATAGTTTTTGGAGTTGTCCCGACTTTTGTCCCCGAAGCCGACGAAACGCGACAGGGTGTCACCTGGCGGCACTCGATTCGAGACGGCACCGAAAACTGGATGCAACCGGAATGACGGGACGGCAGAACCGAAGCCATCGAGTGGGGATAGAAAAAGGCCCGGGTGCCGTGGCATCCGGGCCTTTGCTAGCAACTTAACTGTTGCGAGCAGCTTAGAACTTGTGGCCGCACTTCTTGCAGACGCGCAGCTTGTTCTTGCCGTCCTTCTCGTGACCGACGCGGGTAACCTTACCGCACTCGGGGCAAACGAGATTGACGTTGGAGGCGTCGATGGGAGCCTCCTGCGAAACGATGCCGCCCTGCTGGTTGGCAGCGTTGGGCTTGACGGCCTTCTTGACGACCGAAACGCCCTCGACAACGACCTTGTTCTCGGCAGGGAGAGCACGCAGGATAACGCCCTGCTTGCCGCGATCCTTACCAGAGAGAACCTGGACCTTATCGCCCTTCTTGATATACATATATCTCCCCTAACTACAGGGTCTCGGGAGCGAGCGAGACGATCTTCATGTACTTCTTGTCACGAAGCTCGCGAGCGACGGGCCCGAAGATACGGGTGCCGACGGGCGAACCATCGTTGTTGATGACAACGCAAGCGTTCTCATCAAAGCGAATGTAGGAGCCATCCTTGCGGCGGATCTCCTTAACGGTGCGAACGACGACGCAACGGACAACGTCCTTCTTCTTGACGTTGGCGCCAGGGGTAGCCTCCTGGACAGCACCGATGAACACATCGCCGATGCCTGCATAACGACGCTTGGAACCGCCAAGCACCTTGATGCAGCGAATCTTGCGAGCGCCGGAGTTGTCGGCGACGTTCAGCATGGTTTGCATCTGAATCATGGTAGATGTTCCTCCGAACTAAGAACCGAAGAGAGGTGCGCAGCCTTTATACGGCCTGTGGTATGCAAGCCAGGCATACGCACATCTTCGGAAACGTACAAGTCGTAAGAGCGACTGCTTATTTAGCGCGCTCGACGACCTCGATGAGGCGCCAACGCTTCATCTTGGACATAGGACGGGTCTCCATAACGCGGACGGTATCGCCCACGCCAGCCGTGCACTCCTCGTCGTGAGCGTGCAGCTTCTTGGAGCTGGTCATCATCTTGCCGTACTTGGCGTGACGCTTGCGCTCGGTGACGGTGACAACGATGGTCTTGGCACCGGAGACGGAGGTAACGACACCCGTACGGACCTTACGCGTGTTACGCGAATCAGTCATGTTCTCTCCTTAGGTCCTACTCGGCGACAGCGGACTTCTCCGCTGCGATCTCGCGGGCGCGCTGCTCCGTGAGGACGCGAGCGATGTCCTTCTTCACGGTGTTGACGCGAGCGGTGTTGTCCAGCTGGCTGGTGGCCATCTGGAAACGAAGGTTAAAGAGCTCGGCGCGCATTTCCTTCAGCTTCTCAACGAGCTGAGCGTCCGAGAGCTCACGAATCTCTGCGGGCTTCATTAGTTCTCCTCCTTGGCGGCGGCGTCCTCAGCAGCCCACTTGGCCTCGAGAGCGGCCTCCTCAGCCATTTCCTTCTCGATGCGCTGCTCAGCGTTCTTGGCAACAACAATCTTGGTCTTGATGGGGAGCTTGTGCTGAGCAAGACGCAGAGCCTCGCGAGCGACCTCCTCGGGCACGCCCTTGACCTCGAACATGATGCGGCCGGGCTTAACGACGGCCACCCACTCCTCGGGGTTACCCTTACCAGAACCCATGCGAGTCTCGGCAGGCTTCTTGGTGATGGGCTTATCGGGGAAGATCGTGATGTAGACACGACCGCCACGCTTCATGTAGCGGGTCATGGCAATACGAGCGGCCTCGATCTGACGGTTGGTGATCCAATGGGCCTCGAGAGCCTGGATACCAAACTCGCCAAAATGCAGCTCGGTATTACCCTTGGCCTGGCCCTTCATGGAGCCACGCTGCACCTTGCGGTGAAGAATACGCTTAGGGGCAAGCACTACTGACCCCTCCTCTCGGAGTTACGACGACGAGGACGGGAAGAGCCCTCGAGTGCAGGGTTGGGAACAGGCTGGCCCGGGAGCTTCTCGCCCAGGTAGATCCAGACCTTCACGCCGCAAGCGCCCATGGTGGTGCTGGCGACAGCCGTGCCGTAGTCGATCTTGGCACGGAGGGTGTGCAGAGGCACGCGACCCTCACGGTACCACTCACGACGGCCCATCTCGGCGCCGCCGAGACGACCAGAGCACTGGATACGGATGCCCTTAGCGCCGGCCTTGCGGGCGGACTGGACGGCCTTGCGCATAGCGCGACGGAAGGCAACGCGGCCCTCGAGCTGCTCGGCGATAGACTGAGCAACGAGGTTGGCGTCGAGCTCGGGGCGCTTGATCTCGACAACGTCGACGGAGAGCTGGCCCTTGGAGACGCCAGCGACCTTCTCGAGCTCGGTGCGGAGGGTATCGATCTCGGCACCCTTCTTACCGATGACAACGCCGGGGCGAGCGGTGAGGATGATGACCTTCACCTTGTCGCCAGCGCGCTCGATCTCGACGCGGGAGACAGCTGCGCGGGAAAGACGCTTCTCGAGGTACTTGCGGATCTCGAGATCGTTACCGAGGGTCTTAGCGTAATCCTTCTCTGCGAACCAGCGGGAGCGCCAGTTCTCGGTGATGCCAAGACGGAAGCCGGTGGGGTAGACTTTCTGACCCATACAGCTTTACGCCTCCTTTCGAGGAGCAACGACGACGGTGATGTGGGAAGTACGCTTCAGAATGCGAGAAGCGGAACCCTTGGCGCGGGGACGGATGCGCTTAAGCGTCGGACCCTCGTCAACATAGGCAGCGGCGACAACCAGGTTGTCGGCACGCAGACCGTTGTTGTTCTCGGCGTTCGCAACGGCGGAACGGAGAACCTTCTCGACATCCACGGCGACGGCGCGGTCGCAGAAGTGGAGGATGTCGAAGGCCTGAGCGACAGGCTTGCGGCGGATCAGATCGACCACCAGGCGGGCCTTGCTGGGGGAAACACGCACGTACTTAGCGACGGCGCGAACCTCGGTGGCCTCAGTTTCAATAGACTTAGTTGCCATTTACGGTTAACCCCCTATTTGGCCTTGTGGCCACGGAACGTACGAGTCGGCGCGAACTCGCCGAGCTTGTGACCAACCATGGACTCGGTAACATACACGGGCACATGCTTGCGGCCGTCGTGGACGGCGATGGTGTGACCAACCATCTCGGGGAAGATGGTGGACGCGCGGGACCAGGTCTTCACGACGTCCTTCTTGCCAGCCTCGTTCATCGCGGTGATACGCGAGAGAAGGCGAGTCTCCACGAACGGGCCCTTTTTGAGACTTCTGCTCATAAGTGCTTTCTCCTAAAACTCGGTATCCGAAATTACTTCTTACGGCGACGAATGATGTGCTGGTTCGAGACCTTCTTCTTCTTGCGCGTACGAAGGCCCTTCGTCGGCTTACCCCAGGGGGTAACAGAGGGACGACCAGAGGTGTGGTTCTTGCCCTCGCCACCGCCGTGCGGGTGGTCGACAGGGTTCATGACGGTACCGCGGACGGTCGGGCGCACGTTCATGTGACGCTTACGGCCGGCCTTGCCGATGACGATGTTGGCGTGATCGGCGTTGCCGACCTCACCGACGGTGGCGCGGCAGGTAACGAGGATGCGGCGCATCTCGGAGGAAGGCATACGGACGATAGCGTACTTGCCCTCCTTACCCATCAGCTGGCAGGAATTACCGGCGGAACGGGCGATAGCAGCGCCCTTGCCCGGCTGGAACTCGACGGCGTGGATGAGCGTACCGACGGGGATGTCGGCGAGGGGCAGAGCGTTGCCCGGCTTGATGTCGGCGTCAGAACCGGACATGATGGTCTGACCGACCTCGAGGCCCTTGGGGGCCAGGATGTAGCGCTTCTCACCGTCAGCGTAGTGCAGCAGAGCGATGCGAGCGGAACGGTTCGGATCGTACTCGATCGTGGCAACCTTGGCGGGCACGCCGTCCTTGTTGCGCTTGAAGTCGATCACGCGGTAACGACGCTTCACGCCGCCGCCCTGGTGGCGGGTGGTGATGCGGCCGTTGTTGTTACGACCGGCCTTCTTGGGCAGGGGCTCGAGAAGAGACTTCTCGGGCTTGGTGCAGGTGATCTCGGAGAAATCGGAGATCGTCTGCCAACGCCTACCAGCGGAGGTCGGCTTAAGGTGCTTTACAGCCATTACAATCCCTTTCAATAGGAATCCGTTAGCCATCGCAGACAGGGATTCGAGGTTCTGCCTCGGGTGCGATGACACCGGACGTATACACGGTTCCGGGCGTGTCCATTTTATACGCCCGAAACCTTGAGCTCTCGCCTCCCCTATTTGGGAGGCATGAGCTCACTCAACAGCAGCGAGTCTTAGGCCTGGTTGCCAAAGACCTCGATGGTGTCGCCCTCGGCCAGCGTGACGATGGCCTTCTTCCAAGAACGGGTCTTGCCGGCGACATAGCGCACGCGCTTGGTCTTGGGCTTGACCGTCAAGGTGTTCACGCGAACGACCTTGACGCCGAAGATCTCCTCGACAGCGTCCTTGATCTGATACTTGTTAGCATCCTTGGCGACCTCGAACGTGTACTTGTTCTGCTCCATGCCGGAGAAGGAACGCTCGGACACGATCGGACGGATGATGATCTCGTGGGCGGTCATTTATGCAAGCACCTCCCCGAAGTGAGCGGCGATGTCGGCGGGCATCAGCACAGCGTTGTTGTTGACGAGATCGTAGGTGTTGGCCTCGTCAGCGGTGATGATGAACGTCTTGGGAATATTGCGGAACGACAGGTAGGCGTTGACGTCCTCATCGCGAACGATGATGGTCAGACGCTTGCCCTCAAGGCCAAGAGCCTTGAGCATGGCAACGGCAGCCTTGGTGGAAGGCTTCTCGAAGCCGTAGTCGTCGACGAGCACGAGCTCGCCATCGGCCAGCTTGGCGGACAGCGCGGAGCGCATAGCCAGCTTGACCTCCTTGTTGTTCATACGCTTAGCGTAGGAACGGGGCTTGGGGGCGAAGACAACGCCACCGTGACGCCACTGGGCAGCACGGATGGAACCCTGGCGGGCACGGCCGGTGCCCTTCTGACGCCAAGGCTTCTTGCCGCCACCGGAAACCTCAGAGCGACCCTTAGCGGACTGGGTGCCCTGACGCCAAGAGGCCATCTGGCACTTGACGATGTGGTGCATAACGTGGATGTTCGGCTCGATGCCGTACACCTCAGCGGCGAGCTCGGCCTCGGCGACCTTCTTGCCCTCGCTGTTCTTTACTTCAAACTTTGCCATTTAAGTGTTCTCCTTGGTATGACGCTGGGCTAAATGGGCTGGGCCCTTAGGCCATACGGATGGCGACGAGACCATTCTTGGCACCCGGGACAGCGCCCTTGACCAAGATGAGGTTCTGCTCGGCATCGATGCGGACAACGGAAAGGTTCTTGACGGTAACGCGCTCGTTACCCATGTGACCGGCCATCTTGACGCCCTTGAGGACGCGCGCAGGATAGGCGCACTGACCGATAGAACCGGGGTGACGCTGGAAGTGAGAACCATGCGTCATAGGACCGCGGCGCTGACCCCAGCGCTTGATGCGACCCTGGAAGCCCTTACCCTTGGAGGTACCGATGACGTCGACCTTCTCGACATCAGCGAAATCAGCGACGGTGACGACCTCGCCGACCTTGTGCTCCTCGCCGTTCTCGACGCGGACCTCACGAAGGAAACGGACAGGCTCGACGCCAGCCTTGGCGAAGTGACCAGCCATGGGCTTGTTCACGTTCTTGGCCTTGATGTCGCCGAAACCGATCTGGACGGCGTCATAGCCGTCGGTTGCCTGAGTTTTAACCTGCGAGACAGCGCAGGGGCCAGCCTGGATGACCGTGACGGGAACGACGTTGTCGTCCTCGTCCCAAACCTGGGTCATGCCAATCTTGCGGCCGAGAATCATGCTGATCAAGATATGATCCCAACTCTCGCGTGGTCTTGGGACAATGCGTACGCCACCGAGCGTACGCCCCTAGAGGACCACTACTTACACGACATGCTCCCCAGCCTTGTATTGCGTCCGGACTACCTGACAACCCTATTAAGCAGGCATTTTGTCCAGCCAGAATACTCCCCTGGTTTCACACAGCTGTTTAGTATACACGGCTGCGGGCGTATCCATCGAGATTCATATTTCACTCACATTGTTTACGCAGGTAAAGTGCGCGGAGTCGCCTGGGGCCGGCAGAGCGGCGGCGAAATATATTAAGGTTGCTGCTCTGCCGGGCTTGGGAGACGACACGTTGACGCCTGCTTAACTCTGCTCGCTCAGGCTAAAGACTTTGTTGGGGATCCACTATTTGTTGGAGGGTGAATTTGCTTTGAAGCGGTTTGCCTTCCGCCTGTGGCTTTTTTGAATTGGCGGCTGACGCTGCCGCGACTTATTGCCAAGAGGACTTCAACACCATCGGCGCTCATGAGACGAGCGGGACACGGCGACCTCCTCAAGGCAGAAGAGGAAGGCCCGCGCTCCAGCTCCATTATCGCGGCATCCCGTTTCGGGGCGAAGAACTAGAGCACCGAGAACCGGATGAAATTGTACGTGCAGATCACGATGATGAGCACGAGGGCGAACACGTAGAGCTTATCGACCGCCGCCGAGTCCATCCGGCGCAGCAGGCGGCGCCCCACGACCGACCCAAGCACCGCCATCGCCGCCATGCCCAGCAGGACCACGGGGAGGAACGCGGGCACGCTGCCCGTGGCCAGCGTGTAGATGAGGCTCGCCGTCTGCGAGAACGCGATGATGAACAGCGACGCCTGCGCGGCGGGCTTGCTCTCCATGGCGAAGAAGAAGACGAGGATGGCCAGGTTGAAGGGGCCGCCGCCGATGCCGAGGAAGGACCAGCACGCCCCGGCGCAGAACCCTATGAGCGCCTGCGCCCACGCATTCTCGAGCTTGAGGCCCTTGATGCGCGCCTTGTTGAGCGTGTAGGCCAGCACGAGGACGGCGAGCACGATGAGCACGGCGGCCTGGACCGCGCCGACGAGCTCGGCGTCGGGGAACACGGACCCCAGCCGGTTGAACAACATCTTGCCGATCACGCCGCCCACCGCGGAGCTGACGGCGATGGGCGACATCGCCCGCGCGTCGATATCAGACTGCCCGCTCGCCGCGTTCTGCGCGAGCGTGGAGAGCGACATGATGAGCACCGACATGCTCGAGAGGAAGCTCACCGTGCTCACGCTCATGACGTTCATCGCGTCGACCACGGGCTTGATGATCACGCCGCCGCCGATGCCACAGAGCGGCCCCAGAAGCGACGCCAGGAAGCATACCGCGAAGACCAAGATGTATTGAGGACCCATCCGAACAAGCTCCTATCGATCGAGCAACACCCTATGCAACGAATTGCAAGCGTTCGTATCATTCAAAACCGCAGCGTATGGTTGTGGACTTTTACATATCTCGAACGCTGCTGCGCGATATGTCCCTATTTACGCCGCTCATGCGGAGCACCGTTGCGCCAAGGGCTAGGCGTCCCCGCCAATCTGCCTGCCGAGTCCATCAATGGCCCGCGCACCGTCTCGACACGCCGCTAGTAGTTAGCGAAGTAATCCTGGTTGAAGATGCACGCGTAGACGACGTCGAGCAGCAGCGCGGTGGAAACGCTCATGGCGAAGTGCCCGATGTTGTCCTCGCGGTGCATCCGGACAGGAAGTTGATGGTCGCCACGTCGGCGACACCCACGGCGTCCATCACGGGCTTAATGATGATGCCCCGCCGACACCGCAGATGGCACTGATGGTAGAGGCGAAAAACGCAATGGCGAATACGATTGCTAGCATATGAAGCGCCTAGACTCTTCCCTACTTGTCAGGCATGGCTGCTGCGAGCGTCCGCTCAGCGCGCTCGCAATAGGACGCGGCGCGCCCCTCGTCACCCTTGTTCTCGTACTGAACCGAGAGCATCTGGCAGAGCAGGGCCTCTTCCATGCCAGCCGCCTCCGACAACGCGCGCTCCATCTCGTCGATATAGGCATACGAGCCCTTGAGGAAGACGTCATAGGTGCGACGGTCGGCACGCGCAGCCTCGCGATCACCGTGCTCCTCGAGGTAGGAGAGCACCTCGCGTGCGTGGGGCTCATCCCCGATCTCCACGTAGAAGGAGAACGCCTTTGCCGCCAGCGCGAGTGTCTGCTCCTCGCTCATCTTGAGCGAACCCATCTCGCGGATGATGCGCTCGGATGCCTCGACGTCATCCATGGCAAGAGCTGCGTTCAAGCGCATGAAAAGCACGTTGTACTTGGGGTACAGCACGCTAGTGAGCGGGCGGTTCAGGACCTTGAGGTAGTTGTTGAGGTCGCCCTCGCGCAGGTACGCCTCGAGCTTGGCGAAGGTTGTGCGCTTTTGGACCTCCATGTAAATGGTGAACCCGACCGCAACCACTACGACCACAATGCCGATTGTCTTCATATCCATGGATAGGCCTTTCTCTTAACGTTGGAGGCGCGAGGGCCGGGGGCGCTCAAGCATAACGGCGGGCGCACGTCCCGCCACCAACTCGCCGTCACGAACATATCCCTCTTCGCGACCAGCGAGCTCCTCAATCAGGCAGGCACGGAGCACGGCGATGCGCGCGGCGCGCTCCGGAGCGTCGATGAGGTCGTGCTCCTCACGCGGATCGGCGTCCAGGTCGAAATACTGCTCCATCCCGGTCCGTGTGAACCAGATGTACTTGTCATGCGGGGTCACGATCCACTGGTTGGACTGCTCGCGGCTGCCGCTGTGCTCGCCGTGCAGGTATGCACGGTTCAGCGGCGCGGCGCCGGTAAGCTCGCCCATGAGCGAGGCGCCCTCCACGCCCTCGGGCACGGGCAGGTCGCACGCCTCGAGGATGGTGGGCATAAGGTCCATGAGTTCCACCGTGCTCTCGCTCACGCCGCGAACGCGCTCGCCGCCCGGCACATCGACGTTTTTGCCCACGTGCACGATGAAGGGGATGCGCGCGGAGCCCTCGTAGGGCAACACCTTGCGAAAGAGACTGTGGTCAAAGAGCATCTCGCCGTGGTCGGAGCAGAACACGATCACGGTGTCGTGGTAGGTCTCGTCGTTCTCGAGCGCCGTGATGAGCCGGCCGATCTGGTGGTCCATATGTGTGATGCAGGCATAATAGCCCGCCATGGCCTCGCGGCGCAGCTCGGCGTCGCGGCAGCCGTGCACGCTGTCCAAGATCATGCCATCGCGCTCGGTGGCATCGGCGTCATCCCAATCGCCAGCGGCAGGCGCGCGCAGCTCCATGTCGCGGTACAGATCGAAGTAGGTCTGCGGCGCGTCGAAGGGCGGGTGGGGCCGCACGAAGCTCGTCATGAGGAAGAACGGGCGCGTGCGATCGCGGGTCTCCAAAAAGCGGATGGACTCGTCCACCACCCAGTTGGTGGGGTGCAGGCGCTCCTCGTAGGCCCAGGGATGGGTGATCCAGGAGTTGTTCTCAACGCCCGAACCGTTCACGTCGGCGAATTCGCCCAGTTCATTTTTGAGGAAGCGCATGTAGTCGTCGGAGACGTTCTGGTGCATCCAGTACGGCAGGTTCGCCTTGCGGTAGTGGCCGATGTAGCCGTCATGCAGGCGCATGTGCTCGAAGCCGCAGCCCAAACGCGGCGGATGCACGTGCATCTTGCCTACCACGGCGGTCTGGTAGCCGCCGTCGCGCATCTCCTGCGCGAGCATATGGTCGTACTCCCACGCGATACCGTCCTGGTAACCCACGCGGCCCGTGCCCGCGGGCGTCTTGCCGCAAAAGAGGGCGGCGCGCGCCGGGATACAACTCGGGCAGGCGGAGTAGGCGTTCTCGAACAGCATGCCGTCGGCGGCGAGCGTGTCCAAGTAGGGCGTCTGCACGTCCGGATGGCCGTCGATACCCAGGCAGTCGCCGCGCATCTGGTCGCACATGATAAGGAGAACGTTGGGTTGCTGGGGCATAGGGAACTCCAAACTCACGGGAACGGGATGAAGATTGAGTGGTCAAGGCGGGAGGGGCGCAGAGCCCCACACAACTACGACGAGGCAAAACCCGGGCAGGATCAGCGCCGCGTAAACATGCGAGCCACGCGCTGCAGGCCGGGATAGGCGTACTCCAAAAACTCACGCAGCCCGCAGTAGCCCGCATCGTAATAGGCGATGTTCAGGCGCTTGCAGTTGCGATGGCAAATGCCCTCAAAGGGGCAATCGGCGCACCGCGCGCAATCGCGACGCGGCTCGTTCAAAAACATGCGCATGGTCTCACAGGTCGCCATTGCCTCAAGGGAATCGACGCGAATATCGCCCACGCGGTACTCATCCAGCGCATAGAAGTCGCACGGATACACCGAACCGTCGCTTTCCACCACGAACTGCGGAGCGCAGCGGCCGAGCATACCGCACTGCGACGGAAACTGCCCGAGCGCCATCTGCATGACGTTCTCGAACAGCCAGATGCTCACATAGCGCCCAGCACCGAGCTCGCGCCACCACAAGTCGAACAAGCGGCGGTAGAACGAGGAGAAGGCACGCGGGTCGAGCGAGAACGTGTCCCGCTCATCGTCGAGGCCCGGCAGGCACGGGATGAACTGGATATGGGTGATCTTCTCCTGCTTGATGAAGGAGAAGACGCGCTGTGGATGCGCCGCCATCTGCGAGGTGAGGACCGAGAGTATGTTGACGTCCACGCCGCGCTCGCGCAGCAGGCGAACGCCGCTCATGACGCGCGCGTACGTAGCGGCACCGTGCGCATCGGGACGCATCGAATCGTGCAGGTCGCGATAAGCGTCAACCGAGACTCCGATGAGGAACCCGTGCTCGCGGAAGAACTCGGCCCATTCCTCTTCGATCAGGTAGCCGTTGGTCTGCAACGCCCAGCTCACCCGCTGGTTCTCACGGCGCTCCTCCACCCGCGCGACGAACGAATGGAAGAAGTCAAGGCCGGCCAGGGTGGGCTCGCCGCCCTGGAAGGCGAAAGAAATGTGCGCATCACTCGCCACGGCGAGTGCACGGTCGATGATGGCACTTGCCACGTCTTCGCCCATGACGCGGGCGCTCCGCTCCTCGCGATGAGCAGCGACATCGCAGTAAAAGCAGTACCTGCACCGCATGTTGCAAGCACTCGATGCCGGTTTTATCAAAAAGCCAATATGCTTCGCGCACATGGCACATACCCCCCTTCGCACAGGCTAGCCCTCACTCATCGGGCCGGAAACCACTTCCTTACCCGAGGCGGCGCATCCGGCCCGCACAATCACCGCATGAATCTTAGGCCAAGCCCAGGCGCTCCTTTTGCTCGGCCGGGGACTCATGCTCCTCCAGGCCGCGCAGCAGCAGGTCAATCATGCGCTGTTCGGCGTGGTCGTCCTTGCCGGCGAGATTATTAACCTGGCCGTAGTCACTCTCAAGGTCGAACAGCATCGTCTGCTCGACCTCGGCGAGCGGCGTGGCTCCCTCGATCTGGGCCGGCTTCTTACAGGGGATCTTGAACAGCGGGTACTTGGTGCGTTTGAAGTAGCGGCCACACTCAATCTCCTCCGGGCAGTCCGAACCCATCTTTTTGCGGATGGTGTGCGGCAGTGCGGTGTACTCGAAGCACGGCTGGTTGCCGGCGACCGGCGCGCGGAAGTAGGTGTAGCGGCCGTCGGTGACGTTGACGGTCATGGCGTGCACGCCGTACAGGGCGTAGCCACGCGTGGGCGCGTCAGCATCCGTCATGAGCGGCACGAGGGAGGTGCCGCACACATCTGCGGGAATCTCGCAGCCGTGGGCTTCAAGCACCGTGGGCATGATGTCGATTGCCTGAGTGAGCTGGCGGGCATGCTCGCCGGCGCGGGCGTTACCCGGGAAGTGCACAATGAACGGCAGATGCGCGAGCTCGTTATACAGGTGCATGTAGTTTTTGCCCATGTAGTCGCGCTCGCCCAGGAAATAGCCGTGGTCGGTGGTGACCATGACCATGGTATCGTCCAGCATCCCGCGCTCCTCGAGCTTGTCGATGAGCCTACCAAACCAGCGGTCGGTCATGGTGACGAGGGCCTTGTAGCGGCGCTGCAGGTAGTCCTCCGCGCCCTTGTTGACGTCGGTGGCGGAGACGCGCTTGTACTCAGGAATCTCGAAGTAGTCGCGGTCGAGCTCGCCAGTGCCGCCGTACATCTCCATGTACTTGTCGGGCACATCGAAGGGCTCGTGCGGGTCGAAGGTCTCAACCATAAGGAAGAAGTCGTCGGCCCCAGCATTGCCGTCGATCCAGTCGCAGGCGGACTGGAAGGTCTTGGGGCTCGGCATGTCCTCTTCGTTGGGCCAGAGCTGACGGTTCTTCTGGTACTGCTCGCGCACGCGCCCGTAGAAGGTCTCGGGCATGTTATTCGGCTCATCGATGCGGCTGACCCACGGGTCGCCCTCCTGGCCGCGGTAGTAATCCCAGGTGTTGAACTCCTGGAGGTAGCCCTCGCCACCGGTGCGTAGGTAGTGGCAGTGGTCGGTGGTGATGTGGCAGAAGTTGCCGTTCGCGCGCAGGCAGGCCGGCAGCGTCACATCGAAGGGCTCGATGGGGCCCCAGGGGCGCTCGAGGAAGTTGTAGCGACCGGTGAGGATGTCGCGGCGGGCAGGCATGCAGGGAGCCGAGCCGATCCAGTGGTTGTCGAACACGCAGGAACGCTCGGCAAAGGCATCGAGATTGGGGGTCTGGACGTCGGTTGCGGGGTTGTAGCACGACAGGACGTCGCGACGCAGAGTATCCATGAGCACGAGGACGGTTCTCATTAGCATCCTTTCGATAGTTGGATTTGCCAGATGGCGATACGCCAAAGGCACATGGGCATAATGGAGCGCACCCCGATCGCGCACGATGGAGAGCACATGAGACAACGAGGCCCGCGCCCGGCATGCGGGGCGCGGGCATCAAACGATTTGCCTTTTGATAAGCTCGCGATTAGGCGAAGATCTTGAACGCCGGGAAGTAGAAACCGATAGCGGCGAACACAAGGGAGAACACAATCAGACCGATGATGATCTGGGCGGAGTTCTTGCCCTGGCCCTTCTTGAGCAGGCGATAGCAGATGAAAGTCAGAACGACAGGCAGCAGGAAGGGCAACACCTTATCGAGCTGGTCCTGGAGCACCAGCGGGTCACCCTCACCGAAGGCGAACTGCACGGCAAGCTTGAGCTTAACGGTCGTGGCGATCAGGCCGCCGGTGACCATGACGCCCAGCACGTTGGCGAGGTTGCCCAGACGGTCGAAGACCTGGACGCCCGCCTTCTCGACGAGCTCCATGCCCATCTCGTAACCCTTGTGCAGGCCGAAGTACTTCAGCGGCCAATACAGCAGGTTGATGAGCAAGAACATCACGAGCGGACCCACAATGGAGCCGTTGTCGACGCACATAGATGCGCCGATGGAGCCGGCGATCGGGAACCAGGTGAGGTTCAGCAGGGAGTCACCAAGGCCGGCGAAGGGACCCATGAGGGAGGTCTTGATGCCGACGACGGTGTCCTTCTGATCCTCATCCGTGGTCTCCTCCAGGGCGGCGGTGATGCCAAGGATGAAGGGGATCGCGAGCGGGTGGGTGTTGAAGTACTCGAGGTGGCGCTTCATGGCGTTAACGCGCTCCTCCTTGGGGGCGTCCTTGTAGAGCTCCTCGAGGACAGGGGCAAAGCAGTAGGTCAGGGACAGCGACTGCATGCGCTCGTAGTTGTGCGCGAATTGGCAACCCTGGGTGCGCAGCAGGACCTTGTTCAGGGTGGAGTTGGAGATCTTACCCATTAGAGATCGTACTCCTCGTCATCATCGGAGCCGGCGGCAGAGGCGGCGGCAGGGGCGGGTTGATTCTTCTGGCCCTCGGTAATGACGTCCCACACGCCGGCGGCGGCGCAAGCGGCGAGCGCGATGCCCACGGTCGGGACGTTGAGGAAGGCGGCCATGATAAAGCCGAGCAGCAGGAAGATCCACATGTTCTTCTTCATCATCATGGTGAGGAGCATGGCCAGACCGACGGCGGGCATCATGCCACCGGCGGTGGAGAAGCCGGTGAGGACCCACGGAACCTGGTTCTGCAGGAAGGCCATGATGTCCTCGATCACGAAGGAGCCGATGCCCGTGGCGATGAAGACGGGAACGGCGCGGGTCAGGAAGAAGCACAGGGCGCCGGTCCAGAAGAACTTGTTGACGGCGTTGAACTTACCGGACTCGATGGCCTTGTCGGCACCGTGGACAAGCGAGACGTTAGTGGTCATGACCAAGATGTTCAGCTGCTGAACCAAGGTGGCGGTGGGGATGCCGATGGCGACTGCCAGGGCGATGGCGCTGGCGGTGTCGGTGGAACCCATGATGCCCAGGGCGGCACCGACGATGGTGCCGGAGATGACATCCGGCGGAACATAAGCGCCGATGTTGTTGACGCCGAGCCACATGAGCTCCATGGTTGCGCCGATCATGATGGCGGTCGTCATGTCACCGAGGATGATGCCGACGCCGACGGATGCCAGCAGGGGCTTGCGGAAGCCCAGGTGGGGACCGAACTGGTCCCAAGTGCACAGACCCGCCCAGATGGCGAGCAGAAGTGCCTGAAGCATAAGCCTCTCCTTCCCTATTCGCCCATCGTTCCCTCCGATGGGCACGCCCCGGGTTCACATGCCCGGAGATGATTACTTACTTAGTAGTTCTTGAGGAGCTCGGACACGGGCTCCTTGGAATCGCGCGTGGTGGTCTGCATCCAGCAGTCGACGCCGAGGCCAATGAGCTCCTCGAAGGCGGCCTTTTCCTCGGCGGTGACGGACATGTTCTTGTGCAGGCGATGACGCTGCTCGTTGAAGCGCATGCCGGAGACGTTCAGGTAGTCGAACGGCAAGCCGTTCTCGTGCAGCTTGAGGGCGTCGATGGGGTTGGTGAAGAGCACCATCGTGGCCTTCTTGAGCTCGGTCTTCTTGAGGACCTCAATGAACTTCTCGACACCGAAGACGGAGACCTTGATGTCGGGGGCGGCGAGGCCGGCGACGGACTTCTGGACGGGGTCGTTGGCGACCTTATCCGAGACAATGATTGCCGATTCGATGCCGAAGTCGGGAATCCAAGTGGTGGCGACCTGACCGTGGATCAGGCGGTCATCGATGTCGACGAGTTTGAGTGCCATGATGTTCTCCTTTTCGTTTGCACGTTCCTTCAGTACCGTTTACGAATGCTCTGCTCGATCGAGGCGCCCACTCGGGGGATACGGGTGAGCGCCACTCGAATCGACGGGCTAACGAGCCTAGAGGTCCAAATCGTCCTCGTCTGCCTCCACGGCCGGAGCGGGAGCCTTGATCTCCTGCTGGGCCCCGGCGTGAGCGGCAGTGAGCTGGGCACGGACCGCGTCGGCGGAATCGAGGCCATCGCGGGTGAGCAGGAGCTCGACCGCAACGGGCATGGACAGGCCAGTGTAGGCAACCATGTTCATGCCGTTGAGCAGGCAGCGGGTAGTCACGTTGAATGGGGTGCCGCCGTAGATGTCGCATAGGGTGACGACGAGTTCGCACTCGGCGCTGAGGGTCTCGTAAGCCTCGCGCATCTCGGACTCGAAAGACTCCAGGCTCTTCTCGGCGGTGAGACCAAGAGCGATGACATCAGGCTGCTTGCCCGCAATCATCTCGACGGCGCCGAGGGCGGCCTGAGCGAACTCTCCGTGACTTGCAAGGATGACACCGATACGCATCTTCTGTCCTTTCATACTTATTAATTCTCTTCGTTCTGTTCGTTCTGTTCGTTCTGTTCGTTCTGTTCGTTTATGTTCGTCTATATTTGTTTATTGGTCAAGAGATGATTTTTGGAATGAGCTCTATTTACCTCCTATTTGATGGTTTTTTCCGTGAGCGTTATGTTTTGACCGGTGAAAGGTAATGTGCCTTCGTGAACGGTTTGCGTTTATTTATGTTGTTCGTTTACATTGAAATAAGAACAAACGCTCGATGAGGGAGTCGGCACTCATGAAATCCGAACGCCAGCAGGCCATTCTCGACTTGCTCGATCAACATCATTCGGTATCGGTAAACGAGATATCTAATACCCTATCTGTTTCGGATATGACCATCAGGCGTGACCTGGCCGAGCTTGCCGACAAGGGCCTTCTTGTGCGCGTACACGGAGGGGCTCAGCTTCCACACTCCGCCCACGGAACAGCCCTTTCACGTTTGACCCCGCATGAGGAGAAACGTCGTTTTCAAGTTGATCAGAAACGTGCCGCTGCTATAGCCGCCGCCCAAACCGTCTCAGCCGGCGATACGATCTTTCTCGGTGGAGGCTCCACTCTCGAGCTCATGTGTTCGTATTTGCCCCAGGAGGACATACGCGTCGTCACCAACAGTCTTCCCGTGCTGAACCTGCTAGCCGACAATCCACATATAGATCTATTCTTTGTTGGTGGCATGATGCGTCACGACACGCGAGTTTTCACCATGCCATACAACGGCCGCGGCCCCTACGGTCTATCCGCTCCCAAGGCCTACGTCTCGGCAACCGGTATTTTTGGAAACGAGGTCTTTGGCTCTCGTCCCGATGCAGCCATGGTCCTCTCAGACGCTCTTTCTCGAGCTCAGGAGCGTTATCTTGTTGTAGATGCTGAAAAAGTCGGAAGGCGCGACTTCTGCCTTTTCACCACACTGGAGGATATGACCGCGGCATTCATTAACGAGGACGCAGACCCCCGGACCATCGAGGCCCTCCGCGCCTATACCTCCGTCATTACCGCATAATCCAATTGGCAAGCCATGCTTAAACCCGAACGTCACGAACAATTACTTGAGCTGTGCGCTCAGCGCGGAATGGTCACTGTTGCCCAAGCCGCAACAATCTTTGGTATATCTGAAATGACCGCTCGAAGAGACTTCGATGAGCTCTCGCGACGCGCTGGCGTCATCCGCGAGTACGGTGGCATCCGACTTTCAAGCGGCTCCCCCATTGCCGAAGAGGTCCCGTTTTTTGAAAAGCTCTCAATCCGCTCCCCTGAAAAAGAGCATATCGCACGCACCGCTGTCAACCTCATCAGAGAGCGCGACACCATCTTCCTCGGACCCGGTTCGACTTGCGCTCTCATCGCCCGTGCGCTGCCGCGCATGCGGCTGCGCGTCATCACAAACAGCATCATCGTGCTGAACATGCTCCAGACGCGTAACGATGTGGAGATCTGGGCCCTGGGAGGACAGTATCGCAAACGATCGGGTTCTTTCGTCGGGCCCATCGCCGAAGATGCTCTCGCCCCGCTCGGTATCGACACTTGCTTTATCGGCACCAACGGCGTACTCGCCCAATCCATCTCCTGTTCTAACCTTGAGGAAGGACGCTTACAGGCGCTCGCTTGCGATCGCGCCGCCAAGCGTTACCTTGTCTGCGATTCAAGCAAGATCGGACAGATGGACTTCTTCGGCTTCTTCAATCTCGATCAAATGGACGCACTCATCACCGATGCAAATGTCAACGACAAACAGCGTTCCATGGTTCTCGAATCAACTCGCATCATCGTCGCAGAATAAGCCTGTTTTGATTTAGCTGGACACCACAGCAAAGACCCCGATTCGATAAAGCCGAATCGGGGTCTCATTATTCGCATCAAATCGCAAATAGGTCAGCAGCTACTTCTCAGTGTAGACGCTCTCGCCACCGAGATAGGTCTCGACGAGGGATAGGTCGGGGTTGAGGACGACAACCTCACCCACGTAATCGGAGGTGCCGGCACCGGTGAGCACCACATTGAGGCGACCGTCGCCCATGGCGCGGGCGTCGGCCAGGAACGCCTCGACGGCCTCAAGGTTATCCTTGTAGATGTTCAGCGTGTCAAGCCAAAGCTCGGGAGACGACACGTTGATGCCTGCTTAACTCTGCTCGCTCAGGCTAAAGACTTTGTTGAGGATCGATGATCTGCTGCAAGGTGAACTTACATTGGGACGTGTCGCATTCTTCTTGCGAATCCTCAAAATCAAAGATCATGATGGCGCAGTTGGGGAGTTTTGTTGGGAGCTCGAAGCCCTCTGGGGCTGCAGCCTTGATGAATTGGCGGCTGGCGCTGCCGTGGCTTACTGCTAGGAGGGTTTCGATACCATCGGCGCCCATGATATTGGTGAGGGTGTCCACCATGCGCTCTTGCAACGCGCGGCTTCCTTCTCCTCCGAAGGGGACCAGGTCCTCGCCCGGATCCCAGACGTCGGTGGGGAGGGCATCGTGGGGACCTTCTTCGAAGGTGCCGTAGCAGCGCTCGATGATGCCTTCGCAGGGCTCGACAGCGGCGTCCGGACCGAGGAGTTCGGTAGCAACGAGCTGAGCTGTGTCCATGGCTCGGCCCAAGGGCGAAGAGACCACTTTGTCGGGAACGACGTTGTGGGCTTTGAGCCACGCGGCTGCCACCCGTGCCTGCTGACGGCCCAGGCCGGTCAGCGGTGAATCGCAGCGGCCCTGGACCAGCTTTTTGACGTTGAACTCCGTCTGACCGTGGCGGAGTAGGTATAGGCGCTTCATGCTCTCCCCTTCTGCATAACTTGCTTTGCCGGCGCGGCCTACTCGTGGGTATGGCCTACGTAGTCTTCGTCGATCGTAATCTTGGCAATCGACTTGGGATATTCCGATTCGACCCGTTGTGCCAGCGCGTGTTTTACGTCTTCGGCACTCATCTGCAGATCCGAGGGACGCACGCAGTCAAAGATCACGTTGGTGTGCGTAGGACCCGGCACACAGCGAAGGTCGTGAATCGAAAGGCGGTTATCGATCTGTTGGGCCATGGCGTTAATGCGTAAACGCATGCTCGCCACCTTTGGATCGTCGGTCACGATGGGGTCGTAATGGAGCGTGACAATCATGCCGTCTTCGTTCCTAAACGCCTGCTCAATATTGTCGAGCGTGTCGTGGCTTTCCAGCGGGCTGGCCTCGGCCGCCATCTCTGCGTGAGCGCTTGCGAACTTCCTGCCCGGGCCGTAGTCGTGAACCATCAGATCGTGAACGCCCAAAACACCGGGATAGCTCATGATCTTATCTCGAATGTGCTTGACCAGCTTAGGATCGGGCGTCTGGCCCAAAAGCGGGCTCACCGTATCCTGGATGAGTTCAAAACCGCTCCAGCCAATATAGGCGCCAACGGCAAGGCCGACCCATGCGTCAAGATTGATGTGCGTCACCTGCGAAACAATTGCGCACGCCAGCACGGCGCCCGTAGCAAGGACATCGTTCTTGGAATCCTGGGCGGTCGCATGCAGCGTCTCGGACTCAATGCGATCGCCGAGCTTTTGGTTGAGGGTCGCCATCCAGAGCTTTACGACCATCGAAAGCACGAGAACTGCCACCAGGGCAAGCGAGAACTCGACAGGTTCGGGGTGGATGACGCGCTCAACTGAGGACTTCACCAGCTCAACGCCAATCAGCAGCACGAGCGCCGCCACGACCAGACCCGAGAGATACTCGTAGCGACCGTGGCCGTAAGGATGCTCGGGGTCGGCCGGCTTGCTCGCCAGCTTAAAGCCAAGGACACTCACGATGTTCGAGCTGGCATCGGATAGGTTGTTCATGGCATCCGCCACAATCGAAACCGATCCCGAAACCACACCAATTGCGCCCTTCGCAGCACAAAGCGCGACATTGGCGACAATACACACCATGCCCGCTAACGTGCCCACACGCGCACGATCGCCCTGCGCACGCTTAACAATCCACTCGACCATCTACATCCGCCCCCACGGTGCTACTTATATATCTATTGTTCAAACGGATTGTAGTGTAGCCACTTTGTCCCCCAGATACAAAAAGGCCGCGACCCACACGGGCCACGGCCTTGGAATGTGGCAAAGGAATCGTCCTTGTGCCGCACAGGTTTACGCGCTTACTTCGGCCGCGCTCTTAGAGGTTTCGGGCAAATCGGCTCCATCCCCCGCCGCCTGCCCCTTCGCCGGAACCACGCCAAAGCAGTAGCTCAGCGCCGCAGACACCGCAAATGCCATACCGCCGGCAGCGCAGCACCACAGCAGGTTCGAGATGCCGCCCGTGGCAAAGCCAATGACCATGAGGACATTCGTCATGCCGATGGTATAGGCCGTAACGTGGCCCACGGCCGCAACAAGGCCTCCGACGGCGCCGCCAATGGCCATGCACGTCAGGCACCTGCCATATTTAAAGCCGCAACCGTACAGCGCCGGCTCGCTTACGCCGCCAAGAACACCCGAGATTGAATAGCCCAGCATGAGAGCCTTCTCGTCCTTATCCGCAACGCGAAGCGACGCGCCAAAGGGCATGCCCCAAACGGCGAACGTTGCCATCGTCGCGGCGATCAAGATGCACGAATCCGTTCCCACACTCATAAACTGCGCATAGGCAAGCGATAGGACAACGTTGCTGACGCCGGCGATCTTTAGGAACTCCCAGCCCGCGGCAAGCCCCATGAGCGTGAGCAGCGACACGATGCCACCGGAATTGCCAAGCATAAACATAAGCTGGCCCAACAGCATGCCCAGATAGCTGCCCGCCGGCGCCGTAATGCACAGGGAAACCGGAACCATGACGAGCATGGTCGCAAACGGAACGAACGAAAACGCCACGGCCTTAGGGATAACGCGCGAAAAGAAACACTCCACTCGCCATAGCACGGGCACCGAGATGAGAACCGGGATAACAGTCGTCGTGTAATCGTTGACCGGCGCGGGAAGCAGACCATACACGGAAGTCATCGATGCCCCCGTCGTCGATGCGGCATCGACGAGCTTAAGCAGATCGGGCGCAATCAATACGCCGCCCAGCATCATGCCCAGCTGCTCCGAGCAACCGAGCTGGCGGGCGGCCGCCCAACCAAGATAGATGGGCAAAAAGTAGTAGCCGGCGTTATAGAGCCAACTGTAGAACAGGCGATAGATTTCGGAATCGGCAGACCACAGGCCCAGCATGCCTTCGCCCATAATGACGGCGACGGTGCGGAACAACGCCGCGCAGACAATAAAGGGCAGCGCCGACATCATGCTTTTGGACAGATATTCCACCACGGCCATGGCGTTTGATGAAACCGTCGTTATAAACGAGGTGTTAGTAACTTGTGACATGGAACGCCTTTCCCAATGTGACATGCGGACTGCCCCTTTGTCACATCGTGCGGTATCGACCGATTGCGCGGTACTTTTCGTAGCGGAGGTTTGTGAGGGTCGCGTCGTCGAGCTGCCCAAGCGTATCGAAGGCATCAAATGCCGAGGACATGACGGCACCGGCGATCTCCTCATGCGACAGGCCCCTATCGTCAACGATGCCGTCGATGATGCCGAGCGCCAACAGATCGGGGGCCGTGAGCTTAAGCGCCTCGGCGGCCTCATTCGCGCGCTCGGTATCCTTCCACAGGATCGACGCACAGGCCTCGGGGCTCACGACCGAATAGGCCGAGCTCGAGAGCATCAGGATGCGGTCGGCCACGGATAGCGCCAGCGCGCCACCAGAGCCGCCCTCGCCTGTCACCACCGAGACAATCGGCGTCTTAAGGCCGCTCATCTCCATGAGATTCTGGGCAATCGCCTCGCCCTGGCCGCGCTCCTCGGCACCGATGCCGCAAAACGCGCCCGAAGTATCGACCAGGCACAGAACCGGTCGACCAAACTTTTCGGCCTGGCGCATAAGGCGACGTGCTTTGCGGTAGCCCTCGGGATGTGCCATACCAAAGTTGCGACGCATGCGCTCTTTGGTCGTGGTACCGCGCTCGATGGCGATGACCGTTACGGGGCGTCCGTCTTTCCAGCCAATGCCAGCCACCACAGCGGCGTCGTCGCCAAAGTAGCGGTCGCCGTGCAGCTCTACGAATCCGTCGAGACCCAACGAGATCATCTCGCCTGCCGTGGCGCGGTTCGCCGAGCGAGTCTGTTTGACGATTTCGAGCGCGCTTTTTGGTGCGGCCGAGCGCTTAAACAAGTGTCCCAGCTTTTTGTCGCGACGACCCGTATGCACGATCTCATGCGGTGCCCCCAGGCCGGGCGCGTGCCCTTCGTGCAGCGCCAGCAGCTCGCCTACCGTGAGCGCAATCTCACCACGCGGAACAACGGCATCGCAAAAGCCGTGCTCCAGCAAAAACTCGGAACGCTGGAATCCCTTGGGCAGACGCTTGTGCATGTTCTGCTCGATCACGCGCGGGCCGGCAAATGCCGTCAGGGCATCGGGCTCGGCCAGGATAATGTCGCCCTCCATGGCAAAGCTCGCGGTTACACCTCCGGTCGTGGGATCGGTGAGCACCGTGATATACAGGCCGCCCGCCTCGCTGTGGCGCCTAACCGCTGCAGAAATCTTGGCCATCTGCATGAGCGAGGTCACGCCCTCCTGCATGCGGGCGCCGCCCGATACGGTAAAGCCAACGACCGGCAGCCCCAACTCGGCCGCGCGCTCAAAGACACGACAGATCTTCTCGCCCACCACGGAGCCCATTGAGCCCATCATAAAGTTAGCGTCCATAAAGAAGAGTGCCGTATCGCAGCCGCAGATTTTGCCCCTGCCGCACACAACGGCATCGCGTTCGCCCGAACGCTCGCTCACGATCTTGAGCTTGTCGGCATAGCCGGGAAACGAGAGGAAGTCCTCCGGCGCCAGACTAGCATCCCATTCCTCAAACGTGCCCTCGTCGACCGTCATGCGCATGCGCGCGCGACCGCTCACGCGAAAGTGCTTGCCGCAACGAGGGCAGACCTCGAGGTTGTCGTGCAGGCGTGCCTCATCGATCACACGGCGGCACTCCGGGCACTTGATAAACACGTGGCGCGCAGGAAACTCGGCGCACGACTCGGTCATCGGCCCCTCGAGGACGTTGACCGTCTTCGCTTTTCTATTCATCAGCATAGAGATGCCCCATCAGATCGGTGTGATACATGCCCGACAAGAACTCGTCGTTTGCCAGCACGTCGAGCTGAAGCTCGCTGTTTTCGCTCACGCCTTCAATCACGAGCTCGCCCAGGGCCGAGCGCATCTTACGAATAGCGCCGTCACGCGTGGGCGCACACACGATGAGCTTGCCGAGCATGGAGTCGTAGTACGGCGGAACTTTCGCTCCGGTAAACATGGCGGAATCCCAGCGCACGCGCGGACCACCCGGCACACGCAACGCGGTGACCGTTCCACATGACGGTAGAAAGTCCGGCGTTTCGGCATTGATGCGGCACTCCATGGCGTGGTTGCGGACCGGTACGTCCTCCTGCTCAAAGGGCAGAGGCTGGCCGGCAGCCACGCGCAGCTGCCACTTAACCAGGTCGGTATCGGTCACAAACTCCGTAACCGGATGCTCCACCTGCAAGCGCGTGTTCATTTCCATAAAGTAGAAATTGCCGTCATCTGAGTACAAAAACTCGATGGTGCCAGCGCCCTCATAGCCAACGGCACGAGCCAGGTCGCGCGCGGCCTTGTGCATGCGCGCGCGAATATCATCGCGTCCGTCGAGGCACGGCGCGGGGCTCTCCTCGATCAGCTTTTGGTTGCGGCGCTGCACCGAGCACTCGCGCTCGCCGAGCGAAAACACATGGCCCTGCTTATCGGCCATAATCTGTACCTCAACGTGATGCGCCGGCGCAACGAGCTTCTCCATGTAGCACTCGCCGTCGCCAAAAACGGCCTCACCCTCGGCACGCGCCTCGATGAACGCCTTTGCCGCATCTTCCACGCGCTCGACCTTGCGAATACCGCGACCGCCGCCGCCCGCGCGCGCCTTAATAAGCACGGGGCAGCCGATGCGCTCGGCCTCGGCCGTTGCTTCCTCGGGGCTTTTGAGCAAATCGCAGCCCGGCACGATGGGCACGCCCGCAGCAGCGGCCGTTCGGCGTGCGGCGTCCTTGTCGCCCATGCTGTCGATCACCTCGGCCGAAGGACCGACAAACGCCAGACCGAACTTGTCGCAGTCGCGCACGAAGCTCGCCTTCTCGGAAAAGAAGCCATAGCCGGGATGAATTGCCTTAGCTCCCGACTTTACGGCACAGGTGAGCACGGCATCGTCGTTGAGGTAGCTCTCGGCAAGACGCGGGCCGCCGATGCAATACGCCTCGTCGGCAAGCTGCACGTGTAGCGCGTCCGCATCGGCCGTGGAATAAACGGCGACGGTCTTGATGCCCATATCGCGGCACGCGCGGATAACACGGACCGCGACTTCGCCGCGGTTGGCGATGAGCACTTTGTCGAACATGAAGCCTTCCTTAACTTTCGTGCACGAGTGCAAAAGACATATCGGCGCGGCAGCAAACCTCACCGTTGACGCTCGCGGTACCCGTCGCAAAGCGGAACGGCCCGCGCGCACGCGTGATGGAGCACACCAGATCCACCGTGTCGCCCGGGCGCACCGGACGCTTAAAGCGCACCTTGTCCAGACTCGTGTAGAACGGCGTCGCGCCGCGCGCCTCCTCATCGCCCATCAGCAGCACGCAGCAGTTCTGGGCGAGCATCTCGCACTGAATCACGCCGGGGACGACCGGGTTTCCCGGAAAATGCCCCTGCAAAAAGTACTCGTCGCCTGTAATCGTGATCTTGCCGTGGGCCTCGTCGCCCACCAGCTCGGCTTCGTCGAGCAAAAGCATCGGCTCGCGATGCGGTAACAGCTTCTTGAGCTCTTCTTTGTTCATGGATATCACCTATCCGATCCTCATGAGGCAGCTGCCAAACTCCACGAGGTCGCCGTCGGCCACGCAGATCTCGAGCACCTCACCGTCTGCCTCGGCCGTCACCTCGTTGAGAACCTTCATGGCCTCGATGATGCAGAGGGTCTCGCCGGCCTTGACCTTGGAGCCCACGCGCACAAATGGCTCGTCGCCCGGCGCAGGGGCAGCATAGAAGACGCCCACCATGGGAGCAGTCACCTCGGTGCCCTTGGGCTCCGGCGCGGCGGCAGGTGTCTGCGTGGCGGGTTCCGGTGCGGCAGGCGCGACTGTGGGAGCTGCAACTTGAGCGGCCATGGCGCTCGGCATAGGCATGGGCACGGCAACCGGCTGCGCCACACTCGCGCGCTCGAGTTCGACCGCGGTGCCATCGGGCTCCTCAACGCGTACGCGCGTGAGGCCGCGGTCCTCCATCACATCGGCTATCTCGGCAAGTCTTTTGGAATCCATGCTCTAGCTCCTCGTATATCTACGCAGCGCGATGGCGGCGTTGTGCCCGCCAAAGCCCAGGTTGGTCGAAAGCGCCCAGGTAAGGTCGGCGCGAACCGCGCGATTGGGCGTGTAATCAAGATCGCAGGCGGGATCGGGCGTGTGGTAGTTAATGGTCGGCGGCACCACGCCCTGCTCGAGTGCCATGGCGCAGGCCATGACCTCAATGGCCCCCGTGGCACCGATCATGTGCCCGGTCATCGACTTGGTCGACGAGACATGTGCGGCGCGCGCTGCGTCCTCGCCGAGCGCTCGCTTAATGCCCGCCGTCTCGGACGAATCATTAAGCTTGGTCGAGGTGCCGTGGGCATTGATGTAGAGGCCCTCGGAAGGCTTGACGTCGCCCTCGGCCACCGCCAGCGATATCGCGCGGGCAATGCCGGCAGCCTCGGGATCGGGACTCGTGATGTGATAAGCATCATCGGTGTTGCCGTAGCCCACGACCTCGGCATAAATGTGCGCACCGCGTGCCTGCGCATGTTCCATGCTCTCGAGTACCAGCACGCAAGCGCCCTCGCCCATCACAAAGCCGTCGCGGTCTGCATCGAACGGGCGGCAAGCCGTCGCAGGATCGGGGTTGGTGGTCAATGCGCGGCAGGACGTAAAGCCTGCAACGGCATCGGGGATAATGGCCGCCTCGGCGCCGCCCGCGAGGATCGCGTCGGCATAGCCGTGCTTGATGGCGCGGAACGCCTCGCCCACCGCATGGGCCGAGGTCGCGCAAGCAGTCACGACTGGCAGGGTCGGTCCCTTTGCCTTGTGGCGGATCGCGATATTGCCCGAAGCCATGTTGGGGATCATCATCGCAATCATATAGGGCGATGCGCGGCGAGGTCCACGATCGGCGATCGTGTGGACGTTGTCGACGAGCGTCGTCATGCCGCCCACGCCCGAGCCCACGTAGACGCCCAGACGCTCACGATCGATGGCGCCTTCGACATCAAAGCCCGCATCGTGCATTGCCTCGTCCGAAGCCGCCATCGCAAACTGAACGCAGGGGTCGAGATGCTTGGCGTCACGCTTGCCAAAGTACTCGTTGCCGTCAAAGCCCTTGACTTCGGCCGCCACCTTGACGGTAAACGCATCGGTATCGAAGTGCGTGATCGGGCCGATGCCGCAGGTCCCGGCGCACATGGCCGCCCAGGTGGCAAGCGCGGTGTTGCCGAGCGGCGATACGGCACCGATGCCGGTGATTGCAACTCTCTGTTCCATCATGGTCTCCTCATCCAAGCCGTTCTTCGGCCCTGGTTTCTACATCGCCATTCCGCCGTCGACGCGCACGACCTCGCCCGTAATGTAAGCAGCCGCATCGCTCGCTAAAAAGCGCACCACGCCGGCCACTTCCTCGGGACGTGCCATGCGCTTAAGGGGAATCTGTTCCTCGGTTGCCGTACGCACCTTCTCCGAGAGCTTTGCCGTCATATCGGTCTCGACAAACCCGGGGGCGACCGCGTTCGCTCGTACGCCACGAGGCGCAAGCTCGCGCGCCACCGCCTTGGTAAGCCCTATCACGCCCGCCTTGGAAGCAGCGTAGTTGGCTTGCCCGGCATTGCCCATCAGGCCCACGACCGAGCTCATGTTGACGACGCAACCGCCGCGCTGGCGCATAAAGGTCTTGGTGAGCGCGCGCGTCATATTGAATGTTCCCTTGAGATTGACATCGAGCACGCGATCGAATGCGTCATCGCCCATGCGCATGAGCAGGCCATCGCGGGTGATGCCGGCGTTGTTGACGAGCGCCCAAATGGAACCAAAGTCGTTGAGGACCGCTTCCACGCACGCGTTGACGGCAGCGGGATCGGCCACGTCGCATTGATATGCGCGTGCCGTGGCGCCAACCGCCTCACAGGCTTCGCACGTCTCGCACGCCGCATCGACGCTGCCGGCATAGACGACGGCGATATCAAAGCCGTCCTCCGCCAGACCGACAGCGCAGGCGCGGCCGATACCCCGCGAGCCGCCCGTGACCAGTGCCACACGACGTGAGTCGTTGCGCTCGAGCGCGCCGTTGTTCAAGTTGCCCATGTCATTCCTTTCGGGTTACAGCCCTGTGGACTATGCGAGCTCGTCGGCAATAGCTGCGACCTGCTCGGCCGTTTCGCACGAATACACGCGAACGTCGCTCAGCGTACGCTTGGCCAGGCCCGACAGCGTTTTGCCAGGGCCGACCTCAATAAACGTGTCGATGCCCTGATTCTGCAGAGCATGCAGCGTGTCGACCCAACGAACGGCATGACTCACCTGATTGGCCAAGACATCCGATGCCGCTCGCGGGTCCGCCGGATAGGGCGCCGCCGTCATGTTTGCCATGACCGGAATCAGCAGCGGTGACGGCGCGTGGCCGGCTTGGATATACGTCGCCAGCCCCTCAGTCGCCTCGGCCATATAGGGGCTATGAAATGCGCCCGACACCGCGACTTTCATAGCGCGGCCGCCAGCCTCTTTTACTAGGACGTCGAGCTCCTGCAGCGCATCGGGCGCTCCGGCAACAACCGTCTGCTGCGGACTGTTGTAGTTGACCGGCCAGCAGTCCTCGCCGGCCTGTTTTGCCAGGTTCTCGACTTGCGCCGCATCGAGCTTGATGACGGCGCGCATGCCGCCCGGATGGCGCTCGGCAGCCGCGGCCATCAGCGCCGCGCGCTCGCACACGAGCTCAAAGCCCGCTCGCGTATCGAACGCCCCCGCAAAGGTGAGCGCGGCGACCTCGCCAAGCGAAAAACCCGCACAGGCGGCAGGTACCACGCCGCGCTCACGCAGGGCGGCAGCCGCTGCCAGATCGTGAACGAACACGCACGGCTGCGTGTTCTCGGTCTGCGAGAGTTCCTCCTTGGAGGCGCTTCGGCACTGCTCACTGGTCCCCGGGCGCACCTCGTCGGCAATGGCGAACACCTCGGCGGCCGCCGGCGATGCCTCGATCAGGTCGACGCCCATCGCGGGGTGCTGGGCGCCCTGCCCGGCAAACAGAAACGCTACGCCACCCATGCGCACGCACCCTTCAGGACGCGCTCGGCACCATCGACCAGATCGTCAACGATTTCTCGTGCGCTCTGGCGCTCGCTAACCATGCCGGCAATCTGTCCACACAAAAACGAGCCCTCTTCGTAATTGCCGTCCTTGGCGGCCTTGCGAAGGGCGCCCGTGCCCATGGCCCCGAGCTCCTCGACGCTTACGCCCGCCGCCTCGCTCTTGGCGTAGGCGTTGGTGAAGGGGCTCTTGAGGGCACGCACCGGGTGTCCCGTCGAGCGGCCGGTCGCACGCGTCGAGGTGTCGTTGGCCTTCAGGACCATCTCCTTGTACTGCTCCGATACGGTGCACTCATCTGCGATCAGAAAGCGCGTACCCACCTGCACGCCGGCGGCGCCCAGCATAAAGGCGGCCGCCACGCCGCGGCCATCGGCGATACCGCCAGCCGCAACCACGGGAATATCGACCGCATCGACAACCTGTGGCACCAGTGCCATCGTCGAGGTCTCGCCAATATGGCCGCCTGATTCGGTACCCTCGGCAACCACGGCAGTGGCTCCACGACGCGCCACGAGACGCGCCAGCGCCACCGAAGCAACGACCGGGATGACCTTGATGCCCGCCTCGTTCCACGCCTTCATGTACTTGGTGGGATTGCCGGCACCCGTCACGACGACCGGCACCCGCTCGTCAATCACGACCCGCGCGACCTCGTCGGCAAACGGGCTCATGAGCATGACGTTGACGCCAAAGGGCTTATCCGTCCTGGCGCGCAGCTCATGAATCTGGTCGCGCAGCCAGTTGGCGTCGGCGTTCATGGCCGCGATAATCCCTAAGCCGCCCGCCTCGGACACTGCGGACGCCAGCGAGGCGTCGGCGATCCAGGCCATACCGCCCTGGAACACGGGCTTTTCGATGCCGAGCAGATCGCAGAGAGGAGTCTTGAGCATCTCTACTTCTCCAATGCCGCCTCGACCGTATCGGCGAACTCGCCGACCGTCTTGGGGTTCTCCTCGGTATCGAGCTGGATGCCAAACTCGTCCTCAACGGCGACGAGGATCTCGACGGTGCCCAGACTGTCGAGACCAATCTCCTCGAGCGTGGACTCGGGCTTCATCTCGACGTCGTCAAGACCGGCGGTCTCGCGGATAACATCGCAAACGCGCTCGAAGGTCTTCTGATCTGCCATGGTAGTTCTCCTTTGTTTGTGCCCTAGGGGCGTTTTTATTTCCTATGTGCGACTACTTCCAACGAAGTAGATAGCCACCTATATCCAGACCGGCGCCAAATCCAACGAGGGTGATGGTGTCGCCCGTGTGAAGTGCACCGGCGTTTGCCAGCCGGTCGAGGGCAAGCGGAATGCATGCGCTCGAAATGTTGCCGGTCTCGCGCAGCGTTCGAACCACGCGCTTGTCTGGCACACCGAGGCGCTTGACCGCCTGACTCAGGATTCGTTCGTTAGCCTGATGGAATACAAAATGGTCGATGTCCTCGACCGAAATGCCCGCATCGCTCGCAAGCTTATGGACCGTGTCGCAAATCGCGTTGACGCCGAACTTGAACACGCGGCGGCCATTCATGGACAGCACGCTCTCGCTATCTGCGGAGGCCTTAAACGGCGAGGTGCCGACCAGACCGGGAACGCACAACGTCTCGACGTCGGGCGCCGTCGAAAGCTCAACGGCAAGGGGGCTGTCTCCCCCAGCCTCAATCACCGCGGCGCCTGCCCCATCGCCAAAGAGCACACAGGTGGCGCGGTCGGTCCAGTCGAGCGCGCGCGTCATCTGCTCGGCGGCAACGACAAGCACATGCTTGGCTCGTCCTCGGGCGATATAGCCCTCGGCAACATCGAGCGCAAATACGAAGCCGGCGCAGGCAGCCGAGACATCGAAGGCAGGGCACGTCGCGCCCAGTCGCTCAGCAACGGCACACGCCTCGGCGGGAACAAGGTGGTCACCCGTCGTCGTCGAGCAGACGATCAGATCCAACTGGCTCGCGTCGATTCCGGACACCTGAAGTGCCCGCTCGCTCGCCGCTACGGCAAGGTCGTCAAGTGACTCGGTGGTGCAGACGTGGCGACTCTTAATACCTGTGCGGGTAAAAATCCACTCATCCGAGGTATCGAGGAACTCGGACAGCTCGTCATTGGAAACACTGCGCTTGGGAAGCGCCGAGCCTGTTCCAAGAATCGTGAAACCCATCACTAACCTCCTTTGAGTTGTTGATGCGTTTACATCGACCAAGAGAGGATAGCGCATTTCAGTCGTTGTTAACGTGTTAACATTAAATTGTCCAAATGCGACAAAGGCTTCACATTGTGTCTCTCTCGACACCATTGCGTTATTCACTTATTCATTAAGGAGGTAGCAGCCGTTATGGATGCCAAATTAACGATAGTCGACGTAACCGGATCGACCAACGATGACCTGCTCGAAGCAGGAAAACAGGGAGCGCCGCACGGAACAGGACTTGCCGCCCGGGCTCAGACAGCAGGACGCGGCCGGCGCGGCCACAAGTGGGATTCAACCGCCGGCAACCTATTGCTTTCGATTGTCCTGCGTCCATGCGTTAATCCTGCGAAGTACTCTGGTCTTGCTGCCGTCAGCGGCCTAGCGGTGCTCGAGGCGCTCGAAAAACAGGGTCTTGCAAACGAGATTGGCCTCAAATGGCCCAACGACCTGGTCGCGCGTGGACGCAAACTCGGCGGCATTCTGGTCGAGGCCGCACGCGATAACGAAGGCAAACCTTTCGCCGTCTGTGGCATTGGTGTCAATGTGAACTATGCGCCCCAAGAGGTGCCCGATGGCGGCCTGCCGGCAATCGGTCTCTCGGACCTTAACGAGAACGTTCCAGCTGTCGACATGCTCCTCGATGAGGTCTATCACGCAGTTATAGACGCTATAGATGCCTGGGCAGAACGCCTCAACGCCATGGAAGAAAACACCGGACCGCTCGCGCCCGTCCACGGCGAATATGTCGCTCACCTCAATTGGATTGGAAAGCACGTTATCGCCCGCTCCCCTGCCGGTGACGAGCTGGCGCGAGGCATCTTTAAAACGGTCGATGGCTTTGGTCGTGCGTGCATCGAAACAGAAGACGGCTTGCGATCCTTCCATTTTGAGGAAGCGTCATTGCGCCCCTTGAGTGAGTAGGTCGCCACAGCCAGCCGCTCGGCAGCCTTACCCGGCGATCCAAACCCATCATGCAAAACAAAAGGGCCCCGCTACCGTAACGGCAGCGGGGCCCTTTAAGCTATGAGCGATATCGCTTAGAGCTTGATGTCGATGTCGACGCCAGCGGGGAGGTCGAGACGCATAAGCGAATCAACGGTGCCCGAGGTGGGGTCGAGGATGTCGATGAGGCGCTTGTGGGTGCGCATCTCGAACTGCTCACGGGAGTCCTTGTTCACGTGCGGCGAGCGGATAACCGTGTACAGGTTGCGCTCGGTGGGCAGGGGGACAGGACCGGAAACGCGAGCACCGGTCTTCTGAGCGGTCTCGACGATGAGCTTCGCGGACTGATCGACGACCTCGTGATCATAGCCCTTGAGGCGAATGCGGATCTTCTGGGTAGCCAACTTAAACCTCCAAAGAGTGCGAGAGATGTTCTCGCGGATTACGTAACAGGGAGCTCGAACTTAGGCGTTCTTGCTCATGACCTCGTCCACGATGGACTTGGGCGCGGGCTCATAAGAGTCGAACTGCATCGTGTAGGATGCACGGCCCTGGGTCTGGGAGCGAAGGTCGGTAGCGTAACCGAACATCTCGCCCAGCGGCACCTTGGCACGGATGAGCTTGCTGTTCTTGCGATCCTCCATGCCCTCGATCTTGCCGCGGCGACCGGAGAGGTTGCCCATAACGTCGCCCATGTACTGCTCGGGGGTCTCGACCTCGACAGCCATGATCGGCTCGAGCAGCTGCGGGTCGGACTTCTTGAGGGCGTCCTTGATAGCCATGGAACCGGCGATCTTGAAGGCGGCCTCGGAGGAGTCGACCTCGTGGTAAGAACCGTCGAACAGGGTGACCTTAACGTCGAGGACCGGGAAGCCGGCGATAACACCGGTGTTCAGGGCTTCCTGGATGCCCTTGTCGATGGACGGGATGTACTCCTTGGGCACGACGCCGCCGACGATAGCGTTGACGAACTCGTAGCCGAAGCCCTCCTCCATCTTCTCGAGCTTGATGACGGCGTGGCCGTACTGACCGCGACCACCGGACTGACGGACGAACTTGCCCTCAGCCTTCTCGACGTCGTGACCAGCGGTCTCGCGGTAGGCAACCTGGGGCTTACCGACGTTAGCGTCAACCTTGAACTCGCGGAGCAGACGGTCGACGATGATCTCGAGGTGCAGCTCGCCCATGCCGGCGATGATGGTCTGGCCGGTCTCGTGGTTGGTGGACACCTGGAAGGTCGGGTCCTCCTCGGCGAGCTTGGTCAGAGCCAGGGACATCTTGTCCTGCTCGGCCTTGGTCTTGGGCTCGATGGCAACGTCGATAACGGGCTTAGCGAACTCGATCTTCTCGAGGACGATCTCCTTGCCCTCGGCGCACAGGGTGTCACCGGTGGTGGAGTTCTTGAAGCCGACGCAAGCGACGATGTCGCCGGCGGCAGCGTCGTCACGGTCGATACGCTCGGCGGCGTTCATCTCGAGGATGCGGCCGAGGCGCTCGCGCTGACCATTGGAAGCGTTGACCACGTAGGAGCCGGACTCGGCACGGCCGGAGTAAACGCGGACGTAGGTGAGCTTACCGACGAACGGGTCGGTCATGATCTTGAAGACCAGGCCGGAGAAGGGCTCGTCGAAGGAAGGATGACGCTCGATCTCCTCGCCGGTGTCCGGATCGGTACCGGTGACGGCCTCGACGTCAAGCGGGCTGGGCAGGTAGTCGACGACAGCGTCGAGCAGCTCCTGAACGCCCTTGTTCTTGTAGGCGGAGCCCACGAAGACGAGGTTGAGCTCGTTGGCCAGAACGCCCTTGCGCAGAGCGGCCTTGAGCTCCTCGACGGTGAAGTCCTCCTCCATGAGGATCTTCTCCATGAGCTCGTCGTCAAAGCTGGCAGCAGCGTCGAGGAGCTCCTCGCGCTTGGTGGCAGCGATGTCGGCGAACTCAGCCGGGATCTCGTCCATCGGCTCGGGGTAGGTCATGCCCTTGTCGTCGGCCTTGAAGTCCCAAGCAGTCATGGTGACGAGGTCGATGACGCCCCAGAAGTTGTCCTCGGCGCCCATCGGGACCTGAGCGGCCACGGCGTTGGCGTCGAGACGATCCTTCATGGTCTCGATAGCATTGAAGAAGTCAGCGCCCACGCGGTCATACTTGTTGATGAAGGCGATGCGGGGGACGTTGAAGGTAGAAGCCTGACGCCAAACGGTCTCAGACTGGGGCTGAACGCCGGCAACGGCGTCGAAGACGGCGACAGCGCCATCGAGGACGCGCAGGCAGCGCTCGACCTCGGCGGTGAAGTCAACGTGGCCCGGGGTGTCGATGATCTGGATGCGGTAATCCTTACCGTCCTTGTTCCAGAAGCACGTGGTAGCAGCGGAGGTAATGGTTACGCCGCGCTCCTGCTCCTGAACCATCCAGTCCATGGTGGCAGCGCCCTCATGGACCTCACCGATCTTGTGGGTCTTACCGGTGTAGTAAAGAATACGCTCGGTCGTGGTGGTCTTACCGGCATCGATGTGAGCCATGATGCCGATGTTACGGGTATCGGAAAGCTTGTACTTAGGCTTAGCCATGTTAGTTCCTTACCTTAACTTACCAACGATAGTGAGAGAACGCGCGGTTGGCCTCGGCCATCTTGAAGACGTCCTCACGCTTCTTGACGGAAGCGCCCAGGCCGTTGGAGGCGTCGAGGATCTCGTTGGCGAGACGCTCGGCCATGGTCTTCTCCTTGCGAGCGCGGGAGAAGTTGACGATCCAGCGGATGCCCAGAGCGGTGGAACGACGGGAGTTGACCTCCATCGGGACCTGATAGGTAGCGCCACCGACACGCTTGGGCTTAACCTCGAGCGTGGGCTTGACGTTGTCCATAGCCTTCTTGAAGGTAGCGAGAGCGTCGCCACCCTCGGACTTCTCGGCAACGATCTCGAAAGCGGTGTAAACGATGCGCTCAGCGGTGGCCTTCTTGCCGTCAAGAAGGACCTTGTTGATGAGCTGAGTCACCAGGCGGTTGTTGTAAACGGCGTCAGGCTGAACCTCACGACGATTAGCTGCTGCACGACGCGGCATGTGAAATCTCCTTAAGTGTCTACCGTGCGGCGCTTAAGCGGCACACGGCGAAAGTATCAAAACGTTATCTGGCTTATTTGGCCTTGGGGCGCTTAGCACCGTACTTGGAACGGGCCTGCATACGGTTCTGGACCGGAGCAGCGTCGTAGGCGCCACGGATGACGTGATAACGGACACCAGGGAGGTCACGGACACGACCGCCGCGGACGAGCACGATGGAGTGCTCCTGCAGGTTGTGGCCCTCACCCGGGATGTAAGCAGTAACTTCGATGCCGTTGACAAGGCGAACACGGGCAACCTTACGAAGAGCCGAGTTCGGCTTCTTGGGGCTCGTGGTGAAGACGCGGGTGCACACGCCGCGCTTCTGGGAGTTGTGCTGCAGAGCAGCGTTCTTGGACTTCTTGGGCACGGAACGACGGCCCTGGCGAACCAGCTGGTTAATAGTAGGCAAAGCGTACTCCTTCTCGAATGATTCCAGCTTTCTGTAAAGTGCAACGGCTTGAATCGAGGGGTCAGCATCCCCCTACGAAACACGCAGTTCGATAGGATACGTGGCGTTAGCTGTGCCGTCAACAGACCACGCCGCCGGGCGTATCCTTAAATAGCCATATTTCCGCAAACCCTACACAAAAGGAATTCCCTCCTGTGCGTGAGGGCGGATTCCCGGTCCGGGCGGCCCGCTGTTTAAGTTTGCTGCTCTACAGTCCTGCGCAAGACGGAAAGCACATTAAGTGCTTTC
>CAJKCG010000017.1:0-45135 GCA_905198355.1 uncultured Collinsella sp. | reverse complement strand
AAGTCGTAACAAGGTAGCCGTACCGGAAGGTGCGGCTGGATCACCTCCTTTCTAGGGAGATACATTCTTAGAGAGATCAACTTAACTCGAATAGAGGGCAGGAGCCCGTCCGGTAGATGTCCGCCAGGATAAGTCCCCGCAGCACCCGGTCCCCGGGGTCGCACCCGCGTACCTTGAGAGCCGCATAGCGATAGGAGAGAGATGGAAGATCATTCTTCCAGACTCGATTCTTTTCTGCGATTTAAAGACAGAATGATAGCAATCATTCATCCGATCCAAACAAGAAGAATTCACTTATAAATGAGTGAGGAGCATCTGATCGCGAGCACAGTGAAGACACTGTGCCGCGGTATGAGATACCCGAATTGCGACATACGAGCGCTATTCATGATATCGATTAATTTAACTTAATTAGCGACACGTGGATATCCCGCGGGCCCGATGCGGTCCCGCAAGATACCACGGGCGCACGGCGGATGCCTTGGCACAGGGAGCCGATGAAGGACGCGGCAAGCTGCGATAATCCCCGGCGAGGAGCACACATCCTTCGACCCGGGGGTCTCCGAATGGGCGAACCCATCCACAGAGGTGTGGATATCCCGACCCCGAACACATAGGGGCCGGGAGGACAACCCGGGGAACTGAAACATCTAAGTACCCGGAGGAGAGGAAATCAATCTCGAGACTCCCCGAGTAGCGGCGAGCGAAAGGGGACCGATGGCCAAACCGTCGAGCGGGCATACCCGGCAGGGGTTCCGCCGACGGGGTTGCAGGGCCGCGCATCCGGGGGCTGCCGCCCCCGGGCGCAGGTCCGGCTGGGGAGCGGAACGGCATGGGAGGGCCGGCCGCAGCGGGTGACAGCCCCGTACGCGAACCCAGACCGGACGGCGCGACGCGGTCCCTGAGTAGGGCCGGGCACGTGAAACCCGGTCCGAACCTGGGTGGACCACCATCCAAGCCTGAGTACTACCCTGTGACCGATAGCGCACCAGTACCGTGAGGGAAAGGTGAAAAGCACCCCGGGAGGGGAGTGAAACAGTACCTGAAACCGTGCGCCCACGAGCAGTCGGAGCACCTATACGGTGTGACGGCGTGCCTTTTGTAGAATGAGCCAGCGAGTCGCTGGCGCGGGGCGAGGTTAACCGAAAGGGAGCCGGAGCGAAAGCGAGCCTTAACAGGGCGACTTGAGTCCCGCGCCGCGGACGCGAAGCCGGGTGAGCTATCCGTGGGCAGGCTGAAGCGGGGGTAAGACCCCGTGGAGGGCCGAACGCACGTCGGTTGAAAACGGCGGCGATGACCTGCGGATAGGGGTGAAAGGCCAATCAAACCCGGAGATATCTCGTTCTCCCCGAAATAGCTTTAGGGCTAGCGTCGCGCGTTCACCGCCGGAGGTAGAGCACCGGATGGACGAGGGGGCTTCGCCGCCTACCGAATCCAACCGAACTCCGAATGCCGGCGGCCCAGAGCGCGGCAGTCAGAGCATGTGGGCTAAGCTGTGTGCTCGAGAGGGAAACAGCCCGGACCGCCCGCTAAGGTCCCCAAGTTCCAGCCGAGTGGCAAAGGATGTGCGTCCGCCCAGACAACCAGGATGTTGGCTTAGAAGCAGCCATGCATTCAAAGAGTGCGTAACAGCTCACTGGTCGAGTGGACATGCGCCGACAATACACGGGGCTAAGCTGGACACCGAAGCGGCGGGATTTTACCTAAGTAGAATCGGTAGGGGAGCTTCCCATGGGCGGTGAAGCCGCCGGGCGACCGGCGGTGGAGCGCATGGGAGTGAGAATGCTGGCATGAGTAGCGAGAGACGAGAGAGTAACTCGTCCGCCGTGAACCCGAGGTTTCCTGGGCAAGGCTAATCCTCCCAGGGTCAGTCGGGGGCTAAGGCGAGGCCGGGAGGCGTAGCCGACGCGCAGCAGGCAGACATTCCTGCACCGCGCACGCGGCGCTACGACCGACGGGGCGACGGATGGGGGTGGCTCGGCGGGGTTCTGGACGTCCCCGTGATGGAGCGCGGCCCGCGGACCAGGGAAATCCGGTCCGCACGAGGGCGAGGCTCCGGACGAAGCGACCAAGCGAAGCGAGTGAGCCCGAGGTCCCTAGAAAAACCCCTAGGCAGGCGCGTGCGCGCCCGTACCGCAAACCGACACAGGTGGGTGGGTAGAACATACCGAGGCGATCGGGTCAACCATGGTCAAGGAACTCGGCACAATGGCCCCGTAACTTCGGGAGAAGGGGTGCCCGCGCGTACGTGAACGGACTTGCTCCGGGAGCGGAGGCGGGCCGCAGTGGAGAGGCCCAAGCGACTGTTTACCAAAAACACAGGACTCTGCAGAAGCCGCAAGGCGACGTATAGGGTCTGACGCCTGCCCGGTGCCGGAAGGTCACGCGGAGGAGTTAGCCGCAAGGCGAAGCCCCGAAGCCAAGCCCCGGTAAACGGCGGCCGTAACTATAACGGTCCTAAGGTAGCGAAATTCCTTGTCGGGTAAGTTCCGACCTGCACGAAAGGCGCAACGACTTGGGCGCTGTCTCGACCATGGACCCGGTGAAATTGCACTGGTCGTGAAGATGCGACTTACCCGCGGAAGGACGGAAAGACCCCGTGAACCTTCACTGCAGCTTGGCATTGGCCGCTGGTCCCGCGTGTAGAGGATAGGCAGGAGGCACAGATCCGGAGGCGCCAGCCCCCGGGGAGCCGCCCTTGGAATACTGCCCTCGCGCGACCGGCGTCCTAACCCGAGGCCGTCAACCGGCTCGGGGACCGTGCCAGGCGGGCAGTTTGACTGGGGCGGTCGCCTCCTAAAGGGTAACGGAGGCGCGCGAAGGTCCGCTCGGGACGGTCGGCAACCGTCCTTTTGAATGCAAGAGTACAAGCGGGCTTGACTGCGAGGCCCACAAGCCGAGCAGGTGCGAAAGCAGGCTCTAGTGATCCGGCGGCCCCGAGTGGGTGGGCCGTCGCTCAACGGATAAAAGGTACTCCGGGGATAACAGGCTGATCTTGCCCAAGAGTCCACATCGACGGCAAGGTTTGGCACCTCGATGTCGGCTCATCGCATCCTGGGGCTGGAGCAGGTCCCAAGGGTACGGCTGTTCGCCGTTTAAAGCGGTACGCGAGCTGGGTTCAGAACGTCGTGAGACAGTTCGGTCCCTATCCTCCGTGGGCGCAGGAGAATCGATGGAGGCTGCCCCCAGTACGAGAGGACCGGGGTGGACGCACCTCCGGTGAACCGGTTGTCGACCAACGGCACGGCCGGGTAGCCGCGTGCGGCGCGGATAACCGCTGAAGGCATCTAAGCGGGAAGCCGTTCCAGGGATTAGTTCTCCTTCCGGTAAGGGCCCAGGTAGACTACCTGGTCGATAGACGGCAGGTGCAAGGCTGGCGACAGCCTCAGCCGAGCCGCACTAATCGCCCGAGCTCTTCCGGAACCGCACCTCGCGGCCCGCGGGACATGCGCTCATGCGCGGTCCGGGCACGAGGATGCCCCCGAGTCAGACCTTTCCTATACGCCATGCGGCCCCCAGGGCACGTGAGTAGACACCCGGACACCGTAACGGTGGGCGCCGCCCACCGGTCAGCGGCCAGAGCATGGGGGGCACGCCCGGTCCCGTTCCGAACCCGGAAGCTAAGCCCCATCGCGCCGAGAGTACTGCGGGGTGAGCCCGTGGGAGGCCAGGGCGCCGCTGACCGGTGGACGGCACCGAGCCGTCAACGAAACTGAAGAAGGGGGAGGCCTCGCGGCCTCCCCCTTTTTTTGCGTTTTATAGAGAGCTGTAATACAAGAACTCGCCTTCTTTTAGCTTGTCTTACTGTTTGGCTGTATTTTGAGTCCTTCTTTTGTATTTGCGCGATAATAACTCCCATTGGCGTTAGGGAGGACTTGATGTTTACCGTTTTTGTCTTGGGCAATATTGCTTCGGGTAAGTCGACTGCCTGCCGCTATCTCGAATCTCATGGCGCCATGCTTATCGATCTGGACGAGCTTGCCAAATCGCTGTATGTGCCAGGCTCCGATATCGTCAATGCCCTCGCGGAAGAATTTGGCTGGGATATTTTGGACGAGGAGGGCGGCGTTCGCCGTAACATCCTCGCTTCTCGAGCTTTTGTTTCTCCTGATGCGGTCGCGAGGCTCAATAGCATTGTGCACCCCGTTCTCATTGAGCAGCTTTCGCTTAGGATTCTTGATCCGGTTTGCTGCACGGTTTCGTCCCCCCGTTATCCCTTTGCGGTTGTCGAGGTTTCTGCCCCGACTGGTTTTGAGGATGCTTTTGGCCTGGCTGATGAAATTCTGGTTATCAGCGCTCCTTTAGCAGTTCGTCGCGGGCGTGCTATTCATCGTGGTATGGAGCCCTCTGATTTTGATGCGCGTTCTGCATGCCAACCTGATGAGGCTTCGCTTTGCAATCTCGCTTCGACGGTAATCGATAATGCGGCGGGCGATAACTCGCTCTTTGAACAACTGGACGCTTGGCTTGTGCGCCATGGCTTCGGGGATGTAGTGGATAAGGAGGAGGTCGATGCCTAGGACACGTTTCTTTACGTGGTATCGCGTGGCGCCACTTGCCGTTGTGTTCGTCTTTGGCCTTATTTCGCTCGTCTACTCGTATGCTCCTGCCGCTTTCTTTAAGCCTTTGTATCCGATTGACTACGAGGCGTACGTAAAGCAATCGAGCATTTCGCACAATCTTGATCCGTATCTGGTGTGTGCTGTCATAAAGTCGGAATCGAATTGGGATCCCGAGGCCGAGTCGAATCAAGGCGCTCGGGGATTAATGCAGCTGATGCCCGAGACTGCCCAGGATATGATTGCCAAAGGTCTTGTCGATGGTAGCGAGTATTCAGCCGACAACCTTAACGATCCCGCTACGAACATCGAGTTTGGCTGTGCGTATCTTTCGTATCTTCTAACGTATTTTAACGGGTCGACCGACAGTGCCATTGCTGCCTATAACGCTGGCATGGGCAATGTCGACGGTTGGGCGCAGCAGAGCACTTCGCTTCATAATGCAATCACCTTTCCCGAGACGCAGGCGTATCTGATTCGTGTCAATAATGCCTGGGTTCGCTATAAGACCCTCTATCCCGATCGGTTCGTATAGGACTATGCCTGCCGCCTGCGTATACTGCAGATATATGAGTTAGGAGTATCCATGGCGGAATTTGAAGTTGAGCGTGTTGGAGGAGAGCTCAAACGTTTTGGCGTTGAGGGCTCTGCGGTGCCATTTAAGGTTGTATCTCCTTATGAGCCTGCAGGTTCTCAGCCTAAGGCCATTGAGTCGCTTGTGCAGGGCGTGAGGGATGGAGATCGCTATCAGGTTTTGCTGGGCGTGACTGGTTCGGGCAAGACCTTTACGATGGCTAAAACCATCGAGGCCCTGGGGAAGCCGACGCTTGTCATGGCTCCCAATAAAACGCTCGCCGCTCAGCTTGCGAGCGAGCTCAAAGAGTTCTTTCCCAACAACGCTGTGGTCTACTTTGTCTCGTACTACGACTACTATCAGCCCGAGGCGTATGTGCCGCAAAGCGATACATATATCGAGAAAGACTCCTCGATTAACGAAGAGGTCGAGATGCTGCGACATCAGGCGACCGCATCGCTGCTCTCTCGACGCGATGTGATCGTTGTCGCATCGGTCTCGTGTATCTATGGCATTGGCTCTCCTGAGGACTATGCGGGTCTGGCTCCAAACGTCGACAAGAAGGTGCCGCTCGAGCGCGATGACTTTATCCACGCACTTATCGACATTCAATATGATCGCAATGACTATGACCTGGCGCGCGGCACGTTCCGCGTGCGTGGCGATGTCGTCGACGTGTATCCGCCTTATGCCGAGCATCCGTTGCGGTTTGAGTTCTTTGGCGACGAGGTCGAGCTGATTGCCGAGATCGATGAGGTCACCGGAGAGATGCTTCGTGAGTACGAGGCCATCCCCGTGTGGCCGGCCTCGCACTACGTGACCGAGAAGCCGAAGGTCAAGGCGGCTCTGAAATCGATCAGCGAAGAGTGCGAGAAACGTGTGGCCGAGCTCAAGGCGACTGATAAGTTGCTCGAGGCGCAGCGTCTGCAGCAGCGCACCGATTATGATCTTGAGATGCTCGAGACCATGGGTTTTTGTAACGGTATCGAGAACTACTCGCGTCATCTGGACGGTCGCAAGCCGGGTGAGCCGCCGTTTACCCTGATCGATTACTTTCCCAAGGATATGCTCTGCATCATCGATGAGAGCCATGTGACGGTGCCGCAGATTCGCGGCATGCACGAAGGTGACCGCTCGCGTAAGGTGACGCTGGTGGAACACGGTTTTCGTCTGCCCTCGGCGCTCGATAACCGCCCACTTCGTTTCGATGAGTTTGAGGCGAGGATTCCCCAGTTCATCTATGTTTCGGCCACGCCGGGCGACTATGAGCTGCGGGTGAGCCAAAACGACGTTGAGCAGATTATTCGTCCGACCGGTCTGCTCGACCCCAAGATTGATGTGCGTCCGGTTCGTGGGCAGATTGACGATCTTGAGGACGAGATTCGCGAGCGCGTGGTGCGCAAGGAGCGCGTACTGGTGACCACGCTCACCAAGCGCATGGCCGAGGACCTGACCGACCATCTGCTTGATGCCGGCATTAAGGTCAATTACATGCACTCCGATACAGCGACGATGGACCGTGTCGAGATCCTGCGAACGCTGCGCGAGGGAAAGATCGATGTTCTCGTTGGTATCAACCTGCTTCGCGAGGGCTTGGATCTCCCCGAGGTCTCACTGGTGGCAATTCTCGATGCCGATAAGGAAGGCTTCTTGCGCAACCGCCGTTCGCTGATTCAGACGATTGGCCGCGCGGCCCGTAACGCCGATGGCGAAGTCATCATGTATGCAGACGTTATGACCGATTCGATGAAAGAGGCCATCGAGGAGACGCAGCGCCGTCGCGAGATTCAGATGGCATATAACGAAGAGCATGGCATTGTGCCCAAGACGGTGCGCAAGGCCATCAACGACATCTCAAGTTTTATTGCCGAGGCCGAAAAAACCGTGGGTTCCAAGGGACGCTCGAAGGGCGACTCTCTTGGCCATGGCGCATTCTATACGCCCGATGAGTCGGGCGAGGGTGGCGTGCCGGAAACGGTGGCGCCCGAGCAGACACTTGCGGAGCAGTTGGAAGAACTGCCGCATGACGAGCTCGTGCGGATCGTCGAAACCATGGAAGAGGATATGCGTAACGCTTCTGCTGCCATGGACTTTGAGGAGGCGGCGCGCCTGCGCGATGCCGTCGTTCAGATTCGAGCGATGCTCGAGGGTGCGTCTGAGGACGAGACGATTGAGCGCTTACGTTCGCAGGCCCGCAAGGGTTCCACGTTCGCATCGGGCAGAAAACGCCAGGGTGCACGGTTTAAGAAATAGTGAACAGGCCCCGAGTTCCCTGTGGAGCTTGGGGCCTGTGTCTTTTGCGCGCTGGAATTCGTGCGTTAGAGGTCTGCGATCAGGGCTTCGGCACAACGGATGCCGTCGGTGGCCGCGCTCATGATGCCGCCGGCATATCCAGCTCCCTCACCACAAGGATAGAGGCCCGGGGTCGACACGGCATGGCACGTTCGGTCTCGGGTGACAGTGACCGGTGAGCTCGAACGAGTCTCCACGCCGGTAAGAACGGCGTCGGGGCGGTCGTAGCCGCGCAGCTTTTTTCCGAGTAGGGGAAGTCCCAGGCGGAGCGACTCGACGATATGCTGCGGCAGGGCTTCGTCAATTGCCGTCCAGGTCACACCGAGCGGATAGGTGGGCTTTACCTTTCCGGGCGCCTTGCTGGCACGTCCTGCGAGGAAATCTCCGACGAGCTGTGCCGGTGCGTTCCAGTTGGAACCGCCCAGGCGATAGGCGGCCGCCTCGCAGGCACGCTGGAGCTCGATGCCGGCGAGCGGGTCATCGTTGGGAAGGTCCTCGGGTGTGACGTTAACGAGCAGGGCGACATTTGCGTTGCATCCGCCGCGGGCATTGAGACTGGCGCCGTTGACGCACAGGTGGCCCTGCTCGGAAGAGGCGGCGACAACCTGCCCGCCGGGGCACATGCAAAACGAGAACACGCTGCGGCCGTTGGGAAGATGGGCGACGAGCTTGTAAGGGGCTGCTCCGAGGGCAGGATGTCCCGCCGAGGCTCCGTATTGGACTCGGTCGATGTCGCGCTGCGGATGCTCGATGCGAACGCCCATGGCAAAGGTCTTTTGTGCGAGGGCCACGTTGTGGCCCTTAAGGAGCTCAAAAATATCGCGAGCAGAATGCCCGCAGGCGAGGATGAGGTGCTTTGTCTCGATTGGCTCGCAAGCGGCGTCTTGGGACGATTGGACATCAATACCGGTGATGGCGCCAGACGCGTCGATGCGAATGTCGACGAGCTTCGTTCGATAACGGACGACACCTCCGAGCTGCTCGATGCGCTGGGATATAGCGGTGACAACCGTGGGAAGGATGTCGGAGCCAATGTGCGGCTTGGCATCCCACAGAATATCGCGGGGCGCGCCCGCCTCGACGAAGGTTTCGAGGATAAGGCGATGGGCGGGATTTTTGGTTCCCGTATTGAGTTTGCCGTCCGAGAAGGTTCCCGCGCCGCCCAGGCCAAACTGGATATTGCTCTCGGGGTCGAGGATGCGCTCCTTTAGAAAGAGGTCGATCGCCTGCGAGCGGCGAAATGCCGGGTCGCCGCGCTCGATGAGCAAGGGCTTAAGACCTGCTTCGGCGAGCGTAAGCGCAGCGAAAAGGCCGGCGCATCCGGCGCCGACAACGACAGGGCGTTCTTGAGGCGCGTCGGAGGCGGGGGAGGGGAATGAAGGCTCATCGTCTTCTATCGCGCGTACGCGCGAGCGGTCACGCTCGGCAACGCTGTCGACCGCTTCTCGCTCGAGGTGGGGACTAGTCAGCTCAACACGAAAGCTCAGGATAAAATGGACGTCTCGTTTTTTGCGAGCGTCGATTGACTTGCGGTGGAGCTCGATGGACTTGATCTCGGAGTCCTTGCAACGTAGGACGCGCTTGGCGACTCGCTTGCCAACAATGAGACAGGCATTTTCATCGCCGGCTTCATCGAGCGACGCGTTGACTTGGGTGATTTCGATCATCGAGGTCTCCTTAGAGGCAAGAAAGAGGCCGTCCGGTATCCCAGACGGCCCGAATGTGTTTTTGATTATAGACTGCGCGGCTACAGGCTGCTTGCAGCGCGAATGCCCGAGATCCAGGCCCACGCAAGGTTAAAGCCTCCGCAATCGGCGTCGATGTCGAGCGCTTCACCGCAAACGTAAAGCGGAGCGTCGACAACGCTGCGCGCGCGTAGACTGGGTGTTGAGATACTCTCGACAGATACGCCACCACGCGTGACCTGCGCTGAGCGCTCCTCGGCTGTTCCCTCGACGAGCAACTTAAAGTGCTTGAGGATCGAGACCAGATGGATGACATCGTTGGAGCCTGGATGGCACTGCTCGAACGCTGTGCAGACGACGCGGGAGAGTTGCGGGGCGAGCATGCCGTCGAGCCAACGGGGATCGCGGGGTGAAAAGTCACCGAACAGCTCAACGCGCCGGTTGAGCATATCGAGCAACTCGTCTTTGGAGAGGTCGGGGAAAACGTCGAGCAGGATCGTATCGCCGTGCTGGATACGACGAGAGAGGTTGAAGACAGCGACACCCGAGATACCGAAGGTTCGAAACAGCACTTCACCGTCTTCGTGCCAGAGCTCATTATGATTGCGGGCGAGCGTCAAGCGGGCACGGACGCGCAGGCCATCCAACGTCTTGAGTGCCGCTCGATCGCCAACGACCGTTGCCGATACGGGGCAGAGGATGGGGCGCAGCGAAGTGAGGGGAAGGCGAAACGTATCGGCGATACCGGTGGGGTTGCCGCCCGTAGCGATAATTACGGCATGTGCCTGCAGGGCCTCGTTCTTGCGAGGGACATCGGCGAGCGCCTTCCGAAGCGAGCGGAGCTCCGATTTTCGGTCGTCGTGCTTTTTTGCCTTGAGCGCCCGCGCTGGACGGTCTATTTGGAGTGCCCAGCCTTCGGAAGCTTTGTACGCCGAGGCAACGTTGGCTCCGCAGATTAAGGTGATACCTAGGCGGTCGCAAACGCTGAGAAGCGCGTCGCGCACCGATTCGGCGCGAAGGGAGCGCGGGTACAGCCGGCCTTCCTCGGAGGTTGTCATGATGCCCAGCGAGGAGAAGAAACCCATAAGCTCTTGTTCGGGCTGGGGGCCCATGACGGATTCGACGAATGCGGGGTGGTTATACCGCTGAGGATCAATCGATTCGTTGGAGAGGTTGCAACGGCCGTTACCGGTCGCAAGGAGCTTGAGGCCGCAGGCGACATCGCGCTCAACGATGCAGACGCTTTTGCCAGCGCGTGCGGCCGTAATGGCGGCGGCGAGGCCTGAAGCCCCGCCGCCGATTACCAAGACGTCATAGAGGGCGCTCGCGTTCACTTAGGCCTCGTCGGTCTCGTGCGGGGTAATAGCCTCGACGGCAGAGACTGCCTTGGGCAACATGCCATCGGGCAGCGCGGTCTCGACCTCGCCCTTATCGCAGGCCTCGGCGAGTGCCGGATTAATGGGAAGCTGGCCCAAGATGTCGAGGTTATAGCGCTCTGCGACCTCGGGGAGCTTGCTCTTGCCAAAGACCTCGATCTTCTTGCCGCAGTCGGGGCACTCAATATAGCTCATGTTCTCGACAATGCCCAGAATGGGGACGTTCATCTTCTCGGCCATGTTGACCGCCTTGGCGACGATCATCGAGACCAGATCCTGCGGGCTCGTGACGATGACGATGCCGTCGACGGGCAGCGACTGGAAGACGGTGAGCGCGACGTCGCCTGTTCCCGGAGGCATGTCGACCAGCAGGTAGTCGATGGGGCCCCACGAGGTCTCGCTCCAGAACTGCCTAATGGCGCCTGCGATGACCGGACCGCGCCAAAGGACGGGGTCGGTCTCGTTTTGGAGCAGCAGGTTGGAGCTCATGACCTTGACGCCGTGTTCGGAGATTTCGGGCAGCATAAGGTTGCCAAGGGCATGGACGTGGCGTCCGCTCATACCGAACATCTTGGGGATAGAGGGACCGGTGATGTCGGCATCGAGGACGCCGACCTTGTGGCCGTGACGGGCAAGCTCGGTGGCGATGGCACCGGTGACAAACGACTTGCCGACACCGCCCTTGCCGGAAAGCACGGCGATGACGCGTTTGACCTCGGACAGCGTGTTCTCCTCAAATTGCGACGGCGACGTTTGTCCGCCGGCGGCCTGTGCGTGCTCGCAACCCATGTATGACTCCTTTGTATATGTTGGGGCCGGGGCCCCGTGGTGTGACACGAGCGTCATTGTACCCTCGTTTGCGAGCGGGAGTCATTTGCGATTCATTTGGGCCGAGCGTGCTTGCAATACGATGGGTCCAAGCGAATGGGCGGGCTTACTGAACTTTGCTGGCGAACTCGAGGTATTGCATGCGCTGCAGCTTGTCGATCGTCGAGGCGTATGGGCTGTCTTCAGATTCCAAGTCGTAGCGCAGCCCGTCGGCACCGAGGTAGCCGGCGACATTGATGGTGGGCACATCTGACCTTGTTGCTAGCAGAGCCTTTTGATAGTCGGTGAGCGGGGCGCCGATCTTATTAAGGGTAATGGCTGCAATCTCGTTTGCCCCGACGGTGTCGTAGACGTTGAGCTCGGTATTGCCGGCGATCTCATAGTTAGCCCAGACGAGATATGTCGACTGATAGATACGGAAAGCGTGGCTTGCCGTATCTTCCTGAGGGTACAGCTCGTCGTTGAGAGTCGTTGCGGCGCTCGGCTGATGGTCGCCAAAAAAGACAAGAACAACCGGTCTGCCGATGTTGCGGAGCTCGTTGATAAAGTACTCGAGGTCCCGGTCGGATGCGTTGATGCAGGTGAGATAGGTGTTGAGCGCGCTGTTGGCGCCTTCGCTGGCTCCCTCGACCCAATAGTTTGTCAGCTCCTCGGCGGGAACGGTGCCATAGTCGTAGCCGCCGTGATTTTGCATCGTGACGTCAAAGATGAACTGCGGGGCTTCGTCGGTTCTAAGCAGGTCGAGTATCTTGTCGTAGGTGGCGTAGTCGCATACGCCGGCATGGTAACAGGGCGCACCTTCGAAATCGCCGATTGAAAGAAAGTCTCCAAAGCCCAGCTGCTGATAGATTTTATCTCGATGGTAGTTGACGGGGTTTTGCGGGTGCATAGCGGTAGCGGTATACCCAAGCTCCTTAAGGTCCTTTGCCAGGCTGTTGACGCCATTCATCTGATACAGCTGATAGGGGATTTTGCCTAATCCGACAAAGGCCGTTGTCGCTCCGGTCAAAAATTCGAATTCGGAGTTCGCCGTTCCGCCACCGGCGACCGAAGCGAGCATGGTGCCGCGAACAAGTGTGTCGGGAAGTGAGTTGTAGAATGCGGGGCCGGTGTACCCGGCCGCCTGGAGCTGCTCAAAGCACGAAAGGTCGCTAAAACTCTCGTTCATGACGGCAACAATCGTCGGCTTGATTTCATTGAACTGGGCAACGGCCGCCGCGCGCTGCTCGCTCGAGCCATACGTGCTGTCGTAGGTGGCGGCGAGCTCCTGCTCGATGCTCTGCGCCTCATCGGGCGTATAGTCTTCGGGCTTCTCAATGGGCAACTCGTTGACCATTTCGGTGAACGAAGTGATAAAACCCTGAGACGCATACGTGGTGATGGGCTGCCAACGGTCAAATCCAAAATTCAGCGCCTGCTCCAAGTCGATGCTGGAAAAGCCCGAGAGCCCCACAACGGTCACTAGCAGAAAAGCGCAGAGGTTAGCGGCGATTGCGGGGAACACATGGGTGGGTGTACGGAGCTTTCTCGGTCGGATAAGCGAAAGAAGCCCCAGGGAAATCTCCAGCAGGGCTAGAGAGGTTACGATTCCGGCGGTAAAGGTAAACTCGTATCCCTCGCTCACTTCCATTGCGGTGCCAAGGGCCAAGATATCGCTTGGCAGGATGGCCTCACCTTTAAACGTTATGACGAAGTGCTCGGCAATGCCAAGGATGCAACAGGCGACGGGCACGAGGGCCATGACGCCTCCATGACGCTGTCCCAGCAAATAAAGGGAGAGCAGAACCGTCGCGAGCAGCCCGACGGAAAACCCGAATGAGTTGGCGGGAATGCGATAGAACGTTTCGTTACAGGCAATTTCGAGTGAAACGAACGAGAGCGCTGAAACAGCGGCGATGACAAGGATGTCGCGGCAAATACAGGCAACCGTTCCCGTCGCAAGGTCGGTTTGGTCGATAAGTCCCGAAACCAAGGGTTCGACAAGAAGTATGACGGCGGCAGCACCGAGCGCCGAATAAGAAAGGAGCCATAGGGAACTGTCCTCATTTACGAGCAATTGATTCGTAACCCATGCAGCTACCACGCCGAGCGGGATGAGGAGCGTCGCGCACCAAAAGACGCGGGCAATGGGCGGCTTTTCATTGTGTTTGATTGAAAAATACACGCGCACGACGACGGCGGCCACGATAAGGACGGCGATGAATATGGGCAGATTGGCCATGTCGCTCGAAGTGATTTCAAGGGGGATATCTTCGGTCATGGACGTTCCTCTGTTACAGCAAATTAAGTTCAGTATTAGATTACTGTAACCTTTCCACGGCATTTCGAGAAACAAAGCGCCCGATACGCAAAGCTAAAGGTCTGCGAATCTTGTATTACGAACATCTGTGCGCGTCGAGTGCGCTAAACTCATCGGCAGTATGATTCGATGCAATAGGAGGCAAGGAGCTTCCATGTCTGATTCTTCTATCGTTATTCGCGGCGCTCGTGAGCACAACCTCCGTGATATCGATGTTTCCATTCCGCGTGACCAACTCGTGGTCATTACCGGTCTTTCTGGCTCGGGCAAGAGTTCGCTGGCATTTGACACTATCTATGCCGAGGGCCAGCGTCGATACGTCGAGAGCCTTTCGAGCTATGCGCGCCAGTTCTTGGGCCAGATGGACAAACCCGACTTGGATTCAATCGACGGCCTTTCGCCGGCGGTGTCGATCGACCAAAAGACGACGTCTAAAAACCCTCGCTCGACGGTTGGCACCGTAACCGAGATTTATGACTATCTGCGCCTGCTGTTCGCCCGTGTGGGCACCCCGCACTGTCCCGAATGCGGCCGCGTCATTGAGCGCCAGACGACCGACCAGGTTGCCGACAAAGTCTTGGCGGCGGGGGAGGGTCGCCGCGCGTTTGTGCTGGCACCGGTGGTGCGCGGGCGAAAAGGCGAGTACACCAAACTGTTTGAGGACCTTCGCGCCGAGGGCTTTAGCCGCGTGCGTGTCGACGGCGAAGTGCGCTCGCTCGACGATCCGATCGATCTGGACAAGAAGTTCAAGCACGATATCGAGGTCGTGGTCGATCGCATCGTGATCCGTGAGAATTCTCTGGGCCGTATCGCCGAGTCTGTTGAGCAGGCGACCGCGCTGGCGCACGGCAATGTAAACGTGTACATGCTGCCCGATCGTGATGCTCCCGAGGGGACCGAGGGCGAGCTGCTGGAGTATTCGTTGGCCTTGGCGTGCCCGGAGCATGGACACTCCATTGACGATCTTCAGCCGCGTGATTTTTCGTTTAACGCTCCCTATGGCGCATGTCCTGAGTGCGATGGCCTGGGCTTTAAGAAAACCGTTGATGCCGAGGCGCTGATCGAGGACCCCTCGAAGTCCATTGCCGACGGAGTCTTTGGTAGCCTGTTTGGCAATTCGAACTACTACCCGCAGATTTTTGCTGCGGTCTGTAAACACTTTAAGGTGGGCACCGATACGCCGTGGGAGGACTTGCCCCCTCGCGTACGTCGTGCATTCTTGGATGGCCTGGGCGATACGAAGATCTCGGTTGACTACCAAAAGCTCGACGGACGTCGTAGCCAGTGGGATACCAAGTTTTCGGGCGTTCGCAACATCCTGTACGAACGCTATACCGAGACGACGAACGAGAACACCAAGGCGCGCTTGGAGAAGTACATTCGCGAGGAACCGTGCTCGAGCTGCCACGGCGCTCGTTTGCGCCCTGAGATGCTCGCCGTCACCGTGGGCGGCAAGTCCATTTACGAGGTTTGTTGCCTGTCGTGCCGTGAGTCGCTCGAGTTTTTTGAGGGCCTGGAGCTCACCGAGCGCCAACAGTTTATTGGCGGGCGCATCGTCAAGGAAATCCTGGAGCGCTTGCGTTTTCTGGTCGATGTTGGACTCGACTATCTGACGCTCGATCGTGCCTCGGCGACGCTTTCTGGTGGCGAGGCGCAGCGTATTCGCCTGGCAACGCAGATCGGCGCGGGTCTCATGGGCGTGCTCTATATTCTGGATGAGCCCTCGATCGGTCTTCATCAGCGTGACAACGAGCGCCTGATCAAGACGCTCGAGCGCCTGCGCGATATCGGCAATACCGTTATCGTCGTCGAACACGACGAGGATACAATCCGTGCCGCCGACTACGTGATCGACATGGGGCCCGGCGCCGGCGTCAACGGCGGACACGTAGTCGCGGCGGGAACGCCTGCCGATATCATGGCTTGTCCTGAGTCGATGACGGGCGCTTATCTGACCGGCAAACGAATGATCCGGGTGCCTGATGAACGGCGCAAGCCCGGTCGCGGCTGCCTTAAAATTACGGGCGCTCGAGCCAACAACCTCAAAAACGTTACCGCCAAGATCGAGTTTGGTACGCTTACGGTTGTTACCGGCGTGTCGGGATCGGGCAAGAGCTCCCTGGTTACCGACACCATTGCGCCTGCCCTTACGAATGCCATTCACCGTTCGACGCGCCCTGTGGGTCCGTATAAGAAAATCGAGGGCATCGAGTGTATCGATAAGGTTATCGATATCGACCAGTCGCCGATTGGCCGCACGCCGCGTTCCAACCCTGCTACCTATATCGGCCTGTGGGATGATCTTCGCGCGCTGTTTGCGAGTACGCCGGAGTCGAAGGCGCGCGGCTACTCGCCGGGTCGTTTCTCCTTTAATGTGAGTGGCGGGCGCTGTGAGGCGTGCAAGGGCGACGGACAGATCAAGATCGAGATGCACTTCCTTCCCGATATCTACGTTCCCTGCGAAGTTTGCGGCGGTAAACGCTACAACCGCGAGACACTCGAGGTCACCTACCGTGGCAAGACCATCTCGGACGTACTTGACATGAGCGTGGCCGAGGCACTGGCTTTCTTTGGGAATATCCCGCAGATCAAGCGAAAGCTCCAGACACTGTACGATGTAGGCTTGGGCTACGTGAGCCTGGGCCAGCCCGCCACGACGCTTTCGGGCGGCGAGGCGCAGCGTGTGAAACTCGCCAAGGAGCTTCATCGACGCCAGACGGGCAAGACGTTCTATATTTTGGACGAGCCGACGACCGGCCTTCATTTTGAGGACGTCCGCCAGCTGCTCGATGTGCTGCAGCGCTTGGTCGATGCGGGCAACACAGTGCTGGTGATTGAACACAACCTTGATGTCATCAAGGTTGCCGACCGCCTGATCGATATGGGTCCCGAGGGCGGTAACGGCGGCGGAACCGTCGTGGTTTCGGGCACACCGGAGCAGGTTGCGGACTGTCCGCAGAGTTATACGGGCAAGTTTTTGGCGCCGTTGCTCAGGCGTGACCGGGAGCGTCAGGCTCAACTTGATGCTCAATAAATAGGCGATTCAGTTTATGGGCGCCATCGACTCCTTGTGATTCGATGGCGCTTGCTGTGCCGAAGTGACGTATGCAGCCGAATTGGACATATACTTAATCTTTGCGTCCGAATGCGAGGGAAAGGATATGTCATGGCAAAGGCTGTTAAGACGCCAAAAACCAATGCGATGCGTGAGCTGGAAAGCGCCGGCATTTCCTATGTTCTACATACGTACGAAGACGATGGTGATGAGTCGGTGGGCCTGGGGGTCGCGATTTCGGAGCAGCTTGGCGAGGAGCCCGGTCAAGGATTTAAGACTTTGGTCTGCGTGACACCGTCCAACGACTATGTCGTGTGCTGCATCCCTGTTGCTGACGAGCTCGATCTAAAGTCCGCCGCGCGTGCCGCGGGGGAGAAGTCCTTGGCCATGATGCATGTGAAGGATTTGCTTGCGGCGACTGGCTACGTTCGCGGCGGCTGCAGCCCGGTCGGTATGAAAAAACGCTACCGGACGCTCATTGATGAGACATGCGTCCTTTGGGATACCATTTTTATTTCGGGAGGCAAGCGTGGTTATCAGCTCGAGCTTGCACCCGATGATTTAATTGCATTTTGCGGGGCGACGGTTGCCGCGATTACGAGAGAGGACTGAGCGATGCCGCAGGAAGAATTGAAGCGCGGAACTCATTTTGCAAAAGAATCTGCGCCTCAGACACCCTCATCCGAAGCTTCTTCGTCGCGAGATGACACTGACGACATGGGCTCGTCGGACTACTCCACGGTTGGTCGTTCCGCCGGGCTTATGACCATCCTGACCATCGTGTCTCGCGTCACCGGTTTTATCCGCACGTGGGCAATGGCGGCCGCTATCGGCATGTCACTGCTCTCGTCTTCCTATCAGGTCGCCAACAACCTGCCCAATATGCTCTACGAACTCGTGATGGGTGGCATGCTCGTGACGGCGTTTTTGCCCGTGTACATGGGCGTGAGGCGTGAGCAGGGTCGCGAGGCCTCGAACGAGTACGTGGGCAACCTGCTCGGTATTCTGCTATTGGTGCTGGGTGGCATTTCGTTGCTGGGGACCGTGTTCGCCCCGGGCTTTATCTGGACGCAATCGTTCCTTTCGGGTGACGGCGGCAGCATGGATACCGCTGCGTTCATGTTCCGTTTCTTTGCCATCCAGATTCTGTTTTATGGTTTGGGCTCGGTGTTTTCGGGCGTCCTCAACGCACACCGCGACTACTTCTGGTCGACGTTTGCCCCGGTCCTCAACAATGTGATCGTCATTGCGAGCTTTATGGGCTTTGCGCCCGTGTCCGCACAGTTTGGCGAACGTGCCGGCATCATCTTGATTGCGGCCGGTACGACCCTCGGTGTCTTTGTTCAGATGGCATGTCAGATCCCCGCGCTTGGCAAGCACGGCGTGCATCCCCATATCCATATCGACTTTAAGGACCCCGCACTGCGCCAGACGATTGCGCTCGGTATCCCGACGCTGCTCGCCACGGTGTGCATGTTTGTCTCGACTTCTATCACCAACGCTGCTGCGCTGGTGGTCCAGCCCGAGACCGGTCCTTCCGTCATCGCCTATGCGCGCCTGTGGTACACGCTGCCCTACGCGCTGATTGCCGCCTCGCTTTCGACGGCGCTCTATACCGAGCTCTCTCACGACGCACAGGAGAAGGATTACGACAGCGTCCGCACGGGCATTTCGCGTGGCGTCGCCCAGATGCTGTTCTTCCTGATTCCATTCGCGCTGTACTTGATTGTCTTCGCGCGTCCGCTCAACATGATCTACTGCGCTGGCAAGTTCGATGAGTCCGGTGTGGCGCTGGTGTCGGAGTTCCTTATCTACCTGGCACTTTCCCTGCCGCTCTACGGCGTGGTCGTGCTGATGCAGAAGAGCTTCTCTGCCTTGCTCGACATGAAGCCCTATAGCCGCTATTGTCTGTATTCCGCCATCGGCCAGGCCGGCTCGGTTCTGCTGTTTGGCGTTGTGCTGGGCTTCGGTATGCCCGCAATCGCGCTTTCGTATGTCGTCGACTACGTGATCTTGGTCGGTTGCTCGCTGTGGTGGCTGCGTCGTCGTCTGCGTGGTCTTCAGGTTAAATCTATCCTGCATGGCGGTTTCTTTGGCCTTTTGCTCGGTGGCCTGGGTGCTGCCGCAGGCGCCGGCGTCATGTGGGCGCTTGAGCACTTTGTCGGGGCACTTGGCGGCTCGATTCTGATTACTCTTGGCTACGTTTGCGTTGCGGGTGTCGTCTCGCTTGCTGTTACCTTTGGCCTTGCCGTCGTCCTTAAGATGCCCGAGGTCTCGGCGCTGATTCGTCGCAAGTAGGTGCGCGTGACCGGTCACGACAACATTCCAACGCTTGCCGAGCAGGTTTCGCGCGTTCCCACGCAGCCCGGCTGCTACCTTTGGAAAGACGCCAAGGGCGATGTCATCTACGTGGGCAAGGCGAAAAACCTGCGCGCCCGTATGCGTCAGTACGTGACGCTGCAGGACGAGCGCCAGAAGATCCCGCTGATGATGCAGCTGGTGGCGAGTTTTGACTATATCGTGGTGGAGACCGAGCACGAGGCGTTGGTGCTCGAGCGCAATTTGATTGGTCAGTACCATCCGTACTTTAACGTCGACCTCAAGGATGACAAGAGCTACCCCTTTATCGCCATTACAAAGGGCGACCTGTATCCCGCTATCAAATACACGCGTGAGCGTCATAAGCCGGGAACGCGCTATTTTGGACCTTATACCGATAGCCGCGCGGCACGTGAGACGATAGATACGCTGCGCAAGGTTATCCCCATCTGCTCCGCATCCTGTGCGGAGTGGCGTCGTTGTCGCCGTATCGTCGAGTCCCACAAGGGCGAGGAAGACATCGTCAATATGATTTGCGCGCAAAACGGGCGCCCCTGCTTCGACTATCATGTCGGGCGCGGCCCGGGTGCGTGTGTCGGCGCGATTTCCCCGGCAGACTATGCCAAGAACGTCAAGCGTGTCGAACGTTTTTTGTCGGGCCATCGCAAGGACGTCGTCGACGAGCTGACATCCGAGATGACGGAGGCCGCCGAGGCGCTCGATTTTGAGCGCGCCGCCCGCGTCAAACGTCGTTTGGAGGTCATCAGGGGTCTGGACGATCGTCAGCAAGTCGTTTTTCCCTCCAGTGTCGATATCGATGTCATCGGTTTCTATCGCGAGGAGACCATCTCCGCCGCTTGCGTCTTCGTCGTTCGCGAGGGCCGAACAGTTCGCACCTGCGAGTTCATTCTCGACAAGGGTCTTGATGTTGACGAGGAAGAGCTCCAGTCGGGCTTTCTTAAGCGCTATTACGACGAGACGGCTGATATTCCAGCTGAGGTCAACCTTTCCGTCGAGCTTGAGGATGCGGAGGCGCTGGGGGAGTGGCTTGCGGGCAAGCGTGAGCGTTCCTGCCATCTCCATAGGCCGCAGCGTGGCGAAAAGCACCGTCTGCTCGATATGGCATCCAAAAATGCGCGCCATGCCCTTATGCGCTACATGATGCGAACGGGGTACGCTGACGACCGCACCAATCAAGCGCTCCTGGAGCTCGAAAGTGCGTTGGCGCTGCCATCGCCGCCGTTGCGTATCGAGTGCTTCGATATCTCGACGCTGCATGGCACCTTTACGGTCGCCTCGATGGTGGTGTTTACCAACGGGCGCGCCGACAAGAGCCAGTATCGTCGTTTTAAAATCCAGGCCGAATTGGACGAGGCAAACGACTTCGTGTCGATGTCCGAGGTTTTGGGACGACGCTATGCTCCCGAGCGCATGGCCGACGAGCGCTTTGGCTCGCGCCCCGATTTGCTCGTTGTCGATGGCGGTAAGCCGCAATTGACCGCTGCGATCAAGCAACTTGAGGCTCTTGGGCTCGATATACCAGTTTGTGGCTTGGCGAAGGCCGATGAGGAAGTTTTTGTGCCTTGGGACGAGACTCCCGTCGTGCTGCCGACCGGGTCCGCGTCGCTCTATCTAATTAAACAGGTGCGCGATGAATCGCACCGTTTTGCCATCACGTTCCATCGCGAATTGCGCGATAAAGCCATGACGGTTTCGGTACTCGATGACGTTCCAGGCGTGGGACCCACCAGAAAACGTGCCCTTATGCGCCATTTTGGCTCGATGAAGCGTTTGCGCGCGGCGAGCGAGCAAGAGATCGCGGAAGTTCGAGGCATTCCTGCCGATGTCGCCAAAGCGGTTCACGAGGCGCTCGTTGCATGGAATGCCGAGCGCGCCGAGGCGGCGGCAAAGCAATCCGAAAACTAAACACGCCTCTAAACCACTGATATACATGATTGCGTTATTTTCAATCATGTATTTCACGGCGATTACCAGCCGATTTCGGGTTTTATTAACGCTAAAACGTTTGACTAGCCATGGTGAACAACCCTGCTATTCTGCGGGTTGACGAAGACTGATATCTCACCTCGTCGATACATACTGTCTGGCGAATCGTTTGTCAATGAATTCGGTGAACGGTAGTAAATACCGTTCAAGCGTATGTATGTATCGGTCGCCGAGCGCGGCACCTCAGTTGGGCTCGTCGGTAGGTAAGGTATATATCGTCCGCAAGTTGCGCGGGGGCGCGTCTAGGTGCTCCCGGGTAAGATTCTCTATTGATAGGAGAAGACATGGCCATCATCAACAAGGGTATGTCCAGGCGTTCGTTCCTCGGCCTCACCGGCAGCGTCGCTGCTGTCGCAGGGCTTGGTCTCACCGGCTGCGGTGGCAGCTCTAGCGACGAGGGTTCCGCTTCCGGTTCCACCGATTCCGCCAACCGTGGCGGCGGCGTGATCACCGCTGGTTCCGCTTACGCTCCGTCCAGCTTCGATCCCGCCAGCACCGGCTCCGCTGTGGGCCTGGGTGCTAACTGGCACGTCGTCGAGGGCCTCTACGGCATCGATTACCACGACTACAGCACCTTCAACGAGCTCGCCACCGACGATCCCAAGTCTGTGGACGACACCACTTTCGAGGTCACCATCCGCAAGGGCGCCAAGTTCTCCGATGGCACCGAGGTCACCGCTGACGATGTCGTTGCCTCCTACACCGCTTGCGCCGCTTCCGCTACCTATGCTCCGTTCTTCCAGCCCTTCGAGTCCATCGAGGCCAAGGACGCCAGCACCGTGACGGTCAAGACCAAGGTCCCCAACTTCTCCCTGCTCAAGGATCGTCTGGCCATCGTCCGCGTTACCCCGGCCACCCAGACCGAGGAGGATCGCGCCAAGCAGCCGATCGGCTCCGGCCCCTGGATGTACGACTCTATCTCCGATACCGAGATCACCCTGGTTCCCAACCCCGAGTACAACGGTGAGTATGCTGCTGAGGATAAGAAGATCCAGTACAGCATCCTGACCGACCCCACCGCTCGCGTTACCGCTCAGCAGGAGGGCTCCACGCTCGTTATGGAGCTCGTTACCGCTGACGCCGTCGACCAGCTCGAGAGCGCCGGCTGCAAGATCGATAACGTTCAGGGTTTCGGCACCCGCTTCATCATGTTCAACGTCGCCAAGGAGCCTTGGAACAACGTCAAGGTCCGTCAGGCTGTCATGTATGCGCTCGACACCGAGAAGATGGTCAGCAACACCTTCGCCGGCCTTGCCACCGCTGCCAGCTGCTACCTGCCCAAGAGCTTCACCAACTATCATGAGGCTTCCACGGTGTACAAGACCGACGCCAAGAAGGCTAAGAAGCTCATCGAGGAGTCTGGCATCACCCCGGGTGCCATCACCCTGCGCACCACCGACAACGAGCAGATTAAGGGCATGGCCGCCCAGGTCAAGAACGACCTCGACGCTCTCGGCTTCGATGTGACCATCCAGACCGATACCTCGCCGGCCACCTACGCTGCCATCGACGGCGGCGAGGCCTACGATATCCTCCTTGCCCCTGGCGATCCTTCCTGCTTCGGCGCCGACCCCGACCTGCTGCTCAACTGGTGGTACGGCGACAACGTCTGGATGCAGACCCGTTGCCCGTGGAAGGAGTCCGCTGAGTGGCAGAAGCTCCACAGTCTCATGGACGAGGCTCTTGCCGCCGAGGGCGACGAGCAGCAGAAGAAGTGGAACGAGTGCTTCGACATCATTGCCGACAACGCCGTTCTGTACCCCGTTGTCCACGTCAAGACCGTCTCCGCTTCCTGGGACGATCCGTCCACTGCGCCCAACGGCGAGGCCCTCGATGGCTTCAAGGGCATCGGCACGACGAGCATGTCCTTCAGGGGCGTTGCGACCGTCAAGGCGTAAGACTCGCTTGAGTCTGTATGCAGGATGTCGGTCGTTGGGACCGTATCCTCATAGTTGAAACAAAGACCCGGGCGACCTCGATGTCGCTCGGGTCTTGTAATGAGTATCCGTACTCATATACCAGTTGGTCCTACCGACAAAAGAAAGGGGAGAGAACGTGAACAACTTGCTACGTTTGATTGGAAGGCGTCTTGTGGCGCTGCCGATCATGGCATTGGGCGTCACCGTCCTGGTGTTCTTCCTTATGTCGTTCTCCAAGACCGACCCCGCCTACACGGCGTTGGGTGACGGTGCCTCGCCCGAGGCGGTTGCCGAGTACCATGAGAAGTATGGTCTGGACGACCCCTGGCCCGTGCGCTACGTGCGCTATATGGGCGATTTGATCCATGGCGACATGGGCACCTATGGTGCTGCTCGCAACTCCGTTGCCAAGCGCATCTCCACGGCCCTGCCCGTCACGATGCAGCTGACCTTCATCGGCCTTGCCATCGGTGCGGTCGTTTCGTTTTTGCTCGGCGTCATCGCGGCACTGTATCGCGACAAATGGCCGGACCAAGTGATCCGCGTCTTTTCCATCGCCGGCTTGGCAACCCCGTCGTTCTGGCTTGCCGTTCTGTTGATCCTGCTGTTCTCTTCCTACCTTAAGGTGCTCCCGGCATCGGGTGCTCTGCCTCACTTCACCACGAATCCGGCTGGTTATCTGGGCCGCATGATTATGCCCGCCATCGCCTTGGCATTTCCGCTGACGGGCCAGATGACTCGTATCGTGCGTACCGCCATGGTCGAGGAGCTCGACAAGGACTATGTCCGTATGGCTCGCGGTGCCGGCGTTCCCGAGAAGGTCGTCGTCGGTATCAACGTTCTTCGCAATGCGCTGATCACCCCGGTCACCACCCTCGGTCTTAAGATCGGTTACCTCATGGGCGGCGCCGTCGTCATCGAGGTTATCTTCAACCTCCCCGGCATGGGCACCGCGATTCTGCAGGGCGTTCAGGGCAACGAGGCGAACCTGGTTCAGGGCGTCGTTATCGTCGTTGCTCTTGCCTTCATCATCATCAACATCGTGGTTGACATGCTCTACCTGCTCATCAACCCGCGCATCAGGACGGTGTAGATTATGGTAAAGATTCGAGAGAAGCAAACCGAGCAGCTCGAGAAGGCTGCCTCCAAGGGGCTCAAGCTCGGTGGCTGGAAGAAGATGACGCTGTCTTCTAAGATTGCCGCCGTCGTGCTGGTGCTGGTCGCCCTGACTGCGATTCTGGCGCCCCTTCTTGCCCCCTATAGCCCGGTCGAGATCTTTACGGCTCGCCAGGCTCCCGGCAACGGATTTATCTTCGGTACCGACGATAAGGGTCGCGATATTCTGTCGCGTATGCTCTACGGTGGTCGTTACTCGCTGATTATCGGCTTTGGCGCCACTGCCATGGCTCTGGTCTGCGGCTCGGTCGTGGGCGCCCTTGCAGCGGTTTCGCGCAAGGCCGTCTCCGAGACGATCATGCGTATCTTGGACATCATCATGTCCATCCCGGGCATCGCCCTCGCGGCCGTCTTCGTCTCCATCCTGGGCAACTCCGTGCCGTCGATCATCTTCGCCATCGGCTTTATGTACACTCCGCAGATTGCCCGTATCGTGCGCGCCAACATCGTGTCCGAGTACGGCGAGGACTATGTCCGCGCGGTCATCGTTTCCGGCGCCAAGGCTCCGTGGATTTTAATCAAGCATGTTCTGCGTAACTGCATCGCCCCGATCATGGTCTTCACCGTTACCCTAGTCGCCGACGCCATCATCTTCGAGGCTTCGCTGACCTTCATCGGCGCTGGTATCCAGGAGCCCACCGCTACCTGGGGCAACATCCTCGCCGACGCCCGCGGCGGCGTGCTCGCCGGCCGTTGGTGGCAGGCGTTGTTCCCGGGCCTGGCCATCATGATCACCTGCCTGGCGCTCAACATCCTCTCCGAGGGCATTACCGACGCCATGGCCGCTGCTCCCTCCGCCGCCCTGGATCCGACCGATTCCTCCAAGCGCCGCGAGGCCGACCTGCTGGTCTCCGACCCCGTTCGCGCCTACAAGGAGCAGGCCCAGTCCCTCTCCGCTCGCCTTGGCGCCCTGCGCGATGTCGAGCTCAAGCGTGACGATCGCCATGTGCCCGACGAGTCTGTCGAACCGATTCTCTCGGTCCGTGACTTCTGCATTCAGTTTGAGCATCACGGTGATATCAACGTCGTCGACCATGTCAACTTTGACGTCCGTCCTGGTCAGACCATGGGCCTGGTGGGCGAGTCCGGTTGCGGTAAGTCCATCACCACGCTGGCCATCATGGGCCTGACCGACGACGATGAGCACCTTTCCGGCGAGGTCCTCTGGGAGGGCCGCGACCTGCTCAAGATGAGTAAGAAGGAGTGGTTCGGCCTGCGCGGTACCGATATCGCTATGGTCTATCAGGACGCCCTGTCCTCGCTCAATCCCTCCATGCTCATCTCTGCCCAGATGAAGCAGCTCACCAAGCGTGGCGGCACCCGTAGCGCCGAGGAGCTCCTGGAGCTCGTGGGCCTCGACCCCAAGCGTACGCTCGAGAGCTATCCGCACGAGCTTTCCGGTGGTCAGCGTCAGCGCGTTCTGATTGCTATGGCCCTTACCCGCGACCCCAAGCTGGTCATCTGCGACGAGCCCACGACCGCCCTGGACGTTACCGTCCAGAAGCAGGTCATCAAGCTGCTCAACGACCTTCAGGCCAAGCTCGGCTTTGCCATGATCTTCGTCTCGCATGACCTGGCGCTGGTCGCCGAGGTCGCCCATAACATCACGGTGATGTACGCCGGTCAGGTTATCGAGCAGGCGCCCACCAAGGAGCTGCTCACCAACCCGATCCACGAGTACACCCGCGGTCTTCTGGGTTCCGTCCTGTCCATCGAGAGCGGTTCGGGCCGCCTGCACCAGGTGCCCGGCGCCGTTCCGAGCCCGCGCGATTTCCCCAAGGGCGATCGCTTCGCGCCCCGCTCGAGCCATCCGCGTATTGGCCTGGACACCCGTCCGGTCTTCAAGCGCGTGCCCGGCACCGAGCATTTCTATTCCGAGCTCCCCGACGAGGTGCTCAAGGCAAATGGTTTGACCCCTCACGCGGAGGTGATGTAGATGAGCGAGACCGCAGTCAACGGCGTCGAGCCGATCATCTTCCTTGATGACGTCCACGTCACCTTTAGGACCCGTACCGGCTCGATTCTGCACCCTAACCTGGTTCACGCCGTCCAGGGTGTAACGATTAGGCTCATGCCCGGTCAGACGATCGGCATCGTCGGCGAGTCCGGTTGCGGTAAGTCCACCACCGCCAACGTCATGTGCGGCCTGCAGGCCCCCACGAGCGGCAAGGTCTACTTTAAGGGCAAGGACGTTACCAAACGTACCGCCGAGGACCGTCGTCACATGGGCCGTGTCATCTCGGTCGTGTTCCAGAATCCGGCTACGGCGCTCAATCCCCGCATGGTCGTTCGCGAGCAGCTGCTCGACCCCATGCGCGTCCACAACCTGGGTACCGAGGCCGAGCAGGAGAAGCGCGTCAAGGAGCTCCTGGAGCTCACCGGTCTGCCCAGCTCTGCCGCCGAGGTTCTTCCCGGCCAGCTTTCGGGCGGCCAGCGCCAGCGCGTCGCAATTGCCCGTGCCCTGTCGTTGAACCCCGATGCCATCATCGCCGACGAGCCCACCTCGGCTCTGGACGTTTCGGTCCGCGCGCAGATTCTGAACCTGCTGACCGACCTTAAGAAGGAGCTCGGCCTGGCCATGGTGTTCATCAGCCATGACATCCAGACGGTCCGCTATATCTCTGACGACATCATCGTTATGAATGGCGGCAAGATCGTCGAGCAGGGCGAGGCCAAGCAGGTCTTCCAGCACCCCCAGGACCCCTACACCAAGATGCTGCTCGGCGCTGCGCCGTCGCTGCTGCATCCCAAGCTCGGCGAGTAGCCTCGCTTTCCCTCCCGTGCGCCCGGTTCCCTTGCCGGGCGCACCTCCGTTGCGATTTCGAAAGGTTGGGTTCACGAGCCATGCCAAGTGCTCAGGAGCTACAACATCAATTTGGTGAATATCGAGGCGCCATGCCCCGTCCATCAGATTTCGATCTCTTTTGGAATGACCGCATGGCCGAGGCCGATGCCGTCGAGCTCGACTATGCGATCGAGGCGGCATCGGTCACCGATGCCGTGACCTGCCAGCTTTTCGACCTCTGGTATACCGGCATGTGTGGCGCTCGCCTGCATGCCAAGTACCTTAAACCCGTCTCGGACGAGCCCGTGCCATTGGTACTTCAGTTCCATGGGTATCCGGGTGCAAGCCGCAGCTGGTTTGAGCAGGCGTCGTTTGCGGGCATGGGCATGGCACTCATCGCCCTCGACTGCCCCGGCCAAGGAGGTCCCTCCGAGGACATTGGTGGATTTGAGGGCACAACGGTCGCGGGCCATATCGTCGCCGGTATCGACGGTGATCCGGCCAACCTCTACTATGTCCGCTTGCACCAAGATATTCGCATCCTGTGCCGCATCGTTCGCGAGCTCGAGGGCATCGATCTTGCCCGTGTGTTTGTGAACGGCGCGTCGCAGGGTGGCGGTTTGGGCATTGCGACCTGTGCACTTAACAGCGAGCTTATCAATCGCGCCGCCATCCTCTATCCCTTCCTGTCGGATTTCCGCCTGGTCTGGGATTTGGATGCCGACGACATTGCCTACGAGGGCCTGCGCTATTGGTCTCGCTGGTTTGACGAGGACTCGACTCGTATCGACGAAGCCTATGCCAAGCTGGCGTACTTCGATTCCAAGAACTTTGCCCCTATGGTCAAATGCCCCGTGCTGTTTGGCACCGGCACAGCCGATACCGTCTGTCCGCCAGCGACGCAGTTTGCGGTCTATAACAACCTGACCTGTGAAAAGCGTCATGAGTTCTTTGAAGGCTTTGGCCACGAGGAGATTCAGGATTTTGACGATCTGATCATTCCGTTTTTCTGCAAGGGAGGGAAGGCTCATGTCTAAGTGCGAGAGCAATGTCGGCGAGCTGATTGTCCCCGACCTTGTGGGGATTCCCGGAACGGTTTCGTCAAGGCTCTCTGAATATCGGGACTGGCACGGTGATGTTCAGGCAGATGTTTCTGATTTGGAGACATGTGCTATGGATCTTGAGATTCAAGGCCTGGCCATTACGGCGATCGATTTCGCCAATCCGTATGCCCGCTACTCCGAGGTTTCCTTTGAGCTTGGTGGCGATGTGGTCCACGCACGTTTGATCGAGCCTGCCGGTCGCGCCCGAGCATCCGAGCTTGTGCCGCTATGTCTGATGTTTCACGACATCGACCGACCCGTGCGGGGATGGCATCACATGACGAGGTTTGCGGCCATGGGATATGCCGTGCTTGCGCTGGACGATGAGGCGATTGGACCCAGCGATCTGCGGCAGGGGATTACCTCGCCCGCTTTTGTCAGGCGCGTCCGTTGGGGCTGCGCGTTGGCGGAGGTCGCGCGCAATCTTGATGGCATGGACCCCGAACGCATCTTTGCATGGGGCGAGGGTCTTGGCGGCGGAGTCGCGCTGGCGGTTTCTGCTCTGGACGAGCGGGGCCTCGCCCGCACGGCGGTTGCCAATCCGCTTCCTGGCGGCCTCGAGGTGCTGTCGTCTCGGGTGCGCGGATCGGTGCTCATGGGCACATCGCTTATGGATACCGTGAGCGATCCCAAGGATCAGTTTGCCGTATTCAACGGTCTTGAGTGTGACCGGAGGCATATCATCTATGCAAAATACGCTCACGAGCGCATCAATGCGTTCGAAAACGAAGTCGTAGACTTTTTTAACCAAACGTTCTACTCGTGTTCTTTGGCCTAGACGGCCTGGACACTGCCAACAAGAGTGGGTGGCATAGGGCCGCCCGCCAGACAACTAAGGAGATTCTTGTGGCAACTCAGAAATTCACCGGCGTTATCCCTCCCGTCGTTGTTCCCGATACCGAAGATCATCAGCTCGATGTTGCCTCCTTTGAGCGCAGCATCAACCGCATGATCGATGCCGGCGTCGATGGCCTGTTCTTCTTGGGCTCTTCGGGTGAGGTCGTTTTCTCCACCGACGAGCGTCGTCGCCAGATCATCGCCGAGGCCGTCCGCATCGTCGACCACCGCGTGCCTGTTCTGGTCGGCATCATCGATACCGAGACCGAGCGCATGATTGAGCACGGCAAGGTCGCTCAGGAGCTGGGCGCCGATGCCCTCGTCGCCACCTGCCCGTTCTATGCCCTGCAGGGCATGACCGAGGTCGAGGAGCACTTCCGCATCCTGCACGAGGAGCTTGACCTGCCCATCTTTGCCTATGACATTCCCGTCTGCGTTCACACCAAGCTCCCCTGGAAGCTCCTTGCCAAGCTCGGCGCCGAGGGCGTCCTTGCTGGCGTCAAGGATTCCTCGGGTGATGACATCTCGTTCCGCTACCTCGTTCAGGAGAACGAGAAGAACGGCCATCCGATGAGCATCCTCACCGGCCACGAGGTTGTTGTCGACGGCGCTTACCTCGGTGGCGCCGACGGCTCTGTCCCGGGTCTCGCCAACGTTGAGCCCGAGGGCTACGTTCGTCAGTGGAAGGCCGCTCAGGCTGGTGACTGGGCTACCGTCAAGGCCGAGCAGGATCGCCTCAATGAGATTTCGCACATCTGGGATGTCACCTCGGGCGTCCAGGGCTATGCCGGTGGCGTCGGCGCCTTCAAGACCGCTATGAACCTCATGGGTATCTTCGACAGCCCGACCATGCCGCGCCCGGTGAAGGCCATGACCGGCGAGAACGTCGAGGCTATTAGGAAGGTTCTCCAGGACAACGGCCTCCTGTAAAGCTTTCCCAGGCACCCGACCTCGCCGTTCAACCGTGTGGCCATGACTATTAGGTCAATGGCCACACGGTTTCTCGGCGATCTTGGGCACCTGGATAACCTTTACTGCGCTGTGACGGCTAGCCTGACGGCGCATTTCCTATAGTTGTTTTTTATCTCCGAAGGAGAGCGACATGGAGAACAAGTACGTCTGTTCTGTCGATATCGGCGGAACTAAGATCGCGACTGCCATCATGGAGTACCCGGCTGACGGTAGTGTGCCCCATCCCGTTTTTGAGGCCGAGGTTCCCACCGAGGCCCAAGAGGGCGGCGAGGCCGTCTTCCAGCGTATCGAGGCGTCCATCAAGGCTGCTCTCGAGGCGAATCCCGATGTCGAGGTCCTTGGCGTCGGTATCGGTGCCGCCGGCGTCGTCGATCCCAAGACGGGCGCCATCGCGTATGCCAATGAGATCATGCCCGGCTGGTCCGGCGTTCAGTTGGGGCCGCGTCTGCGCGAGGATCTCGGTCTTCCCGTTGCCGTTGTAGGCGACGTGCAGGCTCATGCTCTGGGCGAGGCCCACTGGGGCGTCGGCAAGGGCAAGTTCTCCGTCTTGTGTCTTGGCATCGGTACGGGCATCGGCGGCGCATATGTCGAGAACGGCCGCGTGATGCAGGGCTTCCATGGTGCTGCTGGCCATATGGGCCACATCGAGTGCTCGGCTGCCGCCGGCATTCCCTGCGCCTGCGGGCGTTCCGGCCATCTGGAGTCGGTTGCTTCGGGCACTTCCATTGGTCGTATGTACGATGAGCGTTTTGGTCGCGTCGACCCCAGCCGTCCTTCGGTTGGTCGCGATGTGAACGATCTGTGCCGCGCGGGCGACGTAAAGGCGACTGAGGTCATCCATGACGCCGGCTTTGCACTGGGTGCCAGCTTAGGCTCGCTCGCCAACATTCTGGATCCAGAGGTCATCGTGCTTTCGGGCGGCGTAATTCATCAGGGTCCCGATTGGCGTTCGCAGACGTGGAAGGATTCGGTGCACGAGGGGTATGCCAGCCAGGCGCTCGATCCGCTCCAGGACACGCCGATTCTCATCGGGTCTCTGGAGGGCGATGCTCCGCTCATCGGTGCCGCTGAGCATCTTCTTGCCTCGTTGAAGTAAACATAACTACCAAGTGCGCCTTCTGAGGTGCCGCAGATTGACGTGAAAGGGGAGCGAAGCGTACTTCGGTACGCGAGCGACGGTTTGAACGTCAAGGTGCGGTGTCTCAGAAGGCTGTTTTGAGAAAGGTTGAGTCGAACATGACCGTTGATCCTTTGATCCAGTCCCTGAAGGGCAAGCTCGTCGTGAGCGTTCAGGCGTATATGGGCGAGCCGCTTCGTACGCCCGAGACCATGGCTCAAATGTCTCGCGCTTGCGAGCTCGGCGGCGCCGCCGCCATTCGCTGCCAGGGCCTTGCCGACATTGCCGCCATTAAGGGTCGCTGTGAGGTTCCTGTTATCGGCCTGTGGAAGGATGGACATGAGGGCGTTTACATCACGCCGACGCTGCGTCACGCCCGCGCCTGCGTTGCTGCCGGTGCCGATATCGTGGCAATCGACGCCACCGATCGTCCGCGTCCCGATGGCAAGACGGTCGAGGATACCTTCCGCCCACTGCACGAGGAGGGTGTGCTCTTGATGGCGGATTGTGCCACCATCGAGGACATTCGCCGTGCGGTTGATATGGGCTTCGACCTGGTATCTACCACGCTCTCTCACGGTGTCGCCGCCATCGACTGCACCATGGCCGATGGCCCCGACCTGCCACTCCTGCGTCAGGCGACCGAGGAATTCCCCGGCCTTCCCATCATTTGCGAGGGTCGCGTGCACACGCCCGAGGAGGCTCGCGCCGCGATCGATGCTGGCGCCTGGGCCGTTGTCGTCGGCACCGCCATCACGCACCCCACGAGTATTACGAGTTGGTTCAAGGCTGCGCTTGAGGCGTAAGACAGGCCTCGTATCCGCTCGGGGCGGTATACTCAATAAAGGCAATTGACCGCGCGGGATCCGGGTTGCTGGGTCCCGCGCTTGTTTTCGGGAGGCAGCACATGCAAAAGGGAGATGCCATGGATGCGGCGGAGCGCTCGGAGCGCATCCCCGATATCGTCATCATCACCGGAATGTCCGGATCGGGCCGCACACAGGCCATGCACGTGTTCGAGGACATGGGCTATTTTTGCATCGATAACCTGCCTCCGCGTCTCATCGCTCAGCTTGCCGAGCTTGTCGGCATCAATACGGGCGTGGGCAGGCATCTTGCCGTCACCTGCGATTTGCGTAGCCAGGGCTTGTTTGACGAGTTGCTCGATGCGGTCGCCGCGCTCGAAGAGCGTGAGATGAGCTGCGACATCGTGTTCCTGGAGGCTTCTGACGAGGTGCTGATTCGTCGCTACAGCGAAAATCGCCGCCGTCATCCCATTGCCAAGCCGGGGGAGACTACGGCCGATGCCATTCAGCGCGAGCGCCTGCAGCTGCAGGGCGTGCGCGACCGAGCCGATATGATCATCGACACGAGCCGCTTGCGCACCTCTGCCCTGCGCAACAAATTGCGCATGGCGTTCTCCGAGTTGTCCGACCAGCAGCTCATGGACGTTCACGTGTTCTCGTTTGGCTTTAAGCACGGCATGCCCGTCGAGGCGGACATTATGATCGACGTCCGCTTCCTGCCTAATCCGTTCTACGATCCCGAGATGCGCACGATGACCGGCCTCGATAAGAAGGTTTCCGATTTTGTCTTGGATCATCCCAAGACCCAGGAGTTTTGGAAGGCCTGGACCCAACTGCTCGATACGGTAATGCCGGGTTATATCGCAGAGGGCAAGCCGCAGCTTTCCATTGCTATCGGCTGCACGGGCGGACAGCATCGTAGCGTTGCCATTGCCGAGGCCACGGCCCGCTACCTGGAGGGTGCCCAGTATCACGTGAGCATCTCTCACCGCGACCTGTCGCGTGCCAACACGAAAGCATAGGTTTGCATGTCGTTTACCGCTGAGGTGCGTGACGAGCTTGCGCGCTGCGAACCAGAATGTGAATACTGCGATTTGTCGACGCTTGCTGCGCTTACGCGCGTGAGTGGCACGCTTTCGTTGGCGGGCTCGGGGCGGTACCGCTTGACGGTCGCGACTGAGACGGGCGCCGTGGCTCGCACGATGATCACCCTGACGCATCGCATCCTTAAGCTTAAGACCGAATTCACGGTTCGTAAGTCGGTCCTACACAAGGTGCGAAACTACCTCATCACCTTGCCCGATCAACCTGATTTGGATAAGGCTCTGGTGCTGCTGGGCATCCTCGACCGTAGGGGAGGGCTCGTCGCGGGCGTACCGCGCCACATTGTCGCCCGCCCTTGCTGCAGGCTCGCCTATATTCGCGGAGCGCTTGTTGCCGGAGGCTTTGTTGCCGATCCACGCGGCGATTTTCATTTGGAGATCGCGGTCCAGGGTGAGGAATATGCAAAGGGGCTTTGCGACCTTCTGGAACAGATCGGGGTTCACGCCCGCGTCAATGCGCGTCGCGGCTCGTACGCCGTGTACATTAAGAGCGCCGAGGAGATCAAGCGTTTGCTACAGCTGGTTGGCGCGAAGCGCAGCGTTGCCGAGATTGAGGAGGCCCGTGCGGTCAAGCTGGTGAAAAACGACGTGAATCGTCGTGTGAACGCAGAGCTTGCCAATCAGACCAGAAGTGCCGGGGCTGCCCAGCATCAGCTTGCACTCATCGATGAGCTGGATCGACGCGGTTTGCGCGATACGCTGCCGGACGCCTTAGCGGTCTTTTGCGACTTACGCGAGCGCTATCCCGATCTCTCGCTGCGAGACTTGGGGGAAATGGCCGACCCTCCGTTATCGAAGTCGGCCTTGTACCACCGTGTTTTGCGCCTTGAAAAGCTCATTGAAGCAAACAGGTAGTTTAAGGTAGTAGCTTATATGCGTTTGAACTGCTGTTTTATGCTTTAAAGCGTTTTAACGCAAATTTGATTTTCAATTTCGGGCATTCTCGTGAAATTCAAGTCAAAAAAAAGGTATATTAGGCGAGTGGTTAGTTTGTGGGCCTCAACGGCAGGCGCTGTAGCTTGCGGGGGCCTTACGAAAGGAGACACAATGGCAGTAAAGGTTGCTATTAACGGCTTCGGTCGCATCGGTCGTCTGGCCTTCCGTCAGATGTTCGGTCATGAGGGCTCCGAGATCGTCGCTATCAACGACCTCACCTCTCCCGATATGCTCGCTTACCTGCTGAAGTACGACTCCACGCAGGGCAACTATGCTCGCGATCACGAGGTCGTCGCTGGTGAGGACTCCATCACCGTTGACGGCAAGGAGATCAAGATCTACAAGGAGGCCGACGCCAACAACCTGCCTTGGGGCGACCTCGACGTCGACGTCGTTCTCGAGTGCACCGGCTTCTACACCAGCAAGGCGAAGGCTCAGGCCCACATCAACGCTGGCGCCAAGAAGGTCGTCATCTCCGCTCCGGCCGGCAGCGATCTGCCCACCATCGTGTACAACGTCAACCATGAGACGCTGACCGCTGAGGACAACATCATCTCCGCTGCTTCCTGCACCACCAACTGCCTCGCCCCGATGGCCAAGGGTCTGAACGACTTTGCTCCCATCGTGTCCGGCATTATGACCACCATTCACGCCTGGACCGGCGACCAGATGCCGCTCGACGGCCCGCAGCGCAAGGGCAACAAGCGTCGTAGCCGCGCCTGCGCCGTCAACATCGTCCCCAACACCACCGGTGCCGCTAAGGCTATCGGTCTGGTCCTCCCCGAGCTCAACGGTAAGCTCATCGGTGCCGCCCAGCGCGTCCCGACGCCGACTGGCTCCCTCACCAACCTCTACGCTGTCGTCGACAAGACCGTCACCGCTGACGAGGTCAACGCTGCTATGAAGGCTTACGCTGCCACCATCTCCGAGACCTTCGGCTACAACGAGGACGACATCGTCTCCACCGATATCATCGGCGAGACCCACGGCTCCATCTTCGACGCCACTCAGACCATGTGCTCTGACCTCGGCAACGGCCAGACCCTCGTTCAGGTTACCTCTTGGTACGACAACGAGAACTCCTACACCTCTCAGATGGTCCGCACCATCAAGTACTTCGAGAAGTTCGTTGCTTAATTTAGCTTTTAGCGAATAGCTCGTTGAGCGTCTAAAGAAGGGCGCGGCCTTATAGGGCTTACACCCTAAGGTCGCGCCCTTTTTATAGGAAATCGTCTGCCGTAATGGGAGGCAGACACGTACGAAAGGTAGAAGCAAACATGGCCTTTACCAAGAAGACCGTCCGCGACATCGATGTCGACGGCAAGCGCGTTCTCGTCCGCGTTGACTTCAACGTGCCTATCAAGGATGGCGTCGTTGGCGACACCACCCGTATCAAGGCTGCCCTGCCCACCATCAACTATCTCGTTGAGCACAACGCTCGCGTCATCCTCATGAGCCACCTCGGCCGTCCCGATGGCACCGGCTTCCAGCCCGAGCTGTCCCTCGAGCCCGTCGCCAAGAAGCTCGCCGAGCTCTCTGGTCTCGACGTCGCCTTCGTCGCCGACACCTATGGCGAGAAGGCTGCCGAGGCTGTCGCTGCCGTCGAGCCGGGCAAGGTTCTCGTTCTCGAGAACGTCCGCTTCGATAAGCGTGAGAAGAAGAACGATCCCGAGATCGCCAAGAAGCTCGCTTCCTATGGTGACGTCTTCGTTCTCGATGCCTTCGGCACCGCTCACCGCGCCCAGGGTTCCGTCGTGGGCCCCGCCGCTTACCTGCCTGCCGTCGCCGGCTTCCTGCTCGAGAAGGAGGTCGACACGCTGACCGGTATCTTCGCCGAGCCCGAGCGCCCCTTCGTCGCCATCGTCGGCGGTTCCAAGGTTTCCTCCAAGATCGGCGTCCTCGATCACCTCATCGACTCCGCTGACACCCTGATCATCGGTGGCGGCATGGCCTACACCTTCTTCCTGGCTCAGGGCCTGACCGTCGGTCAGTCCCTCAAGGAAGAGGACTGGGTCGAGCGCGCTGGCGAGATGCTCAAGAAGGCCGAGGAGAAGGGCGTTAAGATCCTGCTCCCCATCGACAACCGCGTTGCCGATCACTTTGGCGAGGACGCTGTCCCCGAGGTTGTCGCTTCCGACGCTATCCCCGACGATCGTGAGGGCATGGACATCGGCCCCAAGACCGAGGAGCTCTACGCCGAGGCTGTCAAGGGCGCCAAGACCGTGTTCTGGAACGGCCCCATGGGCGTCTTCGAGTTCGATAACTTCGCTCACGGCACCCAGGCTATCGCCGAGGCTGTTGCCGAGGCCGACTGCACCTCGATCATCGGCGGTGGCGACTCTGTCGCAGCTGTCAACAAGTTCAACTTGGCCGACAAGATGAGCTGGATCTCCACCGGTGGTGGCGCTTCCATGGAGCTCGTCGAGGGTAAGGCCCTGCCTGGAGTGGAGGCGCTTCTCGATGCCTAATCGCACCCTTCTTATCGCTGGTAACTGGAAGATGAACAACGACGTCGCCGAGGCCGCCAAGCTCGCCGACGAGCTGGCTCAGGCTCTGCCCGAGGTTCCGGCTGGCGTCGAGGTGCTCGTCTGCCCTCCGACCATCGACATCACCACGGTTCATGACCGCATTCAGGCTGCCCCCATCGCCCTCGGCGCACAGAACGTGTACTGGGAGGCCAAGGGTGCCTTCACCGGTGAGTCCTCTTGCGACATGCTCAAGTCCGCTGGCTGCACCTACTGCATCATCGGTCACTCCGAGCGTCGCGACTACTTCCACGAGACCGACGAGGATCAAAACAAGAAGGCCAAGGCTCTCGTTGCCGCCGGTCTTGTTCCCGTCTTCTGCTGCGGCGAGTCTCTCGAGGTCCGCGAGGCTGGCACCTATGTCGAGCACGTCGTGAACCAGGTCAAGGCTGGCCTTGCTGGTCTTGAGATCACCTGCCCCAAGCAGGTCGTCGTCGCCTACGAGCCCATCTGGGCCATCGGCACCGGCAAGACCGCTACCGCCGGGGACGCTCAGGAGGTCTGCGGCGCTATCCGTGAGACCCTCAAGGAGATGTTTGGTGAGGAGCTCGCTAACGGCATCCGCGTTCTCTATGGTGGCTCTGCCAAGCCCGGCAACATCGCCGAGCTCGTCGCCAAGCCCGACGTTGACGGCGCCCTCGTGGGCGGCGCTTCGCTCAAGGCTGCCGACTTCGCCTCTATGGTCGTCAAGGCAGGCGAGTAGGACATATGGCACAGCGTCATCTTCCTGCACTCCTGATCATCATGGATGGCTGCGGCCTGGCACCGGCCGATGGCGAGAACGCCGTCGCCGCTGCCAAGACGCCCTTCCTTGATAGCCTGTACGAGAAGTATCCCCACACCACGCTCGGCGCTTCAGGCGAGGACGTGGGTCTTCCCGATGGCCAGATGGGCAATTCCGAGGTGGGTCACCTTAACATCGGTGCCGGCCGCGTCGTGTTCCAGGAGCTTTCGCGCATCAACAATGCCATCAAGGACGGCTCCATCGCCAAGAACGAGGTTTTCGTCAAGGCTATGGACGATGTCAAGGCCGAGGGCAAGACCCTTCACCTTATGGGCCTTATGAGCCCTGGCGGCGTTCACTCCCACATGAACCATGTCGAGGCCCTGGTCAAGATGGCTGCCCAGCATGGGGTCAAGACCGTTCGCGTCCACGCCTTTATGGACGGCCGCGACGTTGACCCGCAGTCCGGTGCCGGCTACATGAGCGAGTTCTGCGCCTTCCTGGCCAAGATTTCTGAGGAGACTGGTTGCGACGCTCGCGTTGCCACCGTCTCGGGCCGTTATTGGGCCATGGACCGCGATAATCGTTGGGAGCGCATCCAGCGCGCCTACGACGTCATGGTCAACGCGTCCGATGCCGATACCGACCCCGTTGCCGGTATCAAGGCCTACTATGAGAAGGATCCGCGTGGCGACGAGTTCGTCGAGCCCTTCGCTGCCCACAACGAGGGCATCCACGAGGGCGACGCGGCCATCTTCTTCAACTTCCGTCCCGACCGCGCCCGTCAGATGACCCGCGTGTTCACGGACAAGGAGTTCGACGGCTTTGAGCGCGAGCAAATCAAGCTTTCGCACTTTGTGACGATGACCGAGTACGATCCGACGTTTGACGTCGAGGTCGCCTTCCCCAAGACGTTCCCCGAGAACGTTCTGGCCGACGTCATCGCAGCCAATGGCCTGAAGCAGCTGCACACCGCCGAGACCGAGAAGTACGCTCACGTGACGTTCTTCCTCAACGGCGGCATCGAGGAGCCCAAGGAGGGCGAGGAGCGCGTGCTCGTCGCTTCCCCCAAGGTTGCTACCTACGATCTGCAGCCTGAGATGAGCGCTCCCGAGGTTACCGAGAAGCTCGTCGCCGCAATCAACGAGGATCGCGCTGATTTCTACATCGTGAACTTCGCGAACTGCGACATGGTTGGTCACACCGGTGTCTTCGACGCCGCCGTTAAGGCCGTCGAGGCTGTTGACGATGCCCTGTCCAAGGTTGTCCCGGCGATTCTCGCCAAGGGCGGCTTTGCGCTGATTACCGCCGACCACGGCAACGCCGATCACATGTTTGACGTTGCTTCCGACGGTTCCAAGCATCCGTTCACGGCTCACACCACCAACCGCGTGCCGTTCATCATCGTTGATGAGAAGGCCAAGCTCACCGGTATCGAGGACGGCCGTCTCTCCGATATCGCTCCGACCATGCTCACCATGGCTGGTCTTGAGCCTTCCGCCGAGATGACGGGCCGCGTGCTCGCAACCGAGGCCTAAGAGAAAACTCCAAGCGTTTTCATGCGAGGGGGTTGCCCATATTCGGGCAACCCCCTTTTGGTATTTCTGCCATTTCTACCCCGTCCCTAAATGGCAGGTGGGGGAGTGTTGGAGGTTGTGGTACAGTACTGGAGTTTAAATTGTTCTATTAAGGAGCTTATCTATGGGTCCGTTCCAGATTCTTCTGTTTGTCGTTTGGGCTATCTCTGCCGTGGCGCTGACGATTCTCGTCCTGATGCACTCCGGTAAGGGTACCGGCGTTTCGGATATGATCGCTAGCTCGCTGTATAACTCCAGCTCTGCCACGGGCGTCATGGAGCAGAACCTCGATCGCCTGACGGTAATTATGGCCGTCGTTTTTGCTGTGTGTGTCGTTCTGTGCATGTTCTTCTTCCCGCAGGGCATCGTCGGCTACTAAGCATCGGCGTATATACGTTTGTAAAGGGTCCCGCATGTGCGGGGCCCTTTTTGTTTACAGACTTGTAACAGGGTCAAAATATCCCCACATACTTCGCCCAACTAAAGAAATTCTCGACCGTTAACCGGAATTAGCGCCATATTGTGCATAAAATGCGCTACTGTATTGCAAAACGTTGGTCCGCACTGCATAACCAGCCATAACGGCGGACCGCGTTTGAATGGTTCGATTGGGCTGTCTCGACGTTGCCCGGCCGAATTCACTTTGTCCTATCTCATAAGGAGGATGGCATGGCTGATTCTATGTTCCACCAGCCCGTTATGGGTCGTCGCGCCTTTGTTGGCGGCACCCTCGCTGCGAGCTCCATGGCTTTTCTTGCCGCATGCGGCAAGAAGGGCGGCGACGCTTCCGGATCTGACTCCGGTTCGACGCTGAACTTCTACATCAACAACCCGGTCTGCATCGACCCCTACAATGTCCAGGAGGATCAGGGCACTCAGGTCGAGTACCAGCTCTTCGACGCTCTGACGGAGTACGACCCCGAGAAGGGCGAGATCGTTCCGCTGGCTTGCGAGTCCTTTGAGGCTAACGACGACGCCACCGAGTTCACCTTCAAGATCAAGAAGGCTAAGTTCCACAACGGTGACGACGTTACCTCCAAGTCCTTCAAGCTCGGTTGGGAGCGTCTAGTCAACACCAAGTCGGCCATCGCCACCGAGTATGGTCCTTCCGAGGTCTCCTATCACCTTTCCATGGTTGAGGGCTATGACGATCTGCTTGCCGGCAACGCTACCGAGCTCAGCGGTGTTACTTGCCCCGACGATGAGACCCTCGTCGTCAAGCTGTCTTCCGCTTACGCCGACTTCCCCTTCGTCGCCTCTCACCCGGCTCTGTCCCCGGTTCCCGAGTGCGCCGAGTCCGACGTCAAGAGCTTCTACCTTGCCCCGGTCGGTAACGGCCCGTTCATGATGGACGGTAAGTGGGAGGATGGCCAGGAGATCAACCTCAAGAAGTTTGACGATTACTATGGCGACAAGGCCAAGATCGATGGCATCCACTTCCAGGTCATCAAGGACATGGAGACCGCTTACAAGGAGTTCCAGGCCGGTAACCTCGATGTCTGCGACGTTCCCGTTGCTCAGATCGACGCCGCCAAGAAGGACCGTGGCGAGTCCAAGGACGGCTACACCATGGGTGACGGCGAGCATATGCTGCTCGGTGCCGAGCCTTCCACGTACTATCTGACCTGCAACACCACGGCCGAGCCGTTCAATAACGCCGACCTGCGCAAGGGCATCTCCCTGGCCATCAACCGTGAGGCCATCTGCAAGACCATCTTCAAGGGTACCCGTACCCCCGCCGACGGTATTGTTCCTCCGGGAATCGCCGGCTACAAGGAGGGCGCATGGGAGTTCTGCGCCTATGACGTCGACAAGGCTAACGAGTACCTCGACAAGGTCGCTCCCGCTGGCGCTAACGGCGATCGTGGCATTAGCGTGACCCTTTCCTACAACCAGGACGGTGGTCACAAGGAGATCATGGAGTCCATCATCGGCGACCTCGCCAAGGTTGGCGTTACCGCTGTCTCCGATACCCCTGAGTGGTCTGCCCTGCTCGAGCAGTATCAGAACTTCAACTATCAGTTCGGCCGTCTGGGCTGGATCGCCGATTACCCGATCATGGACAACTTCCTGTACCCGCTGTTCCACTCCGACTCCCTCGGTGGCGACAACCGCTCCGGTTACAGCAACCCCGAGTTCGATGCCAAGGTCGACGAGGCCCGCACCACGGTTGATGACGAGGAGCGCATCGCCAAGATGCGGGAGGCCGACGCCATGGTCGCTGCTGACTGCCCGGTTATCCCGGTGATGTTCTACACGCACACCATCGCTGGCTCTGACCGCGTCAAGCATCTCTATGTTGATCCGCAGAAGCACGCCGATCTGGGTACCGCCGAGCTCGCCTAAGGGTTTTGCAGCTTCCGTGAGGGTCAAGTATTTACGTAGACCTCATGGGAAACATACAGTTCTCCCTAACCTGGGGTAAACTGGCTGATGGTAATTTTGGGATGCCGGTCTGGCGATCGGCATCCCATTTAGGTTAATCCCTAGATAGGGGAGTGGTATGGGTAAGTACATCGTTAAACGTGTGCTTCAGTTCATCCCGGTGTTTTTGGGCGTTACGCTGATTCTGTTCGCCCTCCAGAATATCGTGCCGGGAGATCCGATCAAGCTGATCGGTGGAGACAAGGCTCTGTCCCCCGAGGTGGAGCTTCAGCTTCGCGTTCGCTATCACCTGGTCCAGACGGACGAGGACGGCAACGCGATCCTTGACGAGAACGGCGACCCCGTTCAAACGTCGCTCGTGGACCGTTACTTGTATTACATGAACGGCCTGCTTCATGGCGATCTGGGCAATTCGTACCAGCGCAAGCTGCCGGTTACGGAAATCTTTGCCCAGAAGTATCCGTATACGGTCAAACTTGCCGCGTGCGCCATCGTGCTCGAGGCAATCATGGGTATCGGAGCGGGTATCATTTCGGCGGTTAAGCGTTATTCCTTCTGGGATATTTTGGTAACGCTCACCACGTCGATTCTCGTTGCCGTCCCGGCCTTCTGGCTCGGTATGTTGCTGCAGCTGTTCTTTGGCGTCATTCTCAAGGACGCCACGGGCGGTGCATTCTCCATGCCGATCTCGGGTGCCGGCGGTTCCAGCTCTCAGTATCAGGATTGGATGCACTATGTGCTTCCGACCATTACGCTGGCTTCGGTTTCGACCGCTTATGCCGCCCGTATTATGCGCTCGCAGCTGCTTGACGTCATGAACCAGGATTACATCCGTACGGCAAAGGCCAAGGGTCTCTCCAATCGCGCGATCATTATCAAGCATGCGCTTAAGAATGCACTCATCCCCGTCGTTACCTATATTGGTGTCGACTTCGGCGGCATGCTTTCGGGCGCCATCCTGACCGAGACGGTCTTTAACTGGCCCGGCATCGGCTTCGAGGTCTACCGCGCCATTAGCATGCGCGACTGGCCCATCGTTATGGGCGGCGTTACGCTCATTGTTGTCGTCGTTATGGTGATCAACCTGCTCGTCGACATTAGCTATGCATTCCTCGACCCGCGCATCCGCCTTGGCGGTCCGTCGGATAAGGCCTAAGGGAGGTACGTCTCATGCAGGAAACTGATTCTCAGTCTCAGGAGCAGGCTACCGCCACCAAGGCCGCATCTGCTCCCGCCAAGTCCCGCACGCTGTGGGGCGACGCTTTTAAGCGTCTTCGTAAGAACAAGCTCGCCGTTATCGGTGTCTGCTGGATCATCATCGTTGTTGTGGTCGCCCTGACCGCCGATCTGTGGGCTAAGCCCTGGCTCGGCTCTCCTACGGCTTCTGACTCGACCACCATGGCCGAGACTTCGCTGCTGGCTCCGTGTGCCGAGCACCCGTTTGGCACCGACTCTCTTGGTCGTGACATTCTCGTCCGTGTTATCTACGGTGCACGCGTTTCGCTTTCCGTCGGTATTATGGCCACCGCCATCTCTACGGTGATCGGTCTGGTCATGGGCGCCCTGGCCGGTTTCTATGGCGGCATCTGGGATACGATCATCATGCGCTGTGCGGACATCTTCCTGGCGTTCCCGTACGTGCTGTTCGTTGTTGCCATGATTGCCGTTATCGGTCGTGGTCTTCAGAATGTCTTTATCGCCATCGGCATTCTCGGCTGGCCCTCGATTGCCCGTGTCTTCCGATCTGCGATCCTAACGGTCAAAGAGAACGATTATGTTGACGCCGCGCGCGCGATGGGTGCATCCGATGCTCGTATCGTCGTACGTCACATCTTCCCGAACTCCGTTGCTTCCATCGTAGTCTACGCGACCATGAACATCGGTGGCGCCATTCTGACCGAGTCCGCTCTGTCCTTCCTTGGCATGGGCGTTATTCCGCCTACGCCTTCGTGGGGCTCCATGATTCAGGACGGTCAGCAGTATCTTCTGACTGCTCCCTGGATGATGATCATGCCCGGTTTGGCAATTCTCTCGACGGTGCTCGCCTTCACCCTGCTGGGTGACGGTCTGCGCGACGCCCTCGACGTCAAGATGAAGGACGCATAAGGATGAAGAAGAACAAGAACTATGTGGACCTGAAGGACCAGCCGGTTCCCGAGGGCCAGCATCTGCTCGAGGTCGATGACCTTAAGATGTATTTCCACACCGAGGATGGCGTCGTTCGCGCTGTCGATGGCGTGTCCTACACGCTCGATCGCGGCGAGACCCTGGGCGTCGTCGGTGAGTCCGGCTCCGGTAAGTCCGTGACCGCCATGACCATCATGGGTCTTATCTCGATGCCTCCGGGAAAGATCGAGGGCGGCGACGTTCGCTATCGCGGTCGTTCTATCCTCGAGATGACCGAGGAAGAGATGCAGCACATTCGTGGTAACGACATCGCGATGATCTTCCAGGATCCTATGACCTCCTTGAACCCGGTCTATAAGATCGGCAAGCAGGTGGGCGAGGGTCTTCGTCTGCACCGTGGCTACTCCAAGCAGGAGGCGCTCAAGCGCGCCACCGAGCTTTTGGACCTCGTTGGTATTCCCGAGCCCGAGAAGCGCGTCAATGAGTATCCGCACCAGTTCTCGGGCGGTATGCGTCAGCGCGTCATGATTGCTATGGCTCTTGCCTGCGATCCCGATATTCTGATTGCCGACGAGCCCACTACTGCCCTGGACGTTACCATTCAGGCTCAGATTATTGAGCTTATGCAGGAGATGCAGGAGAAGAACGGCAACGCCATCATCATGATTACCCACGACCTGGGTGTCGTCGCCGATATGGCCGACAAGATCATGGTTATGTACGCCGGCCGTCCCGTCGAGTTCGGTACTGCTGAGGAAATCTTCTACGAGAGCCGTCACCCCTATACCTGGGGTCTGATCCGCTCCATCCCGGAGCAGGCTATCGATGAGAAGAAACCGCTTACGCCGATTCACGGCAACCCGCCTTCGCTCATGAACCTGCCCGAGGGCTGCGTCTTCTCTCCTCGCTGCCCCTATGCGACGGACAAGTGCCGCAAGCAGCGCCCCGAGCGCGTTGTCACCGAGTCTGGTCATTACTCTGCGTGCCACTACTCTGGTGACCCCGAGTTCCTCAAGAACGCTCCTGAGACGTCCCGTACGCGTAAGGATTCCAAGAAGGGAGGCGAGGCGTAATGGCAGACAATAACGAGCGTACTCCGCTGCTGAAGGTTGAGCACCTCTCTAAGGAGTTTCCCGCTGAGTCCGGCATGTTCGCCAAGCGCTTCTCCAAGCGTGTCGTCTCTGCTGTGAATGACATTTCGTTCGAGATTTATCCGGGCGAGACCTTTGGCCTGGTCGGCGAGTCTGGTTGCGGTAAGTCCACCACGGGCCGCACCATCATGCGTCTGACCAAGCCGACGGCAGGTAAGGTGTTCTTCCAGGGCAAAGATGTTGCCGAGATGAGCAAGCATGAGATCAAGGACATGCGTCGTGAGATGCAGTTTATCTTCCAGGATCCTTATGCTTCGCTCAACCCTCGTATGACCATCGGCGAGATTGTCTCCGAGCCCATGACCATTCATGGCGTGGGTACCAAGGAGGAGCGCATTGAGCGCGTCCGTGAGCTTCTCGACGTCGTCGGGCTGAACCCCGAGCACATTAACCGCTATCCTCATGAGTTCTCTGGCGGCCAGCGCCAGCGTGTCGGCATCGCCCGCGCGTTTGCTCTGAAGCCCAAGCTGATCATCTGCGACGAGCCTGTTTCCGCTCTGGATGTTTCCATTCAGGCCCAGGTTCTGAACCTGCTGAAGGAGCTCCAGGACAAGTTCGGTACGGCTTATCTCTTCATTGCTCATGACCTCTCTGTCGTACAGCATATTTCCGACCGTGTTGCCGTTATGTACCTGGGCAAGATGGTTGAGGTTTCGGACTGGAAGACGCTCTACAGTGAGCCGCACCACCCGTACACGCAGTCGCTGCTGTCTGCTGTGCCGGTGCCCGATCCGGATATCCAGAAGACTCGTAAGCGCATCATCCTTGCCGGCGACCCGCCGTCACCGCTGGATCCGCCGACCGGTTGCCGTTTCCACACTCGCTGCCCGATTGCGCAGGGTATCTGCTCTGAGAAGCTTCCCGAGTTTAAGGAAGTCGCACCGGGTCACTGCTGCGC
>CAJKCG010000016.1:0-45875 GCA_905198355.1 uncultured Collinsella sp. | reverse complement strand
CGTAGCGGGTGGTTTAAAGCTGGCCGCTGCGCGGCCAGCAGACTAAAGTCTTGAATGAAAGGGCGCAGACCTTATGGTCGCGCCCTTGAAATTGAACGTCAGATTGCCGCGTGTACGGGTTTGCAGCGTCGAGCCGTTACGCGGTTTGGTAAAACCGCGTAACAAATTACGCGAGTTTGGCTCCAACGATCTTTGCCGCGGCCGGCTTGTCGAAGTTGCCACCGGTGGCCTTGCCCAGAGCGCCCATGACCTGGCCCATCTGCTTCTTGGACGTGGCGCCCAGCTCGGCGATGACCTGCTCGATCAGAGCCTCGAGCTCCTCGCCCGAAACCTGCGCGGGCAGCAGGCTCTCCAGAATCTTGACCTGCTCGGTCAGGTTGTCGGTACGCTCCTGGTCGGTGCCGGCCTTGATGGACATCTCCAGCGTCTCGCTCGTCTGCTTGATCAGACGCTTGATCATGCTGTTGACGTCTTCCTCGGTCACATCGCGGCGCTCGTTGACCTCGATGTTCTTCACCTCGGCCTTAACCTGGCGAATGATGGACAGGCGAACCTTGTCCTTGGCCTTCATGGCGGCGATCATTTCCTGCTGCAGCTCTTCGTTGGTCATCTGCAAATCCTCCTCAATAGTGCGGGCGGCACTCGCGCGAGCACCGCCCCATGATTACTCAGTCGTCGACGAATTGTCGGTCGAGCTCTTGGTGACACCCTTCAGGCTCACGTTGTAGGGTACGTCCTTGGGCATGGGGTTGACGGTGATGTCGGCGTCCTTTTTGTACTGCTCCAGCCACTCGCTATATGCAGTGCTGGCCGCCTGCGTCTTCACCACGTTGGAGACGTACTTTTTGATGGCCTTGGGTACCTGCTTGATATCATCGACCTGGCTATCGACATGGAAGTAGTCAGTGCACTTGATAATGTGATAGCCGTACGTCGACTCGACCACGCCGCTCACATCGCCCTTGTTGAGCCCCTCGAGTGCCGTCTGGTAGCTGTCGACGAAGGTGGTGAGCTTGTCCCAGCCCACGTCGCCCTTCTTCTCCTTGGAACCGGTGTCGTCGGAATACTGCTTCACAGCGTCTTCGAAGCTCAGCTCGCCGGAGTTAATCTTGTCCAGGCACTCCTGCGCCTTGGCCTTGGCGGCAGCCTTGTCCTCGTCGGATGCGTCGGAATCGACCTTGATCAGGATGTTCGACGAGCGGCGGGCATCGTTGTACTTCGACAGGTTTTCGTTGATGTAATCGACAATCTCGCTGTCCTCGGGCTTGCTGGTAGGCGCCACGGCTTCCTTGAGCTTTTGCTGCGCCAGACTCTCCTTGAGCGAGCTCTTATAGGTGTCCTCGGTGTAGCCGTAGGTCTTAAGGGTCTTCTTAAAGGTCTTGGCGCCGCCCGCGCTCTTGCACGCGTCCTTCCAAGCCTTCTCGACCTCCTCATCCGACACCGTCACGCCGTTTTCCTTCTGCGCCTGCTGAAGCAGAATCTGCTGCGTGTAGGAATCGATGAGCTGCTTGCGATACTTCTTGGGCGTAAGGTCGTTGTTGACCAGGTACTGCGCCCAATCCTTGTCCTTGGTATAACCATAGGACGTGCGCATGCTCATGATCTGCTTGGTCACGGTATCCTCGGTGAGGTTGGTGCCGTTGATGGTGGCGGCAACGCCGCCGGTGAGCTTGTAGCCCGAGGTGTCCTCGGTCTGCGACATAAGACCGGAGCACGCCATGGCCGAGACGGAAAGCAACATTGCCAGCACGCCGATAACCACCAGAACAATCTTGACGGTCTTAGACACGTACGCCTTGCGCTGCTTCTTACGAGAGCTGGAGGCAGCGCGAGTCTGCTGCTCGGGCGTCGGCGCGGCCTCGGAGTTCTTTTTCTTATTTGCCATAGTTGGCCTTTCGCATAACGAATCGAACAAACGCCATTGTGTCACAACGCGGCCCCCGCGACAAAAGGAACGTCCCCAGGGGCCGGATTTAAAAGTGGCGGCGTATGGCTTCGACCATGCCTTGTGGCGTGGTCTGGCCGAGCACATCGGCCGCGGTGTCCGCGTCCATAAAGATGTTCATGAGCGCCTGCAGGGCCTCGACCTGACCGCCCGGCTCGGCAATGCCCAAATTGATGACAATCTGCGCCGGAACCGGAGCGCCCATGCCAGCCATAGCGTTAAATGTCACGGGCGCGGCGGGCTTCACCACCGCGATATAGGGCTTGGCCACAAACCCTGGATCGGTATGCGGGATGGCAATGTTTGCCGCCGGCATGGCAAGACCCGTGGGATAGGCATCCTCGCGCGTGCGGACGGCGTCGAGCCAACCGGACGCAATGTAGCCGCGTGGGGCAAGCTCGCCCTCAAGCCGTGCGAACATCTCATCCGGTGTCGCACAATCCCAATCAAAAAACACCAGCTCAGGCGTAAACAGCGCTTCGTTATCCGCCATATCGTCCTCCAAAGTTGCATGAGGGCCACAATGCTCAATATGATAGCGAAACGGAGTATGCAAGGTTAGCCGAGGATCCCGATGAGCTCGAGTGCGCGCGCGGGCGTCAAGCATACCTCGGGCATCGCCTCCAACATGCGTCGGTCGCTCGTGATTACGTAGTCGACATCCGCCGTATCGCCCGATGCAATGATGAGATTGTCCTCAAGGTCCGGCATACGCTTGCCAAGCATACGCGCCATCTCGCACTCCGCCATCGAAAGCGGAGAAGCCGTTGCCACCTGCATCATGTGCTCGATGCACGCCCATGCAGCCGGAGCGAACGGAGCGTTAACCCCATTCACATTCCGTCGAGCTAGACGCCGAGGCAAGATATAGAACACGTCCTTTGCCGTCGTTGGCGCGTACAGAAGGTCGATCTTTCCCGCTTCGGCCAGCTCAACCAATCTCGTCGCTTCGCCAAACGCTCCCTCTTGCAGGTAATAATCAAGCCAAACGTTCGTGTCCACCAAGAGCCGTTTTGCCGCAATCATCGGCAATTCGCCTCCATGTCGGCGATCATCGCGTCATACATATCATCGCGTACGGCTTCCCAGTTGTCCGCCGATGTTTCGCCTGGCGCAAAATCCGACGCGCTCAATCCCAACGAGGAAAAAGCCAGTCCGCATCCCTGCTCGGCCAGGCTCTTCGCACGGGGCGTCTCACACCTACCCGCCACCATAAATCCCGGCAACGTTTGATGTTCGGCAAGATAGGTCCAAAGCGCACGAATAGCGTCACTCGGCCCCAATCCATTGCGGGTCAGGACCGCATCGCCACCGGCCTTGAGCATAGGGTCGATTCGCGTGTTGAGCTGCACCGTTGTTGTACCCATAGCGGCTCCTCTCTACTTGCTAGCAGTATAGCAAACAGGACAGAGTGCACAAAAGGGCCCCGCCCGCGCGCGGACGAGGCCCTGTCAGGTTTTCTAGATCGTTTACATCCCAAAGAACGCCCAGCGAACGCTCTTACCCACGACTAACGTGCCGGGTCGATAGCCACCTTGCCGCTTTCCAGCACGTGGACGCGGCCGTCGGCGAGCATCTGCACGACCTCGGGATACAGCACGTGCTCAATCGCATGGATGTGCTCCTCGAGCGTGTCGACATCCCAGCCCTCCTCGACAGCCAGCGCGCGCTGGGCGATGATGGGGCCGTTATCGTAAATCTCGTTGGCAAAGTGCACGGTCACGCCGGTCACCTTGACGCCGCGCGCAAACGCATCGTCGATCGCGTGGGCGCCGGTAAAGCTCGGCAACAGGGCCGGGTGCAGGTTGACCACGCGATTGGGGAACGCCGCCAGCAGCGGCGTGTGCACCATGCGCATGTAGCCGGCCATGACCACATATTCGCAGCCGCGCTCGAGCAGCTCATGCGCGATGATCTCGTCAGCCGCGATGGGGTCGGCATAGATAACCTTGGACAGCGTGAGCGTCTGGATGCCCGCACGCTCGGCGCGCTGCAAGCCCTTAGCCGAAGGACGGCTCGACACCACAAGCTCAATCGAAGCGTTAAGCTTGCCGGCAGCGATCAGATCGATCAGCGCCTGCAGGTTGGTACCCGAACCGCTGATGAGCACACCGATCTTGAGCGGCTCGGCCGTATCGGTGCCGGTCGGACGGGTATAGGGCACAAAGTCCAGGCCTTCGCCGGCAGTCATCTGCTCGTTAGCGCTCATCGGAGTACACGACCTTACCGGAACCCTCGACGCACTCGCCCACGCGGAACGGCTTCTCGCCCAGCGCGACCAGGGCCTCGGTAACCGCGGCCTCGTCCTCGGGGGCGACGATCAGGCACAGGCCGACGCCCATGTTGAAGGTCTTGCATGCCTCGTTGGGCGCGAGCTCGGCCTGACGCGACACGTAGGTGATGACGGGCGGAACGTCCCAACCCATCTCGGCGCCGTTGCGGGTGACCACGGCGTCAACGTCGTCGGCGAGCGCGCGGTTGAGGTTCTCGGTAATACCGCCGCCGGTGATGTGGGCGATGGCGTGCACGTTGGCGCCGCCGCGCAGCAGCTCCAGGATCGGCTTGACGTAGATGCGCGTGGGGGCCAACAGAGCGTCTGCCAGCGATGCACCGCCGAGCTCCTCGAGCGGACGGCTCAGCTCCTCGGCCTTAGCGGCGCCCTCGGGCGTACCCGGCTTAATGCCGTCGACGCCAATGACCTTGCGCACGAGCGAGTAGCCGTTGGAGTGCACGCCGGTGGAGGGCAGGCCCAGGATCACGTCGCCGGGGCGGACGTTTGCGGGGTCGAGCATCTTGGGACGGTCGACGACGCCCACGGTAAAGCCGGCGAGGTCGTAGTCGGCCGGAGCCATGACGCCCGGGTGCTCGGCCATCTCGCCGCCCACGAGCGCGCAGCCCGCGAGCTTGCAGCCGTCGGCCACACCCTTGATAATCTTTGCCATGTGCTCGGCCTCTATGTGACCGATGGCGACGTAGTCCAGGAAGAACAGCGGCTCGGCGCCCGAAGCCAAAATGTCGTTGACGCACATAGCGACCAGATCCTGGCCCACCGTCTCGTGACGGTCCATGATCTGGGCGAGCACGAGCTTGGTGCCCACGCCGTCGGTACCGCTGATCAGGATCGGGTCTTCCATATCCTTAAGCGCGGCGGCCGAGAACAGGCCACCGAAGCCGCCGATGCCGCCGATAACTTCGGGACGATTGGTGTCCTTGACCATCTGCTTAATCGCGTCGACGGCGCGACCGCCCTCGGCGGTATCGACGCCGGCGTCCTCGTACGTCACATGCTTGCTGTCGCTCATCTGAGCCTTCCTCTCCCACTACCGTCGCGCCGCGCGGGCGCCAAACGGTGCTCATAATTGCGTTCATTTCGGCGTGTGCCATAACAGCACCCGCCGTCATATCAACAAAACAGCAGGTAAAACCTACCAAAATATACCTGTCCCCGTATGGCAGGTTTTAGGCCTCGCCGTGCTCCTCTTCCCAGCTGCGGTCGTCGTATTTCTCGACCACGGCGTCGTCGTCAAAGTGCAGCGGCTTGTCCAGGTTGCGGGGCTTAAAGCCCTCCATAAACTTGTCGCGGCCAAAGCTCTCGGGAATCGCCACGGGATAGCGACCGGTAAAGCACGCGTCGCAGTAGCCGCCCTTGGGCATGACCTTAAGCAGGCCCTCGACCGAAAGGAAGGCCAGCGAATCGGCGCCGATATACTCGCAAATCTCGTCGACCGTCTTGTTGGCGCTGATAAGCTGCGACTGCACGTCGGTATCGATGCCATAGAAGCATGGCCAGATGACCTCGGGCGAGTTGATGCGGATGTGAATCTCCTTGGCGCCGGCGTTGCGCAGCATCTTGACGAGCTGCACCATGGTGGTGCCGCGCACAATGGAGTCGTCGATGACGACCAGGCGCTTACCCTCGATGTTGTCGCGCAGCGGGTTGAGTTTCATACGCACGCCCATGGCACGCAGCTCCTGCGTAGGCTCGATAAACGTACGACCCACGTAGCGGTTCTTGATAAGGCCCTCGCCAAAGGGAATACCGCTCTCGTGCGAATACCCCTCCGCGGGCGGCAGGCCGGAGTCGGGCACGCCGATGACCAGGTCGGCCTCGACGGGCTCCTCATGTGCCAGCTGACGACCCATGTCGTAACGGCAGGCATAGACGCTCTTGCCGTTCATGATGGAGTCGGGGCGGGCAAAGTAGACCTGCTCAAAGATGCAGTTGGCGGGCTCTTCGGCTGCAGGCACGCCCTGCTCGGATACCAGACCCTCGGCGCTGATGCGCAAGATCTCGCCGGGACGGACGTCACGGACGTACTCGGCACCCACGATGTCGAGTGCGCAGGTCTCGGAAGCAACGACCCAGCCGCCGGCGCGCGTGACACGGACGGCGGAGTCGACCGTCGCGGCGCCGTCCTGCGACGGCAGCTGCGAAACGGCTGCGGCATCGGCCTGGTCCAGACCCTCGTCCACCAGCTTGCCCAGCACGAGCGGGCGAATGCCGTGTGGATCGCGAAATGCGTAGAGCGCCTGCTCGTTGATGAGCGTCATGGCGTAGCCGCCGCGCACGAGCTCCATGGTCTTGCGAATGCCCTCGCGCAGATGGCCCGTACGCTGGGTAAAGTAGCCGATGAGTTTGGTCGCAACCTCGGAATCCGAATTGGAGAGGAATGGCACGCCCAGCTCGATCAGCTGACGGCGCAACTCGTCGGTGTTGACGAGGGTGCCGTTGTGAGCAAGCGCGATAATGACGCTGTTGATGGTAGAAAGATGCGGCTGAGAGGCTTCCCAGCTCTTGGCACCGGCGGTGCCATAGCGCACGTGGCCCACGGCCAGCTGGCCGGAGAGCGTCGACAGGTCGGCGTTGGAGAACACGCGATCGAGCAGCCCCAGGTCTTTGCGGACCATAACCGTGCCGCCGTCACCCACGGCGATTCCCGCCGATTCCTGGCCACGGTGCTGCAGTGCACGCAGGCCAAAGTACGTCAGTCGAGCCACATCGCGATCGGGTGCCCACACACCAAAAATGCCACACTCCTCATGCAGCTGGTCGGAGTCCGGATCATACGTCGACATGGTGTTCACCTGTCCCGCGGCACGCTCGGCCGCGCGGATGGTTTCTTGAGACATGGTATCCCCTCAGAGCCTCGTATTTTTGGCGTTACCTGCCCTATTATACGCACGGCAAGACAAGCACTCCCGCGCATGAACAGCGCTTTTTAAAAGCCCACCGAGCTAATAATCAGTTTTGTTGCCAAACATTTTATTGGGCAACCGCCTCGGGGCCGACGATCCCGCATACTTCCGTTACGACGCGTCTCGCCCGCCGTTGGGGCTTGCATTGTTGCAATTGGGACGTTCGTCCTGTCTTTTGGCAGGTCGGCGGCGTATCCTTGTACCTACAGCAAAACGAGAAAGGTTATGTATGGATCGAAACGAACTCGACCCCAGCGTCCCCAGCGCCACGGAGGTCAAGAAGATCCCCCTCATCATTAAGGTGTACGCCGTCCTGTGCATCCTGTCCGGCGTGGGCACGCTCCCTTCGGTCGGCGCCTTTATGTGGCAGGTCATCACCGCGCTCATCAACGGCAACGCCGCCGCCAAGCTCGGTGACAACACGCTCGTCGCGGTCGGCCTTATCGTCGCCGGCATCATGCTCTCTGCGGCAAGCGCCGTCATCCTGATCATCTTTGGCCTGGACCTTATCAAAAACCAGCGCCGCAACGCCGCTCGCCTGTCCTATATCCTTATCGCGTTTACCGTCGTCGAGCTTTTGGTTGACGTGATGCTCCAGGGCATCGGGCCCTTCTTGCTTCGCCCTGCCATCCAGCTCGGCATCCTTGTTGCACTTTCGGCAACCGTCGACCCCACGCTGCGTCAGGAGCGCGAACTGCAGCGCCGCCTGCAGGAGATGCTCGACCGCGACGCCGCCGCCGAGGGCATGCTCGGCCGCGATGAAACCGGCGAGGGCTACATCAAGCTCAACTACTTCAACCTGTTCTGGGTGTTCTTTGTCTGCTGCATACTCGGCCTGATCGCCGAGGACATCTGGCACATGACGGTCGACGACCCGGGCGTCTATCAGAACCGCGCCGGCATGCTGTTTGGCCCCTTCAGCCCCATCTACGGATTTGGCGCCGTGCTCATGACCATGGTGCTTAACCGCTTCTACAAAAAGAACCCCATCATCATTTTCCTGGTGAGCGCCCTGCTCGGCGCCAGCTTTGAGGTGTTCGTGGGCTGGTTTATGCAGACCGCGTTTGGCGTGGTCTCGTGGAGCTACTCGCACATAACGCTGTTCGGTTTGCCCGATCCGCTCGTGGTCCTCACGGGCGGACGCACCTGCACGGGCTTCGCCTGCCTGTGGGGCCTGGGCGGCCTCATCTGGATCAAGCTGCTGCTGCCGAGGCTGCTTAAGCTTATCAACAAGATCCCCTGGAAGAGCCGCTACTCGGCCACCGTCATCTTTACCGTTATCATGCTGGTCGACGGCGTCATGACGCTGCAGTCGCTCGACTACTGGTACCAGCGCGTTAACGGCACGGAGCCGGACATTCCCGTCGCACAGTTCTACGGAGAGCACTTCGATAACGAGTACATGGAAAACCGCTTCCAGAGCATGACCATGAGCCCCAAGGATGCGACACGCGTATAGCGCTCACCGCGCCCAAAACGCAAAATGCCCGCCGGTATCACACGTACCGGTGGGCATTTTTATAAACGATCCTTCTATCGACGCAATCCTCTATGCCTCGCGCTCGACCTCACTCACGCATTCGTTCTTGATGGTGCCAACGAGCGCCTGCAGTGCATCGACCACGTGTGGGCGAATGTCCCCGCCGATAAGCACGAGCATGATGTCGTCACCTACGGAAAGCTCGCCGCTTGCCAGCCACACGCGCACATAGCCGATACCCGGCATCGCGCGCGTGGCCCCGATAGCAGACCGTACCTTTTCGGCGTCGTAGTCAAAGACCATGCCGCCCACCCTGTGGCCTGGTGCCACGCCATCGGTCTCGACTCCGCGCACCTCGGCCTTGGGCGTCGCACGCACCACACCGTTATGCGTCAGATACATCCCGCAGCCTGCCGCCGAAGCATCGGCCTTGGCCTCGCGCAGCCAAGCATCAATCGAAGGCATCAATTTGCCACTCTCAAGCATCGTTTCTCCCTTACCGTCCCAAATTAGCTACTCTCGGGCAATTGATTCATCAACGGGCGTGAGCACCATGACAGCGCGCGTGTTGCTCAGCGACAGTGAACGGCAGGTCACAAGCGTTACAACCTTGGTTGCCGAAGCGGCACGATCGGTGGCATCACTCGCCACGGCAGAGGCACCGTCGAGCATCTCGGACAGGTAGTTCTTGAGCCCGTCATCGCCCTCAAAATTGGGCGTGCGCGCCTTGGCATACGTGTCCTCGACAACTTTGGTCGCCAGTGGTCGCAGCTTATACGTAGCATCCCGTGTGATGTAATACACAAACTCGATGCTATCGAACGTCGCCTGATCAGTGGTGTCCGAAATCACGTTGAACATCGACCCATCGTTCATATGGTGGCCGTAGATCGTGGTCTGCTGATCCACCATGCCCGGCGCGGTGTCATCGCTATCCAGGAAAATGGCGCCGGACGCGTTGGACGTGCCATCAAACAACGTGTTGAGGTATTTGGAGTTGTTGTTGGTCTGCACCACGGGATAGTTGATGTTGGTTCCCGGCACGTAAATCCAACCCACAATCTCGGGATTCGTCTGAGCAAGCGCATCAAAGTTGATAATCGGCACGCCGCTGGCGTCCTTATCGCTTACATATTGCTTCTCGATTTTCTGATACGAATCGCTCGCCTGCTTATAGCCAATCTGGGCATTAATAAAGATAGCGGCGGCGGCGACAATCAGGCCGATACCGATGATGATGAGCAGGATAGGAATGATGGAGCGGCGCTTCTTACGCGGCAGCTCGGTGCAATCCGACGGCGCGGCATGCGATGAAGACCGGGGCGGCTTCTTAGCGGAGCTATAAGACGAAGGACGATATGCGGCCGGCGCGTCCTGTCGACGATGCGTCGCCGGTGTCACGGGGCGCGGCGCGCGCGGCTGCTGAGGAGAGGATGTCCGACCCTGCTGTGCCGCACGGGCAGCACCCGGCTTCGACGGATCGGGAATCTGAGAAGCCTTGAATCGTTTTCCCTGATAATCGGACATGGCTCTCCTTATACTGCGGTGAAACGGCGGAACGCTTAGGCGTCAGCCATCTCCTGCTTCATCTTTTCGATAACCTTGCGGTACTCGGGGTCGCAGGCGCCCAGAATCTGCGTGGCGTAGATGGCAGCGTTCTTGGCACCGTTAATGGCCACACAGGCAACGGGCACGCCCGAGGGCATCTGCACCATCGACAGCAGCGAGTCCATACCACCCAGATCGCTCGTCTTCATAGGCACGCCGATGACCGGCAGCGGCGTAAAGGCCGCCACGACACCGCCCAGGTGAGCAGCCTTGCCGGCAGCAGCGATAATCACCTTGATGCCGCGGTCAGCAGCAGTCGAGGCCCACTCATGGACCTTCGCCGGCGTACGGTGCGCGCTTGCAATCACGAGCTCATAGGGCACGCCTAGCGCCTCGAGCTCGGCGGTGCAACCTTCCATAACGCCCAGATCGGACTTGGAGCCCATGATGATCCCGACAACCGGCTTCTGATCTGCCATAAACAAAGACCTCCTGTTGAGAGCGGTGACGCGGCGAATCCGCGACCCTTAACTACTGAGAGTAGTATAGCTGCCGATGCTGATGTGTTCGGCGGGAGACGGAACGCTTTGCGAGATTAAGGCCGAAGGGTCGGAGCTTTCCGCCCACATTCAAAAAGCGTGCCCACCGTCCTTGGGTGGGACGGCGGGCACGCTTGCTTAGCTGTTGCTGGGGCTACTTAGCCTTGCTGCGACGATGGAAGAGAGCGCCGATCGCGGCGATGATGGCGCCAAGACCACCGACGGTCGCGACGGTCGCCGCCGTCTGGTCTCCGGTATTGGGAATCGCCGAACCGTTCTTCTTGCTGCCCTGGGCCTTGTCGCCTGCGGGCTTGCCCGCCTGGTTGCCGCCGTTCGAGCCATTGCCGGAACCCTGGTTGCCAGAGCCGCCCTGATTGCCGGAATCGGCATCCTTGAGGCTCTCAATAGCCAGCTTGAGCTGGTCATAGGCCGCCTGGAGCTGGGTGTCGGAAGCATTCTCATCACCCAAGACGTCCTCGGCGTAGGTAATGGCATCCGTCAGGGCCTTGACAGACTCGGCCGTCTTGCCCCTGGTGTCAGTCTCCTTCGCCTGCTTGACCAGGGCCTTGAGCTGCTTCTTAGTCGGATTCTCGACCGGGGCCACCGGGGTCTTCTCGAGCGCGCCGCGGGCGCTCTCGAGCGCCCTGAGCGCCTGGTCGACCTCGACCTGCGTGGCGTTCTCGTCGCTCAAGATGGCGCGGGCGCTCGCCAGGGCGTTCTCGAGCGCCGTCCAGGAGGCCTCGGTGTAGTCACCGGCCTTGAGGTCGCCGGCAGCAACCTCGGCATCAACCTTTTCGATCGCGGTAGCGAGATCATCCTTCGACACCGGATCGGGAACGGCCGTACCGTAGAACTTGAGCTCCGCCACGCTGCAGTAGGCATCGACGTCGCCACCGCCGGCGTGAATCACCTTGACGGTCACGTAGCGACCGCGCGCGGCGCCAAAGCTCATCTGTTTCCAGTCGCCACGGTCGGTGAGTACGTGGCCGTCGTTGTCGAAGGCAAACGTACCCATCGATACGGCGGTGCCCATCTCATAACCGTCGGCAGTGTCGGAGACCAGTATCTCGGCCTCGAAGATATCGCCGTTAGTGCCGCCGTCCTGGCGCGGCAGGAATGTAACGTCGGTGAGATCGTAGTCGCGGCCCAGGTCGACACTCAGATACTGGGGCATACCGGTCCCATGGGCCCAGTCGCTGTGCCAAAGCGTCCGCTCGTCGCCGTCGAGAGCGTTGACGGCGTTGCTGCCCTCGTAGTCGGCCTCACTCGAGAAGCCGGCCACCTTGACGTTCTTGCGGTTCTCGGGCGTGTTGATGAGAATCTTCTCATCGACAGGGCGCATCTTGAGGCCGTCGATTGCCTTCTCGATCTTGGCTGTGGCGTCTGCGACATCCTTCTTGCTATAGCTGCCTTGGCCGCCGTCGAGGAGCTTCCGAGCCGCCTCGACCGCAGTGGTGAGAGCTGCATAGGAATCCTTAGTGTAGACGGACTCGCTGTAGCCCATGGCCTTGGAAAGCGCTGCCACGAGCGCAGAGGTATCGACACCAGCCTTGACCTCGACCTCATAGGATGCGGTCTTGGAGGGGTCGAGTACCGACGCCACCGTGATCTTTGCCTTGCCGGCCTTGTTGGCACGCAGGTAGTAGCTCACGCTATCGCCAGCCTGAACAGCGGAGACGCTTACCACGGAGGGGTCGGAGCTCTCGACCGTCACATAGGGGTAGCCGGCGCTCTCAGGCGTGGCCTTGGCGTCGACGAGCGTAACGTCGCCTTCAAAGAACTCGGTCTGGTTCTTGCCTAGCTCGACACCCTCGATGGCCTCGACACCCTGCGTGTAGTTGAAGTTGACCTCACGCAGTGTGAGCATCTGGTCACCCGATGCCTCAAGCGGCGTGACCTCGACCTTGGTCGCCTTCTTGCCCTTGTTCTCGGCAGAGAGGCCAAAGGCGTAGCGAGCCCGGAAGGAATCGTACTCCCCGCCCGCGAACTCTTGGGTCGAGCCATCCTCGAACGTCACGACAGCCTTGATCTTCTGCACGGTTCCGTTGCCACCGTTGCGGTTAACGACCTCGACACTATCGAGTTTCGACGGCGTCTTAAATGCGAATGTCATCGTGGTGGGAAGCTTCACGTAACTCGGAAGCTTACCCTCGCTGTCCCAGTTGCCGCTCCAGTCCCATAGGAACTCAAAGCCGTTGTCGCCCTCGTTATTATCGAACAGCGCGTTATAGCTCTTCTGCTGGATAAGTTTCTCGACGTTGGTCCCGTCGTCGGTCGTGAGCTCATCGTTGGTCATCGTGATGTTGAAGGCATCCTGACCGTACTCGGCGACCGTTGGCTGAGGAACATCCGGCATCGTCACCGTGCCGTCGCTCGCAAACTCAAGCGCGTCGCATGCCGGACCGATGAGCCAAGATGTCGAGGGCAGTTCGACCTTGCCGGCGGTCTTGGCCTTGAGCTTGAAACTCGCCACCGCGCCGGTACCGTTGTAGAGCTTGCCATCGCCGCGGTTGGCAAAGGCGAGATTGATAGTCTGCGTTCTGTCCGCGAACTGGACCTTCTCGCGAGACAGGTTCTCCATGCCGGCAGTCGAGCCGTCCTGCGCGATGCTCTCGGACACAAACTCGAACTGGTCGCTCTTGAAGTTGACGAGAGCGCCCAGGGCGTTGACGTTCTTGGCGTCGGCCGCATAGACATCAACGGTGATCTCATCACCAGCCTCGACCTCGGTCTTGCTCGGTATCACCGCGAGCGAACCTGCGACCTTGCCCTTTTGTTTAGTGCCACCGTCAAGACCCGCCATGGTGAACGAGTAATCGTAGACGTCGTAAACGCCGTTATCGTTGAGGTCGGCGAAGTGGTCGCGGATCTGCGAACCGAACGTCGGGGTATCGGGCTCGCGATTCTCGAGGCCCAGGTAGTTCTTCATGTTGGAGTAGTCTCCGTCGGAGATCGTGGCCTTGTTGAGGTTGGAGCCCACGGCGAAGCCATCCGTGCCGTCGGTCTTGTAGATGGCAATCTCGGACGCGGAGAAGAAATTGCCGACCGAGGCGAGCGGTGTCATGCGCACGTAACGGGCGGCCACGGTGCCGTCAAACGCTACCGTCTTACAATCAGCGGAACGTGCCCAATCGACCTCCTGGCTCGTCCAGTGGACGCCATCGAGACTCGTCTCAACACGCATCTTGGTCACAGTGCCGTTGCCGGCGTCATCGCGCGGATAGTACTCGAGCTTATCGAGCTTGTAAGCGCGTCCATAGTCAACGGTAAGCGCCTTGCCCAGATCGTTGCCACCGGAGTGGAAACCGCCGTCGCCCGACTGGAACTCATGGTCGAAGGCGAGCTCGGCCTTATGGCTGCCGTAAAGTGAGCCCTCCCAGGTGATTTCCTCGGCGTCGGGGACGTTCCGCCACGGATCGAGTGCGGAGTTCGCCTCGAGCACATCGCTCCAGGCGGAGTAACCTTCGGCGTTGCGCGAACGAATCTGGTAGGTGTGCTTGCTATTGTAGGCGAGGTCGGTGTGCGTGAACTCGGCCGCATCACCCACGGCAAACACAGTGCCGTCGACCTTAAGGTCGTAGGAGGTAGCACCATCGACCTTTCCCCAGGTGAGCTTGATGCTCGTTGGGGTCGTGGCGTCCTCGGGGGCAGCAAGGTTCGTGGGTGCGGAGAGGTTCTCGTTGAGGCGATCGGCTGTGAGCGTGACGTCGGCGTTCACGAAACCGCCCAGCTCAAGCGTCTGCGCCGCTGCAGCAACATCGGTCTTCGCGAACTTGACGTAGACCTTGGGGTTCGTGGTGATCTTGGTGTTGTTGAAGCTCTCGCCCTGCTCGGCCTCGGTGCCGTCCGCATCGCTGCCGTAGTGGTTGAGGTTGGGGGTCTCGCTGTAGAAGTAGACCGCCTGGCCGGCCTCGGGGGTCGCGGCGTCAAAGGTCTCCTGCGAGTCGACCTCAACCACGTTGAGTGCGGATCCGCCGTTCTTGGCGACAACGCTCGTGGGCTTGGCGGACACATTGGCCACGAAGGTCGTGGTGCGGTTGGAGTCGTAGCCGTTGTAGCCGCCCTGCGAGGCCTCGGCGGTAAAGGTCGCGGTGCCGCCTGCGGCCTTGGAGCTGTAGACGGTGCTCACATGCTCACCGTAGGAGATATTGTCGATCGTGCCGTAGGAATCGTCCTCAGTCGTGTTGTTCTCGATGGAGGAGCCGTCGTCCTCGTACTGCGTAAAGGTGCCGTCGCCCTCGGTGGCGAAGAACTCGACGATACGCTGGCTGCGGTCGGTACCCTTGGTGTTGGTGTCGCTCACGGCCTCGGGGTTGTTGTTCTCGGCGTACATCGGCACGATAGCGTTGGCCTTCACAAACAGCGGCAGCTTCCAAAGCGGAGCCTCGTAGTTGTTGAGAACCTGGCCGCCGCGATACTGCTTACCCGAGAAGTAATCGATCCAGATGGTGGGATTCTCGTCGGTGCCGTAGTTGGGGAGGTAAATCCCATTGCGAATGTCGTTGCCGTTCTCGTCTGCCTGGGTATCCTGATACACCGGTGCCACTAGGAAGTTCTCACCGAACATATACTGGTACTGCGTCGAAGTGCTTGCGGCGTACTCGGAGTTGTCGGAAAGCAGCATGGCGCGGATCATGGGCAGGCCGGCATCGCCGTTACCCGTGTCGATGTTGGCCGCCGAGGCCGCGCTCGTGTAGATATAGGGCATGAGCTGCGCCTTGAGCTTGAGGTAGAAGCGCGAGATGCCTGTGTAGGGATCGCCGTGCGTCATGGGCGATTTACGGTAGGTGCCCCAACCGTCCATGTCAAGCATAGAGGGCGTGAACGTCTTCCACTGGTAGTCACGCGCAGAGATGATGGGGTCGCCGCCAAAGATGCCATCCATGTCGGAGCCGATGTTGGGGTTGCCCGAAAGACTCTGACCGATATACGTGGGGATATGGAAGCGAATGTACTCCCAGTTACCGCCATACTGGTCGCCGGTCCAAATGCCACCAAAGCGCTGCGTGCCGGCCCAACCATCGAGCGTGATGATGTTGGGGCGCTTGTTAGCGCCGGTCGTCACCGTGTCATAAGCTGTCTTGATGCCATTAAGACCAAAGGAGTAGCCAGATCCAACCCAGGCAACGTCGGTCTTAAGGGTAGTGATGCCTCCCGTCTTGACCTCGGCGTCGAAGTCGCGAAGCAGATGCCACGGGGTCTCAGGGTTGCTGTCGGGCTCAAGGTTGGACTGGGTCCACAAGCCCGTGCTCACACCCTTGGAGTTGGCATACTCGGTGAACTTCTTAAGGTTGTCGACATTGGCACGCACAGCGTTAAGACGGTCGGCCGAGCTCGCTCCGTCGGAGTTGACGCCGCCGGTCTTGTAGTAACCGTTCTGGCCATAGCCGGCGCCGTAACCGTCGTTCGGCAGGAACCAGCCGAGCGGCATGTCGTTGTCCTCGTAGTCATCGATAACCTGACGAGCAGAGAACTGGCGGTCGAAATCGGTCGCTTTCATGTTCTCGGTATCAACCGTAGGGCCCTCACCGTTGAGCGTCTCGGCCGCAAGTGTGCCGTCGAGCTTGTAGCCCGTCGACATGCCAGACTCGTACTTAACGTCGCCCTTCTCGCTCGAGGACTTGCTGCCCTTGGTCTCCCACTTCTTTTGACCCGAGGTCGTTGACCAGCCATCACGGTTATAGGCATTAAGATGACCAAGGTAGAACCCGTACTCGGGCAGCAGTACCGGGTTACCGGTCACCTTGTAGTAGTCCTGCAGCATCTCAGTTGCCACGTTCGAAGCTCCCTCGTTGGTCGCCACGAAGTAGTAGGCATCAAACTCATTCTCGCTGTGCAAAGTCGTGACCGTCGATGAGTCCGTGGAACCGAAGTCGTAGGAACCCTCTGCAAACGTGTTTCGGAGCACGCCGTAGCCGTCACTCGTCCAATAAAACGGGTTGGGCGAGGCAACGCCGCCATCGGTCCAGTTGTTCGTGTTGGAGATGGCGATGGTCTGGTTGGTGTGCAGGAAGCGTCCGTTCTGGGTGCCGCCGCCAAAGAAGTTCTCGGACTTCTCCTTGGCGAGCGTCTGGACGGTACCCTTCTTATCAAGGTCGAGGGACGCGGACTCGGAAACCACGACACGGTCGCCTGACTTGATACTCATCTTGCCAGTCGCCTTGTCCAGGATCACGGTCGCCTTTCCGCCGGTGATCTCGATAGTGTCGCCCTTGTCGGCAACCGTCGCACTCGGCTTGCTGTAGGTGTCCGAGGTATCGGGCTGAGCCTGGATCTTAGCCGTGTGGGACTTACTGCGCGGCGTGGCGTACTCGGAAAACTCACCCTTGGGGTCGACGTTATAACGGAAAATACCGTCCTCGAGGAACGTAATACGGCCCTTGATGCCGTCAGCGAAATCGATGTCGACGACATTCGAGGCAGACTGGGACACGGTCGCCGAGTCGACGCCCTTGAGTGGCGTGGCAATCGCCTGCTGGGGATTGGCAAACACGAGCGTCGCTGCAGTGGCAACGAGGACCGCGCTTCCCTTCACCCACCGTTTCGTAAAAATGGAATTCCTGCGCATCTGGTCTCCTTTCTTCCGACATGCTGAGGTGCCGAGGACGCCCCCCCCCGGCAGCATGGGAAAACGTATCAAACGGAGATGTTCGGTACATTCCGCACAATGGGGGCCACCCGTTACCAAGGGGCCAACTGGTAGTAACCAGATAGCCACCTACTAGGTCATATCAACATATGGGAGCACTTGCGCACCCAAGTTCGGAATTCTCCCAGCGGCAGCAAAATAAGCGTCAACGGCAAGGTGGGCTTAATAAGCCATACCAATTGGTTCTTCAGTCAAATACCAATCTAGCAAAAATGTACTGTTTATCTGGTATTACACAGACCATACCTTTCCCTCGGGAACTGGGCTTCGCGAAGTTTCCCGAGGGAAAGGCTCAGCCGCCATCCTGCAACCTACCGGGGATTGCCATGACGTACGTTGGCTGATTTGGTTTGGAATGAGATGTTGACGGTGGCTGATGGGCACAACTGTCCCGGGTGCATTTCAAGATGCACCTAAATGTCTGTCTTTATCCTTATAGATTGTCCAGGTAGTCGTCGGCATCATAGGTAAGGCTGTAAGCTTTATTCAGGATGCGCACGAGCTCCTGGGCATCGTGCTCGCCGAGCGCTGAGAGTTGTTTCGAGAGCGATGCCACACTCTCGGCATTTTTTTTCGCCGCGAAATCACGGCCTTCCTCGGTAATGCTCACCAGCACACGCCGACGATCGTTTGGATCAGTCCTGCGCTGAACGTAACCCTTACTCTCGAGTGAATCCAAGATATGCGACATGCGCGCACGGGAGAATTTCAGCTTCTTGGCAATCTCGGAGGGAATGACATCACCGTCAATACCCGATAGATACTGTAAAACCGGTGCCTCGCCCACACTGGCGCCGCCGGCAGCACTCAAGGATCCCTTGGCAAGGGAACGTGAGTACACAATCAGTTTTCGAGCGACGTCATCGTAATCCACTGGGGATATTGTCCTTTGCAACTCTAGAAGGGCCATAAAACCGTCATTTGCCGTACATTAGTTAACATTCGCAACAATTATTTATGATACCCCAACGCGGAAGTCTATTGCTCGTCCTTCTTGCGTCGCATAAGCTCCTCAACGTCGACACCAGCGGCCTCGAGCATGCGCTCGACATTCTTTTTGGCGTTGGTCGTGCCGACCTTAAGCACGATCGAAAGCGGAGTGCCCACCACCAGGCACACGATGCCCACGGGGACACCCCAGCCGGGGCCGCCCTGCATACCCCACATCCCCATCAAAAAGCCAATCGCCACGAGCGAATAGCCCAGGCGCAGCCAAACATTGAGCCGCTGAATAGCATCGGTCTGCATCTTTGCCTCGCGAATCAAGTCGTCGCGCGAAAGGTCGTGTCCATGTTTCTCGTGCATATGGTCCTCCTCGTGCAAAGTGTGCATCATGCGCAAGTGCATCGTTTGTCGAATACGTCATCTTTCAAGAGCAATATAGCGGGTGTCGTGTAGGCGATGGAGGTCGCTGGCCATATTGCCCTTGAAGGGCGGCGCAAAATCAGAAGGCCGTGCGGTTGAGGCCGCACGGCCTTACAGGGGGCCAGGGGATGATGACTAGTAGCTCAGTGCCGGGTCGAAGAAGCCAATGAGAACGCCCACAAATGCGATCACAACGAGGATCAGCATCATAACGATGGGGTTGACCTTCTTCTTGGTCATCATGTACCAGCAGAAGATGATGAAGATCATCGGCAGCAGGTGCGGATAGATGCCATCGAGCGTGTCCTGGAACTTACCGCCACCGGGCAGCACCAGGTTGGGGCTGCAGGTGATGGAGACCCAGGTAGCACCGACTGCACCGATGACCATGGTACCGACCATCACGATGGAATCACGCAGAGCCTTGGCCTTGGGGCCGACGAGGGCCTCGACCGCCTTGCCGCCGAGCTCATAGCCCTGCTTGTAGGCAAAGCGCATGCCAAGGAACATGAGCAGGTTCCACACGACAATATAGAAGATGGCGCCGAGCGGGGAGCCGCCGGTCGAGAGACCGAGGGCAATACCGAGCAGGATCGGGATCAGGGTACCGACGATCAGCGAGTCGCCAAGGCCGGCGAGCGGGCCCATGAGGCCGGCGCGGATGCCGTTGATGGCGTCGTCGTCGATGGCCTCGCCGTTTGCGCGAGCCTCCTCGAGGCCGGCGGTGACGCCGACAATCATGGTGCCGATCTGCGGCTCGGTGTTGAAGAACGCGGAGTAGGTCTGGAGGGCCTGCTTCTGCTCCTCGGGCGTGTCGTAGAGCTCCTCGACAATCGGAAGCATGGCGCACAGGTAACCGAAGGTCTGCATGTGCTCCTGCGAGAAGCAGGTCAGGTTGCCATAGGACCAGTTACGGAACGACTTGGCAAGCGTTTTCTTAGAGAGCTTTTTCTTCTCTGCCATTAGATGTCCTCCTCTTCCTCATCATCTGAGCCCGAGGCGATAGCTGCCTTGGGAGCGTTTGCGAGGTCGATCTTGAGCGAAGCGATCTCATAGTTGATCAGGGCGAAGAAGCAGCCGATGCCGGCAGCGGCGATCAGGTTGCAGCCCATAACAGCGGACAGGGTGAAGCCGAAGAAGAACGTCAGGAAGTCCGTGGGCTTAGAGATGACCTGCTTGAGCAGGATGGCGATACCGACGGTAGGCAGCAGCGAGCCGACGGTAAACAGCGTCTTCATCGCGATGCCGTCCATGGGCATGTAGGTCTTCATGAGGTCGACCATGGCGGTGCCGCCCATGGTGATGATGAACGTCGGGAGGAACGAGCAGACGATGTGACCGATCCAAGGCAGAACGTTGTTGACCAGGTAGAGCTTGTGGAGATCGCCCTTCTCGAGCCACTTCCAGCCCATGCCCTGCCACACCAGGTTGATGGTGGCGGTGCCATAGAAGAGCACAGTGCCGAGCGTGCCGACGGCGGCACCGAGGGATGCGGCCATGCCGGCAGCCTCAGCGGAGGCGGGATCGATGCCCGAGTTCTTGATGGCGAGGATCGCCAGCGGGATGCCGATATAGGACACGGCGCGGACGTCGGCGGAGACGGTTCCGCCGGGGGTCACGAGAGCGATGTAGACAACCTGGATGGCAGCGCCGACGAGGATACCCGTCTGCATATCGCCCATGATGATGCCGACGATGAGGCCGGCGACCAGAGGACGACCCAGAGTGTAGTTGCCGATCGTCGTGCCGCCCATGCCAGGCAGTGATGCCAGGCAGGCGAACAGGCCGAACAGCGCGGCTTGGAATGCATTGATTGCCATGCTTTCCCCTTTCTTTATTCCTCAGCCCCTTTCACCAAGGGCTGTAGATACCAAAATGCGGCTGGCACCTAACTAGAAGCCAAACTGACCGCGGAACTTGGGCCACTCACCGATGGACTTCTCCTTGATAAGGGCGAACTCGACCGTGTAACCGGCGTTGGTGAGATCCTCGAGCGCCTGGGCCTCTTCCTGCGTGATCGACTGGTTGTTGCCAAGCTTGGTGGTGCCGGGACGATCGTTGCAGGGACCGACGATGATGCGGTCCATGCCGGGCTTAAAGCCAAAATCGACGAGAAGTTCCTTCATGTCGAGCGGGTTCTTGGTGATCAGGAAGTACTTGGTGTCGGACTTGAGAACCTTCTCGGAGACCTCCTTGAAGTGCTCCTTGGTCCACACGAACGTCTTCTTGCCCGAGGCACTCTTGTAGGCCTCCTTGAGCACGGGGTTGGACGCTGCAGCGTCGTTGACGGCGATAAGACCGTCGCAGGGATACTCGAGGGCCCAACGGGTAACGGTCTGTCCATGGATCATACGGTCATCAATACGGATGAACGAAATCATGCGTTCTCCCTTTCTTTATCACCGGGGGTCTTTCCTCTTAACCCCCGCTCCATCACGAAAATTTGGGCGGATGCGCTGCCTAGATGTCGTCGTCCTCGTCGTCGGCGTCATCGGTCGGGACAACGAGCTCGGACATACCGTTCTTGCCCTCCTGCAGCATCATCTGCTTGAGGGAATCCAGGTCCATGGTGGCAAGCCCCATCATGGCGGTCATAGCCATGGGCAGATTCATACCGCCGAAGGCAATGGTGTGGGCGAGCAAACCCTTCTCGGCCAGCGTGTTCATGGCATTGGTGAGCGGCGATCCGCCCAGGATGTCACCAAGCAGGACAACCTCGTCATCGGCGGTAACGGGAGCGAGCATCGCCTTGACGTTCTCGACATACTCGTCAGCGCCCATGCCGTCCACGAGACTCGTCGACAAGATGTTCGGGGCGTCATTGCCGAGCATCTTGAGGACACTGTGCAGTCCGGGAGCGAGCGTTCCGTGACTGACCATTACCAGATACCGCATGCGGTCTCCTCTCGACCTGCCGTGTGTCGCACGGCTTTGCTTTTTGCTGAGATTATTGTTGCGCCGGGGCATGTTCGGTACAAGAAAATAGTTGCGAACGGCAACTATTCATCGGTTAACGGTAGCAACTATTTTTGTGCCTAAATTATTTTTTCTTCTAATTACTTTTTAAAATAGCAGGTAGATTGCCTGATAAATGTTTTATGTTCCTTATGCACCATACATACCAGCAAGAATCGGGCCTGGCATCTCCGGTTTGCCCCGCAGTGTCAGACCATGTCACGTACGCCCACGACATGGAGGTACCCCATGGATATGATCTCGTTTCTCGCCTCCGAACCCTTCGACCGCAGCGGTGATACGCCGCTCTATGTCCAGCTTAAACATCGAATCGCTCTGCTTATCGCCAGCCAGGCGTTCGACACCAAGACGCCGCTGCCACGCGAGCTCGAAATCTGTGAGCGGCTGGAGTTATCGCGCGCGACCGTGCGCCGTTGCTTCCAAGATCTCGTCATCGAGGGGCGCGTGGTGCGCAAGCGCGGCCAGGGCACGTTCATCAAGCCCCAAACTTCAGCACCCGGCATCGACCTGGCCCTGAATTTCAGCGCGCGGATGCGCGAAGCGGGACGGGTTCCGAGCTCGCAGATTCTCGCCTTTTCAAGCATACCGGCCGTCCGCGGCATCGCCTCCGGGCTCAAAGTGCCCGAAGGGACACCCGTCTGGGAGATTCGCCGCCTGCGTCTCGCCAACGACAAACCCATGGAGCTCAACTACGTCTATATCCCCGTGTCACTTTGCCCCGAGCTCACGCGCAAAGACGTGGATGGCTCGCTCTACGCCTACATCGCGGAAAAGACCGGCATCCTGCCCGCAAGCGTCGATGCCGTCTACGAGACGGTCAACCTCGACAAGCATGAGGCGCGTCTTTTGGGACAGAACACCGGTAAGGCGGCGATGCGCATCGTGCGTTCGACCTACGACAAGACGGGAACCCCGTTCGAGGTAGGCGTGCTCATCAGCTGCGACGGTCAGGCAAAGCTGCACGTGCACATCGCCGCCGACAAAACAACCTTCACCGCCACAGCCCAATAAATCCAAAACGTGGGCGCCGTCGTTCAAACGAACGACGGCGCCCACACTCATTTTCTATTCAGCCCTAGTCATCGCACAAAGCCCCTTCGGCAGCACACGGTGCAACCGAGTCACCGTAGGCCGGGGCGGGAGGCGGTCCTTTCTCTCGGAAAACTTCGCGAAGCCCAGTTTCCGAGAGAAAGTGTCCGGCTGCCGCCCCGGCCGACCAGGTCACATTACACCGTGTGCTGCGGCAGGTCCTGCAGGGCGATGACGTCCATGCCCATGTCGTTGGCGCTGCCGTGACCCTGCTGGTCCTCACGCACCGCCTCGATGGCACTCACGTACGTGTTGGCGGCAGACATCGCGGTCACGCAGGTCACACCGCGTCGCACTGCCTCGGTGCGCAGCAGATAGCCGTCGCCGCGCGAGCCCGGACCGTACGGCGTGTTGATGATCACCGCGATCTTGCCATCGGCGATGAGGTCGCCGATGTTGGGGCGCTCGCCGTCGTGCGGGCCGCTAATCTTCTCCACGATCTCGCACGTCACGTTGCCTCCACGCAGCACGCGCGCCGTACCCTCGGTAGAGCAGATGTCAAAGCCCAGATAGCGCAGGATACGGGCGACCGAAAGGATATGGCGCTTGTCGCGGTCGCACACGCTAATGAACACCTTGCCGCAACTCGGGTCGGGCAGCTTGTAGTCGATCGCCAGCTGCGTCTTGGCGTATGCCTCGGGATAGCTCTTGGCGATACCCATGACCTCGCCCGTCGACTTCATCTCGGGCCCCAGGATGACGTCGGCGCCCGGGAAACGGCCCCAGGGCATAACGGCTTCCTTCATGCAGAACCAGTCCAGCTGACGCTCATCGCTCGGCAGGCCCAAGCTCGCGATGGAATCGCCCGCCATGATACGCGCCGCGCACTTGGCCAGCGGCACGCCGGTGGCCTTGGAGATAAACGGCACGGTACGGCTGGCACGCGGGTTGGCCTCGATCACGTAGACGGTCTCACCCTTGATGGCATACTGCACGTTGACCAGGCCGCGTACGCCCAGCGCCATCGCGATGCGGCGCGTGGTCTCGCGGAGCTTCGCCTGCAGGCTCTCGCTAAAGCTAAACGGCGGAATGCAGGTCGCAGAGTCGCCGGAGTGAATACCGGCCTCCTCAATATGCTCCAGGATGCCGCCGATGTAGACCTCTTCGCCGTCGCACAGGGCATCGACATCGGACTCAATCGCACCCTCCAGGAAGCGGTCGAGGTACACCGGGTAGTCGGGGCTAATGCGCGCAGCCTCGGCCATGTAATCGCGTAGATGCCCGGCATCGTAGGCGATCATCATGCCGCGGCCACCCAGCACGTAGCTCGGACGCACCAGCAGCGGGTAGCCGATGTGCGCGGCCACGGCCTCGGCCTCCTCAAACGAGGTGGCCTGACCCGCCGGCGGGTACATAATGCCCAGCTTGTCGAGTAGGGCGGCAAAGCGCTCGCGGTCCTCGGCAAAGTCGATGGCGTCGGGCTTTGTGCCCATAATGTTGACGCCGCTCTCCTCGAGCATGCGCGCCAGTTTAAGCGGGGTCTGGCCGCCGAGCGTCACCACGACGCCGTCGGGGCGCTCGACATCGATAACGTCCATGACGTCCTCGTAGGTGAGCGGCTCAAAGTACAGACGGTCGGACGTGTCATAGTCGGTCGAGACGGTCTCGGGATTGCAGTTGACCATGATGGTCTCGAAGCCGCGGGCCGCCAGCGCGTAGCTCGCGTGCACGCAGCAGTAATCGAACTCGATACCCTGGCCAATGCGGTTGGGGCCGGCGCCCAGGATCATCGCCTTGGGCTTGTCCGCCGGCGTGGTCTCGTCGGGAGCCACGCACTTCTTGGCATCCGGGCTCGTGCGGTAGATGTTCTCGTACGTCTTGTAGTGGTACTCCGTGGCGCTCGAAAACTCCGCAGCGCAGGTATCGACCGTCTTCATGCTGGGAACCACGCCCAGACCCTTGCGATAGGCGCGCACAAAGCGCTCGTCCGAGCCGGTCAGCGCGGCAATCTCGGCGTCGCTCGTGCCGTACTGCTTGAGCAGGCGCATCGCGTCGGCGTCGATATCCTCCACACGCAGGCCGCGGATGCTCTCCTGGACCTGCACCATGTCGTTGATACGGTTGAGGTACCACGGATCGATACCGCAGATGGCATGGATGTGGGCGATGTCCCAGCCACGGCGCAGGGCCTCGACCACAAAGAAGATGCGGTGCTCGGTCGGGGTTGCCACGGCCTGAGCGAGCTCATCGTCGCTCAGCTTGTCGGCACCCTCCTTGCCACCGGCGCAGATGCCCTGGTGACCGTCCTCCAGTGAGCGCATGGCCTTGCCGAAGGCCTCCTCAAAGGTGCGGCCGATCGCCATAATCTCGCCCACGGCCTTCATGCGCGTGGTGAGCGTGGGGTCGGTACCCTTAAACTTCTCGAAGGCAAAGCGCGGCACCTTGACCACACAGTAGTCGATCGTGGGCTCAAAGCAGGCGGGCGTTGCCTTGGTGATGTCGTTGACGATCTCGTCGAGCGTGTAGCCCACGGCCAGGCGAGCGGCGGCCTTGGCGATGGGGAAGCCCGTGGCCTTGGAGGCCAGTGCGGACGAACGGCTCACGCGCGGGTTCATCTCGATGACGATCAGACGGCCGGTCTGGGGGTTCACGGCAAACTGCACGTTGGAGCCGCCGGTCTCGACGCCAATCTTCTCCAGAATGGCGAGCGACGCGACACGCATGCGCTGGTACTCAAGGTCGGAGAGGGTCTGCGCTGGCGCCACGGTGATGGAGTCGCCGGTGTGCACGCCCATGGGGTCGAGGTTCTCGATGGAGCACACGATGATGCCGTTGCCGGCGTGGTCGCGCATGACCTCCATCTCATACTCTTTCCAACCCTCGATGGACTCCTCGACCAGCACCTCATGGGCAGGCGAGAGCTCAAGGCCCTGGCTCACGATGGAGACGAGCTCCTCGTGGGTATGCGCGATGCCGCCGCCGGCGCCACCGAGGGTAAAGCTCGGGCGCAGTACGCAGGGATATCCCACGCGCTCGGCGATAGCCTCGGCGTCGGCCACGCTGTAGGCATAGCCCGAGCGCGCGACCTCCAGGCCGATCTCGGCCATGGCCTCGTTAAAGAGTTTGCGGTCCTCGCCGCGCTCGATAGCGGCCAGGTCGCAGCCGATCATCTCGACGCCGTACTTGTCGAGCGTGCCGTCCTTTGCCAGCTCGACAGCGGCGTTCAGACCGGTCTGGCCGCCCAGCGTGGGCAGCAGCGCGTCCGGGCGCTCTTTCTTGATCACGCGCTCGATAAACTCGGCGGTGATAGGCTCAACATAGGTGCGGTCGGCCAAGCCCGGGTCGGTCATGATGGTCGCCGGATTGGAGTTGACCAGGATGACCTCAAAGCCATCCTCCTTGAGCACCTTGCAGGCCTGGGCGCCGGAGTAGTCGAACTCGCAGGCCTGGCCAATAACGATGGGGCCCGAACCAATAACGAGGATGCGCTTGATGTCAGTACGTTTAGGCATGTTAGTTCTCCTCGGTCGCAGCGTTCTCGGACTCGGCGAAATTCCAGCCGGCGAGGCGGTCCTTCGCGGTGTCGATGTCCAGGTAGTTCTCCTCGCCGTCCATGAGTCGCGTAAAGGCGGTAAAGAGATAGTGGGCATCGGTGGGGCCGGGCGAAGCCTCGGGGTGGTACTGGACCGAGAAACACGGGGCGTCGAGCAGCTGGATGCCCTCGGCGGTGCCGTCGTTGAGGTTCACATGTGTCAGGCGAATGCGACCAAAGCGCTCGTTCATCACGACCGGCGCGACGCCGCGACGCACCCAGGCGCGCAGGTCGCCATCGGCCGCATGCTCGGTTTCGCCGCCGGAAAGCTCCGGAATCAGTTTGCCCAGACTGGGGAACAGCAGGCCAAAGCCGTGGTTTTGCGCGGTGATCTCCACGCGACGGCTCACCAGATTCATAACCGGCTGGTTACCGCCACGGTGACCGAATTTAAGCTTTTCCATTTGGGCGCCGCAGGCCAAGCTGATCATCTGGTGACCCAGGCAAATACCAAAGACCGGCACCTTGCCGATCAGCTGCTGCACCTGCTCGTAGGTCTCCACCACGGCATCGGGGTCGCCGGGGCCGTTGGACAAAAAGACGCCATCAGGATTCATGTCGAGCACCTCACTCGCGGGCGTATCCCACGGCACGACGGTGAGGTCGCAGCCGGCACGGACCAGGCCCTCCAGAATACCGCGCTTCACACCGCAGTCGTAGGCGACCACTTTGTGACGGGCAGGAGCGGCAGCCACAAGCGCAAAGCCATGCGTGGCAGGCAGGTCGGCGGCCACAAACTCGTGAGGCGCGGGACAGCTCACGGTCTTGACCAGGTTCTCGCCCACCAGCGTGGGCGCTGCGTCCAGACGCTCGGCGAGCTCGTCGACGTCGAAGATCTCTGTCGAGATAATGCCCATCTTGGAACCATTGTCGCGCAGATGGCGCACCAGAGCGCGGGTGTCGACACCCTCGATAGCGACGATGCCGTGAGCGCGCAGGTACTCCGGCACGCTGACGGCCGAGCGCCAGTTAGAAGGCGTGGCGCACATGTCGCGAACGATCATGCCGCGCATAGCCGGAGCGCTCGCGGGGCGCACGGCGTCGCCGGGGAAGGCCGACTGGACATCGGTCTCGTCGATACCGTAATTGCCGATCTGCGGATAGGTCATGGTTACAATTTGGCCGGCATAACTCGGGTCGGTCATGACCTCAAAGTAGCCCTCAAGCGAGGTGTTGAAGCAGACTTCGCCGGTCGCGGTGCCCTCGGCGCCGCATGCACGTCCATAAAAAATGGTCCCATCCTCAAGATACAGGATACAGGGACCGCAGGCGCCCTTGCTGGTTTTGGCCAGCATACGCTGGCAAAGCTCGCTGGGCGCGAAGGTGCGGGCGGCAGCGCCCGCGGTATGGTTGTTCGCCATAATTCTCCTTCCCGGTCTCACAGGACCGGCTTAAAGGTGTGTAGTTAGGCCTCGCGGTATTGTAACCGCAAGCATGCCTCATGGCGTTAATTTCATCGAAATGTTTACGAAATGATAATTATGACTTTCTATGCATAATGATTTTTTAATCCCCGTCCCGGAAAAATCATCCCGCGGGGCTTGTGGCTCACGCGGGATGATGGCGTCTTATTTTATCTTGTCCTGCTCCAGCAGTTCGGACGGTGTGCGATCGGGCTTGCCGCCGCGGAAAATCTCGCGGCCATGCAGACGATGCTCCAGGTCACGTTCGGCCTTTTCCTCGTCAATCTTGGTCTGGCTCACCACCGGGTCCTCAATCAACGACGACACCGAGTTCACCTGCTTCTGAATGCGCTCGGCGATGGTGTCATCCATACTCACGATGCGCATCTTCCAGTCGATACTCGTAGCGTTGGATGAGCTCTTGGTCCACACGAACGTCAGGATGGCGCTCTGGTGGCCCTGGGCGGGAAACATGCCAAAGAAGGAATCGTGCTGAATGTTGCTATCCTCGTCGATATAGGCGTGAACGTTATACACCACGCGGTCGATCTTATCGTTGAGCAACGCGTTGGTCGCAAGCGCCGCGGCCTGAATCTGCCCGTTGGACAGCAGCTCGAGCTCGTTGGCAGACGATGTGTCCAACACCGTCACCTCGACCGTGCCCGTACGCTCATCGGCTTCATCGACGGTAAAGTCGAGCGGGAACTGCGTAAAGCCGTTGCCCCACTCAAGGCCGCCCTTCAGCGCCGTCGAAACGGTATCGACCGAAACGCTCTCGGACAGGTTGGCGGTGTTCAGGCGACGCATCACGCCGTAGCCAATCTGCATGCCCACGATCAGCACCAAAATACCAATGACCACGGCCATCGCGGTCTTCGTAATGGTATGACTCACCTGCGAACCCGAAGGATCATCCTCGGACAGCGGGTCGATATGTTTTGCCTGGCTCGCGCGGTCCTCGCTGCGCAGCTGCGCTAGCGCCGCTTTGTCACCGCGCTTGGCCGCAGCCTCCTTCTCACGCATGCGCTCGGTTCGCTTTTTGGCAAGCGTGGGATCCAAGACACCGGATGCATCGATTTCGGAGAATAACTCCGTCACTTCTTCCGGAGTCAAAGGGTTCTTGTCAGCCATAAACTTCCTGTCATATCAATCAGTCGAGCTCGTGCGCACGCGCACCTTCGAACTGCATTCGATAGTAACGGGCATAGGTGCCGCCACGGGCGAGAAGCTGTTCATGCGTGCCACGTTCCACAACGCGACCATGCTCAACGGTCGCAATCTCATCGGCGTGTTTAATGGTCGAGAGACGGTGGGCGATGATGATTGTGGTACGGCCGCGTGCCAGCTCTTCGAGCGACTCCTGGACCGCCTCCTCGCTCTCGTTATCCAAAGCACTCGTCGCCTCGTCCAAGATCAAGATTTTGGGATTCTTGAGAAACACACGCGCGATGGCAACGCGCTGTTTCTGTCCGCCCGAAAGACGGCTGCCGCGCTCGCCCACGACCGTGTCATAGCCCTGTGGAAGCGACTCGATAAAGGCATCGATGTTGGCGCGACGGGCGGCCTCGGCGATCTCTCCTGCCGTAGCGCCCGGCTTGCCGTAGGCGATGTTCTCGCCAATCGTGCCGTCAAACAGATAGACATCCTGCTGCACCAGGCCGATGGCGCGACGCAGGCTCTGCTGCGTCACATCGCGCACGTCCTGGCCGTCGATGCTAATGGATCCGGCGGCCACGTCATAAAAGCGCGGCAGCAGCGAACAGGTCGTGGACTTGCCACCGCCCGAAGGGCCAACCAAAGCGATGGTCTGCCCGGGCTTGATGGACAGGTCCATATGGTCGATAACGGGACGCTCGTCGGCATCGCCCTCGCCCAGCTCAACATCCTCGTAGTTAAAGCACACGTCGTGATACTCCACGGCGCCGGCAGTCACCTGCAGATCCGTAGCGCCCGGCTTGTCCTGGATATCCGGCGCGGTCGAGAGCACCTCGTCCATACGCTTAAAGCCGGCGATAGCCTTCTGATACGTTTCGGCCGAATTGACGAGTGTCTCGAGCGGCGTGCAGAACAGCGAAATATAGAGTGCAAAGGTCGCCATATCGACCGCCTGCAGCTGCCCCTGGGCGACCAGCCAGCCGCCCAGCAGCACCACGATCACATAGAGCACACCCGAAAGCAGGCCATACGTCGCGGTATAGACGCCCATGGCGTGATACATGTTCTCCTTGGACGAAAGATAGCGATTGTTTGAGGCGCGGAACTTGAAGCTTTCGGTCTCCTCATTGGCAAAGCTCTTGACCACGCGCATGCCCGCCAGCGAATCCTGCAGCTGCGCATTGATGCCGCTGATCTTTTTGCGGTTGTCGCTAAAGACCTCGCGCATGCGCATGTTCTGCCAAAACATGATGGCCGAAAACGCCGCCGTCACCACGGCCATGGCGAGCGCCAGCACCGGGGCGATGGTAAAGAGGATCACAAACGAGCCGATAATCTCGATGCCGCAGATGATGATCCACTCGGGCACGTGATGCGCCGCCTCGCAGTTATCGAACAGGTCGTTGACCACGCGGCTCATCATGTCGCCCGAGCTGTTGCGGTCGAAGTACGCAAAGCTGAAGCGCTCATACTGGTCGAACAGGTCCTCGCGCATCTTGGACTCCATGCGCGCGCCCATCACGTGACCCCAATAGCTCACAAAGTAGCGGCAGGCGCAGCGGACGGCATACATCAACACCAAGCCCACCGCGATCATGCCGAGCGCCTGCATAATGGCAGCCTGACCCTGAGTAAATAGCCCACCGGTCAAATTGCGCAGGATAATGGGGAACGCCAGGTCAATGGCGGCAAGCACCAGAGCGCAAACAGTATCAGCAACAAAAAGCCCCATCTGGGGCTCGTAGTAAGAAAGAAACCTCTTAAACATAGTCACCTTACGCGGTTTTACCAAACCGCGTTTCGTCTCGACGCTGCAAGTGCTCCATTTGGACAATCTGGCCTTCAATCGTCGGTCGCGTATATCCATACGCTTCCCTCCTCTTTTAGGCCACCTTGTCTCAATTGGAGCACTTTCGCTGACTTACACAAACCTGCGGGATCATCCCCGCTCGTTAAAGATCGGCCCCACCCAAGCGGTGCGCGATGCTGTCGCAGGCAAGCGCGCCTACGACGGTCTTGGCGTCTTCGATCTTGCCGTCGAGCACGGCGTCGATCAGCTCGTGCAGCGGCACCAGGTCCACGTTGACAAACTCGTCATCATCGGGGTTGGGCGCATCAAACTCGAGCTTGGTAGCCAAGTAGATGCGGATGATCTCATCGCAAAAACCGCAGGACGTGACAATCGACGTCAAAAAGCGAATACGACCAGCCCTAAAGCCCGTCTCCTCATGCAGTTCGCGCTTGGCGCAATCGAGCGGATCCTCGCCTGGATCGAGCTTGCCGGCGGGAATCTCGACCGTCACGCGGTCGATGGCGGTGCGGTACTGACGCACCAGTACGATCTTGCCGCTCTCGGTCAGCGCCACGACGGCCGCCGCACCCGGATGGCGAACGATATCGCGGGCGCTGCGGCGACCGTTGGGCAGCTCAACCTCAAGACGGTGGACGTCGAGGATCTTGCCCTTCCAGGCGCACTCCTCCGAAAGAATCTTCTCGTGCAGCTCGGCATCGTGCGGGTCGTCGTCGCCCAGCACCAGCGCCGGCTCGTCAGCGACCTCGCCACCAGGCTCGCCCTCGGCGTGCCCATACATGCGGCTGTCCTCTTCGACGATCTGCGCGTCCACGAGCTCTTCGTTCTTCTCGTCCATCCGTCTCATTCCTCTCGGATTTTAGGCATCCCAGGCGTCGCGGCCGCGCAGCGCGCGCAGGCCGATGTCGTGACGCAGGGTCTTGCCCTCAAAATCAATCTTCTCGCAAGCCTCGTAGGCAAGGTTGCGAGCGTTCTCAAACGTGTCGCCCAGAGCGGTCACGGCAAGCACGCGGCCACCATTGGTCACGAGCTGGCCGTCCACCACGGCAGTACCCGCGTGGTAAACGGTCACGTTCTCCATGGCCTCGGCATCCTCAATGCCAGTGATGACCTTGCCCTTCTCGTAGCTGCCGGGATAGCCCGCGCTCGTCAGGACAACGGCCACGGCCCACTCGTCACGCCAGTCGAGCTCAATCTGATCGAGCTCGCAGTTGGCGCAGGCGAGCATGACCTCGACCAGGTCGTTCTTAAGGCGCGGCAGCACAACCTGAGTCTCGGGATCACCAAAGCGGGCGTTGAACTCCAGCACCTTGGGGCCGGCGGGGGTGAGCATAAAGCCGCCATACAGGCAGCCGCGGTAGTCGATGCCCTCGGCAGCAAGCTCGGCCACGGTCTGCTCCATGACCGCCACCATCGTGGCGTGCTCTTCATCGGTCACGATGGGCACCGGGCTGTAGACGCCCATGCCACCGGTGTTGGGGCCCTTGTCGCCCTCGAGCGCGCGCTTGTGGTCCTGCGAAGTGGCCATGGGGCGCACGGTCTTGCCGTCGGTAAAGGCCAGCAGCGAGCACTCGGGACCGGTCAGCATCTCCTCGATGACCACGGTGCTGCCGGCATCGCCAAAGGTGCCGCCAAAGCACTCGCGCACGGCCTCCTCGGCCTGCTCAAGTTCGGTCGCCACGATAACGCCCTTGCCCGCGGCAAGGCCGTCGGCCTTGACGACCAGCGGGGCGCCCTGCTCGCGCACGTAGGCGAGAGCCGAAGCCTCGTCGGTAAACGAACCATAGGCTGCCGTCGGAATGCCCGCACGCTCCATGAGCTGCTTGGAGAACAGCTTGGAGCCCTCCATCTGGGCGCCCTCGGCACCCGGGCCAAAGCAGGGAATACCCGCCGCGCGCACGGCGTCGGCCACGCCCGCCACGAGCGGAGCCTCGGGGCCAATTACCACGAGTCCGCATCCGTGGCTCTGAGCAAACGCCGCCACGGCCGCGGGATCGCAGTCTTCGAGAACAACGTTCTCGCCGCAGCTCGCGGTGCCGCCGTTACCCGGCGCAATGTAGAGCTTGCCGGCGCGCGGTGATGCTGCGAGCTTTGCTGCCAAAGCATGCTCGCGGCCGCCGCTGCCCAACAACAGGATGTCGATGGTTTGAGTGTCCGCCTTCAAGGGTGCCTCCTCTATGGATGAATGGCCCGCTCCGCGCGAGCCCTTTGCAAGCAAATATACCCCTCGGCCGCCCACTTGGGCTGCAAAGGGGTATATCGCAATAACCAAATGGTCCCGATTACTTCCAGAATCGGTTGATGATCTGCTCGCGACCAGCGCCAACGCCAATGAACGTCACGCGGGTGTGTGCCAGATCCTCGATAAACGCCACATAGTCCTGAGCCTCTTGCGGCAGCTCATCAAAGCTGCGGCAACCGGTGATGTCGCACTTCCAGCCGGGGAGCTCCTCGTAGATGGGCTTGGCATGCTCAAAGCGCACCTGATGCTCGGGCACGCTGGTGTAGCGCTCGCCATCGACGTCGTAGGCCACGCACACCTTGATGGTGTCGAAGGCCGAAAGCACGTCGAGCTTAGTCAGGGCGATATCGGTGAGGCCGTTGACGCGTGAGGCGTAGTTGGCGATGGGGCCGTCGAACCAGCCGCAGCGACGACGGCGACCGGTGGTCACACCGTACTCATAGCCCTCCTCGGTCAGCGTGTGACCGGCCTCGGACTCATAGGAAAGCTCGGTGGGCATGGGGCCCGAACCGACGCGGGTGATATAGGCCTTCATGACGCCCAGCACGCGGTCGACGTTCTTCATGCCCACGCCGGAGCCGGTGATGGCGCCGCCGGCGGTGCAGTTGGAAGACGTCACGTACGGATAGGTGCCGTGGTCGATGTCGAGCAACGTCGCCTGGGCGCCCTCAAACAGCAGGTCCTTGCCCTCATCGATCATGTTGTTGAGCAGCAGGCTCGTCTCGGTGATGTAGGGACGCAGGCGCTCGGCCATGGGCAGGTACTCGTCGCAAATCTGGTCCACGGTGTAGGCGGGCAGGTTGTAGATGAGCTCAAGCTCGGGGTTCACGCGGGCGAGAGCGGTCTCCAGCTTGTCGCGGAACAGCGCCTCGTCCAGCATATCCTGCATGCGCAGGCCAATGCGGGCCATCTTGTCCTGATAGCACGGACCGATACCGCGCTTGGTGGTACCGATGTTCTTCTTGCCGAGCTTCTGCTCAAAGGCGCCATCCAGATCGATGTGGTACGGCATGATGACATGCGCGTTGCCACTAATCTTGAGGTTCTTGGTGGTGATGCCGTCGGCCTCGAACATGTCGATCTCCTCAAGGACGACCTTGGGGTTGACGACGCAGCCGTTACCGATCACCGACACGTGATCGGAATACATGATGCCGGAGGGCACCTGGTGCAGGCCGTACTTCTTGCCGTTGACGACGATGGTGTGACCGGCGTTGTTGCCGCCCGAATAGCGCACGACGGCATCGAAGTCGCCGGCGACCAGGTCGCAAATCTTACCCTTGCCCTCATCGCCCCACTGGGCACCGACCAAAACGGTTGACGGCATGTTTACTCCTTACATTCATGGACTGTCTACGCGCCACGCCGGCACGCAGAAGCACAAAACATTCCCAGTATACCCGTGCAACGGGCGCCTGTCCTACTCCTCGGCATGTGCCCCATCAAGCTCATAGAACTTGGTGGATGCCGGCAGGAACATCAGGTCGACGTCGCCGATCGGGCCCGAACGGTTCTTGGCCACGACGATACGCGTAACGCCCTCGTCGGGTCGATCGTCGCGCGAGGCTTCGGCCTCGTCGGCGGAGCGGTCCAAGAACATGACGATATCGGCGTCCTGCTCGATGGAGCCCGATTCACGAAGGTCGGAAAGCTGCGGGCGCTTGCCGGTACGGGATTCGACCTGACGCGAGAGCTGTGACAGCGCGATGAGCGGGATCTTGAGCTCCTTGGCCATAATCTTAAGACCACGCGACATCTCCGAAACCTCGACGGTACGGCTCTCGGAGCGGCGTCCCGGTGGAGGACTCACCAGCTGCAGGTAGTCCAAAATGATGATTGCCTTTTCCTTGTTATGGAGCATGCGGCGGCTCTTGGCGCGAATCTCAGTCACTGTGGTGCCGGGCGTATCGTCAATCAGAATATCGAGCTTGGACAAGGTCTGCGTGGCCTCGTTGATATTGGCCCACTGCTCGGGGCTAATGCGGCCCATGCGGAAGTCACTGATCGAGATCATGGCGTAGGCGCAAATCAGACGCTGGGCAATTTCCTTGCCCGACATCTCCAGTGAGAAGAAGCCGACGGTATAACCAGCAGCGGCAGCGTTAAGTGCCAGGTTCAGAGCGAACGACGTCTTACCCACGGCAGGACGGGCGCCGATGATGATGAGCTGGCCTTCGCGAAAACCCATGAGCATGCGGTCGAGCGACGGGAAACCCGTGGGCACGCCCGCAGCCTGGCCACCGGCCTGGCACACTTCCTCGGCCTCGTTATAGGCCTCGACCATAAACTCGGTCAGCGTCTTGTAGCTCGACTTGACCTCGCGCGCCGTGACCTTGAGCAGCTTGCTCTCGGCTAGCTCCACGACCTCTTTGGTATCGGTGGGAGCGTTATAGGCCAGCGCGTTGATCTCGTTGGTGGCGCCGATCAGCTCACGCAGCATCGAATCGCGGCGAACGATGGCGGCATGGTGCTGCCAGTTGACGAGCGACAGGGTCTGACCCATCAACTCCAAAATATACGCTTCGCCGCCCACGGCATCGAGCTTGTTGACGCTTCGCAGGTAATCGATCAGCGAGATGGAGTCGATGGGAATGCGGCTGTTGTACATATCGACCATCGCGGTATAGATGGTCTTATGAATGGGCCGGTAGAAGTCATCGGGCTGCAGCTCGACCTGGGCTTCTTCGACCACCTCGGGCGATAGCAGCATAGCGGCCAGTACATTGGCCTCTGCATCTTGGTTTTGGGGAAGACCCAACTTTGAGCCGCGGTCCTCAACCGTCAGCCCGGTCTCCCTATCGTCATATGCCATGAGCATCCTCATTCATATCGCTTGCGAGCATCCATAGTATCAGCCACGGTCCCAAAACGCGCCGCGCGCCGCCAATCATCACCGAACCAAACGGATGAACGGTCCTGTATATAGGACTTCGACGCAACGTTCACCATGACACTCACTCAGCGCAAAAAACAAAAGGGCACCCTGGTTTCCCAGAGCGCCCTTCTTAGAACAAGATTGTTGCGTTGCAGCAAATGCTACTCGGCAGCAGCCTCAGTCTCGACCTCGGCGGTCTCGGCCTCGGCGACCTCAGCGGCCTCCTCGACCTCAGCCTCGGCAGCGAGCTCCTCGGCGGTAACGCCGACGAGAACGACAACCTCGGCCTTGATCTCGCGGTACAGCGAGATGGCAACGGTGTGGGCACCGGCAACCTTGATGGGCTTACCGAGCTCGACGCGCTTGCGGTCGATGTCCATACCGAGCTGAGCCTTGATGGCGTCAGCGATCATAGCGGCGGTAACGGAGCCAAAGAGGATGCCCTCGTCGCCGACCTTGACGTCAACGGTGACCGTCTTGCCCTCGAAGGCAGCCTTGGTCTCGTTGGCGGTAGCCAGACGGACGGCCTCGCGCTTGGCGATGTTGTTGCGACGCTCGTCAAGCTGCTTGAGGTTGCCCTTGGTGGCGGCAACAGCGAGCTTCTTGGGGAACAGGAAGTTCTCAGCGTAACCCTGAGCGACCTCTACGACGTCACCCTCGCCGCCCTTGCCCTTGATCTCATCGAGAAGAATAACCTTCATGATGCGTCTCCCTTCTTAGCCGCGGTCGCGGTTGCCACGAGAGGAAACCACGGGGACGGTGTACGGCAGGAGAGCCATCTCGCGGGCGCGCTTGATGGCGTTGGCGATGTCATGCTGATGCTGCGTGCAAGCGCCAGTGACGCGACGGGGCTTGATCTTGCCACGATCGGTCATGTACTTACGGAGAAGCTGAGTGTCCTTATAGTCGATGAACTCAGTGTTCTCCTTGCAGAACTGGCAGTACTTACGACGCGGCTGACGTGCAGAAAAATCATTAGCCATGTCAAAATACCTTTCATTTGGCAACTTCGGCGAACCGAAGCCGCCTCTCACTCAAAAATAGGTGAACAACCCTTAGAACGGGATGTCCTCATCGTAGACGTCGACCGCGGGCGGCGTAGCCACCGGTGTGGCAGGACGTGCTGCAGGCGCGGGAGCTGCGGGGGCATAACCGCCCTGATCGTAGCCACCCTGGCCACCACGGGAGCTCATAAACTCGATCTCATCGACGATGACCTCAAGCTTGCTCCGGCGCTGGCCGTCGCGCTCCCAAGAGCTGTAGCGCAGCTTGCCCTCGATCGCGACCTTGTTTCCCTTTGCCAGGAAACGGCTCACGGCCTCGGCGCGGGTGCCGAACATAGTGCAGTCGACAAAGTTGGGATAGTCCTCCCACTCGCCAGTCTGCGCGTTACGGCGACGATCGTTGACGGCGACGCCAAAGGACAGAACCTGGGTTCCGCCGGCGGTGGCGCGCAGCTCGGGATCGCGGGTGAGGTTACCGGTGATGTTCACTCGATTGATGCTCATAACTCACTACTTCCTCTTGGGGCACAAGCCCAGTCCAAAACGACAGTCTTACTCCTGGTCGTCGCGACGGACGATCATGTGGCGGACCACAGCGTCGGTGATGCGCAGGATGCGATCAAGCTCGGCGATCTGGGTAGGATCTGCGTGGAAGTTGATGAGGGTGTAGTCACCATCGGTGAGGTCGTTGATCTCGTAGGCGAGCTTGCGCTTGCCCCAGTCGTCAACGGAGTCGACCTTGCCAGCGCCCTCAGCGATCGTGGTATCGATACGCTTCATAACAGCGAGACGAGTCTCGGGGTCGAGCGACGGGTCAACAAAGAACAGCAGTTCATAAGCCTTCATATTGTCACCTCCTCTGGGCAAATGTGGCTTCAGGTCGTGAAGGTGCGCCTGAAGCAGGAAAAGACTTGGTAATAATATCTTTCAACCTCCTAGGCCGCAAGAATATGCAGCTACAACCTCATGACCTCCACATATGCCCATACTCGCACGACGTTTCATGCGTCTTCCAACCAAATGCTGACCAAGTGCTTGACGGATTTGTGGACAAGATACGACGCCGCGGGGACAAGCTGAGCCAAGCCACAGGTCAACGGGCACAAGGCTGTGGTCGCAAAATGCATACCAGTGGTCCACAGCGCCACCCAAAGATTTTTAAATTCATTGCCAAGTCGCTTATGAATACCCCTTTTGAACAATTGAGTTAATCAACCACGCTGGTCGGAAGCCGTTTTTTGGCACCTCAAACCCCACTGCAACGACAAGCGCGGCCAAGCGTTTTAAAAAATGCCAACTTTTCTGTTTGCACTTTGCGGTTCCTCGTGTATACTGACTTTCGCATTTAACGGAGAGTTGTCCGAGTGGCCGAAGGAGCACGATTGGAAATCGTGTAGGCGTCAAAAGCGTCTCCAGGGTTCAAATCCCTGACTCTCCGCCAGTTAATTCCAAAGCAGGCCTTCGAGCCTGCTTTGTTTTTACCCCACGCGGAGGGGTGGCAGAGTGGTTGAATGCGGCGGTCTCGAAAACCGTTTGGCCTGTATAAGGTCACGAGGGTTCGAATCCCTCCTCCTCCGCCATTTTGGTTGAGAAAGCTCCCGAAAACGGGGGCTTTTTTTGTTTAGAGTCCCTTACAAGCAAATACGGCGGAGGAGGAGGGATTCGAGCCCGCCAGGGCGCAAAGCGTAAAGAAAACGCGCCAGTGGCGCGTTTTTAGCGCAGCGCGGTCGGCGCAAGCCGACCGAATAAATTTTGAGCTCCGCTCAAAATTTAGACATCCCTCCTCTTCAACCCACACCCCCATCACGTTCAATCCCAACCCAACATCCCAAACATGTACATCACCCTCCAAAGATGTCAAAAAATGTCGTTTTTGGAGGGTGGTGTACACGTTTGTATATGACACACGCCGTGCATGAGTCGGCTTACTCGCATTCGGTATATTTCCCCACCTCAACGGACATAAGAGTTGGGTATCGACTCAGAGCGAGAGGTCCCCAATGGATACCCCTGTTCTCATTTCGCATAAAACTGCATGGCTCGTCCATCACGCGCCGCAAGGCCGGGTTCAAGCGGTCGCGCAACACGACTACCAGATAGGCGCAAGAGGTCTCTCCACCCAGCAACGCATCGCGCGCATACGACAGGCCCTCACCGACTGCGGCATTCCGCCCGATATGTTCAAGACTATCGATATCTCCGTAGTGTTTGCTTTCGAGCGAATTCGCACCAACGGCGTCACTTGCCATGTTCTCGGCCAAAGCCTACCCTATGGCCATATTGACGAGCTTACGCCCGGCATCTTTATCACCGACGAAGCCTTCACCTTCGTGCTCGCCGCCGAGTGGATGGATAGAATCGAATACCTCGAGTATGGCTACGAAGTTTGCGGCGACTATCGCATGGGCCTTAATCCCTCTGACCCTTATACCGAGCAACCAGCAACCACCTCCAAGGACGAAATTGTCGAACTGCTCGATCAACACCCTGGCAAACCCGGTGCCACACGCGCGCGACTCGCGCTCAGACATGTCTACGACCACTCGGTCTCGCCTATGGAGGCTGCATCGGCAATCGCACTTTCACTTCCAACAAGCGAAGGCGGCGTTGGCATTCGAGGCATCGAGCTCAACCGACCGCTCGAGATCCCTCAACGTCTTTGGCATTGCACCAAAGCCCGAACACTCAAAATCGATGCCCTCATTACCTATAAGCGCAGAGAGCTCGGCATCGAATATAAGGGTGGCTTTCACGACGAGACTGGCCGTAAGGGAGCAGATGCGGAACGCGAAGCTGTGCTCGCCCAAATGGGTTATCGCATTGTCACACTCACCTCAGCGCAATTTGCCAGTCAACTCGCTTTTCACCGTGCCATGAACAATATCCGCGAAGCACTCGGTATGCCCCGCTGCACGGATGCCGAGTATCAGCGAAAGCAAAACGAACTGCGAAAGGCACTTATCCGCAACTGGAAGGGCACGAAGGACATAGAGACGCCCTCCGAGTAACGTCGCCCGCTCGGCGCGCGCCAAAACATGTACATCATCCGCCAAAAACGACATTTTTCGACATCTTTGGAGGCTGGTATACATGTTTGGAACCTATGACCGCACCCAACCCCTACCGTTTGCCGAGCAATAGGGTCGCAATCGCCGCCAACCATGTACTATGTACGGGCATTGTCCAAACCTGCAACTCAAAGGATTCCATCTTGCCCGTCGTCGCCGCTATGACCGTTACCTCACACGCCACGGATGCCATGGTCGCCATCCCGTTTTGGCTCGAAATGTTCGCCGTCGTCGCGGCTTCAATCTCGGGCGTGTTGGTCGCGCGCGAGCACAAACTCGACCTGGTGGGTGCAGTTGCGCTCGCCGTGGTCTGTGGCTTGGGCGGCGGTCTTTTACGCGACATGACGCTGCAGGTGGGCAACGTCTACATCCTCAACCAGCCAATGGCGCTGCCGCTTTCCATTGCCACGGCAGCCATCATCTATATTTTCCCGGCAATCGTCGACAAGCCCGAAAAACTCATTCCCCTGCTCGACATCATCTCGGTCGGCATCTACGCCGCCACTGGAGCAGACAAGGCGCTGGTCTACGGCTTTGCGCCGGCGGTGTGCATCATGATGGGCTTTTTCACCGCGGTGGGCGGTGGCATGTTGCGCGACGGCTTTATGGGCGTGGTTCCGGGCATTTTCCAACGTACTAACTTTTATGCCATCGCCGCCATCGCCGGATCGACAAGCTATGTGTGTCTCGTTATGAGCGGCATCATGAGCAATGTCGCCGCGCTGGTCGTATGCGTTGTCGTGACCATGGGTCTGCGCTGGCTCTCGCTGCGCTTTGACATCAAAAGCCCCACCGAAGAGGACATCGCGCGCTTTTTGCACCGCAAAAAGTAGATTGCGCGGGCTCATCCTTCGAAATACAACCGAGAGGTTCTTTTAGAGCGCCCACGCGTTGGGTACCCTGTTAGATGCATATCGAGCATCTAACGAAGGATTCACTATGCCCCGCAATCAATTCCCGTCGACCCAGCGCTGTAAAGCGTGGGGCCGCATCACCATCCTATTCGCACTCATCGCGCTGGCGATCACCGCGCTTCCCACGGCGTCGTTCGCCGGCACAGACACCGCAGGCAACGTACTTGCGACCGACAATGACGCCAATTCGTCCGGCGTCGAAGGTGACCTGTACTGGGCAGGTCAGGCCCTCAACTTGGACGATGCGTCCATCGGCCGCGACATAATTGCAGCAGGCGAGAGCCTCTCCATCCGCGACTGCACGGTGGGCGGCGCCGTCCGCTTGGCGGCGCGCACCATCGACATTGCCAAGACTACGGTTGATGGCAGCGTGACCGTTGCCGGCCAGCATGTCGTGCTCAATTCCGACAGCACCGCCAACTGTTTCTATGCGATAGGCGAGACGGTTGCCCTGCGCGGCTCTACCAAGTCGGCAGCGCTTGCGGGCGATACGGTGACTATCGATGGCACCGTCGAGGGCGATGTCGAGGTTTGGGCCGATAAGCTCATCCTGGGCAAGAACGCCCACATCACCGGCACCGTGAACGCGCACGTCTCCGAGGACCCCGAGCGCGCCGCGGGAGCCGTGGTCGGTGCGCTCAAGATCGACCGCACCGAGAACGAAGATACTTCCACCGTTAACGATGTCATCGGCGGTATCGTCGCCGCGGCGCTTTCCACCTGCTTTGTCGCCCTACTGCTCGAACTCGTCTTTCCGCGCGCAACCGCCAGCGCCGCCGGCATGCTCCACCAGCGCCCCATGCCCCTGTGGGTGAGCGGTCTTCTGGGCACGATTGCTATCGTCCCCGCCGTCCTACTGCTAATTATCTCTATCGCTGGTCTGTCGCTTGCCGGAGCCCTCATGTGCGGTGTTATTGGCATCGCGTTGGTGTCGAGCGCCTTTGCGGGGTGCGCGATCGCCCGCATGGTCGGACACAACCAGAACCGCTACGCCATGGCAGCCGCGGGCGGCGTGGCCGCGGGCGCGCTTACGGCAATCCCCCTCGTAGGCGATTTCATCAGCGGCGTGGCCTTTGTCTTCACGCTCGGCTATGTTATCCAGATCATCTGGCGCAACGCTCACCTCAAGTCGCAACAGCCGGCTAATACGCCGGAACTCCCCACCGCCTAGCCGCCAACCACCACAAAGGGGACAGGCACCTTTGTGGTGGTGCAAGCGAACCTGTCCCCCTTGCACCAAAAAGGGCGCCGACCATCGCGGTCGACGCCCTTTCTTATTGGCGGTTATAAGCCCCAGCGCTTATTTGTTGACCTGGCCGGCGCGGACGGCAGCCTTCTTGCGGTCGGTGGCATTGAGCAGACGCTTGCGCAGGCGAATATTCTTGGGAGTGATCTCCACCAGCTCGTCATCGGCGATGTACTCCAGCGCCTCCTCCAGCGAGAAGGTGCGGGGCGGCACCAGCTGCACGGAAATATCGGAGGTCGAGGAACGCTGGTTGCCCAGGTTCTTGGTACGGGCGATGTTGACGACCATGTCGCCGGCCTTGCTGCGCTCGCCCACGATCATGCCCTCGTAGCACTCGGTGCCCGGCTCAACAAACAGCTGGCCGCGCTCCTGCAGCGTGCCCAGGGCATAGGCAACGGCCTTCTCGGTGGTCATGGAGATCATGGCACCGTTCTGACGGTTGCCGATCTCGCCGGCGTAGGGACCGTACTCCAGGAAGGTGTGGTAGAACACGCCCTCGCCGTGGGTGACGTTCATGATGCGGTTCTTAAGGCCCATGATGCCACGCGTCGGGATCTTGAACTCAAGGTGCGTCACGATGCCCGAGGTATCCATGCTCGTCATGATGCCGCCGGAGGCGCCGAAGACCTCAACGACCTTGCCCGAGTACTCGTCCGGGCATTCGACGACGGCCTGCTCGACGGGCTCCAGCTTGTTGCCGTTCTCGTCCTTCTTAAACAGAACGCGGGGACGACCGACCTGGAACTCAAAGCCCTCGCGGCGCATGGACTCCATCAGAACGGACAGGTGCAGGATGCCGCGGCCCGAGACCTCGACGCCGCTCTTGTCCTCGAGCTCCTCGATCTTCATGGTCACGTTGTTCTCGGCCTCGTTGAACAGGCGCTCCTTAAGCTGACGGGCGCCCACGATGTCGCCGTCGCGACCGACGAGCGGGGAGGTCGAGGCCTCAAAGACGATAGACAGGGTCGGCGGGTCGATCTCGATGGGTTCGAGCTCGACGGGGTTCTCGGGATCGGTGTAGACATCGCCGATATCGGTGCGGTCGATGCCCACGACGGCGGCGATGTCGCCGGCGCCGACTTCCTGGCACTCGGTACGGCCCAGGTAGTCGAAGGTAAAGAGCTGCTTGACGGTAGCGGTGGCGCTGGAACCGTCGTTCTTAACGACCAGGATCTGGTCGCCCTGGTGGATGGTGCCGGAGTACACGCGACCGATACCGATACGGCCGACAAAGTTGGAGTGGTCGATGGTCACGCACTGCATGGCCAGCGGGGCGTTCTCGTCAACCTCGGGCGCGGGCATGTCGTCGATGATCATATCGAGCAGCGGATACATGTCCATGTTGCCGTCGTTGGGGTCAAGGCGGGCAAAGCCATTCATGGCGCTGGCGTAGACCACGTGCTCCATGGCAAACTCGAGCTGGTCGTCGGTGGCACCCAAGTCGGCCATGAGGTCCAGGCAGTCGTTGTAGGCCTTCTCGGGGTTGGCGCCCGGACGATCGATCTTGTTGATAACGATCATGATCTTAAGGCCGGTGTCGATAGCGTGACGCAGCACGAAGCGGGTCTGGGGCATGGGGCCCTCAAAAGCGTCGACCAGCAGCAGGGCGCCATCGGCCATACGCAGCACGCGCTCGACCTCGCCGCCAAAGTCGGCGTGGCCCGGGGTGTCGATGACGTTGATCTTGACATCCTTGTACTCGATAGAGATGTTCTTGGCGAGAATCGTAATGCCGCGCTCGCGCTCCTGGTCGTTAGAGTCCAGGACGCGGTCCTCGACCTGCTGGTTAGCACGGAAGGCGTCCGTGGCACGCAGGAGCTTGTCGACCATCGTCGTCTTGCCGTGGTCGACGTGGGCGATGATGGCGATGTTCCTCAGATTGTCTACGCGCATGTAGTTCCCCTATCTTCTATCTATATACAAACGGCACGCGTATGCGACCCGCCCAGCAACACAACGCTCAGCGGGAATATTGAGCCTTTTACCGAAAACTCGTTTATTTTAGCGATTTTAGATAAGAGGGGTTTCCTCACCTGCAGGTTCAGGGTCGCTCCACATAAAACCATCGCCGGCGCCCATGCCCTCATACAGCACATATGCCGAAAAACCGCTCTCGAGCGCCGTCTCAAAGAAACTCACGAGTAGAGCGTCGTGGTAGCCGCCGTCAATCTCGACACAACCGGTGTAGCCGATGGCATAGCGGGCGATGCGGCCCAGGCCCTCGTCCTTAAGACCCATCTTGTGCTCGGAGATAAAGTTGGTGGCCGCCTCGAGGCACGCCTCTTCGCCGTCCTCATCGAGCGCCGCCAGATATCGGTTGGAAGCAGCGTCCTCGATCGCCACAACTACGCCCGGATTCTCGCCGGCGGCAAGGTCGTCCAAGAACGCACCAATCAGGTCACACACCATGGCGTCGAGCTCGGCGGAGACGTTACCGGCGTCCTGCATATCCTGTGCCATCTTTAGACCTTCCCATCGAGTCCGGCGTCGTTACAGTTCTTGTGCCTCGGCAGCAATCTTGGCGGCAGCGTCGCGGGCGCGCATCATATCCATCGCGCGCTTGTCGAGTACCTTGATCTGGTTGGTCAGCATTACTGCATCGACCACACCCCAGATTACCAAGCCTGTTGAAATCGAAAACCCAAGCGCACCAACTGTACCACGAAGGCGCGAGCAGATTGCCGCAACAAGGGCGGAGACGACAACCATCTTGATAAACGAGCCGCGGCGCTCGCGAAGCGTGCGGGCCTGCGTCACATAGGCAATGCGAGCCGCCTCAGAAGCCTCCGAGCGCATCTGGGCCTCGCGCGCAATGGCCGCCGCTTCAGCCGATACGCGGGTACCCATCAGCGACCTCTCCGCTCGCGTGCCAGACATTTAGAAGTCATCGGGGGAGAGCGTATGGACGAACTCGTCGAACTTCTCGAACTCCTGCTCGTCGTCGACTTCCTCGGCGTGGGTGGAAACAGTGCCCAGGCGATTCATGATGTCGTCCTCCACAAACATGGGAGCATTGCTGCGCACGGCAAGGGCGATGGCATCGCTGGGGCGGGCATCGATCTTGCGCTCGTCACCATCGGCCAGTACGACAATCGTCGCGTAAAACACCGGCGGCTCGGCGCGAACGATCTCGATGCGCTCGAGTTTGGCGCCCAAGGCGTCAACGGTATCGAGCAACAGGTCATGGGTAATCGGGCGCTCGGCGCGACCGCTATCGATGCCGCGGCTGATGGCAGCAGCTTCAAACGAACCAGTCTGAATGGAAAGGGAACGCAGCGGCGCGGGCGAGTCCGATTTGCTGCAGCGCTCGCGAAGCACGATAAGCGATGGCACGGGACCGGCGGCCATGACGATGGTCTCTATGTCGACACGAACCATGGAACACCTCCGGTACGTAGCGGTTAACACGCGGCAGCCCGCCGCATTGAATAGCTATACTACCCAAACTTTCGCACAGCACACAAAATCAAAGTAGTCTTTTTGGGACGGGGCTCTTTTGACTACTCCAGCAGGTAAGAAAAAAGCCCCGAGGAAACCCTCGAGGCTCTTCACAGTTTTGATGGTGGACCTGACAAGATTCGAACTTGTGACCTCCCGGTTATCAGCCGGACGCTCTAACCAACTGAGCTACAGGTCCATCATGGTGGAGGTTAGGGGGATCGAACCCCTGACCTCAGGCTTGCAAAGCCCGCGCTCTCCCAGCTGAGCTAAACCCCCACGGAGACAGTAATAAACACCCCAGCGGCGACTCGGCTCTCGCTGGGGTGTTTATTGCGAAAGAAAGTGGTGGACCTGACAAGATTCGAACTTGTGACCTCCCGGTTATCAGCCGGACGCTC
>CAJKCG010000015.1:0-48198 GCA_905198355.1 uncultured Collinsella sp. | reverse complement strand
CCTGCGCAAGACGAAGGCCACATTAAGTGGCCTTCTTTGCGTGCGGAACTCGCGACAAACCAAAACCATCTCGTCAGCCCGGCGACCATGGGGTCCCAAGGTTTTCAAAAAAGCGGTCGGCGCGCAGGTGCGCCGACCGCCGATATATGGGGTCTGATATTTTCTACCAGCTAGGGCCTCTTACTCGTCTAGGAGATCCTCTGGCATGTCGTTGCCGTCGCCTAGGTCGACTGGGGCCTCTTCGGCGTCGGTTGCGGCCTCGGCGCCTTCGCCTTCGGGCTTCTCCTTGGCGGCCGTCATGCGGGCTACGGCGCAGATGCGGTCGTTGTCGTCGACGGTCATCATCTTGACGCCCTGGGTAGCGCGGCCAGTCTGGCTGATCTCGTCGGTCTTGACGCGAATGACCGTCGCGCCCTCCGTCACGATGAACAGCTCGTGCTGCGGGCCCACCGTCTTCATGGCCGCGAGGTTGCCCTTACGCTCGGTCATTTGGATGGTGTAGACGCCCTGGCCGCCGCGATTCTGCTCCGGGTAGTCCGCGACCGGCGTGCGCTTGCCGTAGCCGCGCTCGGTGATGACGAACAGATCGCCGTTGCCGTTAGTGACTTCCATGCCCAGAACGCTCACGCCGTCCTTCATACCGATACCGCGAACGCCGCTGGTATCGCGGCCGGTGGCGCGCACCTGTTCCTCGGAGAACATGATCGCCTTGCCCGCGGTGGTGGCCAGGATAATCTTGTCGCCCTCGCGCACGCGGCGCACGTTCAGCAGCGCGTCGTCGTCACGCAGGTTGATAGCGATCAGGCCGTCGCGACGGCTGCGGTCATACGCGCTCATCACGGTCTTCTTGACCATGCCGCTCTTGGTGGCAAACATCAGATACTCGTCGGCAGGGAACTCGCGGCAGCTGATGACGCTCGCGATCTTCTCGCCCTCCTCGAAGGGCAGCAGGTTGACGATCGCGGTACCGCGTGCCTGGCGCGTACCCACCGGCAGCTCGTGCACCTTCAGGCGATAGACCTTGCCCTTGCTCGAGAAGAACAGCACGTACTCGTGCGTGGACGCGATGAACATCTCGTCGATGACGTCGTCCTCTTTGAGGTTGACGCCCGAGACGCCCTTGCCGCCGCGCTTCTGGGCGCGGTAGGCGGCCACCGGGATGCGCTTGACATAGCCGGTGTGGGTGATGGTCACGACCATGTCCTCGTCGGCAATGAGGTCCTCGACGTCCAGGTCCTTCTCGACATGGCTGATCTCGGTGCGGCGCTTATCGCCGAACTTCTTGGAGATCTCGCGCATCTCTTCCTTAATGACGCCCAGGATCTTCCCCTCGTGCGCCAGCAGGTCCTCGTAGTAGGCGATGGCGCGGCGCAGGCCGTCCAGCTCTTCCTGAATCTTGTCGCGCTCCAGGCCGGTCAGGCGGCGCAGCTTCATCTCGAGGATGGCCGTGGTCTGCTCGGGCGTAAAGCCAAAGCGCTCGATCAGGCGGCTGCTGGCCTCGGAGTCGGTCTGCGAGGAACGGATGATGCTGATGACCTCGTCAATATGGTCGAGAGCCATCAGGTAGCCCTCAAGGATATGCGCGCGGGCCCGGGCCTTCTTAAGGTCGAAGCGGGTGCGGCGGGTGACGACGTCGACCTGGTGGTCGATGTAGTGCTGCAGCATCTCGCGCAGACTCAGGCATTTGGGAACGCCGTTGACAAGCGCCAGGTTGTTGGCGCCAAAGGTCGTCTGCAGCGAGGTGTACTTGTACAGGTTGTTGAGCACGACCTGCGGGATGACGCCCTTCTTGAGTTCGATGACCAGACGGATACCCTTCTGGTTGGACTCATCGCGCATATCCGAGATGCCCTCGATGCGCTTGTCGTTGACGAGCTGGGCGATCTTCTCCTGCAGGGTGCCCTTGTTGACCATGTAGGGAATCTCGGTAAAGACCAGGCGGCTGCGGCCGGTCTTGGTGGACTCCACGTGAGCCTTGGCGCGCACGGTAATGGAGCCGCGGCCGGTCTCGTAGCTCTGCTTAATACCGGCACTGCCCATGATGATGGCGCCGGTGGGGAAGTCCGGACCGGGCATGATCTGCATGAGCTCGTCGACAGTGGCGTCGGGATTATCGATCAGGTAGCAGGTTGCCTCGATCGCCTCGGTGAGGTTATGCGGGGCGATATTGGTGGCCATGCCGACGGCGATGCCCTGGCTGCCGTTGACCAGCAGGTTGGGGAAGCGCGCAGGCAGCGCCTGAGGCTCGGCGAGCGATTCGTCGTAGTTGGGCTGCCAGTCGACGGTATCCTTCTGCAAGTCACGCAGCAATTCCATGGCGGGCTTTGCCAGGCGGCTCTCGGTGTAACGCATGGCCGCCGCGCCGTCGCCGTCGATGTTACCGAAGTTGCCGTGACCGTCGATGAGCGGCGTGCGCATGGAGAACCACTGCGCCAGGCGGACCATGGCCTCATAGACCGCGTAGTCGCCATGCGGGTGGTACTTACCGATAACTTCGCCGACCGTCCAGGCCGACTTCTTGTGCGGGCGGTTGGGGTAGATGCCGCTCTCGTTCATCGCGTACAGGATGCGGCGGTGCACCGGCTTTAGGCCGTCGCGCACGTCCGGCAGGGCGCGCGCCGTGATGACCGACATCGAATACTCGATAAACGACTGCTTCATCTCGCGACCGAACTCCGAAATCTGGAGCTGGCCACCATTGATATCCTCGCCGGCCGAGGCGCCACGGTCGACTTCGCCAAAGCTCTCCTCGAGCTCACCGTCGTCCTCTTCCTCGTCATCATCGGCATCGGGGTTATAGGCGTCCGGATCGCCGTCCTCGCCCTGCTCAGCACGGGCAAGCAGGCGCCTCAGATCGTCGGGCATGCCGGCGTCGCCGGCCTCGCCCATGCCCTCGTTATTGTTGATATCGTCTGCCACGTTACCTCCTCATGGTTTGCGTGGTCCATTAATCATCCTGCCACGGAGACGGCTTTTCCAGGTGCCGCAGATTCGCTCGAAAGAGGAGGGAAGCGTACTTGGGTACGCGACCGACGATTGAGGGCGAAGGTGCGGTGGCTGGGAAAGCCGAACAGGTTAGGCGTCTAAGAAGCGTGCGTCATGCGCGTGCTTCTCGATGTACTCGCGGCGATAGCCGACCTCGGAACCCATCAGCTCACGCACGGCGCGGTCCGCCACCACGGCGTCCTCGATCGACACGCGCTGCAGGATGCGGGTCTTGGGGTCCATCGTCGTCGAGGCAAGCTGCTTGGGGTCCATCTCGCCCAGACCCTTGTAGCGCTGGACGGTATAGCCCTTGCGCTTCTTGGTGATCTTGCCGTCCTTGGCCTTGCCGTCCTCGTCGTCCTCGTCGGGGTTCAGGCCCAGGCTCTGAATGGTGTCGCGCAGGATCTCGTCTTCGGGCTGGCGGCCGTTGGGATACACGTAGTGGATCTTGTTGCGCACCTTAATACCAAAGATAGGCGGGCAGGCAACATAGACGTAGCCGGCATCGATCAGCGGACGCATGTACTTGTAGAAGAACGTCAGCAGCAGGATGCGGATATGCGCACCGTCGACGTCTGCATCGGTCATGATGATGATCTTGTGGTAGCGCGCCTTGGTGATATCGAAGTCGCCGCCGTCGCCGGCACTCGTCGTGACACCGCAGCCGATCGCGGTAATCAGCGACTGGATGGTGTCGCTCGAGAACGCGCGATGGTCACCAACGCGTTCGACGTTCAGAATCTTGCCGCGCAGGGGCAGAATCGCCTGGATGTCTCGGCGACGGCCGTCCTTGGCCGAACCGCCTGCCGAGTCGCCCTCTACGATGAAGAGCTCGGTCAGCTCGGCATCGCGCACTGAGCAGTCAGCGAGCTTACCGGGCAGGGACGCCGTCTCGAGCAGGCTCTTGCGGCGGGTCGCCTCGCGCGCCTTGCGGGCGGCGTTGCGCGCCTTGCAGGCCTGTTGCGCCTTCTTGACGATCTCGCGGGCGGGCTTGGGATGCTCCTCCAAGTAATCGGCGAGGCCGTCGGTCACGATCTTGAGCGTGAGCGCGCGCATATAGGAGCTACCGAGCTTGGCCTTGGTCTGCCCCTCAAACTGCGGATCGGGCAGCTTGACCGAGATAACGGCCGAAAGGCCCTCGCGCACATCGTCGCCGGTCAGGTTGGCGTCTTTTTCCTTGAGCAGGTTCTGCTTGCGCGCGTAGTCGTTGATCACGCGGGTGAGCGCGGTGCGGAAGCCCTCAAGGTGCATGCCGCCCTCGGGAGTGTAGATGTCGTTGGCAAACGACATGACGTTCTCGCCGTAGCCGCTATTCCACTGCAGGGAAACCTCGACCTCGCCCATCTTGGCCACGGGAGCGTCCGGGTCCGATTTGCCCTCGATGTAGATGGGCTCCTTAAAGGCCTCGGGGACGTCCTTGCCCTCGTTGAGGAACTTGACGAAGTCGATGATGCCGCCCTCGTAGCAAAACTCCTCCACGTGGGGAGTCGCCTCGCGCTCGTCGGTCAGCACGATCTTGAGGTTCTTATTGAGGAACGCTGTCTCCTGCAGACGGTTGTGCAGCGTATCGAAATCGTAGATGCAGGTCTCGAAGATCTCGTCGTCGGGCCAGAAGGTGACGGTGGTGCCCGTCGAATCCGAGGTGCCCACGACCTCCATCTTCTTGACGGTCTTGCCGCGCGAGAACTCCATCTCGTAGGTGTTGCCATCGCGACGAACCTGAACGACCACGCGCTTGGACAGTGCGTTGACGACGGAGATGCCTACGCCGTGCAGGCCGCCCGAGACCTTATAGGCCGAGTTATCGAACTTACCGCCGGCGTGCAAGATCGTCATGACGACCTCGAGCGTCGGGATCTTTTTAACAGGGTGCTCGTCGACGGGGATGCCGCGCCCGTTGTCGACGACCGTGATGGAGTTGTCGGCGTGGACCGTCACCTGGATCTCGGTGCAGAAACCGGCCATGGCCTCGTCGACGGAGTTGTCAACGATCTCCCACACCAGGTGATGCAGACCGCTGGCGCTCGTCGAGCCGATATACATGCCCGGGCGCTTACGAACGGCCTCGAGACCTTCGAGAATCTTAATCTCGCCGCCATCGTAATCGTTTTCGTTTGCCACACGTCCTCCTTCAGTCAAGAAAATGTGTACAGCCTTACTAGTTTATCGTAAAAAAATACCCTCGGGACCGAGGGTATTTGGCTCTACAAGGCCACCAGATGCGATTTAAGGCTCTTTTTTGCTTTGCACGCCCTTGGCCCACTCGGCACTGGCTCTCATGGCATTCTCGAGGGCCTCGCGCAGTTTTTGGTCTTCGATGGGCGCCACCTGGCGCTCGATCTCGGTGCACTCGGCCTCACTTAGGTCGGCGTGCGGGGCCGGCGGGCGCTCGGTCGTCGCCGGGCGCAGGCGCTCCTTGGCGGCGGGCGGCGTGTGACCGGGCGCGGTGGTTTTGAACACCAGGCCGTCCACATGCGCACCGGCGCGCTCCATGCGCGCGCGGATGATCTCGCGCAACAACGTCATTTCCTGCGTCCACGAGGGCGAGTCGAGATACACCAGCAGCTCATTGGACTCGGGCAGGTAGCGCAGCCCCGTCACATGCCGCCCCTCGCGCGTGCCCGAGCACACCGCGTTCCATGCGCGATAGACCGTGCGCGACTCCTCGGCGGCCTCCATCTGCGCACGGCGCTTAGGCGTTGCAGCCGCCAGGATGCGCTGGCGCTCTGCGTTCAAAAACCCGCTGAAGGCGACTGTCTCGCTCTCGCGCTCGTAATTAGCACGTCTCACCCATGCTCACCACCTTGGCTCGATCAAGCAGGTCATCGGTAAAGTACCCCAGGTTGGTCGTAGTTATGACCGTCTGGATATCATCGCCAATCAGCCGCAGGAAAGCGCCGCGACGCTCGCCGTCGAGCTCGCTCATCACGTCGTCCAAAAGCAGCAGTGGGGCGGTGCCCAGGACATCGCGAGCCACGGCAACCTCGGCCACCTTCCAGGACAGCACCAGCGTGCGCTGCTGTCCTTGGCTGGCAAATGAACGGGCGGAGCGACCCGCCACGGTAAACTCAATCTCGTCGCGATGCGGTCCCACCAACGTCACGCCGCGGCGAATTTCCTCGTCGGCATGCTCGTCAAGGGCGGCCAGCATGCGCTCGTACGCCCAACCCTTCAGCTCTTCGCGATCCTCGACCTGGGGCAAAGCCCCCAGCGTGGACGCATAGGTCACGTTGGCGGCCTCACCTGACGCTACTTGCCCGTAGGCAGTGTGCACATGGCCCGCCAGCCGGTCGAGCAGAGCCAACCGGTGCACGAGCAGGGCCGAGCCCGCGCGAGCAATCGAATCGTTCCACGCGCCGAGCATCTCGCGACAGCACCAGGTCTCCTTGAGCAGGGCGTTACGCTGGGTCACGCAGCGCCCATAGGTGCTCGCAAGATCGGCATAACGCGCGCTCAGCTGCATGCCGAAGTCATCGAGGGCGGCGCGGCGCACACTGGCGCCTCGCTTAACCATGTCCAGATGGTCGGGGCAAAACAGCACGCTCGGCAGAATCCCGCGCACACCGGCGGCAGAGCATCTCTTGCCGTTGCGACTAAACGAGCGCTTACCGTCCTCCGCGCTCAATCCCATATCAAGCACGCGGCCGTCGCCCTCGAGCCTCAGCTCGATCTTGCACGAGCCCACGCCGTCATGGACGAGCTCGGCTGCGGTCGGATGCCTAAACGAGGCGCCGCTCGTCAGCAGCTGCAGCGCCTCTATGAGATTGGTCTTTCCCGCCGCGTTGGGTCCCGCAAGTATCGTCACGCCCTCGTCCAGGGCAAGGCGATAGCTATCGAAGCTGCGGTAGTGCGCGACGGAAAGATCGCGGGCGAACATGGTCATGGCGCAGCGCTAGATGCGGACCGGCATGACCAGGTACAGGTAGTTGATCTTGTCGTAGGACTTGAAGATGCCCGCCTGCGAGTAGCTCTTGAGCTCCAGCGTGATCTCCTTCTCCTTGGACAGGGCATTGAGGCAGCCGAAGATGTAGTGGTAGTTGAAGGCGATGGTACCCGACTCGCCCTCAGCCTCGACATCGATCGTCTCCTGCGCAAGGTCCTGGTCATTGGAAATGGAGGACAGGCCCATCTGCCCGTTCTCGACATCGATCTCGAACTTGACGGCGGGGTTGGCGCTCGCGATAACGGCCACGCGCTTGAGGGCGGCGTTAAAGGCGGCGACATCGATCTTGACGCTCGTCACGCACGAATCAGGGATGAGCTGCTTGTAGTTGGGGTACACGCCCTCGATGCGACGCGACACGTAGGTGGTGTTGCCGGCCTCGAAGACGACCTGGGTGTCGGTAGCCCCGATCATGATGGTCGCCTGGCTGGCCATGATGTTCAGCGCGTCGTTAAAGGCGTCAGCCGGAACGTTGAGCTCAAAGGAGCCCTCGAGGGTCGAGGTCTCGACCTGCGTATCGCACACGGCCAAGCGGAAGGAATCGGTCGCCACCAGGCGTACGGTGTTGTTCTCGACCTTCATGTGCACGCCGCCCAGGATGGGGCGAGCCTTGTCGGTCGAGGTGACGCGCCACACGCGGCCGACCATTTCGGACAAGACATCGGTCGGCAGCTCCACGGCACTCTCGATGGCATAGGCCGGAAACTCGGGGAAGTCATTGGCATCGAGCGTGTTCAGCCTAAAAGAGCTCTTCTCGCAACCAATCAGCACCTGGCGCTCGGACAGCTCAAAGGTGACCGGGGCATCGGGGAGGGTCTTGGTGATATTGGAGAGCATCTTACAGGGGATAACCATCTCGCCCTCTTCTTCGACATGCGCCGCGATGCGATGACGGATCGAGATAGTGTAGTTAGAGGTCTGGAATTCCAAGATGCCGTCTTGGGCCTTAACGAGCACGCCCGACAGGATGGGGAGGGTGGATGCCGAAGCGACACCCTTCATAACGACGCCGATGGCTTGTGTAAGCGAGCTCTGGCTGACGGTGAACTTCATCTTTTAATACCTTTCTATAGATATAAATATCTTAATAATAGTAATAGCACTGACGAAACTGTTGATTACTCCCAAAGACGCAGGTCAGACCAAGAAAGAGAATCGACAGCAACCTGTGTGCAACAGGGGTGGTTTTCCACGTTCAAAACCTGCGCAAAGCTTTTCATCACCGCGGGTTGGGTTTTAGACACCTTATGCCCGTGGTTTCGACAAGTTTTCAACAGGTGTCTCTATTTCCCTACGAGCGCAGTGTAATTTTATCGCGCAGCGACTTGAGGTCTTCGGTGACGGTGCGGTCTTCCTGGATCATCTTCTGGACCTTTTTGTAACTCGTGCTGACGGTCGAGTGGTTGCGGTTGCCAAATTCGGCGCCCACCGCCGTGGTCGTCATCTCGCACATCTCGATGGCCAGGTAGATAGCGATATGGCGTGCTTTGGCGATATTGGCGTTGCGACGCGGGCCGATGAGCTCCTCGTGCGTCACGCCGTACTGCTCTTCGATGACGGACTGAACCGTCTGGACGTTGATCTTTTTGGCCGATGTGTCAAAGTACTGGCTGGCGATGGCGTCGATATCGTCAAAGGTGAGCTCCCCGCCCTCGCGCTCGCGGTCGCCCGCCTCGCCGGCGCAGCGCTCGCAAAAGCTCTCGAGTTCGCGGATGTTGGTGCCCGAGACCTCGGCCATGTGTTTAAAGTGCTCGTCGGTTAGGTGCCCGCCGTCGCCCCCATAGGCCGCCAGCAGCGAGTCGTCGCCTGCCTCGGGAGCGGCGACGATGGTGTTCTCGTAATAGCGCTGCAAGATCTTGTATTTCATTTCGTAGCTGGGCTCTGCGACCAGGCAGAGCATGCCGGCGTTGAAGCGGCTGGTTAGACGCTCGTCCATGCTCAGGTCCTTGGGGGCGCGGTCTGCCGCGATGACGACCTTCTTGTTGTTGCGGATGAACTCGTCCATGAGCTGGAAAAAGTAGTCCACGCTCGCGCGCTTGCCGATGATGTTTTGGATGTCGTCGATGATGAGCACGTCCACGCCGTGGTACGCCTGCATGATGGGGGCGTTGCTCTTCTTTTGGCGGTCGAACTCGGTCATCAGGTCGTCCAGATATGCCTGGGAGTTGGCATACTTGACCTTGATCTCGGGCGACTTTTCGGCGAGCTCGTTTTTGATGGCAAGCAGCAGGTGCGTCTTGCCCAGGCCCGATTTGCCGTAGATGAACAGTGATGTGCACGTGCCGCGCTCGTCCGCGAGGGCGGCAAACTTGAGTGCCGAGCGATAGGCATGGCTGTTCTCGGGGCCGTAGACAAAGTTCTCAAAGGTGAATTTTGAGTTCGCGGCGAGCGGGGCTCCATCCGCATTCTGCTCGGCCGGCACGGTCGGTGCCGGCATGGGTGAAGCGGGGGTCGCGGCTTGCGTGGACTTAGTCGGCGCTCCGCCCTTCATCTGGTTCATCATGCGACGAAAATCATCGGCCGAGAGCGTGTTCTTGATTGCAATGCCCGAATCCGCGCCCGCCGCTGCGTCGTGAGCGATGGGCATGTGCGTGACGGGTGCGTTCGTTGACGTCGCCGCCGCGGTCGGCAACGGTGCCATGGTTTCACGGGAAACATCGCTGTGCTGGTGCTCGATTGTCGGCACGTCGCCTGCGGAGGCTGGCGCCGCCGGGGAAGCAGCGGGAGCAGCGCCGGGCGCCGTCGCGGCAGCGGATTCCGTCGCGGCGCCTTGCGGTGCCACGATGTCGAGCGCAATCGGTGTAAAGGCGATTTCTTCCAGATAGGCCTCAATGGTCGGCTGATGCTTTTTGAGCTGCGCTATGGCAAAGCGCGAGGGGGCCTCGATCGTGAGCGTATCTTCGGTCAGGCTTATGGCGCGCGATTGCCCCAGCATGTTGATGAGGCGTGCATCTTGGCCGTCGCGCTGGCAAAAGGCGATGGCATCCCCCAGGATGATGCTTGCTTCCTCGTCCACTGTCTCTCCCGTTCTTTAGCTCTGAGCTCGCACGCGAGCGGCGCCGAGTTCGGTCAGATGGTATTTCTGGCCATGCTTGATGACCAAGCCGGCCTGCGCCAAGTCATTGAGCGTGCGTGACCAAGTGGGGGCCGAGTTTCCAAACGCCCTCGCCAGATCGGTTGCACCGCACGCTTGATTTTGCGCCAGATAGCCCAGCGCGGCGTTGCCGCGATCGCTTACGAACACGTCCGGTTGTGGCTGCGCATACTGATTTGCTGCATTAGGATACATCATTTGAGCTGCTGGTTGTTGAGAACTCTGCATCGGCGGCATTTGCTGTTGAAAACTTTGAGGCCACTGTTGGTAAGGCTGCGGAGGCATCTGCTGGGCCCAGGGGTTGTACTGCTGCTGCGGCATCTGCTGGTACGGCTGCTGATATCCCTGCTGGTACTGCTGCGGGAACTGCTGGCCATACCCCAGTGGCGGCATCTGCTGATATGGATATCCCTGCTGGTACGGCTGATAGCCCATTTGCTGGCCGCCCGGTGCCCCCGTCGCCTGCTGCATTGCTGCTGCATCCTGATCCGCCAGCGGCATGGCCTCTGGCACGTTTGGCGGCATCGACATCGATGCCGCCTGGGGCTCTTGTGTAGGAAGCATTCCGGGCTGCTGCATCTGTCCCACGGGGGGCTGCATCTGCTGCGTTGCCATGGGCTGCTGCGCAAAAGCTCCCGGCAGGGGATATGTGGGCTGCTCCGTCTCGGGCCGCACGGCAGCGCCGCGTCCGCCGGCGCGTTCGATTTCCTGCACGCGTTTAGGGTTCAGGCTTACCGTAACCACGGTGCCGTTGCCCATGTTGTCCTCGATGGATACGGCACCGCCGGCGTTTTCCAAATACTCCTGCACCATGGGAAACCCTGCTCCGGTTCCACGGATATAGCGCTTCATTTTGCTGTTTGCGCTGGTAACGCCAAAGTCGAAAGCGCGCTCCTTGTCGTCGATGCCGGGCCCCTGATCGGCAAATCGGATGGTGTCTCCGCCGTCCAGAATCGAGATGATGGGCTCGGCAAAGTGTGCGTGGATAAAGTTTTCGACAATCTCGCGGATGACCATGAGCGAGATATGGCCACCTTGTTCTTTCATGCACTGGTAGACGGTGTTGGTCGTCTCTTCCAAATACGTGCGGACATCTTGCGGATCAATGACGATCACACGTGGTGTCGACAGCATGTCGTCATAGACGGCGATGCGCGCGGCGTACATGGCTTTTGGCGCCTGCGTGGTCGTCTGCTCGCCTTCGTCGCGCTCTTCGCGCACGCCGGTGATGTGCTCGTTGTCGGGTGCCGGGTCTCCGGAATCGACCATGGTGTAAAAGTCGTCAGACATGCCGCTCGCAATCTTTCAAAAGGTTTCGGACAAATAGTAGCTCACCGTGCAATGTTTCTCATCTTTCGACAACTTTTCAAAACCTGTTGAAAACTTTGGAAAACGGACGAAAAGTTCTCAACATTGCCAACATGACCTGTTGAAAACTCAATGAAATATCGTGAAAAGTTGCCATGCACCGCTAAATCGAGCTCGGCTTATGGGGGAACCGTGTGAACTGCGCAACCTTTTACCTTTGATTTCTTGACATTTGAACATTGATTTCCCTACAATCTTCAAGCTCACGTGTCTATATCTGCGTCCGCGCCCCCGCGGACACTCGAAATGCAGCAGGAGGAACTTAAGATGAAGCGTACGTATCAGCCTAATAAGCGTAAGCGTGCCAAGACCCATGGCTTCCGTGCCCGTATGGCCACTAAGGGTGGTCGTGCCGTGCTCGCCCGTCGTCGCGCCAAGGGCCGCAAGCGTCTCACTGTCTAGCAGCGATACACACATCTCGCATGAAGACTATTAAGTCTCGGCAAGATTTCGAGCATGTGTTCAGTCAGGGGCGTCGTTTCAATCACCCTCTGATTCGAATGACCATATGTGAATCGGTTGGCGAAGGCGACTCCGGAAGGGTCGCCTTCGTTGGTGCTAAACGGCTCGGTTGTGCTGTCGTGCGCAACCGTTCTAAGCGTGTGATGCGCGAGGCCGCCCGCAGCTGTGGATTTCCCGTTGCGGGTTATGACATCATCTTGTTCGCAACTCCCAAGACGAGGGTTTCTTCGCCTCAGGAGATGGACAATGCATTGCGTTCGCTTATGAAACGCGCCGGCGTTGCCGGGGAGGAGCGATGAGCAATCACGTTTTGCGACGTGTTGCCATCGCTCCTATTCGCATATATCAACAGGTTATTTCGCCCTTATTGCCTGACGCCTGCATTTATTACCCAACGTGCTCGCAATACGCCGTCCAGGCGATTGAGAAGTACGGTGTTTTGAGAGGCTGCTGGCTTGCCGTGAGGCGCATCGCTCGCTGCAATCCCCTGCACGTCGGCGGTTATGACCCTGTGCCCTAGCGGGCACTCGCTATCGGAGGAAAACTTACATGTGGGATTGGATCGTTAACATCCTTTTCGAGCTGCTCAAGCTCATCCAGACCTTTGCGGTCGACTGGGGCCTGTCCATCATCATCCTTGTGGTCATCATCCGTCTGCTACTGACGCCGCTTATGCTCAAGTCGACTAAGTCGACGGCACGCATGCAGGTGCTGCAGCCCAAGATGCTCGAGATCCAGGAGCGCTATGCCGACGATCCCCAGCGTCAGGCCGAGGAAATGCAGAAGTTCTACAGCGAGAACAAGTTCAACCCGATGGCTGGTTGTCTGCCGCTGTTGATTCAGATGCCTGTCCTGTTCGCCCTATTTACGCTGCTGCGTAACCTGCCGGACTACTTTAACGACGGCGCGTTCTCGTTCTTTAATATTCTGCCCGACCTGACCACCACGCCGAGTGCCTCCTTTGCCGATGGCTTTATGGTCGCGCTGCCTGCGCTGGTCTGCCTGATCCTGTTCGCTGTCCTGACCCTGATTCCGCAGCTCTATATGTCGCGCAACCAGACCGGCCAGCAGGCTCAGAGCATGCGTATGATGGCCGTTGTCATGACGGTCATGATGCTTTGGATGGGCTGGAGCCTTCCCGTTGGTGTTCTGCTGTACTACGACGTCTCGTCTGCTTGGCAGGTTATCCAGCAGATTTTTGTGACGCAGAAGGTCATCGACAAGGCGAAGGCCGATGAGGAGGAGCGCCTTAAGAACGCGCCGCTGCAGGTTGAGGTCACTCGTCGCGAGAAGAAGCCGCGCCCGCACAAGAAGAAGTAGCGGGATATCAATCTTATTTAGGTACCTAACTTTTGGAGTACGTTATGTCTGAAGAGATCATCGAGGATATGCTTGAGGAGGTTGCCCCGCAGGTCGCGGGCGATTATCCCGAGATTGCACAGCGCTACAAGGCCGGTGAAGAGCTGACCGACGAGGAGCTCGACACCATTGCCGATGTCGCGATTTCCATCCTGCGTTCCATCCTTTCGCACTTCGATGCCGCCAACTCTCCTATCGATGAGTATGAGGGCGACGAGGGTGAGCTGATTCTGGATGTAACGGCTCCCGACCTTGCTGTTCTCATTGGCCGTCATGGTCGCACCCTTGATGCCCTTCAGGTTATGTTCTCTTTGCTAGTGAGCCGCAAGCTTGGCTATAGGTATCCGGTTGTAGTGGACGTCGAGGGATACAAGAGCCGCCGTCAGGACAAGGTTGCCTCCATGGCTCAGTCTGCAGCCGAGCGTGCCATCCGCACTCATAAGAGTGTTTCGCTTCCGCCCATGAATGCCTACGAGCGCCGACTGGTTCACATTGCACTTCGTGGCAATGACGCCGTCGATACTCATTCTGAGGGTTCTGACCCCGATCGCCATGTGGTGATTGTTGCTCGATAATCTACTCGAGCTTATGCTAAGGGGACGTGGTTTCCACGTCCCCTTTTTTTGTCAAAAGTTCTCGATACACTGATTTTTGTCAGAAAGGAGCTTTCGTTGTTAGTACTTACTGATCAGCAAGCTGACGAGATGTTGACTCGTCTAACTTCCTATTGCAAAGAGTATTCCTTGAGCGTATCTGATGTTGAGATGAGGAATTGTATTCAGCATTTGGATTTGGTTCTGGAAACAAATAAGACAACTAATCTCACCCGTATTCTTAACGTTGAAGATGCTGCGGTACTTCATATCCTCGACTCACTTGTTTTGCTCCCCTATATCAATAAGGCTCCTGAGGGAGCTTTGCTCGATATGGGGACAGGTGCGGGCTTCCCTGGTATTCCGTTAACCATAACCACGCATCGTAAAGCTACTTATATTGACTCTGTTGGTAAGAAGGTTGATGCCGTCAATTCTTTTGTTCATGCTCTTGGGTTGAAACATGCTCATGCGGTCCATGATCGTCTTGAAGAATATGCTCGAAGCCATGAGAAGCAGTTCTCTGTCGTAACTGCCCGCGCACTGGCTCCTCTACCGATTCTTGTTGAGTATGCAGCTCCGTTCCTCAAGGATGGAGGGCTATTTGTTATCACCAAGGGCAATCCTTCGGATGAGGAGCTTGCTTCTGGCATGTCAGCAGCTAAGATTTGTGGCTTCACTTTGCTTCTGAATGACGCAATCGATTTGCCTGAGGGCTTGGGCCACAGGGAGTTCATTGTTCTTAAGAAGAGTCATCCAGCATCTGTTTCATTGCCTCGTGCAAATGGCATGGCAAAGAAGAATCCGCTTGCCTAGATGTTTCACGTGAAACATAATGGATACTAACAACTTGCAGTGTTTCACGTGAAACATGGCAGTTGATATCGAATCGGAATGTTTCACGTGAAACATCCTCCGTTTGACAGCTTTAATACACACCAGGAGGGACCGTGGGATTTCGCGACGTTAAGCGTTCTAAGAACGCAAAAGACACGCGTATCATTGCAATCATCAATCAAAAAGGCGGCGTCGGTAAGTCAACAACGGCTGTAAACCTTGCAGCAGCACTGGGTGAGCAGGGTCGTAAGACACTGATTGTCGATTTTGATCCGCAGGGAAACAGTACCAGTGGATTTGGAATTGAAAAAGAAGACCTTGATCACTGCATCTATGATGCATTGTTGAATGATGTGCCGGCAGAATCGCTTGTTCTTGATACAAATTGCAAAAAGGTATTCGTAATTCCAGCTACGATTCAGCTTGCAGGTGCTGAAATTGAGCTCGTAAGCGCAATTGCTCGTGAAACCCGCCTCAAAGACTTGCTTGAGCCGATTCAGGACGAGTTCGATTTTATTTTCATTGACTGTCCTCCTTCGCTCGGCCTGCTTACAATCAATGCCTTGACCGCAGCAGATAGCGTTTTGATTCCAATCCAGTGTGAGTATTACGCACTCGAGGGCGTTACGAAGCTGCTTGAGTCAATGAAGATGGTCAAATCACGTCTGAACAAGGGCTTAGACACCTATGGCGTGCTTATGACTATGTATGACTCACGTACTTCTTTGTCGAATCAGGTTGTTGAGGAAGTTCAATCGTACTTTGGTGATAAGGCGTTTAAGACGCTGATTCCCCGTACTGTTAAAATCTCTGAAGCTCCGTCTTTTGGAGAACCGGTAATTACCTATGCACCTCAAAATAAGGGTGCAAAAGCGTATATGAACCTTGCAAAAGAGGTGATCAAGCGTGCCTAGTGCAAAGAAACGCGGTGGATTGGGACGCGGACTCAATGCTTTGGTCTCAGAGGCTGAGTATGAGACCGGTGGTTCTGCTGCATCTGCTTCAAATACAGCATCTGAAACAAAACTACCGGTTGAGGATATCGTTCCCAACCCTAATCAACCGCGAATTCACTTTAATGAAACTGAACTTCGCGAGTTGAGCGAGTCAATCCAAGAACATGGCGTTTTGCAGCCGCTTTTGGTTCGCAAGCATGGAAACGGCTATGAGATCATCGCTGGTGAGCGTCGTTACCAGGCGTCAAAGCTTGCTGGTCTTGAGGAGCTGCCTGTCATCATTAAAGATGTTAATGATGAAGAGATGCTGGCTCTTGCTCTTATCGAAAACCTTCAGCGTTCTGATCTGAATCCTGTCGAAGAGGCTAAGGGCTATCGTCAGCTCATTGATGCCAGCGGTATGACCCAGGAGGCATTGTCGAAGGCAGTAAGCAAATCACGCTCTGCAATTACAAATTCGCTGCGCCTTCTCGATCTCCCCGAAGTAGTTCAGCAGATGATTTTTGAGGGTAAACTTACTGCTGGTCACGCGCGTGCGATTCTTGCAGTTCCCTATGAGGATGCTCGAATTCGACTTGCAGAGAAGGTTGTTGCGGAGGGCCTTTCTGTAAGAGCGACAGAAAATCTTGCTCCATTGTTTTCTGCCGGAGAGACACCTAAGACGCCGCGGCCTGCAACGCCTCAGTCTTTTAAAAAGGCTGCGCGTGTACTTCGTCAGGTATTTAATACCAACGTGCGCGTGAAAAGCTCGCGTGGAAAGAATAAGATTGAGATTGAGTTTAAAGACGAGGAAGAGCTCTCTCGTATTCTTGGTGAAATGATTCAGTTTGATCAAGGAGGCCAAGATGAGGAATAAGATTTTAACTGCGATTGCATTGGTGACGACTGTCGCGGCCGGTGCCTTTGCTGGCTATAAGATCGCGACAGACGATGAACTTCGAGGTCGTTTGCTTCGTGGTGCGCAAGATATTGTCGATACTTCCAAGAAGAAAATGGATGTTATGACAGAAGATGTTGCCATGCGCACTGCTCAGGTAACGAAAAATCCTAAGATTAATCAAGGTTGGGTTAGCAACCAATGGGAAAATGTAGGCTATTAGGTACCTAACAATTACCCTGCATATTTTGAGCGGCCCTTGTCTGATTCATGAGACAAGGGCTGCTTATTTTGTCCGTAAACAATGGGGAAGCTAGCAGCGGTCCAAAATTGAGGTCAATAAATGAAACGGCCCCTGTTGCATATCCTGCAACAGGGGCCGTCCGATGTTTCACATGAAACGTTTTGGAGTGCGACTCCCCTATGCGCTCTTCTGAACTTTGAAGCGCTGCTTCAGCTGACCGCAGGCGGCATCAATATCATTGCCGCGAGAATTACGGATCGTGGTCTCGATGCCACGAGACTCAAGGCGGCGCTGAAGATCCTCAACCTTATGAATCGGAGACGGCTTGAGCGGGCTGCCCTCGATGTCGTTAAGCTGAATCAGGTTAACGTGGCACAGCGTTCCCTCGCAGAAGTCGCAGAGTGCCTGCATCTCGGGATTCGTATCGTTGACGCCTTCGATCATGGCATACTCATAGGTCGGGCGGCGGCCAGTCTTCTCGGTGTAGAGCTGAAGCGCCTCGTGCAGGCGGAGCAGCGTGTACTTCTTAACACCGGGCATAAGCTTATTGCGCGTCGACTGGATGGCGGAATGCAGCGACACGGCAAGCGTGAACTGCTCGGGGATGTCGGCAAATTTGCGAATTCCAGGAATAACGCCGCTGGTAGAGACGGTGAGGTGACGGGCGCCGATACCGATGCCATCGGGGTCGTTGAGGATACGCAGTGCCTTGAGAACCTCGTCGTAGTTGGCAAACGGCTCGCCCTGGCCCATGAACACAACGCTCGTGGCACGCTCGCCAAAGTCGTTGGATACATGAAGCACCTGGTCGACGATCTCCTGAGCTGTCAGCGAGCGCTTGAGGCCGTTAAGGCCGGTGGCGCAAAAGGCACAGCCCATGCCACAGCCTGCCTGGGTGGAAACGCAGACGGAAAGCTTGTTACGACGGGGCATACCGACAGTCTCGACGGAAATGCCGTCGTGGTACTCGAGCAGATACTTGCGAGAGCCATCTTTGGAAACCTGCTTGGTGAGCTCGGTCGGCGTGTCAAAGGCAAAAGCCTCTTTAAGCTGCTCGCGGAAAGCCTTGGGAAGGTTAGTCATATCATCAAACGAACAAACGTTCTTCTCAAAGACCCATTCGATGAGCTGCTTCGCGCGGAAGGCGGGCTGGCCGAGTTCTGCCACGAGCTCGCGAATATCGTTTTGGCTCAAGTCGCGAATGTCCTGAGATTTAGTCCTGGGATTCATGGAAGCCTTTCGATTTTGGGGAAACGTAGAGGGTATCGCTACAATATGGTATCAGCTGCAGAAATTATAGAGGAGGAGTCTGCCCATGCCGGGTAAAAGCCTAGAGAACATGCACGTAGCGGTCTTGGCGGGCGGTCATTCCGCTGAGCGCGAGATCTCGCTCAATTCGGGAAAGAACGTCGTGGCGGCCCTGAAGGAGGCTGGCTACACTTCGGTGAAGCTGCTCGACACGGCTGCCGATGATTTTATGGTAACCATGGCGACCGGTGGTTTCGACGTGGCATTTATCGCCATGCACGGCGCCGGCGGTGAGGATGGTGCCATGCAGGGTGCCATGGAGACCCTGGGTATCCCCTACACGGCCTCGGGCGTGCTCGCGAGCGCCTGCGGTGCCGACAAGGAGGTCTCTAAGCTCCTATACGCCAAGGCGGGCATTCCCATTGCCCCCGGCCTTGCGCTCGAGGTGGGCGATGAAGTCGATATCGATCACATTGTCGAGGTTTGTGGCGAGCGCTGCTTTGTGAAGCCGGCCGTTAACGGCTCCAGCTATGGCATCTCCCTGGTCCACGAGCCATCCGAGCTGCCCGCGGCAATCGCCAAGGCGTTTGAGTACGGCGACAAAGTGCTGGTCGAGAAGTGCATCGATGGTACCGAGATCACCGTCGGCGTATACGGCGAAGATGACGTACGCGCCCTGCCGATTGTCGAGATTCGTAAGCCCGAGGACTGCGAGTTCTACGATCTGGACGTGAAGTATGTCGACCCTACGGATATCCATCGCATTCCGGCGCAGATTTCACCCGAGAATTACGCTCGCGCTCAGGAACTTGCCTGTGCCGCTCACAAGGCCCTCGGTTGCCTGGGTATCTCGCGCAGCGACTTTATTGTGAGCGAGGACGGCCCCGTTATCCTCGAGACCAATACCATTCCCGGCATGACCGATACGTCGCTGTATCCGGATGAGATCCGCCACACCGACGACATGACGTTCCCGCAGGTCTGTGACAGCCTGATCCGTATGGGCCTTCGTCGAGCGGGCATTGCATGCTAATCGAGGACGCGGTTTCGTCAGGAACGCCGCAGTTTGTCATCGACTCCTATGCCACGCTTGCCGACCGCGCCAAAACGCAGTCCTTCGGCCTTATCGAGGAAGATGTGATTGTCCTCGATACCGAGACCACGGGTCTTTCGGTGCAGGACAACGAGCTGATCGAGATCTCGGCGGCCCGTCTTTCGGGCCGCGAGGTCATCGACCGCTTCGATACCTTCGTGCATCCCAAACAGCTGATTCCCGCCGAGATTACCGAGCTCACGAGCATTACAAATGCCGATGTGGCAGATGCCCCGTCGGCGGTTGAGGCCGTCGCCGCTCTCGCCGATTTTGTCGGTGGCTGCCCGGTGATCGCACACAACGCCACGTTCGACCGCTCGTTTATCGAGTCGATCAAAGGCGGCGTCAACGTGAGCGATATTTGGATCGATTCGCTGGCGCTGTCGCGCATCGCGCTTCCGCGCCTGGCCTCGCACAAGCTGTCTTTTATGGCCGATCTGTTTGGCTGCGACTCGGTATCACACCGTGCCAATGCCGACGTCGACGCCCTGTGTGGCGTATGGCGCGTGTTGCTCGTGGCGCTCACCGACTTGCCCCAGGGCCTCATGGCGCGCCTAGCCGACATGCATCCGGACGTGCCTTGGTCCTATCGTCCTATCTTCTCATTCTTGGCAGGGCAGAACCCTGGTTCTATCTTCTCTCTCAGCGCCGCTCGTGCTGACGTTCTCAAGGCCGATCGCGCCGACGATCGGGTGGACGCCGATGAGCTGCCGGTTCTCAAGATGCCGAGTCGTGAGGAGATCGAGGCAGACTATGCGCCAGGTGGCCTGGTCAATCGCATGTATCCCACCTACGAGCCGCGTGATGAGCAGATCGCGATGGCGCTCGAGGTCCGCGATGCGCTGGTCACGGGCACTCATCGAGTAATTGAGGCAGGCACAGGCGTCGGCAAATCGATGGCCTATCTGGTGCCTTTTGCCGAGGCAGCACGCCGTAACAACATCACGGTTGGTATTGCGACCAAATCGAACAATCTTGCCGACCAGCTCATGTACCATGAGCTGCCAAAACTTGCCGAGCAACTGGACGGTGGTCTGTCATTTTGCGCTCTCAAGGGGTATGACCACTATCCGTGCCTGCGCAAGCTCGAGCGCATGAGCCGCGGCCAGGTCGAGATTACCACCAAGCGCGATCCGGCGGACACGCTCACGGCGGTCGCGGTCATTATGGCGTACGTCTGCCAATCAGCCGATGGCGACCTCGACTCGCTCGGCATTCGGTGGCGCAGCGTCAACCGTCCCGACTTTACGACGGCCTCGCGCGAGTGTGCTCGTCGCCTCTGCCCGTTTTTCCCTGATAAATGTTTGGTCCACGGCGCTCGCCGTCGTGCGGCGCATGCCGATGTGGTGGTCACCAACCATTCCCTGCTGTTCCGCAACGTCGCGGCCGAGGGCAGGATTTTGCCGCCGATTCGTCATTGGGTAATCGACGAGGCCCATTCCATCGAGCGCGAGGCGCGCCGTCAGTGGGCGCGTGTGGTGTCGGCGGACGAATCACGCGTTCTGTTTGAGCGTCTGGGTGGCTCGAGCACCGGCGCGCTAAGCCAGGTTTCCCGTGATTTGGCAACCTCCGAGGGCTCTACGCTCTATCTGGGCCTTACCGCCAAGGCGACGTCGACGGTTGCGCGCGCGAGCATGGCGATCGCCGGCGTGTTCGATGGCGTTCGCGAGCTCGGTCGCCGTGCCCGTGGGGGCTATGACAATGCCAATCTATGGATTGGCCCCGAGCTGCGCGAATCTGACGACTGGCATGATTTCTTACAGTCGGCCTACACTGGCATCGACGCATTGGAACAAGCTGACAAGAGCGTCGACGCGCTGGTGCAAGCCGTCGCCGCCGACAAGCCAGAGGTTGTTGTCGACCTGGGTGATATCTCGCGCCGCCTGCACGAGCTGGCCGAGAACCTAAAACTCATCATTGATGGTACCGATGAACACTACGTGTATTCGCTGCAGGTCAATCGCAGGCTGCGTGCCGGCGGAGAGTCAATGACCGCAGAGCGCATCGACATTGGCGAGGCCTTGGCAACCGAGTGGCTGCCCGAGGTTCACACGGCTATCTTTGCCTCGGCGACCATGACGGTGTCCAAAAGCTTTGAGCACTTTAACCATGCGGTCGGCCTTGATCGCATCGGTGCTTCAACGTCGTCATCGCTGCACTTGGATTCGAGCTACGACTTCGATTCGAACATGGCTGTAGTCGTTGCGGGCGATATCCCCGATCCGCGCGATCGTGAGAGCTATCTTACGGCGCTCGAGCGCGTACTGGTCGACGCCCATCTTGCCATGGGCGGATCGGTGCTCACGTTGTTCACCAATCGGCGCGACATGGAGGACCTATACGCCCGCGTTGAGCCCAAGATGGCCCGTGCGGGTCTGGAGCTCAACTGCCAGCAGCGCAACTCATCTCCTCGTCGCCTGCGCGACCGGTTTATCAACGAACCGACCTCGTCGCTTTTTGCGCTCAAGGCCTTCTGGGAGGGGTTTGATGCCAGCGGCGAGACGCTGCGCTGCGTCATCATTCCCAAGTTGCCGTTCTCGAGCCCCACGGACCCGCTCTCGTGCGAGCGCAACCTGCGCGAAGACCGCGCATGGGCGCGCTATTCGCTGCCCGAGGCGGTGCTCGAGGTTAAGCAGGCCGCGGGGCGTTTGATTCGCTCGTCGACCGATAGCGGTGTGCTGATCTTGGCGGATCCTCGCCTGGTGACGAAGGGCTACGGAAAGAAGTTCTTAACGTCGCTGCCCACGAGCTCCTACCAGCGCATCGAATCGGCACAGATCGGTCACTATCTGCAACTGTGGCGCGCACGCCACGAGCGGCGGCGCTAAAGCGGACAGACGAGAGTTTTTGCCATATCGCACAGACGCTTTGACAGGGTGGGGTCATCCAAGATGCGGATGGCTCCGCCCGCTGCGATTATCTGGCTCAGTAGCCAACGCTCGGAGCCGTAATGCACGGTTACCGTTGCCATGTCTGCCCCGCTGCGCTCGATGAGGGTGATGCCGGCCCAGTCCAGATGCTCCGCCATATCGAATGGCATCAAGAGCTTTGCGCTACGCTGCGTCCGGGCAAGGGAATCGTGGAGGGATGCGACGTCCGGTGCGTGAGGCACGACGGAGTCTTCCGTCAAGGTGAGTCCCTCGATTTTATCCATGCGATAGGTGCGCTGCTCATCGACTGCGATGTCCCAGGCAATCAGGTATGTTTGGTCGCCGTTTGCCGTAATGCGCAAGGGGTCGACCAGACGCTCGCGTGGCCGTGCATCGTCCATCGAGCGATACGAGATGAGGCAGCGAACGCCGTCCTGAATGGCGCAGCTCAGCTGCTGCCAGTGCGACCCGTGGTTGACGGTGTCAAAGACGCACTGGTTATAGCCGAGCTCTTCGGGTAGAAGAGCGTGTCGAATCCGAGCTGCCGTCTGCGGCTCGATCCCCAACGATTCAAGTTCGTGGTTGAGCACAGCGCCCTCGACGGCACTCAGGCGCAGCGGTAGCACACGTCCGGCGTCACCGGTGAGGACCACACGCTCGCCGTGGCATTCGCAGATGATGCGCGCACCCGATTCTCGGTCCGCGAGCGTCGAGACGATCTCGAGAATCTCGTCGAGCGATATTCCCGTGATGTCAAAGCGGCCGCAAATTTCGGTTCGTGTCATGCCGCTCTCGCCGGAGGCGTAGAGGGCCTCCATGATGTCGATGGCGCGCGAGAGTCTCTGCTCGCTGGTGAGTTTACGCACGGGCATGCTCGTGCACCGTCCTTTCAATGAGGCGGTTCCACGCCTGCTTGAGCGATTTGGGGGCCATGGGCCTCATGCCGTCCATGGCGCGGGCCATGCAAAATGAGGCGGCGGCTTCAAGGTCGCGCACGTCAACGGTCCAGATCCATCCCGCATCGGTGTGTGCGAGCTCACCTCGCCCGCGCGTGAGGCCGTTGATCATATCGATCTGCGTCTGCGGGGCGAACGAGAACGTAGCCGCAACGGGCGGGCGGTCGGCAAAATCGAATTCAAAGAACAGGTAGTCGTTGAGATTGAAGTCTGCAGGGATGGCGTAGGCCTTCGAAGGACGCCAAGCGCGAACGATACGGTCGCAGCGGAATGTCCTGATGTCGTCGGTGGCATTGTCGAGGCCGCAGAAGTACGCAACGCCCTCGCGCTCGAACATGCCGTAGACGCAGACGGTACGCTCTTTCTGCTCACCGCGTCCGTTCTGATATAAAAATCGCAGCGCGCATCGCTCGGCAAAGGCGCTCCATACCGCATCGACGGTGGGAGAGCGGCGGATCGGTGCTTCGTCCGCCGTCGTCCTGCCGGTGAGGTAGGCAATCTTGGAACGAATATCGGCAAGCGGCGCGGCAAAAGTGGATGAGCCGGCCGCTATTGTCTGGTCGATAGCGTTGAGCAGGATATCGGCGTCGTCTGCGGTGATGAGGCCGCCTGCCGCAAACGTGTGCTCGCGGTCGATTGTCCATGAGCTTTCCTCGGTCTCCTGCGCGCCGGCGGGGCGAACCTCCTTGATTAAGATGCCGCGTTCGAGCAGTTTGTCACGATCGCGCCGAAACTTGCGCTTATCCGAGTCGATATTGCCCGAGCCATATCCCAGGTCAGAATCCAAGACGATCTGCTCGGTCGTCAGCGGTTTGGGGGAGCTGTTGAGCACAAAGAAAAGATTGAGGATGCGCTGAGTCGTTTTATCGAAACTGGGCTCCGAATTCCCCTTTTTAATTGTCGCGGTCGCGTCGCTTGCCGTCATAGAGTCCTCGCATGAGAAGGTGGTTTGCTGCCATGATTTTAGTCCGATATGGAGATTAGGCTATATCCTTGTCCGCTCGGGGCGTTAAGATGGCCCGAATTCGGTCGTTTGCGCTCGCTCGGGGTATACTTTCGACTATATACGGTTCTAATGTGCATGCATTGGGCCTATTTGTCGGATTATGGATGTGGAGCGCACATGGCGAACACCCAGAACTATATTAACCACCTGCTGCAGAACACCGGCATCACGCCGGCATGCAGCGAAGAAGAGCGCTTGGCTGCCGAGGATATCGCTCAGATCTTCCGCAACCACGGCTTTGATCCCGAGGTTCAGGAGTTCAATGCCCCGGCGCCCAGCAGGTTGGCATTTGCCGTTACCGGTATTCTTGCGTTTGCCGGCGCCCTGCTGATGGGCATCGGCGGCGGCATCGGCTTGGTCGGCACCTTGCTGGCCATTGTCGGTGCCGTTCTTTACGTGCTCGAGCGCACGGGCCACCCCGTGGTTTCGCGCCTGGGCAAGACGGGCGTGAGCCAAAATGTCATCGCCTACCACAAGGCCTCGGGCCCGCTCGCGTCTCCGCGCAACCGCCCGGTGGTCGTTGTCGCACACTACGACTCTCCCCGTGCTGAGCTGCTCGCCCGCGAGCCCTATGCTTCGTATCGTGCGCTCATCGCCAAGCTGTTGCCCGTTGCCACGGTTGCCCCTGCTGCCGTTGCCATCTTGCGTATCCTGCCGCTCCCCGGCGCGCTCAAGGTTCTGCTGTGGATTGTCGCGATCCTCGCTTCCCTCGTTGCGCTCGCCAACGCGGCAAACATCATTTCTAACCGTTTTGTGCTTCCCTATACGTCCGGCGCAGTGTGCAACAAGTCTTCTGTCGCCGCTATGCTCGGCGTTATGGACAACGTTGCTCCCTTCCAGGGCGAAAACGAGTTTCCCGACGATGTTCCGTTCGATACCTATTTTGGGGAGCAGAAGCGTCGTGCCGAGGAGATGGCGCGCGCAGCAGCGGAGTATGCCGCGGCCCAACAGCAAAACGACTACGGCAACACCATCGAGTATGAAGAGCCTACCTACGCCGAGGACGAGTTCGGTCAGCCGATTGCTCCCGACGCTCAGACCGAGCCCGAACAGGGCGAGGCTTTCGACGAGCAGATCGAGGGCTTTGAGGGTGCGTCTGCCGACGAGACGCTGATTGGCGCCATCGTGCCCGAGGATCAGAATCAGGCTGTCCAGGCCGAAGAGTTCAATGACGAGGTTCCCACTGCCGAGCCGGCGGAGGAGCCTGTCGCGGCCGAGCCCGAGCCCAGGCTCTATCGCAATGCCGCCGGCAACATCCGCTTTGGTTCGGATGCCATCCGTGCGCTCGGAATGCTTCCCGAGTCCTGCACGCTCGATTACGAGGAAGGCGAGGAGCCGACGTTTGAGCCCGAGCCTGCCCCCGTCGTGACTGCATCTGCGCCCGTTGTCGCCGTGGATGATGAGTCTGCCGCGGTTGCCGCTGCCGTTGCCGAGCCCGAGGCGGTGTCCGCGATCGATCCCGCGGCAGGACTGGACATTTTGGCTCCCGCCGCGCCGACGCAAGACGTTACGGACGAGCCTGACGACGATTACGCTGAACAGCCGAGGCGCGTGTCTTACGAGAGCGATACTGATTTCTCGGCCGAGATTCCCGCGGCAACGCCCCATGCCGATATTGCATCCGCGTTCTCTTCGATTGGCGCCAGCGCTTCCAACTTCTTTAAGGGTGCGCTTGCAAAGGGCAGGAAATTTGTCGACGATTTCGAGGGGAAGCGCGCTGCCGCACGCGAGGCTGCCGAGCAGGAGGCTATCGCTCAGCAGCAGGCAGCCGAGGCGGCACGTGAGCGCGCGGCGCAAGAGTTCGAGCAGAACGAGGCTATGCAGTCCGTGCCTGTCGACGCCGCCGAAGCTACGACGTCCTTTGAGGCTCAGCAGCACGTCGATAGCACCATGTCGTTTGATGCCGCGCAGTTCGATTCCACGATAACGTTTGAAAAGCAAGGCACCGCGATTGCCGAGCCCCTTCCTGTTTCCGATGAGCAGGGCGACGCGGCAGACGATGACGAGCCTATTGATGCTGCCGAAATCCAAGATGTCGCCGGGCACGAGCCCGTCGAGGTCAACTGTGACGAAGAGCAATACGCGGCAGCCGATCAAGGTGATTCGACCGAGGTCGAGCAGGAGGAGGTGCCTGCGGTTTCCGAGGCTCCCGAGACAGATGAGTCGAGGCCTTACTCCACGCAGATTTTCACCATGCCGACCCCGAGTGGTTCCGGTGCCACGGTTGCCGATGTTGCTCCCACCCAGGACGAAACGGTCGATTCCCTTATGGCCCAGATTTCCTCCCAGGCATCACCGCGTCCGCAGGTGAATGTTCCCGATCCGGCGTCGGCTCCGTCGCCTGCACCTTCCTCGTCTCCGCTAGCTTCGGTCCCCGATCCGTCGCTGCCGTCGATGAAGCAGGCAAACGTTGCGTCTCGCACGTCGCTGTTCGACCTTCCCGACCCCTCCGCACAGGTCAACGACCCCTTTGCTACCGCTCAGGGTCCCGAACCCACATCGGCACCCGTTGCGCCTCCTAGGCCCGTTGCGTCGGGCGCACAGCCGATCGAGACCATTTCGGCTCCCGCCCCGGCGGCACCCAAGTCTCGCAAGCGCGGCCTGGGCGGCCTGTTCGGTCGTAAAAAGAAAAACGAACAGGACAGCATGAGTGACTGGCTGGGCGTCGAAGACGATTACGATGCCAAGAAGTCCGGTCGCGGCATCGGTTCGTGGGATAATTTCGAGGACGATAACGATGGCTGGAAGGGCGGCGCTACGTCTTCCGACGGCGCTTCTTCCGAAGATATGCTCTCGGCTGTTGCCTCTATGGGTGACGATGAGCTGCTCGGTCACGATATCTGGTTTGTGGCAACGGGCGCCTCGGATTGTGATGGCGCCGGTGTGAAGGCCTTCTTGGCTTCGCATCGCGATAAGCTCCGCGGCGTATTCTTCATCAATCTTGAATCCGTCGGCGCCGGTAGGCTTTCGGTGGTGACGGTTGAGGGCGAACAGCAGCTGCTCAAGGGCGATCGCCGCATCATGAACCTGGTCAGCAAGGTGTGCAAGTCGTTCCATGTCGATTGTGGCGCGCTCGAGATGCCCTATGCCAAGACCGATGCCTATGCCGCGCTCGAGGCGAGCCGCCGAGCCCTCACCATCGCCGGCGTGGACGGCACGCGCCTGGCTTGTGCTCGTACCGAGGACGACCTGCCCCACAATGTCAACCCGACGAACATTGCCACGGTATCCGAGGTCGTGACCGAGGTTATCCGCCGTTCGTAGACGGAGCTCTAAGGAGTCAACGTGTTTTCGTATATTAAGCGCCATTGGCCTGTCTACGTGATTTTGACCTTGATTGCCATTGCGTTGGGGTTTGGAGCCGCCTATATCGTGGGCGCGAAGGGCTCGACCCCCGCCTCCGCAATCAGCGAAGAGGTGGAGCAAGAACAGAGCACGGGTGCCGATGGGATTCCTGAGTCCGAGCAAGCAATCGTTGATGGTGGATCTTCGTCTGCAGAGTAGATACAGCGATTTAAATGATTGAAAGCGGGCGAGCCGGGGGACTGGCTCGCCCGCTTTTTCATCGCGCTAGCGCTTCTTTGGGATTGACCTAAGGCGAGCGAACCATAGGGCTGCGGCACCCGAGGTCAGGAGCGCGGTGATGCAAGCGGCGATGGGAGCTGATCCTGTTGCCGGTAGGTCCTGCGGTAGGGTACAGCGTTGAATGACACGGTCCTCGTCATGTGACTCAAGTTTATCGCCGCCGCCGTTGCGGCAAAGATCGACGCGTGCGCTGTTGGTGAGTGCAGTTTGGGGTGTGTAAGCCGACGTTGCCTGCATGTGCACGACTGCGCCCCGAGCATCTGTGCCAAGGATTGCTTTGGCATCGTCAAGGTCGTCGTGCTCATCTTTGAGATCATCGCGGGTCCAAGAATCCGTATCGCTTCGAGTCGTAAAGTCGGCGGCTACCGCACCGTATTCAATGCGAATGCCCGTTACGACGGTATTGGATGCAAGGTCGAGTTCTTTCGCCTCGAGTGTGGCGGATTCCGTGGTCGAGACATCCGCCTTCCAGAGGTGCCAGCCGTCGTAATCGACGAGGCGGCAATCTTCACCCAGACTCTCTTTTACTTCGTCGGACTCAAGCCAAGGATTTTCGTGCCCATCGTCAAGCGTCGCGTTTGCCGGCTCATCGACGTCTGTCGAGTCCAACGGCGTCGTGCGATACCACACGTTGCACAGACCGTTGAGGTCGCCGATGGCGACGGGGGTTTCGATTGAGACGAATCTCGCCGTATCGTCCTCGGCACACTCAAGATCATCGGTAATTGTGAACTCATCAACCCAGGTAGCTGAATCGTTTCGAGCGTCGATGGTATAGGAGAAAAGACCGTCCGTATTGGTTTGCGTTGCGGCGCGATTTTTACCATCGCCGTTGGCCAGCAGACCCTTCCCGATAGGTTGGACAAGCTCCTGACGCTTGTCGACCTGTCCTTTGATCTCGATGGGCGCATCCTTCATCGCGACGGATTGGACTTCTCCCGTATCCTTTATTTCAAACGTTATCTCCTCGGCAAGGTCATAGGTCCGCGGAGACATCATTTCGCGCAACGAGTAGGTGCCGGGTGCAAGATGTTCGACGCGGTGCGGCTTGTCGGATGAGGTCCAGGAGTCTATTTCGGTTTTATCGGGACCATATAAGGTGAGTTGTGCGCCTTTCACTTCCTGCTCTCCGCTTGCATCGACCTTGGAGATATCAACCTTGGTGTAATTGTCGGATACGTTAAGCCGTGCTTCTACAACGGGTGTTTTCTGGTCGGCATAAGCGAGGTCTACGATATGGGGCGTCCGGTCGAGTAAGAAGCCTGCCGGCGCTTGAGTCTCGACAACCTCGTAGCGTGCGGTGCCAGATCCCAGCGGGAGGTCGTCCGCGCGTGCTTCTCCAGTTTCATCCGTTGTGACGGTAGCGACAGTCTCACCGTCGAGCGCGGCAATGCTACCGTCGGGGCGCACGATATCACCCGAGGCACGGATCTCAAAGATGGCGCCCGCGAGGCTGCTGCCGTCTACGACATCGGTTTTAACGATCCTGATGTTTCCGGTCGCGGCGTGGTCATAATACGAGGCGATTGCAACGGGCGTTAGGTTCATGTCGGCGGGTATGTTTACCTCGATCTCTTTGCCGACAAGATAGGGCTCTTTGGCCGAGGTTTCGCGTACATAATAGGTGCCCGGCACGAGCGATTCGGGCAGTGTGACGGTCCCGGTCGCGTCAGTCGTAAAGGTGTCCATTACGTTATGTGCTGGATGCCAGCAAGTTTGTGAGACAGGTTTGTGATTGCTGTCGAGGAGTTGGAAGGTGAATCCGGCTAGGGGAACAGAAGCGCCTGTTTGGGCATCGCGTTTTACAATCTGGAGATGCGTCGACAGAGCGTGGTTGTCCACGATATATTGAAGCTCGGCGCCGTCGGAAATCTGATTGGCCTCGACGGTCCATTCCCCTGCACGTTTAAAACCCTCTGGGACGGTTTCCGGAACCTCACGAACCGTGTAGCCGGCGCGGTCGTATGGGATGGCTCCGTGGACACCGGCGGGTCGCTTGCCTGCGCCAAACCATGCTTCGGGCTGATCTTTGGTGGAGGCAAAGCCATAGATGTTTGTGGTCAGTGTGCCAACAACCTGCTGAGAGCTGTTACTGACAACCTCAAAGACAACATCTCCTGCCGGCTGCTCCAGGCCGGATTGATCGCTATTGCCGTAGTCCTTGAATTTTGAAATCTCAAGGTCAAACGCAATGGGGATATCGGAAACGCGAGATTCGATCTCGACCACGCCTGAATCGCCGAGTTGGTCGGCTCCAACGGTGTAAGACCAACTGTCACCGGAGGGCAAATAGCCCTCGGGCGCCTTCGATTCATAGATGGTAAAGGTTCCCAGGGGGACATCGGTGAGGGTGGCCCGACCGCTTTCGTCAGTCGTGAGAATTTGCGACCATCCAGGGGTTGATTGCGACACACACGTGAACTCTGCTCCTGCGAGTGAAGATCCCACCTGGGGGCCGGCATTCGTCGCGGCATCGAGTTTTACGACATGCAGGGTGATGGCGCCGGGTTGTTCATCGATGGCGACCTGCCCGCCGTCATTCCCCGTGGTAAAGGCAACGCGATCGGGGCGGGGGACATAGCCGGCCGGCGCCTTCGTTTCAACTAGGTAGTATGCCGTGTTGGGTAGGAGTGTTGCCTGTGCTCGACCGTTGCCGTCCATCTGGATGGTGCCGACACATGCGTCGCTGGCGCTCTCAAAAATATCGAATGTTGCCCCGGTAAACTGATAGGTATTGTTTCCGCTGGTAATAACAGTGTTCGCAGACTGCTTTTGGAAGGAAACAGAGACCGCTGGCAGTACATAGAGCATGTCTTGACGTCTGCTGCCGCCCGATACGGTTCCTAGATAGCGCCGCGCGCGGTGCGGAGCGGCTTTGATGCTTCCTGATTTTGCGCTGTCGTGGAGCCACCGCGCAGCCGCCACGACTTCATTGTCGGCGGTAAAGTGCCCGCTCTTGGTTTTGCCCTGAGCGGTCGTGTAGGAGTAGGTGCCGTCGACATGGGTAGTGCCGTTGAGCATCCATACGGCAAGCTGGGTGGCGGCGCGGGCGCGATCGGGTGAAAGATGGTAACCGCCAAACGACGCGGCGGTAGGATATCCGTGACAAACGATTGCTGCGAACTCGTCGTCGAGCCACACCCAGCCTTGATCAAAGTTGAGCCATGGGCCGCCCGGCTTGGTGGGGCCGGGACGCTCCTGGTTCATGCAGTAGGCAATCGAGGCGTCTTGAGCTTCATACTTGCCGATAAAGAAGGGCCCACAATTATCGCTGATAGTGCGGAAGCCGAGCTGGTCGTAGCCATCGACGGCAAATGCGGCTCCCGGTGCCAGGCAGCCGAAAAGCAGGAAGAGGAGCAGGAGCAGCGGACCTGTTGCGATTGCGCTGTGGACAGAGTGCGTGGGTGCGTTGGACATGGCTGCTCCTTATCCCTCGTGCGCCGCACGGGGAGGCTGCGACGCGTAGGATGAGGCTACCCCCGAGGTTCATGCGGGTAAGTACCGGAGCCTGACCAAAAGCTTGCCCAATTCCTGACAAATTGAGCTCAAATACAACAATCAAGCAAAAGCGCAGGTAGAAGATAAGGTGAACAGGAAGTCAAAGGTCCTCGTCTCCACAATTGACGCGATTTTCAAACGAATCTCCACAGCTAAAACAAGCATCGCCACCCTTGTATCGAACAAGACAACCGCGTTATACTATCCCCCACATATGCGGGCATCGCCAAGTGGTAAGGCATCAGCTTCCCAAGCTGACACTCGCGGGTTCGAGTCCCGTTGCCCGCTCCATTCGAATTTCAGGCACGGTAACGTTTCGTTACTGTGCCTTCTTCAATAAAGTGCCGGGACTCGAACCCGACAGGGTGCGAGCGTTAAATAAACGCGAAGCGTTTATAGCGAGCAGGCAAGGTCGCCGATAGGCGACCGCAGCCGGTGCGGATTTGCGAAGCAAATACGCGGACGTCCCGTTGCCCGCTCCAATTCCAAAATGTTAGGTTAATGCCTGCTGCCCATACTCGCACCCGCGCACGGTACAATGGTTGAGTTACGACCAACGTGCCAATAACCAAAAAGGAGCCGCTATGATCGATCGCTATACCCGCCCGGAGATGGGACATATCTTCTCCCTCGAGAACAAGTATGCCATTTGGCAGGAGATCGAGGTTCTGGCCTGCGAGGCCCAGGCGGAGCTCGGCAAGATCGGCATTTCTAAAGACGAAGCCCAGTGGATCCGCGACCATGCCAACTTTGAGAAGGCGAAGGTCGATGAGATCGAGGAGGTCACGCGCCACGATGTCATCGCCTTCCTGACCAACATGAAGGAATATATCGACGCCGATGTTCCCGAGGGCGAGCCCAAGCCTAGTCGCTGGGTTCACTACGGTATGACCAGCTCCGACCTGGGTGATACTGCTCTGTGCTATCAGCTTACTCAGGCGTGTGACCTGATTATCGAGGACGTCAAGAAGCTCGGCGTGATCTGCAAGCGCCGCGCCTTCGAGGAGCGCAATACGCTCTGCGCCGGACGCACCCATGGCATCCACGCTGAGCCGATGACCTTCGGCATGAAGTTTGGCTCTTGGGCATGGGAACTCAAGCGCGACCTTGATCGTCTTGAGGATGCTCGCAAGAACGTTGCCTTCGGTGCCATCTCCGGTGCCGTCGGCACCTACAGCTCCATCGAGCCGTTCGTCGAGGAGTACGTCTGTGAGCACCTGGGTCTGGTTCACGACCCGCTGTCCACGCAGGTCATCAGCCGCGATCACCACGCCTATCTTGCCGGCGTGCTTGCCACTACAGCGGCCACCTGCGAGCGCATCGCGACCGAGGTCCGCAACCTGCAGAAGACCGATACACTCGAGGCCGAGGAGCCCTTCCGCAAGGGCCAAAAGGGCAGCTCCGCCATGCCGCACAAGCGCAACCCCATCACCATGGAGAAGGTCTGCGGTCTGTCGCGCGTCGTGAAGTCCAACGCCCAGGTCGCCTTCGACAACGTCGCCCTGTGGCACGAGCGCGACATTTCGCACTCTTCCGCCGAGCGTGTCGCCCAGGCCGATAGCTTCATCGCGCTTGACCATATGTTCCAGTGCCTCATTCGCGTTATCGACGGCCTGCAGCTGTATCCGGCCCGCATGATGGCCAATCTCAACAAGACTCGCGGCCTCATCTTCTCCTCCAAGGTCCTGCTGGCCCTCGTCGACACGGGCATCACCCGCGAGGACGCCTACGCTATCGTGCAGGAAAATGCCATGGCCACCTGGCAGGAGGTACAGGATTGTGTCTCCGGCCCCACCTTTAAGGAGCGTCTCGAGGCCGACCCGCGCTGCACCGTCAGCCAGGAGAAGCTCGACGAGATCTTTGATCCGTGGGACTTCCTCACCCGCATCGACACGGTCTTCGATCGTCTGGAGCGGCTCGAGTTCTAACTGATCGATTGGGGACGAAGTTAAACCTTTCAGTTTCCTTTTGACCCCCCTTTGAAGTACAGCTTTCCAGCTCAAGCCCCGTTGGTAACTCGTTTTGCCAACGGGGCTTTTGCGTGAGAGTGCTTGGAAAAGCTACATTACAACGGGTGATTTTTAATGCGGGAATGTCGCTTGCCGATAATTTGACTCTTCCGACAAACACTAGCTTGCCAGTCTCAGTCGGGGGGGGGGGATCCTTAAGTCAATTTTAATGTGTGGGAGAATACTGCATTTTCACGAGAGATTGGACTTAGGGGAATGAGAAAAGGATTTTGGAGGATAGCCGCTGCGTTCTGCTTGGCTTTAGCTGCTGCGTCAATTGCAGATATGGCGTCGCCTTCGACGGCTGTGGCGTCTGAGGTGCAGAGTGGGAACGTTTACGTCTATAGTAATCAGCACAGTCTTTTCGAAAACGGCTCAGTAGCCGTTGGGCAGAGACTGTCGGGAAGTTTGGACTTCTGGCTGCAAGGAAATGTCCCTTGGGAACAGCTGGGTTCTGCTGCTCAAGATAAGAAGAACTATAAGGTCACGGTTTCCGATGATGACCGAGACAATATCTCTTTGTCTTATAGTGATTCTGGTCAGTGGTCTTATGTATTGAATCCTAAGACCGTCGGCGATGGAAAGCTGAGGATTACCGTCACGTTTAATTACGGTGACTACAGCACCGAAGGGTATCTTGAGATTAGCTTGGCCGAAAAACTCAATCCGGTGACGGCTGTTAAATACATAAGTGGTTCTAACGAAACATCGTCTTCGAGTGCAGCAATCTATTACACGGATAACTGCTCGGTTTGTGGCGAGGCGCACTGCGGTGATGCTTCGGGCTATATCTTGTTTGCCTTTGAGCGCCCTAGCGAGGAGCCGACGGTATTTGATATTGATAGCACTAGAAATGACTGGTCAGGCTCAAAATTCATTACTTCGGTGAGCTTGAATGGAGCTGTGTCTTATGACAAGGACGGCTACCAAAAGAAGGCACCGATCCGCATAGCACCTTGTGGAAAAGATGGAAATGAAGTAGAGGTAAGACTGAACTATTTCCAGGGTGATCTCCAGACGAAAAAACTTTGCGACGCTTCGTGGCATAAGCAGAATCCTGCTTATGTAGAGGAAAACTTGAGCGGCACTATGGCTGTCGGCTCCCATGCTTGGGTTGGGGCGGCCGATCTGATTAGTATTCAACTGAATCCCGTCGGACAGGTTTGCCGAGAGAGCTATTCTTCGCGAGAGTTCAAGTACACAATCAAAGATGGCGACGGCGTAATTTCAATTGACGAATACGGGATCGTTTGGGCCAAAAAAGTGGGCGTCGCGACGATTGTCGCTACTGATCCGTTCGGGCAGGAGCATACCGGTACTATCAGGGTGGTCGCGCTCCCTGCCGAAAAACCTTCAATTAAGTTCCTTGAGTCAAAAGAGATAACACTGTCTACCGATTACAATCCATCCTATGAGGGTTCTCGTGTCCTCGATTGTGCGCGGCGAGATTATCATGGTACCGTGATGAGCGCTGATGCGATCAACTTCCTAAAAGATTATCCCCATCTCGACTACTATTGCTTTAAGTCAAGCGATGAGAATGTTGCACGGGTTACCCAGGGCGCACTGGATCAAGCCAGCGCGGGCTATGTGGTATCTGCGGTTGGGCGTGGCACCGCAACGGTTGATGTCTATCTCGGTGACCCAGATAATGGGGGCCTACTCTGCGACACGCTGGTGGTTCACGTTGTGGGCTCCGGCGAAGAACCTTCAAAAACAACGGTTTCCATTGCAGATGGCTATGCCACCTCTATGGACAAAGGTGCGACCCAGCAGCTGAAGGCAAAGGTTTCTCCTGACGATAAGGCCGGCCGGGTTGTCTGGTCCTCTTCTAACGAGAGCGTCCTTACCGTTGACGCCAACGGCCTCGTCGCTGCTGTTGGCGACGGCACCGCAAGCATCACGGCAACGGTTGATGGCGTTTCAGCAACCACAGATGCGATTACGGTAACCACTCCGGTCGTAAGGGTCTCGAGCGTCAGTCTCAGCGCGTCGAATCTTAAGCTTGCTGTGGGCGGCGAGCCCTCGACGTTGACCGCAACGGTTGAGCCCAACAATGCAACGAATAAGAATGTGTCCTGGTCTTCGAGCGACCCGGAGGTCGCCACGGTTGCGGACGGCGTCGTGACCCCGGTCAAGGCCGGTGCTGCCACGATCACCGTTACCACTGACGACGGCGAGTATAGCGCCACGTGCAAGGTGACGGTTATTCAACCTGCAACGGGTATCACACTCGATAAGCAGAAGGTCACGCTTGTGGGCGCTGCAACCGAGCAGCTTAAGGCAACGGTCGTTCCCGCGGAGGCTGACCAGACGGTTGTCTGGAAGTCCAGTAACGAGAGCGTCGCTACGGTCGATCAAACCGGCAAAGTGACGTCTGTTTCCAAGGGCGCCGCAACCATCACTGCTTCGACCGAAGATGGCACCTATTCTCAGGATTGCGCGGTGACCGTCTCTAATCCCGTAACGAGTCTTACAGTCGATCAGTCCTCCCTCAACCTTGCGAAGGGTGAAGAAGGTACCATAAAAGCCTCTCTTGCCGGAGCCTTGGCAGGTGAGGTCGACGAGACCAAGCTCGCTCTGGATGACACGGGTGCCTCGAAGGCATTTAAGGTTGTCGACAACGGCGATGGCTCCTACACCGTCACTGCCCTCAAGACTGGTTCCGGTTCATTCGTCATCACCGCGGGGTCGCTCTCCCAGACCGTTTCGGTGAGCGTGACCAATCCCGCCCAGAAGGTTGAGCTCAACAAGACGAGCCTTTCCTTTACCGTAGGCGACGCCTCCGCAAAGCTCTCCGCAACGGTGACTCCTGCAGATGCAGACGATATGACCGTGAGCTGGACCTCCAGCGATTCGTCGATCGCTACGGTTAAAGACGGCGTCGTGACGCCGCTTAAGGCCGGCACCGTCACGATTACCGCCACCTGTGGCGACAAAACCGCGACCTGCGCCGTTACCGTAGCGGCAAAGACCATTGCGGGCGTTGCGGGTAGCAACGGAACGGACGTTAGCGTAAGCGCCGAGAACAATGTCGCTGCCGGCATTGCTCGGAACAACAGCATCTCTCTTGTGGTCGAGGAACCGACGGATCTTACCGATGCCGCCAATGCTACGATTTCCGGCCTTGAGCAGGGGGCTACCAAGGTTGCCGAGAAGCTCGATATCAAGCTTCTCAAGAATGGTGAGGTTATCGAGGACTTCGATGGCATGTCCTTCATCGTTCGTGTCAAGATGACCGCAGCCATGAAGGCTCTCGCTAATCTCAAGGTGCTCTATGTTGCCGAAGATGGCACTACCCAAGTCATGGATACGTGGACCGAAGGCGATTATCTCTGCTTCCGCACGAGCCACTTCTCGACGTACGTGGTGACGGGCGAGGAGGTCAAGGGTGAGCCGGTCCAGCCTACGCAGCCTGGTCAGCAGACGACGACCAAGGTGACCAAAAAGTCTACTAAGACCGCTAAGGGTGCGCTCGCCAATACGGGCGATCAGGCCCCTGCCGTCGCCTTTATTGCTACTGTCGCGGGCGTTGCGCTGATCACCTTCGCTCTTATGCGTAAACGTTTCGAGCGTTAAGGTACCCCGCTCGTTTAAGTACGACAGCCCAGTCCAAGCCCCGTTAGTAACTCGTCTTACCAATGGGGCTTTTCCGTTAAAGGCTTTATCCCGTGTGTCTGGAGCAGCTGAGCTTCGAGTAAGGTTGACCTAATTCGACCGCCTGCGGATGCATTTCAACCATTGGCGCCTTGCCCGTTTTGGGCGAGGCGCTTTTTTTCGCTGCTGTATCGGCTCACGGTAATAAAATGAACCCTACTGCTGTTTCGATGAAAAGAGGCGCGTGCCCAGACGTATCAAGCGAGCCACCATTGTCTCGTCCGTGCTCATACTCCTTGTTGCCGTCTGTGCGGGCGCCCTGACGTATACCGTTCGAAGCGGTTCTTCCTCCTCGAGTGAAGCCGACAAGGATCTCCCGGTGCTCAAAATCGGCGTTACGGGTAACGATCCCTATGTGTATGTCGATACCACAGGCGACTACGCCGGTATCGATATCGATATCGCCCGCGAGGCCTGCAAGCGTGCTGGAATCAAACCGCAATTTGTTGACATATCTTGGAATGATCGCGATCGCCTGCTCAAAAACGGCGATATCGATTGTCTGTGGTGCGACTATTCGCCCAATTATCGCGAAGACGATTATTACTGGACTGAGCCGTATCTGACCGTGACAGTCTCGGTTGCCGCCAAGAAAACGAGTGGTATCAAGGGTTTGGCGTATCTCGATGGCAGCAAGACCGTTGCGGTGATTGCGGGTTCGGTGAGTGAACGCCGATTGCTTGCAGGCGATCTGGAAATCTCGTCGGACGTGCATATCAAATCATATGGCTCCGCCGAACTCTGCAAAGCCGCCCTCGTAAAGGGGTATGTTGACTGTTGGATGGCGGACGTCCAATCGCTCGACCGGCTCGTCGCGCAGTATCCCGGTGTTTATCGTGTGCTTGCCGACAACGTTATGACGGTTGACCTTGGCGTCGCGTTTAAGGACGGCTATGAGGGGGAGTACGTCAAAAACCTCAATACCGTGCTGTTCGAGATGGATCGAGATGGCACGATTGAGCGCATTGTGGGCAAGTACAAGGCAGGGGCGACGACGGACGGGCAAGGAGCGGAATCATGACAAATGATGAGCGCCGCTTGCGCCGAAAGGCATTAGTCGCCGCAGCTATCTGCGTTGTGGCCAGCGTTGTCTTGTTGGGTCTGCTATACGTGGTCGGCACGCACTGCTGCCTCGATAAAACGCTTGGATTTGGCCAGGAAACCATGGTGTTTTTAAAAAACGCCTGCGAAAAATATGACCGATATGAACAGGGAAGAAAAACCGAGGCGACGCACAATTTGGATGCCGCGCTCGAGTCGTTTTCGACGTTCTTGCCGCCTGATCGCGTTGAAGTCAACGATGATCGTGTCGAGGAGTACGTCCATTCCGAGCACCTTTCGGGAATGTTGGTCATGGACGCCGACGGCCATATGACCGCTCATTACGATATCGACGGTCGCGATCCGCTGATGCTGTGGCGAGAGGAGCTTGCCTGTTCGTCGGTCGCATCGATGTATCGAGGCTCCAAGGTGTCCTACTCGACGGTCGTTGAGCGTCGAGATGTCGACTTTGCCGTGAGTGTTGTTCCGTACGGTGATGGCGTAGCGCTGGGGTATCGATCGCTTGCGCCCGAGCCCGCCGATGATTATTCGTATACGATCGCCGACGTGCTCGTGAACAACACATTCCATCAGAGCCCAACGGTGTTCGTGATGCGCGATGCGCAAATCGTTTCTTCAAACGATTCGACCGTCGATATAGCTCTCGCCCGGCTTCTTGCCGATAGCGGAATTGATTGGAAAGACGAAGGTCTAACACGTGTCGAATATCGGGGAAGTACCTGGTATGCCGTGCGTGCGGCGTATGAGGGCTATCGCCTGTTTGCGCTCTATCCCAAATCTGAGGTCATGTCGGGCAGGATTTCATTTATCGCTGTCGGCGTGCTGGCGTTCCTGGTGTTTTTGGTTGTAGTGCTGTTGGTGCGTATCGTCGCCGATCGTCGCAATTTGGCCGAAAAGGACAAGCAGCTCGGCATCATCAATGCCATCAGTTCCACGTATGAGTCGACCCTCCTGTTGCATCTCGACACGCTCGAGATCGAGGGGATTAACATATCGCCATCGGTGGCGAAGATATTTGCCGAGCACACCGAGGCATATGACTTTTTTGCAACGGTTTGCCGAGACATTGTGAGCCCCGAAAGTCGCGAGGCGGTCATGGAGCTCTTAGATATAAAGACGCTTCAGGATCGTATGGAGGGCGTGCCGTACTTGGATGCCGAGGTACGAGACTGCCGAGGCACGTGGTATTCGCTGCAGGTTGTTCCACAGCGCCGCGATGAGCAGGGTCGACTGGAGTCGGTCGTCGTGGCGACGCATAACATCTCGATGACAAAGCGCGCCGAGGAGCTTTCTTTCCAGGATAAGCTGACGGGACTTCGCAATAGAAATTACCTTGAGTCCCTTGGCGACGACCTGGTGAACGAGTCCCTGCCCGTGAGTGTGATCATGATGGACTGCAATTTCCTCAAGCGTACCAACGATCTCTGCGGTCACGAAATGGGCGATGAGCTGCTACGGCGTACAGCGTCTGTATTGAGGCGAACGGCAGGCGAGAAGTTTGTGCCTATGCGCATTGGTGGCGACGAGTTCTTGCTGATTTGCCCTCACACCGATCGCGAATCCGCATGTGAAGTAGTGCAAGATCTTCGCCTCAGCCTTGCTGCTGCGAGCGATGAGGTGCTGACAGTCAGTGCGTCGTTTGGCGTCGCGACGGCAGAGGCACCCGGTTATACACTGACCGAGATTTACCACATCGCTGACCACAACATGTATCAAGAGAAACGAAAAGTCCACGCTCGGGAAGCGGATTGCTAGTATTGCTGCCGCTGGTTTGCGCATTGGGGAATGTTGAATCGGTGCCCGCGATACTTTATCGGTTCGGACGGGGATAATAGACGTCTGAAATTGCTTTACGAGAGGGGAACGCAATGATTAGTTTTGATTACAAGCCTCAGGGCGTATGCGCTCGCAATATCCACCTTGATCTTTCTGATGACGGCAACAAGGTGGTGGGCGTTGAGTTTACCGGCGGCTGTGACGGCAATCTCAAGGCAATCTCCAAGCTGGTCGAGGGTGTTCCTGCCGATCGCGTAATCGAGGTTCTCGCCGGTAATACCTGCGGTATGAAAAAGACCTCTTGCGCCGATCAGCTTACGCGCGCTATCGAGGCCGCTCGCGCCGAGATCGCCTAATGGGTATCGCCGACCACATCAAGAATGGAATATCGCGCCGTGGCTTTGTGCTCGGCGGTGCTGCCGCGGGCGCTGCCACGGTGCTTGCCGGTTGCTCGAAAAAAACGGGCACCAGCGACGATGCCGCCGGCGAGCCGCAGGTTATCAAGGACGATTCGAAGATTGTCTCGATCACTGATGAGTACGAAGCTGTTGATATCGATCTTGAGCCCACGGCCTCGTGGACGCTGCCGCTGGGCACGCTGCTGTACTACTGTGATGGCGACTACGCTGCCGCGATGATGGCGCCTGCTTCTGCCCTGCATGCCAATACGCTTGGTGTGCTCAACCTGGGCGATGGCTCGCTTACCACACTTATCGAGGATCCCGTTGAGGGAACCGGTTATGCGTTTTACGACGTTCGCGCGGGTGATGGCGTGTTCGCGTGGGTCGAGATGAACTTTGCCAATGCGTCTTGGAAACTCTATGCGCAAAACCTTGCAGGCTCCTCCCTTACCGGCAACGCTGTCGAGCTCGATCGCGGTGGCGAAAACTACGATCCGCCGCTCTTCACAGCGTATGGGTCGTCGGTCATCTGGTATAAGATGCCCTCGTCCGGCGGCAGCAAGACGAGTAACGATTCGTACTGCTACCGTCAGTCGCCCAGCGAGTCCAAGCCTGAGACTATTTGGAAATCGACGGGCCGCTTCGCATCCGCCCCGCGTGTGAGCGACGGCATCCTGACCATCTCGCCCCGCGTGCACAATGATGAGGGCGTCTATTACGGTATGACGGCGATCGACCTGACTGACGGCAACAACACGAAGCGAGCTCAGCTGGTGCTTCCTTCGTCGGTTTCGCCTTTCGAGGCCGTGTATATGGGCGACACCTTCGTGTTCTCCATTGAGGCGACGTATAGCGGTGTGGGTAGCCTGGGCAATATGGGCACCTATATCGGTAACGAGGGTGGGCCGTACCTCTTCCTTTCGCGTGAGCCGCTCGCGTGCGCTGCGGGAAGGAAAAATAAATACCTGGTTAAAGTTCAGGCGTCGCATTTTTTGATTGACACTTCGGCCAAGACCTACGGCTCGCTTCTGTCGCCCGACCGAGCCTTGGAGTATGGCGATTATCCTGCTACGGCGGGTAAATCGAACTCGTTCTTAACGTACGCAACGGTGCGTAACAGCCAGGGAATTCCCGAGACGGTTACCGCTCGCCTGTTCTCTCTTTAGTCTTCGAGGGGTTAAAAAGGCGTCGACAGGGGAATAAACGCGTTGTGACTATGAGTACCGCCCGCCGAGCTGTCGCACCCATGCGATACCCGGTGGGCTCAGGTGCGTTAAAATGAGCTTGTTCTTAGCTAATTGAGACAGGGGGGCCGTGTTATGGCTTCAGATGCAAAAAAGATTCTGCTGGTCGAGGATGAGAAGGCAATCCGTGACGCTGTCGCTGCCTATCTCGAGCGCGAGGGCTATTGGGTTGTGGGCGTGGGCGACGGCCAGTCCGCTATCGAGGAGTTCGAGAAGCATCAGTTCGACCTGGTTGTGCTCGACCTCATGCTCCCCAAGATTCCCGGCGAGCGCGTTTGCCGCACCATTCGCGACACCTCGGATGTCCCCATCATTATGCTGACGGCCAAGGGCGAGATCGAGGACCGTATTATCGGCCTCGAGCTCGGAGCCGACGACTACCTGATCAAGCCGTTCTCGCCGCGCGAGCTTGTCGCGCGCGTACGCGCCTTGTTCCGCCGTGCCCACCAGGCCGATGAGCCGGCCGTCGAGGTGCTCGACTTTGGCGATCTGGTCATTGACATCTCGGGCCACAAGATTTTGGTCGAGGGCAAGGAAGTCGACCTGACGGCTTCCGAATTCAAGCTGCTCACCACGCTTGCCCGTCACCCCGGCCGCGTCTACAACCGCATGGAGTTGGTCGAGAAAGTGCTCGGCTACGACTTTGAGGGTTACGAGCGCACCATCGACAGCCACGTGAAGAACCTTCGCGCCAAGCTGGGCGACGACCCCAAGAAGCCCAAGTGGCTTTACACCGTCCACGGTGTCGGCTACCGCTTCGAGGCTCCGACCAAGACCGATAAGTCGGACGAAAAATAAAGGAAATCACATATGACACCTGCGCGCTTTGAAATCGGGCAAAAGCATAAGCAGGAGAACGAGGCGGGTTCCAAGGCTAGTTGGAACACGCCTCGTTCCGATTCACGGCCAACGATGAGCTATCCCTCGCGCATGGCCCTGGCTTTTGCCCTGACATCGCTCATGACGGTACTGGTGCTGGTGGGCGTTGTCTCTGTTGTGTGGGGCACGGTTTTTACGGATTACACGCGCTCCAATATTGTCGAAATCGCCAATTCCGCAGCCGAAAAGCTTGCGACGTCGTACGAGGAAAACGGCAATTGGACCGCGGGGGAGTTGCGTGCGGTCGCGACATCGAGCTTGGTGTCCGACGATCTTGGCATGCAGGTTGTCAATAAAAAGGGCGTCATCGTCTACGACGACTCGTGGCCCTCGGCAAGCGCTACTGCCGATGTGCGCGAAAATCAGGCGACGACCGACGGTACGAGCGGAAAGAAGGCATCGCACAGCCCAGTCTCGTCTGCTCCCACCGATTCCAATAGTGTTGCCAACGTTGAGATCGTGACGTCCTCCGGCGAGCACGTGGGTCAGGTCAAATTGTGGGCGATTGGCTCCGATGCCCTGCTCACCAAGGCAGACTCAGCATTCAGAGAGAAGACCTTTAACGCCATGGCCCTTGCCGCGGTTGTGGCCGTCTGCATCTCGGTCGTTATCGGAGCGCTCATGTCGCGCATGCTCACCAAGCCGATTCATCGTATTACCAGCACCGCCAAGCAGATTCGCGATGGAGACCTGTCCGCTCGTACGGGCTTGCGCGGCGATGATGAGATCGATCAGCTGGGAGAGACCTTCGACGAGATGGCCACCTCACTCGAAAAGGATATGAAGCACGAGAAGCGCCTGACCTCTGATGTTGCTCACGAGCTGCGCACGCCGCTCATGGCCATGCTTGCAACGGTCGAGGCCATGCAAGACGGTGTGTATCCCACCGACGACGAACACCTGGAGACAGTCGCATCCGAGACGCGTCGTCTGGCCCGTCTGGTGCAGCAGATGCTCGACCTGTCGCGCATGGAAAACAGTACCGCGCCGCTCAACCTGGAGCCGGTGGATATGGTGCCGTTTGTGCGTTCGATTGTGAATGGCCAGGAGCGCCTGTTTGCCGACCGTGACCTGCGTTTGCGCTTTGCGGATGAGACGCAGGGCCACGATGACGTTGTCGAGGCAGATCCCGACATGATCACGCAATGCGTTATTAACCTCATGAGCAACGCCATGCGTTACACCCCCGAGGGGGGTTGGGTCGTGGTGTCGGTGCTCAGCGACCGCAAGCACGTCGATATCGCGGTTTCGGATACGGGCATCGGTATCGCCAAGGACGATCTGTCGCGCATCTTCGGTCGTTTTTGGCGCGCCGATGCCAGCCGCGCCCGCGAAGCTGGCGGCCTGGGCGTTGGCCTCGCCGTGACCAAGCAGATCGTCGAGCGTCACCATGGATACATATCCGTGGAGTCGGAGCTTGGAAAGGGTACGACTTTTACAATTCATCTGCCCCGCGAGCACACGGCAGACGCGGCATCTACTACAATGGAGCACTAGCTTTTCGCTATTCGGTGAAGGAGGGGCCGCGTCCCTGCCGCTCCGAGTTTGCGAAAACATGCGGGAAAGAGCCCGCATTTCAGTCGTATTTAGGTAAGGAGTGACTCACGTGACAACGATGGAGCGTCGTCCGGATTCCCGTGGCAAGGTTCGTGATATTTACGATGCCGGTGAAAACCTGCTGATGGTCGCCACCGACCGCATTTCTGCGTTCGACTTCATTCTTCCCGACGAGATTCCGTTTAAGGGAGAGGTGCTCAATCGCATCTCGGCATTCTGGTTTGATAAGTTTGCCGACATCGTCCCCAACCATCTCGTTTCCATCGACCCGGCGGATTTCCCCGAGGAGTTTGCCGAGTATCGTGACTACCTCGCAGGCCGCGCCATGCTGGTCAAGAAGGCCCAGACAATTCCTATCGAGTGCATCGTCCGCGGCTATCTGACCGGTTCGGGCAAGAAGACCTATGACGAGAACGGCACCGTCTGCGGCATCCAGCTGCCTGAGGGTCTAACCGAGGCCTCCAAGCTCCCCGAGCCGCTGTTCACGCCGTCCACGAAGGCCGAGATCGGTGACCACGACGAGAACATCTCGTTCGAGCGTTGCTGCGAGATCGTGGGCGAGGACATCGCCACGCAGATTCGCGACCTTTCCCTCAAGATCTACAAGGCTGCCGCCGAGTATGCAGCGACCCGTGGCATCATCATTGCCGACACTAAGTTTGAGTTTGGTGTCATCGATGGCAAGGTCACGCTGATCGACGAGTGCCTCACGCCCGACTCCAGCCGTTTCTGGCCTGCCGCCAGCTACGAGGAGGGCAAGATTCAGCCCAGCTACGACAAACAATTCGTCCGCAATTGGCTCAAAGCCAGCTGGGATATGACGGGGGAGATCCCGCACCTGCCCGCCGAGGTCATCGATGGCACGTCCGAGCGCTATCGCGAGGCCTTCCAGATCATCACGGGCTCCCAGTTCACAAGTATGAAGGAGAACGCATAAGTGAGTACCCGTAGCGCCACGAACAAGCGCACGCAATCCCACGAAGTTACCGGGGTTGCGCGCAAGTCCGCCGCATCTGCTAAGCCCGCCCGTCAGGCAGCGAGCTCCGTTCGCGTCGTGCCAGCTTCGTCTAAAGCTCGCCGCAAAGAGCTCGAGAAGGGCGAGAACCTCGAGGGCCTCTCTAAAGAGGAGAAGCGCGCTCGCAAGGCTAAGCAGCGCGCCCGCGAGGATCGCATCTACACGGTGTCGAATATCCTTCTCAAGCAGGATGAGGACTACACCAAGCGCCGTCGTATCTGGTGGGCCGTGCTTGCCATCGGCATGGTGCTCGTCGTGGCAATTTGGGCTTCGTTCTACTTCGCTCCCGGCGGCACGGTGTCCAGTCCCGTCCAGATGGTCGGCATCGTTTTGTCCTATGTCATCATTCTGGGTGACTTTATCTACGACTTCGTTCGTATTCGTCCCCTGCGCAACATGTACCGCACGCAGGCCGAGGGCATGTCCGAGAACAAGCTCAACGCTCTTATTGAGCGCGCGGCTGCCGAGGAGGACACGAAGGCCTCCAAGAAGAAGTAGCGCTTGTATCCATACTTATCGCTAAGATATAAGGCGCGTCGTTTTTGCGGCGCGCCCTTTTACTGTTCTATAGATAGATGGAGTGGCACATGATTCGAGCTGCCCTGACGGTCGAAGAAGCTCTGGAGGGCATGAAGGCCCTGGAGCCCAAGATTAAAAACTATGCGCGTCTGGTTGTCCGCAAGGGCGTAAACGTCAAGCCCGGCCAGGAGGTTGTCGTTCAGTCTCCGGTCGAGTGCGCGCCTTTTGCCCGCGTGGTGGTCGCGGAGGCTTATGACGCCGGCGCTGGCCACGTGACGGTCATTTGGGCCGATGATGCCGTGACGAGGCTCACGTACGAGCATGTCGATAAAAGCTATTTTGAGCAGACGCCCGAGTGGAAGCGCATGCAGCTGGATTCGTTGGCCCAGGACGGCGCCTGCTTTATCTTTATCGAGGGTGCGGACCCAGCGGCTCTGAAGGGCATTGACCCCGCCAAGCCCGCCGCGGCTTCCAAGGCAAGGAATACGCAGTGCAAGGTCTTCCGCCGTGGGCTGGACTACAACATCAACCCGTGGTGCATCGCCGGCGCGCCGGTCGTTGCCTGGGCTCGCGAGGTGTTCTCGGGCGATGCGGATGAGGTTGCGATCTATAAACTATGGAATGCGATTCTGCACACCGCTCGTGCCGATGGCCAGGACCCGGAGAGCGACTGGGAACTCCATGACGCCGCATTCGAAAAGAATCTGCGTTTCCTGAACGACAATCGTTTCGACTATCTGCATTACACCTCGGCAAATGGAACCGATCTGACGATTGGCATGACGAAAGGTCACGAGTGGGCCGGCGGCAAGGGCGAGACGCCCGATGGGCACCCATTCTTCCCCAACATTCCCACCGAGGAAGTCTTCACCTCGCCTGATCGTATGCGTGCCGACGGTATCGTGTATTCGGCTATGCCGCTCATTCATCACGGTAACAAGGTTGACGATTTTTGGATTAAGTTCGAGGCGGGCCGCGTAGTGGACTACGATGCCCGCGTGGGCAAGGCGACGCTTGCGAGCATTATTGACACCGATGAAGGTGCCGCTCGTCTGGGCGAGGTCGCGCTCATCTCCAAGAACACGCCGATTCGCGAAAGTGGCGTTCTGTTCTACGATACGCTCTATGACGAGAACGCTAGTTGTCATCTCGCGCTAGGTGTTGGTTTCCCCGAATGTATCGAGGATGGGTACGACATGTCCAAGGAGGAGCTCCTGAAGCATGGCGTTAACGTCTCGAGCACGCACGTCGATTTTATGATCGGCACGGACGACATCGATATTACGGGCATTACGCCTGATGGACGTGAAGTTGTGATTTTCCAGAACGGCCAATGGAGTTGGGAATAGTCCCAGACCGTGGTACAATGCCACCCGCGGGCCGTTAGCTCAGCTGGCAGAGCAGGGGACTTTTAATCCCAAGGTCCAGGGTTCGAACCCCTGACGGCCCACCATAGAATGGAAAAGCGACTGGCGGATGCCGGCCGCTTTTTTGTTGCCGCGACGCGGGTTCGAACCCGAAAGGGCGCGGAGCTGAGTAAACGCGTGAGCGTTTGCCAGCGCAGCGCGCAAGGCGCGAAGCGCCGCAGCGGCCGCCTGCGGAGCAGGCTGAACCCCTGACGGCCCACCCAAAGTAAGGAATACGAAATGAAAACAAATAGATACGGAATTAGCGGCAGCACATTAAAGATAATAGCAGCCATTTCGATGGTTCTCGATCATGTAAGCAGGATCGTCCTGACCAATGGAATCATGACTCACGCATCGTACAGTCAGATATCAGACGAACAGTGGGCGATTCTAAGCGAGGCTTCGGATATGCTTCATGTTCTTGGCAGAATTGCATTTCCCTTATTTTGCTTTTTGATAGTTGAGGGATTTTTGCATACTCATGACTTAAAGAAGTACCTGCGAAATATGCTTGTCTTCGCAATCATTGCGGAGCCCATATACGATTTCGTCCAAACCGGGCAACTATTTGACCTTCGGCAACAAAATGTTATGTGTGAGCTCCTGCTTTCCTTGGTCTTTTTGATTGTTCTGGAAAAGATACAAAGTCTTTCAAAACGGAAAAGATACATCGCAGAAACTGCTCTGATTGTTTTGACAGCACTGGCAGCTGAATACACTAAACTAGATGGCGGTGTGTATGGCATTATGCTTGTGGCTGCATTCTATTTATTCCACGACAGCAAGGCCAAGATGTTCTTTGCTGCAGTATGTGCAGTGCTCCTTTCGTCATGCAATATAGTTGGCGGCGGATTCGAGCTTGCTGCAGCTAATGTACTTAATCCTGATGTTGCTGCCGCGGTCGTTTCGTTGCTGCTTATCAATCTTTATAATGGTAAGCGAGGGCTGAAGCTCAAATATTTCTTCTACATTTTCTATCCGGCACATCTTGCTCTGCTTTATGGTGTCTCACTTATTGTTTTGAACTGTCTTTAAAAACTCTCAAACAAGTCTCTGAAAACGGAAACAAATTGACCCTAAGACTGCTTGTGAATTTCCGGAAGACCTGAGAGATGCGAGGATAGGCAACGAGGGCTGCAGAGAGATGCTTCTCAGTTCTCTGGCGGATCGCACGTATCTGTATGAGGATCACTTCCACACACTCATTAATAACAGTGATAAACACGGCAGATCCTCAAAACATGAGGCTGTGGAGGTCGAACGATGCTTCGAAAGCATGAATGGCAGCGAGAAAATGAGTTCGGAAGCGCCCTCTGGATGATCCAGCATAGAATAGAAAGCGATCGGCTCCGGCTGGTCGCTTTTTTGTTGCCGCGCCACGGGTTCGAACCCGAACTTCTCTATATATAAGAACGCTTGGCGAACAAAACCTGCCTTTTACCGACGGGAAACAAATAGCTGATGCTTTTGGAGTAAAGTGGCGCTCCAGAGATGACCGATGCCTTAACACCTATAAACCAGCTGGTCATCGCCAATATCAGAAGCCAATGCTTCAGTTTTAACCTCAGTGATGCGACTGAGGGACCTATTCATTTGTGAACAAAATATGGAGTGCGCGATTCCCGCCCCCGGCGCCCCTCCGGTCTGGCAATATATCTCCTTGCCGCGCGGCCCGGTCGGACCGGATCAGCCGCAC
>CAJKCG010000014.1:0-51523 GCA_905198355.1 uncultured Collinsella sp. | reverse complement strand
TCAATGCCGCCTCGTTTCAAGGCACCTTGCTCGCTCTGGCGGGTTTTCGCTGTCGCTACCAAAACATCGGCGTTGTCCTGGTCCAGATGCGGCACTTGGGGACGTTCCTTTTCTGCCGACACCTGGGGACACTCCTGATGTAGTCGTTGGGGACGTTCTTAAACGACTAATCATTCAAGAACGTCCCCAATGACTACCCGCAAAATGAGCGTGGATAATCTCCCACTTTGAGCCTGCATCCAGGTCAAAAACGGGAGATTATCCACGCTCGTTATTTGAGTGTCCAATAATCCTCGCTCGTTGTTACTTGAGTCCGGGGAGGCGGGTGTAGGGGAACGAGCGCTCTAAGAACTCGGAGCAGCGGGCGTAATCTTTGGCAAAGTAGCTGCTATAGAGCGAATCGAGTACGTATTGCACGGCGATATGGCTGGCGAATTGCGTGATGCGGTGCGTCATGCTCTCGTGGTCGCTTACCGTGAGATAGGCGGCAAAGCCGGGGTGAATGCGGGCACAGTACGGCGTGCCGATGACGATGACCGGGACATGTCGACTGCTAAGGATCGGCAAGATCTCCTTGAGGTTGGGGGCAAGGCCGCTGTAGGAGATGACGATTGCCACATGGTCGGGACCCGAGGCGAGCGCCGTGCGCACCTGCGCCTCGACGCTGTCGTGGCACGTCGCGCTTTTGCCGGCGGAAAGCAGGCGATCGCGGAACATTCCCGCTGGATACAGGTTATGCGAGCCCGTGTAGATGTCCACGGTGCCGGCGCGCATGATGAGCTTGGCGGCGTGGTCGAGCTGTGCAGGGTCGAGCAGCTCCTGCGTTTCGGCCAAGGTGGTCTGGTAGAGCCCCTCCATGCGCTCCATCACCTGCGCAGGGGCGGAGGTGGCATCGAAGGGAAAGTTGATGTCCACGTCGCGCCGGTTGCCCGCCTCGGTCGCCTGGCGGATGAGCTCGACCTTGAGGTCTTTGAATCCCTCGAGGCCGAGCTTTTTGCAAAAGCGGTGCACGCTCGCGACCGAAACGTTGGCGCACGCGGCAAATTCCTTAATGGAAAGCCCGCGCACATCCTCGCCCATGGCGAGGGCCGTTCGCCCAAGTTGTTGCTCGGTGGGGGTGAGGCTTTTGCCCTGCGTGATCTTTCGCCTGATATCCATATGGCTCCTATGCGTTTGCGTCGCGATAAACCAATCATAGCGATAAATAAAACGTTCGGCTTGGCTGGGAGTTTTGGTCCGCCGGTCTATGAACGACGGACCGCTCGACGCTGTGCGGGCTCAACATAGGGGCGCTGTCCTTGTTGGGCCGTTTGCGCCCGGGGCGTTACCCGAGCACGCGTACGGGCCCCAAGAGACCGCTGGGCTCGGAGGGCTCGGTCATGCCGAACACGTCGGGGACGGCGTGGTCGAGGGTGTTGATGATATCGATCGTGAGCGCGTGCTCACCGGCTAAAAGTGCGGCGGCCTCAAAGCGGTAAGGCGGACAGATGCGGGTGCCGAGGGATTTGCCGTCGAGGGTGACGGTTGCGGTCTCAAAGACCTCCCCAAGGTCGATGACAGCGCGGCTGGCCGCTTCGCCCAGGACAAAGGAGGCCTGGTAGCGGAACGTGCCGGCCTTGCCGGGGAACTCGGCCGAGGAAAGGTCGTGCAGGTCTGCAAGCTCAACAGACTCGCCAAAGGCATCGGTACCAGGGGCAGAGAAGGCAACCGCCCAGGGCTCGTCGACGCATGTGGCTTCGTCTCCAGCAGTTGCCGCGCCGGCGGAACCTGTAGCCCCAAGGACCACGATGCAGCTCTCGTAGGGAGCCAGCTCGAGCGTGCCGTCAAAGGCGGCGGGATCGGTGCCGTTGAGCAGGTCGAGGCGCGCGCCTGCAACGGGTATGCCGTCGGCAAGCGCAATCTGAGTGGAGATACCCTGCTTGGGATGCTCGTTGACGAGCATCAGATAGGTCTCGCCCGCCCGCTCGTAGCGCAGTGCGCGCAGCCAGGGCTGGGACTCGGCACAAACCACGGTCTGCATACCGGCGTCGGCAAGCGTGCCTGCGAGCTCGGCGGTTGCCAGGAGCTTGATGCCGGCGACCGCGGCTGCATCCACGGAGGCAAAGCCCTCGCGGGCTGCAATATCACCGTCGTAGCGCTTGCTCGGCAACTCATCCAGCGCGTACACGGCAACACCTGCGGCTGCGGCGCGCGCGGCAAAGTCGAGCACGGCTCCGCCGACAAACTCGGCTCCGGGCATCACCAGGCAGCGGTATGCCTGGCCGTTCACGCCAAAGCCGCTACCGTCTGCGGCAATTTCAACGGCATAGCGCCCTGCGTCCTCAAATGCCTCTGCCGGCACGATGTCAAAGTCGACCTGCGCGCGCATAAGCTCGGAGGCGGCATGCTGCATAAAGTTCGCCTCGCCTGTCCACTCGGCGTCCGCATGGTAGAGAAGCGCCACCGGGGTCGTTGCGCGCCCGCCGCTCAGCAGGCTCGCCGTACGGTTCATGTAGCTCATAAGCTGCCCAAAGTGTGCAAACTGGGGGTTTTGGCCATGCGCATAGAAATGCGGCGGGCAGTCCCAGTCGGGGAAGGCGGCCATGCTAAAGGCATGCGGCACAAACCAATTGACGCCGCGCACCAAAAAATGATCGGCGATCCACTTCATCTCGCGTAGGCCTTCGTGCCATCCAAATGCGCCAAAGACCTCGGCCATGCAGCGCCCCTGCTTTTTGGGGTCGAGGTGTGCTGCCGAGGAGCCCAGCTTGGGCAGCACGTAGTTATAGAACTCGAGGTCCCACACGCCGCGTCCGTAGCTGTGAAGGCCGCGGTCCATGCCGGGTACCAGCTGGTTGATCACGATGTCGACGCCCGCCATGTCCTGACCGCCCACGGCGCGGAAGTAGTGCCCGGCGCCCACGCCCAGGCGCGCGTGGCAGTCCTTGTCCTCGATAACGTGGCCGATGTACTGCACGCCGCGCGCGCGGCACCAGTCTCCGAGCTGGTCGCAGAAGCACTCCTTATAGAGGGTGCTCGCGATGTCCATATAGACGTGGCGTACGTGCGCGCCGGCCGGCTCGCGGTCCCACAGGTGCGGGAGCTCGGCCAGGTAGCGCTCGCCCAGTGCCGCGCGCAGGCGACGCTCAAGCTCGGCCGACCAGGGTAGGGGCGCGGTGGCCTTGCCGATGAGCGTGTCCGAGATGCCATCGGGGCCCGTGGTGCCCTTCTCGTTGGCAAATCCGGGCTCATCGGAGAAAAAGCCCAAGATGGTCTTGCCAAACTCATCGCCCAGATGCTCAAAATGCGGCTCGTAGACAGCATCGATGAGCTGCGCCACCGAGGCGCGGTCGACCATATTGATGTAGTCCTCGTTGTAGGAGGTCTTGCCGCTCGTGAACATCACGCATGCCTGCGTGAGGCCCGCAGGTGCATCGAAGACCAGGCGGCTGGGGTTGCCGTCTGCATCGTCGATTACTCGGTAAGCGACGTCGACGGGGCTGCCGTCCTGCATAAATGTCACGCCGTAGAAGCGCTCCGTTTTGTCGAGCATGTTGGCGAGCGCGATGCTCGCGGCGGACGTGGGGCCCACGATGTCGAACGTGCGGTGCGTGAGCACGATCTTGCGGAGCTCGGGCACGGCCTCCTTGACGGCGCCGTTGGCAAAGCCCGTGGGGAAGTGCGCGTCGTCCAAGATCCAGAGCTTAAGGCCCAGCTGCCTGCACTCGTCAATGACAAAGCGCAAGTCGCGCCACCAGCCCTCGCCGCAAAAATCGGGGTGTGGGCGGCTTTCGAGACAGACCTCGTGGATGTCGGCGCCGGCGATCTTTTCCAGATACTCGGCAATGGTCTTATGGCTCTCGCCCTTCATCCACAAAAACGGAAGCACGTGGTTGTCGTATGTGCCCTCGAGCACCTGCTGATAGTACGCGGTCATGGATCCTCCTTGGCTCGATCGATCTGCTGCATAGCACAGATTATGGACGCGTCGGCGCGTTCTGCTAATATCTGAATCACGACGAACTATGACCAAATCAACGATTGGCAAGCCATGGAGATCGACGAGCTCGAGCGTAGGCTCAACGAACTGAGCGCCAGTGAGATCGCTTATAAAGACGGCATGGCATTTGATTGGTCGATTATGACCGAGCATGTCGAAATCGACGGATGCCCAGTGCGCAAGATTGGCCAGCCAGGGTTTGCCTATGCCCAGCCCGGCATGCCGCGTGGCCTGACGATAAGGAAAAACTCGCGCTTTAATGCAGTTCCCGAGCACGTGCATGATTACGTGGAGCTGAGCTATGTGTATCGCGGACGCTGCCCGCAGACGGTGGCGGGGGAGAGGCTCGAGCTGGGCCGCAACGAGGTGCTTTTGCTCGACGCCCTCTGCCCGCATGCCGTGGCGGCGCTTGGTGAGGACGACATCATGCTGAGCATGACCGTTTCACGCTCTTTTTTGCGCCGGAGTCTCGAGTCGAGCCTCTCGCGCGAGAGCGCGGTCTCGCGGTTTTTGTTCAACGCGCTCAACAGCGAGACGGACCATCGGGGCCATGTCCGTTTTCATTGCGGCGAGAGCCGTCGGATTCGGCGCTACATGCAGGAGATGCTCTGCGAGCTGTACGACCCGAGCCCCAACGGTCCCGAGATCGTCTTGCGTCTGTTTCAGCTGTTTTTGGCCGAGCTCATGGATTGCTACGAGCGCGAGCTGGTGCGCGGCGCGGCGGACGGCGCAGCGGGGCCCACTGCCCTGGTGACGGGAATGCTTGGCTATATCGATCGCGAATTCGCTGCATGCTCCCTCGAGGGGATGGCGGCGGAGTCTGGCTTGAGCCCTAATTATGCGACGGCGCTCCTCAAGCGGCACGTGGGCAAGACCTTTAGGCAGCTTGTGCAGGAGCGACGCCTGGTACGTGCGGCCGAGCTTCTGCGCGGCGGCGCCACGGCCGGGGCGGCTGCGCATGCGGTGGGCTATGAAAACATGAGCTTCTTCTACCGTAAGTTTCACGACAAGTATGGCTGCACCCCCGCGGCATACCGCCGGTAAGCGCGGGGCGGATCGTCTTCGCTCCTTCGGTGTCAAAAAGTTTCAGCTGCAGCGCTGTTGCAGCGCGCGTCTGCGAAAAGAAGTGTCGGGTTTGGCACCCCTGCCCCTGCCTGTCGCGTGCGTGGGCGATACTCGGCCTATCGACCCGCAATGCAAAGGAGATGCTCATGGCAAACATCAAGTTCCCCGAGGGTTTCTATTGGGGCGGCGCCACGGCCGCCAATCAGTTTGAGGGCGCTTGGAACGTTGACGGCCGCGGTCCGTCGGTCGACGACCACTTCTTGGGTGGCAGCTACAAGGAGCCGCGCCAGATTACGATCGACATCGACCCTAACCGCTTCTACCCCAACCATGACGGTATCGACTTTTACCATCACTACGAGGAGGACATCGCGCTGTTCGCCGAGATGGGCTTTACCATGTTCCGCATGTCCATCTCTTGGAGCCGCATCTTCCCCAACGGTGACGACGCCGAGCCCAACGAGGCCGGCCTCGCCTTCTACGACCGCGTCTTCGACTGCCTGCGCGCTCACAATATCGAGCCGCTCGTGACCCTGTCGCACTACGAGATGCCCTATCACCTGGTCGAGAAATACAACGGCTGGGCGAGCCGCGAGCTCATCGGCTTCTTTGAGAAGTACTGCCAGACCGTCTTCGACCGCTATCAGGACAAGGTCAAGTTCTGGCTCACCTTCAACGAGATCAACTGCGGCACTCAGGACATGGGCAACCTCTTTGAGACCAGCATGATTCAGGGCTTTGAGGGCCCGGCTTCGGCGGTCCATGCTACGCCGCAGGCTCGTATGCAGGCGCTGCATCACCAGTTTGTCGCCAGCGGCCGCGTCGTGCGCTATGCCCACGAGCATTACCCGCAGTTTAAGATGGGCAACATGGACTGCTTCATCCTTTCCTATGCCGCCACGTGCGATCCGGCCGACGTGTTCGCCGCGCAGCAGGAGATGAATACCATGAACTGGTACTGCTCCGACGTGCAGGTGCGCGGCAAGTATCCGTTCTATGCCAAGCGCTTCTGGGCCGAGAACGATGTCGAGCTTGTGATGGAGGACGGCGACCTGCAGGATATCGCCGACGGCAAGGTCGATTTCTACACCTTTAGCTACTACATGTCCGGCACCGTGGGCACCCACAAGGATCACGAGATGACCGAGGGCAACATGACCTTTGGCGGCAAGAATCCCTATCTGGAGTCCACCGACTGGGGCTGGCAGATCGATCCGCTGGGTCTGCGCATCGCCCTCAACGAGATTTACGCCCGCTACGAGATTCCGCTGATGGTGGTCGAGAATGGCATGGGCGCCTACGATGAGGTCGAGGAGGACGGCTCCATCCACGACCCGTATCGTATCGCCTACTTGCAGAGCCACGTCAAGGCCATGGGCGAGGCCATTGCCGACGGCGTCGACCTGATCGCCTACACCTGGTGGGGCCCCATCGACCTGGTTTCCGCCGGCACCGGCGAGATGCGCAAGCGCTACGGCTTTATCCACGTCGATAAGTACGATGACGGCACCGGTACCTACGAGCGCCGCCGCAAGGACAGCTTCTACGCCTACCAGAAGATCATCAAGTCCAACGGTGCCGAGGGCCTGGATTAATCGACAATATGAGTGCCACCGGGGAAAAGCGTTGGGATGGGCTCGCGATTCGAGTCCCCACCTTAGCATTTGAACCATTTGGCACTATAATCACCATAGGCATGCGCACAACGTTGCGCTTAATCAAGAGGAGAAAACGTATGGGTCTGTTTGACATGTTCAAGAAGAAGGCTGAGCCCGCGACTGCCGCTGCTCCGTCCTCCATCTCTGCTTCTGCCGGCGCCGACGTGCTGTGCTCGCCCGTCAAGGGCAAGGTCATCAAGATGGCCGACGTGCCCGATCCCGTCTTTGGCGGCGAGGTCCTGGGCAAGGGCTGCGCCGTGTGGCCCGAGGACGATCTGGTCTACGCTCCCTGCGACGGCAAGGTGACCGTCACCATGGGCCACGCCGTGGGTCTGCAGTCCGATAGCGGCATCGAGGTTCTGGTGCATGTTGGCGTCGATACCGTCAACATGAACGGCGATGGCTTCGAGGGCTTCGTCAAGGCCGACGACGTCGTAAAGGCTGGCCAGCCCATGCTCAAGATCGACCGCGCCAAGATCGCCGCTGCCGGCTACAAGGACTGCGTCGTCGTTGCTGTGTCCAACACCGCCGAGTTTGCCGATGTCGAACTCGCCGTCGAGGCCGACTCCGCTGTCGCCGCCGGTGACGCCATCGTTAAGGTCGTCCGCAAGTAAACTGCGGCATCCAAAGGATGTGCAAGGGTGGTCGGGTTTTCCGGCCACCTTTTTTATTGCACCGCGGGGAAGCGTTTTATTGCACGTTGGGCGGGCTTGCAAACCGTTCGGACGCTAAAACGAACCGACCGCGCCTTCGCGTTGCCGAGGGCGTTCATAAGTGGATAGAATGGGCTTACTTATTACAACGTGCGCCGCGTCCGGGAAGCGCGGTGCCGCTCATTGGGAGGAACAACATGAAAAAGAAGCTGCTGCTTGCGCCCCTCATGGCCGTCTTGGTTGCATGCGTGGTCGTGCTTTCCGGCTGTGGAGGTCCTTCGGTTGAGGAGCTCATCACCGAGGATCTTACGACGCAGTTTGACGAGGTCAAAAACGGTGGCGACGACTTCCTCTCTGGTCTGGAGGAGGCTTCGGGCGACGAGTTCGAGCAGCTGGGTATCGATCCCAAGGAGTATGCCAAGACCTATCTCGAGGGCTTTGACTACAAGATCGGCGACGTGACGGTCGACGAGGACAAGGGTGTCGCGACCGCCGAGGTTTCTATCACATGCAAGTCTATGAACAAGATCGTCGAGGACTTCTCCACCCAGTATCAGGAGAAGGTCGCTGCGCTTGACACGGTTCCTTCCGATGACGAGCTGTACAAGATGGCCGGTCAGGTTATGGTCGATGTGACCAAGGCCACCGAGCCCAGGAAGACCACGGTTATCTTCAAGTACACCTGCAACGACGACGGCGAGTGGTCTGCCGACGACTCCGTCAACTCCGAGATGATGGATGCAATGCTGAGCTAGTTTGTTGCGGCGTTTTACCAAACGCCGCAACTGCTCGACGCTGCGCGGGCACCAGAGCGACAACTTGTCATTCAAAGAGGACGGCATGACCAGAAGGTCTATGCCGTCCTCTTTTCATGCCAATTTGTTCGCTCTGGTGCCCGCTCGCTGTCCGTCCTCTACCTGCGGCGTTGCCATGGTAGTCATTGGGGCGGCACTTGGGGACGTTCCTTTTCTGCCGGCAGTTGGGGACACTCCTTGCGCCAGCGTTGCATCGAATGCTCGGGAAAATACGAGCCGGTATTTGGCCGAATAGCGGGTCGCGGTTTCCGGATGGGGTGGGTTGTGGAAAGTGCGACCCGGAATATTGCTCTGAAACGGGATGCCGTTTCCCCGACAAGGCTCAACCGGAAAGCGCATCCCATTCTGGGGCGGCAAAACGGGATGCGCTTTCCGCGCGACAGAATCTATGCAGCCGTGTTGAGCGACAGCCCCGCTACTCGCCCAGAATCAGCGCCGCGAGCTCGTCTTGGGTGTCCACCACGTAGTCGGCGCCGGCGGACTCCAGCTCTGCGCGGCCGCGGAAGCCCCAGCTGACACCGGCGCTCTTGAGGCCGGCGTTGTGACCGGTCAGAACATCGACATTGGAATCGCCCACATAGAGCGTGGTTGCCGGGTCGGCGCCTAGCTCTTCCATCACATGCAGCGTAACAGGCGCCTCGGGCTTGGGAGGAAACGCATCGACGCGGCCCTGCACCAGCGCAAAGCGCTCGGAACCAAAGTATTTTTCGATAAGCGGAGCGGCCGAAACATGGTCCTTGTTGGTGAGCACGGCAAGCTGCACGCCCGCGGTGCGCAGGCGGTCGAGCATCTCGATCGTACCGGCGTACGGTGCGGTGTGGTCCTCCTTGTGCTCGCCGTAGTAAGCCCTAAACTCGGCAAGCGTCTGCTCAAACATACGGCCGTCGCCCGCATACTCGGCAGGCATAAAGCGCTCGACCAGCTTGAGCATGCCGTTTCCCACCTTGTAGCGGTACTCGTCTACGGCAAACGTGGGCCAGCCGTGCGTCTCGCAGGTATGGTTGCCGGCGGCCGCCAGGTCCTCGAGCGTGTTGAGGATGGTGCCATCCAGATCAAAGATCACATGGGAAAAAGCTGCTGCCATGGGTGCTCCTGCCGCTTGAGTTGTAAAACGCACCCCATGATACTTGGCATGCGTGCCGGGCATGTTTGGAATCTGAATATCTTTAATAGCCCTGAGCCTTTGTCGTTAGCAAATCCTCGGCAGCTGCTCTCCTACGAGCATGTCGAGGATGCGGGTCGAGCCCCAGCCGGTGCGCACGCGCACGGCGGGGCGGGCGTCCTCGGCAAGCGGCAGCACGCGACCGATAATAGCGGCATTCTCGCCGTAGCGCGCGGCGCGCATGGCTGCCAGCGCGGCATCGGCCTGCTCGGCCGGCACCACGGCAACCATCTTGCCCTCGTTTGCTACCTGCAGCACGTCATAGCCGAGCATCTCGCAGGCTGCCTGCACGTCGGGGCGCACAGGCACGGCATCCTCGTCGACCTCCATGGCAACGCCGCTGGCCTGGGCAAACTCATTGAGCGTGGACGCCAGGCCGCCGCGCGTGGGGTCGCGGAAGCAGCGTGTTTCGGGTGCTGCGGCAAGCACATCGGCAATCAGGTGGTTGAGCGGCGCGGCATCGCTTTCGATGGTGCTCGAAAACGCCAAGCCCTCGCGTTGGCTCATGATGGCGATACCGTGGTCGCCCAGCGTACCCGATACCAGAATGACATCGCCGGGCTGGCAGTTGGCGCCGCTGAGCGCTACGCCCACGGGCACTTCGCCCACGCCGGCGGTATTGATGTAGACGCCGTCGGCCCCGCCGCGCTCGACCACTTTGGTGTCGCCGGTGATGATCGCCACGCCCGCCTCGTGCGCCGTCTCGGCCATCGTTTGCACAATCTGGCGGAGCTTATCCATGGGATAGCCCTCTTCGAGGATAAAGCCGCACGATAGGTAGCGTACGTTGGCGCCCGAGGTCGCGACGTCGTTGACGGTTCCGCATACAGCGAGGCGGCCGATGTTGCCCCCGGGGAAGAACTGCGGCGAGACTACAAAGCTGTCGGTCGACATGGCGATGCGCCCGCTCGTGGGCAGCGCGGCGACGCCGGCATCGTTGCCCTCGAGCAGCTCGGGCGACCCAAAGGCATCCAAAAAGACCTCATCGATGATGCGTTTCATCATCTGACCGCCAGAGCCGTGGCCCAACAGGACAGTGCTATCGGTGGCAGTACGGGACATATCGAAAACTCCAATCGAGGACGGAATTATATGGGTGAGGTGCAGCGTCGACCGGCCCGCCGTTCGTTAGAGCGGCGGAACCCATTAGCCTCGGTAGCGGAAATATGCTGCACAGCTGCCCTCGGAACTCACCATGCAGGGGCCGATGGGATGCTCGGGTGTACAAGCTTGGCCGAACAGAGGGCAGTCGCTCGGCGTAATGGCCCCGCGCAGCACGTCGCCGCAGCGGCACCCACGCGGCTCGACCGTCGTCTCAACGGGCACGTCAAAGCGAGTGCGGGCATCAAAGCGCGAGAACTCGGGGCGGATGGAAAGGCCCGAGTTGGCAATCGGCCCCAGCCCGCGCCATGTGGTGTCGCACGGCTCAAACACCTGCTCGACCAGCTGGCGCGCCACGGGGTTGCCGTTCGCATTGACACCGCGGCGGTAGGCGTTGTCGATCGCCGGCCTGTTCTCGACAACCATCTGGACCAGCATGCAGATGCCCTGCAGGATATCGACCGGTTCAAATCCCGTGACCACACCCGGGGTATTGAACTCATCGACCAAAAACCCAAAGGGTGCCAGGCCCGTGATGGTAGCGACGTGACCAGGCAGGATAAAGCCGTCGATGGTCGTCTCGGGGTCGTTGGAGATCGCACGCAGGGCCGGCGGCGTGGTCTTATGGGCACAGTAGACCGAGAAGTTCTGGAGTCCGCGTGCATCGGCCTCCAAAATGGCGGCGGCGATGGTGGGCGTCGTGGTCTCAAAGCCGACGCCCATAAAGATGACCGGGCGATCGGGGTTGTGTTCGGCGATATCGAGTGCATCGAGCGGGGAGTACACAATGCGAATATCGCGCCCCGCCGCCTTTTGCGCGGCGAGCGAGGTAGACGACCCGGGCACGCGCATCATGTCGCCAAAGGTGGTGATGATGGCGCCGTCCATCTTGGCGAGCGCGATTGCATGGTCGATATCGCGGTTGGCGGTAACACAGACGGGGCAACCCGGACCGCTCAGCAGTTTGAGCCCGGCAGGCATAATGGAGCGAAAGCCATAGCGACCGATGCTCACGGTGTGCGTGCCGCAGACTTCCATAAGGTTGATGGTGCGGTCGCCGACGAGTTCACGGATGCGCTCGATGAGCTCGCGAGCCAGCTTGGGATCGCGGAATGCCGAGAAGTCGATACCGGAGCGAGCCGGCTGTCCGGCCGCCACTAGTAAGCCTCCGCCGGGTTGGTGGCCAGCTGGTCTTCTTCGACCAGTTCGGTCATGGTATTGACGAGCTCGAGCGTCTCTTGGGCTTCCTGCTCGTCGACAATCTGAATGCCAAAGCCGGCGTGCACGAGAATATAGTCGCCTACCTGTGCCGTCGGCACGAGGCGCAGCGAAACGGGGCGCTCGATGCCCATCATGTCGACGGTCGCCTTAAGGTCGTCGTCGCGTTTGACCACTTTACCGGGAACGGCAAGGCACATAATGTTCCCCTTTTATACGTTTTGCGCTGGATAGGCGCCTAATTACCCATCAGTTGATGGTAGCGCTCGCGGAAGTCACGAGCAAACGCGTTACACCTGTGAGACGGCGGCGCGCAGGCTGGCAAAACGGCCTATCGCGATGCTGTCTGCGCAAGGCGAGCGCGAGCGATGGCGGCCTGACCGTAGGCGATGCAGCCGTCGTTGACGGGCACGGAGTGGGGGACCAAGACGGCAAGACCGGCGTCTTTGAGTTCGTGGGTAAGGAGCTGAAGCAAAAGTCGGTTCATGAACACGCCGCCCGAGAGCGCGACGGTATCGATGCTTTCGCGCGCGCAGATTTCGCGTGCGATTCGTGCCGAAGAGCGCGCGATGGCGATATGGAAATCGAGCGCGAGCCTGTAGGCCGCAGCGCCGGCCCTGATTCCCTCCAAAAGCGCCTCAATAAGCGATCTGGAGTTTAGAACATGGTGGGCGTCCGGACGGGATGATTCGGTTACGGAAAAGCCGGCTATATTGCCGGTGAGGCAGGCACTTTCACTGCTGAGCGCGCGCCAGGCGGCGGCTTCGAGTTCTATGGCGGGTTCGCCCTCGTAGGTTGCCTTGTCGCAGATGCCCAGAATTGCTGCCGCGGCATCAAAGAGACGCCCCATGCTGCTGGTACGCGGGCTGTTGATGCCGCGCTCGATCATGGTGGCTGTCACGCGGCGAGTTTGCTCGTCGAGGCTGTCCAAAAGCCGAGCGGCACCTGGGTGCTCGAGCAGGCCGAGCTCACTGAGCAGGGCAAAGGCGTTGCGGCGGGCGTCGCGTACGGACGCTACGCCACCGGGTAGGGCCCAAGTGCGCAGATGCGCTGCGCGCTCAAAGTCAGCAAGGCCAGCGACAAGAAACTCGCCGCCCCATATGGTGCCATCGGTGCCGGCGCCCGTGCCATCGAAGGCAATGCCGAGGACGCGCGCCTCGGGCGCAAGCTGGCCTGTGACAATCGCTTCTGCCATCACGCTCGCGATGTGCGCATGATGGTGCTGGACTTCGATAAGCGGCAGATTGTGCTCCCGTGCCTGCTCGCGCGCCCACTGACCCGATAGATAACTGGGGTGTACATCGCAGGCCAAGGCGGCGGGTGCCAAGTCAAAGAGATCTTCCAAGCGCGTGCGCGCGGCGTTCCAGGCATCGAAGGTCTCGCCGTTTTCAACATCGCCGATATGCTGCGACACAAAACAGGTTGTCTCGCCGTTCGTCCCTTCACGCGTGAGTGCAATCGTGGCTTTTTGTTGTGGCCCACAGGCGAGCACGCAGGACGGAGTGCCGTCGAGCGCCGGCAACGGCAGCGGCTGGGGTGCATATCCGCGAGCGCGGCGAACGGGCATAACAGCGCCGTCGACCACGCGTACCAAAGAGTCGTCGTAGCGCGAGAGGATCGCGCGGTCGTTACCGAGCAACGCGTCGGCGATGCCGGCGGCAACGAGGCGTTCCCAGGCAAGGTCGTCGTCGGTCTCGATGGGTTCTTCGCTCAGATTTCCGCTGGTCATGACGAGCGCGTGCATGCCGCGGGTTTCTGCCGCGGCAAGCAACAGATGCTGAAGCGGGGTGTAGGGGAGCATGACACCGAGCTCGGGAAGGTCGTGCGCGAGGGAATGCGCGAGCGCGAGGGCGTCGGGGGAGCCGCCGCTCTCGCAAGCGGCACGTCGGCGCAGCAGCACAATGGGGCGAATGCTGCCGGCCAGCAAGCCGCGCTCAATGTCGTTGACATGGCACAGGCGTTCAACGTCGGCAAGGTCGCGCACCATAACGGCAAGCGGTTTGTTGCTGCGGCGTTTGCGGCGGCGAAGCTCGGCTACCGCCTGCTCGTTGGAGGCGTCGCATGCCAAGTGAAATCCGCCCAGACCCTTGATGGCGACGATGCCACCGTCGGCCAGCAGCTCAACGCAGCGCTCGATGATAGCGTCGCTGGCCTCGCGTGTGGTACCGACGGCCGGTGTCGCGGACGAATTCCCGCACGCATTGCCGTTCACAGCCTCGCTCCACGTAATATGCGGCCCGCAATCAAAGCAGGCATCGGGCTGCGCGTGAAAACGCCGGTCGAGTGGGTCGGCATACTCCGCGGCGCACTCGGGACACATGGGAAAACAATCCATCGAGGTGGCCGCTCGATCGTAAGGCAGCGAGCGGATGATGGTAAAGCGCGGCCCGCAGTTAGTGCAGTTGATAAAGGGGTAGTGATAGCGTCGGTCGGTGGGGTCGAACAGTTCGCGCAGGCAGTCGTCACAGGTGGCGATATCGGGAGAGATGAGCGTCGTGTGCACGGTCTGATCCTGCGACGCTACGATACGAAAGGCCCGCTCATCGTCGGCATCCCAACCGTTGGCTGCCAGGTCCACAACCTCGACATGCTCTACGCGGGCTGCCGCAGGCGCATGCTCAGAAAGCGCGTCAACAAAAGCATCGAGCGCATCGGCCAGAGCATGCGCTTCGATGTGCACGCCGTCGCCCGCATTGAGCACCCAGCCGCAAATGCCATGCGCCATAGCCTCGCGATACACAAACGGTCGCATGCCAACGCCCTGCACAATGCCCGTCACATGAATATGCACATGCCGCATGCGACACCCCTCATCAAAACCGACCAAAAAGGGACAGGTTTATTTTGGTCGGTAAAACTTCTAAACCTGCCACAACAAACCTGTCCCTTTTTGGCAGGTGCGCTATAGCCCCAGGCTTTGCTTGGTGGCGGCGCAGGTGAGCTCGCCGTGCTTAACGCCGCGCAGGCCCAGCAGTCGGTCGGCTAGTTCGTAGACGCGCTCGCCGCGACCCTTGAGCGCCAGAATCTCCAGACAGTTGTGGTGATCCAGATGCACGTGCATCGTCGATACGATTTCGTCGGTGTAGTCGTGCTGCACCTCATCCAGGCGGCGTGTCAGGTCGCCTGTGTGATGGTCGTAGATCATGGTGAGCGACCCGATAACGTGCTCATCGGGCGTGCGCATCTGCTCTTTGGCGATCGAGGCGCGAATCAAATCGCGGACTGCCTCGGAGCGGTTGGCCACGTCGCCGCGGCGCGCGATCTGTTCGTCAAAACGGCGCAGCAGGTCGTCAGGCGCGGTGACCGAAAAACGGACCAGCTCGGAGCCGGAGCCACTACAGCGGCAGCCCGCGTCGCCGTCCGCCCCGTGCGGATGCTCGTGCTCGTACCCGCAGCCGTGCTCGTGTTCGGCCACGTTACACCAGCTTCACGGAGCCGACGGAGTTGTGGTCGGCCTCGATGGCCTCTTCGTAGCCCTCGAGTGCGTCGTGGGCCTCGTGCAGCGCGGTCATGGCTGCCTCGAGCTTGGCGCCGATGCGCTCCATGTCAAAATTCTCGGTCGCATGCAGCAGCTGATGGCTCCACTCGTGAGCGAGCTCGATGGTGTCGTCGACCTGCTTGACGCTCATGGCAAGCTGGCTCATGTTCATTCCAACATCATGCATGGGAAATCTCCTTGTGTAGGCGGTAATCCGGCGGTTCAGATTTTACTACGCCCGCTCTGCGCGCCACTGCATAAGAAAACGGGTGCGAGTCTGTGCGACTCGCACCCGTTCACTGGGGGCTGTTTGTGACTACCATACTATCCGTGGTCGCACGCGCCGCATCCGGCAGTCCGGCGAGCGGTACAAAACCGCTCATGGACGGCGGGTAAGTAACAAGCGTATTACAGATGCTTCTCCAGCAGCGCCTGCAGCCTCGCCTTGGGCAGAGCGCCGACCGAGCGGTCGATCTCCTCGCCGTTCTTAAACACAATCAGCGTGGGGATGCTCATGACGCCATACTTCATGGCCAGGTCCTGGTTGTCGTCGACGTTGCACTTGGCCACAGCCAACTTGCCGGCCAGCTCGTCGGCAACCTCGTCTACGATGGGCGAGAGCGAGCGGCAGGGGCCGCACCACGGGGCCCAAAAATCAACCAGTACGGGCAGGCTATCGTTGACGACAGCGCCGAAGTTCTCGGGGGTAATCTGCTTAATGTCAGCCATGGTGACCTCCATAATACGACGCGGCTCGGCCGCGTAAAACTCAGTACGACCGTGCTTATACCCAGCGGCCCGCAAAGCAACCACTCGCGGGCGGCTCTTTTATATAATGGTGGGCACGCAAACGATTGGAGAGCGCATGCCCACGTCACAAAGCCAGAAAAAAGAAGCCATCGCTCAGGCGACCGAGCAGGAGCTCGCGTCGCTTGCAGATCGCGGTGTGCGTATCGCGGGCAACGCGTGCTCGCCGATTGTGCTGGTCAAAGGCGATTTGGATGAAGCCGAGTGCTCGGGCGGCGAGCTGGCCGCCGGCGCGGATGGCGCCGCGTTGCGCAAGGCGCTCGGTGCCATCGGATATGCCCCCGAGGATTTTTGTGTGCTGGCAAGCGTCGCCGGCGCGGGCGACGGAGCGGTCGCGGCGGGCGAGGCCCTGACGTGCGACCTGTTCCGCGAGGCGCTGGAGACCTTGGACCCCGAGGCGGTGCTACTGCTCGACAACAGTGCGGCCGATGTCATGCGCGAGACCTATGCCGATATGCTTGTGGCAATTGATGACTTTGACACCGCCATGCTCAAGCCCGGCCTGGTCGCCCATGTGCAGGGGCGCCGCGTGCTGGCGCTCGACGGTTTTGAGGCGGCGCTCACCGACAAGGCCGCCAAGCAGCGCATGTGGGCCTACATTAAGCAGCTGACCCCGGCGGCTGCACCGCTGTAGCGAGGTTGGCGGCAGCCCCTACATCACGGCGCGCAGCTCAAACCGGTCGCCGTTAATGCGGAACTGGCAGTTGCCGTTCATGCGCTCGACGGCAAGCATAATGCTCTTGGTGCCAAAGCCGTGCCCAGTGTGCTGAGCCACGGGCATGCCGTCGACCATGTGCGGCGCACGGCCAAACGTGTTGGAAACCAGCAATAGAAGCTGACCGTCTTCGTAGCGAAGGTCCAGGTCGACAAACCGCTTGCCTTCGGGGGCGGCGCTCGCCGCGGCGATGGCATTGTCCAGGGCGTTCGATACCACACTGAATAGATCGACATCGCCCACGTGGACGGTTTCGGGCACGGCGGCGTGCAGGTCGGCGGTGATGCCGTGCGCGTTGATGTCCGCGGAAAGCGACGAGAGCGCAATGTTGACCGTTTCGTTGGCGCAGTAGCGGCGCACGGCGGTGCGGTCGTTGGTCTCGCAGAGCGCGTCGATGCGCTCGAGTGCCTCATCGGTGTGACCCTCTTCGATCAGGGCCGCTAGACCGCGCAGGTAGTGGCGCATGTCGTGACGGAGAACCGAGAGCTCGCGTCCGGACTGGCGCCAGGCTTCGAGCTCTTTGATGGCCGCGCTGTCGCGGGTCGCGAGCATCCAGCGCTCGCGCTCGGCGATTTCCTTTGCCTCGTATTCGCGAAGGTAGACGGCAAGAAACATAAGGTAGAACGCGCAGAGGGCGAACGCCAAAAACTCAACGGTTACTACCGAGCCCGAGTGGAAGAGCGTGGTATAGACGTTGGTGGCGTAGTCGAAGATGTAGTAGACGAGCGGCAGGATGAGCAGAATCTCCAACTCGGTGGGGCTTTTGGCCGCCAGGCGCGGACCGATGTCTCTGGCCCAATGCAGCAAGATCGCAAAGACGCCGAGCGTCGTGATGATGCGCGCCGCGTAATATGCGATTTGCGAATCGGTGGCAGCGAATGCGGCGATGCCCATCCAGTTGCTAAACTGGCAGCTCAGGTAGGCGCTGGTAACGCCCAGGATGGCGAGCAGCGGACTCAGGCGATAGCGTACGCACAGGTAGACGACAAGCGGCAGATGCACGACGAGTGGATAGGCCTGTCGGGCGAAAAGCTCGCCGCCGACGGCATTGGCGATCGAAAAGGCAGCGCCGGTTGCGGCTCCGACCCCCACCAACTCGAGTGCATGGCGTCGATTGATTTCGATACCGCATAGCGCCGCCGAAGCAAAGACGCCAAAGAGTAGCGTTGTGGCGTGGTGGATTGCCCAAAGGACCATTTCGACCGAGGAGATCATCAGCGCCTCCCGCCCTCGAAGCGCACCGCAAAGTAGGCGTCTTGGAACCCCTGCTTGCTGCTGCGCGACAGCGGAATGCACGCGCCGGAGCGCATGACGATGTCCGTGCGATCGAAGTGGTCGATGTTGCGCAAGTTGACCTGGTAGCTACGGTGGCATTTAAAGAAGGTGGCATTTTGCGCCAAACGGTCCTCGACGCTGCGGAACGACTCGAGTGCCTCGATATCGCGCCCGTCGCGCAGGTGGAAGACCACGTGCTTGTTGCGCGCCTCGGCATATTCGATGTCGGACAGGCGCAGGGCATGGTAGCCAAAGGACGTTTTGATCACGAGCTCGTCGGTTGCCGCCGGGCGCATGCTCGAAAGTTCGTCGAGTAACTGCGCCAGGCGTTCGTAAGTCACGGGCTTGAGCAGATAGTCGAAGGCGCGGACCTCGTAGGACTCCAGTGCAAACTCGGGCGATGAGGTGAGAAACACCAGGCGCACGGCGGTATCGGTCTGGCGCAATTCGCGCGCGGTATCCATGCCGTTAACGAGCGGCATGATCATGTCGAGTAGGATGATGTCGGCGCGCGACGCGGCATGGCGGGCTAGCAGGTCCTCGCCGCGCGTGACGAGCGCAACATCGACCGCCGTGCCCGTCTCGGTCGACCAACGGTCGATCATCCGGTGCAGTCTATCTAGAAAAGCGACGTCGTCGTCGCAGGCAATAATCTTGAGCATTCGGCCCCCTTAGTAATTCGATTTTGCCACATTGGGTGCGTACCGCTCGCGGGGGTGCGCACCGTTTGCGCCCCACGGCGTGCAACTCGCGCCAAGCGGCAGGGCGTTAGAAAGTGCAGCAGCAAAATAATCCGTGGATAAACATGTCAATACATGCTGGTGGCTGGCCGGGGAACACGCCAGCCGCCAGCGCCAAACGATGCCAGACATCGCGAAGCATAGGGATAAAGGGAGCTGCACGATGAGGGAGAAGAAGATGGGGATGCGCGCCGTGCTGACGCGTCTGCTGGGTATCGCTACCGTGACCTGCGCGCTCGTGGCAACGCCGGCGGTGGCCGAGGCGGCGACTACGGCGGATATTCCAAGCGACGCGATTCTGGCCCAGAGAAGTCCTAATGGCCTCCTATATCCCTACTCGGTGAAGCTCGAGGCGGGAAAAGACTACGTCATCGGCGGTGAAATTACCCTTGGCCACTATGAGGTCGAGGGCGGCACCAAGGACGATCCGACGCGTGTTTACTTTTCCAACAAACCTAAATACGGTGGCCAGATAGTCGACAAGAGAGGTTCTACGGCCGGCGAGCTCTTTGTCCTCAAGGGCGGCTATACCGAATTTATCGGCACCAACGGTTCCTTTGAAACTACGTTTAACTGCAATGGTCATAGTTTCTTGTCTGACGATGCAAATCCGGATAAAACGTATGGCGCAGATTCTGTTATCGACAAGAGACGTGCCGGTGGGAGCTTAAACTTCAAGATGAGCGGCATCGACCTGCGAACCATTAAAGGAAAAAGTTCCAAACGCGCTATCGCGCTATACGGCACGATGGACGGGGGCGAATCGGCCGTATTCGAGGACGTCTCTGTAATTGATTGGGATTGCAGAACGGGAACGGCGAGTTATGGACATGACCATAGCTACGGGAACAGTACTTACCTATATACCGCCTCTCCTGCTCCGGTTACCATCCGCGGTTCGCAGAACAGCGGGAAGAATCTGGACGTAACCTTTAACAACTGTAAGTTCGAGGGCAACCGTGACCACTGCGCTGGCGCATTGAGCGTTGTGGGCCGTGGGTTCCGTCCCAGTGTCGTGCTCAATAACTGCACGTTTAACAACAACAGGCAGGAGTCGATCTGGTGTAAGAGCCTTGGGGTCGAGGATACAAACGAACACACTCATGCGGGCAATATTGTCGTTAACAATTCGGATGTCACGCTCAATAACTGCATCGTTCAGTCGACGGACTCGCGGGTTCCGGCGGCGAACTATACGCAGGACATGGTCATGACGAGTGCAATCGCAGTTGCTAAAGGCTCGACATGTACGCTTAACAATACGTATATATCCGATACCTATGCCGTGGGCACAGGTGAATACAAAGATGCGAATACACGTCGAAACACCGTGTATGCTCACGGAACGGTGACGCTCGCCGGTAATACGACCATTACTACTAACGGTGATAAGGGCGCCCGAGGCCTCGCGCTCGACACGCCGGGGATTTATTACCTCAGCAAATTGAACATTGCAGAATCCTTCACGGGCAAGGTCCAGCTGTCGCTCAAGGACGATCAGCTGGGCGCTTATAAGGGCACACAGTGGAAACTTGGCACTTGCGATATCGATGAGGCCGACCTGCGCGCTCGCGTTACTACGGACGACCCGAGCGTCGGCATCGGAAAGACAGATGACGGATATGTGTACGCCTCGCGCCTGCCGCACGAGCATGTGTGGTCGGTGGAAAAGGTCGCTAACAGCTCATGTCAACTGAAGGCCACCTGCTCCGGCAAGATGCGCCCGAGCGATTGCAACTACAAAAATGGTTATGCTGTCGAGCTGGGCATCGATGGGGCGACGGTGAGCGAAGGGAAGCTCGGCATTACATATGGTAGCGGTGCGGTCACTCCAACGCTGATGATGTCGAATAAGGACGGCTATGCTCGAGACGATATCGTCTCGACGGAAGGCGTACGTATCTCCGGGTCTCAGTATTACAAGCTTTCGAAGTGGGGCGATGACGCGGGCGAGCCGCTGGAGTATGTCCCTACCGATGCAGGGATCTACCGTATCGAGTCTACGGTTAAGGTCAAGGGTCAAGAGGGCGACCTGACGCTTACTCGCGAGTTCCAGATTAAGCCGCTAGAGCTGAGCAAGGTCAGCGGGCTCACGTTTGAATTCAATGACAGCGGAGAAGACGCCAAGATCAATGGTGAGACAGTTCGTGCGTACCCGTGGACGGGTAAGACGATTGCGCCGAGCTTCTCTGTTAAGGTCTACAACTACGACACTCAAAGCTGGTCGTACTTTGTCAAGGGCGACGACTACGAGATTGATAATGATCCGTCGTATAGCACGGTGAGCGCGATCGATCCTCCCAGTTCCAATTCTTATTACCCGTACTACCAGGTCTATATCAAGGGCAAGGGCAACTACACGGGCTCGAGATATGCATGCTGGACTATTACGGGCACGCAGTTCGAGGACGTGATGGCCGAGGGATTCGAAGGCCCCTATGATGGGCAGGCGCATGGCGTCAACATCTCGGTATCGAATGCCCCTGCCGACATGAAGATTGAGTACAGCGTGGATGAGAGCGACGAATGGACGACGGAGGTTCCGAGCTACACGGACGTTCAGCGCACTCGCAGGGGCGAGGTTCGCTCCGTGACGGTCGATTATCGCATCACCGCGAAAGACTATGTGACAAAGAGCGGGTCGGTTGAAATCAAGATTACGCCCGCCAGCCAGCCTGTTCCTTGGCGTTATATCGCTAGCGAAGGCACAGGTGTCAAGGTCAAGGACGAGAGTGCACATTTGCTTGGCGATGGATCGCTTTCCAACCTGAATGAGACCTATGAGTGGAGAAAATTCGGGGACACATACTGGGAATCCATCCGTGCTGGTAAAACTTCAATCGAGTCGCTTGCTGCCGGGAAGTATGAGGTGCGCTTCAAAAAGGACAACAACCACTATGCTTCGTCGGCCAATGTCTTCACAATCGTGGAGGGCCCTTGCGCGTCGAAGGACGGTACTTGGTATAAGACCGAAGGCTCAGATGGCACCCACTGGCAAGTGTGCCGTTGCAAAGAGAAAATAAACGAAGGCAAGCATGAGTTCTGCTGGGAGGAAGTCACGGCTCCTACCAGCGAGAAGCCCGGCCTAAAGCAGTATAAATGTTCCACGTGCGGCTATGTCCTGCGCGAGGAGGAGATTCCTCCGGCGTGCATCGGCGGTTATGTCGGCGTGTATGACGGCAAAGAGCATGCCGTGAGCGTTGACCTTAAGGATGGCGCGACGGCTCAGTTCAGCATCGACGGTGGCGCCACGTGGAAAACGGATGCCCCCACAATCAAAAACGTCGGCAAGACCACGGTCGACTATAAGGTGGCTACCCCTGGTGCATCCGACATCAAGGGACAGGTGACGCTCGAGGTGACACCGTGCCCAATTATGGTGGCTCCTGCCACGGCATCTAAAACGTATGGCGATCCAGATCCCGACTTCACCTATAAAGTGACGGCTGGTTCCCTTATGGAGGGCGATGCGCTTTCCGGTATCACGTACAAGCGTGATAAGGGCGAGGATGTCCTGACCGGTTATAAGACGTACAAGGTGACGGCTTCTCAGGAAGAGGGCGCCAACGCTAATTACGACATTACGTTTGAGGCGGGCGATTTCACCATTAAGCGCCGCGTTGTCGAGGTGAGATGGACGGTCGATCGGTACGTTTACAACGGCCAAGAACAGGGTCCCACGGCAGAGATTACCAATCTGGTTCCCGATGACGACGTGTCTCTCAAGCTCGTAGATGCCGTAAAGGTAAATGCCGACTCGTATACGGCGAAGGTGAGTAGGCTCGTCGGTGAGGATAGAGTTCTCGCTAATTACAGCATGCCTTCGGGCATCGAGTGCAGGTACACCATCGCTAAGGCCGATAGGGAGCACGCTCCGGAGGTTAAGGTGACGGCGGAGACCGTAAGCGGTAAGCACGACGGCAAGATCGAGGGCGTTGATACGTCGATGCAGCTGGGCAAACCTCGCGCGCAGATGATGTTTATCAAAGAGAGCGATCTGGTCGATGGCGACAAGCTCGAGAATCTAGCGCCCGGTTCATACCGTTTGTGCTACGGAGCGACGACGAATTACAACGCTTCCGAGATCGTTACCGTTACGATCGCCGCTGGGCCTAAGCTCAAGGTGACGCTGCCGGCCGAGCAGACGGGCTACACGCTCACGGCTGACGCGACCGAGCTCGACTGGCACGGTTCTGCGACGCTTAAGCTTACGGTTGCGGATGGCTATTACGCGACTAAGGGTCTCGCTGTTAAGGCAAACGGCAAGGCCATCAAGCCCAGCGAGCAGGGTGTTTACCAGCTCTCTAAGGTTGAGAAGGACACCGCGATCACCGTTGAGGGCATTGCCAAGCATGAGCCCGATGGCACCGGCTGGAAGAGCGACGGTTCTTCTCACTGGTATGTTTGCACGTGCGGTGAGCGGATTGACGTTGCCGAGCATTCCTTCGAGTGGGTAATTGACGAGAAGCCTACGGTCGAGAAGCCTGGATCCAAACATTTGCACTGCACTGTCTGCGACTACAGCTCCCCCGATAAGGTTGTAATCCCGGCGGCCTCTGTTGCCGGCTACTCCGGCGAGTATGACGGCGAGGTCCACACTGCCGATGTCTCGGCCCTGCCCGAGGGCACGGCGGTCACGTACAGCATCGACGGTGGCGTCACTTGGTCTGCCACGGCCCCCGAGATCAAGGACGTCGGCACCCTGCCGTTCAAGTACAGCGCGATCGTCGACGGAGCCGCTATCGAGGGCGAGGCGAAGCTTGTGGTGACGCCGCGCAAGGTCACTGTGACGGCGTCCGATGCCTCCAAGACGTACGGTAACGATGATCCCGAACTGGGCTGGAAGGTCACCAAGGGGGAGCTCGTCGAGGGCGAGTCCCTTGAGGGTATCACCGTCTCCCGCAAGGCCGGCGAGACCGTGCGCAAGGGCGGTTACGCCGTGACGGCGACGCAGCTCGAGGGCGCCAACCCCAACTACGAGATTACGTTCGTTGATGGCAAGTTCACCATCGACAAGCGCGAGCTCACCGTGGAGTGGGACGCCACCACCGAGTTCACCTACGACGGCGAGAAGCATTGCCCCGAGGCGGAGCTCGGCAACGTCATCGGCGATGACGACGTCTCCGCGTACGTCGACGGCGGCGCGGTCAAGGCCGGCGCCTACACGGCGGAGATCACCGAGCTGACGGGCGCCGACAAGGGCAACTACAAGCTGCCGGCAACGGGCCGGACGTGCAAGTTCTCCATCAAGAAGGCGCCCAAGGGCGCGCCGGTGGTCCAAGGTGTGGCCGAGACCGTCAGCGCCAAGGCTGACGGCAGGATCACGGGCGTCGACGCCACCATGGAGTGGCGCGCCAAGGACTCGGGCGAGTATCAGGCCGTGCCCGAAGACGCGGCCGAGCTCAGCGGCCTTGCCGCGGGCGCGTACGAGGTGCGTTACCGCGCCGATGACAACCACGAAGTCTCCGCCGCGACCAAGGTTACGGTTGCCACGGGCCGCAAGCTCGCTGTGGCGCTGCCCGCCGAACAGGTCGGCTACAAGCTCGCGGCTGACGCGACCGAGCTCGACTGGCATGGTTCTGCCACCCTCACTATCAGCATCGAGGACGGCTACTTTGCCGATCCTTCCGCCTACGTCGTTAAGGTCAACGATTCAGTCGTGACGCTCAACGAACGCGGCGAGTTCACCGTCCAGGACGTCGAGGGCAACGTGGGGGTGACGGTCGAGGGTGTGCGCAAACACGAGGCTGTGAATGACAAGTGGATCTCCGACGACAATACGCACTGGCACGAGTGCACTTGCGGCGGCAAGATTGACGAGGCCGCACACACCTTTGCGTGGGTTGTCGACACGCCTCCCACGGCGACCGAGAAGGGCTTCGGTCACCGTCAGTGCGTCGTCTGCGGGTACGCCCTTGCCTCCGAGGAGATTCCGGCTGCCGCCATTTCCGGCTACTCCGGCGAATACGACGGCGCGAATCACACGGTCAATACTTCGGCGCTGCCCGAGGGTGCGACGGCCGAGTACAGCACCGACGACGGCAAGACTTGGTCTGCCACTGCCCCCGAGATCAAGGACGCCGGCGCGCTGGATGTTGCCTATAAGGTGATGATTGGCGGTGCGACGGTCGAGGGCCAAGTGACGCTCGAGGTTACGCCGCGTGCGATCACGGTCACCGCTCAGGACGCCTCCAAGATTTACGGCGAGAAAGACCCCGTCTTTGAGTGGTCGATCACCTCTGGCGAGCTCGTCGGGGACGATACGCTTGAGCTCGAGATCGAGCGCGAAGACTGTGACGATGTGCGCGAGGGTGGCTATGCTCTGCGCCTGACGCAGCCCGAGGGTGCGAACCCCAACTACGCGATTACGTTCATCGACGGCACGTTCATCATCAACCAGCGTCTGCTTACCGTGACGTGGGGTACCACCGAATTCGTCTACGACGGCAAGGAGCACTGCCCCGTGGCAGAGCTTGGTAACGTCATCGGCAAGGATGACCTTGGTGCATTCGTTGACGGTTCCCAGACCGAGGTTGGCACCTATACGGCGACCCTCGCCGAGCTGACGGGCAAGGCCGCGGGCAACTACACGCTGCCCGCCGATGGCTTGACCTGCGAGTTCTCCATCAAGAATGCCGCGCAGGACGCGCCGGTGGTCCAGGCCGAGGCCGAGACCGTGAGCGGCAAGAAGGACGGCAAGATCACGGGCGTCGACGGCACCATGGAGTGGCGCGCTCGGGGCGCCGCCGAGTACCAGGCCGTGGGCAAGGACGTGACCGAGCTCAAGGACCTCGCCGCCGGCGTGTACGAGGTGCGCTACCAGGCTAAGGCCAACTACGACGCCTCTGCCGTTACCGAGGTTACCGTGAAGGCGGGCCGCAAGCTCGTCGTGACGCTGCCGGGTAATCAGGTGGGCTACACGCTCACCTCGACGGCAACCGAGCTCGACTGGCACGGCTCCGCAAAGCTCGCCATCAGCATCGACGGCGCGTACTTTACGGGCAAGAACTATGCCGTCAGCGTCAACGGCAAGGCCGTTAAGCTTGCTGACGACGGCACCTATGAACTCAAGGACGTAGAGGGCGATGTGAACGTGACGGTCGAGGGCGTGCTCAAACACGAGCCCGACGGCTCCGGCTGGGCACACGACGCCAAGAACCACTGGCATATCTGCCGCTGCGGCGAGGTCCTCGACAAGGCCGAGCATACCTTTGAGTGGGTTGTCGACAAGCCGGCGACCACCGAGGCCAAGGGCGAGAGGCACCAGGAGTGCACGGCTTGCGGCGAGAAGGGCGCAACCGAGGGCATCGCGATCCTGGCACCCACGATTATCGAGGGCGCAGGCCAGGCGATCACGATCGACACCGCCAAGGACCTGAGCTTCCGCTCGAACGCGCCGATCAAGTACTTCCAGAAGGTGCTGGTCGACGACAAGGAAGTCGACGCCGAGAACTACGTGCTCACCGAGGGCTCCACGATCGTGACGCTCAAGACGAGCTTCGTGAAGACGCTTGGTGTGGGTGAGCATAAGCTGAGCGTGGTTTCGACCACGGGCACGGCAGAGACGACCTTTACCATCGCCGATGCCGCCAAGCCCGCTCCTGGCCAGACCACCACGACTACTACGACCACGACTTCTAAGTCCAAGAAGAAGACCGGCAAGGGCGCCTTGCCTTCGGTCGGCGACGGTACGTACACCATGGCTGGTGGCGTACTTGCAGCCGGCATGGCGGCTCTGCTGCTGGCGTGGACTATGAAGCGCCGCGTTTAACCGCATGCCAGTTCCCAGCGGGCCCGGATCGAGCGATCCGGGCCCGTTTTTGGGCCCGTCGAAAACCCGGTGGGCAAAAAATGCCAAATATGAGTACTGTCACCATTTTAGTAACAGCAAAATTGCCCTAGAAAGCGTGTTGTCGGGCCAAAATTGCATCGATTTCCGCCCGGCAGAGCCACGATCGAGCCCCAAATTAGGCGACTTTGCCGTTCTAGACCGGAAAATCGCTGTTACTAGTTTGGTAACAGTACTCATATTTGCCCTATTTTGCCCACGCCCCTTCGGCTAAGGCGATAAACAGGGGGTTAAATATTAAATCAGGTCCAACATCGTCTATCCATAGCGCTTCGGCTCGAAAGCGACCCAGCCCAAGATCGAATTTTTATTTCAACTTTACACCTAGGTTTACAGCTGTCTTGTCAGCTGTAAACCTAGGTGTCATACTAAAGCCCCAAGATTCGCCAAAAGAGAGGGGCCTTGATGGCACAGAGCGCGAACATGGATGCGTCGGAGCTTGCACGCGATATCGCGGCCGGCCTAGCATCGGCAACGACGGCAACGGAGCGCGCGGCACTGGTGCCCGCAGAGCTCGTCGAGGCCATTCAGCAACTAAAAACCCAACGCGACGCGGTGATCCTGGCACACTATTACGTGGCGCCCGAGGTCCAGGCTGTGGCCGATTACGTCGGCGACAGCTTCTACCTGGCAAAGCTAGCAAAGAGCCTGCCGCAGCAGACCATCGTGCTGTGCGGGGTGGAGTTTATGGGCGAGAGCGCCAAGCTGCTCAATCCCACCAAGACCGTGCTGCTGCCCGAGCCGGGCGCGGACTGTCCCATGGCGCACATGGTCAAGCGCGAGACGGTCGACGCGGCGCGCGCCGAGTATGGCGACGACCTTGCCGTGGTCTGCTACGTCAACTCGACGGTCGAGATTAAGAGCTGGAGTGATGTGTGCGTCACCAGCTCCAACGCCGTCAAGATCGTGTCCGAGCTGCCGCAGCAGCATATCCTGTTCATTCCCGACCAAAACCTGGGCCGCTTCGTAGCCGAGCAGGTGCCGCAAAAGCACGTCATCCTCAACAACGGCTACTGCCCGCGCCACCACATCATTACCGTCGAGCAGATCGTCGATGCGCAGGAGGCCCACCCCGACGCGCTCGTGCTGGCGCACCCCGAGTGCAAGGCCGACGTGCTGGCCGAGGCCGACTACATCGGCTCCACCGCCGGCATCATCAAGTATGCCGAGGAGTCCGACGCGAGCGAGTTCATTATCGTGACGGTCCGCGGCGTGCTCTATGAGCTCGAGCGCCGCTGCCAGGGCATCGGCAAGAAGTTCTACTTCCCCGCGGTGCAGCCCACCTGCGTCAACATGGACCTCATCACGCTCGAAAAGCTCGTGCGCTGCCTGGAGACGGGCGAGGGCGAAGTGCAGATCGGCGTGTCGGACGAGGCTGCCGACCAGGCCAAGCTCACGCTCGATCGTATGCTCGAGTACGCAGCACGCTAGAACAATGTGGCATGAGGGATGGTCCCTTATGTCACATTCAAGGGAGAGGATTCCTGTGGAAACCAAGCAATACCCCGACATGGAGTGCGACGTCGTCATTGCCGGCTGCGGCGTAGCGGGCCTGTACGCGGCTCTCAATCTGCCGACGAGCACGCGCGTAATCATGCTCTCCAAGGGCGCCGTCGACGAGTGCGATTCGATGCTCGCGCAGGGCGGCATTTGCGTGCTGCCCGAAGGTTCAGACTACGATGCCTTCTTTGAGGACACCATGCACGCCGGCCACTACGAGAACCGCCGCGAGAGCGTCGACATCATGATCCGCTCGAGCCGCTCGGTCATCAACGACCTGCTAGCGATGGGCGTGGATTTTGAGCGCAAGGCCGACGGCAGCCTCAACTTTACCCGCGAGGGTGCGCACAGCCGCCCGCGCATTGCCTTCCATGCCGACATTACGGGCAAGGAGATCACGACCAAGCTGCTCCAGGCTGTTCGCAAGCTGGATAACGTGCAGATTCTGGAGCACGTGGCCATGACCGACATCCTGACCGCCGAGCGCGATGGTACCACGGTGTGCACCGGCGTCGTCGCCGTTCCCGTGGACGAGAACAGCTCGGTTCGTCCTGCCGACGAGCTGGCAAATACCGCCGAGGGCGTGCATGCCGGCGAGCCGTTTAAGATCCATGCCCGCCATACGCTGTGGGCGACGGGCGGTATCGGCGGCGTGTACGACCATTCGACTAACTACCCGCAGCTCACGGGCGATGCCTGCTACATCGCTCAGGAGCACGGCATTAAGATGGAGCACCTGGACTACGTGCAGATCCATCCCACGGGCCTGTTCTCGCCGCAGCCAGGCCGTACGTTCCTGATCAGCGAGAGCTGCCGCGGTGAGGGCGCGATTCTGCTCAATGCCGCCGGCGAGCGTTTTACCGACGAGTTGCAGCCGCGCGACGTGGTCGCTGCCGCCATCCGCGAGCAGATGAAGCAGGACGGCACCGAGCACGAGTGGCTGAGCTTTGCCCCCGTCGAGCGCGACGTGGTGACTGGGCACTTTGCCAACATTCGCGCGCGCTGCCTTGAGGACGGCCGCGACATCTTGGACGAGCCCATCCCCGTTACGCCCACGCAGCACTACTTTATGGGCGGCGTATGGGTCGATAAGGACGGCCGCACTTCGATGCCCGAGCTCTACGCCGCGGGCGAGACGGCTTGCAACGGCGTTCACGGCAAGAATCGCCTTGCATCAAATAGTCTGCTCGAGGCGCTGGTCTGGGGTCGTCGCGCCGCGTGGTACATGCGCACCGGCGAGTCGCTGGCCGTGGAGCAGGCGGGCGAGCCCGCGCTCGATGGACGCCATCGCGCCCTGAGTTCCGATACCCTTGCAATCGATGATTTGGCCCGTGCCGCCGGCACGCAGGCCGCAGAGGAGTAGACCATGAATCCCATTACCATGAAGCTCGTCGTCGATGATCTGATTTTGCAGGCTCTGCGCGAGGACATTACGTTTGAGGACGTGAGCACGGCGAGCGTGTGCCCCACGGCGCGTCCCGCCACGGTGGAGCTTATCGCCAAGGCCGACGGCATCATCGCCGGCTTGGATGTGTTTGCCCGTACCTTTGAGCTGCTGGATTCGCAGAGCTCGGTGCTGCTCGACGTTGCCGATGGCGACGAGGTGCACGCCGGCGACCATGTGGGTCAGGTGCGCGGCGATGCGCGCGTGCTGCTTTCGGGTGAGCGCGTGGCGCTCAACTACCTGCAGCGCATGAGCGGCATCGCTACCTACACGCACAGCATGGCCGCGGCGCTCGAGGGAACCAAGACCGTGCTCGTCGACACGCGCAAGACCACGCCGGGCATGCGCGTGTTTGAGAAGGCGGCGGTTGAGATTGGCGGCGGCAGCAACCACCGCTACAACCTGTCGACGGCCGTCATGCTCAAGGACAACCATATCGATGCCGCCGGTGGCGTGACGCGCGCGATCGAGATGGCGCGCGCCCATGCGTCGTTTACCACGACAGTTGAGATTGAGTGCGAGAACCTGGACATGGTGCGCGAAGCCGTGGAGGCCGGTGCCGACATTATCATGCTCGACAACATGACCCATGACGACATGGCCGCCGCCATCGAGCTTATCGCCGGTCGCGCCAAGACCGAGTGCTCGGGCAACGTGGACGCCAGCAACATTCGCGCCCTGGCCGATCTGGGTGTCGACTATATTAGCTCGGGCGCCCTGACGCACTCTGCGCCGATCCTCGACCTCTCGCTTAAGCACCTGCGTCTGCTGGACGGTAAATAATGAACGCCCGCGAGCGTCGCCGTGCCATCATGGGCGTGCTCGAAGGAGCCAAGGAGCCCGTTTCGGGCAGCGCACTTGCCCGCGAGGTTGGCGTGAGCCGTCAGGTCGTGGTTCAGGATATTGCCCTGTTGCGTGCCGATGGGCACGATATCGTGGCGACCAACCGCGGCTACGTGCTGCAGGAAGCCGCGAGTAGCCCCGCCGTGCCCACGCGTCTTGTTAAGGTGCGCCACGGCGTGGAGCAGGCGGGCGACGAGCTTACGAGTATCGTCGACGCGGGTGGCGCCGTGCTCAACGTGATCGTCAACCATCGTGTGTACGGCAAGATCACGGCCGACCTGGACATCCGCAATCGTCGCGATGTTGAGCGCTACCTGCACGATATCGAGAGCGGCAAGAGCTTTCCACTACTAACGGTGACGAGCGGCTACCACTTCCATCGCATCGCGGCGGAGGACGAGCAGACCCTCGACGAGATCGAGGCCATGCTCAAGGAGAAAGGCTACCTAGCCGATTTAATGCCTTACGAGGACGATCTATCGTAGCCGATGCTGCAAACGTCCCTAAGCGGCAATCTGACGTTCAATCGTCGGTCGCGTACCAAAGTGCGCTTCCCTCCTCTTTCACGTCACCTTGCTCGCTTAGGGACGTTTTCGCTGACGTGAGCTCAACCTGCGACGGTGCCTAATTGGTTATCCGCACAAAAAGGAGGCCTCCGCGGCGATGCGGAAGCCTCCTTTTTTGTGCACGGTGTACTTTTGAGTGTGCAAGTGGGGGAGTTGTTACTCCTCGACGATCTCGGTGATCGCGCCAGCGGGGCAAGCGTCCTGGCAAGCGCCACAGGCGACGCAGGAGTCCTCGTCGGCGACGGTAGCGACGTCCTGGAGCTCCAGAACGCCAGCGGGGCAGGAGTCGACGCAAACGCCACAAGCGATGCACTCGTCGGCATCAATTACGGGATGAGCCATGGTAGTTTCCTCTCTGTTGACCGACGCTACAGGCGATGCGCGCCGGTTTGATTCGGGCAAAAACATACCACGGGAGCGACCGTTTGCAATACCCTCTGGCCGGCATCTTCATACCGTTCGCCGAGTATGCCACGGCTTACTAAAAAACATGCAGGTGAGGCCGCTGAGCTGCGCAAATGTTAGCTAAAGGTGACTTGAAATATTGAGCTATTGAGCGCGCTTGCGGAAAGCGCATCCCATAAATTTGCCGAAAAACGGGCCCTAGTTTCCGGTTGGACCGCCCGGCGGAAGCTGCGTCCCGGAATCGGTGCTCAAACTGGGATGTAGCTTCCGGCTGAGCCTTCAAGAGGAAACTGTGTCCCGGAATCCACGCTCAAACCGGGACGAGCTTTCCGCAAGGCAGCCCCAGGCGCCCCCGGACGCAAACCTCAGTCATCTCTACATAGATCTCAGTAGATTTGCCGAGAACTCAAATAGCGCTTCTACCTGCGATTTTGCGAACCTAAACTCTCGGAGATAAGAAATCTTATATGAATTGACTTAGATTTTGTATATTCCAGCCCATAAGGGGATACACTACATCCTGAAAGACAAGCCGAAGCGCCGCGCGACAGACCGTCGAGGCGACGCGAACGCAAAAGAGAGAGGGAATTTCTAATGAGTAAGATTCTTGGTATCGACCTTGGTACTACTAACTCCGCCATGGCCGTTCTCGAGGGCGGTTCTCCGACCATTATCGTGAACGCCGAGGGCGACCGCACCACCCCGTCTGTCGTGGGCTTCCGTGCTGACGGCGACCGCGTCGTGGGTAAGGCCGCTAAGAACCAGGCGGTCACCAACCCCAAGAACACCGTGTTCTCCATCAAGCGCTTCATGGGCCGCAAGTACTCCGAGTGCACCTCCGAGATCAAGACCGTGCCGTATGAGGTCAAGGAGGGCCAGGGTGGCCGTGCCGTCGTCGATATCGAGGGCAAGGATTATACCGCCGAGCAGGTGAGCGCCATGACGCTCGCAAAGATGAAGGCCGACGCCGAGAAGTATCTGGGCGAGACCGTCACCGACGCCGTCATCACCGTCCCGGCCTACTTCAACGACGCCCAGCGTCAGGCCACCAAGGACGCCGGTAAGATCGCCGGCCTCAACGTCAAGCGTATCGTCAACGAGCCGACCGCTGCTGCTCTGGCCTATGGCCTGGACAAGCAGGGCACCGACCAGCGCATTCTGGTCTTCGACCTGGGCGGCGGCACCTTCGACGTCTCCATCCTCGACCTCGCTGACGGCGTGTTTGAGGTTCTGTCCACCTCGGGCGACAACCACCTGGGCGGCGACGACTGGGATCAGCGCGTCATCGACTGGATGGCCGATAAGTTCCAGCAGGAGAACGGTGTCGACCTGCGTCAGGACCCCATGGCCCTGCAGCGTCTGAAGGAGGCCGCCGAGAACGCCAAGAAGGAGCTCTCCGCAGCCCAGCAGTCCACCATCAACCTGCCGTTCATCACCATGAACCAGTCTGGCCCGCTGCACCTCAACTACACGCTGACCCGCGCCGAGTTCGAGAAGATCACCCGCGACCTGCTCGAGCGCTGCAAGCAGCCTGTCACCAACGCCCTGCGCGACGCCAAGCTTAAGCTCTCCGATCTGACCGAGGTCATCCTCGTCGGCGGCTCCACCCGTATGCCCGCCGTCCAGGATCTGGTCAAGACCATGACCGGCAAGCAGCCCAACATGTCCGTGAACCCCGACGAGGTCGTTGCCGACGGCGCTGCCGTCCAGGGCGGCGTGCTCACCGGCGACGTCGAGGGCATCCTGCTGCTCGACGTTACCCCGCTGTCGCTGGGCGTCGAGACCATGGGCGGCATCATGACCAAGATGATCGACCGCAACACCACGATCCCGACCTCCAAGACCGAGGTCTACTCTACCGCTGCCGACAACCAGACCAGCGTCGAGATCAACGTGCTCCAGGGCGAGCGCGAGCTTGCCCGCGATAACAAGTCGCTCGGTAAGTTCCAGCTGACCGGTATCCCGGCTGCCCGCCGCGGTGTGCCGCAGATCGAGGTCACCTTCGACATCGACGCCAACGGCATCGTCAAGGTCTCTGCTAAGGACAAGGGCACCGGCAAGGAGCAGCAGATCACCATTTCCGGCTCCACCGCGCTTTCCGACGACGAAGTCGATCGCATGGTCAAGGACGCCGAGGCTCATGCCGAGGAGGACAAGAAGCAGAAGGAAGAGGTCGAGGTCCGCAACCAGACCGACAGCCTGTGCTACTCCACCGAGCAGACCCTCAACGAGCTGGGCGACAAGGTTTCCGCCGATGTGAAGTCCAAGGCCGAGGCCGCTATCGCCGACGCCAAGAAGGCGCTCGAGGGTTCTGACGTCGAGGCCATCAAGGCCGCTGGCGAATCCCTGCAGTCCGTAGCCTACGAGCTGGCTCAGGTTGTCTACGCCGACGCTCAGCAGCAGACCGACGGCGCCGCCGGTGCCCAGCCTGCCGACGATGACGTTGTCGACGCCGACTACGAGGTTGTGGACGACGAGGACAAGTAATCATGTCCGCCCGTAAAGCTCGCACGGAGGCGGCCGCCGCTGGCGCCGCCCCCGTTGACTCTGAGGAGAAGGACGTGAAGATTCCCGTAGAGGCCGTCGACGATACCGAGGCCAACGAGGCCGAGGCCGCCGAGGCTGCCGAGAACCAGGTAGAGGATTCCAACAAGGAGGCGACGATGACCGAGGACGAGATGGTGGAAGCCGCTATCCGCGCCGGTGAGGAAGCCGCCGACAACGACTTTAAGCTCAAGTTCGAGCAGGCCCAAAAGGAGCTTGCCGACGTACGGAGCGAGCTCGATGCTGCGGCAGAGGCTCAGAAGGCCGCCGAGGACAAGGCAAAGGACGCCACCGAGCGTACCGCCCGTCTGCAGGCCGACTGGGAGAACTTCCGTCGCCGCACCGCCAGCGAGCGTATCGCCGAGCGCGAGCGCGCGACCGAGAAGCTTGTCACCGCGCTGTTGCCGGTGGTTGACGATATCGAGCGTGCAATCGACCATGCCCGTAGCCAGGAGCTTTCCGACGACTTTAAGCAGTTCGTCGATGGCGTTGATGCGGTGCATGCCAAGCTGCTCGATGTGTTTGCGCACGAGGGCGTTGAGCCCATCGACCCCAAGGGCGAGGCGTTCGATCCGCTCGAGCACCAGGCCGTGGGGCGTGTCGAGGACGCATCGCAGTACGACGAGACCGTCAACGACGTGTACCAGAAGGGCTACCGCATGGCGGACCGCATCCTGCGCTCCGCGATGGTGACGGTGACCTACGGTGGCGAGAAGCGCCCCGCACCGGAGCCCGAAGCGGCGCCCGAGGATGCTGCGGCCGATACGGCTGAGAGCACCGAGGAGTAATTGAGAAGGGCCCCGGGGCAACACCCGGGGCCCTTTCTGGCCTAGTGCCATATGACAGTATGAGCCGCCGCCCGTTGAGCGGTGGATGAAACAGGAGAGGAGCTACGATGGCTGCAGGCAAAACCTTCTATGACATCCTGGGCGTATCCAAGAGCGCCTCCGACAAAGAGATCAAGAGCGCGTTTCGCAAGCTCGCGCAAAAATACCACCCCGATGCCGGCGGCGACGAGGCCAAGTTCAAGGAGATTAGCGAGGCTTACGAGACGCTTTCGGACGAGAAGAAGCGCAAAGAGTACGACCAGATGCTCATGTTCGGCGGCATGCCGGGCGCGGGCGGCGCGTATGGCGGCGGCTACGGTGCCGGCGCGGGCGCCAGCGGCTGGGGCGATATCTTCGACAGCATCTTTAGCGGCAACGGCGCTTGGGGCAGCGATTGGGGCTCGGGCTTTGCCGGGGCTGCGGGTAATGCCGGCGCGGGCCGCAGCCGTGCTCGCAAGGGCGGCGACCTGTCGCTGACCGTCGACGTGACGGCTGAGGACGCGTTTCGCGGCGTGACGCACAAGGTTACCTACCGCATTCCCTCGACGGGCGAGCAGCAGACCATTACGGTCTCGGTGCCCGCGGGCGCGGTCGACGGTGGCAAGCTGCGCTATAAGCGTCGCGGCGAGTATGGCGTTGCCGGCGGCGAGCGCGGCGACCTGGTCGTGACCACGCACGTGGAGGAGCACCCGCTGTTTAAGCGCAAAGGTGCCGACGTGACCATGGAGGTACCGGTCTCGGTCTACGAGGCGGCGCTCGGCTGCACGGTGGACGTGCCCACGCCCGGCGGGGCGACGGTTCGTCTGAAGGTTCCCGCGGGTACCCAGACGGGCAAGAAGTTCCGCTTTAAGGAAATGGGGGCGCCTGACGTTAAGCACCGTGGCCGCACGGGCGCGCTGCTCGTCGAGATCAAGGTGCAGGTCCCCACGAACCTGTCTGACGACGAGCGCGATGCCATGACCAAGCTGCGTGAGGCCGACACGCGCGACTATCGCGAGAAGGTCAACCGTTACAAGGCGACGTACTAGGGCGGTCGCGGCGCACGCCCACGCCCGCGGGCTTATGATGGACGATAACGAGACGGAAAGGGGTCAGGTAGCATGGCCGAGGACAATAGGAACAAACCGCTGTACATGATCAGCGTGGCGGCCGAGCTGACCGGCATGCACCCGCAGACTCTGCGCGTCTACGAGTCCAAGGGCCTGGTGAACCCCCAGCGCTCGGGCGGTAACACGCGCCTGTATTCGCGTGCCGATATCGAGCGCTTGGAGCTCATCAACCAGCTGACCGACGAGGGCATCAACCTTGCCGGCGTGGTGCGCATCCTCGATATGAAGGAGCGCGCCGAGGAGCGCGAGCGCGAGAACGAGAAGCTCCGCGCCCGCGTGCGCCAGCTCGAGGACGAGCTGCACGAGTACAAGATGCAGAAGAAGATCACCGCCCTGGCCCCGCGCGACGGCTCGGTTAACCCCGAGCAAGTTATGCGCAAACTGCTAGGTACGGGTGGCGACCTATAGCTCCGCCGACGCTGCCGGGCACTCATTGGGGACAGACTTAAATGAGTGCCCACAGAATGAGAGTGGATAATTTCCCGTTTTTGGCCTATGTGCAGGCTCAAAGTGGGAGATTATCCACTCTCGTCATTTCGGCACTTGGGGACGTTCCTTTTGTGCCGGCACTTGGGGACACTCCTTGCGCCAAACCGGTCTTCCCGCCCCCGGCTCGCCTTATGCTTTACTGAGATAAAGTGAACGTGCAGATTCGTAACCCGCTGGCAACTGTTCTATGGCACGATATTGAACGAATGTATGCTATGCGCCCAAATCGTTTTGGGCAGAGTGGGAGACAGTATGGTCAAGCTGTACGAGGACGGCATCTACCTGCGCGGCGGCAGCGAGGTTGTGCCTGCGGCCGAGGCTGCTGAGCGCGGTATTACGCAGACGCCCGAGGATGCCAAGCGCGGCACCATCGCGTATTCGATCCTTCAGGCACACAATACGTCCGGCGACCCCGAGGCGCTCAAGATTCGCTTCGACGCCATGGCGAGCCATGACATCACCTTTGTCGGCATCATCCAGACGGCGCGCGCCTCGGGCATGGAGCAGTTCCCGCTGCCCTACGTGCTCACCAACTGCCACAACTCGCTGTGCGCCGTGGGCGGCACCATCAACGAGGACGACCACGTCTTTGGCCTTTCCGCAGCCAAGAAGTACGGCGGCATCTTCGTTCCGCCGCACATCGCCGTCATCCACTCCTTTATGCGCGAGAACTTCGCCGGTTGCGGCAAGATGATCCTGGGTTCCGACTCGCACACCCGCTATGGCGCCCTGGGCACCATGGCCGTGGGCGAGGGCGGCGGCGAGCTGGCCAAGCAGTTGCTGCGCGACACCTACGATGTCGCCTATCCCGGGGTCGTTGCCATCTACCTCACGGGTGCCCCGCGCCCCGGCGTCGGCCCGCACGACGTGGCGCTCGCCATCATCCGCGCCGTCTTTGCCAAGGGCTACGTTAAGAACAAGGTCATGGAGTTCGTGGGCCCCGGCATCTCGAGCATGACGACCGACTACCGCAACGGCGTCGACGTCATGACCACCGAGACCACCTGCCTTTCCTCAATCTGGGCAACCGACGAGGACACGCACGCGTTTTTGACCATGCACGGCCGCGGCGACGACTACCGCGAGCTCAAGCCCGCCGATGTCGCCTACTACGACGGCTGCGTCGAGGTCGACTTGTCGAGCATCAAGCCCATGATCGCGCTGCCGTTCCATCCTTCCAACGGCTTTGAGATCGACGAGTTCAACGAGAACCTCGAGGACATCCTGCACGAGGTCGAGCTCGAGGCCGCCAAGATCGGCGAGGGCAAGACACGCTTTAGCCTGCTCGACAAGATCGACGACGGCAAGCTGCACGTGCAGCAGGGCGTTATCGCCGGCTGCTCGGGCGGCAACTACGACTCCGTGGTCCAGGCTGCCCGCGTGCTCAAGGGCGCCAACACCGGCTGCGGCGAGTTCTCGCTGTCGGTCTATCCCACGAGCCAGCCCGTGGCACTCGAGCTTACACGCCGCGGCTATATCTACGACCTTATGGAGGCCGGCGCGATCGTGCGCACGGCATTCTGCGGCCCGTGCTTCGGTGCCGGCGACACGCCCGCCAACAACGGCCTTTCGATCCGCCACACTACGCGCAACTTCCCCAACCGCGAGGGCTCCAAGCCGGGCAATGGCCAGCTGAGCGCCGTGGCTCTGATGGACGCCCGCTCCATTGCGGCGACGGCTGCCAACGGCGGCGTCCTGACGCCGGCGACCGACCTGCCCGAGGACACCTGGGACGAGGCCTGCGAGTACACCTTTGACGACGCGCCGTACAAAAAGCGCGTGTACTGGGGCTTTGGCAAGGCGGAACCTGCCGACGAGCTGGTCGAGGGTCCCAACATCAAGCCGTGGCCCGCGATGGAGCCTCTCGGCGACGACATCCTGCTCAAGGTGTGCTCCAAGATCATGGACCCGGTCACCACGACCGACGAGCTCATTCCCTCGGGCGAGACGAGCTCCTTCCGCTCCAACCCGCTGGGCCTGGCCGAGTTTACGCTGAGCCGTCGCGATTCGGCCTACGTGGGCCGCTCCAAGGAGGTCGACGCCGTGGAGAAGCGTCGCGTGGCCGGCGAGGCCGCGGGCGACCTGGCGGCACTCGATACCGAGCTTGCCGGTGTGTTCGAGGCACTGGCCGGCGTGGGTGTCGCGGCCGATGCCAAGGCGACTGAGTTCGGTTCCATGATTTACGCCAAGAAGCCTGGCGACGGCAGCGCCCGCGAGCAGGCCGCGAGCTGCCAGCGCGTAATTGGCGGCCTGGCCAACATCGTCCACGAGTACGCCACCAAGCGCTATCGCTCCAACGTGATGAACTGGGGCATGGTGCCCTTCCAGATGGAGGCGGAGCCCAACTTTGAGGTGGGCGACTACGTCTTTGTGCCGGGGATTCGTACTGCGCTCGATGGCGACCTGAAGAACATCGCCGCCTACGTGGTGCGCGCCGACGGCGCGGTCGAGCAGATTGAGCTCTACGTTGCCGATATGACGGCGGAAGAGCGTGCCATCGTCAAGGCCGGCTGCCTGATCAACTACAACAAGTTTAAGGCCGCTGCCGAGTAACTCTGCTGTACGCCCCGGCCACACCTTTCCCTCGTGCTCACGCGCTTCGCGAGGGTCGCCCGAGGGAAAGGTGTGGCCGGGGCTACCGCGACGTTCTCGTTGGGTCTTGAGGGACGCTAATAAATAGACTTGCTTGATGCCGCCTCTGTTATCGGGGCGGCTTCTTTTTGTCGAGAACCGCCACAAAGGGGACAGGAACCTTTGTGGTGGTCCGCGATTTGTCTCGTTCTGTAATAGGTAGACCCTTATTTGCCGAGTAGTTGTTACAGATCTAGATAAACGGGCACTGCTGAACAATTCATCTCGATCCGTAACATCTGGACCCAAAAACGGCCGCTAGATGTTACAGATTGAGATGGTGAACGCCGGGGCCGAAGATCACCACAAAGGCTCCTGTCTCCTTTGTGGTGGTGGGGACTAGCTCGATGTTGTTGTGATCGTTGAGCGGCATGTTAATGGGCGTCCCTACAGGATTTCATCCAAGCCGGGAGTCTTGGTTGTTTTGGGGATGCCGAGTTTGGATGACGCGAAATCGTCAACATTGTCCTTAATTCCGTCTTTGGTGTAGACAGTGACTATATAGGTGCTGTGTCCGAATTCGCCCTTGTCGCGTGTTGCCCAGGCATCCCAGTAGGCGGCCCCGTTTCGCCCTTTGATTTTTCCGACACGGCGGAGTTCTGTTCGCTTTAATTTCTGGTTGCTATAGATGGCTCGACCGGCCTCCTCGGTGAGCCCGCACTGTCCAAGCATCTTGTCGAGGACTTGGTTCATGTGGCGCTCATCGGTGTTTGGTGCGTAGTCGTAGGCGAGGGTGATGGAGTCGAGTGGCTGGTCGTCGATCAAATAATTCATCGTCTGAGGTTCAAGGCTGAAATAGGGGAAGCATCCATCAATCGTTCCGAGCAGCGGTAACTTTGACCGCCAAATTCCGGTGGGAATTCCATCTTCGTAGAACACGCCGCGACAGATAAAGGAGAGCGAGGTGGCACGCGAGCCGGCGTCGACCATTCCGCATAAATCGAAGGGCGAGGCGATGCCAAGGGAAAAGGGCGTGGCGACGATAAGGAAGAGCATCACGATGGGTATGGCGAGAATGGCGATGACGTTGCGACCGGTGGAATGAGACGGCTTCATATGCGCTCCTCGAGACAAAGATCTGTTGAGGATAGGCAGAAATGGATATGTTCAGAGAACAATTCAAGTTTAATCTCATGGCGCGAGATGGTCGACCGTTAGCGTCGAAAACCACCACAAAGGTGCCTGTCCCCTTTGTGGTGGTGAGGAGCGCGCGGCTTCTTTTGGTAATAATGCTGGCTGGCGATATCATTAGTGCAGGTAGCGAAGGTTTGCGTTGCGAGGTGCTTTGCTGTGAGAAGTCCTGCCCGTATTGGATTGATTGTTTTGGCGCTTGCGATTACCGTGGTTGGCATGGGCACTGTCGGCATGGCGTTTCTACCTGCTGCGGTGACGGAGCCGGTGGTCAAGCCTGTGACTCAATCTGTCGAACTTCTGACCGGCGACGACAAGCCCGAGACCATTACCGTTGATTTTGATGAGCAGCCGGCTGTGCTGGGTATTAGCAATTATCCGCGTATTCAGCTTGGGGCCATGCGCTATACCACGGATACAAGCCTGATCGATAGGGCGTCCGAGCTACTCAAGGGCAAAACATTTAAGCGTTGGTACGGATATGCGTCCTATCGGGCAAAAGCGAACGACATGGTTGGCGGATGCCACTCTTCCATCGAGCTGGACACTGCAAACGGCGCAAAGTTATGTGATGTCTCGTACGATCCGGGCTACGAGGGCAATGAGGGTCCGGGCATCTACATCATGGACGGCGATGTCGCCTATGTCATGGAGGGCAACCAGACCGAGCTCAACGATTTTATGGGTCAGTGCATTCAGGATGCCTATGAACAGACCTGCTTGCCCGACCCGCAGACTGCACGCGATAGTGGGTCTGCCCGTACATGGCTGTTCGAGGATGAGATGCCCTGGAACGCCGAATCGGGAAGCACGGGCTCGACAAGTAAATAGAGGCTGCAACCACCACAAAGGTGCCTGTCCTCTTTGTGGTGGTTTTCGGTCTGTCTCGATCTGTAACATCTTGGCCGCTAAAAGTGGGCCTGGTGTTACAGATTTAGATTTTTGATCCGGGTGTTTTCTGTTCGTCTCGATTTGTAACAGATAGAGCTCTATTTGCTGACTAGATGTTACAGATTTAGATAAACGGGTGCCGCTGGTCATTTCATCTCGATCTGTAACATCTAGAGCCATAAACAGCCGCTAGATGTTACAGATTGAGATAGTAAGGGGACGAGGCCGTAGCGGGTGAGCGCACCTGCTCCCTATCTTTCAATCACTCAGAAAATCTTATATATAGAGACTTAGATTTATGTATATAATCGCGCAAAGCTGGCAACAATACTTCTCGAACAACGTGAAGCCGCCCCGTAGGGCGGCCGCCCCAAGAGAGGTGATTCCATGAGAATCGATAAGCTAGCAATGACGTCGCGCGAGGCGCTGCAGACCGCCATGAGCACAGCTGCCGATGCACAGGCCGGCGCGGTGGAGCCGATTCACCTGCTGTCCGCCCTGCTCGGTGCCGGCGAGCGCAATATCTCCGTGATCATCGAGCGCATCGGCGCAGACCCGGCCCAGCTCGCACGCTCCACACAAGATGCCATCGACCATGCGCCCAAGGTTTCGGGCGAGGGTCAGCAGATGGGCCTGTCCAACGAGCTCGTCCGCGTCATCGAGAAGGCCGAGAAAAAGGCCACCAAGATGGGCGACAGCTTTGTAGTGACCGAGCATCTACTGATGGCACTTGCCGAGGACAAGGGCGAGGCCGGCCGCGTGCTGCGCGACGCCGGCGTGACCAAGGAGCGCATCGAGCAAGTCTACGAGGAACTGCGTGGCGATGACCGCGTGACGTCTGCCGAGGACAAGACCCAGTTTGAGGCCTTGGAGCAGTACGGTCGCAACATCTGCGACCTCGCCCGCGCCGGCAAGCTCGACCCGGTCATCGGCCGTACCGATGAGATCCGCCGTACCATTCAGGTCCTGTCCCGCCGCACCAAGAACAACCCCGTGCTCATCGGCGAGCCAGGCGTCGGCAAGACGGCCATCGTCGAGGGCATCGCCCAGCGTATCGTGGCCGGCGACGTGCCGAGCACGCTGCGCGACCGCGACCTCATCGAGCTCGACATGAGCGCGCTGGTCGCCGGCGCCAAGTACCGCGGTGAGTTCGAGGACCGCTTAAAGGCCGTGCTCAAGGAGGTACAGAAGTCCGAGGGTAAGGTCATCCTGTTCATCGATGAGCTCCACACCATCGTGGGCGCGGGTGCCACCGAGGGCTCCATGGACGCGGGCAACATCCTCAAGCCGGCGCTCGCCCGTGGCGACTTGCATGCGATCGGCGCGACTACGCTTGACGAATACCGCAAGTACATCGAGAAGGACGCGGCGCTCGCCCGTCGTTTCCAGACCGTGATGGTTTCCGAGCCTACCGTCGAGGACACTATCTCGATCCTGCGTGGCCTCAAAGAGAAGTACGAGATCTTCCACGGCGTGCATATCACCGATAGTGCGCTCGTGGCAGCTGCCGACCTTTCCGATCGCTACATCGCCGACCGCTTCCTGCCCGACAAGGCCATCGACCTGGTCGATGAGGCGGCAAGCCGCCTGCGCATGGAGCTCGACAGCATGCCGGTCGAGATCGATGCCACCACGCGTCAGCTCACCCAGCTGCAGATCGAGGAGCAGGCGCTCATGAAGGAGACCGACGACGCCTCCAAGGAACGTCTGGAGGCCCTGCGCCAAGAGATTGCCGAGGTCCAAGAAAAGCTCAACGTGCAAAAGGCCGGCTGGCTCAATCAGAAGAACGCCATCGACCACGTGCAGGAGCTCAAGGGACAGCTCGACGAGGCCAAGAGCGAAGAGGAGCGTGCGACGCGCAACGGCGACCTGGGCCGTGCGTCCGAGCTGCGCTACTCTGTGATTCCGGGTCTGCAGCAGCAGATTCAGGATGCCGAGGCTGCGCTCGAGGCGCAAAAGCAGCAGGACGGCGAGGGCCTCAACGAGCAGGTGACCTCCGATGAGATCGCTGAGGTCGTGAGCGCTTGGACCGGCGTGCCCGTCTCCAAGATGATGCAGGGCGAGCTCGACAAGCTGAAGGGCTTGGAGGGCGAGCTGCATAAGCGCGTCATCGGCCAGGACGAGGCGGTCTCCGCTGTCGCCGCGGCCGTGCGTCGCAGCCGTGCGGGCCTCTCCGATCCGGACAAGCCCATCGGCAGCTTCTTCTTCCTGGGCCCCACCGGCGTGGGCAAGACCGAGCTCGCCAAGGCGCTTGCCGAGTGCCTGTTCGATGACGAGCGTGCGCTCGTGCGTATCGACATGTCCGAGTACATGGAGAAGTTCAGCGTCCAGCGTCTGATCGGTGCGCCTCCGGGATACGTTGGCTACGACGAGGGCGGCCAGCTCACCGAGGCCGTGCGCCGTCGTCCGTACTCCGTGATTTTGCTCGACGAGATGGAGAAGGCCCATCCGGATGTCTTTAACGTGCTGCTGCAGGTGCTTGATGACGGCCGTCTGACCGATGGCCAGGGTCGCCAGGTGTCCTTCAAGAACACGATCATCATCATGACGTCTAACGTGGGCTCCAAGGCTATCGCCGAGCTTTCCGGCAAGGACGAGGAGGAGATGCGCCATCAGGTTGACGCGGCCATGGCTCAAACTTTCCGCCCCGAGTTCCTCAACCGTATCGACGATATCGTGGTGTTCCATCCGCTCGGCATGGCGCAGATCGAGAAGATCGTCGACATCCAGCTCGCCGACGTCCGCGCGCGTCTGGCCAAGGAGCGCATGACGCTTGCCATTACCCCGGCGGCCAAGCAGATGCTCGCCGTGGGCGGCCTGGACCCGGTCTTTGGCGCCCGTCCGCTCAAGCGTCTGGTTCAGCGCGAGGTCGTGGATGCCATCGCCGCCGCTATCATCGACGGCACGGTGCGCGAGGGCGATCAGGTGACGGTCGATGTCGACAAGGACGGCGGCTTTACCGTCGTGTGCGACAACACGCCGGCGGCCACCTACGAGGTCCCCGACGCCGAGTAGATTGTTGGGCCATGCCTTAAAATCTGCTAGTCGTCTCTAAACGCCAAGGGCGGCGGATCCAATTGGGTTCGCCGCCCTTTTTCGTGCGACAATCGATGATGTTGAACGGATGCGATGCAAGGAGCTATGCAGATGAAAGGCGAGATCAAGACAAGCGCGCCGGCGCCCAAGCCCACGTCCAAACCGGCACCCAAGCCGCGCGACCCCTACATCCGTGCCGAGAACGAGGACGACGACGGCTACGATCCCTACAGCGATCGCCGCCCCGAGCGTGAGCCGCTGTTCGAAGCCGACCCGTGGCGTTAAGTAGCTAATTTGGGTGTCGTGGGCTGCTAGTCTTGGACCTTGATGCTCGGCAACAGTAAAACTTGATTCTCTATTAATCAAGTTGCACGTAATCTTGCTTTCCAGCTAATCAAGATTTGAGACGGGGCTTTTTTAACTGCCCCTGATGCTGGTTCGACCTCGCTGTCGGGTAGAACAGAGAGTAGCTAAAAGAGCCCCGTCCCAAAAAGACTGCCTTGGGTGTTGCGGGTGGCTAGTCCTGGGCTTTGATGCTCGGCAGGAGAATCTGGGCGAGGTAGTCGGTCTCTAGTTTGGTCGCAGCGTCGGCCTTGCCGTCTTTGCCGACCAGTACGTTCTTGATCTGGCTATAGGTGTAGCGGTTGCCGGTCGTGAGCTCGACAAGCTCAATGGCCGTGTCCATGGGGTAGGTCGACACGGGATTCTGCGTCCGTCCGTTGATGGTCTGGGGCACCACGTACGGATAGGCGGGGCCGCTGGCGTAGACGGTATAACCGTTGCCTAGGTTGGCCGCACCCAAAACCGTATCGCCTTCATCGGGCGTAAAGCTCTCGCCCTCGCGCACCGCGACGAGCGTCACAATCGGCGTATCGCTGTCGCCGGCAAGATAGATGCATAGCGTGCTGCCATTTTGCCAAGTCTCGACCTTGCCGTACCACTCGACGGGGATATCGAGCTGGTAGAGGTCGGTTGCCTTGTGACGGGCGTCGGCATCACGGGCTGCCTGTGCCTTTTGCGCGCTCACGGCATTGACGGCGGCGTCGCGCCGCGCGGTTGCCGCCTGCTGGAGCACCTTGGCGGTGGCGGCGGAGCTCGCGCCTCCCTCCTCGGCATATTTGGCGGCGGCATCGATCTGGTCGTCGGTTACCGTGTCGGCCGAAGGCACCTTGAGCTTAAAGGCGGCCTGGCTGCTTAGGTCCTGTCCGTCGCTCTTGATCGTGACCTGCGCCTTGGTGGTCGGCACGGTATAGACGGTGCCGTCGGACGCGATGGGGGAGGCGGCAATGGAGAGCGTGTAGTTACCGGGCAGCAGTTTGATGCCACGGCCATGCTCGTCAACATAGAGTGTTTCGCTTACGGAGGATCCGTCCACGTCCTGACCGCTCACCTGCACGGGGATCTTTGAGCCGGTGGAGCAGTCGAGCCCCGCGGCATGTACGCCAATTTGCACTGACATCATCGTGTGCGCATTGGCGGCGGCAACGGCGGCCTGCTCTTGCTGATATCCGTTCCAAGCCGCATAGCCCGCGCCGCCGGCGACGAGCGCGACGGCCACGACGCCGGCAACCATCAGATTGCGGCGCTTGGGCGACATTTTGCGATGGCGAACCTCAGCTTCGTGTGCCGAGGGAACGGACGGCAGGGGAATATCGCCCATGGCGATGGTCTCGTCCACGGCTGGTGCGGAACCCAGGCCAGGAAGCTCGCGGGTCAGCGAATCCTCGGCCGGCAAGCTGTCGAGCAAGACGGTTTCCTCGCCCGTGTCGGATTCGGGCTGATTGCCGGCCCCGCTTTCGGTACCTTCGTGACCTGCCTCATCTTCGGCAGGCTCAACGTCGTCTGCATCCTGATCATCGGACTGCGCCTCGGCTTCCAGCTCATCCTGCACATCAACGCCCGAATCGTCAAACGCAATCTCATCGAGTGAAATCCGGTCTAAGCTCTCCAAGGCCTCAGCGCAAGCTTCTGCATCTTGGGTCGCATCCTCTTGGCCCATCGTCTCATCTTTCATATATCCCCCAAGCTCAATATCGGGACAACAATGTACCCAAAAACAAGGTCATATAGAGCTGTCAGGCGATCGGAAATCTGATTTTATCTGTGCGAGAGGTTTTGAATGTGTGTGCGAATGGAATATGTGCGTGAATGCGTGCAACAACAAAAAGCCCCGGAAAGCGGGCGAATCGCTTTCCGGGGCTGCGCATGACGCGCGATTGCGGTATCGGCTAAGTTTGCCTACATTCAAATGTGGACGGAATAAACATGTTACTCGGCGTGAGCGTAATCAACCTTGGCGCGGCGGGCGGTAGCCTTCTCCCAATCGCTGGTGCCCTCAAAGACATCCTGCTTGTAGGGATTGCGGCCGAGCTTCTTGGCACGGTAGGCGATGTAGATGATCGCGGCGATGTTGGCGACCAGTGCGGCGATCGAGACCGCGGTAGCGGCACTGGGGTCGAGCGTGGAGTGGGTTACAAAGATGGACTCCTCCTGGAAGTAGGGGAACACCTGGGCAAACATGCACCAAATGGCAAGCGTAAAGGCGCGATTCTGGATCCAGCCGCCCTTGTTCCAGATAAAGGCGGCGACGGTGGGCGCCAGCAGCAGCGCAAAGCCGCAGAACCAGGAGTGGGTGGGCAGGCAGTTGTAGGTGTAGCAGAAGTTCCAGATATCGTAGGCGATGATGTAGACCCAGGTCATGTCGGGCCACAGCATGTCGGTCTTGTCCTCGGAGGCGTAGACGCTCCACCAACCGGTCATGCAGAAGATGTTGATGATGCCTGCGATGCCGTTGAACACGTTGTTCCAGCCGGCCAGCTGCGTGGCGCCCTCGGAGGTGACCCAGGTGGACTCGCCCAGGACAAAGAAGTGATAGGCGCTCTCGAAGTCGGACACGACAGCGATCATGATGTTGATGGCGACAATCACAAACGGCCACGCGCGGAACCAATGCGCCTTGCCGATCTTGCCCCACTGATACTTAATGGCGATGAAGCCCCAACAACCGGCCAACGCCGCGTAGACCTTGGCGTAGTGGAACCAGCTGTTCTGGTACACATGGGTGGGGTTGGTGAGCGCCCACTCGGCACCCTGCGAAACGCCGACGGCGATGGCGATGCAATAGATGGTCATGGCCAGCGGAGCCACGCCAAAGATGATTGCCGCGCCGAGCTTGGTGCGGCGGCCGACCTCGTTGAGCACGATCAGGCCGATAAAGACCATGGCCCAGCCGACCCAGTGGATAAGGGTATTGCTACCCCAAACATCGAACAGCATGCTGCTCTCCTTTCACGCGCCCGCGGCCCCTCTTCCGATCGCGGGCAGTTTGGCAAAATGTCGTCAGTTCCTGGGCTTGCGCTCGGGATACTTGGCGGTGTAGCCCTCGATGTGGAGCGTCGAGGCGATGATTTCCTTGACCGTCTCGTCGGGCACATCGGGGTGCGTGCGGATATACATCAACAGTCCCATGATGAGGGTGTAGAACGTCTCATAGACATGGTCGATGCGCAGGTCATGATGGGCGACAAAGTCCACCACGGTGGTGTCGCAAATGTATTGCGCCACGCGCTGGACCACGTTGTGCAGAAAGCCGCCGTAGAGCGCGCCGCTGCTCGAGGTAAGCGTGCTCGGCAACTCGTGGCCGCTCACGACCAGGCGCTTAAAGAGCGGAGCGACGGTGTCGAGTGCGCCTTCGATGTCACCAACCGTGCGGCTGGCGTTCCACTGCTCGAGCTCGGCGATAAAGCCGTCGATCGCCTCGTCCATAACGGCGGTGACGGCGGCGTCCATATCGGCAAAGTAGTGGTAGAACAATGAACGCGTGCAGCCGGCTCGCTTGGTCACGGCCGATACCGATAGGTGGGACACGCCCAGCTCGGAGCTTACGGTGCGCACGGCATCGAGGATCTCGCGACGGCGTTCGTCGCCCGTCAGGCGCTTTGCCGCACTATCGGATGCGGGGACGGCATCGACCACAGAGGTATCTGCTGTTTTGCCGCCCATGTTTTGCCGCCTTCCATCCTCTTTTGCCTGACCGTTCGCCTAACAGTCTTGAATATTGTTGACGGTTCGTCAATACTATTTTTGACACAATGTCAACTAATGGCGGGTGAACGGCATGGGGGCATGTCCGGCCTGCAAAAAAGAGGGGCGCTGCGGCCTCGTCGGGCTGCGGCAAGAGAAGGGACAACCATGATTCTCAACGGACCGGGAATTAGCTACACCGAGCCTGACATCGGTTCGGAGTTCGTGCCGCCGCTGCCGGAGCATCCGCGCGAGGCCATCGTCAAGCTGTGCGAGCACTGCACCAACCGTCTGCTGCATCGCGACGAGCTGCTGGGCTACGAGTACTGGTCGTTTGCCGAGGCCGCAACCGACGAGCAGGCCGAAGTGCTCTGCAAGATGAAGATGCGCCGTCCCTATACGCTGCCCGAGATGGTCAAGCTCACCGGCATGCCCGAGGCCGATATCGAGAAGATGCTCGACGACATGAGCTACACGGGTCTGCTCGAGTACAACTGGGAAAATCCCGAGCGCGCCAAGCAGTGGGTGCTGCCCATGCTGGTGCCGGGTTCCGCCGAGTTCCTCAACATGCGCGTGAGCCAGCTCGAGGAGCACCCGGTCTATGCCAAGTTCTTTGAGCAGGCGTCCAAGGGACCGCTGTCCAAGGCCACGCCGATGGTGCCGCCCGGAGGCGCCGGTATCGGCATGCACGTCATTCCGGTCGAGAAGGCCATCGATGCCGCGAGCACGTCGGTGCCGATCGAGCATATCGAGCATTGGCTCGACAAATACGATGGCAAGTATGCCGCCAGCACCTGCAGCTGCCGCGCGAGCCGTCGCGTGATGGGAGAGGGCTGCGCCGACGACCCGGCCGACTGGTGCATCGCCGTGGGCGATATGGCCGACTACGTGGTCGAGACCGACCGTGGCCATTACGTGACCCGCGACGAGGTTTACGACATCTTGCGCCAGGCCGAGGACAACGGCTTTGTGCACCAGATCACCAACATTGACGGTGAGAACAAAATCTTCGCCATCTGCAACTGCAACGTCAACGTGTGCTACGCCCTGCGCACCTCGCAGCTGTTCAACACGCCCAACCTGTCGCGCTCGGCCTATGTCGCCAAGGTCGAGAAGGACAAGTGCGTGGCCTGCGGTCGCTGCGTTGAGGTGTGCCCGGCCGGCGCCGCCAAGCTGGGCCAGAAGCTCTGCAGCAAAAAGGCCGGCGGACAGGTGCCCGAGTATCCGCGCCAGGAGCTGCCCGATGCCACCAAGTGGGACCACACCAAGTGGTCGCCCAACTACCGCAACGATAACCGCATCGAGACGCATGAGTCCGGCACCGCGCCCTGCAAGACGGCCTGCCCCGCGCACGTTGCCGTTCAGGGCTATCTGAAGCTCGCGGCGCAGGGTCGCTATGACGAGGCCCTGGCGCTCATCAAGCGCGAGAACCCGCTGCCCGCTATCTGCGGCCGTGTGTGCAACCGCCGCTGTGAGGATGCCTGCACCCGCGGCCGTGTGGACGCCGCCGTGGCTATCGACGAGGTCAAGAAGTTTATCGCCCAGCGCGATCTGGATGCCGCGACCCGCTATGTCCCACCTGTGGTGACCCCGACGCGTGCCGGCGGCTTCGATCAGAAGATTGCCATCATCGGTGCCGGTCCGGCCGGCCTGTCCTGCGCTTTTTATCTGGCCGAGAAGGGCTACAAGCCCGTCGTGTTCGAGAAAAACGAGCGCCCGGGCGGCATGCTCACCTACGGCATTCCCAGCTTTAAGCTGCAGAAGGACGTCATTGAGGCCGAGGTCGAGGTCATTCGCCTGATGGGTGCCGAGTTCCGCTATGGCGTGGAAGTCGGTCGAGACGTGACGCTCGACGAGCTACGCGCGCAGGGCTTCAAGGCCTTCTACGTTGCCATTGGCTGCCAGGGCGGCCGCCTTGCCGGCATTCCGGGCGAGGACGCCGAGGACGTGACCGTGGCCGTCGACTTTTTGCGCGAGGTCAACAGCGGCAAGATCGATGCGCTGCCCGGCCGCACCATCGTGGTGGGCGGCGGCAACGTGGCCATCGACGTTGCCCGCAACGCCTGCCGTCTGGGTTCCGAGCATGTTGAGATGTTCTGCCTGGAGAGCGAGGCACAGATGCCCGCCAGCGAGGAAGAGCGTCGCGAGGCCATCGAGGACGGCGCACACATCAGTTGCGGTTGGGGCCCCAAGGAGGTCCATCTGGACGAGGCCGGCCGTGTGTGCGGCATCACCTTTAAGCGCTGCACGCGCGTCTACGATGACGAGGGCCGTTTTGCGCCCGAGTACGACGAGAACGACCTGCGCCGCGTCGATGCCGACCGCGTGGTCATGTCCATCGGCCAGTCCATCGTGTGGGGCGACCTGCTGGCTGGCTCCAAGGTGGAGCTTGGCCGTGGTCAGGGCGCCCTTGCCGATCCCCAGACCTACCAGACCGCCGAACCCGACATCTTTGTGGGCGGCGACGTCTATACCGGTCCGAGCTTTGCCATCGATGCCATCGCCGCCGGTCACGAGGCCGCCGTGTCCATCCATCGCTTTGTGCAGCCGGGCTCCACGCTCACCATCGGCCGCAACCAGCGCCGCTACGCCGCGCTCGACCGCGACGATGTCGTGATCGAGAGCTATGACAACGCGAGCCGTGAGGTTGCCCACGTGGACCACGAGCGCGAGAAGGCCGCGCCCTTCAGCGAGTACGTCGAGACCTTTACCGAAGAGCAGGTGCGCGCCGAGACCGCCCGTTGCCTTGGCTGCGGTGCCTCAATCGTCGACCCCAACAAGTGCATCGGCTGCGGCCTGTGCACCACCAAGTGCGCGTTCGATGCCATCCATCTGGATCGCGATCGCCCCGAGTGCTCCACGATGGTCAAATACGAGCAAAAGCTCCCGAGCCTTGGCAAGTATGCTTTAAAGCGTGCAATCAAAATCAAGTTCGGTCGTAAATAGGTAACCATGGCGGGTAAGGGGACGGCGCAGACTAGATTTCGCCGTCCCCTTGCTTTGAGTTTGCATCGCATCAACCGTTGTTGAAAGGTTTCTACCTTGCATGAATTGGGAATCGTTTATCACATTATTCGCGATGTTGAGAACGTGGCGCGCGCCAATGGCGTGCGTCGCGTTTCGAGCGTCACGCTGCTGCTGGGCGAGGTCTCGGGCGTCGTTCCCGACTTGCTGCTCGACGCTTGGCGCTGGGCGGCAGATAAAAAGTCCATCACGCAGGGCGCGGAGCTTATCGTGGAGCCCGTCGAGGCCGTGACGCATTGCGAGGCGTGCGGCCGCGACTATGCGACAGTCGAGCACGGCAAGACCTGCCCCCATTGCGGCAGTGGCGATACCTATTTGCTCCAGGGCCAAGAGGTCATGATCAAGCAGATCGAGACCCCCGACGAGGATCCGGCAGACGCTGCCCCCGGCGGCCCTTCTGACGCCCCCGACGCCGTCGACGCCGCTAACCCTCTCCACATCGTCTAGCCCCTAGTCGTTGGGTGTTCCTATAGTTTTGTCAACCGTCGGGGCTACTCCCGGTAGGGCACCCGGTCGCGCATCACGGCGTATATCGCCCTGAGCCG
>CAJKCG010000013.1:0-58071 GCA_905198355.1 uncultured Collinsella sp. | reverse complement strand
ATTTTCCGGTTCGACGAACAGCCGATCGTGTCAAATTTGGTCTAACAGAGCCTTTATTAATGGGTTCAAATCGATTAAATTAATCCAATTCACAACGCACTGTACCTAAGCAGCTCTTAAAACCAATGCTCGATAGACGCGATCACGTCCCATTTACTGCCATGGCTTGAATGTCGTTTGACAGGACAGGGCTTTTGGGGCCGACAGCATGGTAGACGCAGGCTCAATGACGGCAACGCACATTGTTGTAGCGCCCGAGGGCGCTACCGTCCCGACAGGGGAGACCGACACATCTGGCGGCGAGGTGCCGGGGGATGGCGGGTCCACTGCCGATGTTGACCCTGCTAATAGAGGGGCCGCTATGGAACAGGCGACGCACCCCACGGTGAAGCCCGCAATCGCGACAAAGACGACAACCGCGACTTCCTCATCACTTCCCAAGACCGCCGACAGCCATTGGATCGCCGTGTCCGCATTGCTGTTCGTACTGGGAACAGCAGCTCTCAAAGCTGCACACCGCTGCTGATGCTCCCGATTTCCGGAAGTGTGGGGAAAATCAGAACCAGCCGAGCAGACTGCCCTATTCTCGCAAAGAGACTGCAGGTAGAGGCGTTGGTGCGCTCCAGCGTGGTCAACAAGTCTGAATTTTGCCGCATACTTCCGGACTCGAAGAGTCTTAGAAGCCGGTATTGAACTCAAACTCGGTTCCATACACCCTTTTGCTCTCTGAATACAGGTATCGCCCTAGCGATAGTTTGCTATACTATCGCTAGGGCGATACCTGTTAGGAGACTCGCGTGGAACTGTGGCATGGTTCTCAGAAGATCATTGAGACTCCCCAGCTTGGCCTGGGGAAAGTCCATAACGACTATGGACAGGGATTCTATTGCGCAGAGAGCCTCGACCTTGCAAGGGAATGGGCATGCTCTAGGGACGCAGACGGCTTTGCAAATCGATATGAACTCGACATGGCCGATCTCAAGCTACTCGACCTGCTATCGCCGCAATATTCAGTTCTGCATTGGATAGCGTTGCTTGTAGAGCATCGTTCATTCCGAAAGGACACCGCCGTCGCTGTGGGGGCATGCGAATACCTTCGCGATCATTTTTTGCCTGATGCTAACGCTTACGATGTGATTAGAGGATGGCGTGCGGATGACTCGTACTTCAGCTATGCCAGGGCGTTTGTAAACAATACAATCACCATTGACCAGCTCGATCGAGCTATGAGGATCGGTAACCCTGGAGAACAGATTGTGCTCAAAAGCGAGCGCGCGTTTAAGAGCATTCGTTTTGCTGGATTTGAACGTGCGCCACAAGCTCTATATGGCCCATTGGCCAAGGACCGAGATGAGTTGACAAGGGCGCAGTATCGGGAATTGCTTACCGAAAACCCGTTTGAGGGAATTCGTATCGTCGATATCGTTCGAGAGGGGATGACAGAAAATGACCCACGCCTACAGTGAGATGTATCTCGAGGATGCCATGAGAACGCTGGGCGAGGCAGTCGATTTTGCCCTCTGCGACCAAGGGCTGAGTCCTGTCGAACTAACGACAATCCTATTGAATTCTCTCGAGATGAGGCAATTCGAGCGTGGTGTGGCGCGCGTTGTCTGCGGCATGTCGGGTGACGAACTTGCGCGTGAAATAATTGCCAGTGCAGGACTGAAACCCGCAGAATGTAGGGAGAGCTATCCGCTTGATCGTTCCTCGCAATACTGGGCGGGCTGGGTTTTGGCTTATTCGCAATGGGCGAGCAGCTTGAACTTTAACGAGCTCTTTGAAGTCGCCCCGCTTGATTGGATTATCGGTTCGTATTCCCCGCTTCACGAGGCGTCAGAAGATACATTCGCCCAGATTGTCATCGATAAATGGAACAAAGCCCAGGTAGACAAAAAGAGTCTCAAAGCGGCACGAAAGGCGGCCGGCCTAACGCAAAAACAACTGGCCGCCCAATCGGGGGTTAAACTTCGCGCTATACAGCTCTACGAACAGAATCAGCTGGATTTACGCCGCGCCTCGGTCTCTTCGGCATTGGCGCTCGCAAACACCCTAAGCTGCGCCATCGAAGACCTCGTCTGGCAACCGATCGCCCTAGAGTACGACTCGCGGGCTATTCCGTCCGAAAGGCTATAGAGGAGGCAGACATGCCTTGGAACTACGTTCAACAAGATGACGGAGCTGATTGCGTTGCTCAAGAAGATCATTCATCTGCGCTCGAGGTAAATTCAGCATCTCCGATTTTGCTTGACGGCGTCACGTCAATCGACGAAGCTATTCGGCAGACCATAGCGGGCATGCCCAACGCGCTCAAGCTCTTGGAGAACTCATGATGGCGGCTATGCAGCGGAGCGCTCATCCGTTCGCGCCGCTCGTGCTCGATGATACCGGTTCGCTCGAAGCTATGGCCGCGGCCGCGATGCGCCTACACAGCACGCTGATGACGGTCGGGCGCTGCTATACAACCGATGCCACAGGCGACCGGGCCGCACTTGAGCTTGGACGCGTCGAGTCCGCACTTGCGGGTGCATTCTGTACAGTATTCGGTCAATCGCCGGCCGATCGCTTCGCAGACATCTTTGACCAGGTCACCTACGTGGCAGAGCACATGGTCAAGGACCACATCTTTGAGGACGGTAACAAACGTACCAGCCTTATCTATGCATTGTCCGTCTTAAGGTTCGCAGGCACTCCGGTCGTGCTGTCCGACAGCCCCGAGCCCAAAGACAACCAGTACTACGCCTGGATCCAGGACCTCGTATCCGGAAGCCGTACGACCAGCGGGCTCGCCGAGGAGCTGCGCCGCGGTTGCATTGCGGGCATAGGCGACCCGTCGCACGTATAGAATCAAAGCATCTGCACGCCGGTTTTTGAATTGACTGGACACCACATGGAGATCCCCAGCACCCTGTGCTGCCGCCCCGAGACCGCGTGGATCAAGCGATAAAGGGTGGTTGAGCTGCTGGTTTGCTGGGCGCCTTGTTTGTGATGGAACGGCATGTGCCCACGAATTTAAAATCGGGGGCAAAAAGTTGTTGGTAAACCACGCGAGGCTATGATAGTATCTCTTTTGCCGAAAGGCGACGGGCGATTGGCTCAGGGGTAGAGCATATCCTTCACACGGATGGGGTCACAAGTTCGAATCTTGTATCGCCCACCATCTAAAGCGCAGGTCAGAGGTGTTAAGCTTCTGGCCTTTTTCTTTTTGACACCAAGCTTGACACCAAAACTGACACCAAAAAATTAATCGTAGTCGTCTAAGGCGTCATTTTATATCGCACCCTTTTTGCTGACGCCATTGCACGTTTTCTATAAAACGCATGCGTAATTTCATTGAATTACTCATATGATCCGAGCACAAATGTGGAGACGGGGACCACACGCCCAGAGCTCCTTCCAGCGGATTTCTGTCACACGAGGGATTTTCGACAGAACTCGTCAAGCTTTTGGTCAGCGTTTGGTCAGCTTCCGGTACTTACCCGCATGATGCCCCAGTAGATAATCGGCGATGTCCGCAATCCGCACGGCCCGCGGCCGAAACCAGGGGAGGCGCAAATGGACGAAATCGTCTGCGCAAACACCGCATTCCGCTACTGGCGCTGCCCGCCGCAAGTGCGCGACCTCTACCCGCGCCTGCCCAACACCGAAGACGGTTGGCGAGCTCTATCCCAAGCCCCTTTCGTAACCGACGTCCTCAAGACCCCGATCATTACCACGACAGCGCCTGGTGGCGTTAACTACCATTCGGGTTTGCGAACGACAATCCACTGCGAAGACGCTTCGGGGGTGGACGGTACGTTGGAAACCACATTGGGCTTTAGGGTAACCAACCCACTTTCGACGCTATTTACCATGGCGCGCTTTATGTCTCCATTCGATCTTGTCCTTGCCATGTACGAATTCTGCGGGTGGTTCTCCGTCTTTAAGCCCACCGCTGCGGTAGAAGCGGAACTACGGAAAGCCGATGACGCCGCCAAAGAAGCCACTACTGATTCCCTCTTTGAACTCGATGAAAGCCAAGACGAAGCACCGTGGAAACGCGTTTATGCGCGCGTAAAAGTTAAAGAATCGATAAATGCAAAGGGGCCAGACGGAAAAAAGAAAACGAAAGAGGTCATAAAGTTAAAGGGCACATCGCTTTGGATGAGAAAGCCGCTCATCGAATTACACGAGCTTCATGAGTGCGCAAGGAAGATGAAAAGCCGCAAGCGGGGCGCGAAGTTCTACAACGCCGCGCAGATGGTGACGGGAATAGCAGCGTCTCCGCTCGAAGTTGCTGGCATTCTCTTGCTGTCGCTTCCGCGCTCCCGCGGCGGGGCCGGCTTTCGAAACGTCTACGTCAACGACCCTACGCCGCTGACCGCATCCGCGCAGAGTATTGCGGGGCAAAAAGTTTGCTACGGGGATATCTTGATCGTTAATCCGACCATAATGAAGGCGGGCATCGTGGAGCTTCAGGGGGAAGTTATCCATGGATCGGGTGCTGTGCTCGACCACGATGCCAAGCGTATGACGGCGCTGCAAAGCATGGGGTATGACGTCTTTCTGGTTACGCACGACATGCTTAACGATGCTGACCAGCTTGATGCGATCGTTAGAAGTCTTTGTTCGCGCCTGGAATTGCGCTATAGGAACAAAACTGAGGCTCAAAAGACGGCGGAAACGGAGCTACGAGCCAACGTCATGTGCAATTGGCTGCAAATCGGTTGCTAGACGGTCGTTTTCCCGCTCGCTGGCACCCTGGATTAGCCGCTCGGGATGCCTCCGCCACGAAAGCGGGCCATCTACTACTTTTTGACCCGACCCCTCGACCACAACCCTCGTTTCGCGAAAACCGCAGGCCGTCTGCCTGCAGTTTTCGTTTTGCCATCGGCGGTGTGGTCGGGCGGTGCCGCCCAAAGGTAGTAGATGGCCCGGTTTCGCGGCGGGCGTCCCACGGGGCGGGCGGACTGGCCCCGGATGGGCCCCGGATGGGCGGGCGGTGCCGGGGCATCGCGGTCCCCGGATGCGTGCCCGCGCGCACCCCAGAAAGTTTTTCCGAAATTGTCCTTGCATCGCCGTCCGAGTTCCCGTATAATACTTCTTCGCACGGGGGCGTAGCTCAGCTGGGAGAGCGCTTGACTGGCAGTCAAGAGGTCAGGGGTTCGATCCCCCTCGTCTCCACCCGAGCATTGAATGAGGCTCCAACGCAAGTTGGGGCCTTTTTTCATATAGGCACACAAGGTCAAAGGCGGCACCATGATCCTCCTGGTCGACAAGATCGAAAAAAGCTTCGGCGCGCGCGTCCTCTTTAGTGGCGCGTCCTTCCAGATCAACCCCGGCGAGCGCTTCGCGCTCGTGGGCCCCAACGGCGCCGGCAAAACCACCATGCTCAAGATTATTATGGGCATCGACAGCCCAGACGCCGGCATGGTCCAGTACGCAAAGGACTGCCAGGTAGGCTACCTAGAGCAGGAAACCAACCTGGAGCAAAAGAACACCACCATCCTTGCCGAGGTCATGGCCGCTGCCAAGGAAATCCGTCGCATGGGCGAGCGCGCTAACGAGCTGCAGGCCCAGATCACCGAGCTCTCCGAACAGGGCAAGGACGTCGACGCCCTCCTCAACGAATACGGCCAGGTCCAGGACCGCTTTGAGCATCTGGGCGGCTACGAGCTCGAGAGCAACGCCCGCAAGATCCTGTCCGGCCTAGGCTTTAAGGTCACTGACTTTGAGCGCCCGTGTTCCGAGTTTTCCGGCGGGTGGCAGATGCGCATCGCGCTGGCCAAGCTCTTCCTGCGCCATCCCGACCTGCTCCTTCTGGACGAGCCCACCAACCATCTGGACCTCGAGAGCGTCCAGTGGCTGCGCGGCTTTATCGCCAACTACGACGGTGCCGTGCTCATCGTCAGCCACGACCGAGCCTTTATGGACGCCTGCGTCGACCACGTCGCCGCGCTCGAGAACCGCCGCGTGACCACCTACACCGGCAACTACAGCAGCTACCTTAAGCAACGCGAGGACAACCTGGAGCAAATGCGCGCCAAGCGCGCTGCCCAAGAGCGCGACATCGCCCACATGCAGGTCTTCGTTGACAAGTTCCGCTACAAGCCCACCAAGGCCGCCCAGGCGCAGGAGCGCATCCGCAAGATCGAGCAAATCAAAAAGGAGCTCGTCATCCTGCCCGAAGGCCACAAGCACATCGACTTTAAGTTCCCCGATCCGCCACGCTCCGGCGATATGGTCGTGGGCCTGGAGGGCGTGTCCAAGTCCTACGGCAACAAGCACATCTATAGCGACATCGACCTCAAACTCTACCGCGGCGAGCACGTGGCGCTCGTCGGCCCCAACGGCGCTGGCAAGTCCACCCTCATGAAGATCCTCGCCGGCCTGGAGCCGCCCACTACCGGTACGCGCGACCTGGGCACCAACGTGGGCGTAGCCTATTACGCCCAGCACGCGCTCGAGGGCATGACCGAGTCCAACACCGTCTTGCAAGAGATCGACACCGTTACGCCCAAGTGGACCGTGCCGCGGCAGCGCAGCCTGCTGGGCGCCTTCCTGTTTAGCGACAACGATTCCATCGAAAAGCAGGTTCGCGTCCTTTCCGGTGGTGAAAAGGCACGTTTGGCCCTGGCTAAGATGCTCGTGGCCCCCGAGGCGCTCCTATGCCTGGACGAGCCCACCAACCACCTGGACATCGACTCGGTAGACATGCTCGAGAACGCCCTGCAAAACTTCCCCGGTACCATCGTGCTGATCAGCCATGACGAGCACCTGGTGCGCGCCGTGGCCAACCGCGTGATCGACATCCGCGACGGCAAGGTCACGGTCTACGACGGCGACTACGACTACTACCTCTACAAGCGCGAGGACCTCGCAGCCCGCGCCGCCGCCGAGGCAGCAGGGGAGAGCATACCGGCCGCGACCAAGGCAACCAAGCCGACCAGCTCCACCCAGCCCAGCGCCGCCGCCCCCAAGCCGGCCGAGGGTAAAAAGACCAAGGAGCAAAAGCGCGCCGAGGCCCAGGCCCGCGCCGCGCTCAACAAAAAGCTCAAGGGTGTGCGCAACCAGCTCAAGAAGATCGAGACGGAGCTCGACAAAAAGCGCGCCCGCTATGACGAGCTTATGGAATTGATGGCAAGCGAAGAGCTTTATGCCGATCAAGACAAGTTCAACGCCGCGCTGGGGGAATATAACGGCCTTAAGCAAGAGCTGCCCAAGCTCGAGGACGAATGGCTGGAGCTTTCCACCCAGATCGAAGAGGAGACCGCGCGTGAACTCTCGTAAGGCCGCTGCCGTGGCGATGAGCATCATCGCCATCGCCTGTCGCATCTGCGGCATTTTTATGAGTGCGATGACCGTGCTGCTGTGCTTTAGCGGCCTCACCGCCAAGTTGCAGATTGTGGGCTTTGTCGTCGAGCTTTCGCGCGCACTGCCGAATGCCATCGCCGGCTACGGCGTCATCACATCGCCCTTTGGCGGCGTGTTCCGTCTGGATTACGCCATCGTGGCCGTCATCCTGTTTGTGATCGACTACCTGCTCACGCGCGCCACGCGCCGCGTCCGCTAGGGGAGCGCCATGTCCAGCAGCTACCTCATGAACCTGCTCGCCAGCGCCGTTGCCGTCATCGTGGGCATCGTGATCCACGAGAGCGCACACGCCGCCGCGGCCTGGGCGCTCGGCGACAAGACGGCCCGTTCGCGCGGCCGCGTGTCGCTCAACCCGCTTAACCATATCGACCCGTTTGGCACCATCATCCTGCCGCTGCTCATGCTCGCGGCCGGCGGCCCGGTGTTCGCCTTCGCCAAACCCGTGCCCGTCTACCTCAACAACCTCAAGCACCCCAAGCGCGACGAGGTCCTGGTGAGCGCGGCCGGCCCCGCGTCGAACATCGCACTCGCGTGCCTCGCGGCCGCCCTCATGCACGCAACGTACGGCAGCCTCTACACCAGCATGTCCTTTGCCCTGGCGTCGCAGATCATGAACTTCGGCGCCACGTTTATTGTGGTCAACCTGTCACTCGCGTTCTTCAACCTCATCCCGATCCCGCCGCTCGATGGCTCGTCGATCATCGTGCCGTTCCTCAAAGGCAAGGCGCTCAACAATTATTACCGTCTGCAGCAATACGCTATGCCCATCCTCATCATTGTGCTGTATCTACTGCCCATGTGGACCGGCATCGATGTGATCGGCCGCTATTTCGACGTTACCGTGTATCCGCTTGCTGAGCAGCTGCTCAACTTCGCAATCGCCGGCATCTAAGGTAAACTTACAGGTCGACCGTGCAAAACGGTCGTAATATGCACCCAAACCGCGCCGCGAAGGCGCCGTCAAAGGAGGTCGAAGATGTCGTATCGCGTGTCGACGCAGGTCTACAGCGGACCGTTCGACCTGCTGCTGCAGCTGGTAACCCGCCAAAAAGTAGATATCGGCGCCATCTCCATTAGCGAGGTGGCCGAGCAATACCTAGCCGAGGCCGAGCGCATCGAGGCGCTGGACCTGGACGTGGCGAGCGACTTTTTGCTGGTCGCGGCAACCCTTTTGGACATCAAGGCCGCCTCACTGGTACCGCAGGAGGCCCCGCGCAAAGCTGAAGACGATGACGAATTTGACGAAGACCTCGAGGAGCTCAGTGCGCTTGACGGCGACGCCCTGCGCGAGGTCCTGATTCAGCGCCTGATCGCCTACAAGCAGTTTAAGGGCGCAGCGGCGGCTCTCGGCGCGCGCATGCAGGCCGAGAGCCGCATGCACCCGCGCGTGGCCGGCCCCGACCCCGAGTTCCTGGGCCTCATGCCCGACTATCTGGCCGGCATCACCCTGCGCGGCCTGGCCGTCATTTGCGCCGACCTGGACGGCAAGCGCCAGACCTTCCTGTTAGAGGCTGAACACGTGGCGCCGCATCGCGTTCCGCTCGACCTGACTGTGGCCTCGGTCGACCGCTTTACCATGGCGCACCAAACCTGCACCTTCCGCGAGCTGCTGGATGGCGACGCCACCACCGAGCAGCTCGTCGTCACCTTCCTGGCCATGTTGGAGCTCGCCAAACGCGGCTCGCTCACCCTGAGCCAGGATGAGATCTTTGGAACCATTCAAATCAACCGCGTCGAGGGCGCTGAGGCCTACGTGCCCGGCAAGGGCCCCGAGCTCACCGAATAGGAGCGGCAACTATGTCAACCCTTTCCACGCTGGAGACAAATAGTCTCAAAGGCGCCTTGGAGGCGCTCCTGCTGGTGTCGAGCGATCCGGTGAGCGCGCCCGCGCTGGCTGGTGCGCTGGATATCGCCCCCGGCGAGTGCGCATCTCTGCTCGCCGAGCTCAAAGTTGAGTACGAGGAGGCCAACCGCGGCTTTCAGCTGCGCGAGGTCGCCGGCGGTTGGCGCCTGTTTACGCATCCCGCCTATCACGACGTGGTCGAGGCCTACGTGCTGAGCTGGGACACGCAAAAACTGTCGCAGGCGGCACTCGAGACCCTGGCCGTGATCGCCTATCACCAGCCCGTAACGCGTGAGGTGGTCAAGGGTATTCGCGGCGTCAACTCCGACGGCGTCATCGCGTCGCTCGTTGACAAGGGTCTGGTGCGCGAGCTCGGCCGTGACCCCCAGCGCGGTCAGGCCATCATTTACGGCACGACCAACGCCTTTTTGGAGAAATTCGGTCTGCGCTCCACCCGCGACCTGCCCGATTTGGAGCAGTTTGCCCCCGACGAGCAGTCGCGTCAATTTATCCGCGAGCGCCTGAGCGGCCGCAGCATTCAGTCCACGCTCGAAGAGCAGGCTGAGGATCTGGACGAAGAGCGTGAGCTGCTCGATACCGATATTGATGATGTCGAGGCAGTTGGCGGCGAGGAATCACTGGCCACCGACGACACTGCGGAGGATACGCATGACGAGGACTAACGAAGCAGGGGAGACGCGCGCCGACGCTGCGGGCACCGTGGCGCCGGCAGAGGACGCCCAGCCTGTCTACCCGCACACCATGCGCCTGCAGCGCTTTTTGGCGCGCGCGGGCGTGGCGAGCCGCCGCGGTTCGGAGGACCTGATGACCGCTGGTCGTGTGACAGTAAACGGCGAGGTCGCGACCGAGCTAGGCACCAAGGTCGATGTCGACCGCGATCATATCGAGGTCGACGGCATGCCCGTTAAGCTCGACCAGGGCGCCGTGTACCTGATGCTCTACAAGCCGACCGGCTATCTCACCACCATGAGCGATCCGCAGGAGCGCCCCTGCGTGGCTGACCTGGTTCCCCGCGACCGATTTCCGGGCCTGTTCCCGGTGGGCCGCCTGGACCGCGACACCACGGGCCTTTTGCTCTTTACCACCGACGGCGACCTGTCGCAGGACCTGCTGCACCCCAGCAAGCACGTCTACAAGACCTACCAGGCGCTCGTTGACGGCGAACTGTCCGACCGCGACCTCACGCCGCTGCGTCGTGGCATCGAGCTCGACGACGGCCTATGCCAGCCGGCAATCTGCCGCGTCATCAACGCGCGCGAGGCCGAGGCCGTAGCCCCCCAAGGCGTTAAGCCCGGCACCACCGCCGTGGAGGTCATCATCCGTGAGGGTCGTAAAAACCAGGTCAAGCGCATGCTGAGCAAGATTCATCATCCCGTAATCCGCTTGCATCGCTGCAACTTTGCCGGCCTGGAGCTCGAGGATGTGGCCAAGGGGTCGTGGCGCGAACTCACCGACCGCGAGGTGCAGATCCTCAAGTCCGGCGGCATCCCGCCCAAGCAGGCCGTCGGCAAGCGCGGCAGCGGCAAGCCCCAGGACACGCCCGCGGCCCGCACGCGTCACCACGGAAGCCACGGCTCCGCACCCAAGCGCAACACCTACCGCGAGCGCTACACAGGCTAGGCAATCCGCCGCGCCCCAGCGCCAGCGAACCATACCAGCACGTCAACCACCGAAAGGAAGCATTGCATGATCGTCGCCATCGACGGCCCCGCCGGTTCCGGCAAGTCCACCATCGCCAAGGAGATCGCCCGCCAGCTGGGCTTTAACAAGCTCGATACGGGAGCCATGTATCGCGCCGTCACGTTCGCCGCACTCGACCGCGGCATCGACCTGGACGACGAGGCGGCCATCAACGCCCTCGCCGAGCAAATCGAAATCCGCTTTACCAACGGAACTGGCGAAGACACGCGCCTGACCATTGACGGCAAGGACGCCTCGGCTGCCGTTCGCACCCCGCAGGTCGACGCCAACGTGTCCAAGGTCTCGGCCTACCCGGGCGTGCGCGCGGCCATGCTCATCCATCAGCGCCGCGCCGCAGAGGACCGCGATATCGTGGCCGAGGGTCGCGACATCGGAACCGTCGTGTTTCCCAACGCGCAAGTCAAGGTCTTCCTGACCGCTGACCCGCGCGAGCGCGCCCGCCGCCGCGTGCTGCAGCGCCACCAGAACGACGCCCAGCCGCTCACCACCGATCAGCTCGAGGCCGAGGTCGACGAGACCCTCGATGCCCTCAAACAGCGCGACAAGCTCGACAGCAGCCGCGAGGTGGCACCGCTCGTGCCCGCCGAGGACTCCGTGCATGTAGACTCCACCGCCCACACCATCGACGAGGTCGTCCGCATTATCGAGGACCTCATCAACCAAAGGAGGTAGCCCATGCGCCTGTTTAAGCAGACGCCCGAGGATTACTACAACGCCCCTTATGCCGAGTTCCCCGCGCTCATCCGCGGCACCGTCTTCGTGGTCATGGCAATCCTTTGGGTCTTCTCCAAGCTCATGTGGCGCTGGAAGGTCGAGGACGCCGACCTGCTGTTTGAGCGCCAGGAAGGCCGCGGCAGTGTGGTCATCTGTAACCACACCTCGATGGCCGAGCTCCTGGCTGTAGAGACGGCGCTGTTCTTTGGCGGCCGCCGCATTCGCCCCATCTTTAAGTCCGAGTTTGCCAAGAGCAAGATCGTACGCTGGGCCTTTAGCCGCGTGGGCGGCATTCCCGTCGAGCGCGGCACCGCCGACATGAAGTGTCTGCGCGCCGCCCAGCATGCGCTGCAGCGCGGCGAGGACGTCCTGATTTTCCCCGAGGGCACGCGCATCCGCTCGCGCGAGATCAAACCCGAGGTCCACGGTGGCTTTGCGCTCATCGCCCAGATGGGCAAGGCGCCCGTCAACCCGCTCGCCATCTGCGGCTGGTCCGACATCACGCCTGCGGGCAAAAAGATCATGCGTCCCAAGAAGTGCTGGATCCGTGCCGGCAAGGCCCTCTCGCTTTCGGACGCGCCAGCCGGGCTTAAGCGTACGGAGCGCCTGGCCTGGTTTGAATCCGAGGCCATGGGCCGTGTCTACGCCATGCGAGACGAGCTGTGCGCCGAGCATCCGGGCAGGTTCTAGCCATGAGCGAGAACGTGACGAACACTGCCGTAACCGCGTCCGACCAGGCAACCGCGCCTACCATCGAGATCGCCGCCCACGCCGGCACTTGCTACGGCGTACAGCGTGCGCTCGATATGGCGCTGGCCGCTGCGCCGCAGGCAGGGGAGTGCAATCAGGTCCATACCTTGGGTCCGCTCATCCATAACCCTATCGTGGTGCGCGAGCTCGCCGAGGCAGGCGTCAGTCTGGCTGAGACCCTAGACGATGCCGCATCGGGCACCGTGATCATCCGCGCTCACGGCGTGGTGCCGCAGGTGATCGATGCCGCTCGCGAGCGTGACCTTACTGTGGTCGACGCCACCTGCCCGTACGTGAAGAAGGTCCATGTGGCGGCCGAGCGCTTGGTACGCGAGGGCTACCACGTGGTAGTCGTGGGCGAGCCGGGCCATCCCGAGGTTGAGGGCATCCTGGGCCATGCTGGTGACGACGCTCAAGTCGTGAGTTGTGCCGCCGATGCGGACGCACTGCCGCTCAAGGGCAAGGTAGGCCTGGTTGTGCAGACCACCCAGACCGCGCAGAACCTGGCCGAGGTTGTTGCCTCCATCACCCCGCGCGTGCAGGAGCTGCGTGTGATCAACACGATCTGCGCCGCCACGAGCGAGCGCCAGCAGGCAGCCGCAACCCTCGCCAACCGCTGTGATTGTATGGTCGTCGTGGGCGGTAAAAATTCGGGCAACACGCGCCGCCTGGCGCAAATTTGTGCCGATGCCTGCGAGCGCACGCATCACATTGAGGAAGCTTCCGAGCTCAATGCCGCATGGTTTGCCGACGCTCACCACATCGGCATCACCGCCGGAGCCTCCACCCCGCAAGAACACATCGAACGCGCCGTTGCGCGCATCAAGGAGCTTTGCCGCTAATCATGGACCAGACCGTACCCGCATACGCCGCCGAGGTGGCCGATTACGGGCGCAGCCGCGACCCCGAGCCGGGTGAGGGCGCGCTCGTAAAGAACGTGCGTCCCGAGTCGCCCGCGTGGGATGTGGGTATCGAGCCGGGCATGCGCGTGCTCACGGTCAACGGTGAGGCGCTCACCGACATGATTGTGTGGCTCTGGGAGGCCGACGATGATACCGTCGAGCTGGAGGTATTCGACCCGCGCGACGGCACTGTCACCCCCGTCGAGCTCGACCGCTTTCCCGGCGAGGACTGGGGCTTGGAGTTCGATGGCCCCATCTTCGACGGCATGCGTACCTGCGTCAACGCCTGCGTATTCTGCTTTATGACGATGCTGCCCAAGGGCGGCCGCTCCACGCTCTACATTCGCGACGACGACTATCGCCTGAGCTTTTTACAGGGCAACTTTGTCACGCTCACGAACCTCTCCGACGAAGATGTTCAAAACGTCATCGAACGCAATATGAGCCCCATGAACGTGTCGGTCCATGCCGTGAGTCCCGATGTCCGCCGCCGCATGATGGGCCGCAACGCCCAGCGCGGCATGGACGTGCTCGAGACCATCATGGCCGCCGGCATCGAGATTCACGCGCAGATTGTGTTGTGCCCCGGCATGAACGACGGCGAGGAGCTAGAAAAGACTCTGCGCTTTTGCGAGGAGCACGAGCAAATCACAAGTCTGGGCATTGTGCCGCTCGGTTTTACCAAGCATCAGAACCGTTTTAGCTGGTCCTACAGCGACAAGCCCGAGCTAGCGCGTGAGACCATTGCCATGATTCGACCGTTCCAGGACCGCGCCTATGAGCGCTTTGGCCGCCACACCTTCCAGATGAGCGACGAATTCTATCTGGACGCCGGCATCGATCCTCCCGAGGCAGACTTTTACGACGGTTACCCGCAGTACTACGACGGCATCGGCATGATCCGCTCGTATCTGGACGAGACCGACGACGCGCTGGCTACCGATGCCGAGCGACTGGCCCGCGTCCGCGAGGCCATCGCCGCCCGCAGCCAGCACCTGCTGTGCCTCTCGGGCGCCAGCGCACGCGACACGGTGGCCCGCTTTGTGGAGTCGCCGCATGGTCTCGGCGGCACCGTCACAGCCATCAAGAACCGCTACTTTGGCGGCAACGTAGACGTGACCGGCCTCATCGTCGCGTGTGACATTCTGGAGCAGCTGCCCCAAGACCTGTCGGGGGTTATGCTCTTTGTGCCTAAGCTCATGTTCAACGCTGACGGCATGACGCTTGACGAGTATCATCGTGACGATTTACTCGCAAGCCTTACCAGTCGCGGCGCCGAGGTTCATGTGGTGTCGACCATGCCGCATGAGCTGCTCGATACCCTAGAGCATATCCTTGGCATTGTGCCCGCAGACTCTAACACTTCCACTGACCCTACCCATTAAAGGAGAGCAGATGAAACCTATCGTCGCCGTCGTCGGACGCCCCAACGTGGGCAAGTCCACGCTCGTTAACCGCCTGGCCCAGACCTCGGACGCCATCGTCCACGAGTCCCGCGGCGTCACGCGCGACCGCTCGTACCACACGGCCGATTGGAACGGCCGCGAGTTCACCATCGTCGACACGGGCGGCATCGAACCGCTCAAGAGCGATGACGTCTTTGCCACGTCCATCCGCGACCAGGCCCTCGCCGCCGCCGAGGAAGCCGCCGTCATCCTGTTTGTGGTCGACGGCCGCACCGGCGTCACCGAGGAGGACGAGTCGGTCGCCCGCATGCTCAAGCGCTGCGACAAGCCGGTCTTTCTGCTGGTGAACAAGCTCGACAACCCCGATCGCGAGAACGACAGCATCTGGGAGTTCTATTCGCTCGGCATCGGTGAGCCCACGCCGCTCTCGGCCCTGCACGGCCACGGCACGGGCGACCTGCTCGACGATATCGTGGCCCTGCTTCCGGAGGAAGAGGACGAGGTCGCCGATGAGTTCCCCGACGCGCTGAACGTCGCCATCATCGGCCGCCCCAATGCCGGCAAGTCGTCGCTGTTCAACCGCATCCTGGGCGCCGACCGCTCCATCGTCTCGAACATCGCCGGCACGACGCGCGACGCCATCGACACCGTCGTGGAGCGCAACGGCAAGCACTACCGCATGGTCGACACCGCGGGCATTCGCAAAAAGAGCACCGTGTACGAGAACATCGAGTACTACTCCATGGTCCGCGGCCTGCGCGCTATCGACCGTGCCGACGTGGCGCTGCTCGTCGTCGACGCCTCCGTGGGCGTTACCGAGCAGGACCAGAAGGTCATGGGTCTTGCCATCGAGCGCGGCTGCGCCATCGTGGTGCTGCTCAACAAGTGGGACCTGCTCGACGATGACCGCAAGCGCGAGGCCTGCATGGAGACCGTCGACCGCCGTCTGGGCGTCATGGCTCCCTGGGCCCAGTACCTGCGCATCTCTGCCCTCACTGGCCGTAGCGTCGAGAAGATCTGGTCGATGGTCGACGCGGCCGAAAAGACGCGCTCGCAAAAGATCAGTACCTCACGCCTCAACACGTTCCTCACCGACCTGCGCGAGTTCGGTCATACCGTGGTGGACGGCAAGCGCCGCCTGCGTATGCACTACGTGACCCAGACGGGCATCAACCCGCCGACGTTTACGTTCTTCGTCAACCACAGCGACCTGGTCAACGACACCTACCAGCGCTACGTTGAAAACCGCATGCGCTCGACCTTCGACTTCGCCGGCACGCCCATTCGACTCTTCTTTAGGAAGAAGGAGCAAAAGGATGCATAATCCGATTCTGCTGACCGCCATCTGCGCCGTGGTCTCGTTCTTTATCGGAGCGATTCCGTTTGGACTGATCCTGGGCCGCGTGTTCAACCACACGGATATCCGCAAGGCGGGCTCCGGCAACATCGGCACCACCAACGCGCTGCGCGTAGCCGGCCCCAAGGTGGCCGCGCTCACGCTGCTGCTCGACTGCCTTAAGGGCGCCATTTGCGTCCTTATCGCCCGTCCGCTCATCGCGAGCGTGGGCTATGGCTTTCCGCCGAGCATTATGGCTCCCGGTGCTGCCGGCGATTGGATGCTCGGCGTCATCTGCCTGGCGGCCGTATGGGGCCACATCTTTTCGCCGTACCTCAACTTCCACGGCGGCAAGGGCATCGCGGTCGGTCTGGGCGTCATCCTCGCCTGGTACTGGCCCATCGGACTTTCGCTGCTGGGCATGTTTATCGTGGCCGTCGCCATCACCAAGTTTGTGTCGGTGGGCTCGCTTGCCGCGGCCATCGGTCTTCCCATCGCCGCCTGCGCAGTCTTTCCGTACAGCAGCCTAGGACTTAAGTTTTGCATGGCGATGATCGGCATCACCGTGGTGTGGGCCCATCGCGCGAACATCAAAAAGCTCACGTGCGGTAAGGAGTCCAAGCTCTCGTTTACCAAGCGCGTCACCGAGCCCGACGAAAAGTAGGAGAGAGTCGTGAATGTTGCGCTGATTGGCTCTGGCTCCTGGGGAACCGCCGTCGCCGGCCTTGCCGCCGCGCGAGCCGAGCGCGTGACCATGTGGGCCCATAGCGAGCAGACGGCTGCCGGCATCAACGGCGAGCACCGCAACCCGCGCTATCTGGTGGACTACGAGCTGCCGGACAACGTGGTAGCAACGACCGAGCTCGCCCAGGCGCTCGACGATGCCGATGCGATTATCATTGCCGTGCCCTCCACGCACTTGCGCGACGTGTGCCATCGGGCAGCGCCGTTTATCGATCTCGAAACTCCGGTCCTCTGCCTCACCAAGGGCATCGAGCCCGAGTCCGGCCTGCTTATGAGCGAGGTCATTGCTAGCGAGATCGGCAACGAGCGTCGTGTGGCGGCCCTCTCGGGCCCCAACCATGCCGAGGAGATTTGCCGCGGCGGGCTCTCTGCCGCCGTCATCGCCAGCGAAGATCCGCAGGTAGGGGAGACCTTTAAGGAGCTGCTGCTGTCCACGGCCTTCCGCATCTACCTGTCGCAGGATATGACCGGCGTCGAGGTATGTGGCGCCATGAAAAACGTCATCGCCATCGTGTGCGGCATTTCCGCCGGTTCTGGTGCGGGCGACAACACGCTTGCCCTTATCATGACGCGCGGCCTGGCCGAGATCAGCCGTCTGGTGCACGCCCGCGGCGGTCAAGCCATGACCTGCATGGGTCTTGCCGGCATGGGTGACCTCATTGCCACCTGCACCTCCGAGCATTCGCGCAACCGCACCTTTGGCTACGAGTTTGCCCACGGCGTCTCGCTCGACGAGTACCAGGCACGTACGCATATGGTGGTGGAGGGTGCCGTCGCCGCCCGCAGCGTGAGCGAGCTCGCCCGTTCACTGGGCGTAGACATTCCGCTCACCTTTGCCGTGGAGCAAACGCTCTACAACGGTGTTACTTTGGACAGAGCGCTCGAGATTCTTACCGACCGCGTCCCCTCTCAAGAGTTCTACGGACTTACCGACTAGCGCAGAAAGGCTACTACCATGGGTTCCATCAAAATCGCTCCGTCTGTCCTTTCGGCCGACATGGCCAACCTCAAGGGCGAACTCGACAAGATCGCCGGTGCCGACTACGTGCACTTTGACGTTATGGACGGTCACTTTACCGGCAACCTCACCTTTGGTGTCGATATCCTCAAGGCCGTCAAGCGCTCCACCGACGTGCCGGTCGACGCGCACCTCATGGTGTCGAATCCCGACGAGACCGTCGATTGGTACGCCGACGCCGGTGCCGACATGATCACCGTGCACTACGAGGCTTCCACGCACCTGCACCGCACGCTCACGCATCTGCAGCAGCGCGGCGTCAAGGCCGGCGTGGTGCTCAACCCCGCCACCCCCGTGTGCGTGCTCGAGAGCATCATCGACGTCGTCGATATGGTGCTGCTCATGAGCGTGAACCCGGGCTTTGGCGGCCAGAGCTTTATCCCGGGCACCATCGCAAAGCTTCACGAGCTCAAGGCCATGTGCGAGCGCCACGGCGTGTCGCCCCTGATCGAGGTCGACGGCGGAATCTCTTCCAAGAACATCGCCGAGGTCGTCAAGGCCGGCGCCAACGTGCTCGTGGCCGGCTCCGCCGTATTTAAGTCCGAAGATCCCGCTGCCGAGGTTGCGCTGCTGCAGAAGCTGGGCAACGAGGCCGCACAGGAGGCATAAACCCTTATGACCGCAGGTCAAAACCGCATACCCGTGAATCTTGACTATGCCGCCTCGACGCCAATGCGCGCCGAGGCGCTCCTTGCGCAGCGCGAGTACGACGACAGCGAGCTTGCCGGCGTCAACCCCAACTCGCTGCATTCGCTCGGCCGCAAGGCTGCCGCGCGTCTGGAGGTTGCACGTCGCGAGATCGCCCGCAGCTTTGGCGCGCACGTCCGCCCGTCCGAGATTGTACTGACCAACGGCGGCACCGAAGCCAACCAGCTGGCGCTGCTCGGTCTTGCCGAGGGCGCTCGTCAGCGCGATCGCAAGCGCGGTCGCGTAATCGTTTCGGCCATCGAGCACGATTCGATTCTGGACAACCTGCCGCTGCTGCGTGCCGCCGGCTTTACCGTTGACCTGGTGCAGCCCTGCCGCGCGGGCTACGTTGAGCCTGCCACGCTTGTCGAGCTGCTCAGCGACGACGTGGCGCTCGTGAGCATTATGGTCGCCAACAACGAAACCGGCGTGGTGCAGCCCATCCGCGAGCTTGCCGCAGCTGCGCACACCGCAGGTGCCCTGTTCCACACCGATGCCATCCAGGGCTACTTGCATATTCCACTCGATGTCACCGAGCTGGGCGTCGACGCCATGTCCGTCGCAGCCCACAAGATTGGCGGTCCCGTGGCATCTGGCGCACTCTACCTTAAGAGCCGCACGCCGCTGCGCCCGCGCATCTTCGGCGGCGGACAGGAGGCCGGTCGTCGTGCCGGCACGCAAGACCTGCGCACGCAGCTCGCCTTTGCCGCTGCCGCCTCGTCTCTGACGCCCCATGTGGCTCAGGAGCGCGCGAAGCTGCAAGCCCTTTCCGACAAGCTCTACGCCACGCTTACGGCCCATCCGCGCATTCACGCCACCATGGGTGACTACGCGCAAGCCGACCGTCTGCCCGGCATGGTATCGATCTACATTGACGGCATGGACTCCGAGGAACTCATCATCAAGCTCGACGCCGCCGGCTTTGAGGTTTCGGCCGGCTCGGCGTGCTCGAGCGGCAGCATGGACCCGAGCCATGTGCTCAGCGCCATGGGCATTGGTCGCGAGCAGGCACTAGGTGCACTGCGCATTTCCTTTGACGACCGCGTGAATCCGGACGATCTGGACGAGTTTGCCCAGACGCTGCTCTCGATCGCAGGTGCCGCATGATCGTCGCCGAGCTCGAGCGCGCGCTACTGGCACGCTATCCCAAGACGGACACCGAGCCCTGGGACCACGTAGGACTCTCCGTTGGCGATCCGGCCGCGGAGATCACCGGCGTTGCCTGCGCACTCGATGCGACTGAGGCTAATGTTCGCCGCGCCCAAGAAGCAAGCGCCAACGTGCTGCTGACGCATCATCCCATATACATCAAGGCACCCGAGGCCTTTTGTCCGGCGGATGCCACACGACCCCAGTGCAGTGCGGCCCTCTACGAGGCTGCCCGCTGCGGGGTGAGCATTATCTCGCTCCACACCAACCTGGACCGCTCGCACGAAGCCCGTGTCTGCCTGAGCAAGCTGCTGGGTGCCGCACCCGTGAGCTCACTGGAGCACGTGGACGACCCTGAGGCCACCGGCCTGGGCGCACTTGCAACGCTCAACGACCCGTGCACGCTGCGCGATCTTGCCACCCGTGCTGCCACGGCCTTTGGCAGCGACCCGCGTGTGTGGGGCAAAGCTGATCGCCCGTGCCGCACCGTCGCCATTTTGGGCGGCTCCCTGGGCGACTTCGGAGAGCTCGCCATCGCCGCGGGCGCAGATGTTGTCGTGACGGGCGAGGCGGGCTACCACGTGGCGCAAGACCTTGCCTTGCGCGGGCTGTCGGTGATCTTGCTCGGCCACGACCGCTCCGAGGAGCCGTTCGTTGATATATTGATGAACTCTGCAGTTGACGCCGGGGTCGATCCCCGTCATGCGATTAAAATACTGAACCCTTGCCAATGGTGGACTGTGACAAAAGGAGAGAACTTATGAGCGCCGGCGCTACGCTACTCAAGCTGCAACAGATCGATTTGGAGCTCGCCCGCAACAAGAGCGAACTTGCCAATATGCCGGAGCTCAAGGAGCTCGCTTCCAAGCGCAAGACCTATGTGAAGCTCAAGTCCGAGATGACCAAGCTCTACGCCCAGCGCAAGGATCTGGACATTGAGCTCGACGATCTCAACACCACCGAGATCCAGACCAATAACGCCATCGAGGCCGCCAAGAAGCGTCACGTTGACGGCTCCGACTATCACGAGGTTCAGGACCTGGAGAACGAGCTCGCCACCCTGGCCAAGCGCCTGGACAAGATCGAGCACACCCGCAAGGACGTCGTCGTCGCCCACAAGGAGGCGCTCGACCGCGAGGCTCGCGCACAGGCAATCATCGCCAAGTTCGAGGAGGGCGTGAAGGCCGACACCAAGGCCGCCCGCGCCAAGGCCGCCGACCTGCAGGCTCAGATAGAAGCCGCCACGAAGGAGCGCACTGCGCTTGCCGCCACGCTGCCGACCGACGTGCTCACCGACTACGAACGTCTGCTCAAGCAGTTCCGCGGCCTGGCCGTCGAGACCATCAAGGGCAACATCCCCACGGTCTGCCACACCGCGCTGCAGGCGTCGTCCATGAGCGACCTCAACCACGACGGCTGTGAGATTACGCACTGCCCGTACTGCCATCGTCTCCTGGTACTCCCGAGCAAGGAAGCCTAACGATGACGGCGGCACCCAACAATTCAATCCAACTTGAGGGAAAAACGATCCTGCTGGGCATTACCGGCGGGATCGCCGCCTATAAGTCGTGCAATATCGTGCGCCTGCTGCAAAAGCGCGGCGCGCACGTCAAGGTCGTTATGAGCGAGCACGCCACCGAGTTTGTGGGTCCGCTCACCTTCCGCGCGCTCACCAACGATCCGGTCGCCGTGGGCCTGTTCGACGACCCCTCCGACCCCATCCATCACATTTCACTGGCGCAGGAGCCCGATCTTATCGTCGTGGCGCCCGCGACGGCCAATATCATCGCCAAGATGGCCAACGGCATCGCCGACGACCTCATCTCCACCACGCTGCTTGTGACGCCGCGGCCCGTCGTGATCGCGCCGGCCATGAACAATGGCATGTGGAAGGCGCCGGCGACGCAGGCCAACATGGCCACGTTGCGCGACCGCGGCGTTCACGTGGTGGGACCCGGCAGCGGCTACCTTGCGTGCGGCGACGTGGACACGGGCCGCATGAGTGAGCCCGAGGACATCGTCGAGGCTGTCTGTGAGGTGCTCAACCCCGTGCCGCAAGACCTGACGGGCAAGCGCATCGTCATCACCGCCGGCCCCACGCACGAGCCGATCGACCCGGTGCGATTCATTGGCAACCGTTCTTCGGGCAAGATGGGTATCGCCCTGGCGGGGGAGGCCGCACGTCGCGGTGCCGCCGTCACGCTCGTGCTGGGACCGACATCGCTCGACGTTCCCCACGGCGTGGAGTGCGTGCGCGTGCAGACCGCCGCTGAAATGCTGAAGGCAGCGCTCAGCGCCTTTCAGACGGCCGATGTGGCCATTTGTGCGGCCGCTGTCGCCGACTACACCCCCGTATCCCCTGCGGACCATAAGCTCAAAAAGGCCAACGAGCGCTTAGATCGCATCAAACTGGTCGAAACGGTCGATATTTTGGCTGAGCTTTCGCGCCAGAAGGGGGAGCGGTGCGTGATCGGCTTTGCGGCCGAGACCGATAACGTCCTGGAGTACGCACAGCGAAAGCTCGACCGCAAGGGTTGCGATGCCATTATCGCCAACGATGTCTCACGCGCCGATTCGGGCTTTGGAACCGATACCGACAAGGCCTGGATTGTGAGCACAACGGGTACGCAAGAACTTCCCGTTCTAACAAAACCCCAGCTCGCAGATACAATTTTGGACTTGCTTCAAAATTTGTAAAAAAGTTCTTGCACAAGGACAAAGTTTCGGGTTAATATACTCCCTGTTGCGAGCGAGAGCAGAGCAACAAACAAAAGCTTCGGGACGTGGCGCAGCTTGGTAGCGCACTTGACTGGGGGTCAAGGGGTCGCTGGTTCGAATCCAGTCGTCCCGACCAGAAGTTTGCAGGTCAGGCACCTTGTGCCTGACCTTTTTTGTTTTATGCAATTGCTTAATTTTGTTTAAGCAACAGGGTGCCAAAAATCTACCTGCGCGATAATCGCCTTTTGCGGCTACTTGCGCGTTTTGCACACGCTTGAGCCGATTTATTAACGCAATATGAATCTACATACGCGTAGCTGGTATGCAGCCGAGTACAGGCTGTATTTATCGCGGCGATTAACACAGATATAGCGACTATAACGGACAAGCGTGTCGCTGTATTTATTCCAGTAGTTCACTTGATCGGTGGACAAGTGGGCTGTTGCAACGAAACGCCAAGCAGGATGGGCTCTATACGAGGACGACGCAGGTTAATGGCGGGGGAGCGCGGCGGGCGCTCTGAGAGCCGCTTTGTGACCCCATGTCTCCTTAACTCGATTATTTGTGTTTCAAGCCACGAATCGGTCGAGCAATTGCCAAAAGAAAGGCCCATGCAGGATTGCACGGGCCTTACATCAGATCAAATTTGAGCTAGAAGCACCAAATGGGGCAGACGCAACACCATCTCGTCGCGGCCTCGGCGAGCGACATATCGCAGTCGAGGTAGACATCGAGGAAATCGTCAGGCCCCGCACAGGGGGACCGCGATGGTGGCCACCGCGCCGCCCGAGGGGCTGTTGGCGAGCGAGACGGAGCCCCCGTGGGCGCTCGCGGCCTCGGAGGCGACGTGGAGGCCGAGCCCGTAGTGGCGGCCTCCGTCGCGCGAGGAGCGGGAGGAGTCGTCCGTGAAGAGGCGCTCGCAGCCGCGTTCGAGGGCGGCGGGAGAGAAGCCCGGTCCGTCGTCGGCAACCTCGATGACGAGGCGCCCGCCCGCGACGTCGCAGGAGACAGCCACGCGCGAGCGTGCGTGCTCGGCGGCGTTGACCACAAGGTTCGCGGCGGCTCGCGCCAGGGCGGTTCGGTCGAGCGGGGCCTCGGGCGCGCCCGCGACAGCAGGGCCCGTGGCCGCGTCGAGCGTCACGCCTCGCGCCCGGGCGATCTGGGCGGCCTCGGCGAGGACCTGCTCGCAGAACTCGGCCGGCCGCATGGGAGCCCTCTCCGCCCCGCCGGACCCGCGCGAGGCATCGATGAGCAGGCGCACGTAGCCGTCGAGCCTTTCGACACTGCCGGCTATGTCGCGCGCGGCGGCCGCGAGGTCGGCGTCTTTCTCGTCTTCCAGCTCCTCCGCCACGAAGTCGGCGTTGGCGCGCAGCACGGTGAGCGGCGTCTTGAGGTCGTGGGCGAGCGACGCCATCTGCTCGCGCTGCCCCCGCTCCGCGGCCCAGCGGGCCTCGAGCGACTCGGCGAGGGAGGCCCGCATGGCGTCCATCGCGGCGAGGACGTCGTTCACCTCGCGCACGTTGGTGCTGCCGACCGCGAAGTCGAGCTCCCCCGCGCCGACGCGCCCCGCCGCCTCCGCGAGCGGCGCCATCTTGCGCGAGATCACGCGGCTCGCGCGGCGCGCCACGAGCGCGAGCGCGAGCGCGCTTCCCGCCGCGGCGCCGACGAGCATGAGGTTCTGCGGGTTGGGAAGCAGGCCGGCGAGATCGCGCGAGACCCACTGCGGCAGGTACTCGCTGACGAGTGCGCAGGCCCCGCCGTCCTTGAGCGGGAACGCGGCGTAGGTGAGGCCCGAGCCCCCGCCCTCGATCTCCACTGTGCCCGGATCCGCGGCGAGTGCCGTAAGGGCCATTTCCGTCGCGTCCTCGAGCCGCGTGCCCTCGAGGTCTGTCATCAGCACGTATCCGTCCTTGTTCAGGATGAGGTAGCGGTACGCCGTCGGCACGTCCTGCTGCCCGCAGACGCCGTCGCGTGCCAGGCCCTCCGCGACCTCGCGCGCATTGGCCGGCCCCCAGCTTGCCTCGTAGACGAAGCCCGCGTTGATCGCCGCGGAGAGCGCCATGAACGAGGCGAGCCACGCCGTAGCGACCGCAGCGAACGCGTAGGCGAAGTAGCGCGCGATGACGAAGGAGAGCGGCATGCCCCCGCGACCTCGCGTCCCGGTCCTCAGAGCTGCCACTTGTACCCCATCCCCCAGACGGTCGCAATCGGATCGGCGCCGGCCTCGGAGAGTTTCCTCCGGGCGCGGCTGACCTGCATGGATATGGCCGCGTCGTCGGCGTCGCTCTCCCAGCCGAGCACCGCCTCGCGTATCTGCGCGCGGCTCATGACCTGCCCGGGGTGGCGGGCGAGGTACTCGCAGATGGCATACTCGGTGGGCGTGAGCGGCACGGCCTCGCCGCCCACGGCGAGGCCGCGCGCCCCGAGGTCGATCCGCACCTCCCCGAAGGAGAGGGCGTGCGAGCGCGGCCGGCGCTCACGGCGTAGATGGGCCGCGACCTTGGCGCGCAGCTCCGCGGCCCCGAAGGGCTTGCGGACGTAGTCGTCGGCGCCCAGGCCGTAGGCGGCCACGGCATCCTCCTCGGCCACGCGAGCGGTCAGGAAGACGATGGGCCCATCGAAGTCCGGACGGATCTGCCGCACGAGCTCGAAGCCGTCGAGCCCCGGCATCATGACGTCGCAGAGCACGAGGTCGAAGCGCGAGAGGTCCATCCCCGGGACCGCCGTCGGGTCCGCCGCCCTGACGACCTCATGGCCGTCGCGGCCGAGGACGCGCGCGAGCGCGTCGAGGATCGCCCGTTCATCATCCACTGCCAGTATCCTCGCCATGTTCGACCTCCTGAAACTTCCGTCGGAATTGTACTAGCGCCGCGCTCAGCGGTCCAGAGCCCTGCGCGCAGCCGCGGGTGCCAGGGCCGCGTCGCACGCGCGGTAGCGCACGCCCGAGCCGCCGCGCGCCTCGATCTCGAGCCAGCCCTCGCCGTCCGACTCCCGCCCGAAGAAGATGAGCTGGCGCTCTCGGACATTGCCTCTGTCGTCCGCCGCGTCCACCAGGTAGACGTAGTTTGCCCCCGCCCCGGTGGCATCGGCGTAGGAGCTCGCGTGGCTGCCGGGCCCGAGCGCGGGCGCCCACATGGCGATCTCAAGGTTGGGCAGCACGCGGTCGACGATCGAGCGCAGCGCCGACCCCCCCCCAGCCGGCGTCGAGCAGGGCATTCCCGCCCAGGACGAGCGCTGCGGAGAGGAGGGCGAGCACGGCGGCGAGCGGCCTCCTACGCATCTGCCCTCCCGTCCTCGAAGCGGCAGAACCAGGCGAGAAGGACGGCGGCGGCTGCCAGGGTGAGCGCGAGGCCAGCGAGCGCAGTCGTGAGGAGAGGGCCCGCCGCGCGTGCGGCGTCGATGAAGGCCTCCACCCCGAGCGACCCCAGGCGCGCGGGCCAGGCGAGCGGCACCCAGCCCAGGGGCGTCGCCAGGGCACCGGTGAGCTCGCCGGTCATGAGGCCGTGCGCAAGTCCGCCCACCGAGAAGAACGCGAGGAGCGTCCCCGCCGCGCCGCCGCCGATGGCGGCGTTGCGGCCGAGGCGCAGGGCCACGCCGAGCCCCAGCGCGTAGAGGGGCAGGCTGCCCAGCACGATGCCCGCCCAGGCGGCCGCAAGCGGAGCGGGCCCGAGCGGCAGGCGCCCGGCGACGGCGAGCGCGCCCCCGAACACGCCGAGCGCCACGGCCAGCGCGCCCGCGCCGAGCGCCGCAAGGGCGAGCAGCTTCGCCGCGACGGCGCGCCCGCGCGAGGGGACCGCCGTGAGGTTGGCGAGGCGCCCGGCAGCGCGCTCCTCGTCCACGGCGAGCCCGCAGACGATGGCGCACATGAGCGGCATGAGGGCGCCGAGGAACTGGGCATAGGCGTCCGCGCCCAGCGCCGGGTCCCATCGGGTTACGGAGAAGTACTCGCCGCAGGCAAGACCGGCTGCCAGGCCGCAGGCGAGGTGCACCGCCGAGAGCGGGGAGCGCGCCAGGCGCAGGGCCTCGGAGAGCAGGGCCCGCGGGAGAGTCATGCGCGGCGTCGGGTCGGAGAGTCGTGTCATGGCCATCACCTCTCCTCGGAGCGCGCGAACCAGGCCGCGCCCGCCGCCGTGAGCGCGGCGAACGCGAGCGCACAGACCGCAAGGCCCGCCAGCGTGAGCACGCCGTCCGCCGTGAGCGCCCCGCCGAGCGCCATGTCCGCCGCGAGCGGCTCGCCGCTCGGCAGCACGGGGATGAAGCTCGTGGGGATGACCATGCTCGCCGACGGCGGAAAGAGCTGCGGCAGCGGCATCAGCGACCAGGCGAACCCACCCACGAGCTGCGCGGCGAGCGGGCAGAAGATGCCCGCGAGCATGCCGAGCCGCGCCGTGAGGAAGAGCCCCGCGGGGATCATCCACGCCGCGGTCACCGTGTTGGCGAGCGCGCAGAGGAGCATCGTGAGCGTGCCCGCGGCCGTGAGGCCCTGCGAGGAGAACGCCGATCCCGCGAGGTAGATGCCGAAGACCACGAGGTTCGAGAGCGTGCAGAGCGCGAGGCACCAGAGCGCCTTGGCCCACCAGGCGCGCCCGAGCGGGAAGCCCAGGCCCAGAAGCCCCCGCATCCGCGTGCGCGCGTCCGCCCGCGCGACGCACGCCACCACGAGCGAGAGAGACACGGGCAGGAAGAGCGCGTACCAGTAGTTCCACGCGCTGAAGATCTGCACGCCCCGGTAGGGCATCGCGCCGAGCAGCGGCATCGGCAGCGCCATGAGCACGGCCAGGCGAACCGGTGCCGCGTGGCGCGACTTCAGGGCCTCGGCGCGCAGGGCCGCGAGCAGGCCGCCTTTCTCGCCCGTCATGCCGCCACCTCCCCGCGTGCTCGTCGCCCTTCCCGGCAGAAGCTCATGAAGAGTTCCTCGAGGTCCTGCCCGGGACGAAGCGCATCCTCGTAGGCGAGGCGCCCCCCGCAGATGATGCCGATGGTGTCCGCCATCTGCTGCACCTCGGAGAGGATGTGGCTCGAGACGATCACCGTCGTACCCGCCGCCGCGAAGCCGCGGATCTGGTCGCGCAGCTCCTCGATGCCGATGGGGTCGAGGCCGTTGGTGGGCTCGTCGAGCACGAGCAGGCGTGGCTGGGCGATCAGCGCCAGCGCGAGCCCCAGGCGCTGCCGCATGCCCATCGAGAAGCGCCCGGCGCGCTTCTTCCCGGTGTCCGCGAGGTCCACGGCGGCGAGCACCTCATCTATGCGGCTCTCGGGAAGGCCCAGCAGCGTGGTGCGCACGCGCAGGTTCTCGCGCGCGGTGAGGTTGGGGTAGAGCGGCGCCTCCTCGATGAGGCTGCCGATTGCGTAGAGGTCCTCGCGGCGCCAGGCGTGCCCGGCAAAGAGGATCTCCCCGGCCGTCGGCCGCAGCATCCCGCAGATCATCTTGAGCGTTGTCGACTTGCCGGCGCCGTTGGGACCGAGCAGCCCGTACACCTCGCCCTCGCGGATATGAAGGCTCACATCGGCCACGGCGTCCTGCGCCTGGTCGCCGCGGCCGAAGCGCTTGGTGAGCCCGCGCGTCTCGAGCATGTAACCCATGGGTTCGTCCTTTCTCTTCCGGGCGCGCGGGCCGAGTCGCCGTGCCCGCGCGCCTCACCTTTCGGGTTCACCATCCATGGTGGGGCGCGTTTTTAACGAAGCCGTAACGGCCGTTGGGTTCTTTTGGCGCCAACCCTTCTCGACCCGCACATCATGATTAATTTGCCTAAAGCAACAACTTTCCCGATCGATGTAATCACCGAATCAAAACGTGTACGTCAACCTCCAAAAACGACATTTTTCGACATGTTTGGAGACTGATGTACACGAATGCGAAAATCCCCGCCGCCCATAAGCGCCCTCCACATGTCTGGACTCTCTATGCTTACGCTGGATAGACATCGCCGGAACGGGTATAGTATCGAAAGTTTTGTCGTTAACCAGCGGGGGAGTCCTGTGGGCATCAAAAAGAAGATCAAAAAGGAGCTTATCGGCACTTCCGATTACCCGTCGAATAAGATCTTTACGATCTCCAATTTCATCACCTTTACGCGCCTGATCCTCACCCTGGTATTTCTGTACCTGTTTGTGACGGATAACAACCGCGTCATCGCCATCGTAATCTACGCCGTTGCCGCCTCCACCGACTGGATGGACGGCCAGATCGCCCGCATGACTAAGACGGTCTCGTGGCTCGGCAAGGTCATGGATCCCATTTGTGACCGCGCGCTGCTGTTCACCGGCGTCTTGGGGCTGGTGGTCCGCGGAGAGCTGCCCATCTGGGTCTGCGTGCTCATTATTGGCCGCGACATCTATCTGGGCATTGGCACGCTTATCGTGCGTCATTATCACCGTCGCCCCATCGATGTCGTCTTTCCCGGAAAGATTGCCACTGCACTGCTCATGACCGGCTTCTCGCTCATGCTGCTCGGGTTCCCCGTTATTGACGGCCTGCATCTTTTACCTTCAACCCTTACGGCCTTCCCGGGCCTCAACGGAAACTCGGTGCCCCTCGGCATCTTCTTTGTGTACGGCGGCGTGATCTTCTCCATGCTCACGGCTGTCATCTATTCCATTAAGGGCGGAGTGGCCATTAAACAGGCTCTCGCGCATCCCGAGGACGAGGACATCGACTTTCTGAACCCCGAAATCGAAGACTGATTCGTTGGGGTATGATTACGTACGGTTCATTATTTGCGGCACGTCCGCGATAAGTTAGGGGTTGTCATGGACAACATGGTTAACAATATGCCTCAGAATGATAAGACTGCTGACGCTACCTGCGTATTCCGCGTGCCTTCAAGCGACGTCACCGTTCCCGACCTCATGGCCAACGTGCGCATCACCGCCCCCGTTCTGTCCATCGTCAAGGGTCCGCAGACTGGTGCCGCCTTTGAACTCGAGGACGACGTGACCACCATCGGCCGCGATCCTGCGAACGGCATCTTCCTCAATGACATGACCGTTTCGCGCAGCCACGCGCGCATTATTCGCGAGGGCCTCGGCGCCCGCATCGAGGACCTGGGCTCGCTCAATGGCACCTGGGTCGACGGTGCCATTGTCAACGCGGCCCCGCTGCACGACGGTTCTTCCGTTCAGATCGGTACGTTTACGCTCATCTACCACGAGAGCACGCCGGAGCGCATCGAAACCGGTGAGTAGGGCATGGCCGAACGCAACTATCTGAGTATCGGCCAAGTCGTCAACCTACTTCGAGGCGCATACCCCGATCTTTCGAACTCAAAAATTAGATTTCTAGAAGATGAGGGGCTCATTACCCCTCATCGTACGCCTAAGGGATACCGTCAGTACTCCAAGGAGGACGTTGATCGCCTGGAGGTCATTCTGCACCTGCAGAAGACTCGCTACATGCCGCTCAACGTGATTAAGCAGCGCTTGGAAAACGCCACGGACCTGTCAACGCTCGCCTACGAGGTGGGCTTGCTGTCCGATGTTCCACTCAAGACGGAGCCCAAGGAGACTAAACAAAAGCTGCATCCCATCGAGACCATTCCCGATATGTTGGGCGTCGAGATCTCGTTTATCCGCTCGCTCGCCGAGAACGACCTCATTCGCATCATCAAGAGTCCGCAGAACCGTGAGCTCGTCGATGGTCGCGATTTTCCGATCATCCGCTACTGCTCCGAGCTGTCACGCTTCCATATCGAGCCGCGCAACCTGCGTCAGTACGTGTCTTCCGCCAACCGCGAGTCCTCGATGTTTGAGCAGGTGCTCGTGAGCATGCTCGGAATGGATACCTCCGATGACGAGCGCGACGCCAAGCTCGAGCGTGCGTTTAAGAAGCTTCACGACCTCACCGAGGGTGTGCATACGGCACTGCTCAAGAACCGCGTTTTTGAGTCGCTCAACGCCGTGGTCGAGGATGCCGACATCGATGCACTCGATGAAGAAATCGCTCGCTCCGAGTCCACCAAGGCCAAAAACGAAGAAACTGCCGCGCCGGCTTCACACGAGGATTCTCTCGTAAAGCCGCTCAAGGTTGTCGCCCCTTCGCAATCCGACACTGTCACCGCGGGCAAATAACAGCTACCGCTTATCCGGCAACCCATTGAAAGGTCATGCAATGTACGACTTCGAATCTCAAATCGTCGACATCCCCGACTATCCCGAGCCCGGAGTCATCTTCAAAGACATTACGCCGCTCTTTGGCAATCCCGAGGCGCTCAAAGCCATGACCGATGCCCTCGCCGAGCACTTTGCCGGCATGGGGATCTCCAAGGTCGTGGGTCCCGAGGCCCGTGGCTTTATGGTTGGCGTACCGGTGGCTGTGGCCCTTGGTGCCGGCTTTGTTCCCGCACGTAAACCGGGCAAGCTGCCGCGCGAGACCGTAAGCCAGAGCTACGAGCTCGAGTACGGCACCGATTCAATTGAGATCCATGCCGACGCTATCAGCTCTAAAGATACCGTGTTGATTCTGGACGACTTGGTCGCGACGGGCGGAACCGTCGAGGCAACAGGTAAACTGGTGCGAGATATGGGCGCAAAGCTTATCGGTTACGGTTGTATACTTGAGCTTGCGTTTCTCAACCCGCGCGAGAAGCTCATGCCGTCTGATGACGATGTGGAGCTCTTTAGCCTGGTGACGGTAAACTAGCCGTTACCCTTAGTTACTGGAAAGGAAGCTACATGCGCACAGCAAACACGCACAAAAACATGGCACGCTGCGCTGCTACGGCAACCCTCGCTTGTGTTTTGGGCTTGGGCCTCGCGGCTCCTGCCTACGCCGATACCGCATCCGACCTTGCCGCTGCTCGTACGAAACTCGAGCAGATCGGCACCCAAACCCAGCAGATTTACGATGAGCTCGCCACGCAGACGCAGGCGCTCGATCAGACTGCCGGCGAGATCACGCAAAAGCAGCAGGAGATCGCCGATGGTCAGGCCAAGCTCTCGACCTATGTCGCCGGCGAGTACAAAACCGGCGGTCTGAGCCTGCTTCAGGTTTTGACGGGTGTCGATGATCTGAGCGATATGCTCAACCGTCTGTTCTACTACGGCAAAGTTTCCGATAAGCAGGCTCAGACCATTCAAGAGGTCAAGGAGCTTAAGCAGCAGCTCACCGATAAGCAGGCCGAGCAGGAGAAGAACGTCGCCACCACGCAAAAGAAGGTCGACGAGCTTAACGCCCAGCAGGCTGAAGCCCAGAACGTCGTAAATTCCCTGGATTCGCAGCTGCAGGCCGAGCTTGCCGCCGAGGCCGAGGCCAATGCCGCGCTGCAGGCCGGCATCAACGCTAGCACCGCCGAGAAGGCCACGGTGAGCAACGACACCGCCGGTACGAGCGAGAACACCAACAAGGGTGGCGGTACGACCAACGACGGCGGCGGAAACACGCCCGCGCCCGCTCCCACTCCGCAGCCCCCGACGCCCGCTCCGGCTCCGGCTCCGGCTCCGACGCCTTCCGCACCGAGCCAGTCCGTTGACGGCGGTTCCGTTGTTTCGCGTGCCTATAGCAAGCTCGGATACGCTTACTCTTGGGGTGGCATTGGGCCGAACAGCTTTGACTGCTCCGGTTTTGTAAGCTATTGCCTCACGGGACGCTACTGCCGTCTGGGCACCACGGTCGACTTCATGGGTTGGACCCGTGTGTCCGATCCGCAACCCGGCGATGTTGTGGTTAACTCCTACCATACCGGCATCTATATCGGTAATGGTCAGATGATCCATGCTTCCGACTACAAAACGGGCGTCATCATCAGTTCCGTCGCAGCCGGTATGAACAACAACTACATCTTCGTACGCTACTAATTTATTACTACAGCGAACGAACATGGGCCTCGCGATCTTGAGTCACGAGGCCCATTCTTTTTACCCCTACCGTTTGCCATAAAATCAGGATGGCTATCTAGTATTCAAAACTAGATAGCCATCCAATCAATCAAAAAGATGGCTATAATTGTTGGGGAACAATTAGAAAGGACCCTCAATGAGCTGGGCACTTATCTCCGATTCGAGCTGCAATCTTCGCGATTGGCAACCAACCGCACCTCATACCACCTTTGCATTTGCACCCCTTAAGATCCGAGTGGGGGAGCGTGAATTCGTTGACGACCTCTCGCTCGATGTTCACGAGCTTAATGTTGCCATTCAATCGGAAGCCGGCGCATCATCGAGCGCCTGCCCAAGCGTAGGGGAGTGGGCTGAGCTCTTTAAGCTCGCTGACAAGACGATTTGCATGCCCATCTCCGAGGGCGTCTCGGGAAGCTACAATGCCGCGGCCACCGCGCGTGACATGGTGCTTGCCGAAGAGCCCAACCGTCAGATTCATTTGGTTAACTCGCGAGCCGCAGGTGGCAAAATGGATCTGATCTTCTTGCTGTTCGACCGCTATCTTACGAGCAACCCGGATGCCTCCTTTGAGGACGCCTGCGCTTACTTCGATAGCTTGGAGCAGAACAGCAAGATCCTCTTTAGTTTGTGCAACTACGAAAACCTTGCGAAGGCCGGACGTATCCCTAAGGCGGCCGGCGTTATTGCTAACAAGCTCAATATCCGCATTTTGGGCACGGCGAGCGAAGCGGGCAAAATTGAACTCGTTGGGCACACCCGCGGCGAAAAGAAGATGCTCACCAAGATTGTCGACACCATGGAGGCCGAAGGCTTTACCGGCGGCGAGGTCGTTATCGACCATGTCGAGAATGAGGCGGGCGCCCAAGCACTTGCCAGCCGCATTGTGGAGCGCTGGCCAAGCTCCAAGACTATCATCATGCCCTGTAACGGGCTAGATTCATACTATGCCGAAATGCATGGGCTCATTATCGGCTACGGCATGGGCGTGGCTTCGGGCCAATAACGTCCAACCAAGCAAAAATACGGGCGGGACAAAGTGACAGATGGCCCTTTGCTCCGCCCGTTATATACGTTGGCTAGCTATTAAACCCATTAAACTTTAGATAGCTCATCAGGTACGCCTTCGAAACGAAGGATGAAACCGCACTGCGCACAAGCAGCGACTCACGCGTTACCTGATGCGCCGTATCGGGAACCGGCGTCTGCTCGACGGAAAACGCCGAACGAATCGATGCCTCGAGCTGATCGACCACATAATCGAAGGCCGTCGGGGCATCGTAGCTCAAACGCTGAATGTTAAAGAGTGCCTGCACCGCAGCAATAGGTAACACCTGCTTAAAGAGGCAGATAGCGATCAGGCGGGCAATCTGCTCGCGGCCATATTGCTTTTTAACCGGAGCAGGCACCAGGCCGACCTTCACGTAGTTGTTGATCATCGATGGCGTAATGACGGGCTGCTCAACGCAAATGGACAGCGGCTCCATCCACAGCGCAACATACTCAATAACCTGGTCGCGATAGAGCGTCACATTGGGCAACTGGTCATAGCGCGACAGACTCAACGTATTGAGTTTGCACACGATTTCGGACTGAATAAATGCATCGGGCAGCACCGTGGGCTGAATATCCTCAGGCTTAATACTGACCGACGAATCGGACATCGGAATAACGTGTTTAACGTGGTTCATAAAGGTCCTCCGTTCATTTACTATATTGTATTCTAGGTTATCTAGTTTTGCATACCACATAGCCGGCAAGTAAAAGTGGTTGGACAACACATTGATGCATCGTCCAACCACTTTGTGTAAAGATAGCAACCTTACATAAGATATATTATCGTACTTATCCACGGAGAAACGCGTATGCGCTCGTTGCCGCTATGGCTCCATCAGAAACGGCGGTCACAACCTGGCGTAAGCGCTTGGAACGGATGTCGCCAGCGGCAAATAGACCAGGTGTACGGGTGGCCATCGAATCGTCGGTGACAATGCCGCCATCAGGCGCCAGATCGACTAGATGCTCAACAAGCTCGGTATGGGGCTGCGTTCCGGTAAAGACAAAGATGCCAAACGAGCCGGGCTCAAATGACTCGGTATGAGTCTCGCCGGATGCATTGTCCTTAAAGGTAATCGTCGTTGGCATGGCTTCGCCCGATAGCTCCACAATACTAGTTTGGTACCTAACTGTAATATTGTCCTTTGCGAGTACTTTCTGAACAACACCATCGGGCGCACGGAACTGGTCGCGGCGCAGCACGATGGTCACACTGTTGGCAATGTCGGACAGGAACAGAGCCTCTTCGCATGCCGAATTGCCACCACCGATTACAAAAACCTGCTTGCCGCGGAAAAACATGCCGTCACATGTTGCGCAATATGAAACGCCACGACCGCGATACGTATCCTCGCCTGCGAAACCTGCCGGACGCGGCGTGGCACCCATGCAAGCGATAACGCTCGAGGCCAGCGTATCGCCCATATAGTGATGCACCGTAAACAACGCTGCATCGGCATCGTAATCGATACCCGTAACCATGCTCCATGTAACCTGTGCTCCCAGGCCCTCTGCATGCTGCTGAAAACGCTCGCCGAGTTCGGCGCCACTCAGGAGCGGGAAACCCGGATAGTTCTCGACCTCATTGGTTGTGGCGATCTGCCCTCCCGACATGCCCTGCTCAATCACAGTCGTCGTCAGGTTGGCACGCGCAGCATAAATGGCGGCAGCATAGCCCGCGGGGCCGCCACCGATAATCGCAACGTCGATCGGCTTATCGGTAGTCATGAAGCGTCCTTTCGTCGAAACGTTGTCGTTCTTTGCGCTCATACCCAAATTTACGTGAACGTGACACTCATGCACTACAATGATAAATCCGTGTTACAACGTCGAAGGGGAGTTATCGATGGATCAGACGCAGATGAGCGACGACGCTCCCCTGCTCACGCACAGCACTCCCCAATCGGAGCAAACCACGCTCCTGGCTCAGCAAAAACCTCTCGTGACCATCGTGCATGCCTCCGTTGGCTCGGGCCACAAGGCCGCCGCAAATGCGATTGCGCAGGCATTCGACCTCATCCGCGGCACCAATGGCATCCCCGAGGATATTGAGATTGAAGTGCTCGATATCCTTGATTTTGGACGTATTAAATTCGACGGCAATAAGACCGCGGCTTCTTTTACGGGAGCCACGCGCCCCATTTACGACCTGACCTGGCGATATACGCTTACGGGACATCTTCTCTGGGGTGGAGGCACGGCATGGTCGCGAATTATGTTCCCCGCCTTCAACGAATATATTCGTAGCCGCAGGCCCATAGCCGTGGTTGCAACGCACATCACGGCAGCCAATGTTGCCGTGGGCGCCCGCGTAATTACGGGTATCGATTATCCGGTCATCTGCGTACCGACCGACTACGAAGTCGAGGGATGGTGGCCCCACAAGGACACCGATTTATTCTGTGTTGCCAACGAATTTATGGCTGAAACGCTGCGTCCGCGCAAGGTGCTCGAAACAAAGATTCGCATTACCGGCATTCCCATTCGCGCCGGATTCGACACGGATTACGATCGCGAGGAAGAGCTAGCTAAGTTCAACCTCCCCACCGACAAGACCGTCGTGCTGGTAATGGCCGGTGCCAGCTTGCCTCAACCGTACGTTCGCTTTCGCGCGGAGATGGACCGCACCCTCCCCTTCCTACGCAGCTTCGAAGACATGCACTTTGTCTTTTTGCCGGGCAAGGATAAGGAATACGCCGCCCGCCTCAAGACGCTCTTCGACGCCATGAAGCTCGAAAACGTTACGGTGCTGGACTACGTGGACGACATGGCGGCCCTCATGCACGGCTGCGACCTGGCAATTCTCAAATCGGGCGGACTCACCGTCACCGAGTGCCTATGCGCACATCTGCCGATGATCCTGCTGGGCAAGTCCTATGGTCAGGAAAAGGCCAACACCACCATGCTCACCGGCATGGGCGCCAGCATGCATGTCACCACCGCACGAGAGCTCATCGTGACGTTGCGTCATCTCCACGATCATCCTGAGTCGCTCAAGGCACTGCTCATCAACGGCGAAGTACTACGCCGCCCCCACGCAGCCGAAGACATAGCCATCGCCGCCATGGAGCTCGTAGGCAAACCCCAAAAGCGCAAACGAGCCTTCTGCCGCTTCTACTGGGGCGGAAAACCCGCGCATATCCGCTAGCGTCTTTATGTCCGCTTACCTGCGGGAGGCCCCTATATATCATCCCGTGCTCAAACATTCTCGCGGGGCGCTCGCATCCCTCCCGCCCACCTCTCACGCATATCATTCCATGCTCAAACATTCTCGCTTCGCTTCGCTCGCTGCGAAACTGCGCGTGGAACGATATGCGTGAGAGGTGGGCGGGCGTCTACTCGCTTGAAAACAATAATCAATCTTTCTGATATGCAGATGCGACAAAGGAGCAATCCCTTTGTCGCATCTGCTAACTGCAATTAATTACTTTGGTTCACCTTTACAGCTTCTAATATGAGGATCCGGGGCAGCTGGTAGTGCGTAAACGCAGCTGACCGGCCCGACCCGCCTATATATCGTCCCACGCGCAGTTTCGCAGCGAAGCGAGAATGTTTGAGCATGGGATGATATATAGGCGGGTCGGGCCGGTCAGCGGACAGTACGTAAACGACTAGGATACGCCGCTAGAACCGAAACCGCCGGCTCCTCGGTCGGTTTCGTCTAGTTCTTCTACTTCTATGAGGTTGACCGTGGGGACTTCTTGGATGACGAGTTGGGCTATGCGGTCGCCTTTGTTGATTTGGATGTCGTTGGTGGGATCCAGGTTGATGAGGATAACCTTGAGTTCCCCTCGGTAGTGGGCGTCGATGAGGCCCGGCGTATTGACTATAGACAGGCCCTGCTTGATGGCCAAGCCGCTGCGGGGCTGGACGAAGCCGGCGTAGCCATCGGGCAGGGCGATGGCCAGCCCCGTAGAGACCAGACGGCGTTCGAAGGGCTTCAGGACGCAGTCTTCGTTGGAGCGTAGATCAAAGCCGGCATCGGTGGGATGGGCGTATTTGGGAAGCTCGAGGGTGGGGTCGAGACGCTTTATGTTGACGGTAATGTTGGACATGGAATCACCTTAGCTTGTCGAGCTCTTGCAGAAACTCATCGACGTCTTTGAAATCGCGGTAGACCGAGGCAAAGCGGATGTACGCCACCTTGTCAATCTTGGCCAAGCGCTTGAGCACCATGTCACCCAACTCATGGGACGTGACGGCCGTCAGTGTGCGAGAGCGCAGCTCGACCTCGATGTCGTCGATAATCTCATTGAGCTTCTTAGTGTCGATATCGCGTTTGATGGTGGCGCGCATCAAGCCGACAAGAAGCTTATTGCGATCGAACCGCTGCTTGGTTCCATCTGACTTAATGACCTCGATAGGGTCCTCGCATCGCTCAAACGTTGTAAAGCGGTAGTTACACGAGCAACATTCGCGACGGCGCTTAATGGTGTTATTTGACTCCTGCATACGGGAATCAACGACGCGGGTATGTGCCTTGCCGCATTTGGGACAGCGCATGGTACCTCCTCTTAAACGATAACAAGGGTACCATGCGCAGCGCGATAATGATTACGAACGAGCAGGAACCTTAAGATGCGCACCGGCGGCGAGCGAACCATGCTCCAGATGATTGACGTTACGGATCATGTCGGAAGTCTCTTGCGTGGAAAGGCCTTCGATTGGATATTCCTCGGCAAGCGACCAAAGAGAATCGCCAGTCTGAACGCGAATGGTCTCGTAAGTAATGTTGGAAACGGACTCGGCATACGCGGCGTGACGAGCGCTAAAGACCGACGTAGCGAGGACAAAGAAGAGCGTAAGCGCAACGGCGACGGCGACAATCGTCGGAACCTTCAGGGCAACGCGGGCCGGCGCGACTACAGCCTGCTGATTGCGAGCAGGCTTTACGGTCAAAGGTTGAATGCCGGAGCGGCCACCCTGAACAACCGTAAAAGTGGGTTCTGCAGGCGTCTCGAGCTTAAGGGCGAGGTTTCCCTGGACCATATTCGTTGCGTTCATCATGTTCTCCTCTCGCGTGTTTTACTGAGAACAGTTTTATCAAGCCGCGCGGACAAAAATGTCTAGCGCGAGAACGAATGTTCGGTTATTATTATCTTCGAACAGTTGTTCCTGTCAAGCAAAATTCGAACATTTGTTTGACATGGGTAGAGAGGATGCCCTGATGGCTCGCAAAATTACCAAGCGTCAGCAGCAAATTTACGACTTCATCAAGGAATATCAGCAGGAGAAGGGTTATCCGCCCAGCGTGCGCGAGATGGCTTCTGCCGTGGGCCTTTCCTCCCCCAGCACCGTGCACGCCCATCTCTCTGCCCTGGAGGCGCGCGGGCTACTCAAGCGCGATGCCACCAAGCCGCGCGCCCTGGAACTCTTTAACGAGGATGGTTCCTCTGTCTCAATTTCCAAATCTGACGAGCCCACCGCACCTCGCGGAACGGTCTCGCTACCGCTCGTTGGTCGCGTCGCGGCTGGGATTCCCATTCTGGCCGAGCAGAATATCGAAGACACGTTTACTATCCCGACCGAAATCGCCACTGATCAGGGTTCCTTTATCCTTGAGGTGCATGGGAGCTCAATGATCAATGTCGGCATCTTCAATGGCGATTACATCATCGTCCGTGAACAAAAGAGTGCCATGAACGGCGAAATTGTCGTGGCCATGATTGATGGTTCGGCGACCGTCAAGACGTTCTACAAGGAGCAGGGGCGTGTGCGCTTGCAGCCCGAGAACGACACCATGGAACCTATCTATGCAACGAATCCCGTTATCCTGGGCAAAGTCGTCGGCTTGATGCGCCGGTTCTCGTAATGCAAAAACGCATAACCATCTTTGATACCGTCCGCGGGTTTACGATGATTTCTATGGCAGGTTTTCACGCTTGCTATGATCTCGCCTACCTGTACGGCTGGGATATGCCTTGGTTTACCCAGACTGTCTTTCAAGACGTCTGGCGCGCCAGCATCAGCTGGGTATTTTTGTTTATCGCGGGTTGGATGTGCACTCTTTCGCGCAACAATATCAAACGTGCCGCCAAATACGCCTTAGCAGCACTCGTTGTCTGGTTGGCAACAACACTTGTCTCATTCGACGATTCGGTTAATTTTGGCATCATCTACTGCATGGCCGCATGCACCGGCATCGTGGCGTTGACCGATCCCGTCCTTAAGAAGATAACGGCGAGATGGGGCATGCCCCTATGCCTTGTGTTGTTCGCCCTCACCTGGAGCATCCCCAAAACGATCTACCCTGTCCCCTACCTGGCGTGGCTGGGATTTCCGAGCCCTGGGTTTGTCTCAGGTGATTACTACCCCATCATCCCGTTTATCTTTATGTATCTTGCAGGATACTTCGCCGCACACATAGCGAAGAGTATCGATAAGACCGTCCCTAGCTGGGCCTACGCCAACCCCCTGCCGGCGCTCGCCAGCCTTGGACGTCACGCTCTCCCCTTTTATCTGCTGCATCAGCCCATCATTCTGGGCATTTTGGAGATCGTCTACTCGGTGCGATAACGCTCGAGCCGCGGTGCAATACGAGCCGGCAGTTTCGCCACAATGCGAACGCCGTCCTCGAGATATTCCTCATGCAGAAGGGTTCCCTGCTCATGCACCAGCGTGATGAGAGCGCCCTCACGATACGGGATATCAGCGGAGAGCAACACATCGGTGGCAGCTGCCTCGCGAGCAATCCGGTCGACGAGATCGTCGAGCCCCTCGCCCGTTTGGGCCGAGAACAGAACGGCCTCCGGATAGCGACGACGGAAACTCAATCGATCGACGCTATCGAGAAGATCGATTTTATTGAATACGGTCAGCGTTAAACGCTCTCCGGCGCCGATCTCATCAAGCACGCGGTCGACAGCCTCCAGCTGCCGCTCATAGTCCTCGTCAGACGCATCTACGACTTTGAGAATTAGATCGGCACCCAAAACCTCGGACAGCGTCGATTTAAAGGCATCGACCAGACCATGCGGCAGCTTTTGAATAAAGCCGACGGTATCGGTAATCGTCATGCCGCGACCGCCGGGCAGACGATACGAACGCGTCGTCGGGTCGAGCGTAGCAAACAGCTTGTCCTGCGAAAGTACCGTAGAGCCGGTCAGACGATTGAGCAACGTCGATTTACCGGCATTGGTATAACCGGCTAACGCGACGCGAAACGCCGGGGACTCAATGCGACTCTTGGATTGAACATCGCGACGCTGTTCAACCTGCTTGAGCTCACGACGAAGCGCAGCGATCTTATTACGAATGAGGCGACGGTCGACCTCGAGCTGACTTTCGCCCTGACCAAAACGTGAGCCGATGCCGCCGCGCGTCTGCTCCTTAGCGAGATGGCTCCACATGCCACGCAGGCGAGGCAACAAATATTGAAGCTGTGCCAGCTGTACCTGCAGGCGTCCCTCACGCGTCTGAGCATGCAGGCCAAAGATATCCAGGATCAGTGCAGTACGATCGATAATCTTTACCGGCTCGCCCACGGCTTTCTCCAAATAGGATTGCTGCGAGGGGGTCAGGTCGTCGTCAAAAATAACGACATCGGCATCCATGCGATGCACCAGGCCGCACAGCTCTTCAACCTTACCGGAACCGATAAACGATTTAGGATACGGCTTTACCAAACGCTGCGACAAGCGTGCCACGCACTGGGCACCAGCTGTGTGGGCAAGACGCTCCAGCTCATCAAGCGAGCGATCGAGCGGCCATGCATTGTCGCGCCACTCAACACCAACTAAAATGGCACGCTCGGGCTCGGGTGCCGTGGGAACAAGGGGGAAACGGGGCATTAGGCAGCCTCAATACGATGCAGGATATCCTCAACGACCTCATCGATCGTACATTCATCCATATCAAACCACACGATACGGTCATCGCGCTTAAACCACGAAAGCTGACGCTTGGCATAACGACGCGAACGCATCTTAATGAGTTCGCGAGCCTCATCCATGCTCATCACGCCATTGAAAGCATCAATGATCTCTTTATAGCCAATTGCCTGCATCGACGTCAGGGCATCTCCCAGCCCCTGGCCCATAAGACCGCGGACCTCATCGACAAGACCCTGCTCAAACATCAGATCGACGCGCTGGTTAATGCGCTCGTAGAGCACCTCGCGATTACGCGTCAGACCAAACCAAAGGGCATGATAATGCTCGTGCGGAACACTAAACTGACTTTTTTGCTGCGCATAGGAGACGCCATCATCATGCATCTCGAGCGCACGAATCACACGGCGCACGTTATGGGGATGAATAACAGCAGCCGATTCTGGATCGCGCTCGGCAAGCAAGGCATGCAGTTCTTCCTCGCCAATACGCTCGGCAAGCTCCTGATAGCCCGCACGACGATCGTCCTCAAGTTCACCCGAGGGAAAGTCCATCTCATCGAGGGCGGCCTTGAGATACAGCCCCGTACCTCCGCAAAAAACCGGCAGGCAACCCGAACCAAGGAGACGTTCAACATGCGCGCGAGCGTCGGCCTGATAAAGCGCAGCAGAATATGCCACACCCGGCTCTACAATGTCGACGAGACGCAGCGGCGCCGTGCACTCATCGGGCGCCATCTTTGCGGTACCGATGTCCATGCCGCGATAGATTTGCATCGCATCGCACGACAGCACTTCGGACGAAAGACGAGCTGCCAAACGGTCGGCAACATCACTCTTACCAACCGCCGTCGGACCGACGATCGCAACGGCGGAAAGACCTGCCCCGGGAGAAACCATTAGCGCGGCTCGCCCACAACGGAGCCGGACAAATACCAGGTCTTGGCAACGTCAACGTCAACATCAACGATCTTACCAACAAGCTGATCGATGCTGTAACCCTCGGGGATAGGCGCATGCACGGTCTGATTCTTGGGACTCTTGCCCAGCAGGACCGCGTCGTTCTTTTTACTCGTTCCCTCAATGAGCGCCGGAACCACAGTATGAAGCTCACCCTGGTTATACTCGTGTGCCGTGGTCTCGATAACCTTAACCAGACGGTTGAAACGCTCGAGAATAACCTCATGCGGCGTAGGATCGTCAATCTCGGCGGCCGGGGTACCGGCGCGCTTGGAATAGATGAAGGTATAGGCCTGAGCATAGCGGACCGTCTCGGCAAGTGAGAGCGTCTGCTCAAAGTCTTCTTCAGTCTCACCCGGGAAGCCAACGATAATGTCGGTCGAGAGCGCGATATCGGGCATGCGGTTGCGAATGCGATCGACAAGGCCCAGATAGTCCTCGCGTGTATAACGGCGATTCATCTCTTTGAGGATCCGCGTCGAACCTGACTGGACGGCCAAGTGCAGCTGCGGCATAACGGCAGGCGTCTCGGCCATGGCGTCGATGGTCTCGGGCAACAGGTCCTTGGGATGCGAAGACGTAAAGAAGATGCGCTCCACGCCCGTATCGCCCACGGCACGCAGCAGATCGGCAAAACGCGGCTTGCCAAACAGATCGCGACCATATGAGTTAACGTTTTGGCCCAGCAGCGTAATCTCACGCACGCCCTGGCGCACCAAACCGGTCACCTCGTCGACAATCTCCTCGAAGGGGCGGCTCTTTTCGCGACCGCGCACGTACGGCACGATGCAATAGGTGCAGAAATTATTGCAGCCCGTCATGATGGGCACCCAGGCGTGATACTGAGTCTCGCGATGCCACGGCATGCTCATGGCATCCGTATCCTCATGCTCATTGGTGCGGATATGACGCTTACCATCACGGAACGCCTCGGCAATGAGCTCGGCCACATGTGCAATGGAATGCGTGCCAAAGATGACATTGACGTTATCGACGTTGGTGAGCAGGCCCTCGCCATCGCGCTGCGCGATGCAACCGCCAACGGCAACCACGCGCTTGCCCGAAGGCGAAGGCGGCAGGCTTTTGCAGGAATTGCACTGACCGTACAGGCGAGTATCGGCTGCCTCGCGCACGCAGCACGTCATGAAGACAACGATATCGGCATGCGCGGGATCGAGCGCCATGAGGCAGCCATACGAATCAAGCAGACCGCTCACACGCTCGGAGTCGTGCTGATTCATCTGGCAGCCAAAGGTGCGGATAAAGTAGGTTTTACCGGCAAGAATATCGCGTACGGAACGCTGGTCCATGTGCATAAGTCCTAACGATGGGGAGCGAAACAAGGCAAGCAGAAGCTATGCCACAGGCTTAACATCATCCATGACGACGTTATCCATAGCAGCTCGATTGATCTGGTGAACGTAGATAGAAAGGCGGATGGCCGTGCGCGACTCCCCGTTAATGAGGATGTCGGAGAACACGGGCGCGCAGGAAATATCAAAACCGGTTGGAATCAAAAAACCGCGCGCGATAGCAACGGCCTTAATAGCCTGGTTGACGGCACCGGCACCGACACACTGGATGTTGACGGGTACACCATCCTTGACCATGCCGGCGATGGCGCCGGCAACGGACGCGGGCGATGATTTGCTTGATACCTTCAGGCAATCCATGAAGAAACTCCTGCATTTAAAAGTACGTTTTAACTGCAATAACTGTATCGTACCGAGTGGACTCGGTAAAGGCACTATTCCTCTTTGGCAAGATCAAAGGTCACGGTGATTCGATCACGCGAAACACGAATCTTTGGGTCGCCGCAAAGGTTGAGATAGTACCGGGTGGCAAGGTCATTAAAGTCGCGTTCCACAGCGCGCGAAAACTGTGCCATGTCATCCTTGGCAATACGTAGCCCGCGACGATCCTTCGCGAGATCGACAGGAGCCGGCGCATGCGAGGACGAATCACGCTCGCGCAGCAGACGCGCGGTCACACCGCGAACGGGCTTAATCTGCCCTGCCAAAATGCGATGGGCCGTGCGCTCGGACATCTCAAGACCCAAACCCGAACAAATACGGATAAAGTCCTCGGCATCAGAAGCAAGGCCTAAACGATCGACAACCGGAAGCTCGCTCTCGTCATCAATGAACAGGAGACGAGACGTATCAAGCCGGCTTGACGCCTGAGCATAAAGGGTCGCGGCAATCTCAGACGGAGAACCAAGATAGACATCGCAACCACGCAACTCCTCGAGCGCAAACTCACATGCAGCGCGAATAATATTATGCGGACCGCGAGCACAGACATAACGTCCGTCCTCATCCTTGACGGCCTGGGGCCAGCTGGACTGATCGGCACGCTCACTGAGGCGGTCGGCCGCGACGCTCACCTTAAAGGCTGAACCAAGATCGACACCGGACGTGACCACACGGGCCTCATCGGCGTTCTGCTTGATCGAAAACAATGCCATGCCACGACCGTGAACGCCCCAACGGTCCATCTTCATGCTCTCGAGCTTGGAGGTAACGCGGGCATCAAAGATTCGCTCTTGCATATCCTGCGGAACGCCCGAACCGTTATCCAGAAAGACAAGCGTGCGGACGCCGTCTTCCTTGGTCGTGGCGAGATAGACCTTGTCGGCGCCGGCATCGCGAGCATTACGGAGCATTTCGATGACGATATCCTCGACATGCTGAATGTCGTGCTTTGCCTGGCGCCGCTCGGCCTCCGAAACGCGGAGGCGGACATACCCCTCGCCAAGGTTTTCCTCGACGCGAAGGTTGCCCTCCCCCGACATCGACGCGATAAATGAGATGAGCTCGTTCGCGTCGTTCATGTTATTTAGCGATATCGACGGCACGGCTCTCGCGAATCACGACAACGCGCACCTGACCGGGATACTCCATCTCTTCCTCGATCTGATGGGCGATATCGTGAGCCAGGACCGTGGACTGGGCATCGGAGATCTTGTCCGGCTGAACCATGACGTGGACCTCGCGACCAGCCTGCATGGCATAGGTGCGCTCGACGCCGTCGTGAGAGTTGGCGATCTCCTCGAGCTTCTCAAGGCGCTTGATGTAGTTCTCGGCCGACTCGCGGCGGGCGCCGGGACGAGAGGCAGAGACAGCATCGGCGGCCTGCACCAGGACATCGAGCACCGTGTTGGGGTCGACATCGGCATGGTGAGCCTCGATAGCGTGGACGATAACGGGCTTCTCGCCATAACGGCGGGCCAGCTCGGCGCCGATGACGGCATGCGGGCCCTCGACGTCATGGTCGATTGCCTTGCCCAGGTCGTGCAGCAGGCCAGCGCGCTTGGCAGTCACAACGTCCAGGCCAAGCTCGGAAGCCATCACGCCGCACAGATCAGAGACCTCGAGGGAGTGCTGAAGTACGTTCTGACCAAACGAGGTACGGTAGCGCAGGGCACCAAGGGTCTTGACGATCTCGGGGTGCAGGTCGTGGATGCCGGTATCGAAGGCAGCCTGCTCGCCAGCCTCGCGCACGCGCTGCTGAACCAGGTCGGCGGCCTTGTGATACATCTCCTCGATACGGGCAGGGTGAATGCGGCCGTCGGCGATGAGGTTCTCGAGGGCGACACGGGCGGTCTCACGACGGACCGGGTCGAAGCTCGAAAGAACGACGGTCTCGGGCGTGTCGTCGATCACGAGGTTGACGCCGGAAACCTGCTCGAAGGTCCGGATGTTGCGACCCTCGCGACCGATGATACGGCCCTTGAGGTCATCAGAGGGAATGTGCACGGAGGTAACGGTGACCTCGGCAGTGTGGTCGGCAGCGCAGCGCTGAATCGCCAGAGACAGAATCTCCTGGGCGGTCTTGTGGCACTCGGCGCGAACCTGCTGCTCGGACTCGCGAATGATCGTGGCGGCCTCGTGGGTGACCTCGCCGCGAACCTTATCGAGGAGCTCCTTGTGGGCGTCCTCGCGGGTAAGGTCGGCGATACGCTCGAGCTCGGAGGTCTGCTTTGCGCAGAGCTCCTCGAGCTCACGGGAGCGTTTCTCGACCTGACCGGCCTGGCTGGACAGCTGATGCTCGCGCTTGTCGAGAGCGTCGTTGCGGCGATCGAGGGATTCCTCGCGCTGCATCACGCGGTTCTCGAGCGTACGAATCTCGTTCTTACGCTGCTTGTCCTCGGCCTCAGCGGCCTGCTTGTTCTTGATGATCTCCTCTTTAGCCTCGAGCAGAGCCTCTTTTTTGAGGGTCTCGGCCTGACGCTTAGCATCACCGATCAGGGACTCAGCCTGTGCGTGTGCCGACTGGATTTTTTCGTCGGCCTCGTGAAGACTACCCTGCTTGGCGGTGCGCATGTAGGCAATGGCGGCGATGGCACCCAAAACGATGCCAACGAGCGCTGCGATGATAGGCATGCTCACTCCTTTTTATGGATTCGTTACACAACAAAGCGAACCGTCCTTACGAACGGCTCGCGACATTTGAGTAATATGGGCGCAGCTTATGCGGGTCGGATACAGATAAATATAAACAAACTCATCACAGATGAGCACATATCACAAAGCAAATGACAGTGTTTATCGTACGTTGAACCACAACAACTGTCAAATAAATGGCCCCAGCACGGCGGCTAAAACGCGGTGAACGGCAGGGCCGCAAAACGCATACGCCTAAACCGCACATTCCTCACGTTCGGCATCGAGACGTGCCTTAACGGCATCGGCGGCGATGTGATACGAGAAGCCCTTACCCATCAAAAACCGAACCAGTTTTTCGAATCCGCGCGTCTCTGGAACACGCCGCTTGGCGAGCAGGGCTGACGCACGCGCCAAATCGTCTTCGACGGCAAAATAATCCTCGGGATAACCGGGAATGTCATCGAGCATGACATGACGGCGCTTGAGCTCGGTCTCGATTTTACGCTGTCCCCAACCACGCCGCTTGCGTTCCTCGATAAAGTACGAGCAAAAGCGGTTCTCGTCTAAAAAGCGATACTCGGTGGCGCGCTCGACCGCGAAATCGATAGCGGGCTGGTGAAAGCCGAAGCGAGCCAACTTGTCACGGACCTCACCCGTCGCATGGTCGCGGCGCGATAACATCTCGGTCACCATGGTAAGTGCACATTTACGCTCGATGAGCTGCACCGCCTCACGAAAGTTATCCCAATCACAGGGAAGATCGGGGCGGTTTTTGACATACAGCCGCGCGACCCGCACGGGGATCCAAATGGACCGCTCAAAACCGCCCTCAAGCTCACAATCGATATGTGCGCAAGGCTTTTTGGACGCATACCCGCTCGAGAACGAGGAGGCCGCCTTCTTATCGGGAAAAACGACCGTGGCCTCGGTCACCGTATACGACATGAGCGTAACCGCTACTCGTCGTCATCATCGAGCATGGCGGAACCATCGATGGCGTAAAGCTCGTCAAACTCCTCAGGCGCAGGCTGATCGGTCAGCTCGACCTCGGACGGAGCATCGTCATCAAACTCAAGCCCGCAGGCAAGGCGGACCTTATGCTCAATCTCGTCGGCGCAATCGGGGTGTTCGCGCAGGAACGCCTTGGCGGCCTCGCGACCGTTGCCGAGCTTGTCCTCGCCATAGGCAAACCAGGAGCCCATCTTCTTGCAGATGCCGCACTCGACAGCCATGTCCAGAATCGAGCCCTCCTTAGAGATGCCCGTACCGTACATGATGTCGAACTCAGCAGAACGGAACGGAGCTGCCACCTTGTTCTTAACGACCTTGGCGCGCACGCGGTTGCCGATAACCTCATCCTTAAGCTTAATGCTGTCGATGCGGCGAATGTCGATACGCACCGAAGAGAAGAACTTAAGGGCGCGGCCGCCCGTCGTGGTCTCGGGGTTGCCGAACATGACGCCGATCTTCTCACGCAGTTGGTTAATGAAGATGCACGTCGTGTTGGACTTGGACAGCGAGCCGGCAAGCTTGCGGAGCGCCTGGCTCATCAGGCGAGCTTGCAAGCCGACCGTGGTATCGCCGATCTCTCCCTCGATCTCGGCACGCGGGGTAAGCGCGGCGACGGAGTCGACGACGATAGCATCGATGGCGCCGGAACGCACGAGCATGTCAACAATCTCGAGCGCCTGCTCACCCGTATCGGGCTGGGAAATCAGTACCTCGTCGATATCCACGCCAATGCGCGCGGCATACGTGGGATCGAGCGCGTGCTCGGCATCGATAAATGCCACCACGCCACCCATTGCCTGGGCCTCGGCCAGGATCTCGAGCGAAAGCGTCGTCTTACCGGAGGACTCAGGACCGTAAATCTCGACGATACGGCCGCGCGGCACACCGCCGATACCCAGAGCGGCATCGAGTGCCAGAGCGCCCGTGGGGATGGCCTCGACCTCAAGCTCGGGGCCGCCGTCACCATACCTCATGATGGAGCCTTGACCGAACTTCTTCTCGATCTCGGCCTTGGTGGTGGCGATCATCTCATCGCGCTCTTTACCCGTCGTGCGAGCATGAACGGTACGTACGGGACCTGAATTCTTGGCCATGAATAGCCCTCCTCTTAACAACCTGCATCGATAATAAACGAACGGCTGTTCGTGGTCAACCGTTCAGGCCAATCATATGCAGGCAGTCTTTCCAAAACCCAACCAAACGCCGACCAAACACCGACCAAATGCTTGACCACAAAGGGGCAAATAAAAACAAGAAAGACAAAAATACACCTATGACCAGCGCAAACGCTAAATTCGTCAGGGGTCCCTATCTCCACAATTAAGGGGCCCTAAGGCCCCTTAAAACACGTCTATTCCATAGAGTTAAGCACAAGGGCAATGCGTCCCAATGCCTCCGCGACCGCATGGGCACGAACACACGAACGGTCGCCCTCATAGTGGCAGCGCACAGAGTCCACGACCGGCACTTCCCCATCAGCCGCGCGATACGCCCAGCCAATATAGAAAGTGCCAGCCGGATCGTCCTCAGTGCCGCCGCCGGGGCCGGCATAACCCGTTGCGCTCACTGCAATATCGCTCTGGTACAGCTCCAGCGAACGCGCCGCCATCTCGCGCGCGGTCTGATGCGACACCGCGGTATAGCGGTCGAGCGTCTCCTGATCAACACCCAAAACGCGATGCTTGATCTCATCGCAGTAGGTCACCGCACCGCCACGCAGCACCGCCGAGGCGCCCGGGATATCGGCAATCGTCGAGGCGATCATACCTGCTGTCAGCGACTCAGCCGTCGAAACCGTCACGCCCCGAGCGCTCGCGCGCTCGACAATATGACGCGCCAGCTCCTCGTTATGTGCGGAAATCTGCTCAAAAGAGTCCGTCATACCCACTAGGACCTAGACCGAAAAGACGATCTTGCGGCAGTTCCAGAAGTACTGGGCGCCCGAGATAACGGTCAGGACAACGGCAACGGCGTACAGGAAACGCGACACCGAGTAGATGCCGAGCGTCAGCGCCAGCGGGCCAAGGTGCAAGCCGGCCATCGCAAAGACGCACAGGTAACCGCAGATGGAGACCATCGTGGTCGCCGTCTTGTACTTGCCGAGCTTATCGGCCGCAACGACAACGCCGGCGGCACTCGCAACCATGCGCAGGGCGCTTACCAGCAGCTCGCGGAACAAGATGATGAACACGGACCAAACCGACACGGCACCAAAGTCCAAGAATAGCAGCAGGGCCGAGAATACGAGCAGCTTGTCGGCGATGGGGTCCAAGAATTTACCGAAGTCGGTAATCTCGTTGCGCGAGCGCGCCAGGTAGCCGTCAACCTTATCGGTGCACGACAGGATGACGTACAGAATGAAGGCAGCGGCGGCGAGCGGGCCGTCGAAGGTGCTCCAATCTGTACCGGCAACACTCGTGTGAGAAAGCGCCGACACGATCATGAACACCGGGATAAAGACGATGCGAACGCACGTCACGATGTTGGCGGGCGTCCAAACACTCGTCAGTTCCTTATTGCTCTCGTTTGCCACGACGCTCTCCTACTCCACAACATGGCCGATAAGCTCATAGCAGAAGCTATCGGTAAACTCGACCGTCAGAATATCGCCCACAGATGCCTCGCTGGCATCCAGATGCACCGCGCCATCGGAATCAGGCGCCTGGAACCAGGCATGTCCGATCAGCTCAGCGCCGTCCTCGGTCTCTTCGATACCGTCGACAATCACCTGGGCGCGCTCGCCCACATGTGCGGCAGTTGCAGCAAAACCGAGCGACTCGGCCAGGTCCATGGCCTCTTGGGCGCGCTCGAGCTTGACCTCTTCGTCGACCTGGCCCTCCATCTTGGCGGCCAGGCTGCCCTCCTCCTGCGAGTAGGCAAAGACGCTCGTGTAGTCGAAGCCGACGGTGTCCATAAAGTCGATAAGGTCGCGGAACTCGTCGTCGGTCTCGGTCGGGAAGCCGACCATGGCCGTGGAACGAATCACGATGCCGGGGATGCGCTCACGCAGATCGCGGAACAGGTCCTCGAGCTCCTGGCGCGAACCAGAACGGCGCATAGCCTTGAGGATGCGCGCGTCGCAGTGCTGCACGGGGATATCGATATAGGGCAGCACCTCGGGCGTATCACGAATGGTCTCAATGAGCTCGTCAGTCATGCCCTCGGGCTGCAGGTAGAGCACACGGACCCAGACGTTCTGCGGACGCACGGCCTCGGCGACGGCGCGCAGCAGCTGCGCCAGATTGCGCGGTGAGCCATCGGTGACGTCTTCGTCGGCAAAGTCGGTGCCCCAAATACCCGTGTCCTGGCCGATCAGCACGATCTCGCGCACACCGCCGGCAACCAGGTCGCGCACCTCGGAGATAATGCTCTCGGCATTGCGCGAATGATAGCGACCGCGAATATAGGGGATCATGCAGAAGCTGCAGAAGCGGTTGCAGCCATCGGAAATCTTGACGTAAGCAACGGCGCCCTCGACAGTGCGCTTGACTTGCGGAATATAGGCAGCGATCACACGCTCGACACCCAGCACGCCATCGATGACCGCCACGATGCCGTCCTCCTCGTCGGCCTTCACAAAGGCAGAGACCTCGGGCAGTTCATCGGGCAGGTCGTCGCCATAGCGCGACGGCACACAGCCGCACATGACGATGGGACAAGAACGAACGCCGTCCTGAACCTCGTTGGCGAGCTCGAGCGTGGTCTCGATGCTCTCGGACGTTGCGGAGGCGAGGAACGAGCATGTATTGACGATGGCGATATCGGCATCCTGTGGGTCGAATGCCTCCTCGTAGCCCGCGGCGGTCAAAAGAGAACGCATGCGGTCGGTGTCAACCTCGTTCTTAGCGCACCCGAGGGTGATGTAGAGCACGGAGCCCAACGGTGTATCCATGTTGGAGAGCAGTCCTTTCGAATGATATTAGCGGTAGTTGGTGAACTGCAGCGGCTGGCCGTAGTCCTGGTCGCGCAGGAATTGGATAACGGTCTGCAACGCGTCCTTCGAAGCAGAGGAAACACGCAGCTTCTCGGCCTCGATGGTCACCTTGACCTTGAGCTTTTGGTCCTTGATGTCCTTATTGATCTTCTTGGCGGTCGCCTGGTCGATACCCTCGACGATATGGCCGAGCACGCGCACGGTGCCGCCCGATGCCGCCTGCGGAGCATCCCACGAGACAGCCTTGAGGTCGATGCCGCGCTTGATGAGCTTGGAGCTCAGGACATCGATGATCTGCTTGGAGACAAAGTCGGCCGGGGCGTTGATTGTAAAGAGCTTGTCGCCCTTCGAAAGCTCGATCGTGGCGCCGGAATCCTTCAGGTCATAGCGCTGGGAAATCTCGCGCGTGGTCTGCTGGAAGGCGTTGTCGACCTCTTGCATGTTGACCTCGGACACGACGTCGAAGCTGGAATCTTTAGCCATGATGTTTCCTTTCGCGTACGAGCGGCTTAGTAGCTATCGTACGAATAGTCGGTAGAATCGGTGGGCGTCTGGCCGTCAGTTGCGGCATCGGCGCCATCCGTAGACTGGGCATCGGTGCCGTCGGTGGTGTCGGCACCATTTGAACTTTCACCATTCTCGGAATCAGTCGTCTCCTTCTTGGGAACGGTGATCGTCACACGCGCCACACCCGAGGTCTTGGTATCGTAACGGACCTTTTCGCCGTTCTTGGTAACGGTGACATCGGAAGGCTTGGACGTGGTGATCTCGATCGAGGACTCGGGCGTGTACTCCTGCTCAAAGGGGCCAGTCGCCTGAGCGCCATAGACCGACTTTCCGTCGACCTTGACCTCAATCCACGCGGTCTTTCCCTTGGCAACGGAGACCTTAACCTTTGTGACCTCGTTCTCTTCCTTCTTGGCCGTCGTCTTGGCGGCGTCCGAATCAGTCGACTCGTCAGTCGGCTCATCGGTGTCTTCGTCCTCGTCGACCGTTTCGGTCTTCTTAGAAGACTTCTTGGTCGTCGTCTTGGTAACAGCGGGCGTCTCGGGCGTGGTCTCGGGCGTCGAAGATGCGCAGCCGCGCAGAAGTACCACGATGAGCACGATCAGCAGCAACGCCACGGCACCGATACCGGCGTAGACGATACGCGGATCGAGCCCGTTGTTTTGAGGAGCACGGGAACCGCCGCGTCCACGACTGGAACTGCTGCGGCCGCCTCCCTGAGGCATACGGCCACGATTGCTATCGGAACGGCCGCAATAGCCACCCTGGCCCTGAAGGCTGCGCTGACCCGAGCGGGGCGCAAGTTCACCGCGGCCTTGATAGCCACGCTGGCCCGCACGCGGAGCCGAAGAGCGCTGGCCATACGGCTGTGGTTGAGAGCGAAGACGCGGCGTCACCTGCGTGGTATCGGCGTCCGCATAGCCACTGCGAGAGCGTCCGGTGGAGATACCACGGTGACCGCGATCGGAATAGCCGCCGTCGCCGTAGCCGGCACGAGGGTCACGCGCCACGCCGCGGGCAGCGGGAAGTGCACGGTCCTCGGGCATCGGCGTACTGCGGAACCGGTCACGCTGCGAGCGAATCTCCTCGCCCGAACCCGTCTCGGTAATATAACCGGCCTGCTGAGGACGCTGTCCATAGCGAGTCGAACGACCGCCCTGAACCATCAGAAAGCGCCCGTTATCGACAGAGGAACGCGAATTGACGTAGCCGGCGGCGTCCTGGAAACGACCGCCCTGCTGCGACGTCTCGCGTTCGTATGCCATCAGTTCGTCAAAGTAGGCATTGACGACCTCGCGCGGATTGAGGCCCAAAAAACGAGCATAGCTCGAAATCATGCCCTGCGCATAGCCGCGCGGCGGCATCGAAGCAAAGTTACCGGTCTCGAAAAACTCGATGATCTGCGGCCTGATTTTGATGGTGTTGGCGACCTGCTGAATGGAAAGGCCCATTCGGCGACGCTGCTCGAGCAGCATGTCACCAAAGCGTGCAGCCATCAGAATCCTCCAAACTCACGATCTTCACGTGCCATCTCGGCGTCGACAGATTCCAGCGCGGCAAGCCCCTCCTCGTCCAACAGGACCTCGCGCGGCTTGGAACCGTCGGGCGGGCCGACGACACCCTTTTCTTCCAGCATGTCCATAATACGCCCGGCACGCGCATAGCCAACCTTCAGGCGGCGTTGCAGGCCAGATGTGGAGCCCAGCTGCGATTCCACCACAATATGGGCGGCTTCCCAAATGAGCGGATCATCGTCTTGCGGCTCGGCGACTCCGGTGCGGACAATGCCGCCGCCACCAGCCATGGACATGGAAGCGGGCGCCACGGCGGACAGAATCTCCTCGTGGTAGTCGGGCTCGCTCTGCGACTTAACGAACTCGACAATCTCGTTGATTTCGTCGTCCGAGACAAAGCAGCCCTGGATACGGCGAGGCTTGCCCCAATCAACCTTCGAGAACAGCATATCGCCCAGACCGGTGAGCTTTTCGGCACCCATCTGGTCGATGATGACGCGCGAATCGATACCCGTAGCGACGTTAAAAGCAATACGGTTGGTGATATTGGCCTTGATGAGACCCGTCACCACGTTGGAACTGGGGCGCTGCGTGGCCACGATAAGGTGGATACCGGCGGCACGGCCCAGCTGGGCGATACGCACGATCGACGCCTCGACATCCTTGCCGGCAACCATCATCAGGTCCGAAAGCTCGTCAATGATAATGACAAGGTAGGGCATCTTTTGCGGCGGATTGTCGTAATGCTCAAACTCGCCAGCAGCCTGCTTTTCGTTGTAGGTCGAGATCTTACGCACGTTGAGACGCTCGAAGACCTTCAGGCGACGCTCCATCTCGGACACAGCCCATTGCAGAGCGCTCGCGGCCTGCTTGGGCTCGGTCACCACGGGCACATAGAGATGCGGCAGACCGTTATAGCCCGCAAGCTCGACGCGCTTGGGGTCGACCATGATCAGGCGAACGTCCTCGGGAAGGGCGCGCATGAGCAATGTCGTGATGATGGAATTGATCATCACCGACTTACCAGAACCGGTCGTACCGGCAATCAACAGGTGAGGCATCTTGGCGAGGTCGGCGACAACCGGCGTGCCCTCGGCGTCGCGGCCGATGGCGAGCTCGAGCGGACCGCCCTTCACATAGGGCAGCACGTCGCCCAGATTGACGTTCTGGCGCTTGCGGTTGGGAATCTCGATGCCCACGAGCGAGGTGCCGGGGATCGGGGCAAAGATACGCACCGACTGGGCAGCGAGCGAAAGCGCGATATCGTCCTCGAGGCTCGAAATTTTGCTCACACGCTCGCCCTCACCGGGCTGCAGTTTAAAGGTCGTCACCGTGGGGCCGGCGATCCAGCCGACCACGCGGGCACTGCGGCCAAACTCAAGCAAGGTGGATTGCAGTGACTCAGCGGTCTGCTCCAGCTCCTTGTCCGAAGACGCGGCGGAAGCCGACTGCGGGTTGGCATGCAGGATTTCGAGCGGCGGAAGCTTGAGTCCGTCCTCTTCTTCGCCCTCGTTATCTGCGGCGCCGTCGTCCACTCCCCCATCACGAGCCGCAGCCGATTCGATAGCACTCGTGGCAGGCGCACCGGCAACCTTGGGATGCTTCAGGAAGTCGGGAATCTGAGGTGCGGCCGAGACGGGATTCACGACAAACGGCGGCTCGGACTCGTCGATCTTATCGGAGTCGTCTTCCATCGAAAGCTGGCCGGTTACCTGGCCGCGCTTTGCATGGCGACGCGGCAGCAAAGTTGTCTTTGCGGTCTCAATCGGACCCTCGTCGTCCTCGTCATCGCCCTCGGTGAGCTCAATCTCGCTATCGGACCAAGACGGGTCGGGCTCACTCGTATTGAGCTTAGGCGCAGCCTTGCCCTTCTTGACATGGCGACGCGGCAGCAGCGTGGTCTTGGCCCGCTCGGCTTCAACCGACTCGGATACGTCGACAAACGGGTCATCGTCCTCGTTGTCATCCAAAACCGGGTCGACATCGCCACCCATGACCGTGGTCACCGCGGCGTCAGTCCCCTTCTGGCGCAGAATGCTCAGGTGCGGACGAGCGACGCCGGGAACAGACAGGGCCTCTTCATCGCCCCACGGGCTGGCGTTGACATCGGCACGACGGCGTTCGGCAAAATCTGCCGCACGATCGCGTGCGGAGCGCAAAACGCCACCCACCGAAAAGCCGATAATGACCAAACCAACGACGACAAGCCCCAGCAAGACAACCATGGCGATAGGTTTACCCAGGGCGTTTTGCAAGGCACTTGCGATAAAGGCGCCAATGTAGCCGCCCGACACAGAAAGGTTCTGCGGCGTAAACATAAGGTCGCACGAATCGCTCGTGCCCGGCACCATCAGCGAAAGAATGGAGACGACGGCGATAAAGACCACGGCGCCGCCCGCGACAGAGCGCACGTTGAGCGGCGAGTCCTCACCCAAAAAGAGCGTGGCGGCAAACAGCAAGATGACGATCGGCAGCACGTAGGCGCCCAGGCCAAAGCCCAGGTGGTAGAAACCGGCAACCGCAGCCGTCACGGGCGCTGTTGCCGGAGAGATCACGGCAATGAAGGACGCGATCGCCAAAACGGCGATGACCACACCGGCGATATCGCGATTGGCCGAAGGCTCGACCAAGGGCTCAAAATCGTCGAAGTCTGCCTCATGGCCCTTATTGGCACGCAGATGGGAACCGGCACCCTTAGCAGATGCCGGTTGGTTGTTGGCTTTATTGCCTTTGGCGTTTTGTGCAGATCCGCGCGCCAAACTAAACCTCCATGACGACCGGGATGATCATCGGACGGGTACGCGTACGGCTCCAAATGAAGTTGGAGAGCGAATCGCGCACGGCCTTGCGAATGGCATCGGAGCCGCTGCTGGTAAAGCTGAACTTGCCCTTCTCGATCGTCTTCATAATGGATGCGGAGGCATCCTCGGAGAACTGGTCGTCGATGGCAAACGAGACGCCGCGACCCGAGAACTCGATAGCCTCGATCTTCTTGTGCTTGAGCGAGACGATAGCAACGGCCGTGACCATACCGTCATTGGCGAGCTTCTGGCGATCGCGCAGGACGATGGGGTCGGTATCGCCGATACGCAGGCCGTCGACGTAGACGACGCCGGACTCGACGGGCGTACCACGCTTGACGATACCGCCGCGCATCTCGAGCGTGTCACCGTTATCGAGGATAAAGATATGATCGTCCTTGAGACCCATCTTGCGGGCCAGCTGAGCATGGGCGCGCAGATGCACGGCCTCACCGTGAACCGGCATAAAGTACGTGGGCTTGGCCATGGCCATCAGGAGCTTGAGCTCCTCCTGGCTACCGTGACCCGAGACGTGGACGAGAGCGCGGTTCTTATCCCACACATCGCAGCCGAGCTTGGCCAGGCTGTTGACGACCTGCTGGACGGCTTTCTCATTGCCGGGAACAGGAGTTGCCGAGAGGATAACGGTATCGCCCTCGTGGATGGAGAGCGTCTTGTGCTCGCCATTGGCCATGCGGGACAGGGCCGACAGCGGCTCTCCCTGCGAGCCAGTGCACATGACGACGATCTTGTCGTCGGGCAGGTTATCAATGTCGAAGGCATCGATGATATCGGCATCATCGATGTTGAGATAACCGAGCTCGCGCGCCACGCGGGTGTTCGTGAGCATGGAGCGACCGGTCACAACGACCTTACGGCCGCACTTGCGGGCGGCATCGCAGATCTGCTGCAGACGATGGATGTGGCTCGAGAACGACGCGACGAACACGCGACCCGGCGCGTTCTTGATGGCGTGCAGCAGGTTGGGACCAACCTCGGCCTCGGACTTGGTAAAGCCGGGAACCGTGGCATTGGTGGAGTCGGAAAGCAGCAGGTCGATGCCCTGCTTTGCAAAGCGGCTGATAGCGGCATAATCGGGCGTGACGCCGTCGATGGGCGTCTGGTCGAGCTTAAAGTCGCCGGTGTGCATAACGGTGCCCTGATTGGTGCGGATGAACACGCCCAGAGCGCCGGGGATGGAGTGCGTCATCGAGAAGAAGTCGAGCGAGATGCCGCCGAGGTTGACATGGCTGCCGCCCTTGACCTCGCGGAACTTAGGCGCGCGGATGCGGAACTCGGAGAGCTTGCCCTCGATAAAACCGAGCGTCAGCTTGCTCGAGAAGATGGGCACCTTGTTGTTGAGGTCCTGCAGCAGGTACGGAAGCGAACCGGTGTGGTCCTCGTGGCCGTGAGTGACGATGATACCGCGGAGCTTCTCCTCGTTCTCCAGAACATAGGTGTAGTCGGGAAGCACCAGGTCGATACCGGGCTGGGAGTCATCCGGGAACATAAGACCGGCGTCGACGAGCACCATGTCGTCGCCGCACTCGAAGACCGTCATGTTCTTGCCGATGCCGTCAAGGCCGCCGAGCGGAATGATCTTCAAAGGAGATGATTTTTTAGCTGCCATAGGTAAGTGTGGTTTCCTTTCTTCGAAACGGGTCTGGAACAACCGACGGGGCGCTTCTGGCAAACCGACCGCCGGGAACGTACAAATATGCATCGCAGAGTCGATGCAATAACCACAGTATGATACCCATTTGCCCACCAACAGACCACCCATGCATCAAAGCCCCATCCAAACCGGTCTATCCCGCCGGTTTCCCGTGGGGCGGGCACTGATGAAGTTTCCTGCTCTACAGTCCTGCTCACGACGGAGGCCACATTAAGTGGCCTCCT
>CAJKCG010000012.1:0-68278 GCA_905198355.1 uncultured Collinsella sp. | reverse complement strand
TTACCGAGAAAATAATGACTGAGTTTTCGGATTTGAATCTATGCCCAATTAACAATCGTCAGGGAATTGTAATTGATGGTGAAGGTTCAAAGGTTATTTGCAAAGAGTAATTTAAAATTCCAGTTTGCTGCACTCGTTCCTAGCAGGGTTTGGGGCAGGCACGCCCCAACAAGAAGCCGTCCCAAAGGGGCAAGAATGGGGACTGGGGACGATTTCTTGGACCGTTACGCGGCCCTTCCCAGCGCGGAGCGGAACTCGGCCGGCGTGCGGCCACCGAGCGCATCGCTGCGCCTCTCCGTATTGTATCGGCCGAGCTGGCGCCCGAGTTCCTCGATGAAGCGGGCGGGGGTCCAGTTCGACCAGTCCCTGCCGTGCCAGAACTCCTTCTTGAGCAGGCCGAAGAAGCCCTCCATCGCCGCGTTGTCCGGGCTGCAGCCCTTGGCGGACTGGATTGGCTACGCTGATGTGGACAGTTCCGGGAGAGGCGCAAGAGACGGGAAGGCCGTGTGCGCGTTCCTGCGCGAGGGCCGTGGGGAGGGGCTGCCTGGGTACGGCGCCTGTCAACTGGGTCTACGTCTTTGATGACCGGGTCGTACTCAATATCAACTTCACGGATGATGCCAAAACGGTCACCCGTGAGGAAGTGTTGGGTTCGAGTGCTGTGGACAATGTTCCAGTATGCTGGGATCGAACTCGCTAGCCGGAATCACACGGTACCCGTGCCGCAGCAGCAGATCGACAAAAACACCATTGCCCACAGTGAGCGTGCCGCTAAAGGTGCCATCGTAGACGCGACCCGCACCGCACGAGGGGCTACGGTCCTGTAAGACGCACGCAGCGATCTCGGACGGGCCGCCCGCCTGCTCACACATATCGAGCGCGCGCTCTGCACCCAGGCGAAACTCGCGATCGACCGAGATGCCCTCGCAGGTACAAACCTCGCCATTCACAATCTCGGACGGCTTGCGCGGTGTGGGCAAGCCGCCAAAAACCTCGGGGCACACCAACAGGACCTCGGTCCCTGTGCGTTCGCAGGCCTCGACCAACGCGCGATGGTAATTGTCGAGCCCGTTATATTTGCAGCTCTCTCCCATCAAGCAGGCACTCACCACGATCTTCGTACATATCCCTCCCAAACAAAACGCCCCATTTGAGATAGAAACTCAAATGGGGCGTTCGACGTTGTGCAACCAGCCTTACTGCTGCTTTGGCATCAGCGGATTCTCGCGCGTGAGGAGATTCATGAACTCCTCGCCCGTGATCGTCTCCTTCTTGTACAGATAACGAGCCAGCTCATGGAGCTTAAACTTGTTCTCCTTGAGGATCTGCAGGGCGCGGTCATGTGCGTCCTCGATCAGCTTGGCGACGATCGCGTCGACGCGCTCGGCCGTACCGGGGGCACAGGTGAGCGACGTGTCCTGGTTGAGGTAGGCATTCTGAACGGTACCGAGCGCCATCATGCCAAACTCTTCCGACATACCAAAGCGCGTCACCATGTTGCGGGCGAGCTTGGTGGCCTGCTCGATATCGTTGGCAGCGCCGGTCGTCATCTCACCAAAGATGAGCTCCTCGGCTGCACGGCCACCGCAATAGACGGCGAGCTTGTCCAGGACCTCCTGGCGTGTGGTCAGGAAGCGCTCATCCTCCTCGACCTGCATGGTGTAGCCCAGAGCACCGCTCGTGCGCGGCACGATGGTGATCTTCGTAACCGGCGCAGAACCCTTCTGGCGGGCGGCAACGATGGCATGGCCGATCTCGTGATAGGACACGACCTGTTTCTCGTGATCGGACAGCACCGTGGACTTACGCTGCTGGCCGGCGATGACGACCTCCACCGACTCCTCAAAGTCATCCTGCGTGGCGCGCTTGCGACCCTCGCGGACGGCGCGCAGGGCGCCCTCGTTGATGATGTTGGCCAGGTCGGCACCCGAGGCGCCAGGCGTGGCGCGGGCGATCGCGGTCAGGTCGATCGGCGGCTGCGTCTTCACGCACTTGGCGTGCAGTTCAAGGATATTCTTGCGACCGGTCAGGTCGGGCAGCTCAACGGGGATGCGGCGGTCGAAGCGGCCGGGGCGCAGCAGGGCCGGATCAAGGCTGTCGGGACGGTTGGTCGCAGCGAGGACGACGATACCCTTGTGGTTATCGAATCCATCCATCTCGGTCAGCAGCTGATTGAGCGTCTGCTCGCGCTCGTCGTTGCCACTAAAGCCGCCGCCATCGCGCTTCTTGCCGATGGTATCGATCTCGTCGATAAAGACGATGCACGGGGCCTTTTCCTTGGCCTGCTTAAACAGGTCGCGAACCTTAGCGGCGCCGCGGCCGACAAACATCTCAACAAACTCAGAACCAGAAATACTAAAGAACGGCACGCCCGCCTCGCCGGCCACAGCCTTGGCGAGCAGGGTTTTACCGGTACCCGGAGGGCCGACAAGGAGAGCGCCGCGTGGCAGTTTGGCGCCGATCTCCTCGTAGCGCTGCGGCTTCTCCAGAAAGTCGACGACCTCCTTGAGGGACTCCTTGGCCTCTTCCTGGCCGGCGACATCCTTAAAGGTCACGCCCACGTCCTTGGAGGCGATCACGCGCGCGCCGGACTTGCCCAGTCCACCGCCGCCAAAACCACCGCCGCCAAAGTTCATCGACGGACCGTCATCACCCATGGCCTTCTTCATGCGGCGGTTGAGCCACCAGCCAATCAGGAAGAAAATCGCCATGGGAAGAATGAGGGTGAGCAGGTAGTAGGTCATCAGGCCCGAGTTCTTATCGGGAACGACCGACTCAAGCGAAGCACCGGACTCAAGCACGCGATCGGTAAAGCCAGCGTCATTCGGCACACCGGTCGTCTTGTAGGCGATGTTCTCGTCCTCGCCCTTCTTGGTGTAATAAATCGTGTAATCGTCCGTATTGTATTCGACCTTGTCGACACTCTTCTTATCGAGCGCTTTGACAAAGGTCGAGTAATCGGTCTTCGTAATCTGCTGCGTGTGACCGATGTTGGGGAACAGAACGGTCGAGAGCACGAGGTAGACGACGAAGGCGATGAGCACGTAGAGGATCATATTCCGTCTACGTTTATTGTCATCCATCTCCATCTGCTTGAACTCCATCTACTGGGGTTGATAATGTTTTCTAGAATACCCAACCCGGACGGCGATAAACCGACGCCGGGCACGAAAGGACAGAGAAGGCATCACTGGGAGTCGGCAAGGTTCAAATCTATACGGGCGACGGCAAGGGCAAGACGACGGCTGCGCTGGGGCTCGCGCTGCGCGCCACGGGCTATGGACTTAACGTACTCATGCTTCAGTTTGCCAAGAAGCTGCACTGCGCCGAACATGACGCAGCTCCTCGATTGGGGCTACGCATCGTACAAGCCGACCGCGACACACCCGAAGCCTGCGCTGCACAGATCATGGAGCTGGCGCGCGAGCAGATATCACAGGTCGACGTTCTGATTTTGGATGAACTCGGCGAGGCCATGCGACGGGGCTTTGCGACGCGCGTGGATGTCGAAGCGCTGATCGCGACAAAGCCCGCCACCACGGAGCTCGTGCTCACCGGCCGCGATCTGCTGCCCCTCGCCGATCTGGCAGACCTGGTCACCGAAATGCGCCCCGTCAAACATTACTTCGACGAAGGCCTCCTAGCCCGCCAAGGCATCGAATACTAAATGATCCGAAGGGGACGGAGGAAAACGGATCATTTTGCCTTATCGCCAGGTCAATGATCCGTTTTCCTCCGTCCCCTACGGATCATTAGGCGGTGGCGCGGCCGAGCCAGTTGCCGCTGTGGTGGTAGATGGTAAACATCGTGGCCGTGATGAGCCAGGTTACGGGGTAAACCAGCAGCAGGTGCTCAAGCGACGGATCGAACGGCATAATCGCAAACACCCAGATCACCCTGAGCACGACGGTGCCAAAAATCGTGAGCATCATAGGCTGGAAGCTCACGCCAGCGCCGCGGATGGAGCCGGACGCGTTTTCGATAATCGAGAAGATCGCGTAGAACGGCGCGATGAAATGAAGAATCGTCGTGGTGTAGGCCGAAATCGAAGCATCGTCGACAAACAGACGCGACAACGGACCCGAGAACACCAGTAGCACGGCAGACAGGCCACCAATGAGCATAAACGACAGCACAAGCGACGTATGGTAGCCCTTGCGCATGCGCTCGTAGTTGCGCGCGCCAAAGTTCTGTGCCGAGAACGTGGTGATCGAAACGCCAAGCGCCTCGGTAACCATCCAGACAATGCCATCCAAACGGCCCGAAAGACCCCACGCCGTGGTGACATCGGCACCAAACGAGTTGACCGACACCTGAATCAAAACGTTGGAAATCGAATACGCAGCAGACTGAAAGCCAAGCGGCAGACCACACGAGATCATGCTCTTACAAATGCCAGGATCAATGCAGAGCTTGGACAGTGAAAGCCGCCACGCACCCGGAGCGTGCATCATACGAATCACGATCATCGTGGCGTTGGAGCAAATGGTCAGCGCCACCGCGATGCCGCAGCCCAGAGCCTCCATATGAAGCACGGCAACGAAGATGACATCCAGCACCGCATTAACAAGGCAGCCGGAAGCAATGATCACAGCAGGGCCGCGTGTGTCGCCCACGGCGCGCAGCAGCGCCGTTCCCATATTGAGCAGCAGCGCCGCAACCATGGCGGCAAAATAGCAACGAGCATAGGCCACGCCCTCGGCCAATAGTTCATGCGGCGTGTTCATAAGTACCAGCATGGGCTCAACGAACACTATGCCAAGAATCGAGAAAACGATACCGCCCACCAGCGCGAGCGTCATGGCCGTATGGACCGAACGACTCAATCGCTCATCATCGTGCTGACCAAAATACTGACCGGTAATGACCGCGCAGCCAGCGCCAACGCCAACGCAAAAGCCAATGCAGAGCTCGGTGAGCACCATCGTGGCTTGAATGCCACCCAGCGCGAGCTTGCCGCCAAACTGGCCGACGATATACGTACCAATAAGCGTGTAAGCCTGCTGAAAAAACGAGCTAAAGAAGATAGGGACGCACAGCGACAGCAGCTGTTGCCAAATGACACCCTGCGTTACATCGATAGCCGTAGATTTCTTAGCCACACGCCCTCCCCACCAGCGTACGTCAAACAACAAAACGGCAATTTAAGACCAAAGCCGATACCAGCTTAGCACCGACCGACGTCGGCCGAAACGCCCCGAACCAGAGCCCGGTGCTAACTATCTGCCTAGTGATACAGCCCCGGCTGGTAGTGGTACTCGTTGCTCACATGCGGGCACAGCTGCCAAAAGGCAACAGCGCTTGCCGCGGCCACGTTGAGTGAATCGACCCCATGTGCCATCGGAATACGCACGGCGCGGTCGCAGCCTGCAATGGTCTTGGCGCCCAAGCCAGCACCCTCGGTGCCCATAAAGATTGCCAGGCGGTCAATCTCCTGGAGCGCGGGATCGTCCAGCGACACCGAATCATCCGTCAACGCCATAGCGGCACACGAAAAGCCGGCATCGTGTAGCGCCGCCAGCCCATCATGCGGCCATACGCGCGCTTCGCTGCCAATGCGTGTCCAGGGCACCTGGAACACCGTGCCCATGCTCACGCGGGCCGAGCGACGGTACAGCGGATCGCAGCACGTAGGGCTCACCAAAATGCCATCGACGTTCAGCGCAGCCGCCGAGCGGAAAATCGCGCCGACGTTGGTGTGGTCGACAATGCCCTCGAGCACGCACACGCGCACCGGGCGCTCCCCCGCCGCATCGACGACGCCACCCAAGAACTCGGCTACCGGAATCTGACGTGGACGACGGAATGCCGCGAGCGCACCGCGCGTCACATTGAAGCCCGTCAGCTGCTCCATAAGCTCCATGGAGGCAACGAACACAGGAACCGGACCCGCGCCCTCGCGCACAATCAGGCGCTCAAACAGCGGCATCATCTGGTCGAGCCAGCGCTCGCCCAAAAGAAAGCTCACCGGCTGGTATCCGGCGCGAACCGCACGCTCGATGACCTTGGCACTCTCGGCGATAAAAATGCCCTTCTGCGGCTCCAGCACGCAGCGAAGCTCACGCTCGGTCAGTCGCACGTAGGCATCGAGCCGCTCGTCCTCGAGAGAATCGATTCGCAGCACCTCAACGGCATCAGTCATAGCAGCCAGCCCGCACCCTTCTTTACAGCACATCTATACCAAACGAGGCGACGCTAAGCGCCGCCCCATGCATTCAAACAACCCGATGATACCGTTCACGCCAGACGATTTACGCCTCAACGCGACGATACGTCACGAACTCATAATCGACACCCTCGTCTCCCTCGCCCGAGGCAATCGTGGCAACACCGTCACGCCGCGCAATCTCCCACGCGGGATCGGCATCCAAATCGGGAAAGTACGTATCCACGTCATGCACGCAATGGTTATGCGTAACCTCGGCCTCCACGCAATACGGCAAAAACTGTCGATATACCTCGCCGCCGCCGATTACCCAGGCAACGGGTTCATCGGCAACCGCGGCAAGCGCCTCGTCGATACTATGCACCACGTCGACGCCCTCGGGAGCAAAGTCCTCATCGCGCGTGAGCACGATATTGCGGCGGTTCTTGAGCGGACGTCCGCCGGGAAAACTCAGCAGCGTCTTGCGTCCCATAATGACCGGGCAACCTTTGGTACACGCCACAAAATGGCGCATGTCGGCGCGATTGGACACGACCATGTCACCCTCGCACCCAATGCCCCAATCGTCACACACGGCAACAATGGCAGAAAGCTTACACCTCATGCGCGTCACCTACACCGCAATGGGGATGTTCTTGACCTGAGGGCCGTGCTCATAGCCCTCGACGATCAGATCATCGGTCGTAAACGCATAGAAGTCATGCACATCGGGGTTGAGCGTTACCTTGGGCGCAGCAAACTGCGGACGCTCAATAAGCTCGCGAACGATATCGACATGACGGTCGTAAATGTGGGCATCGGCAATCACATGCAGCAGCTCGCCAGCGATCATATCGACCGACTGCGCGACCATCATCAGCAAAATGGCGTACTGGCACACATTCCAGTTGTTCGCAGCCAAAATATCCTGGCTGCGCTGGTTGAGAATCATGTTGAGCGTCGGTTTATCATCCTGCGGACGCTGCGTCACGTTATACGTCACGCTGTAGGCACACGGATACAGGTGCATCTCGGACAGGTCGCTAAACACATAGGTGTTCGTCATAATGCGGCGGCTGTACGGCGTGTTCTTAAGGTCGTACAGCACGCGATCCATCTGGTCAAAGTCGCCCTCGGCATAATGGCTCTTCTGCCCAATCTGATACCCGTAGGCCTTGCCGATGGAGCCAGTCTCGTCGGCCCACTCGTCCCAAATATGGCTGTTGAGGTCATGCACGTTATTGGACTTCTTTTGATAGATCCATAGGATCTCATCCATGGCAGATTTGAGGGCCGTACGACGCAGGGTAAGCGCCGGAAACTCCTCACGCAGGTCGTAGCGTGCCGTGACGCCAAAGTTTTTAATGGTATAGGCAGGGGTGCCGTCCTCCCACACCGGGCGGACCTTTTGGCCCTCGGTGGTGGTGCCATGGTCCAGAATATCGCGGCACATGGCTACAAACTGTTGATCAGCCTTGCTCATTGACCCTCCTGTCAGTCGCCTATAAGCGAGATTCATTGTAGCCCAGGCGCAAGCGGCCCCACAGCCTTAACATAAGCCCTCATTTTCTGACATATGCCAGAAATTCCTTGCGTAAATCCGCACGGTCGTTATTCTATTGTTGACATATGTCAGATATGGAGAGTGTATGGCAGGAAGACGTGAAAAATTGCGCCGCGTCGGGATCATCCCCGAATATCGCGGTTTTACCCCCGATGGCCTTGCCAGCGGAGAGGCCATCGACATGACGGTCGACGAACTCGAGGTCCTGCGGCTATGCGACCTGGAAGGCCTCAATCAGGAGGCCGTCGCAAAGCACATGGGCATCGCGCGCGCCACGGTGGCGGCAATTTGCAGCCGAGCGCATCGCAAGGTGGCAAATGCGCTGGTCAATGGTCGGGCGCTCATCATCGAGGGCGGCAATATCGCGTACTCCCCCATCACCACAACGACGGCCGTATGGCCACCAAAGGAGATCGGCACCATGAGAGTGGCAACCACGTATGACAACGGCAACATCTTTATGCACTTTGGCCGCAGCGAGCAGTTCAAGATCTACGACATTCAGGACGGCAAGGTGCTCAGCGAGCAGGTCGTGGGCACCGGCGGCACCGGCCACGGTGCCCTTGCGGGCCTGCTCGCCAACGGCGGCGTGGACACGCTCATCTGCGGCGGCATCGGCGGTGGCGCTATCAACGCGCTTGCCCAAGCCGGCATCACGGTATACGCGGGTGCCCAAGGCAGCTGCGACGCTTGCGTCGAGGCCCTTATCGCCGGCACGCTCGCACAGAACGGCGAGGCCACGTGCGGCTGCCACGGCCACGACCACGAGCACACTCACGAGCATGGCGATTCCTGCGGCTGCCACGGCCATCACGAGCACGAGGGCCACGAGGGCTGCGGCTGCCACTAACGGCACGGCACCGCGAGCTCGGGGCGCGACGCCAAACGCAACCCAACAAACAAAGCCAACAGCAAAGGCCACCCGGTAGCTTCCGAGCGGCCTTTGCCATATCAAGCTGGAATTACAGCTCTATTTCTTATTGCGCATCTGCGCTTCCATCTGGCGCAGCAGCTCCATATCGGACTTGGGACCGCCCATTCCCAAGCCGCCCATGCCGCCCAGACCCATAGCATCCAGGCCGGGGATATTGGGCATGCGCATCTTCTTGCCCTTCTTACCCTTTTTGCCCTTTTTGCCGCCGGCCTGTGCCTGATTGGCCATCGTGCGCATGCGGCCCATCATCTTATTCATCTCGCCCCACTGCTTCATAAGGCCGTTGACCTCGGTGGGGGTTACGCCGGCTCCCTTGGCAATGCGGGCGCGGCGCTGGCCGTTGATGATGGAGGGGCGCAGGCGTTCCTCCTTGGTCATCGACATAATGATGGCCTCGTTCTTGTCGAAGATGCCCTCGTCCAGGTTGCCGCCCATCTGGTTGAGCGCGCGCTGGCCACCGGGGAGCATGCCGAGAATGCCCTTCATGCCGCCCATCTTCTTAACGGCTTTCATCTGGTCGAGCATGTCGTTCATGGTAAAGCCCTCGCGCAGCATGCGCTCGGCGGCCTCGAGCTGCTCGGCATCGGCGGCCTCCTGGGCCTTCTCGATGATGCCGACGACGTCGCCCATGCCCAAGATGCGCTTGGCCATGCGGTCCGGGTAAAACGGCTCCAGCGAGTCGGGCTTCTCGCCCATGCTCACGAACTTGATGGGCTTGCCGGTCACCTGACGCACCGAAAGTGCGCCACCGCCACGGGCGTCACCGTCGAGCTTGGAGATGATAACACCGTCAAAGTCAGTGCGCTCGGCGAAGGTCGAGACGACGTTGACGATATCCTGGCCGATCATGGCATCGACGACCATCAGCACCTGATCGGGCTTGACGGCCTTCTTGATGTCCACGGCCTCCTGCATCATTTGCTCGTCGATCTGCAGACGACCGGCGGTATCGACGATGACCACGTCACGCAGATGGTCGACGGCCTCCTGGATGGCGCCCTTGGCGATATCGACCGGGTGCTCGCCGTCACCGCGGAAGACCGGCACGCCGATCTCGCCACCGAGCGTGGCAAGCTGGTCGGCAGCAGCGGGACGGTAGACGTCGCACGCGGCGAGCAGCGGCGAGCGGCCCTGCTTCTTGAGCAGGTAGGCAAGCTTTACGGCAGCCGTGGTCTTACCGGAGCCCTGCAGACCCACGAGCATGATGACATTAGGAATGCGGTTACTAAAAACGAGCTTGCTCTCGGTGGAGCCGAGCATCTCGGTGAGCTCGTCGAGCACGATCTTGACGACGTTTTGCGCCGGCGACAGCGACTCCATGACCTCGGCGGTCATGCAGCGCTCCTTGGTCTTAGCAACGAACTCCTTGACGACCTTAAAGTTAACGTCGGCCTCGAGCAGCGCCATGCGAATGTCGCGCATGGCCGAGGTGATATCGGCCTCGGTCAGCTTACCCTTGCCGCGAAGGCGGTCAAATGTGTCGTTGAGGCGATCGCTCAGGGAATCAAACACTGGTTACTCCTTAGTTGGACTCGCCCACCAGGGCGCGGCAGAAATCTTTGGCGTTAAACTCCTGCAGGTCATCGACCTGCTCGCCCACGCCGATGCGCAGGATCGGGAGCTTGAGCTTCTCGGCCACGGCCATGGCGATACCGCCCTTAGCCGTGCCGTCGAGCTTAGTCATGATAATACCGTCCAGGCCCAGCGCCTCGTTAAACTCGAGCGCCTGGTTCAGACCGTTTTGGCCCGTCGCGGCATCGATTACGAGGACGACCGAGACAGGCATGGGGCCGGCAGCCATATTGGCGGCGCGCTTACGCGTCACGTTGACCACTTTGGCAAGCTCGCGCATGAGCTCGGGGCTTGTGTGCAGACGGCCGGCGGTATCGATGAGCACCAGGTCGCTGCCGCGCTTATCGGCCTCGTCGAGCACGTCATAGCACACGCTCGCCGGATCGGAGCCGCGGTCACGCTTAATAACCGGTACGCCGGCACGCTGGCCCCACACATCGAGCTGCTCGATGGCGGCGGCGCGGAAGGTGTCGGCCGAACCGATCACCACGTTCTTGCCGCGGGCAGCCATGGCGCTCGCAATCTTGCCGACCGTTGTGGTCTTGCCGGCGCCGTTGATGCCCACAAACAGCACGCAGCTCGGCGTATCGGAAAACGGATCACGCTCAACAGGCACAAAATGGCCCTCGAGCTGCTCGGCCAGAGCGCGGCGAAGCTGCGGGGCGGTCTTAAGGTTCTTCTTGGCAGCAGCATCGCGCAGGTCATCGGAGACCTGAATAGCGACCTCGGCACCCATGTCACCCATGACGAGGGTGTCCTCAAGGTCCTCCCAAAAGTCCTCGTCGACCTCGCCACCAAAGTAGAAGACCTCGTTGAGGGCCTCGCGGCTGCGCTCAAGTCCGCGCGAGAGAGCGTCAAAGAATCCCATTATGCATTCACGACCTTTCCGGTTTCGCGATCGAGTTTTTGCGAGACGACGCGGCTGACGCCGTCGGCTTGCATCGAGACGCCATAGAGAACGTCAGCGTCCTCCATAGTACGGCGCTGATGCGAAATGACCAAGAGCTGTGTATCGGAACGCAGCACATCGAGGGCTCCGATGAGCTTGGACAGGTTGGCGTCATCAAGCGCCGCCTCGACCTCGTCAAGCACATAGAACGGCACCGTGCGCGTGCGGTACACGGCAAAGAGCAGGGCGAGCGCCGTCAGACTCTTCTCGCCACCCGACATGAGCATCATCTTAGTAATGCGCTTGCCGCGCGGCTGCGCCACAACCTCAATGCCCGTCTCGGCAGGATGCTCGGGATCGGTCATCTCAAGATGAGCCTGGCCACCCGGGAACAGCATGGCGAAGATCTCGCGGAAGTTCGCGTCGACCTTCTCAAACGTCACCAGAAACGCCTTGCGCATCTTGCGATCAATGGCCACTGTGATCTTGGTGAGCGCCTTGCGCGCGCTCTCCAGATCGGCCAGCTGGTCCTCGATGTAGTCGGCGCGGCGCTTGAGCTGCTCGTACTCCTCCATGGCAACCTGGTTCACGGGGCCCAGATTGTTGATATGACGCACGAGCTGGTTGAGCTCCCGCTCGGCGGCGTCGCGGTCGGTGGGAGCAGGAAGCATGAGCGCTTCCTCGAGCACCGTGGTGCCATCGGCGGTAATGGCCTTAATGGCGGCCTCTACCTGCACCTCAAGCTTGCCGCGTGCGACCTTGAACTCGTTTTGCGTGGCAGTGGCGGTATCGACCCGCTCCTTAGCGCGGGCAACCTCGGCCTTGGCATCCTCGATGGTCTTCTTAAGCGAAGCGGAGTCCGCCTCTTCCAGAGAGGCCTGGTCACGCAGGCGCGCTGCCCAATCCGATGCGCGTTCCAACAGGGCAGAATAGCGTTCGTGCATGGGGTCGACGCGCAGGCGCAGCAGCTCGAGCGAGCGCGAAGCCTGGCGTGTTCCGCGGATACGACGGTCGATGCCCTCAAGACGATGCTCAAGGTCGGGCACGCGGCCCTTCAGCGAACGCAGGCGCTCGCTCGTCTGGGCCAGGCGCACCTTGGCATCGGCGAGCTTACCGGCGGCCTCGGAATCGTCACGGCGAACGCGATCGAGCTCATCGTTGGCCTCGGCAATCTGGAGACCCAGGTCGCTTGCCTGTGCACGCGCCTCGTCACGCGAACGGGTGAGTTCGTCAACGCGCGGGCGCGCAGCGCGAACGGCCTCGGCGGCCTGCTCGCGGCGCTTGGAGATGCGCACGTGCTCGACCTCGGCGTTGTTGGCGCTTTGCTCCAGGCGGCCAATCTCGGAGAGCAGCGAGCGGCGCTCGCCCTCAAGACGGGCGATCTCGCCGGCGGCATCGCCCTCGGCGGCACGCGCCTCCTCAACGGCCGCATTGGCCTCGACGACCTGATCCGACACATGCTCAAACACAGCAGCCAGATCGGGTTCCAGGCCCTCGAGCTCACGGATGCGGCGCTTGCGCTCCAAAGCACCCGAAGCCTCGCCGGCGTCGAGCCCCACACGCACCAGGCCGCCGCAGGCGACGCGGGCGCCATCGGGGGTCACGTAAGTCACGCCGTCAACGACAGGCGCGGCCAGCGCAGCCGCCAAGTCGTCGACAACGTAATAGCCGCCGAGCAGCGCCTCGACAACCGGGCCATAGCCGGCGCGTACGGACAGGCGATCGACCAGGCGGGAACCGGCAGCGCCCTTAGCGGCAGCAGAGGCGCTCACACCGCGCGCGACCAGCAGCGCCTCGCCCGAGGCCTTCTTCTGGTCCAGAGCGGCACGACCGGCACGCTCAAGCGCGGACGCATCGTCGAACAGCAGCGCATCGATATCGCCGGCGAGCAATTGCTCAACCAGGCCCTCAAGCTCACGCGGGGCCTCGAGCACGTCGCCCAGACGACCCGAGACATCGTCGCCCAGCGCACCCATCAGACGGCTCACCAGCGGCGAGCTGTCAGCCATGCGGGCATCGAGCTTCTTTTGGCTGGCAAGCTCCGAGCGCACCTCGGACAGTTTGTTGCGCGCCTCGCTCTCGCGGACACGCAGGTCCTTAAGGGCTGCACGGGCGACCTCGGTAGCCTCGCGAGCATCAATCTGGGCTTGACGGGCCTGATCAAGTGCACTGTCGAGCTCCTCGGCGCGGTCGCGACGGCTCTCGAGTGAGGCCGTGACTTCCTCGAGCTGCTCGTCGATCTGCTCCAGGCGTGAGGCGTACATGTTGTCCTCGACCTCGGCGTTGCTCAGCGAGTCCTTCACCTTGGCGAGTTCGAGCGCCGCGTTATCGGCCACACGCTGCGCATCGCGTTGCTCACGCGTAAGCTGCGAAATCTGATTGTCGAGCGCCACGCGCCGCTCGTGGAGCTGAGCGGCGGCAGGACCAGCGGCGTCAACGTCCTCCTGGGCCTGCATGTGCGCGCCGGTCACTTCCTCAAGCTGCGCACGCGCGTCCTCGAGCTCCTCTACCACGCGACGACGCTGATGCTCGGAGCTCGAGATCTGGCCGCGCATGTCGGACAGGCGCGACACCATGTTGTGGCCCTTTTCCTCGAGCAGGCGCATATCGGAGTTAATGCGGCCGACCACGTCTTGCATATGGCGGCGCTGCTCGCCCAGATCGCCCACAAACAGGCCCTTTTCCTCGAGCATGACCTGGAGCTTCTCGAGCTCGCGTTCCTTTTCGCCCAAGCGGTACTGCGCAAGCTCCAGCTCGGCGGCACCTTCCTTGGAGCGGCTCTCCAAGTCGTTCCACTGCGACTGCAGCGAACGCAGCTCGTCGACGGCTAGCATCTGCGTAAGCTCGTTCGCGCGCGAGGACAGCTCTTTGTACTTGCGCGCACGATCGACCTGACGCTCCAGAGGTCGCAGCTGACGGGCGATTTCCTTATTGATGTCGCGGGCACGCGTCAGGTGCTCGTCCATCGACTTAATCTTTTTGAGCGCACGCTCCTTGCGGCGTTTGTGCTTGGAAATGCCGGCGGCCTCCTCGATGAGGGCGCGGCGCTCCTCGGGGCGGCTCTGCAAAATGGCGTCGAGCTTGCCCTGGCTGATGATGGAATGCGTATCCTTGCCCAAGCCCGAATCGTGCAGGATGTCCTGAATGTCCATCAGGCGGCACGGACTCGAGTTGATGAGGTACTCGCTTTCGCCCGAGCGATACATGCGCCGGGTGATGGCGACCTCGTCAAAGTCGACGGGCAGCAAATGGTCCGAGTTATCGAGCACCAGCGTGACCTCGGCGACACCCACCGGCTTACGCGCCGACGAGCCCGAGAAGATAACGTCCTCCATGGCCTGGCCGCGCAGCTGCTTGGCGCTCTGCTCACCCAGGACCCACAGAATCGAGTCAGAGATGTTCGATTTTCCCGAGCCGTTGGGACCGACGATGACGGTCAGGCCCGGCTCAAACGTCATATGGGCGCGGTCGGCAAACGACTTGAACCCTTTGAGCGTGAGGGACTTGAGATACACGGTTCCTCGCTTAAACAGGCTTCTTGTTGAGAATCACGCCGTTGGTGGTGTAGCCCATGCGGTCAAGTGCCTCGAGTGCAGCGGCTCCCTCGGCTTCCTTCTTTGAGGAGCCGGAGCCGCGACCCTGGCGAATACCATCGATCAACACCACGGCGGTAAAGGTGGGCGCATGCGCCGGGCCCTCGGAGCCAACGAGCTTATACGCCGGGGGTTCGTGACCGTCGGCTTGCACGCACTCCTGCAAGAACGATTTGGGGTTCGCGGGGTGCTCGGCACGCTCGGAGGCCAGGTGCGGTTTGAGCGTACGATGGATAAAGTCCGCCGCAACATCCCAGCCGGCATCCAGGTACAGCGCACCCACGAGCGACTCGTAGACGTTCTCGAGCGCCGAGTGCAGGCCGCGCGCGCCGGTACCGGTCTCGGAGGCACCAAAGATGATGATGTCATCGATACCCAGCTCGTGCGACACCTCGGACAGCGTGGCGCCCGAGACAAGGGACACCTTCAGGCGCGTGAGCTTGCCCTCGTCAAACTCCGGATAGGACACAAACAGGGAGCGTGCGACAACGGCGCCCAAAATGGAATCACCCAAGAACTCAAGGCGCTCGTAGCTTGCCGAGACTGGCTGGCCCTCGACGGCCGAAGGATGCGTAAGGGCCGCGCGCAGCAGCACCTTGTCATTGAACTCGTGGCCCAGAATCTCCTGGGCGCGCGTAAGTCGTTCGGATAAAGCCAAGACCTAAGCCTCCCTGGCGTTTTCGATCGCGTCGACGGCGTCGGCGACAGAGTTGAGCGAGAGCAGGGTCTCGTCATCGATCTCGAGATTGAACTCGTCCTCGATAGCCGTAACCAGTTGCAGGCGCTCGAGCGAGTTGGCATCGAGGTCGTCAAAGGTGGTCTCATCGCTAATTTCGGCAACATCGACGCCCAGAACGTCAGCAGCGACCTCGGCGATCTTGTCGAAGATTTCGGAGCGGTCCATAGCGCTTCCTCTCATAGTGCATGAATACCAAAAGAATGGTACCGCCCGGGCGGTACCAAGACACGGTTCTGATTCTACCCCACGAAGCAGGCCGCGAGGCACATAACAGCGCTCTAACTCGCTCTTACAAAACGATGCCGTCCATGGAGTTGGCGACGTTCTCGACCAGCCCCGCGCGCACGGCTTCGGCCGCCGCAAGCGTACCGTTTTTAACAGCCTCGACCGAGGTGGCGCCATGGCCGATCAGGACTACGCCACGCAGGCCCAAAAGAATCGCGCCGCCCTTGGCATCACCAGAGAGCTTGGTCTTAATCTCGCGCATCTGCTTTTTGATGAGCAGCGCGGCGATCTTGGTGCCGAGCGAGGCCATAAAGGCACCCTTGAGTTCCTGAAGCAAAAACTTGGCAGCGCCCTCGGTGGCCTTGAGCGCAATATTGCCCGACATGCCGTCGGCGACCACGACGTCAAAATTGCCCGACGTAAGATCGGTGCCTTCGCAGTTACCCACAAAGCCGGGAACGGCGGCTTTCATGGCAGGGAAGCAGGCCTTGGTAAAGTTGGAACCCTTCTCATCCTCGGTGCCATTGGCAAGCAGGCCCACGCGAGGATGCTCGATGCCCAGGACAACGCGGGCATAGGCGCTACCCATCTGGGCAAAACGCACCATGTCGTCCACCTCGACATCGGGGTTGGCACCCATGTCGCACAGCACCGTCAGGCCGCCGGCACGATTGGGCAGCGCATTGGTCAAACAGGGGCGCACCGGCTGCTTCTTGCCTTCGGCCATATATCTAAACGGTGTGACGTAGGCGGTCGCGGCAGCGGTCATGGCGCCGGTGGAGCCGGCGGAGAAAAACGCGTCCGCGTTGCCCTTTTTGATGGCGCGGCAGGCAAGCACGATCGAGGACTTGCGCTTGGTCATCACGGCGCGAATGGGATCGTCATCCATGGCGATAATGTCAGGGGCTTCCAGAGCCTCCACACGTGCATGGGCCGCGGCAAAGGGATTGACGATTTCGGCGGGACCGACTGCCAGGACCTCGATATCGGGATCGGCGGCAAGTGCAGCCTCGATACCATCGAGAACAACCTGAGGTTTCTCGTCTCCGCCCACAACGTCTACACAAACGCGAACGTTACTCATATACATACTCCTTATACAAAAATGGCCGACTCATTGAGCCGGCCATTGTGGTTCCATTTGGAACGGCATCGCATCCAGAGTATACCGTTACTCGGTAACGATAACCTCGCGGTCCTTGTAGAAACCGCAGCTGGGGCACACGTGGTGCGGAAGCTTGACAGCGCCGCAACGGGGGCACGTGGACTGAGCCGCAGCCGAGATCTTCATGTTGGCGGAACGACGGGTGTGAGTGCGGATACGACCCTGCTTTTGTTTAGGTACGGGCATAGTGACCTTCCTTATGAACTATCCAGTGTGGCGATTACGCGCAAGTAGCGATACTACCACAGTTTTACTCATCGAGCTTGAGATTCTTCAATGCTGCAAATGGATTTTCCGTGGCAGCGGCCCATTCTGCCTCTGCCTGGGCGGCGCAATCGCATTGCTCGACGTTGAGATTGCAACCGCAAGTGGGGCACAGGCCGCGGCAATCGGGCTTGCACAGAACGACAAACGGCGTGTCCATGACGACCGCGTCGTTGATGGGCTCACCCAGATCGACGATGCGGTCCTCACCCAGGAGCTCGTAGCCGTCCTCGTAGGCCTCGGGATCCTCGGGCTCCTCGAAGAGGTAGAACTCCTCGATCTCGCCGGCGATATCAAACGAGGCAGGCTCCAGGCAACGGTCGCACTCGCCGGTGGCGTGCGCGCGGACCATGCCCGTGAGCAAGACACCGGTACCGGCATTGGTAAAGACAACGTCGTAGTCGATGCCGTCCTGTAGCTGGTACTCCTTCTCGCCCACCGTGTAGGTGGCAACATCGACCTTGCCGGTCAGCGGATACGAATCACCAGGAAACTCGAGCTGCTCGGAAAGATCGACGGTAACGCTCGGGAACTCAGCCATTACCACTGACCATTCTGTTGGGCGGCACCCTCGTTGAGCTGCTGACGGCAACGGGTAACGGTGCCGGTCAGGCTCTTGAGGTTCTCCTCCAGGTGCGTAAAGACCTGCTCTGCGTAGTCCTCGGCAGCATAACGCGTCTCGCGCTCGTACTGCTGGGCACGATCGCGGATGTCGTCGGCCTGCTGCTGTGCCAAGCGGACGATCTCCTGCTCACCGGCAATGGTGAGGGCCTGCTGCTGAGCGTCGGCGATGATGGAATCGGCCTGAGCGGCGGCGGAAGCCATAAGCTCCTCGCGCTCCTTAAGGATACGGCGGGACTTCTGCCACTCCTCGGGATAGCTCATGCGGATCTCGTCGAGGATGTTGAAGAACACGTCGGCGTCGATGACCTTGAACTGAGCGTTCTTGCCGAAAGGCGGCTTGGCTTCCTCGATCAGCCCTTCGAGCTCATCGACCAAGCTGACGATCCTATCGCCAGGAAAATTCTCGCCCGGCATCCGGTCTCCTTTCATAGGTAACATATCATCGTGCTAGTTTACCACATGCCACCAGGCAATAAAAAACGTCACGAAAAGCGATGTCTGAGCGCTTCGACCACGTTGGGCGGAACAAACGTCGATACATCGCTGCCGAGCGAGGCGATCTGGCGAACGACCGAGCTCGAGATATAGCCGTACTGCGGCGCACTCATGACAAAGATGGACTCCAGCTCGTTATCCAAGCGGTAGTTGAGGTCTGCCTGCTGCAGCTCGTACTCAAAGTCGGTCATGGCGCGCAGGCCCTTGACAACGGCCCCCGCCCCCTGCTCGCGAGCGAAGTCGACCAAGAGGCCGGTAAAGGGCAGGACCTCGACGCCGTCGATATCACCGAGCGCCTCGCGAGCCAGCGCCACGCGCTCATCGAGCATAAACGTGGTGCCCACGCCGTTTTTACCCTGCGACTCGGCAACAGCGACGATCACGCTGGGAAAGATGCGACGGGCGCGGCGGATCACATCGATATGGCCAAACGTGATGGGATCGAAGGTGCCCGGGACGATCACGCGGTTGATGGTGTCATTCATGGGCGTTCTCCTGAACCGTCATGGCATCGTTGTTGTGAGCATCGGTGCCGGTGCAATCTTCCTCACCATCGTCATCGCCGACACAACGAAGCAGGTCGACCGAGGTAATGCCGTAGCGCTTCTCGCGCACGATCTCAAAGCCTGCCGGATGCGCGCCCGCATCGGCGGCGGCATGCTCAAACAGGGCATAAGCGCCAGGTGCAAGCAGACCCTGCTGAGCCAGGTTCTGCAGCAGTATCTCGACCGGCTCGGCACCAAAAGCATAGGGCGGGTCGAGCAGGACCAGATCAAAGGGGCCGCCCGGCACACGACCGCGCGAGGCGCTCGCCAGCATGTCGCCCGTTACCACGCGCCAACGCGCACGGTCACGGCAGAGCGACTCGATATTCTTGGTAATGAGCCGCGCGGCATTCCGATCGATCTCGAACGTCGTGAGCGAACGGGCACCACGTGAGAGAATCTCTAACCCTAAGGCACCGGAGCCGCCAAAGGCGTCCAGCACGCGGACCTCGTCCAGATCGAAGTCGAATGCCGACATGACCATAGATGCGCATGCCTCGCGCACGCGATCGGTCGTGGGGCGGGTGACATCGCGACCACGGGGCTCCTCGATCTTACGACCGCGCCATTCGCCGCCGATGATTCTCATCCTCCGCTGACCTCCTTAAAAATGTGTCGATATCGCATGGCGACCGCATCGCGCAGGGGGCGCGTCGCCACGGAGTCAAGGTTGCAAGCATACCGCAAGAGCTCGACCGCGTCCAAATGGGCCCACTCGATCAGCTCCTCGTCGGCATCCAGGTCGACAAAGCGCAGGGTCACTCCGCCATGCTGGCGGTACCCCAGGATTTCGCCCTCGTGGCGCAGACGCAGGTCCATCTGGGCGAGCGTAAAGCCATCCGAGGTTTTTTCGAGCGATTGCAGGCGATCTTGTGCTGCCGAAGCGCCGCCGTTGCCCTTGGAGTGCGTCATGACCAGGCACGTGCCCGACACACTGCCACGGCCCACGCGACCGCGCAGCTGGTGCAGAGCAGCCAAACCAAAGCGCTCCCCGTTCTCGATGACCATGACGGTGGCGTTAGGCACGTCGACGCCCACCTCGACCACCGTAGTCGAGACGAGCACGTCAATCTCGCCACGCTTAAAGGCATCGATAACCTGGTCCTTCTCCCCCGCTGGCATGCGGCCGTGAAGGCGCTCGATGGCAAGACCCGGCAACGCCAGACGCAGGCGATCGAGCTCGGTCGCCGTATCGTGCAGCGGCACGGGGACCGTCACGCGGCCCTCGTCGTCGCGGGCGATACCGGGCACGTCCTCCAGATCATCGGCCGAGTCACTCGGCTCCACGAGCGGGCAAATCACGTAGGCCTGCTGACCCTTTTCATGCGCCTCGCGGATGGCGCCATAGGCAAGGTCGCGACTCGACTCGGTAAGCACGCGTGTCGTCACGCCAGCGCCAGGGACGGGCCGATGGCAGATGATACTCGTGTCCAGATCGCCGTAGACCGAAAGCGCCAGCGTACGCGGGATGGGCGTTGCCGTCATAACGAGCAGATCGGCACCGGGGCCCTTCGCGCGCAAGGCATTGCGTTGGCCGACGCCAAACCGGTGCTGCTCATCGATGACTACGAGCGACAGATACTTAAACGCCACGTTATCCGAAAGGACCGCGTGGGTTCCAAAGAGGACGTCGAGCTCTCCCGATTCCAGCTGCGCATGGATGCGCTCGCGCTCTGCGGCCGGCGTGGCACCCGTCAGAAGCGCCCAAGACATGCCGGCCTGCGAGAGCAGAGGGCCGGTCTTATCGGCATATTGACGCGCCAGCACGCCCGTGGGCGCCATAACGCAGGCCTGTGTGCCGCTATCGGCAGCCACAGCCAGCGCGCAGGCGGCAACGGCGGTCTTACCGGTACCGACATCGCCCAGCAGCAGGCGGTTCATCACGCGCCCGCCATCGCACATATCGCGCAGGATGTCTTGGAACGCGGCCTCCTGCTCGTCGCTCAGCGAAAACGGCAGGGCCTGCTTGAGCGCGGCCAGGTGCTCGCCCGCGGCGTGGGCGTAGGGAGCGACTTCGACCAAGACACCGTCGTTGCGCAGGCGCAGCGCCAGCTGCAGGTAGAGGCACTCCTCGTAGGCAAGCCGTGCGCGCGCGATTTCGCGCTCAGCCATGCTCGAGGGAAAGTGGATCGATCGAAGGGCACGGGCATGGCTCATCAGGCGACGTTTAACGCGTAAGCGTGCCGGAATGGGATCAAAGGGATTGCCGACGACCTCGAGCGCGCCACTTACGATACGGCGCATCCATGCCTGACTCACGCCGTCACTCACGTAATGGACCGGCAGGATAGTGCCCGCGGCGCGCCCTTCCTCAAGCTTTTCAAAGTGCGGCGAGGCCATCTGCTTAAAGCCGTAGGCAAACTCGACCTTACCCATTACGGCCAGGCGGTCGCCCTGCTTAAGTTGCTGGGCAATCCAGGGCTGGCGGAAAAAGGCGACCTGCAGCACGCCCGTCTCGTCAACGAGTGAGACCTCGGTCACCTGCATGCGCGGACGCGGCTTCTTTTGAACGATACGGTCGACCGTGGCGATGATGGTGCACACGGTACCGATGGGCGCCATCTCGATGGACCAGGAGCGCGTAAAGTCCAGGTATCGATGAGGGATATGGAGAAGGAGGTCCCCCACCGTCCGAATTCCCAGACGGCGAAGGGCCTCCTCACGTTTACCCGAAACATATTTGAGTCGCGCGATATCCTCGTCGAGCGCATTGCTCTGGGCAAAGCGATCCGAGACGCGCGGTACGGAGCAGAGCTCGGACATGGGCAGATGCCTACTCGATCGAGAAGATCACGGGATAGAGCGGCTGCTCGCCACGATGGGCGTCGATCTCCAGGTCGGGCTGAGCCTCCTCGATAGCGTCGACGATCTCCTGGAAGGCCTCGTCGGACAGCTCCTCGCCGGCCAGAATCGTCAGCGCGTCGCCCTCCTCTTCCTCCTGCATGCGGTTGATGCAATCGAGCGTGACCTGCTTCACGTCGGAGCCGACCACATCGATGGAGCCGGCAATGATGCCCATGACGTCACCGGAGTGAATTGGCGAACCGTCGGAGGCGCTGGAGTCGCGCACGGCGCGGGTGACCTCGCCATCGCGGACCTCGCTGATGGCGTCGACCATAGCGGCGACGGCATCCTCGAGCTCGGAATCGGGCAGGACCGCGAACAGCGCGGAGAAGGCCTGCGGAACGGTCTTGGTGGGAACGACGGCGACCTTCTTGTCGGTGCAGGCTGAGGCAGCGGCCTCAGCGGCCATGCGGATGTTGCCGTTGTTGGGCAGGATGATGACCGAGGTCGCGTTGACCTGGTCAACAGCGCCCAGCAGGTCTGCAGTCGAGGGGTTCATGGTCTGACCACCCGACACGATCACGTCGACGCCGAGGGACTTGAGGATGTCTGCCTCGCCGGACCCAGCGGCAACGGCGACAAAGCCCAGCGCCTTGGCGGGCTCGGCGGCCTTTTCCTGGTCCTCATGAATCTTGGCGGTACGGTCGTGGGCCTCCATCTCCATGTTGTGGATAAAGACCTCGTAGATCTGACCAAGCTGAAGCATGTGCTCGAGCACCAGGTTGGGGGTGTTGGAGTGCACGTGGATCTTGTAATCGGGGTAGGCGCCCACGAGTAGCTCACAGTCGCCCATGGAACCCAGGAACTTAAGGCACTCATCCTCGTCAAACGGGGCGTCGGCCTTAAAGAGGAACTCGTTGCAGTAGCGGAACTCCGAGCCCTCCCAATCGTCGTTGGCCTCGATCTCAACGCGGCCAAGAGCGGCATCGCGTGCAGAGCCAGCGGAATCGAACGTATCGGAGAAATCCTCGACAACGGTGCTGCGACCAAGTGCTGCAGCCACAAAGTTCTCCAGGAAGATGGCAAAGCCGAAGGCGCCGGAGTCGACCACGCCGTTCTCTTTGAGGACGGGCAGCAGGTCGGGCGTGCGTGCGACGGACTGGTAGGCCTCGACGACGATAGCGTCGAGCGCATCCTCGGCCGAGAACTTCTTCTTTTCGCACTCGTCGGCCTTGGTCGAGACATCGCGCAGCACCGTGAGGATCGTGCCCTCGATGGGCTTGCGGACGGCCTGGAAGGCCACCTTGACGGCACGACGGAAGGCGAAGGCGATGTTGGCGGACGTAATGGGCTCGTCGGCGGAGACAAGGCCCTCGGCCACGCCGCGCAGGATCTGCGAGGTAATGACGCCGGAGTTACCGCGGGCGCCCATCAGGGAGCCGTGGGTGATGGCGCCGGCAATGGCCTCCATGTCGGCATCGGCGGGAAGGGCGGAGAGCTCCTTGGTCACCGAGGCGAGCGTGAGCGACATGTTGGTGCCGGTGTCGCCGTCGGGCACGGGGAAGACGTTGAGCTTGTTGATCTCCTCGGCCTTGTCGGAAACGGCAGCCGCAGCGATCGGAAAACAGGTGCGAATGGTCTTTGCAATCATGGGTATTTGAATCTCCGTTTTCGGATGCTAGTTCAGACGGCTCTTGAGCGCGTCGATATGGATGCCGATCTTAAGGCTGGCGGGATCGATCTGGGCGATCTCCTGCAGGGTGAAGGCAACGGAGCTCGAAAGATTGTGGCAGACGGACTTCATGTTGACGCCGTTCTCGAGCACGACGTGAAGATCGACCGTAAGGCCGTTCTCGTCGGCGGAGACAAGCACGCCCTTGCGGAGGCGCTGGCCGGCAAGCAGGCGCACGCTCTCGGCGCCCTGGAGCTGCTCAGCCATTCCGACAACGCCGTAGCACGTCATCGCGGCATAACCGGCAATATCGGCAATAACGTCGTTCGAGACGCTCAGGCTGCCGTTAATGGTCTCAGACACAAGAATCTCCTTATCTGGTGCTCGCGGCACCATGTCGTGGGAGCAATCATTGCAATATTCTACAACGACCGCGCCATGTTGAGGTGGTGGGTCGCGGGATTACATCCTCGACACGAAATGTTGATATGGCAACGTTCGAGTCAAGTGGTCGCGGCATGAAAAAACCCGCCGCATAAGCGACGGGTTCTACAACCTGGCTCCCCGGGTAGGACTCGAACCTACAACAGCGCGGTTAACAGCCGCGTGCTCTACCATTGAGCTACCGAGGAATAGGTGCGTGCTCTCAAGCAACGAGGTTTATTATACGGACGAATCAGCGCAGGGCAAGAACTTTTTTGAGAATTTTTCCGACTTAGTCATTGAGGACGTCCCCAATGACCACATGAAAGCGCCCCCAAGCGGATGTGCTTGAGGGCGCTTCTTGCTTGACTAGCTTTCGATATAGTCTTTGAGCTTGCTGCTGCGGCTCGGGTGGCGGAGCTTGGCCAAGGTCTTGGACTCGATCTGGCGGATACGCTCGCGCGTGACGCCAAACTCGCGGCCGACTTCCTCGAGCGTGCGGGGATGCCCGTCGACAAGGCCAAAGCGTAGCTCGATAACCTTGCGCTCACGATCGGCAAGCGAGTCGAGCACCTGGGTGAGCTGCTCCTGCAGCATGGAGAAGCTGGCGGCATCGGGCGGAACGATAGCCTGGGAGTCCTCGATGAAGTCGCCCAGCTGGGAATCCTCTTCCTCGCCGATGGGGGTCTCGAGCGACACGGGCTCCTGCGAAATCTTCTGGATCTCGCGGACGCGGTCGGCGCTCATGTCCATCTCGGCACCGATCTCCTCAGGGGTCGGATCGCGACCCAGGTCCTGAAGGAGCTGGCGCTGCACGCGGACGAGCTTGTTGATGGTCTCGACCATATGCACGGGAATACGGATGGTACGGGCCTGATCGGCAATGGCGCGCGTAATGGCCTGACGGATCCACCACGTGGCGTACGTGGAGAACTTAAAGCCCTTCTGGTAGTCGAACTTCTCAACGGCGCGGATCAGACCGAGGTTGCCCTCCTGGATCAGGTCAAGGAACAGCATGCCGCGGCCGACATAGCGTTTGGCGATGGAGACGACCAGACGCAGGTTTGCGCTGATGAGTGCCTGCTTAGCTTCGAGGCCGACGTTCTCAATGCGCGTAAGACGACGCATCTCGGCGCGCGTGAGCTCGAGCTCGCCGGCATCGGCAGCCTCGAGCTTCTCGGTGGCCTCGAGACCGGCCTCGATCTTCATGGCCAAATCGACCTCTTCGGAGGCGGTCAGCAGGTCGACCTTGCCGATCTCCTTGAGGTACATACGAACCGGATCGCCGGTCAGCATCACCGTGGAGGCATCGATGCCACGCACGCGGGAGCGTGAACGGGACGTGCGCACGGTGCGCTTCTTCTTGCTCTTGGAAGAACCCATCTCGGCGTCGGCCTGACGGGCCATCTTGAGCTCGTGATCGTCGAGCGAGCCGGAATCGTGCTCGTCGTCGTCATCGAAATCGTCAGTATCGGTATCGTTATCGTCATCGTCGACGTCCATGGGGGCGTCGTCGTTTCCGCTCGCGGAGATAATCTGGATGCCGCTGTTGCGCAGCGCGGAATACACCGCGGTGAGCTGCTCGTCAGAAACATCGATATCCTTCAGGGCGACCTGAATCTCGTCCTCGGTTACCGAAGTCCTGTTTGAGCCGTTGCCCATGAGCTTTGCAACGTAGGATTCCAGCCCAGTACCCGTGCTCTCAGTCTTTTTTGGCACAGATTCTCCCTTCATAGTCCACAGGACTCAATACTTTAGCACACACATAGGCGTCTATACCCAAAAAGAGGGCTGGATATAGGCGAGAATACGCTGGTTGACCACAACATCTAGGCCTGTTCGGTGCCTGCGGCCTCCAGACCGATCAAACGGAACGGGTCCGCCACGCCGCCGATAGACTTTTGCAGCTCGCGTTGACGCTGCGAATCCTGCGCGGCCTGCACGGTCAGCGCGCGACGGGCCTCATCATCGAGCGAACGGTCCTGGCGCAGCTTGGCCTGTGCGGCACGCATGCGGCGCTTGATGGTGTAGAGCTCGAGCGTATCAAGCATAAACACGATGTTCGTCTCGGTGGGGTGCTTGCTCGTCGCCGAGATGCGCCCGGCACTCACAAGCGTTGCCGCCTCGGGACACACCGAGCGCGCCGCATCCATGCAGGCTGCAGGATCGGTTCCCGGCGGCGTTGCCAGAACGGCCCATGCGATGGACTCGTGACGTGGGTCAACCCACTCGATAGAGCAGATGCGGTCGGCATACGTGCGGAACAGGTCGGGGTAGCTCGTGAGCATCGTCAACAGCTCGCGCTCCCCTGCCAAGGACTTGCGCTCAAGATCAGTAAGAACCATCGGCGCCGCCGCAGCCGGAGCGCCCAAACCATCAGTCACAGGCACAGCACCCATACCATCAGGCACATCGATCGGCGGCAGGTCGTCGACGACCTCCACGGGCGCGGCACCGTAGGCATCGAGCGGGACGTAGTCATACGGCTCTTCTTCGACCGGCGCGGACACCGGCGGCGTCGCGCCCGATGCCCAAGCACCGCGAGATGCCCCCTGCGAACCAGACGTCCGACCGCCCGCGCTACCAGAGCGCTCGGCTTGCGCCCGCTGGCGTTCATAGTTCTGCTCACGACGTCGTTCCGCATCTTCGCGCTTGGCGACATCGCGAAACACGCGACCCGAACTCGCGCGAACCGTCTCCAGATCCAAACCCAGCAGATCGGCAATCTGGATAAAGTATGTGTCGATCATATAGCTATCGCGCAGCGGATAGATAAGCGTCAGCGCATCTTCCAGCGCCTTGGCACGACCGCCCGGCGTGGTGATGTCACTCGACTCCTGCAGCGAACGGTAGACAAAGTCCATGAGGGGCTCGGCGGCATCGATGCGCGCCTGAAGCTCCTGGCCGCCATGCGCCGTGATGAACTCCATGGGGTCGTTGCCGTCGGGCAGCACCACGCAGCGCAGGTCCATCGAATCCTGCTCGATAAACTGAATCGCGCGGCGAGCGGCCTTTTGACCGGCGGCGTCGCCATCGAACATATAGACAATGCGCTTGGCAAAACGGGTGAGTGTCTTAACGTGATGTTCCGTGAGTGCTGTGCCCAGCGTAGCGACGACGTTTTTGATCCCTGCCTCCCAGCAGGCGATGCAGTCGGTATATCCCTCCACCACGATGGCGGTATCCTGCGCGACGATAAACTCCTTGGCCCAGTTAAAGCCGTAGAGGTTTCGTTTTTTATGAAACACGCTCGTCTCGGCGGTGTTGAGGTACTTTGGCTGACCATCGCCCATGATGCGCCCGCCAAAGGCGATATTGTGACCTTGCTCATCAAAGATGGGAAACATCACACGGTCGTAAAAACGGTCGGCAAGCTGTCCGCGCCCACGGCTCACGGCCACATTGGCGTCAGTCATCTCCTGCGGGGTAAAGCCCGCTTGGGACAGATGCGAAACCAGCGCGTTGCGACCCGGTGCAAAGCCCAGGCAGTAGCGGCGACAGACATCTCCGCCCATGCCGCGGCTGGCAAAGTACTCGCGCGGACGGCTGTCCTTACCGCGCATAAGCATGGTGTGGTAGAACTGAGCCGTCTCGGCGCACAGGTCATAGATGCGGGCACGCTTGGTGCCGCGATCGCGCTGCGCACCGGTATCGTGCAGTTCAATGCCCGCACGATCAGCCAAATAGCGGATCGACTCGGGAAAACTCAGGTTCTCGCGCTTCATGATATAGGTAAAGACGTCGCCGCCCTCGCCGCAGCCAAAGCAGTGCCACACCTGCGTAGCAGGGATAATGTGAAACGATGGGGTCTTTTCGCCATGAAACGGGCAGCATCCCCAAAACTCATGGCCGCGGGGCTTGAGCTCAACCGTTTCCTGCACGATGGCAACCAAATCGGACGCAGCGCGTACCTGGTCTTTCTCCTCATCGCTTATCACGGATGCTCACCCCCTGCTCACCCAAGTTGTGGCGAATATCGTCAATATTACCCTCGACGGTCGCGATCAGGTCGTCCAGGGAATCGAACACGCGAGACGGACGCAGCCAGCGCGTAAACGCCAGCGACACGGAAGCGCCATACAGGTCGCCCGCATAGCCGATCAAGTTGGCCTCGAGATGCGCCGAGGCGGCATCGTCGGCATAGGTCGGCGGCAGGCCGACGTTAACAGCAGCAGGCCATACGGTATCATCGACCAGCACCAGACCCTCATAGACGCCATCGGCAGGCACTTGAATGCCGTCGGGCACCTGGATGTTTGCCGTGGGAAAGCCCATGTCGGAACCCTCGTGACGGCCAGCCGCCACAACGCCGCGCACCATATAGGGACGGCCGAGAAGCTCGGCAGCCAGCTCCACATGACCCTGGGCCAGCTCATGGCGGATGCGCGTGGCACAGATGGTCTGCCCGTTAACGCAGAGCAAGTCGTGACCGTAAACGTCAACCCCACGTTCAGTACCCCAGGCGCGCATCTCGGCAACGCCCGAAGCGCCGCCGCGGCCGAGTCTAAAGTCACTGCCTACACGAATGGAGCGAATGTCGACAACGCGCGACAACAGCGCCAGAAACCCGACATGGTCGAGTGCCGCCACGGCGGGCGTAAAGGGAACGGCCACCACCGCATCGACCCCGGTTTGAGCCAGTGCGTGCAGTCGGTCGGCCGTCGTCATCAATTTTTGAGCGGGCGACGGACTCACCACGACGTCCGGATCAGGATCGAAGGTGACCACGACCGCTTTGCTGCCGTGGAAACGTGCGTCGCGAATAACCGCGTCAATCAGCTCTTGGTGCCCACGATGCACGCCATCAAACACGCCTATGGCGATCGACGCGGCACCCAAGAACTCGCACCCATCAAATGCATCGGCAGAAACGATACGGGCCTCATCCAACTCACCCGCGAAAAAGATACGCGCGAGCTCGTGGGGCGCCAGCATCATCGAACACCGCCGATCGCCTGCGGAAAGACGTGCTCCATCACAAAGCGGCCGCCCTCGATGCGGGCGAGCGCCTTGAGTCCCCCATCGAGCACGAGCGCGAACGGTGCCTTCGCCGTATCGAAGTCCGCAAGCGCGCGTTCAACGGGAATGCGGCGACCACAAAGCAGGTCGTCTGCAAGATTACCCGGCAAATCGACACGCGTGGCACCAAGGGCGGCGATGGGATCCAAGGCGAAGCCGGCCGCAGACTCGGGAGAAAGCTCCTCGACCGCATGACAGGCGCCAATGGAAACCACGCCGGAGGCCGTACGGCGCAGCGCGGAAATATGCGCAGCACTATCGCAGGCGCGACCCAGATCGCGAGCAAGCGCGCGAATGTAGGTGCCCTTGCTTACCGAAAACGCCACGGTCCAGACGCACGCATCGCCCTCGCCGCCCACGGCGATCAGGTCGGCGGCATAGACCTCGACGGGGCGCGGGGGCAACTCAACCGCATTGCCCTCGCGAGCACTCTTATAGGCGCGAACGCCATTGACCGAAATGGCCGAAAACGCTGGCGGCACCTGCATCTGCGGGCCAAGCATAGCGGCCAGCTGCTCACGGGCGTAAGCAAGATCGCGCAGCTCGGGGGCAACGGGCACCGTGCGGACGGCCTCACCCTCCGCGTCATCGGTATTGGTCTCGACGCCAAACGAAATGTCGGCGACATAACTTTTGGTATCCAGGGTTAGCATGCCCAGCAGACGGGTCGCCTGGCCAACGCCCACCACCATGACACCGGATGCCATGGGGTCGAGCGTACCGGCATGGCCGACGCGTCGCTCATGGAGGGCGCGTCGGCACTGCGATACCACGTCGTGAGACGTACAGCCCACCGGCTTATCGACGGCGAGCAGCATATTAAGTTGAGAAGGTGTACGACGAGCCATGTACCATCCAAAATGTTAGAGCTCGACGGTCACCGAAGCGGGATCCTCCCCCACCAGCTCGGCCAGCATGGGGAGTGCCGCGGTGAGCGTCTCGAGAATCGTTCCGTTGTTAGAGAAACCAGCGGCCGCGGGATGCCCGCCACCGCCAAAAGCAGCAGCGATCTCGGAAACATTGAGGTCGCCCTTGGAGCGCAGGTTACCGCGTACCTTGGTATCGCCCTCAATGCCCTTCAGGAACAGGCAGACCTCCACACCCATCACCGAACGCACCACATCGACCAGGCCGTCGCACTCGTCCGAAGTGACGCCGCAAGCCTCGAGGTCACTCTGGTACGCATAGCTATATGCCACGCGACCGTGCGCCACTGTCTTGATGCGCCCCATAACGATGGACTTGAGATGCAAGAACTCTACGCGCATGCTCTGGTAGACCTCGAGCGCAACGCGCGCCGGATCGGCACCGTGCGCGACCAGGCGCGAGGCGGCATGGAACGCAGCGGCATCGGCGTTTTGATACTGAAAACGACCGGTATCGGTCACCAGGCCGCACAACAGGCAGGTCGCGACACCATCGCGAGCCACAATGCCGCAATTGTCCAAAAAGCGGTCGATGATCATGGCACAGGCCGCGGCATCGACGCACCTCAGGCTCAGCTCGGCAAATTCCTCGCGCGCCGGGTGGTGATCGAAGCACACCACATGCGACGAGCGGCGGAGCACCTCGGCGGAGTTGTTCAGACGCTCGACGACCGGCACGTCCACCGAGATGAACAGGTCCGGATTGCCGGTATACGCAGATGCAGGCACCAGACGGTCGGCGCCCTCCATAAAGCGGTAGATGCGCGGAACCGGGTCATCGTCTGCCAGCAGCAGGGCAATGTCCTTGTTGGGAAAGAACTTCCTAAGCGAGAGGCCCAGGCCCAGCACGGAGCCCAGGGCGTCGCCATCGGGAGACGTATGTCCCGAAATCGCAATGGAGGACGCACCCTCGATGAGCTCAAGGATGCGTCGCTGAATATCTGCAGACTCGCACGATGCAAGTTCGGCGGAATTACTCATCTAAAGCTGCCTCCTGGGCGGCATCCGCAATTGGATAGCCGTCCTCGTCCTTTTCGATCGCAAGCGTGGCGGGAACGTTTTCCAGCGCACGCGTGATGCGCTCGGCCTCATCGGTCGAGCGATCGATGCGAAAATCGAGCTCGGGCGTGACGCGCCAATCGAGCGAGCGGGCCAGCAGGCTACGGATGCGGCCCTTGGCGCTGGCGAGCGCCTCCATGACCTCGTCGTAGCGGCTCGCGTCGCACGACACATACACACGCGCGAACGAACGGTCCACCGCGACCTCGACCGCGGTCAGGGTGACCAGGTCGAGACGCGGATCGGAAACCTCAAAGAGCAGGATATAACCGAGCTTCTCGCGAAGCTGCTCGCCCAAACGGCGGGTTGCCTGCGTTTGCTTCATAGCGCTACCCCCTACTCGGTACGGGCAACCTGGTCGATGCGGTAGCCCTCAATGGTGTCGCCAGGCTTGATGTCCTGGAAGTTCTCCAGGCCAATACCGCCCTCGGAGCCGCTCTTGAGGCTCTTGGCCTCGTCCTTGTAGTGGCGCATCGAGGCGATTTTACCGTTGAAGACCACGATGCCGTCGCGCACCAGGCGCACGGAATCGGTCGCGGCGATCTCGCCCTCTTCGACGCGGACACCGGCGGCGATACCGACCTTGGGCACCTTGAAGGTGTCCAGAACGGTCGCGGTACCCGTGGAAACCTCGACCTCGGTGGGCTTGAGCATGCCGATACGGGCTGCGTCGAGGTCCTCGAGGCACTTGTAGATGACGTCGTAGCAACGGATCTCGACGCCCTCGCGCTCGGCGGCGGAGCGGGCCTTGCCGTCGGGACGGACGCCAAAGCCGATGATGATGGCGTTGGAGGCGTCGGCCAGAACGACGTCGGTCTCGTTGATGGCGCCAACGGCGGAGTGGATCGTGTTGATGCGCACCTCGGACTGGTCCATCTTGTCGAGGGAGTCCTGAAGGGCCTCGATAGAACCCTGGACGTCGGCCTTGATGATCAGGTTGAGCTCCTTGACCTCGGCGTCGGCGATGGTCTCGAAGAGGTTCTCGAGCGTCACATGCTTCACGCGGCTCTGCTCCTCGATGCGGGCCTTGAGCGAACGCTCGTCGGCCAGGGCGCGAGCCTCGCGCTCGTCCTCGAACACGCGGAACTCATCGCCGGCGTTGGGGACGGACTGCAGGCCCAGAATCTCGACGGCGTCGGAGGGACCGGCCTCGGTGACGGCGTTGCCCTTGGGGTCGAGCATGGCGCGGACGCGGCCGTAGGTAAGGCCGGCGACCAGCGTATCGCCCACGTGCAGGGTACCGCGGGTCACGAGCACCGTGGCAACCGATCCGCGGCCCTTGTCGAGCTTAGCCTCGAGGACGTTGCCCGAAGCGAACGTATCAGGATTGGCCTTGAGTTCGAGCACGTCGGCCTGGAGCAGGACGGTCTCGAGCAGGTCGTCGATACCGATCTTCTGCTTGGCCGAGATGTTGACGAACATGTTCTGTCCGCCCCACTCCTCGGGGATGATGCCGTACTCGGTGAGCTCCTGGCGCACGCGGTCGGGGTTGGCACCCGGCTTATCGATCTTGTTGACGGCGACGACGATGGGGACGCCGGCGGCCTTGGCGTGGTTGATCGACTCGATGGTCTGGGGCATGACGCCGTCGTCGGCAGCCACGATCAGAATGACGATGTCGGTCACCTTGGCGCCGCGGGCACGCATGGCCGTAAAGGTGGCATGGCCCGGGGTATCGATGAAGGTGATCTTGCGGTCGTTGATCATAACCTGCGAAGCGCCGATTGCCTGGGTAATGCCGCCCGCCTCGCCGGCAGCGACGCCGGTGTGACGGATGGCGTCGAGGAGGCTCGTCTTGCCGTGGTCGACGTGGCCCATGACGGTGACGACCGGGGCGCGCGGCTTAAGGTCGGCGGGATCGTCGTAGAACGAGAAGGTGTTCTCCTCTTCGGGGGTGATGATCTTGATCTGGCGGCCCAGGTCGTCGGCAACGAGCTCGACGAGGTCGTCAGACATGGACTGTGTCATGGTGAGCGGCGTGCCCAACAGGAACAGGCGCTTGATGATGTCGTTGGCCGGAACGTCAAGTGCCTCGGCGAGTTCCTGGACGGTAACGCCCTGGGAGACCTTGATGGCGTCGAGCTCCTCGGGGTTCACGCCCTGGGCCAGCGCCTCCTCTATCTTGCGCTCCTCCTGAGCCTTGGCAGCCTCGCGCTCGCGCTTCTCCTTGCGCTTCTTGCGGCGACCGGTGGACTCGCGAGAGGCCTCCTCGACGGCGGCACGGGCCTCCTCGAGCACCTTCTCGCGGCTGTACTCCTCGGCCTCGCGAGCCATACGGCTGTAGTGGTCCTCTTCGTTGTTGTGACCGCCCTTGCGCTTCTTGCCCTTGCCCTGCTTGTCGGGGTTGGGGAAGTCCATGCCGGCAGCGACGTTGTTGCTGGCGTTGGTGCGATGGCTGTGCGGACGGCTCTCGGAGGCGTTGCGCTCGGAGTTGCTGTCGGAGGCGTTACGATCGTTACGACGGCCTCCGCGGCGGTCGTTGTTGCCGCCACGACGGTTACCGCGCTCGGCGGCACGCTCGGCCTTGGCCTTGTCCTCGGCGTCCTTCTTCTCCTTGAGCACGGTCTCCTGTGCGGCGATCTGGTCGAGCAGCGAACGGAAGCGCGAACCGGAGTCGGAAGCGGGAACGGCGCGGCGCTGGGCCTCGCGAGCAGCCTCCTCCTTCTCGCGAGCAAGGCGCTCCTGCTCGGCCTTCTTCTTGGCCTCGGCCTCGGCGCGGGCAGCCTCCTCGGCAGCCTGGGCTGCGGCAAACTGACGGCGCTCCTCCTCGCGTGCCTTCTCGGCGGCGATGCGCTCGCGCTCGGCCTCGGCGGCGCGTGCAGCCTCCTCGGCGGCGGCAGCCTGCTCCTCGGCCTGCTTGGCGGCCTCGACTTCCTGAGCGCGGGCCTCGATCACCGAGGCGAGCTGCTTGCGGACCATGGCGACATAGGCGTCCTCCAAGGTGGAGGATGCGGACTTAGCGGGAATCTTCATATCGGCGAGATGACCCATCAGTTCCTTGGAGGTCATGCCGAACTCTTTGGCCAGGGTGGACACACGGACTTTTGCCATATGACTTCACCTACCCTTTCTGGCACCTTGGGTGCCTAGAGACTGAACGAGCGTGGGAGACGCGCCAGGACCTGCCCGGCGCGACCGCGCGCTAGATCAGGTCCTCCGCATCATCGAAGGCGTCGGTGTCGTGGACACCGCAGAAACGGGAGCCGGGACGAGCCTGGTTGCGGCACTGGATGCCGTCCTCGGACACATACTCGCAGCGACGGACGTCCTCGTCCTCCTCGTCACCGATCAGGTCGGCGGCGGGCTCCTCGTGAACGGGAACGTTCTTGAGGATGTCGGCGGCAAGCGTCTCGGACTTGATGTCGATGTGCCAGCCGGTCAGGCGCGCAGCGAGGCGGGCGTTCTGGCCCTCCTTGCCGATGGCGAGGGACAGCTGGTCATCGGGCACGATGACGCCGGCGTAGGCCTTCTCCTCGTCGATGAGGACGCGGGTGACCTTGGCAGGCGACAGGGCGTTGGCAACGTAGACGGCAGGATCGGCATCCCACAGGATGACGTCGACGCGCTCGCCACGGAGCTCGCCCACGACAGCGCGAACACGGCTGCCCTTGGGGCCGACGCAGGCGCCCACGGGATCCAGACGGTCGTCGAGCGAGTGGACGGCGACCTTGGAACGCTGGCCGGGCTCGCGGGCGATCGACTTGATCTGGACGGTGCCCTCATAGATCTCGGGCACCTCCTGCTCAAACAGACGACGCATGAGCTCGGGGTGGGTACGGGAGATGACAATCGGCGGACGGCTGTGCTCGCCACGAACCGGCTGCAGGTTGGAGTTGGGGTCGCGAACGTCGATGATCACGGCCTTGATGTGCTGGTTGTGCAGGTAACGCTCGCCCATCGGGCGCTCGTTGCGCTCGTTCTCGTAACGGCGCTGATCGAAGTGCGGCAGCTCGGCCTCGACGCCCTCGCGAATCTTGACGATCGTGAAGTCGGGCGTGGACTGCAGCACGGTACCGCTGATGAGGTCACCGATGCGGCCGGAGAACTCCTCGTAGATCTGCTCGCGGGCGGAGTTGCGCACGATGGCGTTGATCTCGGCCTTGGCGTGCTGGGCAGCGATGCGGCTCGTGTTCTTAGGGGTGACGTCGATCTCCTCGAACTCGGTGAAGTTGCCCTCCTCGTCCATGGAATCGTCGATCGGCTCCAGGCGGTAGACGTAGATCTTGCCGGTGGTGCGGTCGATGGTCACCTTGGCGCCCCACTCAAGATGCAGGATCTCGGCATAGCTCTTGGCGAGCGACTGCTCCAGGCGGTCGATCAGGTAGAGCTGGTCGATGTGCTTCTCCTGGCAAAGCTCCATCAGGGCGGACATCATGTCGGATGCTGCCATCTTACTTTCCTTCCTTCGCGGGCTTGAAGTCGTAGGTGGGCTTCAACTTGCACTTTTTAACATCAGAGAAATCGAGGGTAACGGACTCGCCGTCCTCGAGCTCGAGGGTCACCTCGGTCTCGGTCGCAGCGGCAATCTTGCCGGCGTACTTGCGACGGCCCTCGGTGGCTGTAGAGGTGAGCTCGCAGTTCTCGCCCACAAAGCGGGCAAAGTCACTCGGGCGGCGCAGCGGGCGCGCCATGCCCGGGCTCGACACCTCAAGCGTATAGCTCGAAGAGATAGGGTCGAGCTCCTCAATCACATCGCCGACCCACTTGGTGTTGGCCGTGACGTCGTTGAGAGACAGGCTCTGACCCTCGGCACCCTCGATACGCACGCGCACGCAGGGGGCCTTGGTGGCGCCCACGAGCTCGACGTCGACGATGTCGACATCGTGCTGGGGAGCGACGGCCTCGAGCGCGTCGATGATCGCCTGCTCGGTCTTGGTCTTGACCATTGCGGCACCTCCATCCATACAAAAAAGAAGCGGGGCCGAAACCCCACTTCTTTAAATTACAACTTCATTTGCAAGCAAACTATACCAATAGCTGCGGAAACGCGCAAGCACAGTACGAATCTGCAGGTCAGCGTGCGCACAGGTTCTCCACAAGAATAGGACAATTGACCGCGGCCAGGCTAAACAAAACGAGGGACGACCCAACCGGATCGCCCCTCGTCTTTAATGCGTCAGCTAAGCGCGCAGTGCTTACTTGACCACCAGGTTGACCAGCTTGCCGGGCACGCAGATGGCCTTGACGACCGTCTTGCCCTCGAGCCACTTGGCAACGGCGGCCTCGGCGGCAGCCTGCATATCCTCATTGGAGGCATCGCGGGCAACGTCGATGCGGCCGCGGACCTTGCCGAGCACCTGGACGACGATCTGCACGGTGTCCTCAATGGACTCGGCCAGGTCGAACTCGGGCCAGGCGGCGGTGTAGGCGTTGCCCTCGCAGCCGAGGGCCTCGTGCCACAGCTCGTCGGCCCAGAACGGGCAGATGGGCGCAAGGACGCTCACGATATCCTTGGCCACGCCGTAGCACAGCGCCTTGTCGCGATCAGCGTCCTCAGTGGCGTTGAGGTAGGCGCTCGCCGCGTTGACGAGCTCCATGACGGCCGAGATGGCGGTATTGAACTGGCCGCGGTCGAAGTCCTCGGTGCACTTGGCGATGGTACGGTGACGCTCGCGATAGAGCTTCATCGCAACCTCGTCGAGCGCGGACTTGTCGAAGGCCACGTTGGCGTCGCCGGACTGAACGAGCTGCCACACGATACGCCAGGCGCGCTTGATAAAGCGGTTGGCGCCCTCAACGGCCTTGGGATCCCAGTCGAAGTCCTTCTCGGGCGGGGCGATAAACAGGATCGCCAAACGCATGGTGTCGGCGCCGTAGGGCTCGATGACCGAGCTCGGAGGCACGACATTGCCCTTGGACTTGGACATGGTGTCGCCGTTCTCGTCCTTGACCATGCCCTGGCACAGCAGGTTGGTGAAGGGCTCGTCCACACTCAGCAGGCCCAAGTCGCGCAGCGCCTTGGTGAAGAAACGGCTGTAGAGCAGGTGCAGAATGGCGTGCTCGATGCCGCCGATGTAGTTATCGACGGGCATCCAACGGTCGGCGGCTTCCTTGGAGAAGGGCAGCTCGGTGTTGTGCGGGTCGGTATAGCGCAGGTAGTACCAGCTGGAGCAGGTAAAGGTGTCCATGGTATCGGTCTCGCGCTTGGCCGGGCGACCGCAGACCGGGCAGGTGGTCTCATAGAACTCCTTGCACTCGGCAAGGGTCTCGCCGGCACCCAGGTCAAGGTTCTCGGGCAGCGTCACCGGCAGCTGATCCTCGGGCACGGGCACGATGCCGCAGTGCTCGCAGTGGATGGCCGGGATGGGGTTGCCCCAATAGCGCTGGCGGGAAATGAGCCAGTCGCGCAGACGGAACTCGACCTTACGACGACCGCAGCCCATGGCCTCGAGGTCGGCCACGATCGCAGCCTCGCCCTCGGAGTGCTTGCCGCCGCGCATACCGGTGTACTTGCCGGACTGGACGAGCGTGCCCTCGGCAGCATGGGCGCAATCCCAGTCGATGGTCTCGGCATGGAAGGTATCGATAGTCTCGCCGTTAGCCTCGACGGCTGCGCGGTCGTCATCGTCCAGGATGATCGGCACGATCGGCAGGTCGTACTTGCGGGCGAACTCAAAGTCGCGCTGGTCGCCGCAGGGAACGGCCATGACGGCACCGGTGCCGTAGTCGGCAACGACGTAGTCGGCAACCCACACAGGGACCTTCTCGCCGTTGACCGGGTTTACCACATAGCGGCCCGTGAAGGCACCGTGCTTTTCGAGGGTGCCCTGGGCACGCTCGACGGCAGAGATATGCTTGGAGTCCTCGACGATCTTGGTGACGGCCTCCTCGTACTCCGTGCCCTCAACGAGCTCATGCAGGCCGGCGTACTCGGGAGCCAGGACAAAGAAGGAGACGCCAAAAAGGGTGTCGGCACGCGTGGTGAAGACGGTGATCTTACCCTCGTCGCCCTCGATGGGATCGCCATCCTGGTCGCACAGGGTAAAGTCGACCTCGGCGCCCTCGGAACGACCGATCCAGTTGGCCTGCATCTGCTTGACGCGCTCGGGCCAGCCGGGGAGCTTCTCCAGGTCATCGAGCAGCTCCTGAGAGTACTCGGTAATCTTGAAGTACCACTGCTCAAGGTCGCGCTTCTCGGACTCGGTGCCGCAGCGCCAGCACTTGCCCTCGGTGACCTGCTCGTTGGCCAGAACAGTCTTGCAGGTGGGGCACCAGTTGACCGGGTTCTTCTTGCGGTAGACCAGGCCCTTTTCCCACAGCTTCTCAAAGATCCACTGGCCCCAGCGGTAGTAGTCGGGGCTGCAGGTCTTGACCATGCGATCCAGATCGTAGGAGAAGCCCATGCGCTTCATCGTGGCGAGTGCCTGGTCCATGTTCTTATACGTCCAGGCGGCAGCCTGCGTATTGTGCTTGATGGCGGCGTTCTCGGCGGGCAGGCCAAAGGCGTCAAAGCCGATGGGATGCAGCACGTCGTAGCCGCGCATGCGGGCCTGACGGGCCATGGCATCGCCGATGGTGTAGTTGCGCGCGTGACCCATGTGCAGGTCGCCCGACGGATACGGGAACATCTCGAGCACGTACTTCTTGGGCTTGCTGTCGTCGGTGTCGACGGCAAAGAGGTTGGAGTCCTCCCAGGCCTTCATCCACTTGGACTCAATGGCCTGTGCGTCGTAAGCAGGGATCTCGTCCTTATGATCTGTGCAATCGCACATATCAGCTCCTTTAATCTTAGCTGGGGTCGGGCGGCTTGGCTTTGTTCGCTACTGCGGACAGTCCTGCGCAAGACGAAGAGCACATTAAGTGCTCTTCTTTGCGTGCGGAACTTGTAGCGAACAAAGCTAAGCCGCCCGACCCTAAGGTTAACTTGACTGATGATAGCAAATACAACAAGCGAGATGCCTGCGACTTGCAGGCATCTCGCTTTATCTAAATAACGTGGTTGAGGCTCAACCTTTATGTGCAGGTCTTATCTTATCGATACGTTACGCTCTGTTGGGAGTCCTTGACTACGACGTCGTGAGCTCCGCCTTCGACGATCGAGGTCGAGGAGACCAGGGTCAGGCGTGCCTTTTCCTGGAGCTCGGGGATCGAGAGGGCACCGCAGTTGCACATCGTGGACTTGACCTTGTAGAGCGTGCCGCCCACGCCGTCCTTGAGGGAGCCGGCGTAGGGAACGTAGGAGTCGACGCCCTCGACGAAGCTGAGCTTCGCGGCGCCGCCCAGGTCGTAGCGCTGCCAGTTGCGGGCACGCGCAGAACCCTCGCCCCAGTACTCCTTCATGTACTGACCGTTGACGTTGACGCGCTCGGTCGGGCTCTCGTCGAAGCGGGCGAAGTAGCGGCCCAGCATCATAAAGTCGGCACCCATGGCAAGGGCGAGCGTCATGTGGTAGTCGTAGACGATGCCGCCGTCGGAGCACACGGGCACGTAGACACCGGTCTCCTCGTAGTACTCGTCACGGGCGCGGCAGACATCGATCAGCGCGGTGGCCTGGCCACGGCCGATGCCCTTGGTCTCGCGGGTGATGCAAATGGAACCGCCGCCGATACCGACCTTGATGAAGTCGGCCCCGCAGTCGGCCAAGAAGCGGAAGCCCTCGGCGTCGACGACGTTACCGGCACCGACCTTGACGTCCTCGCCGTAGTTGGCGCGGATCCACTCGATGGTGCGCTTCTGCCACTCGCTGAAGCCCTCGGAAGAATCGATGCACAGGACATCGGCACCGGCCTCGATGAGCAGCGGCACGCGCTCGGCATAGTCGCGGGTATTGATACCGGCGCCGACCATATAGCGCTTGTCGTTATCGAGCAGCTCGTTGGGGTTGGTCTTGTGGCTGTCGTAGTCCTTGCGGAAGACGATGCCCATAAGGTGATCGTTGTCGTCGACGATAGGTAGGGCGTTGAGCTTGTTGTCCCAGATGACGTCGTTGGCAACCTTGAGGCTGATGTTCTTGTCGCCCACGATGAGCTGCTCGCGCGGGGTCATGAACTCGGAGACCTTCTTCTGGTGGTCATCGCGGCTGGGGCGATAGTCACGGCTGGTGACGATGCCCAGGAGCTTGCCCTTGGGAGTGCCATCGTCGGTGACCGGCATGGTGGAGTGGCCGGTCTTCTCCTTGAGCTCGATGACCTGCTCCATGGTCATGTCGGGGGTCAGCGTGGAATCGGACTGAACGAAACCAGCCTTGTGATCCTTAACGGCCTTAACCATAGCAGCCTCGGACTCGGGGGTCTGAGAACCGTAAATGAAGGACAGGCCACCCTCGGTAGCGAGCGCGACGCCCATGTCGACGCCCGAGACGGACTGCATGATGGCGGAAACCATGGGGATGTTCAGGGTGATTGCCGGCTTCTCACCGCGCTTGAAGCGGGTTAGCGGCGTCTTAAGAGAGACGTTGTTGGGGATGCACTGCGAGGACGAGTAACCAGGAACCAGCAGATACTCCGAAAACGTGTGGGACTCACCGGGAAAGAACGTAGCCATGTTTCTCCTTTTTCCATGCGACCGGTCGGCTGCAGGCCTCGTAGGACCCAGCCCAACCTTGGGCGCCCAATACTGGGGAAGTATCTTAACGCACTTTGACTGCTACAATGCATGATTTAAGAAGAGCACACGAGGGTTTGACGCAGGCTTTGCGTTTGCCCAGCAAACACTTTAGCGGGGAGACGTGGAGCGTATGAAGTACAAGACGACGGCAAAGTTGGTCATTCAAGCGTGCGACAAAGACCTACCGGGCGTGTTCGGCCACGGCTGCGTCTTGCTGCTGCAGGGTATTGCCCACGAACACTCGCTCAACCGTGCCGCCAAGAGCATGGGCATGGCGTATTCCAAGGCCTGGCGCATCGTAAACGAGGCCGAAGGCCAGCTGGGCTGCAAGCTCATCGAGCGCGACGGAGCCCGCGGATCATCGCTCACCCCCGCCGGCGAGCGCGCCATAGCGGCCTACGAGGAGCTGCAGGCCGACATCAACAACGTCATCGCCACCAAAGCCAACGACCTCATCGCCAGCATCAATGCAGAGTAGTCCTTTTGGGACTGAATTGTTGTCCACCGTGCCCTCGGATTGAGGCTCGTGCCACAAAACGGGCCCATCTACTACGTTTAGCTGAATACCCTCGACCATACCGGACATTATGAAAATAAAACCGCTGGTAGACAGCTTGGCAATTTTCGAAATAGGCGGGTATGGTCGACCCCTATGGCTTAAACGTAGTAAATAGGCCGTTTTCGTGACACACACCCCGATTAGTTACTTTCGGAGCGCGTTGTCCAGGGTGGACGCTACAACCAGGGGGTCGTCGGTACCGGCGAAGAGGCGAATGGTGCTCCCCTGCTTGCCGCGCGGAGCAGAGAGTCGCGTCGTTGCGCCGCCGGCGGGCGATGTGCGAAACTCCCCCGGCAAAGCATCGAACAAATCGCCCGCACTGCGCTCGATAAGGTCAAACTCAACTGCCGGACCAAAGCCGTGCTCGAGGATTCCAGTTGCAACCGCATGGTCGGGATGCGAGCTCAGTCCAGGATAGCGCACGGCGTGCACCATCTCATTGGCAGCCAAGTACTCGGCCAGCGCACGTGCGCGGTCGAAATGTGCCTGCATGCGGGCATCGAGCGAGTCCAGCCCGCGCTCCAGCACACCGGCCTCATCAGCAGGCAAATCAAGTTTGACCAAGCCACGGCCCTCAAGCAGAGCATGCGCGCACTCGGCAGCAGCATCCACACGATGGCGCTTGAGCTGCGAGCGCGCGACCGATATGGCAACCAACTTGTGCGGAGCCTCACCGGCGCACACGCGGTCAAGTGCCTCGAGCGACAGCACGGCACCCAAGCGCAACGGATCGCACCCAAAGACACCAGCCACGGTGTTATCCACCACGAGCAGCGCATGAGCCTCACGCGCGGCACGTCCTAACGCGCGCAGATCGGGCACGCGCAATCCAAACCCGCCAATAGAGTTGACGAACCACCACAGGTGCGGCCCCTCGACCTCAAACGAAGCATCAAAGCCCTCGGACGCAGCAGTAAACGCCGCAACCGACGGCTCCTCCACCATAGCCACGTCGCAGCACTCAAAGCCGCGCGCAAACGCATCGGCAAAGTCATCGGCAAACGCAACCAGGCGATCGCCGGGACGTACAATCCCCAACAGAGACAGCGCCGCCGGCACATGCGGCGCTGCAGCAAGACGCGCCTCACGCGCGCCGGCCCTTGCAGCCCAGGCCTCTTCTAGCTGCTGTACGTCCACGCGGCACCGTCCCTTCATAAGCAAAAAACCCACGATGCGGGTGTTCCCCGCATCGTGGGCAACGGCTGCAGTATAGCGCCGATAGGCGACGAAACGCCTAGATGCTGAGCGTGTGATAGGTCACGCTCGCACCCGGAGCGTCAACGGTCACGCCATAGGCCTCGGGTGGCCAAAAGCGTCTGCAACGTCGAGCATCTCAAAGTTGGCATCCCAGCTGTCAAAGATACGATGCACCAACACCGCGAGTTCCTCGGCACACAGCAGGGGAAACGGCGCATCTGCCGCACCCTGAAGCGCGACCGACCCGCCCGAGCATGCCTCGAACAACGGCATCAAAAATGGGTCGGTTAATGCCGGCGATGCGGTATACAGATACGGCACGCGCAGGACTTTGGCTTGGATGCCGTCGCGCGATGCATAGTAACGGCACAGGCCGTTGGCAGCGCGGGCGATAATGCCCTTGCCCGTCTGGGCCCCACTGGCGGCCGTGGCGTCGTCGTCACATCCGCCAGTGGTGCCCTCTGCACCCGCGGGCCCCGCAATAAACAGCAGCTGCACATTGCGTCCCATACAGGCACGAAACACCGAGCGCAGCAGCCCAATGTCGCCAAAAGTCACGGTATGCGGGGTGAGGTAGGTAGAAAGGTAGACCACGCGCTCAAACTCGTAGGCCTGGTCCAGGTGCTGGAGGAGCTCTTTCCACGAAGCATGGGGCGACGACTCATCGCGGCGCGCGTCCTGCGCGGCTACGACCTACACATGGTCGCCGGGGAACGCCTTGGAGCAAAAGTCATCGTCAACATATGCGGTGTTGCCAACAACCAGCACTTCCACGGCGTTCCCCCTCCCCAAAAATCTACTTTTGCCATAGTCAAACATGCGTATTGTACGCTGTAAAAGCGAGCCAAGGCGCCTTTAAGGCTGTTTTAAGAACTTTTTAGAGGATGTGAGAGCGGCAACTCATTCGACTTAGATTCATCGAGGAAATGCTATTCGCTCTGAAAAGGCACATCGCAATCTGCTGACAGCTCTGCAGGGAGAATGGCAGGCAATGTAAGCGCTCCCATGGGTGAAAGTCCAGTAACAACCATCAAATAGCTCTTTGCATGGGCATATGCCATCGAAATAGCATTTGAAAGAAGGTAGTGACGCGCCTCGTCATCGGGAGAGTTCATTGGCATTTGCGCTGAAACCGAGATGGATACTGTAACGCCAGCGTGCATCTTCTCCTGTGCACCTTCGTCTCTGTCAAGGAGGCTGCCAATTACGCACATCTTTAGACTTGCGCGTGCATCATTACCTTTTTTCGAAAGATGGACATCTTGGTAGCTAACGTCAACTTTTAATTCCATGTTATCCGAGGGCGAATCCTCGATATGGAAATCGGAGTCAACGACGAACAAATGAACGACTTGAATCGGAGCAATAAAATCCCCACTCATGCTGCCAAACCTCCGGAAATCATCTCGAGATTCACATGCGAGGACGGACGCTCGTTCCTAAAAGACCATTGCTCTCGCACGAAATTGTTGGATGAAAGAAACGGTAGCTCTTTAGAATAGCTAACGGTAACCTTAGGAACGATATTGATACCCAAAGCAAGCTCGAACCTAGCGATCGTCTTCAGCGTCATATTGGGCTGAGAATTCAACAGCTTCGAAAGCGACTGAAGGCTCACGCCCATACGCTTTGCCAAATCGCTTTTGCTTAAACCCAGACGCTTCATCTCGCGATGAACAATAAACTCGATATCTAGCGCGTGTTCATAAGCGCGTGTTTCGCTGGTTTCTGTATCGGCGTAAAAATCAGATAAATCTACTTTATTCATTGTGTTCTCCGTTTCGAAAGCCAAGTATAAAAGTCAAGGCTCAGATTCCAGAAGTTGACGTGCTATTCTGGCCGATCATTGTTCGAGCGGTTAATTTCCGCTTAGGGTCTGACAACATTTTCTGGAATTGAGAGTTGTCGGGAGAAGCCGTCAATTCCCAAAACGGTCGACCCTTGAGGTCTCTATATTCGACAAGATCATATCCTTCTGCCAAAGGGCACCTCCCATTTCTAGATGAACTTAACTTATAGGTTAAGTTCATCCATTTAAATACATATAACGAGGTCCAGACAAGATTCCTCTGCCCCAATCGATAAACAAACCAGTCGAGCTTATGCAAAATCCGGAAGTGTGCGGCATATTCTAGACACGTCAACCACACTGGATAGTGGCAACGCTTCTACCTGCGGGTTCTTTTCATGAAAAGGACGATGTGCTCGAGGGTTCCAAAATTTGCCGCATGCTTCCGTCGGGCGTTTCCGGAAGTGCGGTGAAAAACCGAGATCGACAGACCAGACCCCTGTTTTAGCCTTCCGCGACCTGCGGTTTTGTTGCCGAAATTCGGTTTATGCTCGGAGGTTTCCGATTTTTCCCCGCACTTCCGAAAAGCACCCTTAAACCGCGCGTCCCGAAGCGGAAAACCGCCGGATATTTGTTCTCCCCAAATGAGATCCTTGTTTTGCCTGGCCGAATCTTACATCCAAACAAAAAAAGAGGACCGACGCATCAACCCTCTTCAGGTGTCGCCCGAAGGCTTCCAGCGCAATTGATTTAATTCTAATCGATATCACTTGTTTGACCACGATCACGTCAACCAGTAGAAGCCGCCCATGCTCGATCATTCCATTGCCGGGATGGTGCTTGGCTAGTACGTCACACATTGCATACATGAAAAAAGGGCAACACTCTCAATTTGAAAGCGTCACCCTTAAAGCTCCCAAAGAGCTTTTGTATTGCAGAAAGATACTCTACACTATCTTCCCTTGATTGGCGGGTCGAAACAGACACCATTGTGATTTCAAGCAGAAAGCGTTATATTAAGTATGCATTTGCACGTGGTGTTCGCACTATACGCTCAGATGCCATAGTTTACAAAGATGGCCTTCTTCATAGACGCTAGGTGGGATTACTCACTAGTAGCCGATATGTCGAAGGCCTTCTTGTACTTAAGGAAATCATACATTCTAATAAGCCGTTTCAGCTCGCTATTACCGTGGATTATCTTGCGATCGTCCATGATGAGCGCCCTCAGATATTCAAGCAACTTATTTAGATCGATCTCATCTTCTTCAAGTAGCACAAGCTTTTTAAATGCTTCCTCAAAGCCTTCGTTAGCTATAACAGACTGAACCGAGTGTCTAATTCCCGAATGATGATAGCTACCTTTTGCCTTTCGTAGGCTGTTGTTTAGAAAAGCATCTAAATCCTTCTTCTCATCTATTTCCTTTAGCATCCTTGGATTAAGAACTTCCCCTGAATACGCGCTTAAATACTTATACATGGGCAAACCACCCGAGTTAGAAGCAAGCAGCGAAGGAAGGTATTCCTCGACGGCAAGCTTAGGAGCAACATGTTCGTCATCAAACACAACATCACGATATAGAAGTTCGGCTTTGACCATATGCCCGTGCCCTAAAGAAGCATTCGCAACACCGATACCCAGCACAAGATGCTGTCCCTCCGGAAGTCTCTCGAGGTCGCTAAAACTCGCTTCAACTACCAGAGAGTCATTCGGATCGCCCTCATCAGCCAAGGCGTAGATGCTCCTGCGAAGCTCACGAATGATCCTGGGCGAGAAGGAGCATTTGGATTGTCCAATTGCTTCATACACTGCACCAAAATCGTTCGTCCTAATCTCGGTCATGCTTATCTCGCCAATACCTGGAAAGGTAAACGAATGAGTTGAGGTTGCGTTTTCTCCCCTAGTAAGGAAGATAAAGCGCTTTCTAAGCAACGCAAGATTGTTAGAACCGAGGCAGCGCGAAATCGACATGAGGATAGCTTGGATATCGGGGTCGTTAAGGGAATAACCGATAAAAATAATTGGGTATTCCATAAAAATAGTTAACAACTTGGCAGCCAAGTAATCCTGTGTTTCGGCGAGTTTTGCGTAATCTGCCTCCTCAAGAACCATAGATTCAGGATTATCCATAGAACCGTGGATCTTATAGATTTCACCCATTTCAAAAGTTCTGTGAAAGACGAGATCGTCTTGGCCAACAAAAACTTTAAACTCGGGAAATAGCGACTCCAGGAGACAGTCATAGTTGGTTGTTATAACTCCAGAGATACGCCGCCTGCCAACCTCTCTCAAGATATCAAGCTCATGCGTCATATATTCAGGTTTGAACGAGGATAACCTCTCGGCCGCCATGATCTTTAAAATAGATTTACGCTGACGAATGTCCTCTACATGATCGTTTCTAAAAGAAGCGAAGCGAGGGTCCTCAAGAACAGCTATGCGCATATCCTTATCAAGCATCGTCGCGGCAGAGGGCAATGCGCTATTGTCAGACTCATCTGGACAACGTGCCAGGTACGAGTCAAGCCGAAAGGGATCATCGGAAAGACGGGAACAGAGGTGCCTTAACAAACCAACCCAATCGTCGGTACCCATGTATCTACGGGAAAAGCCCGAGCCGACGAATAAATATGGGCTACGCCCCACCCCATTTATCAAACGTACAACGCTTTCTACAATGTCATCTCTTCCGACTTCCATCTAGCGCCTCCAAACAAGCTACTTCCATAAGTATAGAACATATGTTTGGATTTTACTAGAATTGCAAGACTTCATCGGAGACAAAGCTGCTCGACAATTGAAAATTCGAACCGCACAGGTGACCCAATATTCAGCAGTGTTCCGACGAGCAAATATTCATTTCGCGCCTCAGGCAATCTAGCGCAGCGGCATCAGTTAGAACGCCATGACTCTCTAGGAGTTCGATAAGTTGAGCGAAAGTCTAAAATTCCATCGCCAAAGTAACTCCTAAAATCAAAGGGCCGTTGCCGATAACAACCAAACAACGACCCTCCTTTGTCATCGCCTCACGTAGAGCCCACGACAACTGCATCACTAACTGGATGTTAACCTAGATGCGCAGTAATTGCGCATCCAAAAATGTTAATCATGTAGCAAATACTCTTCGCGTTGAAACTAATGCGAAGCATTTTCGCGTCCGTGCACGAGAATGCGCAATCAATATGCGGAAAGGCGAAGATGATTCACCTAGCCAACAACCATCCAGTCACTACCGGCAGTACTCGAAATCTTAGAGGAATCGCCGATGCACACGATGGTAGCCGAAGCATCGGGCACATACTTGACCTCAAGAACGGAAACACCTTGCTCCTTAAGCCTAGAGGTCATCTCGGTTAGCTGAGTTTTATTCACGTCATTTTTGCTGACCAGCTTAACGCCATTGGCAGCATTTTCATTCAGACAGGATACAACCGTGTTGTAATCGGACCAATAACAGTACTCTCCAGAAAGCCATCCAAGCTCAGTGGCGCATATCGATCCAGTCGCAGAAACAGTCTTTGGAAGCAATCCGTAGCGCTGCCTTTCCTCAAATTCCAGAACATCGCAAAATACGCGATTAGCATTAAGTAATCTCGTTCCACAATAGTCCCCGTAAAATGGCGCAAAGTGATTGCGGATAGTCCGCGACAACATCAAGTAGTCGTAGGTGTAATAGCCCATGAAAATTCGCAGACCGTCTCCCCCGGCCCCCTCAGCAGAACGGCCGAATTCAACAAGGAACTGGTCCCACATGCGCTCAATATAGGGAATTGCGAGCTTAACGCTATCCCTATCAGACAGAGGGGTATCGCTCGTCTGCTGCATTATTCCAGTGGTTTTTGCCAAATGGAAATGAGCGGCCATACGCTCGATCGTTCGGATGAACTCAGGACGATTCCCGTCCTCTATCGCCATAATTGCGAAGAAAACACTTCTCAACAGGAGATCATTCGAAAAACGCTGAGGTAAGAGATTACCATATTCGCGCTCGTATGCGAAGAGCCTGGCTTCGTCCGTATCAATTGAAGAGTAACTAGATACGGAGTACGACGGAACAACATATGACGGAATGACATATGAGCGCACACGGCTACGTTTAATTTGATAACGCTTAAAAAAGGTGGAAATCCAAAAGGTCACAACACCAAATAATGCCAGCTCAAACTCAAAGGCAATACTCGAAGTATCAAGCACATCTAGCCCCTGTCCTCCGAGATAGCCATCGATAACAAAGTGATCGAATGCGACGGACAGCAAAAGAGACATGAACGCCTCGAATGAGAAAGGAAGGGTCCGGTACCGCAATTTACCCCTTGCATGCTTGATTACCCCAAGAAACAACCAATAGAAAAGGGTGGGCATGTATCGCAGCGAAGGACCTGGAACTGAAAACGCATCGCAAATCGCAGCCACAATAAACACGGGGAGCTGGCAACAAATTGTTGGAGCGAGAATTCGGTAGGCAACGTTCAACCTGCCTGACTCATCGGAGGGATACAGTTCTTCGACGTTGTATTGCCCTCCAATCGCCAAGGGCCCAGCAAAGCGGACAAGCTGAACGCTCACCAAACCGGTAAAGACATAAAAGACAATCCAAAGAATAGTGACCGATTCCACCTGTAAACAATCTCCTCAAGTCATACGCTTGCGATTAATTGTAGATAGACAGAATTGAACAGGAAGCGACAATATTTGAAACTGTTGTTTTACGCGCCCCGGATCAACCAACATACCCCAGAAAGGTCGCTGATGTTGACTGGGGTTCCCGTAAAACCCCAACAAAATATGTGCGGAGTGCCAGCCTGAAACTGCCTTCGGACCCTATTGGCTGCACACCGAGAGGCTCCGCTATGAAACGCCCCCTTTACCACCAGCTCTTCGCGACCGCGTGCACGTCCATGGTCAACGCGACGATGACTATGGCAGCCATTGCAGAGGCGGTTCAGCCTCAGAAGACCGCCGAGCAGCTGGCGCAAGCCGTGAGGTCGAGCTCAGCGTTGCTTTTAAATGCAGAAAAGCGAGTCCGAACGCAGCGGTGTCCGGTCCTCTTGGCAGGTCCCATCTTGGGTTGATGTCCACAAAACTAGCCCTTGCGGTCGGTTAAACAAGTTTCAACAGCCTTTGATACTCTCCGGGATCACGCATACGCATAATATCCATGTATGTTCTGCTTTTTGCGACCATGATATCGTCGAACTTGGATAGGCCGTGCCCGCTCGCTCTTGTGACAACCATGCGGTCGTCGCAAAAATATGAAAGGAAGGTGTCCTTGCCGGGATGGTGTATCCGTCGGACTTCGAGCACGTTCCGGAAGTCATAGTAAAGTGCGGCGTTTACGGTTTCCTCAAGTTCAGGCAGTCTGTCGATGCCTTCAAAGCGGCAAGGATAAATTAGCAGCAAGTTTTTTGAATGATTGATTGAGCGAAGAAGTACTCGGGCCTCACGGTCTTCTTCGCTAAATTGTTTATTACTCTCAATTTTTAGAAGCTCGTCAAGCTTGGCGAGGTTGTAATCCCTGAGAATTGCATGCAGGCGTAAGCCTCTCTGTTCTTTTACATGACTTCTGCAAAGTTGTTCTAAAGTTATTCCGCGACCTGAAACTCGCCTTGACGAAGTGAGACTTACGGCGCGCATCATGGAATTTCCGAAGATGAGCTTGAAATCTAACTGATACGCGTCTGATACCGCATCACACTCCCCATTTGCCTCGGATACGGGCGCATGAAACTCCGCACCTCTGGTCAGTTCCTTGAAAGCGTTAGAGTGGTTGATGAGCTCGCGCGTCCATTCCTCGTATGTATATAACGGACGCCCAGAATAGTCTTGCATGAGGTCCTTAGCAAACAATTCTGGGGTAATCATTGCGGATTTAAGTCTCTCGACTCCGGGAACGGCTTCAATAAGCCTCTTATCTATCACCGTGGCCTCCTCCTTGCGGTAGTTTCACGGATGTTGACGGAAGCCGTTCCAGCAGGGTACGCCAAAGTTGGCCCGAGCGAGCGGCCCGTCCTGGTTCGGAAGGGTCCGTGCCTTCGCCTAGAATACGCCCACCATGTCGCGACCAGGCCGCTTTCGAAACTATCCTGGCCGTCTCCACGGCAACCTCGCGTTACTTCTCGGAGAGGAAGGGGCCGAGTTGCACGGCACGGCGCTCCGGAGGGGCACATCGAGCTGTCATGACTGGGCCGAGCTGGAAAAGACCACCAGGAAGATAGTCGAATCCAGCCTTAAGCTTGTCGACAGAATGGGGTCGGCCTAGGATATCGATAGATTCCGAATCCTGGACACAGGGGCCAAAGAGTCCATTACACCAACTTTCGAGACACTACCGAATCTTCACTTGGAACATAGTGCGAAACGACCTTTTGTAAATAATGATGGAACTTAGCAATAAACCGAGTCTCGCTGTTCTTGCTCATATCTTTAATAGCAACCGAACATAATTAAAAGTAGTCGCCTTCGATGGGCTTGTTGCCATAAGTTGCATACATTGCAATGTGCTCAACAAGATGACGCAGATAACCCACAACGTCTCTTGAAACGGCTGACCTGCCCTCGAGTTCAAGTCTATCAATTGAATGCTCTACAGCGTTGTTTGCATTGTAAAGCTCCTTAAGAGGGTTTCTCATAAGCCTCGCTCCTCCATCGTAATTTACGACCCCGCTATATGGCTTAACGGCCAAGAAATCTTTACATCAATTAAGATGTCCATCCGATGTCCATCAATAATGATAGCCGCACCCAAACAACACTTCCGAGCCAAACGACGAAGCAAGCCAACCATATTCCAGCATCGCATGTAATGCAACCGAATAAGCACCAGCGCCTCTGTAGACTCCGGTGCTTATGCGCAACATCAAAGATGCCAATTCAATTAAATGTTCAATTATCGAAAACGAACAGTCCGTCTTCGCGAAGGAATTTCTGACTCTTTTGAGCGATCCCGATTCGCATCATGAAAGGGAAACAAGCTTCGAGTGATAACCCAAAGGATTCCAATGATTTCGGCAAGGCTCGTCCCAAGAACTCCAAAAATGACCTCAGAAGGAACCGTGATTCCCCTGGCCAGATTAACCACGATGTAGGCAGCAGTCAAAGCATCACACACAGCAATCTGGAACCCAACAAAGCGCAACGACCAGGTCGCCACGGTCTTGCGGATATTATTCTCACCTACAAGTTTATCTGCTTCAGCTTCTAACTTGCGATTTCTAGCATTCGCCTCGCGCCTATCAGAGGCATCCTGGATTTGAGAGTCGGTAATCTCATCAGCATGAAGAGATACGGAATCGCGCTCATTACCTTTAGCAACCAAGTGATAAAAGTGAACAACTTCATCATCTGAACTATTATTCCGTGCATTATCCACAAATTCTTTATTTCAATCGTTCACTTTAATCCAAGCTCTAAAACCCGAGCCGCTACTTGACTAGTAGACAAGCCAAACCTGTCAGCAATTTCCTCAACGCTCAAATCGTCTGCCCACATGTTTAGAAAAACAGCAGAAGGCATAAGAAGCTCGTACGCAAAATTATCTGCCCATAACTCGATCTCATCTTTCGAACGACCGCGAGTTCGCTTTTCTAGAATGCCGCCAGTATCACCATCAGGGAAATCCTGATATTGATGAACAAAATGACCGATCTCATGCGCAAGCGTAAAACGCGAATCTTCAAGCGAATCGTCTATATCTAATACCGCCTTAAACGGCTCATAGGGTTCATCTTTGACAAGCATGCCTTCCACCCCATCAGGAAGCGAAAGTCTTTGGACAACCAACCCCAGTTTTTGCGCCACGGCGTCGACATCAACAGGCAAGGCGACCCTGCTCTGCTTCAATCTTCCCTGATCATCGGTTATGTTAATAGCAACAGTATTTAAAAGAGTGTCAAATGAAGCCTTTGCAGGGGTATCGATGCTGATTTTACCTTTATCCATTTTTGGCATTTCCTGCACCTACCTCACTACCAATCGCTTGCAAGTAGGCATGATTGTATATAACAATTGTTATTGGTCTTCGGACAAACTAAAAATATGCCCGACAGATAACTAAAACTACTCCTCAAGAGCATCTTCTGTACACGGCTATCAAACAATTACAATCAATTTCAGCAAGATGACGATGTCCTCACGCACCTCAGCTGTCTTTCTCATTTAGCTCCAGCAGGGAATCAAACCGGAAGACCCTCGAGGATTCGACCGGCACAATATGCTTAACCGCAAGTTCCCTATCAGAATCTTTGATTTCGGCGACAGCTAAAAAGGAATCAATAAGCGCCTGACGCTGTTTTTGATACCGTCGGAAAGAACCAGATCTTCTATCGGGCAAACCGTAATCAAAGATGTAGAGACGGGTGGACGATCCTAGGATTTTCTTACCGACTTCTTTCCAAATGTAAGCATCGCTACGGCCGAGACTGCAACCGTAAACGCAAATAGCGCTAGCGACGCTCATCAGATTTGCCATTTGCTGATTCTTGGTATTACGCAATATGCTGGAATTTCGCTCACTCTTGATCCACAATTCCCTAAATTCATCGTCGCCAGATAGCGCGTTAGAAGAAACTGGTACGGAGACCTAGACCAGCGCCATCTGTACTTTGGCCTGGCCGACGAGCTCATGGCAATCGCCCACTCCGACCATACCGCAAACTACCAGAAGGACGACTACGCCTACCGCTCGACCGACCTATCCAACAATTACTTTGTGCGAAATGGCAAGGCCGATGAATGGGCAGAAAAGTATGCCGATCGCATTCAGCAGCACCTAGATGCCTTTCAAAGCAGATAGTTTTTTGAATGCGCCAACGAATGCACCATTACAGTTTGGAACGCCCGAACAGTCCTATGTTTAGAATCACCGAAGTGCGAACACTAGAGCTTTAACTAACATCCACCCGAAATCGTCGATACGAGACACAGGCGGTCCAATCAATTAAACAAGTGAATTGAAATTAAAGACCTTAGTTGACTCAACCGGGAAAAAACGATCTGATATCGATTTCTCATCTTCTGCAGCCACATTTGCAACCTCATAGAAACATCGGGCCAAATCACGACGTCGTTTCTGATAAGCCCTGGCAGCCATCGTAGAACGATCGGGTAAACCATAGTCGAAAATATAAAGCCTGCATGCCGAATCTGACAACCTGTCAGCCACTTGTCGCCAAATGTAACCATCGCTTTCTCCCAAGCTGCAGCCATATATACAAATGCTATCGGCTTTAGCTATCAGCTCACTCATCTCAGCGGTTTTCGTATTGCCATAAATTCCGTAGTTCTTTTTTTCTTTAACCCAAAGCTCTTGAAAATCCACCTTAGAGGAATAAACGGGAGATGTAATCTGATCAGAATCTGAAACGCCAAATATAATATTGGTAGCAGTGCCCCCATCATTGATTTCTCCATGAAGATGAAGAAGCGTGCCTTGATAAAAGAACTTAGGCGTAGTACCGACAATCAACTTACTAAAGGGTTGGTCTTTCCCAATCTCATCCCAAAAACGATTGACGGTATTCGTATAGTTTAAAACCAGAACGTGCACAGTCACGTCTTCAGAAGTCGACATCAAAGCGGGAAGCCCTTTTAATACGTCAACAGCAGTGAGTCTCGTATAGAAGCTGCTAATTGATGCTCGAAATTCCTGAACTGCCTCCTCAGGAAGCTCGACAGGCATACGGCTGGACTCCCTAAATACGTAATCTAAAAACTCATCTTGAATATTCTCAAACGTCTCATGAAATAATTCTTCGTCATCTTCATAAAACACTGATGCTCTGCCTAGAAGATTTTCCAAATCACACCAAAGTTCAGACGCTAGTTCTGGGCTGAATCCCTCAACTCTTTTTACAAGCTCATCCCTATATTTGTTCTGAACGCCATCTTTAAAATAGCGATTCTTCAAAAAAGAACGGTAATCAGTTGCGAGACCAAGGTTCCGATCAAATCCATTCCCAATGATCCAAAGAAGATTTAGTATTCAATACCGTCCAATTTAATAACAGAGATTAGTTTTACTGCGCAGTTCACCATGCAATATAACGCATGAAGGGCTCTGCCATCAGCGAGCCCTTCATGCACCATCGGTTCATTCTGATAGTATAACTGGATGCCAAAGCATGGACATGTACTCCTTAAGCTCCTCCTCCCAGTCGGGCATGTGGAACCCGACCGACTCGAGCTTGGAAAGGTCGAGCGCGGGACGACGGGGCCCGCGGCGCCGGCGTAGTAGTCTGCGATGCTGACCGGCACGACCCTGTCGCCGTTGCCGTTGGCGGCCTCGAAGACGGCGCGGGCGATGTCCGCCCAGCTCTTCACGACGCCGGAGCCGGTGCAGTTATAGGTGCCGTAGGGGGCGTGCGAGCCCAGCACATGGAAGATGGCCTGTGCGCGGTACCTGGCCTCGGTGGCCTCCTTGGCCGGGCGTCACCAGGACTCGTTCTCGACGTTGGTGCGCAGGAACGGCTCCGGGTCGGCGATGGAGTTGTCGTTGTGGAACTCGGCCGCGTAGTGCACGATCGCGTCGTGGCCCGGCACCAGCTCATCGAGCAGGGCGGCGTCGCAGATATCGCCCACGACGAGCTCGACGCGGCCCGACGGCAGCCCGGCGATGTTCTCGGGGTTGCCGGCGTAGGCCAGCTTGTCCAGGACGGTCACGTGCACGCCGGGGTGGTTGTTCACGACGTAGTGCACGAAGTTGCTGCCGATGAAGCCGCAGCCGCCCGTGACGATGATGTTCTTGGGATTGAACGTTTCAGCGATGGTCAATCACCTTCCTACACTTAAAAACTACCGCGCTGAAAATGCTTGCGCAAGCGTAGCGCCAAAACGCCAGTTTGAATAAAGGCAACCTTCGTCCAAGAAGCAGAGATTCCAAAAACATTCGCAGCTTGCGCCGGTGTATTTATGACATGCGTACCCAAGCTTCGCCCCGACAACCTTGAAGACACGATTGAAAGCAACACGCAGCTCAAACAAGTTGACCCCTGAGTTATATCTCTTCGCCAAATCGATTAGATCCGCAGTGAAACGGAAAGAATAGATACAGATTCTATAGAACCTCATTAAAGAAAACATAAAGCCAGGAATTCGAATAACAGAGGTGAGCGGTTTGGACAGTCACATCGATAGCGTATATTACGACAAGCCACTCCCAGATAGAACCAAGATCGATATCTGGGAATGCTATGCAAGACACATTCTGCAGTTTATCGATAGCAACAAATATGGAAATCTGACTTACAGTGACAAGCCAGATCTGATCGATAGGACACGGTCTCTAGGCATCGAGGTAACAGATGCCCAATCACGAAAAAGCAGGGAAGCTGAATCCCTCTATTCCAGGCTCGCATACATCGATAACAAATCTTGGAAACAACGCCAAATCGAACGAATCGAACAATGCGGCGCGCATTATGAAGGCGGCATACTGATTGGTCCAAGGGGCACTGATTCGTTCGAGCTGGTTTATAAAGCCCTTAACAAAAAACTGGAGAGACTAAACTCCGACGATTATGAAATCTTTAGAAGAAATGAGCTGTTTGTCAGGTCAACTATTCTTGCTGACGAGGAAATGCTTCGCGAAGCACTCTTGAAAATGGAAATACAATCCCGCGTTTATTCGCGGCGCTTCGCATCCGTCACCGTCTCGGTGCCAGGACACAATTACGTGTTCGACATCGATGCATCCTTATACAAATCCCTTGAATTCGGAAGTTACGACCAGTTCCGAACTGCCGATAACGCACGGCGGGAAGTGATACGAGCGGAATTGAGCTGAGGCAAGAGCTGCCGCTTAAATCAGGGACCTTGCACCTCCGCGCCTGCAACACCATTCACAATGCAATCAAAGTGGGCCGTGTGGCTAAGATCGCGCGGCCCGTCATTCCTTCACAAGCAACTCAAAGCACTCGCGGTCTCTTGCGATAAGGAAATCCCAGGAGTCATTTCCATACATAAGCGCGCGATTGAACACATCGACTGCGGAGCCATCAATGTGAGAAATACTCACCAAGCGGTCATTCTCTGATTTCTGCTTTAAAACCACTCCATATCGAGGGCCCAACGGAAAGCAGATGCTGTAGGGATCGCTCTCTTGAATGTCCGACCACTCAGGAAAGATGGGCAACGACGAGGTTATAAACTCTGGCCCCTCAGGCGCCACGAAAAAGCCGCAATCCATTCTAAGCATCAAAAAAACCAGCGAATGAAGCGGGGCGCCCTCACAGAACTTAAACAAGGCAGCATCCTGAATAGCAAGCTCTACAATCGATTCAAACTCCTCGTCAAAACCCTCGGCGTCCATCTCTATTCGATCAACTTCAGTAAGGAATCCTTCTGCTTCCAACTCAACCGCGCAGGATGCAGCATTACTTTTTACCCTCTTAAGATATTTTGGGCTCCTTACGAGTAATAACGAAATGAGAAGTATAAGACGTTCGAGCAGCTCACGGGTCTCATCAGTGTCAGAAAACCCGCCGGCATCCAGATGCTCTATAAGCAGTCTGTAATCGTACGCAAGGTCATTCTCCATCTTGCTTAATGCCTTTTCAGCAGACCCCTGTTCAATAAATCGCTCCCCATCTATTGGGGTCCGTCTCTTCACCTCATGAAGGTACTTCTCGAAACAAATGCCTTCCGGTTTAGTTTGAAATATGCGACCCAAACCACTTGGCTCACGCTTCACCGCATAAAGAAAGCCATCTTAATTAGTAAACGACTTCAGATAAAAACGCGGCACGTAGTGCTGTTTCTTAACATCAGACATATAATCGCCTCCACAAAGCGTCCTTACCCCTGTCGAAACACCAGGAAGAAGGTCAACGTAAAAATCATGGAAAACAATAGCCCAAAAACCCGGCAACCGTTATGCCGACAGGCCGAAGATGGCAACGCGCCGCAATATGCGATTAAAAGCAACCCGCAGGGAAAATACTTGGTGAGCAGCACGGTCACCTTCGGCTATTGCCAGTTTCCAATTTACTTCATCTATGCGATAAGGGAACGCTACGCTCCAACTAAGAGCCTGATTGGCAATCCATTCCTTGGCAAATCGTATTGGCTTTTGTCAAAACGACCGGATACGCCAACTGCAGAGACACCGCATCATCCGGGGTCGGCCCTTGAAAATCGAGGTTCGGAGTCTAGATGAGGACGGTTCGGCCTTTGTTTCAGCTAATTCGGTCATACCTACAAAACATTACACGAATACCTGGACCACTTGAGCCTCATACATCAGGCAAACCAGAACGAATATGAATCTCTTTGGCAGAGACCCCACATCAATACCCGCAACGGTTGGCACTACAGCGAGGCCCAATCACACGGCACCACTCCCAACACGCGTCTGAGGAACTTAGCCCCGCTGAGTTTGCGCAAGACAGCCTCAACTGTGAGCTCGCCCCGATTTCGTTATTAGCTGACAGCAGCCGACACTCCCCTGCCCGGAAACAGCCCCCGGAACGCTCCACAGACATGCAACCCCGGCGCCGAGGGCGATCACAACCCCAGCAAGCGCCAGGCGCGCACCATTCCTGCACGAGGGCCCCGCCTGACGCCCTTACCTTGGTAGCAAGCAACCCGGACACACAAAGCGACCCAGGGCATCACTACCCAAGAAAGGAAACACCATGTCCAACAACAACATCGCCTACCTACTAAAGTTCGCATCCAAGGAGGTGTATATCGACGACCTGCTGAACGGACATCTCTATATGAATGCAGCCGACTACTATCATGGCCTGCCTGGCGAGCAGGGCGATCCGCTCGAGGCGTCCATGGCCCCTGGGGTATGCCTCTACAGATATGCTTGCCTGCCCATCTACTGCATGTACACGGTCCGCGAGAACGATATCGTCGACAACACCGTGAAAATCCCGATACGCATGATCCAGGAGTTCGGGTGTGCGGACGGGTGGATCGGCATTGTGCAGTACGCCAGCTTCGCGCGCCTCGCCGACAGACACATTGCCGAAGGCGGAAGCATCTACGCCCACGGTCCCATCTCCTACGGCGTCCCTGGGCCAAAACTGATCCGCAAGATCTTTGAGGGCATCCCGCACAATCTCGTTATCAAAACGCCCAAGTACGCATATCAGCAGGAGTATCGAATCATCGGGTCGCGACCGATCGAATGTCGCCTTTTACCAGACGAGTATCACCCAGGCTGCAAAATTGAAAAATACGACCATGCGGAACTGGACTTAGGCTGCAGCCTCGCCGACTTTTCCTGGAAGGCCTCGGTGCCGAGGCTCGAAGAAGCACAAGACGGCCTCATGTTGGAGTTGCCGCATCAGGCATAGTCAACCCAACGCGATCCACAACGTCACCGGACAACAACCATTCGTCCCCGCCCCAACATTCCCCAGAAAGTTCGCTGATGTTGACTGGGATTCCCGTAAAATAATCCCCAACTAAATATGTGCGGAGTGCTGGCCTGGAGCTGCCTTCGGACCCTATTGGCTGCTCACCGAGAGGCTCCGCTATGAAACGACCCCTTTACTACCTGCTCTGCGCGATCGCGTGCACGTCCATGGTCAGCGCGACGTTGCCTATGCCAGCCATCGCAGAAGCCATGCAGCCTCAGGAGACCGCCGAGCAGCAGGCGCAAGCCGACGCCACGAGCAGCGACACAGGCAAGGCCGAAGACGGCACCAGCACAAACGCGACAGCAGATACCGTAGAGGACGGCACCGCAACATCCACCGGCGCCAGCGCAGTCAACACGGAAAGCGCCGACGGCATCCCCGCCACCCCCGGCACCGCCGCCGCAACCGACGCGGCCACCACAACCCCCACTCCATCCCTCCGCACCCAGACCAACCCCACGCCCGAGGCAATCTCCACCACGTCACAAACCACCTACGCCCACTCCGCCACGGCAACCCAAAACGGCGTCACCTTCACCGTCTCGTGGAACGACGCCCCCGCGGGCAGCGCGACGACCTTCCACGTAACCCAGACCAACGGCTCGTCCCAGGCCAAGGCGCGCATGGACGTGCCCACCTACTGGAACGGCGGCAGCCAGGAAAGCGTCTGCGACCCGTCGCGCCCGGCATGGGCCAGCTACTACAGCCTGGGCGCCACGGGCCACGACTTCACCTTCGACTTCACGGCATCGGGCACGTACCGCATCTACTTCTACTTTATGGACAACGACAGAAACGACCCCCAAAACGACAAGGGGATCTACTACCTGCGCACCACAGCGGAGGTGACCGTAAACGACGCCGCCCGCCCGAGCGTCACGCAAATCGTCAACAACGCCGTGGACCTGTGCAGGCAAGAGACAGACGGCTCGGAATACGACATGGCGCTGTGGCTCCACGACTGGACGCTCGACCAGCTGGAGTACGACCACAGCCTCAACTGGTGCTCGGCCGAAAGCGGCCTAACGCGCCACCAGGGCACCTGCGAGAGCTACCAGCGCATCTACTCCAAGCTCCTCGACGCAGCGGGCATCGCCAACGGCCGCATCACCGGCAACGGCCACACCTGGAACGCCGTAAAGATCGACGGCAAATGGGGCCAGATGGACCTAACCTGGGACGACACCAACGACAACTGGTACGGGGACCTGGACCAGCGCCATCTGTACTTTGGCCTGACCGACGAGCTCATGGCAATCGCCCACTCCGACCACACGGCCAACTACCAAAAGGCCGACTACGCCTACCGCTCAACCGACCTGTCCAACAATTACTTTGTGCGAAACGGCAAGGCTGATGAATGGGCCGAAAAGTATGCCGACCGTATTCAGCAGCACTTGGATGCTAAGGCAGAAAGCTTTTCTATTGATGCTGATAACCAGTCGTTCCCGCCGAGCATCTCGGGAATTCAGAATGGGATTGTTGCTTATGCGATGAATCTGAGGGAGTGGAAGACTGATGGCGCAAAAGTTGAGCTTATGGCAGCATCTAGCGTCACAAAAGAATCGAACAGCAAATGGAGCGCCAAGTACGACTTCATGGCAAGCTATGAGACCACGTACGCCATAACAACCATGCCGAAGGACTGTGAATTATACAGCGGAGCCCAAGCCGAATTCACCGTAACGGCACCAAGCGCGACATCGTTCCAATGGCAATGCTCCGACAACGGAGGTTCGAGTTGGTACAACACGGGTATAGGCGGCGAAACTTCCAGGCAGAAAACCCTGAGGTTTGCATCCAATGCCCAGCTCGCGAAGAGGCTCTACCGCTGCCTAGTCTCGTTCCCGAACAGCAGCACCCTCGCAAGCGAGCCCGCACGCCTCGTCCTTGTCGCCCGATACGCCATCAGCTCCCAGCCCGAAGACTGCACAACTACCGCAGGGTCAACAGCGTTCTTCGCCATCGAAGCAGAGCGGGCTACTTCGTTCCAGTGGCAATGCTCCGACAATGAGGGCAGAACATGGTACAACACAGGAATCGGAGGTGAGACTTCCACGCAGGCGAGAATCGAGTTCACTGCAAGTACGGGATTGTCAAAACGCCGCTATAGATGCTTGGCATTCTTCCCTGATGGGACTAGCTCGGCTTCAAACACTGCGCAACTAAAACTAAGCGCTAACCAAATAACCGGGCAACCGCGAGACACGGCCGCCTCGACTGGATCCGAAGTGTCTTTCTCCGTGCGAGCCCTAGGTGCCATCTCGTACCAGTGGCAATGTTCCGACAATGATGGGAAGGGCTGGTACGACACCGGGATTGGCAATGCCGCCTCAAAGCTGCCTACGCTGCGGTTCACCGCCAGTGCCGCACTTGCGAAACGTCTCTACAGGTGCGTTGTCACCTTCCAGGATGGAACAACAGCTGCGACTCAAAACGCCAAACTCTCGTTATTATCGAATAAAGAGAGGATCACCACGCAGCCGAAAGACTGCGCAACGAGCGTAGGAATTGAGGCCTCGTTCTCAATCGACGCTGAGCACGCGGCCGCATTTCAATGGCAATGTTCTGACAACGGAGGCAGGACCTGGTACAACACCGCAATCGGAGGTGTCACCTCGAAAAGTTGCACCATGAGTTTCATTGCAACCGAAGGCTTGGCAAAGAGGCTGTTCCGATGCTTAGTCTCCCTCGAAGACGGTTCGACGCAAGCCTCCGAGGCAGTCAGGCTGCTTCTGCGGTAAAGGCGATCTCATACTTTAAAGCGCCCGCAAAGCCGCTACCGGATATCACAGACCCCACGGCCACCGGAGACGTACAAAGTGTCACCAACGACCATGTCGCCCATGGGGCTGGCCAACATCACGGCGAACTCTGCGATCTCCTCGGGCATGGCGAACCTGCCAAGCCTGTTGTCCTCAGCGGAGATGCTGTCGCCCTTCTCGACGCCAAGAAGAGGAGTCGCCGTACTGCCGGGCGCAATCGCGTTGACTACAATGCCATGAGGAACCAGGGCGGATGCCATGCCCTCAGTGATGCCCTTCAGGCCCCACTTCGACACGCGGTAGGGAGACCATGCGGGCTCGTTGCCGGCCGAGGACGAGACGATAAGGATATGCCCATTACTGACCTTATCGGAAATCATGCGCTTTGCAACAGACTGCACCATGAAGTAGACGCCGCGCAGGTTGATGTCCAAGATGCGATCGTATTCCTCAACTGAAAAATCGAGAAACCCGCCCATGGAGACGTCCTCGGTGTGAACGCCGGCAGAATTGACTAGGATATTGATGGGGCCGTAGAATGCCACCGCCTCGTCGATGACTTTCGAAAAGGTGTCTGGCTCGGCAAGGTCGACAACAACCCCGGCGCAATTCCCGCCAAGCTCTAACACCACCTTGTCGACCTTCGCGCGCCTAGTGCCGGCGATGACAACATTCGCGCCGTTCTTCAGGAACGCCTTGGCGACCGCCTTGCCGATACCGCCTGAGCCTCCCACTACGAGGGCGGTCTTCCCCTTGAGCAAGCATTCATCGCCGACGGTCTGCATCACAGGCTGTATATTCTTGGCTTTGAGAGCGACGATGCCCTGCTTGATTGCGTGCTTTAAATTCGCCATGCACCTACTCCTCGACATCCATGAACTTGCCTTTATCGGCCTCGAGCCCCTTCCGATTTCGATCTATGACCAGCTTCGCGTAAAGCACGGGTGCCATGCCGCAGCATGCAATCTTTACTTTCTCGGAACGGCCGACCTCGCTGTTCTTGAACACGGACAGCCAGTTCTTCCTAACGTACGCCGTACATTCTTTCACGAGTTCACCTTCGGAGTCCATTTCATCCGCACCTATTATCTGAGTGAGTAGGAACTCGTAGTTTCGCCAGATATGCCAATCGCATGCGTGGCGAACCATCGGAGTGTCCAGAGTCAAGTTCTCTTTAATGAATTTAATATTTCCAAGGGCGTTCTTGCCATTTTGAACGTTGTAGTTGGTAAGACCGCTACCCATGTTATTCAAACGGTAGTTGTAAACCTTACGTCTACCGACGCCCACATGATTAGAGTGCTGTGCAACCTCGGTAGCAAAGTACAGACCCTCGCCAAACCAAGGAACGGAAAACGAAATATTGTTGTCGACAACTACGGAGCGTTTGTACAACTTATTCCAAGGCCCTAGTCTCATAAAGGGATAGATGATGGCAGAGGTAGCGCGCTCTGCCGACCAGGTCTCTCGGACATCCTCAACAATCTGCTCCCTATCGCGCGTTGTAAAGAGATTCACCGAGTAGGACATGTCGGAGCCGGTGTTCTCTGCCAAGTCGACCAAATATTCGACGCAATCGGGCTCCAGCCAGTCGTCACCGTCCACAATCATGAGATAGTCACCCGTCGCGACACCAAGTCCCGCATTCCTAGCGGAGCAAGTGCCGCCATTAGGCTTGTGAATAACAATAGCCCTAGGGTCACGTGTAGCATAGTCATCACAGATGCGACCGCTGTCATCGGGAGAACCATCGTCAACGAGAATAATCTGGAGATTCTTATGGGTTTGAACCTCAAAGGAATGAAGAAGCTTCGGCAGAAATTGTTCAGATTTGTAAACGGCGACGATGATGGAAACAGATGGCTGACTCAAAATACGACCTTCCATTCATTATTCTAGCGAGCAAGACAGGCGGAGAACTCGCCAACGGTGTCACAAAGGAACTCCAAGGAGGACTCATGGTTGACGGCAAGTGACTCATTGACGCCCGCCCAATCAAAATCATTGAGGCAAAGCTCTTCTGGCTGAAGCTCCGTGCTTATGCGGGAATCCAACCCGTAGCGAGAAAGAATTGCTTTGTTACGCTCCGCATACTGCTCAGGCAGAATATCGACAAAGGGCGTATTGAACAGCAACGAAAAAGCAGTCCCGTGGAATGAGTCCGTGAGCACGCAGGTAGCATTGTCAAACAGCCAAAGGAATTCATGAAGCGACGGGTAGAACAAATTCTTCCCCATCGTCTTACGAAGCGACGGACGAATGCTAACGACCTCGAGGCCGAGTGACTTGCATGCGGCAGCAGAATAGCGGTCGAATGCATCGCTTGGATGCAGGTTGTAGATCAGGCAGTACTTCCCATTCACCCCACGGGGAGCACGAGGCTCAACACGATCAAACCAGGCCTCCTTTGAGAGCAGGTGCACGGGGTCAACAACGGTTTGCGCCTCAAGTCCCATTTCCTCAAGAGTTTTCTGCCCACTTTCCTCGCGCACTGAAAGCCTATCAAAGCGCGCAAACGCTTTGGCGGCACGTTCGCGTTCGCGTGGATCGAGGCCATTTTTACCAAAGGAGGAAGAGAAGGAGAACTTGTAGGCATCGTCTGATGCGCTCTCCAAAAGGTAGGCGCCCTCGATGTTTCCATCAGACATGATGTTCCACACTTGGTCGCCTCCCACACAAAGGACAGGATACTCCGCAAGAAGCTTACCGAGCTCTTCTGAGTCGGTAACCCTACGGCTCTGCCTCAACAAATCACTCCTCATCGCCTCGAACTTACGGGCACCAATCGCTTTTGGAATCGCACGAATCGGACCGAGCGCGCCAGAGGTCCTCATGGCATCTGCTAAAGGAAAGTCCCGGGGGATGCGGTAGTCAACATACTCAGCATTGATACCCATTGAGGCGAACGCATCCTGAAGGGCATATGCTTGCAGAATGGAACCGTAGTTCGGCACTGCATGGCGTGACAATATACCGACACACTTTTTCATTTCTTATTCCTTACCTTTCGCAATCGGCGGTAACACTTCGAGACGGAAACAAGTATCCGCGCGCGAGCCAAATGCGACTCACGCACATAATTGCCTCAGTAAGGCAACGGATGATGCAAATGACCTGCAAACTTGCGACTCCTATTGCAGACACGGTCAAAAGCGAAACAATGCAAAATACAGCAGATCCAACTGTGGTGAAGGTAACCTCAGTGACTTTGCCAGAGGCGCCAAGAATCGGCCAGCCGACCATCGTTGCATAGAAGGAAAACACGAGTACGGGTGAAGCCCAGGCGATAACCCAGGAACCTGATAGATAGTCCTTGCCACCGAGCACGAGCATAACTACATCGGAAAGTGCTGCGAAAGCGATGGTGCCAATGAGCAGGACGGGTATAGAGACTAGGAGCAACTTCCTTGCAAAACCGTAGTCACTCCCCTTGACCATATGGGGGTACAGACTGTTCACAATTGGCGAATAAAGGGACTGGATGGCATTAATTGCAGTCACAGCAAGGGACCAGTAGGAAATCATCGCCTTGTTGGTAATCACGATACCAATCAAAAGCGTAGTGAAACCGGAAAAAACGACGGAGGCCATGTTCGAGAAACAATAGAGCGCGGAAACCTTCAGCTCTGAAAGCGCCTCGCATAGGGGCACGAACGTAATGGTGGTACCGAACATTCGCTTGGCGGAAATGAAAGACCAGGCAAGGGCAATAACGCTCGAAAGGATGTCGAGAATAGGAATCCACAGAATGTCATCGATAGAATGGACAACGACGAACGTCAAGGCAGTAGAGACACCCTTCGAGACAAAATAGCGAGTCGTCAATGGACCCATGTTTTCATGTCCCTGGAAAAGAAAGTCCGGAGCAAGTGCCTTACCGAATACAGCAACAAATGCAAGCATGGTATATAGCATGTTCGAATGAGTAATGGGGATGAACCAGGCCACAACAACAACGACAGCGCCGGTCACTACACCAAGCAATAGGCGAGCCTCTGTCACAGCGCCGATAGCCCGGTTCTCCTCTTCGACAGTCTCGGATTTTGCTATGCGTTTAGTACCGGAAAGGTTGAAGCCAAAATCGACGAAAGTCTGGGCGAAAGTCATGAACGACACAACATACGCGTAGATCGCGTAACCCTCCGGCAGAAGCACACGAGTCAGATAAGGCAGCGTAATGAGGGGAAAAATGTACTTAACAATCTGCAGTCCGTACTGCCAAACGACATTGCTGTAGAAATGTTTGTGTTGAGAACTCAAAACTAAACTCCGAACAAACCATGAAGAATAAAGCAGGACATATCGGCGACGCTTGCAAGATAAGCCCACTGAACGACAAAACCGATAACCGCAATAATCGCAAGTGCGATATCTATAAATAGATTTACGGCATCATCCTTATGACTCAAAGAAGCTAAGACAAACAACGTTGAGCAAGGCATCGCATACCGAAAGAAAACATCTGCGGCAAAAAATACTGAAACTGCAATGCATAGGGCAGACCAAATGCCTGAAAAAACAAGCAAACCGGATTTAGAAACGTCGTAACGCCTAAACACCAAAAGGATGCAGAAAACAGCGATAGCTTCAAAATAATATCGGTACCCCATAAGCAACACACTATGTTGAGATGCCGCGGCCCATCCCCAATCGCTGAACTCGCTATATACAGAAAACTTATCCAAAGCGCTCATAAATAGAGAAAGAACAGGTATCGTCCTGAAGGAGGCCGGTAAGGCGGCGGAAAGCATATTTGATAAAGGAAGTAATGCAAGACTGATGCCGTAAATGGCAATCTCATTTTTTACGAAAAGCAGCACAACTCTTAAAGCTATCACCGGTAAAACAGATGAATGAGTAGAGGCGGCAAAGGCGTAAAGCAAAATCAATACAACCGGCCCGGTACGCTTCCCAAAGTCCAAATAGAGTGCCAACAGAAGCAACGAAAAAGCCGGGGTACTTTTTGCATAAGAGAGAACGTTGAAAAACGGTGGGATTGCCACTGAAATCAAAAGGGCGGCACAAGTCCTCCTAAACGACCACCCCTGAAGCGCGGCATAATCGTCAACAATAAAGGCCAAGACTGAGTAAAAAGTTGCTGTAACTGCGCTTCGCAGAAGATGGTCATCATTAAATCTCGAAACAATCCAAGCAAAAAGGTTGTAACCATAAGACCCCACAGAGGAATAGACACCCTTGATTGAAAGGAGGTCCCAAAATGATGTCTCACGAAAGATAGGCAGACTGTTGGTATATCGATCAATGTCAGCCATTAATGTCGTATTAACCCCATAGGCAATTGCGCCAGAGCAAAGACCAACAAGAATCGCCAGGCCCACACTCGAATGCTTCTCGGACCTAATATAAAGAATAATGAAGAAAATCGAAGCAAAAGGAAAGAGAAAGCATGATAGAAGGGCGAGGAGAAAATAGGCGTTGTTATATGCACCGGCGTCAGATTTGCGAGGAGCAATGCGATGCGAGTTTGACAAATCAAGCTCGAGTGTATCCATCATCCTACGACCTTTCCGGTCAAGTTGCCGTAAAGGCTGTATACAAGATTATGAAGTGCTGGCGAAGATGCAAAAAGCCCGCAGCGAATGCGCCAAGTCTTGCTCGCAAGAGGGTTGCCGGCGACCTTCCTGCAGCGTTTCCTCGCATTAAGGATATAAGCCTTAGCCTTGCGCCTGTCGATGCATTTATTCAAATCCAGCCTCGACGCAACGCGAAGAGAGCAAAAAGCCTCAAAGCAAGCAAACGCATCTTTCAACTCAGGTCTATCATCAACCACGTCTCTCACAGTTGACAAAGACGCTTCCATGCCCTCAAGGTGTTTGTCTTCGTATTTCTTATTCGTAGTAATGGAACCCTCGCGGGCAAGATAGCCATAAAGCTCTGCGCCAGAAATACAAGCCTTATCAACGCTAGAGAAGACAGTAGCTTCAACGCCAAAGTCCTCGAACAGTTGCCCCTCGGGAAACGCAAGGAGTGGGAATAGTTCCCTAGCGTACAGCTTCGCGCAGGCAGAGCCGGACTCACCGTTAAGCAGAAGCAACATTCCAAGAAGTTCGTCGCCGGAAACGATCTTGCCTTCACCAATCTCTTGACAACCAAAGTCTTCAGTCGAATCAATTTTCTTATATTCACATGTGACAAGGGGCGCACCGGTCTTCTGCGCAAGGGCAACCATATGTCCTACAGCCCTCTCGTCCAGAACGTCGTCACCGTCCACAAATGTAACGAAGTCACCTGTGGCGCAGGCAAGGCCGAAGTTTCGAGCGGAGGATAGGCCTCCGTTCTCCTTGTGCACAAGCTTAACGCGATCGTCATCTGCAATGGTACGGACACAGATATCTGCCGTATTGTCGGTCGCCCCGTCATCAACGACCAAAATTTCTATATTTTTATACGTCTGGCCCATAAGGGAGCGAAGACAAGCCGCGGCGCATTCGCCCACGTTATACATGGGGACGACGATGCTTACCTTTGGGGTCTTACCGTTTTCCACTGGGAAGCCACCCCTCACCGACAAATCGTTTAATGGGTTTAGCGGGAACCCCGGCAACGATTACGTTGTCGGGAACGTCATGAGTCACCACCGCATTGGTACCGATAATCACGCCGTTTCCAATGCTCACACCAGGCATCACCGCTGCACCTTCGCCTATCCACACGTTATTGCCAATGCGCACGGGCTTAGTAACGATCTTTCGATCATCGGGCGCCATATCAGGCAACGAGGGATCGTCGTCATAGGACCCATGACTGTTATCAGATATAAAAATATTCGAAGCCATGAGCACGTTGTCTCCGATAACGACACTCTCATGCGCAGAGATATGAACTCGATCGTTTATCTTGCAGTTCTTGCCAACAATTAGAGGGGTGCCGTCACCAGCAAGGTCGAAACGACAAGAATAACCACAGGTGAAGCCCTCACCATAAACGAAGCGACACTTGCCACCACGAAGGTAAAAGGGGCGGCGGACAAGTCTCGCACCAGGGAACAACACCTTGGTGAGAAGCAGCGCCCACACATTTTTAAACGTCTCGGAAGGACCATATTGACCAAACATCAGGCTTCACCATCCTGTATGGCGAAAGCCTTGAGGTACTCCCCCAGCTCTTCCTCCCAGTCGGGCATGTGGAAGCCGGCGGCCTCGAGCCTGGACAGGTCGAGCGCGGAGTGGACCGGGCGCGGGGCGATGGGGCCGGCGGCATTCGCGTAGTAGTCGGCGGTCGAAACCGGCACGACCTTCTCCCCGTTGCCGTTGGCGGCCTCGAAGACGGCGCGGGCGATATCGGCCCAGCTCTTCACGGCACCGGAGCCGGTGCAGTTATAGGTCCCGTAGGGGGCGTGCGTCCCCAGCACGTGGAAGATGGCCTCGGCCATGTCGCGCGTGAAGGTCAGGCGGCCC
>CAJKCG010000011.1:0-68752 GCA_905198355.1 uncultured Collinsella sp. | reverse complement strand
AGGGATACGTGTCCCCTTCGCTGTTTCGCGCTTTGCGCGAAAGGCGCGCTACTTTGGGATGGATGGGGAACGTGGTTGTTGCGGTGGCTTTTCCCTTTTGCTGTTTCGCGGCTTTGCCGCGAAAAGCGCAGCACTTTGGGATGGGCGGGTACGTTATTGTCGCGCTGCTCTGTCCCGGCCGCATTTCTAGAGCGTTTCCCCCGCCATAAATTACCCTTGGCATACTTGCGCGAAAGCCTACTGGTGCTACACTTGCAATTGCTGTTTCAGGGCGGGGTGAAATTCCCCACTGGCGGTAAATCGGGCGGTGCTAAAGGGGTGCCGTGGCGCAGTCGAGGTGCCTGCGGCCGAGCCGATGAGTCCGCGACCCGTGTGTGCGTTGGTTCGCATGCCGGCTGAACTGGTGAGATCCCAGTACCAACGGTTAGAGTCCGGATGAAAGAGGCAGGTGATCTTATGTCTGAACAGTCGCAGCATATCCATTTTGAGAACACGAATAGGTGGAGCACCAAACAGCTCGTTACCATGGCGCTGATGTGTGCCTTGGGCGCCCTGTTTATGTACGTGCAGCTGCCTATCCTTCCTTCGGCGCCGTTTTTGACGTATGACCCGTCGCTGGTGCCGGCGATGGTGTGCGGTTTTGCGTATGGTCCTGGCGCCGGTACTGCTGTTGCCGCTATGGCGATTGTTATCCATGCGCTTACCACGGGCGATTGGGTCGGCGCACTTATGAACCTGGTTGCTACGCTGGGCTACATTCTGCCCGCGGCTATCGTGTACCAGAAGATGCATACCTATAAGGGTGCCGTGATTGGTCTGGTGCTCGGCGTCATTGCCGCTACGGCGTTGTCTATGGTCGCAAACCTTACCATTGGCGTATGGTTCTGGTATGGCTCGGTCGATGTGATCGCCCCGCTTATGATTCCTGCCGTGCTGCCGTTCAACCTTATCAAGACCGTGCTTAACTCGGTGTTGACGCTAGCGGTGTATAAAGCAGTCTCCAACCTCATCACGCCTAAAAAGGACCAGGTCAAAGGCCGCGCATGATTGAGTGTCGGGGCGTTTCCTTTAGCTATGACGGTGCCGTGTCGGCGCTCGACGGTGTCGATCTGAACATCGAGGACGGGGAGTTTTTCTGCATCCTCGGTGGCAATGGGTCGGGCAAGTCGACGTTTGCCAAGCATCTGAATGCGCTGCTGCAGCCCGATGCGGGCACGGTACGTATCAACGGTATGGATGCGTCCGATCCCGAGCTGGTCTACGACATTCGTTCGACCGCAGGCATGGTGTTCCAGAATCCCGACGACCAGCTGGTGGCAACGCTTGTCGAAGATGACGTTGCGTTCGGTCCCGAAAACCTTGGCGTGCCATCGGCGCAAATTGCGCAGCGCGTACGCGAGGCGCTGAAGGGCGTGGGCCTGGTGGGCTTTGAGCGCCACGAGACCCATGCGCTTTCGGGCGGTCAAAAGCAGCGTGTGGCGCTTGCCGGTGTGCTCGCCATGGAACCGCGCGTGCTCATTTTGGACGAGGCGTCCTCGATGCTCGATCCGCGCGGGCGCAAGGGCCTTATGAAGGCCTGTCACGTGCTGCACGAACGCGGCATGACCATCGTGATGATTACGCACTTTATGGAAGAGGCCGCCGAGGCCGATCGTGTCGCGGTGTTTCGGGCGGGGCGCGTTGCCATGCTCGGTACGCCCGAGGAGATTCTGACGCGGGCAGATGGGCTCGTGGAGCTCAACCTGGATATGCCGGCGTCGCGCTGCTTGGGCATGGCGCTTCGTGCGAAGGGCGTGCCCGTTCATGCGCAGGTGCGCGAGGCGGATATGGTCGCCGAGATTGCGCAGGTATATGCCGACCGGAGTGGGGAAGACACCGCAGGGCGGCCTTCCGCGTCCCAGTTGGAAATCGCTGACGGCACTGTTCCGGTAGACAACGAGGGCAACGCGTCGGAGCCTGTCATCGAACTATCCCATGTTTCGTACAGTTATTCGCTCAGTCCGCGCGAGCGCCGCCGCTGGCATAAGCGCTCGGCCACTGCGGGCAAATCGAACAAACAAGCCCTTTGGGGAAACGACCCAAGCAGCCCGTGGGCGCTGCGCGATGTATCGCTGACGGTGCGTCGCGGCGAGTTCCTGGGGCTAGCAGGTCATACCGGTTCGGGTAAGTCGACGCTGGTCCAGCATCTCAACGGTTTGATTCGCCCCCAGGAGGGATCCGTTCGCGCGCTGGGGCTCGACCTATCAAACAAGAAAGACGCCGCTGCGGTTAAGGCCAAGGTCGGCGTGGTATTTCAGTATCCTGAGCGTCAGCTGTTTGCCGAAACCGTGGCGCAGGACGTGGCGTTTGGTCCGCACAACCTTGGCTTGCCGCAAGATGAAGTCGACCGTCGTGTCGAGTCATCACTCTCGCGCGTGGGCCTCGATCTTTCCACGGTCGGCGACAAGAGTCCCTTTGAGCTTTCGGGCGGTCAGCAACGGCGTGTGGCATTCGCCGGCGTGCTCGCCATGGAGCCCGAGGTCCTGGTGCTCGATGAACCCATGGCGGGGCTCGATCCGGCGGCGCGCAGTGATTTCCTGGAGCTCATCGATCGACTTCACCATGGGGGCCTGACCGTCGTCATGGTCTCACACAGTATGGATGACCTGGCCAACTGCTGCGACCGCATCGTCGTGATGAACGAAGGTGCGGTGTTTGCCGAGGGAACCCCCGCGCAGGTGTTTGCACATGCCGATGAGCTCAAGTCGATCGGCTTGGGCGTTCCCGCCGCCCAGCGCATGGCGTTGGCGCTCGCGGAAGCGGGCGTGCCGCTGCGTTGCGGCGGGCTCTATACGGTTGAGTCGCTGGCAGACGAGTTGGTGGACCTGCTAATCGGTCGCTCGGACGGTCCTTCTAACGTCGCGGACATTGCTAAATCCAAGACGGTCGCGCGAGAGGAGGGCTGCTAATGGAGGCGTTTTCGTTTGGCAGCTACTATCCCGGCGATAGTGCGATCCATCGCCTGGATCCGCGCACCAAGCTGCTCCTGGGCTTTGTGTTTTTAATCACGACGCTGACCGTCGGTGGCTTCCGCGGACTGGCCCCTGTCGCAATTTTCGTTGTGCTGATCTATGTCGTGTCCCGGGTGCCGGCTCGTCGCGTTCTGTCGTCGATGGCGCCGCTGCTGGCAATCGTCGTCGTGGTCGCGGTGCTCAACTTGTTTACCGATCAGAGTGGGCGCATCCTGTGGCAGCGCGGCTTTCTGCAGATAAGCGAGGGCTCACTGCGTTCTGCCGCCTTTATGGCGTGTCGCCTGACCCTGATGATGGCCGGCATGAGCGCCATTACGCTCACCACACCGACGCTCGACCTCACCGCGGGCTTTGAGCGTCTGCTCGCACCGTTTGCGCGCGTGGGGCTTCCGGCGCATGAGCTCGGCATGATCATGGGCATCGCGTTGCGCTTTATGCCGCAGTTCGCCACCGAGATGAAGCAGACGGCGGACGCGCAGGCAAGCCGCGGTGCACGCGTAACGGGTGGCCCGCTCGGCGGCGTGCGTATGCTCGGCAGTGTGGCGATTCCACTGTTCACGGGCGTGTTCCGTCATGCCGAGACGCTGTCTGCCGCCATGGATGCACGCTGCTATCACGGCGAGCAGGGCCGCACGCGTCTGCATGCGCTTGCATTTCGCCGCGGGGATGCGCTGGCTGCGGTGGTGACGATGCTGCTGTTTGCGTGTGTCATCGTCGTCAACCTTCAACTTGTTTAGGCGCGATTCGAGCGCAAGAAAGGGGTCCCTATGACCGACAACGACCGCACAGCTCAGCTTGAGCGCGCCTGCTCGTATCTCAGGCGCATTCCGGCGTGGTATCTGGCCACGACCGATGCGAGCGACGGGCATCAGCCCCGCGTGAGGCCGTTTTCGTTTGCCATGGTCGATGACGGTAAGCTGTGGTTTTGCACGTCGCGCGACAAGGACGTGTGGGCGGAGTTGAGCGCGAATCCCAAGTTTGAGCTCTCGGGCTGGAAGCCGGGGGAATGTTGGATCGTATTGACCGGCGAAGCCGCACTTGAGGACGACGCGGTTGCGAGCGATAAGGTGCGTCAAGCGGGTTTTAAGCACATGGTGGGCATTGGCGAGCAACACGATAGCGCCAACGACGGCCGCCTTGCCTTCTTTTCGGTCCGCAACATTGCCGCGCGCTTTTGTGATATCGACGGCAGCGAGGAGCGCCTGGAGCTCTAGCAAGCACAAACCAGACTCTCAAACTGGCTAGTACAAGGAGGAGACGTGGACGGATTGAATACGGTTTTGGAGTATCTGACGTCGGTGCCGGCGTGGTATCTGGCGACGAGCGTGGACGGGCAGCCACATGTGCGTCCGTTCTCGTTTGCACAGATTCAGGATGGCAAGCTGTGGTTTGTGACAGCGCGCACTAAAGATGTGTGGCAGGAGCTGCTGCAAAACCAGCGCTTTGAGGCCACGAGTTGGTGGCCGGGCCATGGCTGGCTCATCTTGCGCGGGCGCGCTGGCTTGGATGACCGGGCTTTAGACGAAATGCGCGAAGCCGGGTGGAAGCATCTAGAGCGCCTGGGCGAGCACTATGAGGGGCCTAACGACCCCACGCTCGTCTTCTTTAGCGTCGAGGATCCCGAGGCTTTTATCTGCAATCATGACGAATGGGTGCCGGTCGAGCTCTAGCCAGCTGGCTCATCCTAACAACTTGGTTTTCGCATGGGCGGGCCCCGTATTGCCCGGCGCCGTTAGGAGCGTCGGTCAATACGGGGCCCGCTCTATTTGTCAATTCCTTCAAGCGAATGTGTCGGGAATGTTTCAATGCATGAATATGCAAGCCATTTACGTATTCATGCATCTTTTGGTGCTAAAGTTTCAACCCACTTCATAACGACCGCTGCGAAATGCGCATCGGTGCATAAATTGCAGACAAGGAGTCTGATATGTCTTTGAAGGTTGGAATCGTCGGCGCGGCTGGATATGCCGGAGCCGAGCTCATTCGCCTCGTCCTCGGTCATCCCGAGTTTGAACTTGCTGCCATTACGTCCAACGCCGATGCCGGCCAGCCGTTGTCTGCGGTGCACCCGAGCTTCACCGGCGTAAGCGATCTTGTCTTTACGACGCATGATGCCCCTGAGCTCAAGAACTGCGACGCGGTCTTTTTGGCCGTGCCGCACACGGCTGCCATGGCACAGGTGCCCGCGCTGCTTGCATCGGGCGTCTCCTGCTTTGATCTTTCGGCCGACTACCGTCTGAACGACGCGTCCGTTTTTGAGGCTTGGTATGCCGCCGAGCATACGAGCCCCGAGCTGCTCAAGACCCGTGCCTTCGGTCTGCCCGAGCTGTTCTGCCAGGACTTGGAGACCGCCGCATCCGACCATGCCGACGGCAAACCCGTGCTGGTCGCCTGCGCCGGTTGCTATCCCACCGCAACGAGCCTTGCCGCCGCGCCCGCCGTGCGCGCGGGCTGGGTGGCCGAGAACGGTCCCGTGATTGTCGATGCCATTAGCGGCGTGACGGGCGCCGGTAAGTCCTGCAACGCCCGCACCCATTTTTGCAGCGCCGATGAGAACTTGGAGGCCTACGGCGTGGGCAAGCATCGCCACACGCCCGAGATTGAGCAAATCCTTGGCCTGACCGATCGCGTCGTCTTTACCCCGCACCTGGCACCGCTCAAGCGCGGTCTGCTCTCCACGGTGACGCTGCCGCTCGCGCCGCAGGCTATCGATACCTTGACCCTTGAGGACGTTGTCGACCATTACAAGCAGTTCTACGCCGGTCGCACTTTTGTGCGCGTGCTCGATGCCGGCCAGCAGCCCAAGACGGCTTCGGTCGTCGGCACCAACGCTGCCCAGATTGGCCTCGCGCTCAACAAGCGCGCGGGCGTGCTGGTGGCGACGGGCGCCATCGACAATCTGTGCAAGGGCGCTGCGGGCCAAGCGGTCCAGTGCGCCAATATCGTCTTTGGCTTTGACGAGCGACGAGGCTTGCCCACAGTGGCGTGCCCGGTGTAGCACATTCGATTGTTAACGATTTGGTAGTCGGGCATCGAGTGGGGCGCCACTCTTAAGCTGGTCTCATGATCACGACTGGCATGGCGCACCAACCGATGTCCGTTTTTTGTTTGACATAAGGAGTCATAAAGACGATGAATACCGAGCTGTTTGATATCAAGATTCGCGCCGTCGAGGGTGGCGTTACGGCTGCGGCTGGTTTTAAGGCTGCAGGCATCCAAGCTGGGTTCCGCAAGAACCCCGAGCGTCTGGATTACGCGCTCGTCGTGCCCGATAAACCCTGTCCCGGTGCCGGCGTGTTTACGACTAACCGCTTTTGCGCGGCGCCCGTGCAGGTGAGCCGTGCCAACCTGGGCGGTACCGACAAGGGGTACGGTATCATCGCCGGCATTTCGGTCAACTCTGGCAATGCCAACGCCGCCACGGGTGAGACCGGCCTTGCATGCGCGCGCGAGACGTGCAGCATCGCATCGCAGGTCATCGGCTGCGAGCCTCAGCAGATTCTGGTTGCCTCCACGGGTGTAATTGGCCAGATTCTGCCGATCGACACGTTTGAGACCGCCATTCCTGCTGCCTACGAGGCGCTCTCCGCCCACGGTGGCGCCGATGCCGCTCGCGCCATCATGACGACCGACACGCACTCCAAGGAGTACGCCGTGTCCTACGTCAGTGATGCTGCGGGTCATGCGGGCAATGTCTATACGGTAGGCGGAATGTGCAAGGGCTCGGGCATGATCATGCCCAACATGGCCACCATGATCGCAGTTATCACCACCGATGCCCCCGTCGAGCCTGCGGCACTTCATGCCCTGCTGCTCTCGACCGTCAAGCAGACCTTTAACAAGGTAACGGTCGATTCCGACACCTCGACCAACGACACCTGCATCATGCTTGCCTCCGGTGCCGCTGCCGCAGATGCCGAGCCTATCGTCGAGGGCTCCGATGCTTTTGACGAGTTGGCATTTGCCGTGCACGAGGTGTGCGAGAGCCTGGCGCGCAATATTGCCGCCGATGGTGAGGGCGCATCCAAGCTTGTTGCAGTCAACGTTACCGGCGCCGTGAACGACGAGGAGGCCGATATCGCCGCCCGTGCCGTTGCCAACTCGCCGCTCGTTAAGACCTGCATCGCCGGCCACGACTGCAACTGGGGCCGCGTTGCTATGGCGCTTGGCAAGTGCGGCGTGAAGTTTAATCAGGAAGACGTTTCCATCGACATGATGGGCATGCCTGTCTGTCGCGACGGTCTGACTGTTCCCTTTGACGAGGACGAGGCTCTACGACGTTTCGAGGCGCCCGAGATCGTGATCTCGGCCGACCTGGGCGCAGGCGACGCGGCAACGACCGTGTGGACCTGCGACCTCACGCATGAGTACATCTCCATCAACGGCGACTACCGTTCCTAGATTCCGGGCACGCTGCGCATCTTGCCGCGATTGCGGACAGCGGAGCACGGCGCGATAACGATATGAAAGACGAGGCAGATTATGAAATTCGCACGCGATTGTCGTTCGAGCGAATCCAACGAAGCAACCGCGCAGCTGCTGTTCGAAGCGCTGCCGTGGATTAAAAACCTGACCGGCAAGACGGTCGTTATCAAATATGGCGGAGCCGCCATGGTTGACGAGCAACTGCGCCGCGACGTGATGAGTGACATCGTTTTGCTCAAGATCATCGGCATGCGCCCCGTCATTGTGCATGGCGGCGGCAAGGCCATCAACGAGGCACTCAGCCACTATGACATCCCTGTCAAATTTAAGAACGGGCAGCGCGTGACTACGCCGGCGACCATGGATATCGTGCGCGAGGTGCTGGGCGGCAAGGTTAACCAGGAGCTGGTCGCTGCCATCAACCACCACGGTAATTTGGCCGTAGGCGTGTCGGGCAGCGATGCCGGCACGCTCATCGCCGAGCCGCTCGACCCCGAGCTCGGTCGCGTGGGCAAAGTGACGCACGTCAACACCGACTATATCGAGCGCTTACTCGATAGCGAGTACATCCCCGTCATCGCTACCGTCGCGGCAGGGGAGGACGGCGGCTTCTTCAACATCAATGCCGACACCGCCGCCGGTGCCGTTGCCGCGGCGCTCCACGCGCACAAGGCGATTTTTTTGACTGACGTCGACGGCCTGTACAAGGACTTTAGCGACAAGGACTCGCTTATCTCCAACCTAACGCTCGACGAGGTTAACGAGATGCTCTACGGTGGCGAGGTCGATAAGGGCATGATTCCCAAGCTACGTGCGGCCGTCGATGCGCTTGCTGGCGGCGTATTTCGCGCCCACATCATTAACGGTACTACGCCGCATTCGCTGCTCCTGGAGCTGCTGACCGATGCCGGCGTCGGCACCGTGATCCATTCCACCGAGACGGCCTACGAGTTCGATACGCACCCGCATCCGCTTTCGACCTTTGCGGCGCGCCTGACCGAGAACCTCGACGAGGTCGAGAAGCTCCAGACGGTCTAGCCGGTTAGAAATCGCCATACCGTTACACCCACAGTCCGCGTCACCTGGCGCTTAACGAAAGGCATCTCATGTCACTTGCAGCTCAACAATCGCTCGAATCCCATTACGTTATGCACACCTTTGGCCGCTCGCCGGTCGAGTTTGTCGAAGGCCACGGCATGAAGCTCACCGGCGACGATGGCCGTGAGTACCTCGACTTCCTTGCTGGCATTGGCGTGTGCAGCCTGGGCCACGGCAACCCGGCCGTGCTGTCGGCGCTCGAGGCGCAGACGAAAAAGCTTCTGCACGTCTCCAATTACTTCTACATTGAGCAGCGCGGACAGGTTGCGGCGCTGCTGTCCAAGCTCGCCAACGACGATGCGGACGGTGCGCGCGTGCTTGCCGACGCGATTGCCGCTGGTGACGAGACCACGGCCGCGGCGCTCGGTGCTCCGGCTGCGGGCGAGCAGGTGTGGGAGACGTTCTTTGCCAATTCCGGTGCCGAGGCCAACGAGGGCTCGATGAAGCTCGCGCGCCTGTACGCCAAGCGTGCCGGAAACGGCGGCAATACCATCGTGTGTATGCGCGGCGGTTTCCATGGCCGTACGCTCGAGACCATCGCCGCTACCATGCAAGATTGGCTGCAGGACAGCTTCCGCCCGCTGCCGGGTGGTTTTGTTGCCTGCACGCCCAACGATGTCGACGAGCTGCGCGCAATCTTTAAGCAGATGGGAAGTGAAATCTGCGCCGTGATGTTCGAGCCGATCCAGGGCGAGAGCGGCGTGCATCCCATGACCGAGGAGTTTATGGCGGCGGCGCGCGACTTGGCGCACGAGGCGGGTGCTGTGCTGATCGCCGATGAGGTGCAGTGCGGAATCTTCCGCACGGGCAAACCGTTCGCGTTCCAGACCTATGGCCTGGAGCCCGACATCATGAGTCTTGCCAAGGGCATCGCCGACGGTGTGCCCATGGGCGCCGTGGTGGCAAAGAAGGAGATTGCCGACGTCTTTAAGCCCGGCGATCATGGCTCGACCTTTGGCGGTAGCTGCTTGGCCGTCGCGGCGTGCGCCGCGACGCTCTCCGCGCTCGTGCGCGGCGATTATGCCGACCATGCTGCCAAGGTAGGCGCCTATATGGAGGCAAAGCTCGCCAAGCTGCCGAACGTGACCGAGGTGCGTGGCCGCGGCTTGATGCTCGGCTGTGATTTGGATGATGCCGCGGGCGACGCGCATGATATTGTTGCCCGCGCGCTGGCCGCCGGTGCCGTGATTAACGCTACGGGTGCCCATACGCTGCGTTTCCTGCCGCCGCTCGTCTGCGAGGAATCCGACGTGGACAGTCTGATCGAGATTCTGTCGGGTGTCTTGGGCTAACGCGGCGCAATAACTCAATTTGAACCGGGTTCCGGACTGTGGACGTGCCATATGCGGCACGATTCAGCGGTCTGGAGCCCGTTTTGCCACAAATCTGCAATGGCCAGGAGAGCCTTTGGACAAAAAATGCCAAATGTGAGTACTGTCACCAGCTGAATCTCATATGAAACCGACTATCTAGGATTAGTTAGACCACACATGTTCAGTTATGTTAATGGGGAAACAGCTAGCAAAGGCTTCAAATCGCTGATTCAGGGCTAGATTTACCCAGCGAAACCAAAAAATCGCTGCTACAAAATTAGTAACAGTACTCATTTTTGCCATTTTTTGGCCACGGCCTTTGTGACGGACGTGCTGGCGGGTTCGAATCCCATGCACCGGGCGCAAACAAAAACGGTCCCCTTTCGAGGACCGTTTCCAAATCGGTGGTGGGCGATGAGGGATTCGAACCCCCAGCCTTGTGCGTGTAAAGCACCTGCGCTAACCGTTGCGCCAATCGCCCGTGCGGAGAGAGTATAGCAAAACAATCGCCCCATTCACCTCATATCCATTAAAGGTAACTCGCGCGTGTCACAGCGGAGCTGATTCAGTTGAGATTGCCTGAACATTCCGCCCCTCTTTACGCCCTCGGGTATACTCAAAAGCTACTGATTCGATTTGATGCCCAGCAACAGCAGAGGGGATAGTATATGTGCGGTTTTGTCGGTTTTGTCGGTGGGACGGATAACCAATCCGAGGTGCTCACCAAGATGATGGACCGCATCGTCCATCGTGGTCCCGACATGGGCGGCCAGTTTATCGACGGCCGCGTTGCCCTCGGCTTCCGCCGCTTGTCGATCCTCGACCTGACCGAGGCCGGCGCTCAGCCCATGGCCAATGAGGACGGTAGCGTCGTCATTGTCTTCAACGGCGAGATCTACAACTTCCAAGAACTCCGTTCCGAGCTCGAGGCCAAGGGCTACAAGTTCCACTGCGGCGCCGACACCGAGAGCCTCCTGCACGGCTATGAGGAGTGGGGCGAGGCAGTACTCGATCGCTTGCGCGGTATGTACGCCTTCGTCATCTGGGACAAGAAGAAGAATAAGCTTTTTGGCGCCCGCGATATCTTTGGCATCAAGCCGCTCTACTACTATCCCATGGCCGATGCGGGCGACGGCGCTCCGGGCGTGCTCTTCGGTTCCGAGATTAAGAGCTTCCTGGACTACCCGCACTTCCACAAGGCGGTCAACAAAAAGGCCCTGCGTCCGTACATGACGCTGCAGTATTCGGCAACCGAGGAGACCTTCTTCGAGGGTGTCTACAAGCTGCCGCCGGCGCATTACTTTACCGTCGATATCCCGACCGGCAAGATGAACATCGAGCGCTACTGGGATTGCGATTACTCTGCCGTCGAGAAGCCGTTCGAGGAGTACGTCGACGAGCTGGATGAGGTCGTGCACGAGAGCGTCGAGGCCCATCGCATCGCTGACGTCAAGGTCGCGTCGTTCCTCTCCGGCGGCGTCGACTCCAGCTACATCGCCGCTTGCCTCATGCCCGACAAGACCTTCTCGGTGGGCTTCGATTACAAGAATTTCAACGAGACTAACTACGCCAAGGAGCTATCCGACAAGCTCGGCGTCGAGAATGTCCGCAAGATGATCACCGCCGACGAGTTCTTTGGCGCACTCGAGGACATTCAGTATCACATGGACGAGCCGCAGTCCAACCTGTCGTCTGTGCCGCTGTGGTTCTTGGCCGAGATGGCGCGCAAGGATGTTACCGTCGTGCTTTCGGGCGAAGGCGCCGACGAGCTCTTTGGCGGCTACGCCTACTACGAGGACACGGTTCCGGTGCGCAAGTACAAAAAGATGGTGCCACTGCCCATCCGTCGCGCGCTCGGTAACCTGGCGTTGCATATGCCGTACTTCAAGGGACATAACTTCCTGGTCAAGGGTGCCGAGATCCCCGAGAAGTCGTTCCTGGGACAGGCTCTGGTATGGCCGGAGCGCGAGGTCGACGGCGTGCTCAAGCCCGAGTACAACACCGGCGATGGCGCCTTCGAGCTTGCCGCTCCCATCTATGCGCGCGTGAAGGGTCAGCCCGAGCTGGTCAAGAAGCAGTACCTGGACATGAACATGTGGCTCCCGGGCGACATTCTGCTCAAGGCCGACAAGATGTGCATGGCGCACTCGCTGGAGCTGCGCGTGCCCTTCCTGGACCGCAAAGTCATGGAGTTCGCCGAGCACATTCCCGACCGCTACCGCATCAACGAGAACGGCAACAAACAAGTACTCCGCCACGCTGCCAACAAGTCGCTGCCCGATGAGTGGGCCACCCGTCCCAAGGTGGGCTTCCCGGTGCCGATTGTCTACTGGCTGCGCGAGCAAAAGTGGTACGACTATGTCAAGGAGTACTTCACCGCGCCGTGGGCAAGCGAGTTCTTCGATACCGACGAGCTCATGCACCTGCTCGATCTGCACTTTGCGGGCAAGGGCGATTTCCAGCGCAAGATCTATACGCCGCTCGTGTTCCTGGTGTGGTACAAGCGCTTCTTTATCGACGAGGACCAGCCCGCTGTTCAGGCTGCCTAGCCTCGGCTTACGAACGCCTGCGCGTAACGGCTCCTCCGGGAGCCGTTTTTGCGTGGGTGCGTTTCAGTTACTATAAAAACCGTCCCTGCCAAATGGCTGAGAAAGGTGAAAGATGCACCATTCGGATTCCGCGACCGTGACCACGGTCGATACGCTTGCCAAGCTTCTCGATGTGTGCGGTGAGCTGCGCGCATCAGAGCAGGTTGACGAGCGTGCCGTGACCGGCTGCTCGTTTGATTCGCGCGCGGTCTCGGCAGGTGACGTGTTCTTTTGCAAAGGCGCTGCCTTTAAGCCCGCGTTTTTGAGCATGGCGCTCGATGCGGGCGCCGTCGCATTTGTGTGCGAGGAGTCGCTGGTCGAGTCTCTGGAGCCGCTGGCGCAGGAGAGCGGTGCTGCGATGCTGGTTGTTGATAGTGTTCGCACGGCCATGGCCCTGTTGCCGCCGGAGGTCTACGACCGTCCCGACCACGACGTCAAGATCGTGGGCATCACCGGTACCAAGGGAAAGACCACGGCCGCTTTTATGCTCCAGTCGATTATCAAGGCGGCGGGCGAGTCCTGCGGCATGATCGGCTCGGTGAGTACCGACGATGGCATCGAGTGCTACGAGAGCACCAATACTACGCCCGAGGCCCCCGAGGTCTGGCGCCATATCGCCAACTGCCGCACGTCCGGTCGCCAGTCCATGGTCATGGAGGTTTCGAGCCAGGCGCTCAAGTACCAACGCGTCGAGAATTTGCCGTTTGACGTGGCGTGCTTCCTCAACATCGGCCGCGACCACATCTCGCCGATCGAACACCCCACGTTTGAGGATTATTTTGAGAGCAAACTCAGGATCTTTGACCAGGCAAAGACCGCCGTGGTGAATCTGGGCACCGAAGAGGTCGACCGTGTGCTGGAGGCAGCGTCGACGGCCGAGCGCTTGGTGACCGTTGGCGTCGAGCATCCCGAGGCAAGCCTGTGGGCGAGCGACGTACGCATGGTCGGCTTTAGCATCGAGTTCAACTTGCATGGCCTGTGTGCCGACGAGTCCGAGGCGGGGGAGAAGGTCCTGCTGGGTATCGCGGGAGACTTTAACGTGGAGAACGCGCTGGTCGCTATCGCCGCTGCGCGCGAGATCGGCATCGGTATCGATGCCATCAAGAAGGGCCTCTCCAAACTGCGTGTGCCGGGCCGTATGGAGGTCGTGGAGTCGAAGGACGGCCGCGTGATTTGTGTCGTCGACTACGCGCACAACCAGCTTTCGTTCCGCTCGCTTTTCTCGTCGGTGAAGCGCGCGTTTCCCGCCAGCCCGGTCATCGCGGTGTTTGGCGCTGCCGGCGGCAAGGCGCAGGAGCGCCGCGAGCAGCTTCCGCGCGAGGCCGCACCATATTCCGACCTGATGATTTTTGCCAACGAGGACCCGGCTCACGAGGACCCGATGAAGGTCTGTCGCGAGCTTGCCGAACATGTTCCCGATGATACGCCGAACAAGATCATCCTCGATCGCGAAGCCGCTGTGCATGCGGCGTTCAAGGCGGCGCGCGAGGAGTACATCAACCCCAATGCTCCTACCATTGTCTTGCTGCTGGCAAAGGGTGACGAGGAGCTCATGCACGTGGGCGACGAGTTCGTGCCCATCGAGAGCGACCTTTCGCTGGCCAATCGCCTAATCGATGTTACCCAGTTTGACTAATGAACCATGATGGCGGCGGCGCCCTGAGTGCGCTGTCGCTGCAAGCGCGTTTCCCCTCAAGCGAGGCGCGCCGCCTAAGACCAGAAGCCCCTTCTACGTAATGGAGTAACCATGTCCCACAACACCCTGCCGACCGTTGCCGAGCTTTCGGGCGAGATGCGCGAGCGCTTGGCCAAGGTCAAGTACGTCTTTACCGACCTGGATGCCACGATGCTCGCACCCGGCTCGTGCGTGCTGCGCGACAACGACGGCGACCCTTCGACCAAACTCGTCGAGGCCGTCGTGGCGCTCGCTCGCGCTGGTATTCAGGTGGTTCCCACCTCGGGCCGCAACCGCACAATGATCCACGAGGACGCGCGCGTGCTCGGCCTCAACTCCTACATTGGTGAGATGGGCGGCCTGGTTATGTACGACCTCAAGGCCAACGATTGGGAGTATCTGACCGGCGACATGCCTTACGACCCCGTCTGCGGCCTTACTCCACATCAGGTGATCGAGCAGACCGGCGTGTGCGAGAAGATCCTCGCCCGCTGGCCGCACAAGATCGAGTACCACAACGACATGTCGACCGGCTACAAGTACCGCGAGGTCACCGTCGGCATGCGCGGCGACATTCCCGATGACGAGGCGCAGGCCATTCTCGACGAGGCCGGCTGCGGCCTGGTGTGGGCCTGTAACGGTCACCTGACGCATCTGTCCAAGCCGACGACGCTCGAGCTCGATCGCGTCGAGGACGGTCGCGCATTCAACATCAACCCCGCGGGCCTCAACAAAGGTGTCGCCATTGCGCGCTTCTGCGAGCACCTGGGGATCGAGCGCGAGGAGACGCTCGCACTCGGCGATTCCGAGTCCGACTTCTACATGGCCGATCACGTGGGCACGTTCTGCCTGGTCGAGAATGGCCTGACGAGCGCCGGCGCGCCCGAGTTCCTGGCTGCTTGCGAGAACGCTTTCGTTACGCGCGGCAAAATTGTCGACGGTTGGGCGGCGACGGCAGAGCTGCTGGTCGCGGCGCGTTCGTAGCGCGGCGTCGCCGCACTTGGACATGTCTTTTCGAGAGAGACTGGTGAGGTAATGTCCGATATCGAGAATCCGGCAGGCGACACGCGCCCGATTGGCGTGTTCGATTCTGGTTTGGGCGGTCTGACGGTTGCGCGCGCCATCGCGACGGCGCTGCCGCATGAGTCCGTCTACTACTTCGGCGACACCAAACGCTGCCCCTACGGCACGCGCACCGAGGATGAGGTGCGCTCGTTTGCGTTGCAGGCGGGCCGTTGGCTGTCGAAGCACGACGTCAAGATTATGGTCATCGCCTGCAACACGGCGACAGCTGCGGCCTTGCGTCTGGCCCAGCAGGTGCTCGACGTTCCCGTGATCGGCGTGATCGCGCCGGGTGCCCGTGCGGCAATCAACAGCACCCGTTCGCGTCGCGTGGGCGTGCTCGCCACCAACCTCACCATTCGCTCGGGCGCTTACACGCGCGCCATTCAGGATCTAGATGCCGGCGTCGACGTATACGGCTGCCCCGCCTCGAGCTTTGTCGAGGTTGTCGAACACGAGCTCGCCTCGGGTGCGCATCTGCAAGAGCAGTGGCTCGAGAACGAGGACATCTTCGATACGCCTGCCGTGCGTGCGCTGGTGGGTGCCACGGTTGAGCCACTGCGCGACCACGGTATCGATACCGTGGTGCTCGGCTGTACGCATTTTCCGCTGTTGGTGGGACCTATCCGCCATGCGCTGGGGTCTGGGGTGCGCGTCGTGAGTTCCGCCGAGGAGACCACGCGCGAGCTGACCGATATTCTCACGCGCCGCGAGCAGCTGGCGGGCGACGCCGCCGAGCCGCAGCATCGTTTTGCCACGACGGCCGATAACATTGCCGAGTTTGCGGTGGCGGGCAGCTTTATCTTTGGTCAGCCGCTCAAGAGCATTGAGCATATCGATATCGATGAGCTGAAATAGATGTAAGGCCGCCGTCAGAGCCTTCGCCACACCTTTTGCCGAAAGGATTTTTCTATGGAGTACATGCAGGTCAACCGCGCCAACGGTCGCGCCGCCAACGAGTTGCGCCCCGTTAAGCTCACCCGTGGCGTCATGAAGCACGCCCACGGCTCGTGTTTTGCCGAGTTCGGTGACACGCGCGTGCTTTGTGCCGCCACCATCGAGGAGGGCGTGCCGGGCTGGCGCAAGGGTGCCAAGGCCGGTTGGGTAACCGCAGAGTATGCCATGCTGCCGGCATCGACCGGCAAGCGCTGCAAGCGCGAGCACGCCAACCGCAAGGGCCGCTCCATGGAGATTGAGCGCCTCATTGGCCGCAGCCTGCGTACCGTCGTCAACATGAAGGCGCTCGGCGAGTACACCGTTACCGTCGACTGCGATGTGATCCAGGCGGATGGCGGCACGCGTACGGCGAGCATTACCGGTGCCTGGGTGGCGCTGCACGACGCCCTTGCTATGTGGGTCGAGGCGGGCAAGATCGAGCGCATCCCGCTTATCGGCCAGGTGGCTGCCATCTCCATGGGCGTTGTCGACGGCAATACGCTGCTTGACCTCGATTATTCCGAGGACAGCCATGCCGAGGTCGACATGAACCTCGTCGCCACCGATACCGGTGAGATGATCGAGCTCCAGGGTACCGGCGAGCAGGCGCCCTTTGACCGTAAGCGCCTCAACGCCTTGCTCGACCTGGGCGACAAGGGTATCGCCGAGCTCATCGAGCTCCAGCGCCAAGCCTTCGCCTAACCTGCCAAAAAGGGACAGGTTTATTTTGGTAGGTTTTATCTGGGAAAACGTCGAAGTATAAGACTGCCGTTGATTGAGAGGGGAGAGAGGCCGAGGTCCTCGTCGTCCTCAACACGGCATTGCTATAGAGACAAGGAGGCCACTCATGGCACTTGAGAAGATCGACATCGACACCCTCGACCCGGCGGCGACCATCGTCGTGGCAACCGGCAACGCCCATAAGCTCACCGAGATTGAGGCCATTTTGGGCAAGGTCATGCCCGAGGTGCGCTTTGTGGCGCTCGGCCAGCTGGGCGAATTTGAGGACCCCGAGGAAAACGGCACGACGTTTTTGGAGAACGCCATCATCAAGGCGCAGGCTGCCGTCGAAGAGACGGGGCTCATGGCCATTGCCGACGATTCGGGCCTGGTCGTCGACGCGCTGGACGGTGAGCCCGGTGTGTATAGCGCGCGCTACGCGGGCGTTCACGGCGACGATGCCGCCAACAATGCCAAGCTGCTCGTGAATCTGGAAGGCGTGGCAGACGAGGACCGCACCGCGCGCTTTATGAGCGTCGTTGCGCTCATCGATACGGACGGCCTGGTCACCTATGGCGAGGGCGCCTGTGAGGGCGTTATCGCGCACGAGGGCCGCGGCGATCACGGCTTTGGCTACGACCCGCTGTTCCTGCCGGTCGATACGCCGGGCAAGACTATGGCCGAGCTCACGGCGGACGAGAAGAACGCCATCAGCCATCGATTCCATGCGCTCGAGCACCTATCCGCCAAACTGACGGGCGAGGAGTAGGCCGTGCGTGCGGTGGTTCAGCGCGTGCTCAACGCCGGCGTGACGGTCGACGGCGAGTACGTGGGCAAAATTGGGCGCGGCTATCTGGTGCTGTTGGGCGTGGGCCACGGCGACACGCGCGCCGAGGCTGATAAGCTGTGGGGCAAGCTCCGCGGCTTGCGCATTAACGAGGACGAGAACGGCAAGACCAACCTGGCACTTGCCGATGTCGACGGCGAGGTTCTCGTAGTGTCGCAGTTCACGCTGTTCGCCGATTGCCGTCACGGCCGCCGCCCATCGTTTACCGATGCCGGCGCCCCCGATGTTGCCAACGAGCTCTACGAGTACTTCTTGACGCTCGTTCGCAAAGATGTCGAACACGTGGCGCATGGCATCTTTGGCGCCGATATGAAAGTCGACTTGGTCAACGACGGTCCGTTCACCATCGTCCTCGATACCGACAATCTGTAAGTAGCCAAATTAGCTACTTGCGTATGGCGGCAGCAGGGTGCTATAGTTTTAGAGTTTTGTCTATGTTAGGGGTATTATCCCTTTTTTGAATTGCACCTTCTGGAGGCCCTGTTCATGGAAGAGATGGAAGTCAATCACGTCGACGACATCCACGAGAAGCTGACCGATATGGTGGGCGATCGCGTCAAGGTGAAGGCCAACATGGGCCGCACCCGCGTCGTCGAGCGCATGGGCACCATCAAGAGCGTCCACCCCGCCGTCTTTATCGTCGAGGTCGACGAGCGCCGCGGGCGCAAGTCGCGTCAGTCCTACCAGTATATCGATGTCCTCACCGGTCAGGTCGAGCTGTTCGACCCCGAGAGCGGCGAGCATATCTTTACCCCGCTCGGCAATCAGCTCGAGGAGCACTAACGGTGACCGATCGGTCCCTGACTCTTTCCGCGCCGGCAAAGATTAACCTCTACCTGGGGGTTCATACCGAGCGCGATGACCGCGGCTACCACAGGGTCGATTCCCTGATGGCAGCCGTCGGTCTTTCCGATTCCGTGACGGTCGCGCCGGCGCAGGCGCTGACCGTCCAGACGGTTCCGGCATCAGATTTTCCCATGCAAAAGAATACGGCGTATCGGGCTGCGGTTGCTATGGCCGAGCATTATGGTCGCGAGGCAAACATCTGCGTGACGATTGAGAAGCGCATTCCATTGTGCGCCGGCTTGGGCGGCCCCTCGACGGATGCGGCCGCGGTCATTGTCGCCTTGGCGGAGCTCTGGGGAATTGATCACACCGACCCCGCGCTCGACGACATTGCGCGGGGTATTGGTGCTGACGTCCCGTTCTTTTTGCACGCGAGCCCTGCGTTCTACGTAGGTGGGGGAGACGTGCTGGCAACTGAGTATCCCGCGCTGCCCGCAACGCCCGTCGTGTTGGTCAAGCCGCGCGAGGCAAGCGTTTCGACAATTGAAGCCTATCGACGTTTTGACGAGGCTCCGGTGCCTGCAGACAAGCCCGGCGCGATAGCTTCTGCCTTGCATGCTGGTGATGCCGAGACGGCATATGCGCTCATCCATAACAACCTGGGTGTCATTTCCGCACAGATGGAGCCGCAGATACAAACGGTTCTCGATTGGCTGCGTAAACAAGACGGCACCGTTGCTGTAGATGTGTGCGGATCGGGCGCCTGCTCGTTTGCCATTTGCGACACCGCCGCCACGGCCGAAAGGCTTGCCGACGCTGCCCAGCAAAACGGCTGGTGGTCCTGCGCGACGGAGCTCATTCCCAACACGGTTCGCATCGAAGTGCCAAAGAAGTAAAAATTTCTCTAGCACACGACGGAAATCTTTGTTACTATAGTCGAGCTAACGGGTTGTGGCTCAGTTTGGTAGAGCACTGCGTTCGGGACGCAGGGGTCGCTGGTTCAAATCCAGTCAACCCGACCAGAGCATGAGGAGGGACCGCTTCTTGCGGTCCCTTTTTTTAGCTATTGTTGTGATACCGCGATACCCGCGGTATACTCATTCGAGCTTGTCTCGCTGTATTGTGGAGGTCTACATGTTTGGACTGAGGGCTCCTGAGCTCATCATTATTCTCGTCGTTGTCCTGATTATCTTCGGGCCCAAGAACCTGCCGAAGCTCGGCAAGTCTCTCGGCTCTACCGTCAAGAATATCCGCGAGGGTATGGAGGGCGACGATAAGGCCGAGACCAAGCAGGCCGAGGAGGTCGTGGTCGAGCAGTCCGAGGAGGACAAGGAGATCGCTGAGCTCGAGGCCAAGCTCGCTGCTGCCAAGAAGAAGCAGGCAGAGGACAGCGACGCGGACGCAGAGTAGTCCCATCCCTTTGGGGTGAGCACCTGACCGGCTTGCCCGCAGGCTAGCCGGTCTTTTTCGTTTTGTTGACAGTTGATTGTTTGATCAGAGTTGGGGAGATATCCGTATGGACGCAAGCCAGATCGTACTGACCGCTGAGGGCCGCCAGAAGCTCGTCGAGGAGCTCGCTTGGCGTGAGGGCGATTACGCCAAGGAGATCGTCGAGGACATCAAGGAAGCCCGCGCGTTCGGCGACCTTTCGGAGAACTCCGAGTACGATGCCGCCAAGGACAAGCAGGCCCAGAACGCCGCTCGTATTGCCGAGATCCAGGCCATCCTCGCCAACGCTCAGGTTGCTGCCACCACGGGCGATCTGACCGTCTCCATCGGTTCTACCGTTTCTCTGATTGATCCCAACGGTGAGGTCATGGAAGTCACGCTCGTCGGTACCACCGAGACCAACTCGCTCGAGCACAAGATTTCCAACGAGTCTCCGGTCGGTCACGCCATCATCGGTCACGGCGAGGGCGACTCCGTCGAGGTCGTTACGCCTTCCGGCAAGACTCGCGTCTACACCATCGCCAAGATTGCACGCTAGACCACGGTCCCGCGTAAAGGTATGTTTTCGCTCCCTGGGACCGAATCCTGGGGAGCGTTTTAGTTTGAGGAGCTAACTTATGGCAGAGAACCAGAACGCCGCAGATCAGGCATCGACGCTCAACGACGAGCGCGCCACCCGCCTGGCCAAGCGCGCCGCCCTGTTCGAGGCGGGCCAGAACCCCTATCCCGAGCACTCTGAGCTTGAGGACTACGTTGCCGATATCGAGGCTAAGTACGCCGAGCTTGCCGATGGCGAGGACACCGAGGACGTCGTGAAGATCGCCGGCCGCGTGGTCGCCAAGCGCGGTCAGGGCAAGATCATGTTCATCGTCGTGCGCGATGCGACTGCCGAGATTCAGCTGTTCTGCCGCATCAACGACATGGACGAGGCTGCCTGGAATACGCTCAAGTCCCTCGACCTGGGCGACATCTTGGGCGTGACAGGCGTGGTTGTGCGCACCCAGCGCGGCCAGCTTTCCGTTGCCCCTAAGAGCGCGACCCTGCTTTCCAAGGCCGTTCGTCCGCTGCCCGAGAAGTTCCACGGTCTTTCCGACAAGGAGACCCGCTATCGCCAGCGCTATGTCGACCTGATCGCCAACGACGACGTTCGCGAGACCTTCCGTAAGCGTTCGCAGATTCTCTCCACCTTCCGTCGCTTTATGGAGTCCGACGGCTACATGGAGGTCGAGACCCCCATCCTGCAGACCATCCAGGGTGGTGCCACGGCCAAGCCGTTCATTACCCACTTCAACGCGCTCGATCAGGAGTGCTACCTGCGTATTGCCACCGAGCTGCACCTCAAGCGCTGCATCGTCGGTGGTTTTGAGCGCGTGTTCGAGATCGGCCGCATCTTCCGTAACGAGGGCATGGACCTTACCCACAACCCCGAGTTCACCACGATGGAGGCCTACCGTGCCTTCTCCGACCTCGAGGGCATGAAGGCGCTCGCCCAGGGTGTCATTAAGGCGGCTAACAAGGCCATCGGCAACCCCGAGGTCATCGAGTACCAGGGCCAGACCATCGACCTTTCTGGTGAGTGGGCCAGCCGTCCCATGACCGACATCGTCTCCGACGTGCTCGGCAAGCAGGTCACCATCGACACGCCGGTCGAGGAGCTCGCTGCCGCAGCACGCGAGAAGGGCCTGGAGATCAAGCCCGAGTGGACTGCTGGCAAGATCATCGCCGAGGTTTACGATGAGCTGGGCGAGGACACCATCGTCAACCCCACGTTCGTGTGCGATTACCCCATCGAGGTCAGCCCGCTTGCCAAGCGCTTTGAGGACGATCCGCGCCTGACGCACCGCTTTGAGCTGGTTATCGCCGGTCACGAGTACGCCAACGCGTTCTCCGAGCTCAACGACCCGGTCGACCAGGCCGAGCGCTTTGCCGCCCAGATGGCCGAGAAGGCTGGCGGCGACGACGAGGCCATGGAGTACGACGAGGACTACGTGCGCGCCCTCGAGTACGGTATGCCTCCCGCGGGCGGCATCGGCATCGGTATCGACCGCGTGGTCATGCTGCTCACCAACCAGGCTTCCATCCGCGACGTGCTACTGTTCCCGCACATGAAGCCCGAGAAGGGTTTCCAGTCCGGTGCCGCTGCCGCCAAGGCTGCCGAGGCCGGCAACGCCGCGAGCCCGTTCGTCAAGCCGCTCAAGCCCACGGTTGATTACTCCAAGATCGCCGTCGAGCCGCTGTTTGAGGAGTTCGTCGACTTCGATACCTTCTCCAAGAGCGATTTCCGCGCTGTGAAGGTCAAGGCGTGCGAGGCCGTCAAGAAGTCCAAGAAGCTGCTGAACTTTACGCTCGACGACGGCACTGGCACCGACCGCACCATCCTCTCCGGCATTCACGGTTATTATGAGCCCGAGGACCTGGTCGGCAAGACTCTGCTCGCCATCACCAACCTGCCTCCGCGCAAGATGATGGGTATTCCCAGCTGCGGCATGCTCATCAGCGCTATCCACGAGGAGGAGGGCGAGGAGCGTCTCAATCTGATCCAGCTCGACGCTTCCATCCCCGCCGGCGCAAAGATGTACTAACTAGTTACGCGGTTCTACGAACCGCGTAACGGCTCGACGCTGCGCGGGCCGCATTTGGACAATCTGACGCTCAACTTCAAGGGCGCGACCAGAAGGTCAGCGCCCTTTCGTTTCACGTCACCTTGTCTCAAATGCGACCCGCTCGCTGACGTCGCCAATACATCGGCGTTGCCTTGGCCGTCAATAGTCATTGGGGACGTTCTTAAACGACTACCCAACGGCTATTGAGCACATGGCTCGCATGGCAGCCGTCTCTTTTATGTTTCCTTTAGCCGTTGCTGCCTAGGATGGGGGTTAGTCGGTAGGAAGGGAGCGTCTATATGGACGACGCGAGCGAGCGTGCAATCGAAGAGGACGTGCTCGATCAGTTCAATTACTTTGACGATGAGGATGAGGAGCTAATCGATCGTCGCGAGCCGGCATCGCTTGACTCATTTGATCTGGTCGATGAAGAGACTGATGAGGTTGAGGTCGGATCAGCGGAGCCCCCACAGCTTTCGCGCCTTGACTCGCTGCTTTCGAGAGCCCCTATGCACCACGGCGTTCGTGCCGGCGCGCTCCATATGAAAACTGACTGGCGCCAGATCGTGACGGCAGGCGATGAGCTTGCCGTCGATGCGCCGCTCACCGATAAGTCATCCATCATCTGCCGCACCGGTATGCTTATGCTCGCGAGCGGAACGGGTGCCTGGCGTGTACGCGATACCATGAATCGCGTCGCCGCCGTACTCGGTGTCACCGTCCACGTTGACTTAAGTCTTCTGTCGTTTGAGTGCACCTGCATCGAAGATGGCCACTGCTTTAACGAGGTTGTCAGCCTGCCCACAACGGGAGTCAATACCCATCGCATTTGGATGATGGAGAGCTTCCTAAAGGAAATCGAGACATATGGCCGTCGTTTTACGGTGCATGAGTATCACGAGATGCTCAAGACCGTTGAGTGTTCAAAACCTGATTACACTCCCTGGCAACAGGGCCTTGCGGCAGCCTGTGCTTGCGGCGCCTTCGTCTTTTTGCTCGGCGGCGGCCCTATCGAGATGGCCTGTGCATTTGTGGGCGCTGGTGTCGGCAACTTTGCTCGCTCCCATATTCTTAAGCAGGGCCTTGGCCAGTTTAGCGCGCTGACGATCGGCGTCGCACTCGCTTGCGTCTCGTATCTGCTGGCATTGCTCGGTCTTGGCCAGGTCATACCGGGGGCAATGTCGCACCAAGAAGGCTATATCGGCGCCATGCTCTTTGTGATTCCCGGCTTTCCTCTCATTACGGCAGGTCTCGACATCGCTAAGCTCGACATGCGAAGCGGCATTGAGCGTCTTTCGTATGCTGTGTCGATTATTGTGATGGCGACGCTCGTAGGTTGGATGGTTGCCGAGTGTGTTGGCCTGGCGCCGGACGACTTTGCGCCGCTCGGCCTTTCGCCGCTTGCCCTTACGCTCTTGCGCGTGGTAATGAGCTTCGTTGGCGTATTCGGCTTCTCAGTGATGTTCAACAGCCCGGTAAAGATGGCCACGGCAGCTGGGCTGATCGGCGCCGTGTCCAATACCCTTCGTCTGACCCTTGTCGATGGGCCGACGATGCTTCCCTTCCTGGGCCTCAGCGCGGGAATGCCTCCCGAGGCGGCTGCATTTATCGGGGCGCTCGTATCGGGTTTGCTGGCAAGCCTGGCAGAAATCAGGCTCACCTACCCACGTATCGCCCTCACGGTGCCATCGATTGTCATTATGGTGCCGGGCTTGTATCTGTATCGCTCGATGTATTACATGTGCACCTTCGACACGGTCAATATGCTCGGCTGGTTTGTGCGTGCAGTGCTCATCGTGGCGTTTCTGCCCGTTGGCCTGGGTGTGGCGCGTACGCTCACCGACCCTCGCTGGCGCCACACCAGCTAATTGGTGCAAGGAGGACAGGTCACATTGCACCAAGTTGGTGCAGATGAACCTGTCCCCCTTGCGCCAAATGAGTTGCGGTGAAATAGGGACTGAATTGCTGCTTAAAGGGTCAAAACAGTCCGTATTCCACCGCAACTTATGGGGTCGGGGGATTATTGGTGCCCTGCATCTTCATAAACTCAACGCTTACGAAGCACGCGCTTTTCGTGCTAGGCTGGTTCCACCACATAAGTAGTCGCAGACGCACGTACCACGGGCGGGCGAGATGAAGTCCCAACAGCTCCATCTCGCCCGCCCGTTTTTGTTGTGCGCCGCGGCGCAACACAGAAAGGACCATGCCCTTTATGCCTATCAACAAACGAGAGAGCCTGCTGTTCACCTTTATCATGTGCTTTTGCATGGTGCTCTGGATGAGCATCTACAACGTTGCCCTGCAGCATGGGGCCATCAACGGCGAGGTTGTTGCCGCCGCGTGGCTCGGCTTCCCCGTTGCCTACATATTTGCCATGTGCTGCGACTGGTTTGTTGCCAGCCCCCTTGCCAAGGGTTTCGCATTTAAATTCCTGGTCACGCCGGGCAAGAGCTCGCCGCTTGCCATGACGCTCGCCGTCAGCTCCTGCATGGTCGTTCCCATGGTCATCATCATGTCGCTCTACGGCGCGTGCGAAGGCCTGTTCCATATGCCCGGCGGCCCGCTTGCCAATTTGCAGGCGCTGCCGATGATGTGGCTCGTCAACATTCCGCGCAACTTTATCATGGCCCTGCCTTGGAACCTGCTGGTGGCTGGTCCGGTTGCTCGCTTTGTATTCCGCCGCGCCTTCCCCATGGGAACCGTCTTTGAAGAGCAGCATATGGAGCTCGTGCGCATGCCTGGCGCTTCCGTTGCCGATGCCGTCAATGACGTTGCCGAGAGCATGGACGCCGAGCCCGCCTGCTAGACAGCAGCGCAAAACCAAACCGCCAAGCGGACCGAAGCGATTCCTTTTTTGTAGACGTTGTCACGCGGCTACGGGTGGGAAAGGTCCCAACGGTTAACATATACTCCATATGGGTAAAGAGACCAAAGCGCTGCCGCGGGGCGGCGCTTTGCGTTTGAAAAACTAGCTCGTCTAAGAGGAACTAGCATGTTAGACCGTTTTACCGATCGCGCGCGCAAGGTCATGTCCATGGCCAAGCAAGAGGCGCTCGATCTACACTCAAATAAGGTGGGCACCGAGCACCTGCTGCTCGCGCTTGCCAAGGAGGACGAGGGCATTGCCGCCGAGGCACTGCGTTCGCTCGACATCTCCTACGATGACATCATGGATACTCTCAAAGAGGTCCAGACCACGGTTCCCGAGCCCAGTGAGGAGACCGAGGCGGCCAAGCTCGCCTTTACGCCGCTTGTCATTAGCGTGATGGAGCGTTCCTTCCGCGTGGCACGCGAGAACAACCAGACGTATGTGTCGACCGAGCACCTGCTCATCGGCATCGTCGAAGAGGGCAACGGCATGGCCATGGACATCCTCATGCGCCTGGGTGTGTCGTCCGCCTCCATCAAAAAGGCTATCGACAAACTCACCGCCAAGGACCAGGACAAGAAGCGTCCGCTTGCCGGCGCCGGTGCCGGGCGTCCCGGTGCGGGCCTGCCGTTCTTTAGCGGCTCGGATGCCTCTCAGCAAAAGGGGAGTGGCGCCGATACGCTTAAGCAGTTCGCCACCAACCTTACGCAGAAAGCGCGCGACGGTGAGCTCGACCCCGTGATCGGTCGCGAAAAGGAAGTCCAGCGCATGATGGAGATCCTTTCGCGCCGCACCAAGAACAACCCGCTTATCCTGGGTGACCCCGGCGTGGGCAAAACGGCTATCGTCGAGGGCTTGGCTCAGCAGATTGCTGCCGGCAACGTGCCCGAGAACCTCATGAACCAGAATATCTGGACGCTCGATCTGCCGGGTCTTGTCGCTGGTGCCAAGTATCGCGGTGAGTTTGAGGAGCGCCTCAAGAACGTGATTCAGGAGGCGACCGAAGCCGACGACGTCATCCTGTTTATCGACGAGATGCACACCATCATCGGTGCCGGTTCCGCCGAGGGCTCCATCGACGCGAGCTCCATGCTCAAGCCGGTGCTTGCGCGCGGTGCCTTCCAGATTATCGGTGCCACCACGGCCGAGGAGTTCCGCAAGTACCTCACCAAGGACCCGGCTTTCGAGCGCCGCTTCCAGACTATCGATGTCGAGGAGCCGAGTGTCGAGGACACGGTCAAAATCCTGACCGCGCTCAAGCCGCGCTACGAGGAACACCACCACGTGCGCTACACGCAGGGTGCCATCGAAGCTGCCGCGAACCTCTCCAACCGCTACATCCAGGATCGCTTTCTGCCCGATAAGGCCATCGACCTCATTGACGAGGCCGGTGCCCGCGCCCGCATCGCCGCCAACCGCGCGCCCGAGCCGGTGCGCGAGGCCGAGCATCGCGTGGAGGAGCTTAAGGCCGCCGCGCAGGAGGCCACCGAGAACGACGACATGAACAAGGCCGCCGAGATCACCGAGCAGCAGAAGGCTGCCGAGATTGAGCTCGCCGAGGCCAAGGCTGCCTGGACGGCCGAGCTCGACGCCAGCCCGCTCACCATCGATGTCTCCCAGATTGCCGACATCGTGTCTGTGACTTCGGGCGTGCCGGTGTCCTCGCTTACCGAGAGCGAGAGCCGTCGCCTGCTGCAGACCGAAAGCGTGCTCAAGACCCGCATTATCGGCCAGGACGAGGCTGTCGAGGCCGTGGCCAAGGCCGTGCGTCGTAGCCGCTCACCCCTCAAGGACCCGCGTCGCCCCGGCGGCAGCTTTATCTTCCTTGGTCCCACCGGCACGGGCAAGACCGAGCTCGCCAAGACGCTCGCCGAGTACCTCTTTGGCAGCAAGGACGCGCTCATCAGCTTCGATATGTCGGAGTTTGGCAGCGAGTTCGAGGTCTCTAAGCTCATCGGTAGCCCCCCGGGCTATGTGGGCCACGACGAGGGCGGCCAGCTCACCAAGGCCGTTCGTCGTCACCCGTACTCCGTTGTGCTGTTCGACGAGATCGAGAAGGCGCACCCCGACATCTTCAACATCTTGCTGCAGGTGCTGGAGGAGGGTCGTCTGACCGATAGCCAGGGCAAGACGGTCGACTTCCGCAACACCGTGATCATCATGACGTCCAACGTGGGCGCCCGCGAGATTGCGCAGGATGCGAGTGTTGGCTTTGGCACCACCGGTGAGCAGGGTCTCACGTCGAGTGAGATCCGCGGCCGTGCGATGGGCGAGCTCAAGCGCCTGTTCCGCCCCGAGCTGCTCAACCGTATCGACGACATCGTGGTGTTCCAGAAGCTCTCGGGCGAGAACCTGACCAAGATCGCGCATCTGCTGGTGGACGACCTGCGTCAGCGTCTGATCGCCAACGGCATGAACATCAAGCTCACTGATGCGGCCTATGACAAGATCGTGGCGGAGGGTACCGACCTTACCAATGGCGCGCGTCCGCTGCGCCGTGCTATTCAAAAGCTCATCGAGGACCCGCTGTCCGAGGAACTTCTGGCCGGCGAGTGGGGCGAGGGTGATACCGTCCTGTGCGACGTGGCCGATGGCAAGTTTGTCTTTAGCCACGGCACGGGCGAGATTCCAGCGCCGCGTCCGGCAGGTGCGCTCGGGGGCGATACCGCTCCGGCAGCGCCGCACACCGGAAACGCCGCGCCCGTGAGCAGTGGCGTGAGCTCGGGCCCCGGCGGCATGATGCAAGCCGGTTCCGGCGCGCTGTAGGGCGTAACAAAACCTTGTGTCCACGAGGGCGTTCCAAAGGAGCGCCCTTTTTCTGTTGGAAAGGCCCCTTCGTTCAAAGTAGATCTCATTAAACATGCCAATGGCGTATGCATAAACGTTGATCAAGCGTTGAGGTTGGTTAAAGGATCCAATGTCCCTTCGGCGCGGCTCGTCTAACCTGCTTTATCTTGATAAAGTGGCGTTTCCCCGCCGTTAGCCGATGATGCGAGGGCGCTCGGCGTTTTCGACTGGTTTATGCACGCAAAGTCTGGGAATATACAAGGCGCATGTCTTACTGTCTAACCAGTTGCGCCAAGGAGGCACCATGGACTACAAGATTACCGGCTACGAGCCCGCCCAGCTGTTCCATTTCTTTGAGGAGGTCAGCGCGATCCCCCGTGGGTCTGGCAACGAGAAGGGCATCAGCGATTTCCTGGTCGCGTTTGCCAAGGAGCGCGGCCTCGATGTGTATCAGGACGAGGTCTACAACGTCATCATTCGCAAGCCCGCATCTGCCGGTGCCGAGAACGCTCCGACCGTGATGCTGCAGGGCCACATCGATATGGTGTGCGACAAGCTGGGTTCCGTCGAGCACGACTTTACGACCGACGGTATCGACCTGGTCGTCAAGGACGGTGTCCTCACCGCTAACGGCACCACGCTGGGCGCCGACAACGGTATCGCCGTCGCGCTTATGCTTACCGTGCTCAACGACGATTCGATCGTTCACCCCGCCCTCGAGTGCGTATTCACCACCGACGAGGAGACTGGCCTGGTCGGCGCCGAGACGCTCGACAAGTCCCAGATTAGCGCCCGCACCATGATTAACCTTGACTCCGAGGAAGAGGGCGTTGCCACCGTCAGCTGCGCCGGCGGCGTCGTCGTTACCTACACCTGCCCGATCGCGCGCGAGCACAAGACCGGTAGCACCCTCACGCTCGACATCTCCGGCCTGCTGGGCGGCCACTCCGGCAGCGATATCAACCTGGAGCGCGGCAACGGCAACCTTATCATGGCCCGCATCATCGACCGCCTGATGGTTGCCGGTGAGCCCGCCATCGTCAGCTTCAACGGCGGCACCAAGGACAACGCCATCAACCGTGAGTGCAAGGCTGTTCTGGTCTACGCCGACCACGCTGCCGCCGAGGCCGCGGCCCAGATCGCAAAGGACATCATTGCCGACGTCACTGCCGAGCTCGAGGTCTTCGACCCCGGCTTTACCTGCACTGTCGAGATCGCCGACAACGCTGAGGTCGAGGCCATGGACGAGAAGTCCGCGCTTGCCCTCATCCGCGCCCTGCGTCTTGCCCCCAACGGCGTGATTCGCCGCAACGTCGCCACCGACGGCTCCGTCGAGGTTTCCTCCAACATCGGCGTGGTCGCCACTTCCGATGATCAGGTCAAGATTATGCTGTCCCCGCGCTCTTCGATCACCTCGCTGCAGAACGAGTTCAAGGACCGCCTGCAGACGCTGGCCGATGTCTTGGGCTTCGACGCTAAGTTTGAGTTCGAGTATCCTGGCTGGAGCTATGCCGAGCATTCGCCGGTCCGCGACGTCTTCGTCGAGAGCTATCGCGAGCTCTTTGGCTCCGAGCTGCGCATCGAGTCCATTCACGCCGGCCTTGAGTGCGGCCTGTTTGCCGAGGCCCTGCACGGCCTGGACGCCATCGCCGTGGGCCCGACGCTCTCCGATGTCCACACCCCGGACGAGAGCATGGAGCTCGCTTCTGCCGAGCGCTTCTACGAGCTGCTCATCGACGTCCTCAAGCGCCTCGCTGCGTAAAGGTTGCGCTGGCAGCAGTCCGAGCCACGTGCTAGCGGATTGCAGATGACATTATGAGAGGGGGCACCCGAGCTTTTGCGATGGGTGCCCCCTCTCTTCTTTTGGGAAATGTGAAATTGCGGCCACCTAGCCCATATCCGCCTTGATGAGGTCGAGGGTGCGCTGGCAGTTTTCGCGGACGGGGCCGAGCATATGCTCGCGCAGGTCCGCCATGCCGGGCAGGTCGGCGTATTCGTCCATGACCTCTTCCATGCAAATGGGTACCTCGTAGGCGAGGTCCATCATGGTCGCAAAGCAAAACTTCTCAGATAGCCCGGCATCGGTGAGCGCCGCCTCCAGTGCGGGGTCGCCCATACCGTGGTATCGGCGGATGGCGCCTGGACCGATGCGCCCCACACGATTTTCGCCGCCAACGCTCATGGCAAGGCGCGCCCGGCGGCGCATGCGCTCGTACGCCAAGCCCGAAGCGACATCGTACATGGGGGCGAGCGCCGCGTTTGTGCCTTTGCCAAGGATGAGCGAGTAGTTTTTAGCGTGTGCGTCAGGCGCTCCGATAATGGCGTTATAGAACAACATATAGGTAAAAAGCACAAGATTCATGTGGTGGGGGACTGTTTTGATCAGTCGTTCTTGGATGTCTCGTGTAGTTGGTCCTCCGTCGGCGGTGTATTTCTGGCTTGGCAATACACCGAGCGCCTGGCAAAAGTCCTCCTGATGCAGCCTTTCGATATTTCCGCTGCTATTGACCATTCTGTCGTACCGTTCAACGACGAGCGCGGCTTCGTCTTCAAATGTGCAATAGGAGACGTTGGCAGTTGGAATGCCAGCACGCCGAGCTGTTTTCATGCAGACGAATTCGTTTAAGGCCTGATGTTTGAACCCAACGACACCATTTTTGAAGATATGAGTAGTGGGGGACGACCCTAGACATTCGCACCATTGGCCGTCATGCCAGGCTAGTGCAAATTTGCCTTGGTTGCCGCCCAGGGACCAGCTTTCGTTGGAGCCCATCCATGTCTCTCTTTCGTCATCGCGAATTGATTTGAGCTTGTGAGCGATTTGAGAATTGGTAAGCGGGCGGTATGCCGAGACCCTGCCGCGGGCGGCGTCTAATTGATCGGCTCGACAAAACTGAACGGCCCCCGCGCAGTCAAGACCGATATGGCACAAGAGGGCGACGGGGTTGTTGGATGCAACGTCATGCTCGGCGGCAATAGCGCGACGCTGTTCTTGACTGTCGGGCAAAAGGCCAAATAGGAACGGGCGGACGATGTTATGGCCATACGTGCGATTGGAAAGCGGCATTGTTAGCGATAGCGGTGCTCCGCGATAGGTTGGGGCGTATACAAAGCTGCAGAGTCCATGCTCGTCTTGCCGGAGAGTGCCTGCGATTTCGCCACAAATGAGGGTCGCAAGCTCCATTTCTGCCATTTATTTCACAACCTTACAGCCAAAGGAGAGGTCTGAAGTGTCGGTAAGGCCTTGCTCGGCTGCGATTTGGGCCAGCAAGGCACCATAGGAAGATGGCGCTCCTTGTCGAGCGGGTCGTCTGCCTACGCTTGGCTTTGGCAGGGCATTCGAGTTCGCGATAGGGAGGTCCGCTATCGTCGTTGGATGTTCGGAGGGCGATGCGATGGAGTCGTTATCGCTTTGCGCAAAGAGGCCTATGCCGAGTGCGTTAAAGACAGTCAGCAACTTGTCGAGCCGAATACCCGTGGCGTCTCCTAGCTCGAGCGATGCGAGCAGGCGCTCCGAAACACCGGCCTTTTTGGCGAGGGCGGCACGGGTGAGACCCTGAGCCTCGCGTGCCTGGCGCACATAGATGCCAGCTTGACGCGGTGTGGTGATGGGAAGGGTATCCATGGCGATCTCCTAACGTGCAGACTTTTGCATATCAGTATGACATGCAAAAGTCTGCACGAAAAGGCATTATACAAAACTCTGCATGAGACCTCTACATTGACGTTGAGCTTATGAGAGGCGTTTTTTATATCGCGAGAATCCCCAGATGCTCAAGCAAGATCTTAAGCCCGATGAAGATGAGCACGACGCCACCCACGATGGTGGCAGGCTTTTCGTAGCGCGTGCCAAAGGTGTGGCCGATCGCTACGCCAGCGACAGAGAAGATAAACGTTGTGACGCCGATAAGCGATGCAGCGGGAACGATGTCAACCGAGAGCGCCGCAAATGAGATGCCTACGGCTAGGGCGTCGATTGAGGTGGCGATGGCGAGGATCAGGTACTCGCCCAGGTCAATCTTTTCGGCATCCTTGCCGTCGCCTTCATCCTCGTCCTCGGTAAAGGCCTCCCACAGCATTTTGCCGCCGATGAAGGCGAGCAGGATAAAGGCGATCCAATGGTCGATGGGGCCGATGATGCCCATAAACTGGCTGCCAAGCGCCCATCCGATTACGGGCATGCCGGCCTGAAAGCCGCCAAAGAACAGGCCGAGCACCACGGCGACTTTAAGGTTGATCTTCTTCATGCCAAGGCCCTTGCAGATGGATACGGCAAAGGCGTCCATCGAAAGGCCAACGGCGAGCAGCACGAGCTCTGCGAGTCCCATAGTCTGGCTCCCTCTCTGCGGGCGGGCCCGCGTGTACCTCTTGGGGGAGCAACAAAAAGACTAACCTTGGCACATGGTTGATTGGGTAGTCAAAAGAGCCCGTCCCAAATTAGCTATCTTAGCTGTGTTCGCTCATTCTGTAAGCATCGGATTTCGCAAGCGCTGCGGGGACAAACCGTGAGAAACTATTTAGCGTTTATGGAGCGTATACGATGGGAGCGATGCCTTGGATAAGAACGAGCTGCAAAAGCGTATGGAACAGGCTATTCGCCTGACTGCCCCCGGCCAGCCGATCCGCACCGCCCTCGACATGATCATTGCTGGTCACCTGGGTGCCCTTATCTGCGTCGGCGACACCGAAAACGTACTCGCTGCCGGTAACGACGGCTTCCCGCTCAACATCTCGTTTACCTCGAACCGCCTGTTCGAGCTTTCCAAGATGGACGGCGCCATCGTCATCGATGGCGACCTCACCCAGATCCTGCGCGCCAACTTCCACCTCAATCCCGATCCCTCGCTCGCCACGAGTGAAACGGGCATGCGTCACCGTACTGCCGCTCGCATGTCGGTGCTCACCGACGCCATCGTGATCTCGGTTTCGGCTCGTCGTGCCGTCGTCAACGTGTACGTCCACGGTAAGAGCTACGAGATTCAGCCTGTCACCACCATCATGAGCTCGGTCAACCAGCTCGTCGCCACGCTTCAGACCACCCGTCAGTCGCTCGACCGCTCCCTGCTGCGTCTGACGGCCCTCGAGCTCGACGACTACGTTACGCTTGCTGACATCACCGGTATTTTCTCGAGCTTCGAAATCATGCAGCAGGCAAAGACCGAGCTTAAGGATTGCATTGTCAAGCTGGGCAACCAGGGCAAGCTCGTGCAGATGCAGCTCGAGCAGCTCGCGGGCTCCAGCATGGATACCGAATACGACCTGATGATCCGCGACTACGCAAGTGATTCCTCTGAGGCCAACGCCGAGAAGATCCGCGCCAACCTGAGCCGCATGACGCCTAAGGACCTGTCCGACCCGCAGCATGTGGCGGCGGTTCTGGGTTACGACGACCTGGACGAGGACTCCGTCATGACACCGCTGGGTCTGCGCACGCTTTCGCGCGTGTCTGTCGTGCGCGACGGCGTGGCCGAGAAGATCGTCGACGAGTATGGCTCGCTGCAGGAGCTCATGGACGACATCAGTGAGGATCCGGAGCGCCTGGGCGACTTTGGCGTTAACAACCCTGCCATTCTTGCGGACTCCCTGTACCGCATGAAGGGCACCAAACAGGGGAACGCATAATGGCGCCCGTATGCGCCGTGGTCGTTGCCGGTGGCAGTGGCCAGCGCTTTGGTAACCCCGGTGGCAAGCAACTCGTCAATGTAGCGGGCCGTCCGCTTATGAGCTGGTCCATCCGCGCATTTGACCGTAGCGATAAGGTCGGCCACATCGTCGTGGTTTGCCCTGCCGAGCGTCGTGCCGAGATGCGCCGCCTGGCTATCGACCCGTTTGACTATGACACGCCCATCAGCTTTGCCGATGCCGGCGATACCCGTCAGGATTCTACCCGCGCCGGTGTGCATGCGGTTCCGGCGGGCTTTGAATACGTCGCCATTCACGATGGCGCTCGTCCGCTCATTACGACTGAGGCCATCGACCACGCTATCGACGTGCTCGTGAGCGACCGTGCCCTCGACGGTGTCGTGTGCGGCCAGCCTGCCATCGACACGCTCAAGATTGTCGACGGCGACAACATCGTCGAGACGCCGCCGCGCGAGCTGTACTGGGCCGCGCAGACGCCGCAGATCTTTAGCGTCGACGCCATGAAGCGCGCCCATGCCGCGGCGATTGCCGAGGGCTTTATCGGGACCGACGATTCTTCGCTGGTCGAGCGCATGGGCGGGCGCGTCCGCTGTGTCCAGAGCCCGCGCGATAACCTTAAGGTGACGGTGCCCGAGGACCTGCGTCCCGTAACCGCGATTCTGCTTGGCCGCATGGCCGAGGGAGAGGACCTTCCCCATGTTCAGTAACCTGCGCATTGGCCACGGCTACGACGTCCACCGTTTGGTGGAGGGGCGTCGATGTATCATCGGCGGGGTTGACATTCCCTACGAGCGCGGCCTGCTGGGCCACTCGGATGCCGATGTGCTCGCGCACGCGCTGGCCGACGCCATTCTGGGCGCCTGCCGCGGGGGAGACATTGGCAAGTTGTTCCCCGACACCGATCCTGCCTATGAGGGCGCCGACTCGATGGTGCTGCTTGCCCGCGTAATGGACTATGCACGCGAGCTGGGCTTTGAGTTTGTCGATGCCGACTGCACCATTGCCTGCCAGCAGCCCAAGATCACCCCGCATCGCGATGCCATGCGCGCCAACCTTGCCCATGCCCTGGGCGTTGACGTCGAAAACGTGGGCGTCGCCGCCACTACGACCGAAAAGCTCGGTTGGGAAGGCCAGGGCGAGGGAATCGGTGCCTGGGCCGTCTGCCTGCTACAGAAAACCGTTAAGGAGTAACGAATGCGTATCTACAACAGCGCTACCCATAAAAAGGAAGAGTTCCAGCCCATCGAGTCCGGCAAGGTCCGCATGTACGTGTGCGGCCCCACGGTCTACGACAACATCCACATCGGCAATGCCCGCACGTTCATCAGCTTTGACGTGATTCGTCGCTGGCTCATCGCGAGCGGCTACGAGGTCACGTTCGCCCAGAACCTCACCGATGTCGATGACAAGATCATCAAGCGCGCCAACGAGCAGGGCCGAACGGCCGCCGAGGTCGCAACGGAGTTCTCTGACAAGTTCATCGGCGTCATGCGCGCCGCCAACGTGCTCGATCCCGATGTGCGCCCCCGCGCCACCAAAGAGATCGGCCCCATGATCGCCATGATCAAGACGCTCATCGAGCAGGGCCACGCTTACGCAGCCGATAACGGCGATGTGTACTTTGCCGTGCGCAGCGATCCCAACTACGGTCAGGTCTCGGGCCGCAACATCGACGACCTTATGGTTGGCGCGCGCATCGAGGAGAACGAGGACAAGAACGACCCGCTCGACTTTGCCCTGTGGAAGGCCGCCAAGCCCGGCGAGCCCAGCTGGCCGAGCCCCTGGGGCGAGGGCCGTCCCGGTTGGCACACCGAGTGCGCCGCCATGGTGCACCGCTACCTGGGCACCCCGATTGACATTCATGGTGGCGGCTCCGACCTTGCCTTCCCGCATCACGAGAACGAGTGCGCCCAGGCCACCTGCGCCTGGCACCAGGGCTTCTCCAACACCTGGATGCACACGGGCATGCTGCTGGTTGACGGCGAGAAGATGTCCAAGTCGCTCGGCAACTTCTTTACGCTGGCCGAGGTCCTCGAGCAGCACTCTGCCGCGGCCCTGCGCCTGTTGATGCTGCAGACGAGCTATCGCTCGCCGCTCGACTTTTCTTGGGAGCGCCTGGAGGGTGCCGAGAACTCGCTCACGCGTATCGCCGGTACGGTCGAGAACCTGCGCTGGGCCGCGAACCATGCGACGGCCGATGCCGATGAGGCGGCATCCGAGACGTTTGCCGCCAAGGCCGCCGAGACCCGTGCCACTTTTAAGGAGTGCATGGACGACGACTTTAACACCGCCGGTGCCATGGGTGCTGTCTTTGGCTTTGTGACCGAGTGCAACCAGTATCTGGAGCAGGCGGGCGATGCTGCCGACAAGGCCGCAGCCTTGGCTGCCGTCGATACGCTGGTTGAGCTGCTCGACACATTTGGCGTCGAGCTTCCCGAGCCCAAGGTCGAGCTGCCGCTGGGCCTGCTGGGCGTTGCCGCCGGTTTGGTTGCCTACGCGGGTGACGACGTGGACGAGGCCGCTGCCAAGATTCTCGAGGCTCGTGCCGAGGCCCGTGCCGCCAAGAACTGGGATCTGGCAGACGCCATCCGCGACCAGCTCAAGGACCTGGGCCTCACCATTGAGGATACCGCCGCCGGCACCCGTATCAAATCTCTCTAATCCCCGCGGGTTTCCCAAGCACCCGACCTTGCCGTTCAAACCGTCGCTCGCGTACTCAAGTACGCGTCGCTCCTCTTTCACGGCAATCTCGGGCACTTGGAAAACCCGTACCGACCGCTTGAGCTATTCGTCTTAAGCGGTCGCTTCTTTTGTCCTGTTTGAAAATTTTTTAAAGGAGGCCGTTTTATGGCCGACAATCGCAAGCGTGCGCCTCGTGGCGGCAAGCAGACTGCTTCTGGCTCGCGTCCGATTCGCCGCAACGACCGCGCTGCCGCTCCCAAGGGCCAGCGCGATCGCGCCCAGGCCGCACGTCCGCAACGCGATCGTAAGCGCGACGCTGTCCAGGTTCCCAAGGGCGAGTTTATCGAAGGTCGCCGTGCTGCCGCCGAGGCGCTGCGTACCGGCTTTCCCGTCAAGTGCGCGCTCATCGCCGAGGGCGGGGAGCGCGATGCCGCCTTGTCGCGTCTGGTCGATGACCTCAACGCCGCGGGCGTCCGCATTAAGTATGTGCCGCGCGCGCAGCTTGATACGCTGTCGAGCCATGGCGTTCACCAGGGCATTGCGCTCGAGGTGGGCAACTTCCCTTACGCCGATGTCGCCGACATCCTCGACCGCGCAGGCGAGGGCCCGGCGCTTGTCGTGGTGCTCGACCATGTGACCGACGACGGTAACTTTGGCGCCATCGTGCGCTCTGCCGAGGTTGTGGGCGCAGCGGGCGTCATCATCGCCAACAAGCGTGCCGCCGGCGTGACCGTGGGCAGCTACAAGACCTCCGCCGGCGCCGTCATGCATCTGCCTATCGCGCAGGTGCCCAATATCGCCCGTGCGCTCGATGACCTCAAGGCCGCCGGCTTTTGGGTGGGTGGCGCTTCCGAGCATGCCGAGGGCAGCTGCTGGGACGCCCCCTTCGAGGGCCGCGTGGCGTTCGTCATGGGCTCCGAGGGCGACGGCATCTCGCGTCTGGTGCTCGAGAAATGTGACTTTTTGACCAAGCTTCCCCAGCGCGGCATGACCGAGAGTCTCAACGTGGCCCAGGCGACCACCGCGCTGTGCTTTGAGTGGCTGCGCCGCAATGCCGGCGAGCTCATGGGGGAGGAGTAGCGCATGTCCAAGAAGAACCGCGCCAAGTCCAAGGCCAAGCGCTTTGGCGAGGGCTCGGCCAAGCCGATTGTTTCGGCCGCGACCTATGGCGTGGGCGGCAATGCGTTTGCGCAGGCCATCGCCGATCCGGTCTCGACGGTGCACTCCAATAAGCCCGAGCTGCTGGTGGTCGACGGCTACAACGTGATCCACTGCACGCCGCGCTACGAAAAGCTCGTTTACGACCATTCCGATGATCCGTATTCCAGCGATGTCCACGACATGGCTCGTACTGCGCTCATCAACGACGTCGCCGCCTTTGCCCAGGGCCGCTACGAGGCCGTAATCGTGTTCGACGGCGCGGGCAATATCTCCAACGAGCGCCCCAACCTGCCGGCCCGCGGCGTGCGCATCGAGTTTTCGCCGACGGGCGTCTCTGCCGATACCGTGGTGCAGAAGCTCTGTATCGAGGCACGCGAGGAAGGCCGCGCGTGCTCCGTGGTGTCGAGCGACGGCACGATCCAGGCCGTCGTCATGGGTAAGGGCGTTACGCGCATCTCGAGCCGCATGCTGGTGGACGAGATCAAGCAGATAGATAACGATGTTCACGAGGCAGAGGAAGCTCCGCAGATCAAGATGACCCTGGGCAGCCGCCTGAGCCCCGATGCCCTGGCCAAGCTCAAGGCCCTTCGCGGGAGGTAGGGGAGTATCTATAGAGACCCGTTTCCCAATTGGCCAGCCCGTTGCCGTCGCCAAAACGAATAGTTTTTTGTTTTGGCGAACAGATAAAACTATTCGTTCTGGCGAATAGTTTTGAGATGTGGTCGGTCGAAGGGTCTGTTGCGCCCCGTCCTCAATTCCTTTATCCTAAACAGGCTTCGCGCGAAAGCGCCAAGTGTGCCAGTGTGGCGCAACGGTAGCGCAACTGATTTGTAATCAGTGGGTTGCGGGTTCGATTCCTGTCACTGGCTCCATGAGAGTTTCGGGCTCTGTCTCTATATGGGACAGAGCCCGTTTCTATTTAGGTGGTGCGCCATCGGGTTAGCGCCCATCCCGTTTTTGGTTTGTCTCGTCCTCCAGTTTGTCTAAATCTGTAACACCAAGACCGATATTCGGCATCTAACTGTTACAGATTGAGATGAAACTTAGGGTGTTTTAGGAATATCTTGATCTGTAACATGTAGAAGCGGAATAGGCCTCTTGCTGTTACAGGTCGAGACAAGGGCGGGCGCGGATCTGGGTGTCCTGCTCGAGCGTGGATTTCTGGATACGCGAGCGAAGAAAATCTCCCGACCGGAGAACGAGCGTGGATAATTAACTTGGATAGGGAGCTAAGGTAAACACCGATTGTCTATCGACGGCTTTAGAAACAACGACCCCGATTTCATTGTGGAATCGGGGTCGTTTGTGCCTCAGGAATCCGAATGGATTAATCGAGCTCCTAAGGAACTTCTTGGGTTCTTGCTAATGGTCTGCCGAGGATGTCCCCAATGCAAACAGCGGGCATCTACTCAATATAGCTGGGGTTCTTCTTGATGATCACGCGTGCAGCGATGAAGGAGACGACGATGGCGATGATGGCGACAACGCATGCCAGCACGAAGTTACCCATGGACCCATCGGGAGCGATAAAGATGAGTGCCGAAAGAAGTCCGGGGCATGCTCCCGCAACATACTCTTTCAGAACAAAGATGCCTGCAGGGAGTCCAGCGCAGAGCGCGCCGATTGCCGTGCCGACAAGCAGGCGGGGACGCTCGATGAGGCAACCGTAGAACGCGGGCTCGGTTACGCCACAGAGTGCGGTGACGGCAACCGTGGTGACCATACCCCTCTTCTCTTTGTTTCCCTTCATGGCAGTTGCCAGGGCGAGGCTCGTGCCGCCAATGCAGAGGTTCGAGATGAATCCAAAGATAATGGGTGCCCAACCGAGCTGCGCCAGGCTCGTAACTTCGATTGCGATGTAAGCCTTATCGAGACCGAGCATGACGAAATAGGGGTTAAGGGCTGCCAGGATCGGAGTAGCGATAAATGCCACGTTGTCCATAAGCCACGTGACGGCATCGCTCAGCGCGTAGCCCATCATGCTGCCGGCGGGGCCAAGGATAATAAGCTCGACGGGCACGACGATGATCATGGTGAGCAGCGGCTTCAAGAACAGTTTGGTAACGTCGGGAATGATCTTCTGAAGGCCGCGGTCGACAAAGTACATGAATACAACGCCCAGTACGATGGGCACTACCGTACTCGAATAGTCGTTCGTCGGGATGGGAATACCAAGAAAGTCGAGACCCTCGGCACCGCTAATGGACGAGCTGATCATGATCGCGCCCAGCAATGCGCCCATGATGGGCTGCATCTTCATGACGGCCGCGAGCTGATAACCAAGATAAACGGGTAAGAAGCTAAACGAAGCGCTAAAGATCGCCAACAGGACCTGGGCGGTTCCGCTATCGGTGCTCAATCCGCAATAATTGACCAGGAGATTCTTGATCGAAAGAATGAGTCCGCCAACGATGAGCGCCGGGACGATGGGCATGAATACCTGTGCAGAGACGTTCCCGAATTTCTCAATCAAGCCCATGGCGGTGTTACCGCTTTTAATGCCTTCTGCAAGGTCTTTGGCGGTTTGGGCATCGTCGGCAACCGTGCCACCGCCGACTTCGATTCCCGCGAAGTCGAGGAAGTCGTTGTAAGCCTCGGTGACGTTGGGGCCGATGATCACCTGAAGCTGGCCACCGCTGACTACTGCCCCGAGCGCCTGATCGGCCGATTTGGCGAGCTGGAGATCGATGATCGAGGTGTCTCGTGCGTCGATGCGAAGGCGCGTCGCACAATGAGTTACCGATGTAATGTTCTCTTTGCCGCCAACAGCCTTTAGGACTGTTTCGGACATTGCCTGATATTTCATCTCTTTCTCCTAACCTTCCTGCTCCTGATACTTCGAGATAAGGTCTCGGTACCAATACCAGCTCTTTTTGGGGGTGCGCTCCAGATTGTTCTCGAAGTCGATATGGACAAGTCCGTATCGTTTTTCGTAGCCGTTGATCCAGCTATACAGATCCATCGTCGACCAGAGGTAGTAGCCCTCAACGCGCGCGCCGTCGCGCTTAGCCCTCATCATGTGCTCGATGAACTGGCCCAGAAGCTCGATGCGGTCATCATCGTGGATCATTCCGTCTGCGTCTGGTTGCTCATAGGCGCCATGTCCGTTTTCCGTAATAAAGATGCGGGGCGCGTCATAGCGCTCGTGGACATCCATGATGGTTGAATACATGCAACCTGGGAGTATTTCGCGGCCCCATTTATTGCGGGGAACATTGCTGTCGCGGGCGCTTTCAAACAAGGGCGCAATGCATTTTCCTTCGACCTTTTTGCTCGAACCGCCCTTATTGTTCGCCGAAACGGCAAGCTCTCCACCGTGCCAGTCGGTTACATACTCTCGACAATACACATTGAGTCCAATAAAATCGACTTTACCGTCTCTGAATTCTTCTACGTCATTTGGGGATCGATAGAGCGAAACGCCAAGTTTTTCAAGGATTTCGTCCATTTCTGGCGGCAGTTGACCCTGAAGCGCTGGTGCCAGAATCATGCGATTGGCAAAAAAGTCTGCGTATCGAAATACGTCATCAGGGTGCTCGGTTGCCGGGTCGAGTTCGACAACGCCGCCATCGTGGACGGCGCCGATGATGCCGTCGTAGCCCATTTGACGATATGTTCGGACTGCGAGTGCGCTTGCGCGCATCAGGTTGTACTGAAACTGCATGTACGACTGAACGTCGAGCGATCGATTGGGGGGATAGTTGCCCAACATGTTTACGCAGTAGCTGTAGAAATGCGGCTCGTTAACGGTAGCCCAGATTTTGACGCGGTCTCCAAAGCGCTCAAAGCAAATCTTGGCGTATTTGCAGAACCACTCTGCCATGTCGTTGTTCAGCCATCCGCCTTTGCAAGCAAGCGTGAATGGTAGATCGTAATGGAACAGCGTAACGTTGGGCTCTATGCCATTTTCGAGGCAACAATCAATGACCCGATTATAAAAATCGATACCCTCTTCATTCACTTCGCCGATACCCGTGGGGATGATTCGACTCCATGAAAGAGAGAAGCGATAGGTGTTTTGTCCGCCTTCTTTCATCATGCGGATATCTTCTTCATAGCGATGGTAGAAGTCGCAAGATACATCACCGTCAACATGGTTGATGTTCTTATTGCTTGTGTGGCTAAAGAAATCCCACTCGCCAAGGCCTTTGCCGTCTTCGTTCCAGGCACCCTCGCACTGATAAGACGCCGTGGCGGAACCCCAGAGAAACGGCATGTTGTTCACGTTGCCCATGAATCCCCTTTCCATCATTCAACACGGTGGATACGTGTGGCGGAATTACGATTAAGATGACGTCAACTGATTTGAATCATAGGAGAACGACCAAAGCTGTTTGATTCAATAAATGAACCATGAATTCGAGGAGAGCGGAAAGAGGGGTCACGTGAATATCAATGACTTCGATGTGCTCAATCGCATTAGCTCCATCATCAACAACGAGTTTGGGTCAAACGATGCCGCCATCGCTCGATATCTCATCGCTCACATTAGGCGTTCGAGCGAAATCAATGTTGCCGCAATAACCCGCGATGCATTCGTGACCCGTTCCGCTGTTCGTCGTTTCTGCAATCGATTGGGCTACCAGTCTCTTAGCGATTTGAAAGAATCATTTACTCAATCAGTCTTTCCAAGCGACTTAAGCCATCGAGAGGAGGAATTTGGCTACGAGGAGTACAGGGCAGAGCTCGACGTTCGCATGATCGAGATGTTCGCTGAGGTTGAAAGCGGCGTGTCCGATATCGCTATTAAGCACCTTGCCGACGAAATTGATGGCCATAAAAACGTTGAAATCTGGTGCACCAATAATGTGAGCGCCAATCTCGTACGATTTCAGCAGGAAATGTTTTATGCGGGCAAGATAGTTCGCATAGTTGCTGGGGCTAACGTCGCGGAATTGAAAAACATGGGAGACGTTTCGCAGTCATTGATAATTCTCGTATCGGTCTCCGGGCTATTTGCGTCACAGGCGCGTGAGTATCTTGATTGCCGTTCGGGCAGGAAGATTCTAATTACTGCGTTTAGCAACGATGACAAATCGAGGTCTTTTGACCGTGTATATCGTCTTGGTAATGCGGGAAACGGAATTGACCGACTCGGCGTTTATTCGAAATATGCCATGACTTATTTCTTCGACTTGCTATCGTCGTGTTACTTGAGTCGCTACCCCTGCACCAAGGGGGAGCCGCTCTATGGGTCTACTTTAGCCTGGCCCGAGTAGTTCGGCTCTATAGTTCTCCCGCCTAGAGAATGAGCGTGGATAATCTGCCACTTTGGCCTCAGAAACGCGCCAAAAGTGGGAGATTATCCACGCTCGATGTCAAACGGGAGAAAATCCACGCTCGATTGTGCCGGTGAAGGCCGATCACGACCTATGTAATAAGCGCAAGGGATCCGTTATCGAGGGTCGAGACTGCAGCCATACTCCATCACGCGAAAGTGTGCCCTTGGGAAATGACGCCGGCATTGCCAAATTCATCACTCCACATAATCAAACTCAACAAAACCACAGGTCAAAGGTATATAGATACGCCCGGAACCGTGTATCTAGAGGTTTTCGTTGACAGCCCCCAAGGTTGCATCGTATTATCTTTTTTGTTCGCGGGGGCGGCGGTCCAAAAGACCAAAGAACCTGCGGATACTTGAACGATTGGGAGTTTGCCCGAGTGGTTAATGGGGACGGGCTGTAAACCCGTTGGCTCTGCCTACATAGGTTCGAATCCTATAGCTCCCACCCGTCAAGTGCCTGTATAGCTCAGTCGGTAGAGCACTTCGTTGGTAACGAAGAGGTCACCAGTTCAAGTCTGGTTGCAGGCTCCATCCGGCGGTGTAGCTCAGTTGGTTAGAGCACACGGTTCATACCCGTGGCGTCACTGGTTCGAATCCAGTCACCGCTACCATAGGTAACACGGTGGCTTCTCAATAGTATGTTGAGAGGCCACTATGGTATAAAGGCAAAGTCCCGTCCGGGGACGACCTGTTAAGAGGAGGGCTTTATGGCCAAAGAGAAGTTTGAGCGCACTAAGCCGCATGTTAACATCGGCACCATTGGTCACGTCGACCACGGCAAGACCACGCTGACCGCTGCCATCACCAAGGTTCTCTCTGAGACCGAGGGCTGCAAGGCTGACTTCACTGCGTTCGAGAACATCGACAAGGCTCCCGAGGAGCGCGAGCGCGGCATTACGATCTCCGTCTCCCACGTCGAGTACGAGACTGCTGCCCGTCACTACGCTCACGTTGACTGCCCGGGCCACGCTGACTACGTCAAGAACATGATCTCCGGTGCTGCTCAGATGGACGGCGCTATCCTGGTCATCGCCGCTACCGACGGCCCCATGGCTCAGACCCGCGAGCACATCCTGCTCGCCCGTCAGGTCGGCGTTCCCTACATCGTCGTCTTCCTGAACAAGTGCGATATGGTCGACGATGACGAGCTCATCGACCTCGTCGAGATGGAGACCCGTGAGCTCCTCTCCGAGTACGATTTCCCCGGCGACGACATCCCCGTCATCCGTGGTTCCGCTCTGGGCGCTCTCGAGGGCGACGCCAAGTGGATGGACGCTATCCGCGAGCTCATGAACGCCGTCGACGAGTACATCCCGACGCCTGCTCGTAACAACGACCTCCCGTTCCTGATGGCCGTTGAGGACGTTATGACCATCTCCGGCCGTGGTACCGTTGCTACCGGCCGTGTCGAGCGCGGTGAGCTCAAGCTCAACGAGCCCGTCGAGATTGTCGGCATCAAGGATACCCAGAACACCGTCGTTACCGGTATCGAGATGTTCCGTAAGTCCATGGACTTCTGCGAGGCTGGCGACAACGTCGGTCTGCTGCTCCGCGGCATCAAGCGCGAGGACATCGAGCGCGGCCAGGTTCTCTGCAAGCCCGGTTCGGTTACCCCGCACACCAAGTTCACCGGTGAGATCTACGTTCTGACCAAGGAGGAGGGCGGCCGTCACACCCCGTTCTTCGATGGTTATCGTCCTCAGTTCTACTTCCGTACCACCGACGTTACCGGTACGGTCAAGCTCCCCGAGGGCACCGAGATGGCTATGCCTGGTGACCACATCACCATCGAGGGCGACCTCATCCACCCGATCGCCATGGAGGAGGGCCTGCGCTTCGCTATCCGCGAGGGTGGCCACACCGTCGGTTCGGGCATCGTCTCCACGATCATTGAGTAAATTAGCTCTTTGATATAGCTGACTTAGAGAACCCGGCACTTATATGGGTGCCGGGTTCTTTTCTGCAATGGATATTCAGCCGTTGCTGGTGTCGAGAGGATCGATAATGGTCCTGGATGCACCGTCGATTAGATCTCGATGGCTTCATTGATGTGTTCCAAATATGAATGGATCCACCGAGAACCAATTGACTCGAGGTTTTCATTGACAGCACTTACGTGGAGCTGATAAAGTAACAACTCGTGCCCGTACGGGGCGGAAATGAAAGGTTCAGGATACATGCGTACTCTAGTTACTCTTGCGTGCACTGAGTGCAAGCGCCGCAACTATACGACCACCAAGAACAAGTCGACCATGCCTGATCGTATGGAGATCAAGAAGTATTGCCCCTGGTGCCGTCACCACACGCTGCACAAAGAGACTCGCTAGTCTCTAGTCACATACGCCAGTAGTTCAATTGGTAGAGCATCGGTCTCCAAAACCGAGTGTTGAGGGTTCGAGTCCTTCCTGGCGTGCCAGTCATTATTCCGTAAGCTCCCAATTGGGGGCTTACGGTTTACTCATGTATAAGCGCATTGCGCGGAGGTAACCCAAATGGCCAACAAGAAGAACAAGAAGAAGGCTCAGCAGCCGGCACCTGCCAACAACGCTGCCGCCAACTCCAAGGTTGAGGCCAAGAAGGCCGTTGCCAAGAAGAACGAGAAGGCTGCGAAGTCCAAGAAGAACGAGAAGCCTGGTTTCTTCGCCCGCACCAAGAAGTATTTCGCTTCGGTGAAGTCCGAGATGAAGCGTGTCACGTGGCCCGATAAGAAGGAGCTTGTGAACTACTCGGTCGTCGTTTGCGCTTCTCTGATCGTCGTCGGCGTCGTCATCGCTCTGCTCGATGCTGGCTTTGGCGAGGCTCTTGCTCTGTTCTCTGGATTGAGGGGCTAAACCATGTCTAAGCGTTGGTACGTCGTTCACACTTACTCTGGATACGAGAACCGCGTTAAGTCCGATCTCGAGCATCGCATCGAGACCATGGGCATGCAGGACCGTATCTTTGATATCGAGATTCCTATGGAGCGCGTCACCGAGATCAAAGAGGGTGGCAAGCGCGAGACCAAGGATTCCAAGATCTTCCCGGGTTATGTCCTGGTCCGCATGGAGATGGATGACGATGCTTGGACGTGTGTTCGCAACACGCCCGGCGTCACCGGTTTCCTAGGCGGCAACGGCAAGCCCGCTCCGCTTTCTCGCGACGAGTATAACAAGATGACTCGTCGTCCCGGTAAGGGCGATTCGCCCAAGCGCACCTCGGTTGATATTCAGGTCGGCACGTCCGTCCGCGTCACCGATGGCCCGCTTACCGACTTTGATGGCAAGGTCTCCGAGGTTAACACCGAGGCTGGCAAGCTCAAGGTCACGCTGATGATCTTTGGCCGCGAGACGCCGGTCGAGCTCGACTTTAACCAGGTCGCTGTCATCGCTTAAGTTTTCGTCCGTTCGCGCGAGCGTGCTTCTTCTGTGACTGCTCATCTCAGGAGTGCTTCTAACACGTGCGTGCTTACGATATAGCAAGTACTTCACACTCGTGATTCGAAAGGAATGACCATGGCTGAGAAGAAGGTCGCCAACGTCATTAAGCTCCAGATTCCTGCTGGTGCAGCTAACCCCGCTCCTCCCGTCGGCCCCGCTCTGGGCGCTGCTGGCGTGAACATCATGCAGTTCTGCCAGGCCTTTAACGCCGAGACGCAGGACAAGAAGGGCGACATCATCCCCGTTGAGATCTCTGTCTACGAGGATAAGTCCTTCTCCTTCATCACCAAGACCCCGCCGGCGGCTCACCTCATCAAGAAGGAGCTGAACCTCAAGTCTGGTTCCGCTAAGCCCCAGGCCGACAAGGTCGGTCAGCTCTCCCAGGAGCAGCTCACCAAGATCGCCGAGATCAAGATGCCGGACCTCAATGCCAACGACATTGACGCCGCCAAGAAGATCATCGCCGGTACCGCCCGTTCCATGGGCGTCACCATCGCTGAGTAGCGATTTCTTTAGGTAACGACGGGTGCTCCGACCTGGGCGCCCGTTAAATGTGTGCAATAGGGCACACGATACGATGTGGGAGGGCTCACGCCCGTTTAACCACAGGAGGTAATGCACATGGCTAAGCATGGTAAGAGCTATAACGCCGCTGCCGAGAAGATCGATCGCGCCACGCTCTACACCCCCCTTCAGGCTGCCAAGCTCATTAAGGAGCTCGACACCGCCAAGTTCGACGAGACCGTCGAGGCCCACTTCCGTCTGGGCATCGATACTCGTAAGGCTGACCAGAACATCCGTGGTTCCATCTCCCTGCCCCACGGCACCGGCAAGACCGTTCGTGTTGCCGTCTTCGCCGAGGGCGAGAAGGCCCGCGAGGCTGAGGCTGCCGGCGCCGACATCATCGGTTCCGACGAGCTTGTCGCCCAGATTCAGAAGGGCGAGATCAACTTCGACGCCGCTATCGCTACGCCGAACATGATGGCCAAGGTTGGCCGCATCGGTAAGATCCTTGGTCCCCGTGGCCTCATGCCGAACCCCAAGCTCGGCACCGTGACCATGGACGTCGCCAAGATGGTCTCCGAGCTCAAGGCTGGCCGCGTTGAGTACCGCGCCGACCGCTACGGCATCTGCCACGTGCCCCTGGGCAAGAAGTCCTTCTCTGAGCAGCAGCTCGTCGAGAACTACGCTGCCCTGTACACCGAGATCCTGCGCGTCAAGCCCTCTTCTGCTAAGGGCAAGTACGTCAAGTCCATCTCCGTGTCTTCCACCATGGGCCCTGGCGTCAAGGTCGATCCCGCTATCCAGCGCGACTTCCTGGCTGAGTAACTAACAGTTACTGCCTGAGCAAAGCAAGCATTGCTAAAGAGACCCGGTTCTGCTTCGTGCAGGACCGGGTCTCTTGCTTTTGAGTCAACGAACCCACCACGAAGGGGACAGGCACCCTTGTGGTGGTTTTACTTGTGTTGTACTTTAGCGCGATGTAGTACTACCCGAGGCCGAAGGGAGCCCAACATGTTTAAGAACACGCAACAGCTCCTAGGCCTAGCGCTACTAGATTGGATAGCGCGCTAGGGTTGTAATCTCGCTATAACGATTTGTTGTACCCGGGTGCGCTATCGTCTGCCGCTTTCAGGCGTGATGAGCGACACGGGTATTTTTCTATCTCTAGGCCTTCTCTCTCTCCTGAAAGCCATCTGTCATAAAACGGTCAATCAGGAGGAACATATAAGCCGCAAAATCACAATCTTTGACGCCACCCTGTGCGACGGTGAGCAGTCGCCGGGCGCCAGCATGAATACCGAGGAAAAGCTCTTCATCGCCCGCCAGCTGGTGCGCATGAACGTGGACGTTATCGAGGCGGGCTTTCCCATCTCGAGTCCTGGTGACTTTCGCTCCGTACAGGAGATTGGCAAGATTGCGGGCGACCGATGCACGGTATGCGGCCTGACGCGCGCTGTCGACAGGGATATCGAAGTGACTGCAGAGGCGCTCAAAACGGCCCAGAGGCCCCGTATCCATACAGGGCTGGGTGTGAGCACCAGTCACCTGCGCGACAAGCTCCATATGACTGAGGAAAGGGCAATTGAGTGAGCGATCCATGCCGTCAAACATGCTCGCAAGTTCGTTGACGATGTTGAGTTTTATGCCGAGGATGCCGGCCGCTCCGATCAGGAGTTTCTGGTGCGCATTATCGAGGCGGCCGTAAAGGCCGGTGCCACGGTCGTGAACATCCCCGATACGATGGGCTACAACATGCCGTGGGACTTTGGCGCCCGCATCCGTGACCTGCGCGGGCGCTGCGGGTGCGGCCGGTCAGCGTGCGGTCGACGTGATGGAGTATCGCGAGTACGAGATTGAGCGCATTGCGCGCCAGGCATTTGAGGCGGCGCGCAAACGTCGCGGCAAGGTGACGAGCGTTGATAAGCGCAACGTGCTGGAGACGAGCCGCATGTGGCGCGAGATCGTGCATCGCGTGCAAGACAAGGAGTACTCCGACGTGGAGCTTGAGGACCTGCTCGTCGACAACGCCGCCATGCAGCTCATCAGTCGACCGGCAGACTTTGACGTCGTGGTGACGGAGAACATGTTCGGCGACATCCTGTCCGATGAGGCGGCTCAGATTACCGGATCGCTCGGTATGCTTGCCTCTGCCTCGCTGGATGATGGCGTATCGCTGTTTGGGCCGAGCGCTGGCAGCGCTCCTGACATCGCGGGGCTCGGCGTGGCCAATCCGCTGGCTCAAATCTTGTCGGTGGCGATGCTGCTGACCTACGCGCTCGACATGGGCGAGCAAGCCGCGTGGATCGAGAGCGCCGTGGCGCGCGTGCTCGACGAGGGCTGGCGCACCCGTGACATCGCCGATGTCAACACCCCGGCAGATAAGATCCTCGGCACCACGACGATGGGCGACAAGGTCGTCGCCGCGCTGTAGGCGATGCCGATTCAAGCTGTCAAATATCTCAATCTTTAACATCTAAGGGGCAAAATCGTTCCTACCTGTTACAGATTGAGATTTTCGGCCGAGCATCCGTGGTCTGTCTCGATCTGTAACAGCTAACCGATTATTTGGGCCCTACCTGTTACAGATTGAGACAAACCGTTGGGACAGGTCGGACGAGTCAGCAAAACCACCACAAAGGTGCCGGTCCCCTTCGTGGTGGTTTTTAGCGCAACGAGGTGTTCCCAGCCGACCATACGGGCGGCCTTGCGCTCACGCTGCTCGATGACAGCGCATCTTTAGACGCGAAGTGCGGAACCGGGTGCATATACGAGCCGCGTAGCGTTACGAATTCATGGGAATGACCGTATCGCCAATTTGTACGCTTGCAATCTTGTCTGTGTCACAAACTTGCGAGAACGGCCAGGTCTTGTGGACATCAGTGGTGCCGTTATCCAGTTTATTTGCGAAATAGCCGCTGTGGCTGGTTGCGTCCTCAACATGACCGTCTTTGAACGTCACGATGAGGGGTATGTTGCCAACGGCATCCATAGACTCCTCCATGTTTTGAGACATCTTGCCGCTGTTGTTGTCGTGTTCGATGGAACGATCTATGTTGTAGCGGACTGAAACGCCAACGCAGGATACGGTGGCCTCTTGAATCGTCGCCTTGGTGCCGTTAAAGTTGACCGATTTGGGCGCGGGAATCGTAACGGATGTATCTTCGTAATTCAGCTGGAACTTAAGATCCCATGGGCCCGTAAGTATTTTCTTATACTCGGGAAGCTCTTTGCCAGCACGTGGCACAACGAGAGAGTTGATATGCGTGCGGACGGTCCTGCCCATAAGGCCGGGTGATTCAACGCTGAACTGTGCAAAGTATTGAATGCTGGAGTCATTGGGGTTCTTGTCAATGAGCCATGATTGGCCTTGGCCGCCATGCTCGCCATCAACGTATACGTTTCCATCGACACTTCCGGCGATAGTTCCGTTCTCGCCCGGCTCGGAAAGCTTTTTCAGGGCAGCGGGATCGTCGAACGTAAGCGTATAGGCGATGGTAACCATATCCTTGTCGCCCATGATGGCGTCGGCGGTCACGGTGACTCCGTTGTTGGAGCAGCTAGCACCGACGGGCCGGCCAATACGGTCGATGATCTCGGTTTGAGAAGCAGGTCCGTCAAAGATGTCGGAAAGCATGTCAGAAGGAAGCGGCAGGACGCCTGTTGCCATAGCCGTGCCAGCGCCTCCAATGACGATAGCGAGGACTGCCGTTACAGCGGCAATGCGAGCGACTGTTCTTACGGGATGGCGGGCGATGCGCGGCTTGCGTCGCGTGCCATTAAAGTTGCTTTGAGCGGTCGCCGCATCGCTCGAGGCGACGGACTGAGCAATCGAGTTTGCCATGTGCTGCTTCGCATTATCGGTAAACGAAATGTGCTCCAGGGCGTGGCGATAGTCATTCGAATTCGTAGTCATTGTGGTCTCCTTTCAAGGAAAGCCGAAGTGACGCACGTCCGCGGCTAAGGTGCTGGGCGGTTGCAGCTGGCGTCGCGTGAACGGCGTCTGCGATTTCCCTGATGCTCATGCCTGCGTAGTAGTGCAAAAAGATGGCGATGCGCTGTGCTTGAGGCAGGGCCGTGACAGCGGAAAGAATGGCGCAGTCGCGTTGCGCGAATTCTTGCTCGGTATGTGTTACGGGTGCGCAGAAATCGGGGAGCGAATCGAGGTCGACAACCGGGTGATTCGCGTGCGTACGGCCGATATCGCGACATGCGTTCAGTGCGACTCGGATCACCCAAGCACGTTCGTGTTCGAGCGAGTCGAACGGTTGAGTGCGTTGGAGAATCTTGATCAGCGTGTCCTGGCAGATGTCTTGAGCGTCGTCAGCGGATCCAAGGGCCGAATAGCACAATCGAAGGATGAGGTCGGAATACGTGTCGACCAAGCGCTTTGCTTCCCGCTCGATCTGATCGGCATCGCATCGGAGCGTGCTATTGCGGTTACGGCGTGCAGGCATAGTGTCACCTCCAATTGGTCGTGGTGGATATAGGGAAGGCGTCTCGCGAGGTCCCTCTACATACAACACGGTCGAGACTGCATAAGTTGACAAAAAAAGACGGCACGTGAGCGCCGTCCTTACAAAACAATGAGTGTTCTCGTTAATTACACAAGCACCGTGATAGACAGGTCGGACGAGTCAGCAAAACCACCATAAAGGTGCCTATCCCCTTCGTGGTGGTTGTTGGCAGTTACCAGGGGGTTCTGGCGGTTGAAGACTCGATTGCTTCGTGGCGTTTGAGCTCGCGGCGCATGGTTTGCGAGTTGAGCCAAGCGGCCTTCCAACCGCGCGTGGGGTAGCGCGCCTCGTCAATTTCGATCTTGGTATAGCCGCAGGCGTTGACAATCTTCGTTCCGCATGGGTGTTGGCGCTCGCGTTGAAAGTTGGGGCCGTAGCTTTGGTGCACATGCCCGTGAATCATATAGTCGGGACCCCAAGACTCAAGAGCCGCATTAAAGCACTCGAATCCTCGATGCGGCAGGTCGTCCAGGTCGCCCATGCCTGCGACGGGTGCATGGGTAAGTAGAATATCGCATCCGTCTACCAGTGCGATTTTTCGCGATAGCTTGCGCATGCGTTTTGCCATCTCGCGCTCGGTATACATGTTCGCGCCGTCGCGGTAGCGCATGGAACCGCCCAGACCCGCAATGCGAATACCTCGGTACACATATACGCTGTCCTCAACACAAATGCACCCGCCCGGTGCATGGCGCGCGTAGCGGTCGTCGTGGTTGCCACGAACGTACACAAGCGGTTTGTTGATGACAGTGACCAAAAACTCAAGATAGTCCGGATCCAGGTCGCCTGCGGATAGAATCAGGTCAACGTCCTCAAAGCGCTCCTTGCGAAAGCACTCCCACAGGCATCGCTCTTCGGTATCGGCTATGGCAAGGATTTTCATAGGGCGCGGACCTTCGGCTCATCGTCGAGTTGCGGAATGGTGCCCACCACGTTGTCGGCCAGCCAGTCCATCTCGACGATTTGCGTGCTCGGCAGTGGGGGAAAGCCCTCGATCTGCACCACGCCGTCTTGGCTATGGAGCTCGCCGCCAAATGGATTGATGGAGCCCTCGACGATGCCATTGCGCAGTAGCTGAACAAGCTTGCGCGTCTGATAGGGCAGGCCCGGAGCGTAGCGAATGTCGATAACGCCCGAGCTCATACCATACCAGTAGTTGACGGCGCGAACCTGGCTGTTGTCACTGGTCTCATCCCAGGTGCCATGCAGCAGGCTTCGCACGATAAGCTCGTAGTAACGGCCCCAGTTCCATACCGGCATGGCGATGCCGACGACCTTGCCATCGACCAGGCGGTGGAGTCCGTAGGCCGTGGGGTCCTCCAGCGACTTGGACATGTCGACACCGGTCATAACACTCACGCCTTCGCGGCACATGGCCTCGGCAAGACCGCCGGCGGGTACATCGCCCCAGGTGAGGATTACCTGCGCGCGAGGGTCGAGCAGCGAGGCGCCGATGGCAAAGGCGTTGATCTCGCTAAGCGCGCCCGACGCAAAGACCGACGCGTGGTAGCCAATGCGATGGTTGTCCGCCATGCTAGCCGCAAGGGCGCCCAGGAGGAACTTGGCCTCGTACATCTTGCCAAAGTACGAACGGACGCTTTGGTGGGGAAGGCCGATAGAACAGTTAAGGAACCGAACCTGGGGATACTCAACGGCTGCCCTGAGCGTGTATTCCATCAGGCGGTGCGAGGTCGAGAAGATGACGTTGTCTCCATGTTTGACAGCCGTTTCCACGGCGGCGTAGAACACGTCCGGATCGTGGCAGTCCTCGAACGCCTCGGTGCGCACGATACCGCCAAAGTGCTCGTCGAGATACTGACGCCCTTGGTCGTGTAGGCTGTCCCAGCTCGACGTTGCACAAGGGAATTCATGGATAAAGGCGATGCGCAGGGGATTGGCCGCCGAATAGACGGTCTTGCCCATAAAGAAGTTGAGCACACCGGAGGTGGACTTGGCGGGCGACTCTTCCTCATCGACACTCGGCGCTTCGACAAGATCGACCTTGTCCTCGTCATTTTTGCCGGCAATGACCAGCTCGCGCCAAATTTTGCACAGGCGGTTTACGACGATATCCGTCGGCGTATCCAGCAGGCGGTCCTGGTTGTACACATTGAGGTAGACGAGCATGGCGTCGGCGGGCGTAATGTCCAGGTGGTCGCCGCCCGCGCGAAGGTAGGCGCGCTTAAAGAGCAAGAAGGTGTGGCGCAGGTAGTCGACCTTTTTCTGCGGCCATTTTTCGATAAGGTTCTGACCGAGCATCTTGGCGAGTGTCTCGTAGCTTCCCTCACGCGAGAACTCGATCTCGTATAGGGGGCAGACGCGCCAAAACGCGCAGAACTCACCGTATAGGCGGCTTTCGACGGAATCCCATGTGCCGGGGTAGAGACGGGTAATCTTGGCCGAAACCGTCGGGGCGTCCAGGAATTTGAGGACGCTGACGCGCTTGTTGCCCTCTTGGACGTAAAACCGATGCATGAACTCGGTGACGATGATGGGGTCGCGATAGCCCTCGGTCACCTGGATGTCGTAGAGGTTGGACCACTTGCGGGCGAACTCGGTGCTAAATGGCAACAGGGGCATAAAGTTGCACGAAAAGGCAGACTGACGGCCCTTGGTAACCGTGCCGACGACCATTTCGAGCGGAATATCCCGCAGGCCGACGCTCTCTCGCTGACCTAAGGGGAGCTGGGCAACCAAGCTGTCGAGGTCCGTAAGGTACGGGTGCTCGCTTTGGCTGATGGCGCGACGGCGTCCCTGCTCGCCGCGCTTGCGTGCTTGACGATAGGCCTCTTCCATGGTGTCTACTCCCTTAGTCGTTTAAACAACGATATGAACCATGGTACCACGATGCGAAACTACCACAAAGGTGCCTGTCCCCTTTGTGGTAGTTTAGGCGATGATGGGGGCGATGGCGCGAATGCAGGCGTCGGTTGCCGTGAAGGTGGTGCTATCGTCGCTGACGATAAAGATGATTTTGCCCTTGACGCCAAAGTCGCCGATCTCGCTAAAGAGCACGTACGGCTCCTTGTCAAAGCCAGAGATGGGAAGCACCGCGGCCTTGGTGGCGTCGGTAAGCTCATCTGCCAGCGCGTCCAGCGAGGCCCACTTAGACGTGTCCTTTACGGCAACGGGCACGGCCACGCGCCCAAAGGGCATCAGATGCACGAGCGTGTTCTTGGAGATGTTGGAGTTGGGCACAATGATGGTCTGCCCGCAGGCATCCTCGATGGTCGTGTGGCGCCAGGTGATGTCTTGGACCACGCCCGACACGCCGCCGACCTCGATATTGTCGCCGGGCTTGATGATGCCCATGAAGGTCACCTGCATACCGCCGATAAGGTTCGACAGTGTGTCCTGAAAGCCGAGCGAGATGGCGATGCCGCCGACGCCAAGAGCGGCGACGAGGGCGTTTGCATTAATGCCAAAACAGTTGTCGAGGATAAAGCTGCCGCCGATCATCCAGATGACGGCGCGTGTGATGTTGATGAAGATGCTCGATGCTGGGAGCGGGTTATCATCGCGGTTAAGCAGGTGGTGCAGGGTCTTGGACGCGATTTTGGCGGCAACGGCGGTGCCGATGGCCAAGATACCGGCCCAGATGATGTTGTGGACCCATCGTTGTGCAAAGAAATGAAGAATTGGCTCAAACAATTCCATGTAGGGAAACCTCCTCATGATCATCCAACCATGATACCCACCAAGAAGCCCGTCCGATCAAATTCGGACGGGCTTCTGTGCTCGATATAAGGTTTATGCGGCGGGGCTGCAAGGCCCGGCGGTGTAGCTTAGCGTCGACGCTTCCAGATAATGCCGAGAATGATGATGACGATGCCGCCGATGAGGCATGCGCCAATCACGGCTAGCGTGCGGTCTCCCGTTGCGGCGAGCTTGCCGGTCGTCTTCTTGGTGATGACCTTCGTGGTCGTCGTGTCCGTCTTAGGCGAGGGCTTAGGCGTCGGGGCCGGTGTGGGCGTGGGGTCCACGGCTGCGGAGCCGAAGCTGATGGTGCCGGCGAGTCCGGCCATCTTGCTCTCCCAGCCGTTTTGCCCAATCAGCGCCCTCAGCGCCGCCTCACACGTGCCCCACTCGGTGCGCTTGGTGGCGTGTGCGAAGGTGGGGAAGTCGGTCGTGTTGGTAATGATGTAGTTGTTGGTGGCGACGGTATAGGTCTTGGTGGGATCGAGCGTGCTGCCGTCCTTGGCGAGTGTGGCACTCACAATGCGCTTGCCTTCGGGCTGCGTCCAATCAATCGTCACGTTGATGCCGCCAAAGGAGAGAACGCTGCCAGAGTCATCGCGCCACTTGTACTTGTCTTGCGCTTCCTGCTCGGTATGGCCGGCTGCCACGTAGGCTTGCTGAAGCTCATAACTGTGATTGCACTCGTCGCTGATCTGCAGCGAATGCTCGAGCGCTGCGAGGAAGTCCGCACCGGTCATGGTCCAGGTCTCCACGGTGTTGCCGTAGGGCGAGATGGCGATGACGTTGCCTGCGGTCACATCGCCTGCAGCGATGCCGCCGCGGATGCCACCCGCGTTCTCGATGGCAAGGTCTGCGCCCGTCAGGTCAAGATAGGAGCCGCAGATCACATGGCCGATGGTCTGGGCCTTGGTGGTGTCGCCCTCCTTGCTGGGGCGGAAATCGGTGGTGCGCACCATTTCCCAACCATGCGTGCCTGCGGCGTCCTCGCCGTAGAAATAGTTGGTGGTGGATGTGCCGAGCACCTTGTTCGATTCGTTTTCAAAGGCCTCGTCGAGCGGCTTGATCTTGTTGCGGACGGCTTCAAGGCGGCTTTGGTAGTCGGAGCCCTTGTCGGGGTCTGCCAAAAGGTCGTTGACGTTCTTGGCGGTGTAGAGCTTCTCGTCACTGCCGTCTGCAGGGACCGTGACCGTGTCATCGTCGGTCGTCTCGGTGCCATTCGTGTCGTACTTGTACGGAATGGAAAGCAGCCCCACCTCGGCAAAGGCGCTGCCCGCCTCGACGACGCGGACCGACTTGCCGTCAGCCCCCGTCACGTTTTCGTCTAAGTTGATGTGCTCGTGGCCCGCGACCAGTGCATCGACCCCAACGAGCTTTGCAGCAAAGGTCTTGGCGTTGAGCGTGTGCGCGATACAGACGACAACGTTGCAGCCCTCCGTCTCGCGCAGTCGCTTGGCCTCGGCATTGATGGCGTTCGCGGCACTCGAGAACGACGTACCCGCGACCAGGTCCGCGCGCAGCGAGGATTCCAGCGACTCATCCATGGCACCCACGACGCCGACCTTGATTTTGTAGTCGAATGTGGAGTGATCTTCGCTATCCTCCCAGGTGCGATCGAGCGTCTTGGTGATACTCGAGCTCCATACGCCGCTCGTAGACTTCGCGTTCGCGCAGAGCATGGCGAAGGGCGTGCCGGTGGGGCTGTAGCCGGTCATGGTGCGGAGCTTGTCCGCGCCGTAGCTCCAGTCGTGGTTGCCCGGCGTGGTCGCGTCGTAGCCGTCTGCATAGAAGGTGTCCATGAGCTCGGCGATGCTCTTGCCCTCGCTCATGGTGGCAAAGGACTGCCCGTGGAAGGTATCGCCCGCATCGAGCAAAAGATCGGGGGCGCTGCTTTGGGCGCTATAGAGAACCGCCAGTCCGTCAAAGCCCACAGTGCCGGTGCCCTTGCTTGCGTTGTAGCTGTACTTGTAGCTGCCGTGGATATCGTTGGTGTGCATGACGGCCACGGAGCCGTCAATAGCGGCGGGCAGGTTCCCCGCGAAAGCGAGGCTTGGGATGCCTGCGAGCGAGCCGGCAAACAACGCGGCGGCTAACGCAAGGCGGGGGAGTCTTTTCATGGCAGTTTCCTTAGTCCTTAGCCAGAAAGTCTGGTTGAATATCGGATTATCGACATAATATGCGAAAACCGCCGCAAGGGCGTCTGTCCCTTTGCGGCGGTTTTGACGTTTGCGCAGATAAAACCTGCCAAAATAAACCTGTCCCTTTTTGGTAGGTTTAGCTCAGCAGCATGCGGTCGTTGGCGAGCTCGCCGCCCGAGACCTCCTCAAACTTCTGAAGCAGGTCGGCCACGGTGAGCGACTTTTTCTCGTCGCCCGCCACGTCGTAGATCACGTGGCCCTCGTGCATCATGATCAGGCGATTGCCCAGACGGATGGCGTCGTTCATGTTGTGCGTGACCATGAGCGTGGTCAGGTGGTTCTCGTCGACAATCTCCTCGGTCAGATTGAGCACCTTAGAGGCCGTCTTGGGGTCGAGGGCCGCCGTGTGTTCGTCGAGCAGCAGCAGGCGCGGCTTGGTGAGCGTGGCCATCAGCAGGGTGAGTGCCTGGCGCTGGCCGCCCGAGAGCAGACCGACCTTGGCATTGAGGCGTGTGTCCAGGCCAAGGTCCAGGCGTTTGAGCAGCTCAACGTACTCGTCCTTCTCGGCCTTGGTGACGCCCCACGAAAGACCGCGACGCTGGCCGCGGCGCTTGGCGAGGGCTAGATTCTCGGCAATCTGCATGTCGGCTGCGGTGCCGCGCATGGGATCCTGGAACACACGGCCCAGGTACTTGGCGCGCTGTGACTCGCTCAGACGCGAGATATCGGTGCCATCGAGCTCGATAACGCCCGAATCGAGCGGATACACGCCGGCGATCATGTTGAGCAGCGTGGACTTGCCGGCGCCGTTGCCGCCAATCACGGTTACAAAGTCGCCATCGTTCAGGGTAAGGTCGACGCCGGTGAGCGCGCGCTTCTCGGTGACGGTGCCCTTGTTAAAGGTCTTCTTGACGTGCGAGAGCTTAAGCATCTGCCTCATCTCCCTTCGTGTAGGAGCTGCGGAGCTTATAGCGCTCCCAAACCACGGGCACGCACAGGGCCACGGCAACGATCACGGCGGAGAGCAGCTTCATGTCGTTGGCGTCCATGCCCAGCTGCAGCACGATGGCGCGGATAAGGAAGTACACCACGGAGCCAAAGACGGCGGAGGCAAGACGGACGCTAAACTGCGTGAGGCCGCCGGGCAGCAGGCGACCGAGCACCTCGCCGATGACGATGGCGGCAAGACCGATAACGATGGCGCCGGTGCCCATGCCAATGTCGGCATACTTCTGGCTCTGGCAGATGAGCGCACCCGAAAGGCCAATGAGGGCGTTGGAGAGCACGAGGGCGATCATTTTGGTGGTGTTGGTGTTAACGCCCAGGGCGCGGATCATGTACTCGTTGTTGCCGGTGGCACGCAGCGCCGAGCCGATCTCGGTGCCAAAGAACCAGTACAGGATGGCGACGATGGCCACGGCCAGCACAATGCCTAGGATAATGGCAACAGTGGACTGCGGCAGGCCCGTCATGTTGCTGACGGATGAGAAGATAGTGCCCTTGGCAAGGATGGGCGTGTTGGACTTGCCCATGATGCGCAGGTTGATGGACCACAGACTGATCTGCGTAAGGATTCCGGCGAGGATTGCGGGAATCTCAAAGACGGTGGTCAAGATGCCCGTGACGGCGCCCGCGATGGCGCCGGCGCACATGCCGGCCAGCACGGCGAGCAAGGGGTCGACGTTATTGTTGACGATGAGCACGGCGCAGACACAGCCGCCGAGGGCAAAACTGCCGTCGCAGGTCATATCGGGGATGTCGAGCAGGCGGAACGTGATAAACACGCCAAGCACCATAATGCCCCAGAGGACGCCCTGCGAAACGGCGCCCTGCAATGCAATGAGCATGCTTCATACCTCCTAGGATAGGGTGGACACGTGATTTTCCATAATAGCGGTAACAATGAATATAAGAACGGCAGGCAAACGTTTTGTTATATCTGAAACAAGCAGGGCGAACGCCGGTCTATGACGTTCGCCCCAATGGCTCAGATATTGAATAGCGCAGCTATGGGCGAGAACGAACCCTAGATGCGTTACGGCGCATGGTGCTACTCGTCCAGGGCGGAAAGGTCGATGCCCAACGCCTCGGCCATCTCGTCGTTTTTGACGACGACCAGGTCCTTGCTCGAGAGGTGCTCGATAGCCATATCCTCGGGCTTAGCCTCGCCCTTCAGAATCTTAACGGCCATCTCGCCTGCGGCATAGCCCAGGTCCTCATAGTTGATGGAGAGGGTGAACAGACCGCCGGCCTTGCACATGCCCTCCTCGCCGGTAACGAAGGGGAGCTTGTTCTCCTTGCAGATCTGACCGACCTGCGAAGCGCCCGCGGCGATGGTGTTGTCGGTGGGGGAGTAGAGCGCGTCGACCTTGCCCACGGCGGACTCGACGACGGACTGGATCTCGTTGGAGCTCGAGACGGTGAAGTCGGTGTACTCGAGGCCCAGCTTGTCGAGTTCCTTCTTGGCGGCCTTGATTTGGACGTCGGAGTTGGACTCGGCGGTGCAGTAGAGCAGGCCGACCTTCTTTACGTTGGGCAGGACCTTCTGCATCATCTCGAGCTGCTCGGCGACCGGGGTGAGGTCGGAGGCGCCGGTGACGTTGGTGCCGGGCTTGTCGTTGTCCTGGACCAGGCCGGAGGCGGCGTAGTCGGTGATGGCGCAGCCCACGATGGGGATATCCGCCGTGGCACCGGCAGCAGCCTGTGCGGCGGGCGTAGCGATGGCATAGATCAGGTCGACGCCATCGCCCACGAACTTGTCGGCGATGGACTTACACGTGGACTGGTCGTTCTGGGCGTTCTTCTGGTCGATCTTGACTTTAAGGCCGCTTTTCTTGATGGCCTTGACAAAGCCGTCGTTGGCGGCATCGAGTGCGGAGTGCTCGGTGAGCTGCAGAACGCCGATGGTGTAGTCGGAACCGGCGGCAGCAGAGCCGGAACCAGAGTTGCCGCCGCATCCGGCGAGCGGGGCGAGCGCGAGCAGGCCGGCGGAGACCAGAAGGCTCCTGCGGCTGATGGTGATGTCCTTCATATCATTACCTCCAGTATAAAAATGGCTGGAAACACTGCACTGGGACAAAGTGCAAGTGGAACTATAGTAGCGCTGATGTCCTTTTTTACAACAGCCTGGCGGGTTTTTTAATACAGAATCGGATGGGCGGTACGGGTAGTCGAATGGGCGGCGGAGGGTCTTATGCGGCGGAGGAGGCGTCGTCCTCGTCCAGGGCGGCGAAGAGTTTCTTGCCGTCGAGGAGACGTGTGGTGACGTTTCTCATGCGGCCGATCTCAACGGTACGCAGCGTGTCGTCGGCGCCTCGCGCGTCATAGACCGTTCCCAGCAAATACGAGATGCCGTCTCGTTGCTTGATGGCAAAGGGCCGGAGTGTCATCCGTGCCACTTCGACCTCTCCGCGTGCCGTGACACTCGAAATATCAAAACTCACCGTGGTTCCGTGGTCGATGGCCTGCTCGATGAGCTCGCAGGCATCGATGCGCTTGACGGGCGTGCGTGTGGCCTTGGTGGATTTGTCGCCTGCGCTTGGAGCAGGCTCGGGTGCATCGAGGTAGCCGCGAACGTCGGCACTCGCCATGGCGACCAGGTGCTGCGCCATGCTCTTTCGAATGGCGATGGGCGTGGAGCGGTTGCGCATGACCATGCCGTGGAGCCGGATGATCTCTTCGTCGGTGAGCGGACGGGTCAAGAGTCGATAGCCCACGCCGCGCTTGTACTCAATTTCGTATCCGGCATGGCGAAGTGCGGAGATGGCGGTGTAGATGCTGCGCCGCGCCGCCGAGATGGGCATGCGGGCGGGGTCGTCGGGATGGGCGAGGCGCCGGATCAACTCATCGGAAAGCATGGCCTTGTCCTCGCCGGTGTTTTCGCTTAATAGTTGCAGGATGCGAACGGCGCGATAGGCTGCCATCGAGGCGGCGCCCCTCGTCGTGGTCTCGTAAGTTTCAACAGCGGTTTCGGTCATGGCGCCCACGTCCTTTCCGTTTTGGGTGGCGACGGTATGGAGCCTAGGACGCGGGGCTTTCCCAGGGGCGCAGAGCACTCTGGGCGGTCGGTGGCCGTCGGCAAGCGGCGGGTCGAGTTTTCAACAGCCCTGCCCAACTGACCAAAAACTTGCCAAAAGCTTGACGGATGCTGTTGAAAAAAGCGCCCCTCGGCTTGCCGAGAGGCGCTGGCGTGATGCGCTGGAACGCGTTTGGTGGCGCTGTGGCGATTAGAAGTCGGCGTTGCCCACGGTGCGCGGGTGCGGCAGGACGTCGCGGATGTTGCCCACGCCGGTGAGGTACATCACCAAGCGCTCGAAGCCCAGACCGTAGCCGGCGTGCTTGCAGGAACCGTAGCGGCGCAGGTCAAGGTAGTACTTGTACTGCTCGGGATTCATGCCCAGGTCCTTGATGCGGGCCTCGAGCAGATCCAGGCGCTCCTCGCGCTGGGAGCCGCCGATAATCTCGCCGATACCGGGAACCAGACAGTCGGCGGCGGCGACGGTCTTGCCGTCCTCGTTCATGCGCATGTAGAACGCCTTGATCTCGGCCGGGTAGTCGGTTACGAAGGTCGGGCGCTTAAAGTGCTCCTCGGTTAGGAAGCGCTCGTGCTCGGTTTGCAGGTCGATGCCCCAGCTCACGGGATAGTCAAACTTGTGACCGGCGGCGACGGCCTGCTCCAGGATCTCGACGGCCTCGGTATAGGTGACGCGGGCAAAGTCGGAGTTGGCGACATGGTCCAGGCGCTCGAGCAGACCCTTGTCCACAAACTTGTTGAGCATATTGAGCTCGTCGGGGCAGGTTGCCATGACGTCCTTGAGGACATACTTGAGCATGGCCTCGGCGTTATCCATGTAGTCGTTCAGATCGGCAAATGCCATCTCGGGCTCGATCATCCAAAACTCGGCGGCGTGGCGCGTGGTGTTGGAGTTCTCGGCGCGGAAGGTGGGGCCAAAGGTGTACACGTCGCCAAAGGCCATGGCAAAGTTCTCGGCATTGAGCTGGCCGGACACGGTGAGGCTCGCATGCTTGCCAAAGAAGTCCTGGCTCCAGTCGACCTCGCCGGACTCGGTGAGGGGCGGGTTTTTGGGGTCGAGCGTGGTCACGCGGAACATCTCGCCGGCGCCCTCGCAGTCACTCGTGGTGATGATGGGAGTGTTGACGTAGACAAAGCCCTGCTCCTGGAAGAAGCGGTGGATAGCGGCAGCCGCGACAGAGCGGATGCGGAACACGGCGCGGAACAGGTTGGTGCGCGGGCGCAGGTGCTGCTGGGTGCGCAGGAACTCGACGGTTGCGCGCTTCTTCTGCAGCGGGTAATCCGGAGCGCTGACGCCCTCGACCTCGATGGAGGTGGCAGAAAGCTCGAAGGGCTGGGGCGCATCGGGGGTCAGCTTGACGGCGCCGGTGCAAATGAGTGCGGCCGAGACGTTTTGGTGGGCGATCTCGTCGTAGTTGTCGAGTGCCTCGCGGTTCATGACGACCTGCAGGTCGCGGAAGCAGCTGCCGTCGTTGAGTGTAACGAAGCCAAAGTTCTTCATGTCGCGGACGGACTTGACCCAGCCGGCGACGGTGACGGTCTGGCCGCCAAGCGACTCGGCATCGGCGTAAAGCTGCGCGATTTTGGTGCGGTTCACGTATCCTCCCATAACGGTTGAATGATAGTTATCCATACAGTTCGATATTCTAGCAGCTCGGCTCATTTGGGCTATACAGATAAGGCATTGACGGGATGGTTTTTCAAACGAAAAGCGCCCGCGGCCAAATGGTCGCGGGCGCTTGACGAGATGCCTTTTGGCTGTGTGGCGCGGGGCCTGGCTACTTGGTCTTGGCTACCAGCAGCGGGTCGCCCAGCTTGACGAGCGGGTTGCCGCCGATAAGCGTTCCGGACTCGCCGACATGGTCGATGCTCTTAAGACGATCGAGCTCGGAGATGATGACGGTCACGATGTCCTCGTGGCCGGCGGCCTTGATGGCCTCGCGATCGAAGCTGATGAGCGGCTGGCCTGCCTTGACCGTGTCACCCATCTCGACAAAGCGGGCAAAACCCTTGCCGTTCATTTCCACGGTGCCCAGGCCGACATGGATGAACACGCGAAGACCGTCCTCGGTAATCATGCCGATGGAGTGGTTGGTGACGGTGGTGGCACCGATGCGGCCGTTGGCGGGCGCATAGATGGTGCCGGTAATGGGCTCGATGCCATAGCCCTGGCCAAGCATGCCCGAGGCGATCGTCTCGTCGGGAACTTCGTCCAGGTTGACGAGCACGCCGTTGACGGGGGCATAGATGACGCCTTCGCGGGTGGCGAAGCTCGCTGCGGGCGGAACGGACGCCTCGCCGGTCGAGGTGAAGGTGGACTTAAGCGAATCGAGCAGACCCATAGTTGCCTCCAACTTAAATAGGCGCATATCGCGCGTTTGGTTTGCCGGAAACGTTTCATATCTGTTTCGCGGCTTGGTCAACACCCCCTATTCTACGCTGCTCAGCGATACCTCTGAGCTGGGATTATGTGATATATCAGTTGAAGGGAAACTTATTGCTGGCGTGTTTCTGCGTCACGGGTTCAAGTGGGGTACGCTTGAAGGCGAAAAACAAGGGCGCATAATTTGCGCGAAGGGAGCACATATGATTGTCGAGAACCATGCGCTGTGGGGCGAGGAGCCGACCGAGGAATATCCGGCGACGTTTACGTATTTGGGTGCCGAGCCGCTGCCCGATAAACCGAATGGTCGCCGCCCTGCCGTGATTATCTGCGGCGGAGGTGCGTTTACGCATATCGCTCCGCATGAGCAGGATCCCGTGGCGTTTGCGTTTTTGGATCACGGTTACCAGGCCTTTGTGCTCAACTATGTCACGAGTTCTACGGGTGACGTGAGCTTTCCGCGCCCCCAGGCGGATCTTGCCAAGATGGTCGCCACGGTGCGCGCCAACGCCGACGAGTGGCATGTCGATCCTAAGCGCGTGTGCGTCGTGGGATTCTCGGCGGGCGGTATGATCTGCGCTTCGCTGGCAACGCAATGGAAGACTGGTCCCTTCGCGGGCTTGGCAGGGGCGCGTGCGGACGACATTCGTCCCGATGCCGTGGTGCTAGGTTATCCATTGCTCGACTTTGCCTATGTGCGCGACATGCAGACGCGCGATCCGCGCATTGACTTGCGTGTGCCCAAGACGGGCGGCAAGACGGGGCGCGATCTTCTCAACGACTACCTGTCGATGGTGACGGGTGGCGAGGCAACTGACGAGCATTTGGCTGATATCTGCCCCACCACGCATGTTTCGCGTCAGATGCCGCCGACCTTTGTGTGGGGCGTGTCCGACGACAAGACGGCGCCGATCGCGCAGGTCTATCCGTTTGCGCAGCGCATGGCCGAGGAGGGCGTCGCTTGCGAGATGCACGTCTTTGACCAGGGCGGTCACGGCCTTTCGCTCGGCAACGCCAACACCGCGGTCGACAACGAGGACAAGCAGGTGGCAGTCCGTCCTTGGATCCGCCTGGCCTTCCGTTTCCTGGAGCGCCACGGGTTTTAGTTACGGCGTTTTGCCAAACGCCGTAACCGCATGACGCTGCAAGCCCGCCAGAGCGGCAATCTGCCTTTCAACTTCGGCGGCATGACCAGAAGGTCAATGCCGCCTCGTTTCAAGGCACCTTGCTCGCCCTGGCGGGCTTTCGCTGTCTGCGCCAAAACATCGGCGTTGTCTTGGCTGCCAAAAGAATGATCCCTCGGGGACGGAGGAAAATGGATCAGTTTGGGCGGTGCTGGCGTCAAGGTTTAAGACCGATGTCGTCCCTTGTTGCTTTCCTACCAAACGGTGAACTGGGCGTTCTCCGTGTTCCAATGGACATCGCGAACGTAGTCTCGCACGGCCGTCGCATCTCGTGCTTCGAACAACTCAAGAATATGAGCATGTTCGCTGTTGGCTTTATTGAGCAGTTTGCAAGCCGTCTCTTGGTCGACAGTCTCGTAATCGCGCTTGATAAAGCAGCGCTCGAGTTGCGAGATCATGTCGCGCAGACGGTCGTTGCCGCAGCGGTTGAAGTACGTAAGGTGAAAGTCTCGCTGAATATCGTCGTACTTACGGATGAGGCCGCCTTGGATCGCAAGGTCCATGGACCCAACCAAAAACTTCAGCTGCATGATGTCCTCGTCGGTTAGGAGAGGGCAGGCGAGGTATGCCGCCTGCCCGTCGAGAGGCCCCATAATCTCAAAGACTTCAACGGCGTTTTGCTGATCGAACCCTCGGACGCGGAATCCGCGGCGGGGGAGATTGTCCAGATAGCCGTCGCTTGCCAGCTGGATGAGCGCCTCGCGAACCGGCGTGCGCGACACGCCCATGGCATCGCAGATCGCCTGCTCGCTCACGCGGTCGCCGGCCGAAAGCTCGCCGGCGTCTATGCGACTCGAAATATAGTCGTATACATGATCCTTCAAGGGTCTTCGGAGCGTTTCCATGAGCTTATATTCCTCAACTGTATATTTTCAAAAATAAATACGTTTCGCCTGAATAGGCTAATTGAATTATAGAACGACCAGTTAAATCGCGCTACCAAACCAGAAGAAGCAATAATACGCTTACCGAGAAATATCTACCGTTCATGATTGTATACAATATACAAAACAGTAAAGACACCCTAAGATAAAGCCATCGGAAGGAAGGCGGGCGCAAGGAAGTCCGCTCTCTGCTAAGAGGTCCAAGGAGGATCATCATGACTAAGTTCAGCCACGTCATCATCCGTCGTCCCGGCAAGTCCCTGAGCAATGGCATCACGAGCGCTCCCGAGCTTGGCCAGCCCATCTACGAGCGCGCCATCGAGGAGCACTACGATTACGAGCATGCGCTCGAGCAGTGTGGCGTTGACGTGTCGGTGCTGCCGGCGCTTGAGCAGTATCCCGACAGCTGCTTTGTCGAGGATCCGGCCGTTATCACTCGCTGCGGCGCCATCATTACCAACCCCGGCGCCGACAGTCGTAATGGCGAGAAGGACGAAATCGAGCCGGTCGTCCGTCGCTTCTTTGACGACGAACATGTCAAGCACATCGTTTCCCCCGGCACGCTCGACGGCGGCGACGTCATGATGGTCGGCGACCACTTCTACGTCGGTCGCTCTGCTCGCACCAACGAAGAGGGTATCCGCCAGTTCTGCGAGATTCTCGAGGGCTGGGGCCTCGAGGGCTCCGAGGTGCCTCTGGAGGAGGTCCTGCACCTCAAGACGGGCGTCAACTACATCGAGGACAACAACATGCTCGTCTCCGGTGAGTTCATCGATAAGCCCGACTTTGCCCAGTACAACAAGATCGTCGTGCCCGAGGACGAGGCTTACGGCGCCAATTGCATCTGGGTCAACGGTACAGTCATCGTTGCCGAGGGCTATCCGACCGTGCTCAAGGCCGTGCAGGATCTGGGCTACAAGACGCTCGTTGTCGATACCTCCGAGTACCGCAAGGTCGACGGCGGCCTCTCCTGCCTGTCGCTGCGCTTCTAATACGGTCGCTGTACTAGCTTAATGATCGCTTGACCGATGGCCCGGCACCCGATTCGGGCGTCTGGGCCATCTTTGTGCGGTCGCTTGATGGAGGGGGTGCACATAGAATGGCCTCTAAAACTTGTAACGACGAGATGATCGACCCCAATGGTCTGGATCTCTTCCGTCTGACTATGATGGTCATCACCGCGAGCATTTGCGGCGGTATCTTTTCGCTTGCCGGTGATATGGCAGCAGGCGGAGCCAATACCGGCGCGGTTATTGTCTCGTGGGGAATTTGCTTTATCGGCGTCTTTGCGCTGATGATGGTGTTCAACGGTCTGTCTCAGGCTCGCCCCGACCTGACCGGCGGCATCTATGCATATGCTGCGGCTGGCTTTGGCGATTACATTGGATTCAACTCCGCTTGGGGCTACTGGATCAGCGCGTGCCTTTCCAACGTGAGCTTTGCGCTCTTGCTGTTTAGCGCGCTGGGCTATTTCTTCCCTGCGTTTGGCACGGGCAATAATCTACTTTCCATCATCTGTGCCAGCGTGTTTTTGTGGTTCCTCACCGCCCTTGTGCTTCGCGGCGTCAAGGAGGCTGCGGGCATTAACACGATTGTTACGTTGGCGAAGTTGGTGCCACTGGGACTTTTCGTGCTGAGCATCGTGCTCCTGGGTAAGTTCAACGTCGATATCTTTATGGACAACTTCTGGGGCGAGCCGGCTGGTCCTGGGTTTGGCGAGCAAGTTGTCTCGACCATGATCGCCCTTGTCTGGGTCTTTACGGGCATTGAGGGTGCTGTTGTCATTTCGGGCCGCGCAAAGTATGTGCGCGACGTCGGTCGCTCGACGGCACTTGGATTTGCAGCTGTGTTCACGCTGTATCTGATTATCTCGATGCTATCGCTCGGCATTATGCCGCGCACGGAGATGGCGCAGCTCGCAACGCCCTCCATGGCGGGAATTCTCGAGTGCGCAATCGGCCCGGTTGGCGCTGCCATCGTAAACCTTGGCGTTATTCTCTCGTTGGTCGGCGCGCTGCTGGGCTATGTCATCATTGCGTCCGAGACGCCGTTCGAGGCGGCGCGCCAGGGATCCTTCCCTCTGGCGTTTGCCAAGACGAACAAGCACGACGCCCCGGTGGTAACGGTTCTCGTGAGCTCCGGCATTACGCAGCTCTTCTTGATCGTGTCGTATGTGGCGGCGAGCACCTACCAGTTCTTCTATAGCTGCGCAGTCAACACGATTCTGGTTCCGTATGTCTGCTCGGCTGCCTATTACATGGTGATTGGTTGGAAGAAGGAGCATCTGGACGGACCGCATGCGCCAAGCGTCGGCAAGGCGCGATTCTTCGGCACGCTCGGCTTCATTTACACATTGTTCCTTGTGTGGTCGACGGGCCTCCAGGGCGTCATGATCACGACGATCCTTTTTGCTCCGGCCATTCCCGTTTATATGCTGGGCGAGCGAGGTCGCGGTAAGCCGGTACTTCCGCACCTGCACGACAAGCTGATCGCAGCGGTGGTCATTGTCGTGGCGGTCATCTCGCTGTATCTGCACTTTGCCGGCATTGCGCCGATAGTCTAAGACTGCGGCAAGCTTCATCGCTTGGTAAGCCGACGGAGGCGTCGCGTGCCGGTGCCGTTCGGTAATCCATAACTGACGTGGGCCTCTGTAACGTGCCTTTGTGAGCGCCCACCAAGCCCGCGCAGGTGACATTTGTTGCCAGCGCGGGCTTTTGCTGTTGCGGCGAAATAGTTCCTGTTTTTGCTGGTTAAAGCATCAAACAGGAACTATTCCACCGCAACTTGTTTTGATTCGCTGGGGGACGGAGGAAGCGGCGATCCGGAATCCACCTGCACAGTCGCTCCGCATCCCGTCCGTTGGCGCAAGTGGTGCCAAATGTAATCTGCCCCCCTTGCACGCTTGTCCTCCTTGCAGCAATCTGTTGGTTGAACGTCGTTATGTGCTTGCAGTTTCTGGGCAAGCCGTCTCGCAGCAAAGTAGACTAGATGGCCATTTCAAAAGGCTCTGTTAGACCAAATTTGACACGATCGGCTGTTCGTCGAACCGGAAAATAAT
>CAJKCG010000010.1:0-73308 GCA_905198355.1 uncultured Collinsella sp. | reverse complement strand
GGGCCGCCTGACCTTCACGCGCGACATGGCCGAGGCCATCTTCCACGTGCTGGGGTCGCACGCCCCCTACGGGACCTACGACTGCACGGGCTCCGGCGCCGTGAAGTCCTGGGCGGACATCGCCCGTGCCGTCTTCGAGGCCGCCAACGGCAACGGGGACAAGGTCTTGCCGGTATCGACCGCCGACTACTACGCGAGCGCCGCCGGTCCCGTCGCCCCGCGCCCGGTCCACTCCGCGCTCGACCTTTCCAGGCTCGAGTCGGTCGGGTTCAACATGCCCGACTGGGAGGAAGAGCTGGGGGAGTACCTCAAGACGCTCTAGCCGCTATTAACTTTTCGAGAGTAAAAGCCGCCGCTTGTTAACGGCGGCTTTTCTTATGCCTGGCGTATAGCCCCGCTGCAACAAGGGCGACGGTGGTCGCCAGACTCACTGCAAGCCCCGCAAGGGCACCCGGAGTCTTGTAGGTCATCACGATCCTATTCGCGCCTTTCTGCACGTTCAGGGACGACAGGCCCTTATCGGCGGCGGGCGTTAGTTCTGCGGCGGTTCCGTTTACCGTTATGTTCCAGCCCTCATCGTACGGAACGCTCAGCAGCAGGTTGCCGTCATACTTGGCGGTATACTCGCCTTCGATCCTTCCGTCCTTAAAAACCGTCGGAACAAATTCGTTCGTCTTAAGCTCGTTCATAATCTGCTGGAAAACGTCCAGATTGAGGGCGTAAAAGACCGGCTCATTGTCTTGGGGCATGTCCGTATAACCCTCTGCGACTCCGATTGACACCGTATGCTGGCTCGGGGCGTCCGATGCATCCGCAATCTGGCGGATATTATTGTCGAATCTCCAGGCCTCGTTTGTGATCGTTCGCTGGTCGATGGTAAGGGTGACTGGCCAATAACTGCCGGCGGTCGCATCTTTGTTAATGTAGAGGTATCCGATGGACTCCGCCGGAACGGTAACGCTCCATTGCTTTTGGTTCTCACCATTTTCCGTGTTCGTAGCCTCGATTTTGGTATAGAGCTCTACCTCGCGGCCCAGGATTTTGCTGTATAGGTCATTTTGCTTTTCGAAGGGGTTCTTGCCCTCTAACGTGCTGTTTTGAACGCCGCTCGAAGCTGCGATGCCAGCGCTGAGCGCATTGGGATTCTCGTAGACCGTGCTTGCGGAGTCGGTTTGATTTGCCTTTGCCGTAACGTATCCTGCGGGGCTGTGTTCGGCAATGGCGTACTTAACTCCCAGCAGGGCATCGACGGCAAGAATGGGTTCGGCATAACGGGTCGAAAACTCGCCGGCGCTGCTGTATCCAAGGGAGTTGAGCAATGCAATTGCCTGCGGGTTATTTGCGGATGAGTAGGACGACAGCTGGTTGTACCCAAGCGCTAAGCCCTCGTTGAGGGCGGCGCTATCGGTGCGCGTGGTCGTTCGATCGATGCGGTAGAATGACGCAGAATCCTGGTCTTGAATGGCTGTGATCGTGTTGGTTGCGGTAGTCACATAGGTACAGTTGGCATCTTCGGAATAGCCTGCGTACAGTTGGTTCCACATCACATGGGCGTTGATAAACATCTCAATTGCGGTGATTGTCAGGATTGGTAATACGACGGCGGGTCGATAGACATGACGAAATTTGGGCTGGCCCTCGAACACCTGCAACGAATAGCCTGCGGCCCACATCGTAAAGAAGCCCAGCAAAAAGGCTGTGCGCGAATAGAACCCGTTGGGAACGCGCATGCCGCACCAGATGTACTCGAGCGGGCTCAAAACGGAGCTAGCGATCAGGACGGCTGCGACGACGAACGTTGCGATGCGTATCTTGGCCGAAACCTTGCGGTTAAACAGTAGGCTTATTGCAAGTAACATCATGATTACGCCGCAATAGAACTGCGGCGTGTTCCCGTTATTCACCCACATGCCGGGGATGAAGCCCCTGATGAGCGATTTGAGGCCTGTTTTAAGCAAGGGGCCAAGTGCCAGCACGGGGCCGCCTTTTGCCATGGCAAGGATGGTCGGCAAAAAGGTCCAGGCGGACAGGAGCAGCCCAAGCATCATAGCCCCTGCAAATCGTAGGGCCCGGTCGAGCGTGAGCATCCAGCTAAATCCTTCTGCAGCGACGTAATCGACAAACTCAACCAATACGAAGATGCAGAGGAATAGGATGTTGATATAGGCCGTATACCAACAGAACATGACATTGAGAGCAATCGCAATAACGAGGCGTACCATATTTTGTTCGCGAATGAGCTCGTAGCATCCGAAGGCGCAGATGGGTAGCAGGATAAGGCAATCAATCCAGAGCGGATTACACAAATTACTTATGGTCCAGCTGCAAAACGTGAACGAGAGGGATAGCAAGAATGCGGCGGGCTTGGACAGGTCAAAGCGCTTTTGCACATACCAAGCGCTGCTGATGTGGATGCAGCCCAGTTTGAGCGCGGTTATGGCAAATACGAAGAGCGTCAGCTTGTCTGCGGGAAACAGCACACAGAGCAGGTTGAAGGGGCTGGCGAGGTAGTAGCTATAGAGCCCCCATGTGTTCATGCCGAGTCCCTGTGAGAAGGAATAGCGAAGGTTTGCCTCGCCTAAAAGGACGCGGCGAAACCACGCAAAGAAGTCGATGTATTGGTATTTGAGATCGTTGGTGAGAAACGAGTTGTCGCCAAGGGGGTAGACATGCCCCGCCGCTGCAAGTGCGACAAAGAGTGCGACGGAAAACGTGAAGCAGGCGGCGTAGAACGCCACATTCTTGAGCGTGCTGTTATTGGGCTGTGTCATCAGATTCCTCGTTGGACTCTCGGATGATATAGATGGGGCGGCGCTTGGCCTCCAAGTAGGCTTTTGCCAGGTACTCGCCAATGATTCCCAGACACAGGAGCTGCATACCGCCAAACAGCGTAATGAGGCAGGCAAGGGAGGGCCATCCGCCTACGGGGTCGCCCCAAACAAGCGTTTTGACCAGGATGACGATAAATCCTAGGATGGCGATGAGGCAGAAGACGATACCCGTGAGGGCGGCGAGGGAGAGTGGCGCCGTGGAAAACGCGACGATGCCGTCGATGGAATAGAGGAGCAGCGACCAAAAGCTCCATTTGGTCTCGCCGGCCACGCGGTTGACGTTTACGTAGGGGAGCCATTTGGTCTTGAAGCCGACCCAGCCGTAAATGCCCTTGGAGAATCGGTTGTATTCGCCCATGGAGATGATGGCGTTGACCATAGGTCGCTTCATGAGCCTAAAATCGCGTGCTCCGTCGACGATGTCGGCCTTGGAAATGCGGTTGATGATCTTGTAGAACATACGGGCACAGAAAGACCTGATGGGAGGCTCGCCTTCGCGGGTGGTCCTGCGTGTGGCGACGTTATCGTAGTTTTCGGTCTGCAAGATCTCGTACATCTGCGGCAGGAGCGAGGGCGGGTCTTGCATGTCGGCATCCATGGTGGCGACATAGTCGCCCTTTGCGTGCTGGAGTCCGGCGAATAGTGCTGCCTCCTTGCCAAAGTTGCGCGAGAAAGAGTGCCAGCGGATGGCGTATGGATGCGCCGCCGCGGCTTCTGTTTTCATGACGGCAAGCGTTTTGTCTGCCGAGCCATCGTCGATGAGAACGGCCTCAAAGGAGATGCCGGGGTCTTGTTGGGTCATGATGCGAACGACGCCGTCGAGCTCTTTGAGAAAGATCGGAAGTGATTCCTGCTCGTTGTAGCACGGCACGACGATGGAGATGAGCGGCATGGTGGTTTACCTCTCGCTTTGCTTGGAAGTAGGGTGGCCGGGCTGGTCTTCGTAGGCGTACTTGCTATATACGTTGACCTCCCACTGCTTTTTTTCGACCTTTGCTACAGAATCCAGGATGAATCCGGTCGCAAGGCTTAGGCCACAGAGGAACATAAACGATGCAGCAAGCATGGCAGTGGGGAATCGCGGGACCAGGCCGGTCTGAAAGTACTCGACAACGATGGGCATGCCCAGGGCGAGGCCGATCACTGCAAACAGAAGCGCGACGAGGCTGAAGAACTTCAGCGGGCGGTAGTCCTTGAACAGCGTGCCGATCATCGCAACGACTTTAATGCCGTCGCTCACGGTATTGAGCTTGGACTCGGAGCCTTCCGGACGGTCGCGGTACTCGATGGGCACATCTTTGATGCGCCAGCGGTGGTCGACGGCGTGGATTGAGAGCTCGGTTTCGATCTGGAAGCCCTCGGAAAGCACGGGGAAGGTTTTGACGAACGGACGGCTCATGGCGCGGTAGCCGGTCATGACATCATCGAAGCTGTAGCCATAGATCCACTTGATCATGGCGCGGACCAGATTGTTGCCAAAGCCGTGGAAGGCACGCTTGTTTTCCTCGGCGTAGGTGCCGTTGGAAAGGCGGTCGCCTACGGTCATATCGGCCGTGCCACTGAGGATAGGCTCGCAGAGGGCTTTGGCCGCCTCGGCGGGGTAGGTGTCGTCTCCGTCGACCATCAGGTAGCAATCGGCGTCGATATCGCGAAACATCTGGCGGCACACGTTGCCCTTTCCCTGACGGGGTTCAAGGCGCACCGTGGCGCCGTGCTCGGTGGCGATGCGTGAAGTATCGTCCGACGAGTTGTTGTCATAGACATAGACCGTCGCCTGCGGAAGCTCGCGGTGAAAGTCGTCGATGACCCTACCAATCGTGAGTGCTTCGTTGTAGCAAGGGATGATGACGGCGATGGATTTAGAATTCACTCAATGCTCCTTATACAATCAATCCTTGAAAGTATAGCCGTTTGGGCTTGTCGTCCTAAGATGTGGGTTAGTTCTCCAGTTTTGTTGCGCGAATCGTTTGCATGGCCGTCGGGTCTATACTGTTCGTTTGTCAACGATTACGAGTAAAGGAGTTGCATCCGTGTCGGATCAGACAAAGCAACAAGAAACTCGCAGTCTGCCTGCGACGTTTGCTAAGAACGAATTTGAGAAGGACGCGTTTATCCTTCGTCAGCTGGTTACCAAGGATTTTAAGATCAAGTATCGCCGTAGCGTTCTGGGCGTCGCATGGTCGGTGCTCAACCCGCTGCTGATGATGATCGTCATGGCCATCGTGTTCTCGACGATTTTCGCCCAGGGCCGCAACGGCTCAATTACGCCCGAGATGTACCCGCTGTACTTGATCGTGGGTAACGTCACCTTTGCCGTCATGTCCGAGTCTACGAACCAGGCCCTGACGTCGATCGTGGGTGCTGCCCCGCTGCTCAAGAAGGTTAAGGTGCACCGCTGGGTCTTCCCAGTACAGAAGGTGCTCTTCTCGCTGGTTAACTTTGCCTTCTCGCTGGTCGCCGTTGCCATCGTTATGCTGTGGTTCCACGTTATGCCTTCTTGGCACCTGATTCTGCTGCCGGTCTGCCTACTGCTGCTTATGTGCTTCTGCATGGGCCTGGGCATGATGCTCTCCGCCCTCACGGTCTTCTTCCGCGATGTCATGCATCTGTGGAGCGTCGTCATTACGGCGTGGACTTACATCACGCCTATTTTCTGGACGACCGACTTCGTTGCGCAAATGCCGCATCTCGTGCGCATTCTGGTCTATGCGAACCCCATGTATAACTACCTGCAGTTTATGCGCGATATCTTCCTGTTCCAGACTACGCCCTCGCTTATGACGTTTGGTATGTGCGTTGCTTGGGCGGTTCTTGCGCTTGTTATTGGCTATACCGTGTTCCATAAGTCCGAGCGCAAGTTCATCCTCTACATCTAAGGAGTGCTGTGATGACTGAATCTGTTGTTGATTACAGCGAGCAGCCTCTGGCTGTCGAGGTCGACGACGTCACCATGATCTTTAACATGGCGTCCGAGTCGCTGACCAACCTCAAGGAGTACTTCATCAAGCTTGCCAAGCACGAGCTGTTCTTTGAGGAGTTTAGGGCGCTCAAGCATATCTCGTTTGATATTCATCGTGGCGAGGTCGTGGGTCTGGTCGGCACCAATGGCTCCGGCAAGTCTACGATGCTCAAGATTATCGCTGGTGTGCTTGAGCCTAGCGAGGGCAGCGTTAAGGTGCACGGTAATATTGCGCCTCTGATTGAGCTTGGTGCCGGCTTTGACCCCGAGCTGACCGCCCGCGAGAACATCTATCTGAACGGTGCCCTGCTCGGCTATACCAAGGAGTTCATCGACGCCAACTTTGACGGCATTATCGAGTTCGCTGAGCTGCAGAACTTTGTCGATATGCCGCTTAAGAACTTCTCCTCGGGCATGGTGGCGCGTATCGCCTTTGCAATCGCGACGATTACCGAGCCCGATATTCTGATCGTTGACGAGACGCTGTCCGTCGGTGATGTGTTCTTCCAGCAGAAGTGCGAGGCCCGCATCCAGCACTTTATCCAGAGCGGTGACGTGACGGTTCTGTTCGTTTCGCACTCCATGGAGCAGGTTGAGCGCATCTGCCAGCGTGCCGTTTGGATCGAGAAGGGTGACCTTCGCATGGACGGCCCGGTCGATGAGGTCTGCAAGGCGTATCGCGAGCAGTTCAACTAGGTTATAATTACTTGCGCCTGACAGGCTTGCGCTTGCTTGGGCGTGCGGTTATTTGCTCCATTAGCTCAGTTGGATAGAGCAGGGGACTTCTAATCCCAAGGTCGACGGTTCGAATCCGCCATGGAGCACCATCGTTTATTAAGCCCGGACCGCTAGGTGGTCTGGGCTTTTTTTACATGCAGGTGTTCTTTATTCTTGCCGGGTATACGTTTAGGCCGAAGCTGTGGTGCGAGCTGCTGTTGTGCTGCTGCTGTGGATTGGCTATACGGCGCGCCAAAGGGGGCTCGAGCCGAGCGTGAGCAAGCCCCTGCTGTTTATTGGAGCCGGTGTCGCTCGGCTTGTCCTTGCAGCGCTGAGTGGGCTTGAGCTTTCGAGCCGCCGCGTGGATGGGTTTGTGGTTGCGACAGTTGCCGCTCTTGCCGGCAGCTATTGCGTGTGCTGGGTTTCCATGGCAGTGGGGAGAACCAAGTTGGTCCTCCCCACTGCCATTATGCCTTCAGACACTCGGGCAAGACGCTTGCAACTGCATCCATCGCCTGCGGCTTTAGGTACTGCTGGTTGAGCCGTGCCTTTCTGTAGACGTAGCGAGTGTCTGCCGAGTACTTGATCAATACATCGGTGAAGAACCGCTCCCAGCTCAGGTAGTCGCGGCTCTCGATGTAGTTCGAGGGGTCCTCGAGAATCTTTGGGATATCGTTGCTGGGAATGAGGCCAGATTGCAGAAGTGTCCACTCAAATGATTCCGGGAGGAACAAGCGAACGTTCTTGTAAACGCGCTGTCCCAGCACCTTTTCGATGTAGGGACCAAACGCTGCGCCGTCTCCTATGGCAAGAATGTTTTGCTCGGGGCACTCGTGAATTGTTCGTTTTAGATTCGCAACGCCGGTGGCGGTATAGCAGGGGATCCCGAGTCGGTTGCAAAGAGCGTCGTAGAATTGATAGCCAGATTTGCTATCCTCAACAACTACGGCGTCGGGTGCCTCGAATCCAACATTTAGGTCCTGGTAAAGCATGTTTGCTGTGTGGCTGTATATCGGTTTTGTTACCGAGTAGAAGCGTTTATCGCTCTTTCGACCATTGATTGTTTTACTCGTGGTGTTTACCAGCTTTAGGATTTCGTCGACACTGTAGGGGAGCTCGCTGGCGTCTCGACGAGATATCAGAACAAAATAGTTGGACGACCCGTTAACGGCTTTTGCGAAGTCTTTTGAGTAGATAAATTCGTTGCCCTCATCTAAAAAGATTATTGAGTCCTCGATAATCGAAAGCTCGCGCTTCCAACGTCTGCCGGAAAGCGTTTCGCAGGGCACGTCGCAGCTGAGTGTAACGCCGCTTTCCGGTCCTCGGTCGTTGTAGTCGCGAATCATCGAGATAAGCGTCGTTTTGCCCGTGCCGCTGTTGCCGCGAATGAAGGAAATGTTGCGTTTAAAGGTGAGTGTGTATTTGACCTTTGCACGCTCTACGACAACGGTATGCGTTCCCTTCATTACTCATCAACATCCAAAAAGTCATTCGTGGCGCCAACAAACTCCTGCATGTTTCTGACGATGCGGTTATCGTTTTCAATGCGGATTTCAAAATTCTTCCAGGGGAACTTCATGATGTGGTAAAGGGTCACCAGCACATCCTGCTCTTTGCCGATCTTGAGTAGCCAGCGGGCACAGTTGTCTCCGCAGGTAGATGCGTTGAACACCATATTTGGGAGATTGCGTACTAACAGCAGCGTCTTGACGCCGCCGGACAGTTCGAGTGGGGTGATTGAGCCCAGCTGCTTGCTTACGATGTTGTGGGGGCCGATGAGCTCTGATCCGTCCACGCTTTTAATAATCTGTGCGGCCATAGGATCTTCGAACCATGAGTCCAAGTATGAGTTCCTAAAATAGGTTTCGGTATCGTAGATAGAACCGGGGTAATCCCCCAGATGGATGCTTAACATGCGCGTCTCCAGACGTTGTGTGACTGCAACGATTATATGCTAGTAATAAAGTGCCGCCAGTAGCGAGGTTGCTGCTGGCGGCACTGGCTATATTAGCGTGCGAATCGGCGTTGATGGATTTGCTCGCGAAGCTACTTTTCGAGACGCTCTTTCAGCAGCTCCAACGCGTGGGCATACCCCTGCAGGCCTTCGCCGGTGATGGTGGCGAAGCAGGCCAGGCGGGCGTAGCTTACCTGGCGGAAGTCCTCGCGGGTCTCGACGGCGCTGATGTGGACCTCGACGGCAGGGATGGCGACGGCCTTGAGGGCATCGAGGATCGCGACGCTCGTGTGCGTGTAGGCCGCCGGGTTGATGACGATGCCGTCGACCTTGCCGTAGGCCTCCTGGATCTTGTCGACGATGCTGCCCTCGTGGTTGGATTGGAAGACCTCGACCTCGTTAAAGCCCTGCGTGGCGCCTGCCTCCTGGCAGATCTGGACCAAACGGTCGTAGTTATCGCTTCCGTAGATGCCCGGCTCGCGAATGCCGAGCATGTTGAGGTTGGGGCCGTTGATGACGAGTGCCTTCATGGTTGCTTCCTTTGCAGTTGGTTGGCGTGGCTGGTCTTGCGATCTTCGGCGTTTGCCCAGATAAAACCTGCCAAAATAAACCTGTCCCTTTTTGGCAGGTTAGAGGGTCTCGACGATGGCGGCCGCGGTGTTGGCGGCGCAATCGCGCGAGTCGATGAGGTAGTCGGCCCAGGCGCGGTAGCGCGGCATGCGCTGCTCGGCCAGCTTGTCGATGCCATCGCGGGCGGTGATGGGGCGACCCTTGTGGGCGAGTTCGTCGAGCTTACGGTTGAGCATCACGATCTGGCTGTTCTGGTGCAGTAGCGGGTAGTTCTCGTCGCGCGTGACCACGCCGCCGCCCGTGGAAAGCACCAGGCCGCTGCGCTTGGAGATGCCGGTCAGCGCCGCCGTCTCCTGCTCGCGGAAGGCCGCCTCGCCGCGCTCGACGATAAAGTCGGCGCAGGGCATGCCCAGGCGCTCCTCGAGGGCGCGGTCCAGGTCGATGTGCTCTCGCCCCGTGAGCAGGGCAATCTGCTCGCCCACGCGGGTCTTGCCCGAGCCCGGCATACCGATCAGCGCGATGTTCTGTTCGCGGCGTGACAGGCGCTCCGTTACGTCCAGAATGCGCTCACGCGGAGTGACCTGGCCGGTGTAGCGCTCAACGGCTTGCGCCGCCTGGGCCACGAGCATGAGCAGGCCGCCGATGCAGGGGATGCCGCGGCGCTCGGCCTCGAGCATCAGGCCCGTGCGTGCAGGGTTGTAGACAATGTCGATGACGCCCTCGAGCGCATCGAGCCCCTCGAGCGTGCAGGGGGCATCGGGACAGTGGGGGAACATGCCGGCGGGCGTGCAGTTGACGAGCAGTGCGGCGTCGGACTGCTGCGCGATGTTGTCGTAGTTGACTTCGCTCGTGCGGCCGACCGGCACGACGATGGCGCCCAGGTCGCCGAGCACCATGCTGGCAGTGGTGCCGGCGCCACCGGTGGCACCGAGCACGAGGGCCTTCTTGCCGGCAACCTCGACGCCCAGCTCCTCGACCAGGCATTGGAAGCCAAAGTAGTCGGTGTTGTCGCCGCGCAGGCGGCCGTCGGGCAGGCGCGTGATGGTGTTGACGTTTCCCATACGCTCGGCGAGTAGACTCAGCTCGTCCAGGTATTCCATGACGGCGCGCTTGTAGGGGATGGTCACGTTGGTGCCCTCCCATTCGTCACCCGTCATAAAAGCCTGGAGGTCCTCGGGCTCGCGCTCAAATCGTACGTACTCGAGCCCCGCGAGCTCCTTGTAGATGGTCGGGGTGTAGCTGTGGCCCAGCACGCGGCCCAGCACTCCGTAGGGGCGGGTTGCGGCGACATCGGTCATCTAGAGCACCTCCGTGTAACTGCCAAAGTAGGTGAAGCTCTCGCACACGTCGTCGATGGAATCGAGCAGGTCATCGAGGGCCTTGCTGCCAAAGGGGCAGTCCAGGTCAAAGTAGAACATAAACTCAAAGTCGTGCCCGGGGATGGGGCGGCTCTCGAGCTTGATGAGGTTGATATTGAGCGCGTAGAAGCGCTCGAGTACGCGATAGAGTGCGCCCGGCTCGTTGGCCGTGGTGATCATGAGCGAGGTGCGGTTGGCGCCGGGGTAGACGCGTGGCTCGCGGCTGATGACGACAAAGCGCGTGTAGTTGTTGTCCGAGTCCTGGATGTTGGGCTCCAGTACCTCCAGGCCGTAGAGTGCGGCGCAGCTGCGCGATGCGATCGCGGCAACATCGGTGCGTTCGGAGCTGGCGACCATCTCGGCCGACATGGCCGTGTTGGGGTACTTGGTGGCGTGCAGGTCGTGCGCCTCGATAAAGCCGGCGCATTGGGCAATGGCCTGGCCGTGGCTGTAGACCTCGTGCACGTCCGCAAGCTTGGCGCCGGGCTTGACGAGCAAGTTGTGGTCGATTTTGAGGCGCAGCGAGCGCACGATATGGAAGTCGAACTGGGCGAGCAGGTCGTAGACGGCGTTAACCGAGCCGGCGGTGGAGTTCTCGATGGGCAGCACGCCAAACTCGCAGAAGCCGTCGCGCACGGCGCGCATGACGCCCTCGAAGGTCTCGAAGAACGCGATGTCGGGCACGTCGAAGAGTTTGCACGCGGCGATTTGACTGTAAGCGCCCTCAACACCCTGGCAGGCGACGGTGGCCGTCTGGGGGAAGGGCGTATCGAAGGCCTCGGCCGTGGCGTGTGCCCTTTGCGAGACCGTGATGCCCTTGAGCTCGTTGATATAGCGCTGCTGCTCGGCCTTGCTCATGCTCATGAGGAGACGGAACAGGGTGATGGTCTGCGCCTCGTAGCGCTCGGGCGCGCGGCTGGCGAGGTTGTTGAGCTTGGAGCGCTCACGGGCGGGGTCGAAGACGGCCTTGCCCATCTCGATTTTTGACTTGGCGACCTCGGTGGCAATGTCCATGCGCTCGACAAAGCTGTTGAGGAGCGTGGTGTCGATGGCATCGATGGCCTGGCGGATGTCAGCAAGGTCCATGGAGACCCCTTTCACGTGTCGGGGGATGTTGAGGGGTGGGTAGTTAGCGCTGGGCGGCGTCTTCGAGGAGGGCGTCCCAGATGGCAAGGGCGGCGGCTGCCTCGGCTACGGGGACAGCTCGGGGGACGATGCAGGGATCGTGGCGGCCGTGGACCGAGAGCTCGGCATTTTCCATAGCGTCCATGTCCACCGTCTGCTGCTCGCGGCCAATGGAGGGCGTCGGCTTTACGGCCATGCGCCACATGACGGGCGCGCCGGTCGAAATACCGCCCAGGATGCCGCCGGCGTTGTTGGACTCGACCTCGATCTCGCCGGTCTCGGCATCGATGCGATACGGATCGTTGTTCTCGCTGCCGCGCATGGCGGCCACGGCAAAGCCCATGCCAAACTCCACGCCCCTTACGGCGGGAATGCCAAACGCGATCTGCGCGATGCGGTTCTCGATGCCGTCGAACATGGGGTCGCCGATGCCTGCGGGAAGCCCGTAAATGCCGCACTCCACGATGCCGCCGATGCTGTCGAGTTCGTCACGCGCGGCTAGGATTTCCTCGCGCATGCGGCCGGCTGCGGCGGCATCAATGCACGGCAGATCGTTCGTAAGGATCGCCTTGCGGTCGGCCTCGCGATAGACTATGTCGTCCATCGGCAGGTCGGAGATGCCGCCGATCTGCGCCACATGCGCCATCACTTTAATGCCGCGGGCCTCGAGCGCCTGCAGCGCAATGCCGCCGGCGATGCACAGGGGTGCCGTCAGGCGGCCGGAGAAATGCCCGCCACCGGCGACATCGTGCATGTTGTGATACTTCACGCGCGCAGGGAAGTCCGCATGTCCCGGACGGGGCTTGCGGCGCAGCTCGGAGTAATCCTTGGAGCGCGTGTTGGTGTTCTCGATAATCGCAGCGATGGGCGCGCCGGTGGTATGTCCATCGACCACACCGGCGATGATATGCGCGGCGTCGGCCTCGCGGCGCTTGGTCGCGGTCTCGTCGCGACCGGGGGCGCGACGGTCCAAAAAGGCCTGCAGCTGCTCCTGATCCACGGCAATACCAGCGGGGATGCCGTCGAGCGAGCAACCGATAGCGGGGGAGTGCGACTGGCCGAAGATGCTCAGGTGCAATACGTTGCCAAAGGTCGAGGACATGCTATTCCTCCTCGAGCGTGGCCTTGCCGCCCAGCAGACGGTAGTGGTCGAAGAAATCGGGATAGGATTTGTTGACTGCCTCGGCGCCGTGGATCACAACTTCGCCGGTGGCACGGCTCGCGGCGATAGCGGCCATCATGGCGATGCGATGGTCGTTGTGCGAATCGACCTCGCCGCCGGTTAAGGCATCGACACCCTTGATGATGAGGTCGTCGCCGGCAATGCGCACCTGTGCGCCCAGCGCGGTGAGCTCGCGGGTGGTGGTGACCAAGCGATCGGATTCTTTGATGCGCAGGCGGGCGCAGTCGCGGATGAACGTACGCCCCTGCGCCAGCGATGCCACGGCAGAGATGACGGGCACCAGGTCGGGAATATCGTGGGCGCTCATCTCGAAGCCGGCGAGCTTGTCGGACTGCACGGTGGCGGCGTTAGTGGAACGCACGATGCGGGCGCCAAAGCGCGAAAGCGCGGCGAGCACGTTGCGGTCGCCCTGCGCGGAGCTCAGCGATACGCCTTCCACGGTGATGGGGTCGGAGCCGATGGCGCCGGCGCACAGCCAAAAGGCCGCATTGGACCAATCGCCCTCGACGGCCACGCTGCCGGGCGTGCGGTACGAGCCGCTGTTTACGCGGAAGTTTGTGACCTCGGGCTTGTCATTCTTGGCGGGGATGCGCTCGACGTTGACCTCGACGCCGAAGGCCTTCATGGCCTGAATCGTCAGGTTGATGTAGGGGCGGCTCTCGATGAGTCCGGTCACCTGCACGCAGGAGGGCTGGGACAGCAGCGGGGCCGCCAACAGCAGGCCCGAGATGTACTGCGAGCTCACATTGCCCGGCAGCGCAAAGGTTCCCGGGCGCATGCGGCCGCTCGTCTTGAGCGGAAAGCCGCCCAGACCCTGCAGGTCGCAGCCGGCGGCGATGATCTCGTCCGAGAGCGGGGAGAGGGGGCGGGCGCCCAGACGGCCCTGGCCCACAAAGGTGGCCTCTGCTCCCAGCGCGCAAGCGACGGGCAGCATAAAGCGCAGCGTGGAGCCGCTCTCTCCACAGTCGAGCGTGCCGCCGGCAAGGGCCTTGAGCAGGCCAAATTCAACGCTTTTCATGGTTGGATGGACCTGGAAGCCATCCTCGACGGTCTCGATGCGGGCACCCAGCGCCGTAAGGCAGCGCACCGTGGCCTCGATGTCGGCGCAGGTGGTATTGCAGGCGACGTGCGTTTCACCGTTGGCGAGCGCGGCGCAGATGATCAGGCGGTGCGCCATCGACTTGGACGCGATGGCGGGAACAGTGCCCTTGAGCGGGGACGGGGTGATGCGGGCTAGCATGCGGAAGCGTCTCCCTTCTGGCCGAGGCCCTCGGCAATTAAATCGTGGAAGGTGGAAAGCGGCGTGCGGTCGATGCTGCAGCGTCCAATGCCGTGCGGAATCACCAGGTCGATCGTGTCACCGGTGCGTTTTTTGTCGTGCAGCGCCTCGGCAAAGACGGCTTCGGCCGAAAGCTCGCAGCGAGTCTTGAGACCATGACGGGCGCAGAGCTCCTCGATGCGGCCGGGCAGCTCGGCGTCGCAAATGCCATGCAGGGCTGCGGCGCGCGTGATGATGCCCATGCCGATCGACACGCAGTTGCCGTGTCCGAGCTCAAAGTGCTCGCAGGCCTCGACGGCGTGCCCGGCGCTATGTCCAAAATTGAGGAGCTTACGCTGGTTGGTTTCGCGCTCGTCGGCGACGACCACGGCGCGCTTGATGTCGATATTGCGGGCGATGATGAGCGCTACGCGGGCCACATCGCGGTTGAGCAGCTCCAGCGTGAGCGGGGTCTTCTCCAGCTCGGCGAAAAGCTCCGGGTCGGCGATCACGGCGTGCTTGACGACCTCGCCGCAGCCGTCGGCGAACTGCTCGGGCGTGAGGGTGGCCAGACACCCCACGTCGGCGATAACCACGCTCGGCTGCCAAAAGGCGCCGGCCAAGTTCTTGCCGGCAGCCAGGTCTATGGCGGTCTTGCCTCCCACCGACGAATCCACCATGGCGAGCAGGCTCGTGGGGATCTGCACAAACTTGCAGCCGCGCATGTAGGTGGCGGCTACAAAGCCCGCCACGTCGCCCACGACGCCGCCGCCGAGTGCCACGATCACGTCGGAGCGCGAAAGCTCGTGCTCGGCCACAAACTCCAAAATGGCAACGTAGGTCTCGGCGCGCTTATGGGCCTCGCCGGCCTCGAAGGTGCAGATGCTCACCTCGTAGCCTGACGCCTCCAGGCTCTGCTTAACGGGCATCTGGTAGAGCGGGCCCACGTTGGTGTCCGTCACGATGACGGCCTTGGTGCCGCCGGCGGTGGCGCGCACGAGCGGCCCCGCCTGCTCCAGCAAAAACGTGCCAACATGCACCTGGTAGGGGCGTGCAGTGTCGATATCGATGGTAATCGCCATAAGCTTCGGTCCTTTCGACCTGGCGTGATGGGTTGTCTAGTGGGAGGCCTCGTCGTCGAGTGCGCGCTTAATGCGGTCGCCCTCGGCAAGGAGATTCTCCAGATAGCGCTGGTCGCGGTCCTTGAGCGCGCGGCTGTAGGCGCCAAGCGATTCGATCAGATGGTCGATCTCGAAGGCGAGCGCGTCGGCGTCGTCGATCATGAGCTCGGACCACATCTGGGGGTTGAGGTGCGCCACGCGGGTGAGATCGCGGTAGCTGCCGGCCGAAAAGCCGTGGTGGACCTGGGCAGTGGGGCTTTTGACGTAGGCGTTGGATACCACGTGCGCAAGCTGGCTCGTGAAGGCGATGACACGGTCGTGCTCGGCGGCGCTGGTCACGCTGAACTTGCCAAAGCCCAAGGGGCGCACCATCTCGCGCACCTGGCCCAAAAGCTCCAGCTTGAGCGCATCGTCCACCGCGGGCGGTACGAGCACCAGCGGGGCGCCCTGGAACAGGTCGGCGCGGGAGTGTGCATAGCCCGAGTACTGCGTGCCCGCCATGGGGTGCGCGCCCACAAAGTAAAAGCCGTGCTCGCGGGCAAACTCAAAGGCGCGCTCGCACACGATACCCTTGACGCCCACCGTGTCAATTACCACGGGGCCCATGATGGCCTCGGTATCGGTGGCGTCGGCGAGTGCCTGGGCGTGTGCCTCGAGCCATTCGATGCAGGCTTCGGGGTAGCAAGCCAGGACGATGATGTCGCATTCGCCGAGTGTCTTGTCGTTGAGCTCTCCGGCGACGGTGCCCATGCTGGCGGCGGTCATGACATCGTCATCGGGATCCCAGGCCAGCACGCGAACGCCCGCCTGCGCATAGCCGCGGGCAAAGCTGCCGCCGATGAGGCCAAGGCCGACGATGCCGGCGCACTTGGGGCCGCCCTGGTTAACGCGCGCGTTTCTCACTGTACCCATGGGCTACTCCATGGTCTCTTGGCAGACAACCTCGCGGATGGCTCGGATGCGACGCATGGTGTCGTCGAACTGATCGGGGGTGAGGGCCTGAGCGCCGTCGGACCATGCGCGGCTGGGCTCGTCGTGGACCTCGATCTCCAGGCCGTTGGCACCGCAGGCGGTCGCGGCGAGCGCCATGGGCTCAACGTAGCGGGTGTAGCCGGTGGCGTGGCTGGGGTCGGCGACGACGGGCAGGTGCGACAGGTGGTGCAGCACCGGCACGGCGTTGAGGTCGAATGTGTTGCGAGTACGGGTCTCGAAGGTGCGGATGCCGCGCTCGCACAGGATGACGTTGTCGTTGCCCTCGCTCATGATGTACTCGGCGGCCATGAGCAGCTCATCGATCGTGCCGGACATGCCGCGCTTAAGCAAGATCGGAGTCTTGGTCTTGCCGACCTCTTTGAGCAGGGGGAAGTTCTGGGCGTTGCGGGCGCCGATCTGCATGACGTCGATCTTCTTGTCCAGGAAGACCTGCACGTCGCGTGGGTCCATGATCTCGGTGACGATCGGCATGTCGAGCTCAGCAGACGCCTCGCACAGCAGGTCCAGACCGGCGGGGCCCATGCCCTGGTAGGCGTACGGGGAAGTGCGGGGCTTGTAGGCACCGCCGCGCAGCATCGTGGCACCGGCGGCCTTCACGCGGCGGGCGATGCGGATGAGGTTCTCGCCCTCGACGGAGCACGGGCCGGCAATGACTTGGAACTGATCGCCGCCGATCTTGACGCCGTGGCCGCAGTCGATGACGGAGTCCTCGGGGTGGAACTTGCGATTGGCGCGCTTGAACGGCTCGGAGACGCGCTGCACGCGCTCGACGACGTCCATGGACTCGAGCAGGAACGGGTCGATCTTGGTCGTATCGCCCACCAGGCCGATGATCGTCTCATTCTCGCCGCGCGAGACGTCGGTCTTCAGGCCCTTTTTCTCAATCCAGCTGACGATATGGCTGACGGCCTCGTCGCTGGCGCTCTGCTTTAAAATTGCAATCATGGTGTGCCTCTCACCTCGATGGATAACCCTTGCAAAAACGGCCCGCATCGCGAGCCGTGTATATATGGTGCATGAGAGTTTATACTATCTGATTCGCTTTTGCCTTCTAAAGTGAGCCGTTGCGCCGCGTCTTCCCCGGAATTGCAAAGCTTTTTCTTTTATTTTGATAGCCCGTGGTGCACTTGGGTATAATGCCAAACGTTGGCCCTATTAGCTCAGGGGATTAGAGCGTCTGCCTCCGGAGCAGAAGGCCGTTGGTTCGAATCCAACATGGGGCACCATCGAACGTGAGACCGTCCGAACCTCGCATGGTCCGGGCGGTTTTTCTTATACCGACGCGACGTGATGGGACGTGGTATGGCAGCAACGGATATCGAGCGCGGACTCTCGACCGCCGAGGTCGAGGAGCGCATCGCCGCCGGTAAGATCAACCGCAACATGGAGCTCAAGACCAAGTCGGTCAAAGAGCTCATCATCGAGAACCTCTGCACGCTGTTCAATTTGATCAACGTGATTTTGGCGTTCCTAGTCATTTTGACCGGTTCGTTTAAGAATCTGACGTTCCTGTTCGTAGTGTTCCTCAATACTGCTATTGGCGTCATCCAGTCCATGCGTTCCAAGAAGATGGTCGATAAGCTCACGCTGCTGACCTCCAAGAAGGCCATTGCGGTGCGCGACGGCGCCGAGGTGGAGCTCGACCTGGACCAGATCGTGCTCGACGATATCATCCGCCTGGGGCGCGGCGACCAGATTCCCGCTGACGCCGTGGTGGTTTCGGGCGAGGCGCTCGTGAACGAGAGCCTGCTGACGGGTGAGAGCGACCTCATTAAGAAACAGCCCGGTTCCGAGCTCATGAGCGGCAGCTTTATCGACTCGGGCTTGCTGCGCGCCCGCGTGATCCATGTCGGCGCCGACAACTACGTGGCCAAAATTAATAACGAGGCGAAGTACGTCAAAAAGGTCAATTCCGAGATCATGAACGCGCTTAACGCCATCGTGCGCTTTGCGAGCATCATCATGATCCCGCTCGGTTTGGCGTTGTTTGCCTCGAGTGTGAGCGAGCTGTGGGATGCCGCGGGAACCCCGGGCGATAGCGCGCTTTCGTGGTGCTTCTCCGAGCTGTTGGCTGGCCATGTGCCTTCGTCGGCGCTGCTGTCCACGGTGGGCGCCCTGCTGGGCATGATCCCGCAAGGCCTGGTGCTGCTGACCTCGTCGGTGCTCGCCATCGCCACGGTGCGCCTGGCCCGCCGCAAGGTACTCGTGCAGCAGCTCTACTGCATTGAGACGCTCGCGCGTGTCGACGTGCTGTGCCTGGACAAGACGGGTACCATCACGTCGGGCCGCATGGAGGTCGAGGGCACGTATCCGCTGCCGGTCGAGGGTATGGGTGCGGGGGAGGGCGACGCTGCCGTTCCCGTCGATACCACGGTGCTCGATTTTGCGCTGGCTAACGTCGCACGTGCGACCTCGGCCGATGCCAACGAGACCTGCCAGGCGCTGCTCAACTACTACGCCGACCGCCCGGTCGAGGTGTCCGAGCCGCTGTCGGTCATTCCGTTCTCGTCTTCCAAAAAGTGGAGCGGCGCGTCGTTTGCACAGGGCTCATATGTGATGGGTGCGGCGCAGTTTGTGCTCTCTGATCGTGCGTTTGCCCAGGTCGAGAACCGTGTCGCCGAGCTTGCCGATACCTGCCGCGTGCTCGTGGTGGCGCTCGTGGACGGCTTTACGCCCGATGGCGATATGGTGGGCGAGGCCGAGCCCGTGGGCTTTGTGACCATCCGCGACGAGATTCGTACCTCGGCGGCCGAGACCATCGGCTACTTTAACGAGCAGGGCGTGACCCTCAACGTGATCAGTGGCGACGACCCGCGTACGGTGTCGTCGATCGCACGCGTGGTGGGCGTGCCGGGGGCTGACGCTTATGTGGACGCCACGACGCTCGATACGCCGGCCAAGCTCGATGCCGCAGTGGACCGCTACCATGTCTTTGGTCGTGTGACCCCGCAGCAGAAGCGCGAGCTCGTGCAGGCACTCAAGCGCCGCGAGCACACCGTGGCCATGACGGGCGACGGCGTTAACGATGTGCTAGCGCTCAAGGAGGCTGACTGCTCCGTCGCCATGGCGGCTGGCTCCGACGCCGCGCGTAACGTGGCCGAGATCGTACTCGTCGACAACGACTTTGCCTCGATGCCCGCCGTGGTGGCCGAGGGCCGTCGCTCCATCAACAACCTGCAGCGCTCCGCGGCGCTGTTCCTGACCAAAACGCTGTTCTCGATGGGCTTGGCGGCGCTGTGCATCGCGCTGCCGCCGTACCCCTTCGAGCCCATCCAGATGACGCTCATTAACTTCTTCTGTATTGGCGCGCCGGGCTTTGTGTTGGGCCTGGAGCCCAACAATGCTCGCGTGAAGGGATCGTTCCTGACGAACGTGCTCAAGCGGGCACTGCCGGCGTCGATTGCGGTCATTTTGGCTGCAGCGCTCGATATCTTTGTGGCGCGGGTGTTTGGCTTTAGCCAGCTCACGCTGTCTACGATGTGCCTGCTTACGTCGTGCGCGGCGAGCGTCAGCCTGATCTGGCGCATCTCGCAGCCTCTCACGCCCTTACGTGTGGTGCTCTTTGTGTTTGTAGTCGCCGACATCCTGGTGGGCGTTATCGGATTCCCGGAGCTGCTGTCTATTGCCAACCTGACAATGGGCCAGATGGTTATCTTGGCTGCCGTCGTGGTCTTTACCTGCTCGGTGTTTTTTAAGCTCGCCACGATGATGGATTCGCTCAAGCCGCGTCGTCGTCATGCCGCAACTGGTTTTGGCCGCGGTGTTCGCGTCCGCCTGGGTCGCGGTGGCGGCAAGGTGAGCTCGACGGGTTCGACGGCGGAGCGTTTTGCCAAGCGCGTCGCCGCCGACATGGCGCAGCGCCGCGAAGCTCGCACCGTTCGTGAGGCCGAGGCCCGCGCACTCGAGGGCGTGGCCCAGGCCCAGCCCAAGAAAAAGAAGCCCACGGGCGCCAAGCGCTCCCGCGTAACCAAGTCCGCCCAAGGCATCAAAGTTTCGATGCCAAGCAAAAAGAAGAAGTAGCTACGCGCCCTGGCGATGTTGAATTGGTGCCTTGCTCCTGTGGGGCCGTGGCGATGTTATGCTCTAACCTCGATTGTTTGAATTGCTTCGAAAAGAGGATGCCGTGATCTGCCCGCATTGCCTTAAGACTATCGAGGACGGCGCCTCGTTCTGCCCCTACTGCAACGCCTATGTGGGTCCGGGCGATGGTCCCGAGCACACCGAGTTTGTGTTCTGTGAGGGCTGCGGTGCCCGTCTTTCTCCGCATGATCGTACGTGCCCCAAATGTGGACGCCCCGCTCCGGGTATCCTCTCCGAGGACGCGGCAGCATCCGACCTGGCAGCGGGCCGCACGGCGGGCTTTCCGCGCCTAACGCAAGAGCAGATCGATACCGAGGTGCCGCATGCGCCGGCCTCTGCCGCTGCGGTGCTTTCGGACGCCGCTGACCCCAATGAGACCTGCGTGCTGCCGGCTTTCGATAAGGATTTCGGTATCCCCAAGGTCGATATTCCCACGCCCGTTTCCCTGCATGACGATGCTCAAAAACCCAAGCGCAAGGTGCATCCCGACGAGGACGCCTATCACAAGCACAAGCGTCATATCCCCAAGCCGCTCATCGTCATCGCGGTCCTTGCCGTCGTTTGCGGCGGTGCCTATTGGTTCGTGACGACCGATCCCATGGGTGTCATGCCTGGCTTCTACGACCAGTTTGGCCAAGCTGCACAAACCACCTTCCCCACGCGCCAAAAGGGCGAGGCGACTGAGGACGATACCAAGCAAGACGATTCTGCCGAGGTGGTCCAGGAAGAAACCGTGCTCACTGATGATCAGCTCTATACCAGGCTCGACGGTCTGTATCAGACCATCGTGTCCTACGGTGACGAGGATCAGATCGGCGAGGTCATCGATTCCTTTAACAACGGCTATCTGCGAACGTCGCTTTCCACCCGTCAGGAGCTGTCGCAGAGTGCTTACGCCCTGCGCGACCAGATTAAAAAGACGCAAGATGAGCTCAGCAACCTTAAGTACCAGGACGATACGGTCTATGCGGACGACATCGCCCACTTAAAGCAGCTTGCCGAGTGGATGTATGAGCGCGTCGACGTGATCTGCCAGAGTTGGGACATCTCGCTGGCCATTCCCGATGGCGAGTCGATGAGTTCTCACCAGAGCGAGATCCTGGCACCCATCGCGCAGGGCGGCAATAGCGCGCTGAACCAGTACGACGCCAACGTGGGCTCTTGGAAGCCGCAGCAGCGTTCCTAAAGTTAGTTCGCCATAGTCGGCATAACCTACGTGCGCAATTGATGTAAGCCTGTGCTTATTGCTACAATTCGTACAAATATGCTTTAAACGCACGAGGAAGGAACCACATGTTTGGTTTTAAGAAAGAGCTCTACACGCCCGAGTATCAGCTTGCCGGCGACGAGTGCGCCGTAATCGAGACGTCGAAGGGTACCATCAAGGTCAAGTTTGACGGCGAGGGCGCTCCCATTCATGTCGCGAACTTCTGCGAGCTTTCCACGATGGGTTTCTATGATGGCCTTAAGTTCCATCGCTATGTGCCCGGTTTTGTCATCCAGGGCGGCGACCCCAATACTCGCGACATGTCCGGCGCCGACGTCGCTGCCGGTCTTGAGGGCCCCGACGGCATGCCTGGTACCGGTGGCCCCGGCTACTGCATCAAGGGCGAGTTTGCCACCAATCCGCGCAACAGCCATGTCGATGGCGCCCTTGCCATGGCGCGTTCCATGGATCCCGATTCCGCGGGTTCGCAGTTCTACTTCTGCCTGGGTGCCCAGCATAACCTCGATTCCGGTTACACCGTTTTTGGTACCACGGTCGAGGGTCTCGACGTGATTTCGCAGCTGCGTGCCGGCGACGAGATCGTCCATGTCGAGATCGTTCACGAGTAAAGGGGACTTCCTTGAATAGCCAGCTGATCCAACAGGGCCGCGCCGCTTACCGCGCGGGTGATTTTTCCGCTGCAGCCCAGATGCTTGGGGCGGCAAAGACTCCCGATGAGATTATGGGCGAGGCCGACCACCTTCGTGGCAACGCCTTGATGCACCTGGGCATGTATGCCGAGGCCGCCGAGGCCTATGCCGCCGCCCTCAACGACGGCACCTACGGCAAGCGCGGCGCGCTGCTCACCAACCGCGGCAAGGCGCTCGCCGCCGTGGGTGACTACACGACGGCCGCCCTGGCGTTCTCTGCCGCTACGCAGGATGCTTCCTATGCCACGCCGTTCAAGGCCTATCTGGGCCTGGGCAATGCGCTGTTCCAGTCGGGCGACTATGCCAACGCGGGAACCGCCTTCCGTCAAGCTGCCATCGACGGCGCCAATCCGGCTCCTGCCGCCGCACTCGGCGAGCTCGGTCGTTGCTTCATTAAGCTCGGCCGTCCAGCGGATGCCGTGGAGACCTACCGCACGGCTATCGACTTTGCCGGCCCCCGCGACGACACGCGCGCGCTCAACGCCGGCATGGGTCAGGCGCTTTCTGCCGCCGGCCGTCCCTCCGACGCACTCGATGCCTTTAACGCCGCCACTGCCGATGGCATCTACCAGCTCACCTCCGAGCAGGCCGACGAGCTTGCCCGCGTGCACGATTCGCTTGCCGCGCTGTCTGCCCAGACGGCCATGGCCACGGCTCCGGCGCCCGCGATGGACGCTCCTGCCGTCGATCCGCTCGATCCTACGGGCGCGACCGGTCAGTTTATGCCCGATCCCTCGGACACCGGCTTCTTTACGCTGTCCGAGTCCGAGATGGTCCAGCAGGACCGTCAGGATCGTAAGCAGGCCAAGGTCCGTCGTCGCCATCGCCACACGGGTCTTAAAGTCTTCATCGTGCTGCTTCTGCTCATTTTGATCGCCGCGGGCGGTCTGGGCTTTGCCTACACGCGCGGCTTTGGCTTCCCGTCTCAGGAGTCTGTCGTTACCGATCTGTTCCAGGCTGCCGGCGACGGTGACGCCGCAAAGGCCGAGTCTTGCCTGGCCTCGAGCCTGTCCGAGGACGCTAAGTCGATGATCATCTCCTCGATTCCGCAGGGTGCCACCGTGTCCGTCGAGGGCATGGATCAGTCCATGACCGAGACGACCGCCAAGGTGAAGGCATCGCTGTCCAAGGGCGGCGAGCAGGAGTACACCGTCAAATTCGTGCGCTCCGACAACCATATCGGCTGGGCCGTTTCTTCGCTTGATATGGATTTCTCGGCTGCTGACAACCAGTAGTGACCTTATGGGATTTAGCTTTGCCCGGCGCTTCACCGCAAGTGAGGCGCCGGGCTTGCGCTAGTATGATGAGCTAGTAGTTTTCCAGCAATCATCCAACACATCAGGAGTTGCGTTGTTTTCTTTGATGGATATGTTCTTCGGTAGCTATGCGGGCGATCTTGCCATCGACCTCGGCACCGCCAATACGCTTGTCTCCGTGCGCGGCAAGGGCATCGTCATTCGCGAGCCCTCTGTTGTCGCCATCGACAAGAACGACGAGCGCATCTTGGCGGTCGGTATCGAGGCAAAGCGCATGCTCGGCCGTACGCCCGGCAACATCGTGGCCGTTCGTCCCTTGAAGGACGGCGTCATCGCCGACTTCGATGTTACCGAGGCCATGCTTCGCTACTTTATCGACAAGGCGTCCGAGAAGCGCTATCCGTGGACTCCGCGTCCGCGTGTTGTCGTCTGCGTTCCCTCCGGTGTCACGTCGGTCGAGAAGCGCGCTGTTTTTGAGGCCACGATCCAGGCCGGTGCCCGCCAGGCCTATCTGATCGAAGAGCCCATGGCGGCTGCCATCGGCGCCGACCTGCCCGTCGAGGAACCCACCGGCTCCATGGTCATCGACATCGGTGGCGGTACCACCGAGGTTGCCGTTATCGCTATGGGCGGCATCGTCGTCTCGCAGTCCATCCGTATTGCCGGCGACGAGTTCGATCAGGCCATTCTCACGCACGTTCGCGATGCCTACAACCTGGCCATCGGCGAGCGTACGGCAGAGGACATCAAGATCAAGGTCGGCTCCGCCGTGCCGCTCAAGGATGAGCTCGACGTCGAGGTCAACGGCCGCGACGTGATCACCGGTCTGCCCAAGACCGTGCGCATCGAGAGCGAGGAGATTCGTCGCGCGCTCAACAAGCCGCTCGACGAGATGGCCAAGGCCGTCAAGGACGCACTCGACGCTACGCCTCCCGATCTTGCCTCGGACCTTATGTACTACGGCATTTTGCTGACCGGTGGCGGCGCGCTGCTGCGCGGTCTCGACGTGCGCCTGCGCGATGAGACCGGCGTTTCGGTCAACGTCAGCCCCACGGCGCTCGATAACGTCGTTAACGGCTGTGCCCGCGTGCTCGAGGCCAATGCGTTTGATGGCGGCTTCGTCCAGACCAATGCTTAATTTCCAAAAGGTGGATTCCATTTGGCACGATCTTCGGGTTTCTCCACAAATCTGAATACCAAGCGACAATCAACGGGTATGCGCCCGTTGATTGTTTTCAGCCTGATTTCGGTGTTGCTGCTCACGTTTTACATCCGGGAGGGCGAGGCAGGACCGATTCATGCCGTGCGCTCGGGCGTGACGACGATTACCTCGCCGGTGCGCTTTGTGGGCTCGGCTGTGGCGGCTCCCTTCAATGCGATCGGTAACGTGTTCTCTAACCTTACGGCGTCGCAGGACACGCTTGACGAGCTTAAGAAGCAAAACGAGGAACTGACCTCTAAGGTTGCCGAGCTCTCCGAGGCTCAAAAGACCGCCGAGCGACTGGAGGGGCTGGTCGGCCTGCAGTCGACCTACAACCTCAAATCAACCGCAGCTCGTATCGTCGGCGCTTCGGGTGATGCCTGGACCTCGACCGTCACCATCGATAAGGGTTCTGCCGACGGTCTTACCATCAACATGCCTGTGACGAGTTCTGCCGGTGTCATAGGCCAGATTATCGAGGTCTCGGCCAAGACGTCCACCGTGCGCCTGATTGGCGATGAGAACTCGGGCGTGTCCGCTATGGTGCAGGACACGCGCGCCCAGGGCATGCTGCAGGGTCAGGCTGACGGCACGCTGCGTCTTGAGTACGTGAGCGTCGATTCCGACGTTAAGGTTGGCGACATCATCGTGACCTCGGGCATTGGCGGTGTGTTCCCCAAGGGTCTACCGCTCGGCACCGTCTCGTCGGTTGAAAAATCCGCAAACGACGTGTACTACACCATTGTGGTGCGCGCCCAGACGACGGCCGAGAACAACGAGGAAGTGCTGGTCATCACCTCGCTGACCGACGAACAGTCGGCCTCGGATGAGGACGTGAGCACCGCTAATAGCACGCCGCAGGGAACGTCGCGCGATGCTGCGACCAAGACGAAGGACGAGAGCCCGGATGACAGTTCCGACACGTCCGAGACGACCGATTCCGGCTCGAGCGAATAGGGGGCATGTCCATGGATCTACACGAGCAGGGGATGAGCTCCCGCACGTTTGTAATCGCCGCCATTGTGTGCGTGCTGCTGCAGGCAGGCCTGGCACCGCAGATCTCCATTGCGGGCGGTCGCGTCAACTTTATGATTATCCTGGTGTGCCTAAGCGTGTTCTCGGGCGACCCGACCCGTGCCGTCGTGTGCGGTTTTTGCAGCGGCTTGTTCTATGACCTTTCCGCTGCCGTGCCAGTGGGCGTTATGTCGCTCCTGCTGACCGTGGGTTCTTTTGCCCTGGTGCATAGCGCCGCCGGTCAGACGGGCGGTACCCCGAGCGCGCGCGGCATCACTGTGGGTGCCTTCGCGCTTGTCATTAATGTGATCTACAGCATCATCTTGCTGTTTATGGGTTTGGAGACGAGCTTTGTCGTGGCGCTCTTCGGCCATGCGCTGCCGTCTTCGATCCTGACGGGTCTGGTTGCCATTCCGTTTTTGATGTCCGGCGTCGTGCCGCAGTCCGGTTATGGATTCTCCGCACGTGGCGGACGCCAGACGGGCATGCGCTTTAAGCCCAAGACCCGTAAGCTCAAATAGGGGAGGCCTGTAGATGTCTTCCCAGATGACGGTTATTATCGCCGGTATCGTGCTGGTAGTGGCCATCGTGGTCGCGCTGGTCATCATGCGTCGCGGCGATTCTCGTTTTACCTACGATACGCAGCATGGAACGGCCCCGCGCGCCACCGAGGGCGAGGGCAATACCGCGGCGACCGCCTTTAAGGGCCGCTTCTCCATCCTCACCACGGGTGTGGGCGCGATGTTCGCGGCGCTTGCCGTCAAGCTGTGGGGCATGCAGATGGTCTCGTCGGACTATTACGAAAAGCAGGCTAATAGCAATCAGACGCGCACCGTTACCACACCCGCTGTGCGCGGCCGCATCCTCGACCGCAATGGCGTGGCACTTGTCCAGAACCGTCCCTCACTTGCTGTCGTGGCCTACCGCGACCTTGCCGAGGATGAGGTTCTGGTTCGCCATCTTGCCAACGTGCTCGGTATGCCCTACGTGGCGGTTCTGCGCAATATTCAGGACAATTCCGAGGGTGCTCAGAGCCTGCATACCATCGCGACGGACGTCCGTCGCTCCACGGTTGCCTATATTCAGGAGCACGCCGGCGAGTTCCCGGGCGTCAAGATTGCCGAGCGTACCGAGCGCCAGTATCCATATGGCGAGACGGCATGCCATATCTTGGGCTATACCGGCACCATTACCTCCGAGCAGCTCGAGGCCCAGAATAAGAAAACCTCTGGCGATGATGATGCTTCTGCTGGCCGGATTACGTACCAGTCGGGCGATATCGTGGGCCAGGCGGGTGTTGAGAGCTACTACGAAAACCTGCTGCAGGGTATTCGTGGCGAGCAGACCGTCAAGGTCGATGCCTCGGGCAATGTGACCGGTCAGGCCGGCGCCGTGCCCGCCAAGGCCGGCTCCGACATTAAGCTCACGCTCGACCTTAAGATCCAACAGGCCTGTGAGACGGCGCTGGCGAGCGCCATCGAGCTTGCCAAGACCACTGGCTACAGCAATGCCGGCAACGGCGCTGTGGTGTGTCTCGATCCCAACAATGGCGAGATCCTGGGCATGGCGAGCGAGCCCAAGTTCGATCCTTCCGTCTTTATCGGCGGCGTCTCAAATGACGTGTGGACCGAGCTCAATGATGACAAGGGTTCGCACCCGCTGCTCAACCGCGCCATTAGCGGACAGTACATGTCGGCCTCGACCATCAAGCCGCTTTCGGCACTGGCCGGTCTTGAGTTTGGAACCTACACTTCAACACAGACAACCAACTGCACGGGCTATTGGACGGGCTTGGGCAAGGCTTGGGGCAAGCGCTGCTGGTTGACGTCTGGCCACGGCACCATGACGCTGCAGTCGGGTATCGCCAACTCGTGCGACCCCGTCTTCTACGACATGGGCAAGGCGTTCTTTTATGACGAGCAACATTCCGAGGGGCTGCAGGAGGTCTTTCGTCGCTGGGGCCTAGGCAAGACCTGCGGTATCGATCTGCCGAGTGAGGGCGCGGGCCGTATTCCCGATGCCGAGTGGAAAGAGTCGTACTTTACCGACGCCTCTGCCGAAGACCGCAAGTGGAATGCCGGCGATATGACCAACATCGCCATCGGCCAGGGCGACATTTTGGTGACGCCTCTGCAGATGGCATGCGCCTACATGGGCCTTGCCAACGGCGGCAAACAGTACGTGCCTCACGTGTTTTTGTCTGCCGTGTCGCGCGATGGCGACGGCGATGCCTATAAGTACAACGGCAAGGGCAAGAAGAAGCGCCTGGAGGCCAAGATCAACAGCGATTCGGATTTGGCTCTTGTTCGCAACGGCATGCACGACGTGATTTACACGGCATCGACGTCCTTGGCGGCTCACTTTGGCACCCTGACGCCGCAGGTGTACGGCAAGTCGGGCACGGGCGAGAAAAGCGGCGAGGACGAATACGCGTGGTTTTGCGCCTATGCGCCGGCCGATGATCCCAAGTATGTCATCGCTACTGTCCTGGAGCAGGGCGGCGGTGGCTCAGATACCGCGATGCATGTCGTGCGCGATGTGCTCGGCGTGATTTATGACGAGCCCGATACCTCTTCGGCCTCGGGCGATTCTTCGGTTCGATAGGAGGTTGCGATGGTTTTTTCTCCGGCGGATCTGTTCCGTTCAACCAAGACCGGCTCTCGCAGCAGCCTGGACCGTGTCAACAAGCAACTTTCGGCCTCGCGCGGCACGTTTCGCCAAAAGGTGCATATCGGTGTGCTCGTGGCCACAGTGGCGCTCGTCGCCTACGGTGCCATCATTATCTGGTCGGCTTCGCAGTTTAAGGCCGATGCTTCGTTCTCACGCCATCTGCTGGGAATTGGTATCGGGGCGTTGCTGGCGGTGCTGGTCTGGCGTACCGACCTGCGCGGTATTTCCAATTTCTCGACGGCGTTGCTCGTCATCGACCTGATCGTGATCTTCTCGCCCAAGATTCCGGGTCTGTCCTATACGGGCGGTCTGGGCATGACAGGCTGGATCAAGATTCCCGGTATCGGCTTGACATTCCAGCCGGTCGAGCTTGCCAAGCTCATCACCATCTTCTTTATCGCCACGCTTGGCTCGCAGTATAACGGCCGCATCGATACCGTTCGCGACTACGTCAAGCTCTGCGGCATGCTGTCCATCCCGTTTTTGGCCGTCGTTGCCATGGGCGACCTGGGCTCGGGCCTGGTCGTGCTGGTCTCGGGCGCCATCGTCATCTGCATGAGCGGTGCGCGCCGCGAATGGGTGCTGTCGACCCTGGCCCTGCTTGTGGGCCTGGTGGCCCTCGTCCTGGCGCTCGATTCGGTCTTTGATTCGTTGCTCGGCCACGATGTGCTCATCAAGCAGTATCAGATGAACCGCCTGACGGTCTTTATCGACCCCGATAATGCCGATTCGGACGATGCCTACAACCTGCAGCAGTCGCTTATCGCCGTTGGCTCGGGCGGCTTCTTTGGTAAGGGTTTGGGCCATGCGACGCAGTCGGCCGGCGGCTTTCTTCCTGAGTTCCACACCGACTTTGTCTTCGCCTTCCTATCCGAGACCTTTGGCTTTTGCGGTTCCTTTTTGCTCCTGTGCCTCTACGTGCTGCTGATCTTTTCGACGATTCGCGTCGCCTTTAAGTGTGAGTCGCTGTTCTTGCGCCTATCGTGTGTGGGCATCGTTGGCATGTGGGCGTTCCAGACCTTCGAAAACATCGGCATGTGCATTGGCATGATGCCGATTACCGGTATTCCGCTACCGTTTATTAGCTTCGGTTCGTCTTCGATGATGATTCAGCTGCTGACGGTGGGTATCGTACAATCCATATGGCGGCATCGTTCGGGCGCCGCGTAACCGCTGGAGGGGTTTGCTATGAAAATTCCCGTAGATAAGCTGACCCGCGCTTTTAAGATGGGCGCGTCCGTTAAGAAGGATTCCGATACGCCGGTGCGCGTCTCGGTCTATTTGGATTCGTCCGCCTCGCGCTTTCTGGCCGAGACGGTGCGTGACGCCTTTGTGCCGCAGACGACCTCGGGCATTGTGCGCGTCGAGCGTCTGGGGGAGGAGCGAATTACTCCAAAGACCGATACCGATGTGGTACTGGTGCTTTCGTGCGGTTCCGACCGCTTGGAGAGTGCCGTGCAGGAGCTCGTGATCGCCGGCGCGCCCGTGTGCGTGCTTGCCGAGTCTGCTGTGGAGGTGCCGTTTATCGAGGAGTCCACGCCCATGCTCGGCGTGGTGGCGGCAACCGATAAGACGTATCTGCTCGAGACGCTTGCCCGCTGGATTCTCGATCGCACCGAAAAGGAAACGGCTTTTGCGGCGAACTTTGCCTTCATGCGCATCGCGGCGGCCAATCGTATCATTACCTCGTGCGCGCTCACCAATATGGCGACCGGTGCGCTGGTGTTTTTGCCGGGCGCCGATTATCCCGTTATGGCGCTGGCTCAGGTGGGCATGCTCTTTGAGCTCGCTGCCGTCTTTGGACGCGGCATTAAGCCTGAGCGCGGCTACGAGGTCGCGGGCGTGCTTGCCGGCGGTCTTGTGATCCGCGCGGTCACCCGTGCGCTCGTCAAGCAGACGCCGCATATTGGGTTTGCCGTCAAGGCGCTCACTGCTGCCGCGGGCACCTATGGCATGGGCCGTGCGCTCGTTTCGCTCTACGAGCGCGATGTCGACTACAGCCGTGCCAACGAGGTGGTCACTGCCACGTTCTCCCGCGTTCGCGATCTGGTGACCACGGTCGCGGGCGCTACCCGTCCTATGGCGTCCTATCAAGACACATCCGATCTCGCTGCTTAGGGGTTTTCCGTTGCGCGTTCCGTATCAAGACTGTTTTCATTTAATTGAGCCGCTGCTCGCCAAGGTCGAAAAGCCGAGTCGCTATATCGATCACGAGTGGGGCACGCTTTCAAAGGCCGATGCCGACTACCGTTGCTGCCTGATCTACCCGGATGTGTACGAGGTTGGTCTGCCCAACCAGGGTATCGCCATCCTCTACAACATCCTTAACCAGGCCGAGGGCATCTCCTGCGAGCGTGGCTATGTGCCGTGGCCCGATATGGGTGACGCTATGCGCGAGGCAGGCATTCCGCTGCTCTCGCTCGAGGGTGCAGCGCCGGTCGCTTCGTTTGATATCGTCGGCCTGCATGTGCCGCACGAGATGGCGGTGACGAACTTCCTTGAGGCACTCGACCTCGCTGGCATTCCGCTGTTAGCGGCCGACCGAGGTGAAGACGACCCCATCATCATCGCCGGCGGCCCCTCGGTGTACAACCCCGAGCCGTACGCGGCCTTCTTCGATGCCATCCTCATCGGCGAGGGCGAGGAATCGCTGCTCGAGACCTGCCAGCTGCATCGCCGCCTGCGCGACGAAGGAGTCCCGCGCGCGCAGATTGTTGAGCAGCTTGCATCCATTGCCGGCAACTACGTGCCGTCGCTCTATGAGGTTCGTCACGACGAGCCCTGCTCGCCGCATGGCTACACCGTGCCGCGCGAGGGCAAGGATGCGCCGACCGTGGTCTACAAACGCGTCGTCGAGGATTTCGGCGCCACGAATCCGCTGTCGCAGTCGTGCGTGCCCTATGCGCAGCTGGTCCACGATCGCCTGTCTATCGAGATTCTGCGCGGCTGCGCCCGCGGCTGTCGTTTTTGCCAGGCCGGCATGACGTATCGCCCGGTGCGCGAGCGCTCGGCCGACCAGATCGTCTCGTCGGTGATTCAGGGTCTGGAAAAGACCGGCTATGACGAGGTGTCGCTGACCTCGCTCTCCACGACCGACCACTCCTGCATTCGCGACGTGCTCGGCAGGCTCAACCGTCGCCTGGAGGATACGGGTATTCGCGTGTCTATTCCGTCGCAGCGCCTGGATTCGTTTGGCGTGGATATGGCCGAGTCGGTCGCCGGCGAAAAGAAGGGCGGCCTGACGTTCGCGCCCGAGGCCGGCAGCCAGCGCATGCGCGACATCATTAACAAGAACGTGACCGAGGAGGACCTGGACCGTGCCGCCAAGGCGGCCTTCGAGGCCGGCTGGAACCGCATGAAGCTCTACTTTATGATGGGCCTTCCCGGCGAGCGCGACGAGGATATCGTGGCCATCGCCAATCTGGCCGATCACGTGCTGGAGCTCGGTCGTTCCGTGGTGCCCAAGGCTCGTCGCGGCTCGATCTCGGTGTCCATCTCGGTTTCGGTCTTTATCCCCAAGGCTGCCACGCCGTTCCAGTGGTGCCCGCAGCTCGACTACGACGACGTCAAGCGTCGCCAGAAGCTGCTTATCACGAGCGTTCGCAACCGTGCCGTCCGCGTGCATTACCACGATGCCGAGACATCGCTCATCGAGGCCGCGCTGTCCCGCGCTGGTCGTGACATGACGCCCGTCATCATCGATGCTTGGCGCGCGGGCTCTCGCTTTGACGCCTGGGTAGAGCATTTCTCGCTCGATAACTGGAAGGAGGCTGCTGCCAAAAACGGCATCGACCTCAATGAGCTCGTGCACCTGCCCTACGAGTTGGACTGGCGTCTGCCGTGGGAGCACGTGAGCCCCGGCTGCACGCGCGGCTTCCTCGAGCGCGAGTACCGTCGCTCGCTCGAGGGTGTCACGACTCCCGACTGCACCCGCACGTCGTGCACCGGCTGCGGGATCTGCCCCACGCTCCACGCCAAGAATGTATTGATGGGTGATCGCGCATGAGTGAGCGCCTGACCGACAACCCCACGCTCTTTAGGCTTCGTGTTCGCTATGGCAAGCGCGATCGCCTTAAGTACCTGGGCCATCTCGAAGTAATCCATACCATTGAGCGCATCGTGCGCCGTGCAGGACTTCCCTATGCCGTCACGCAGGGCTTCTCTCCGCACATGCGCGTGGGCTTCTCTTCGGCGCTACCGGTTGGTACGTCGTCGACCTGCGAGTGGTATGACCTGTTTATGACCGAGTTCGTGGCGCTCGACGAGGCGTTTGAGCGCCTGTCTGCGGCGTCTCCGGCCGATCTGGCTCCCATCGAGGCGGCGTACATCGACGTGCGCACACCGGCGTTGACGGCGCAGCTCACGCGTCTGTCGTATCGCATCGACCTGCACTTGGATCCCGAGGCGCCCGTACGCGCCGACGAGGTGCGTCGTGCGATCGATGCGCTGCGCGCGGACTATGGCATCGACTACGCGCGCGGCAAAAAGAGCAAGCGCTTGGATTTGGATCACACGCTCGTGGGCTATGAGCTCACGGCTGGGGAGCGTCCGGACCATCTGGTGCTCATGCTCGACACCCATGCCGACAACGAGGGCTCCATGCGTCCGGAAATTTTGCTTTCCGCTGCTGATGTTTTGTTGCAGGGCTTGACCCCGGGCGTGGATGCACCTATTGTTTCCACCGGTATGCAAGACCTCGTGACCATCTGCTCCTACGATGTCGAGCGTCAGAATCAAGCATGCGAGGACGACGAGGGCCGACTCGTCAGCCCCATACCTGTGCGAACTTGTGGATTTGCTCCACATACTCGTTGACGGGGGTATTTTCGCCTGCTACTATATTCGGCTGTTGCACTAACTGATGCATGAAGGGCAAGTAAACATGTACGCAATCGTTAACACGGGCGGCAAGCAGTACAAGGTCGCCACCGACGATGTCATCACCGTCGAGAAGATCGAGGGCAATGAGGGCGACAAGGTCACCCTGCCGGTCATCTTCCTCAACGATGGTAAGAAGATCGTCACCGATCCCGACAAGCTGGCCAAGGCCAAGGTTACCGCTCAGATCGTTGAGCAGTTCAAGGGCGAGAAGCAGCTGGTCTTCAAGTTCCACAAGCGTAAGCGCTATCGTCGTCTGAAGGGTCACCGTCAGCAGCTCACCAAGCTGAAGATCGTGAAGGTCCAGGCTACGTCCCGCGCCAAGAAGGCTGTCAAGGCAGAGGCCGAGGCTGTTGCCGAGGCTCCCGTCGCCGAGTAGATTACACTCGTAACGAAAGAGTAGGTATACACAATGGCACACAAAAAAGGACTCGGTTCCTCCCGTAATGGCCGTGACTCCCGCGGTCAGCGCCTTGGCACGAAGCGCTATGCCGGCCAGACGGTAACCACGGGCACGATTCTCGTCCGTCAGCACGGCACTCACATCCACCCGGGTGAGAACGTTGGCCGTGGCAAGGACGATACGCTGTTCGCGCTGGTCGACGGTACCGTTGAGTTCCACAAGGGTATCAAGCACAGGGTCAGCGTACGCCCGCTCGCGAACGCGTAATTCACCCTTCATAGAGCACATATGTGGGAGGCACTTGAGTTTTAGGATTCAAGGGTCTCCCTCTTTTTGTAGGAGGCGATTCTGTTGTCACAGTTCACCGATATCAGCCGCATTAACGTGTGCGGCGGCGACGGCGGAGCCGGATGCATGTCGTTTAGGCGCGAGGCATTTGTCCCCAAGGGCGGCCCCGATGGCGGCGACGGCGGTCGTGGCGGCAATGTCGTCATCCAGGCTGATGCTCAGCTGTCTTCGCTGATCGATTACCGCTTTAAGCATCACTTCCGCGCCGAACGCGGCACGCACGGGCAGGGTGCCCGTCGTAACGGCAAGAGCGGCGAGGACCTGATCCTGAAGGTTCCCATGGGCACCGTGGTGCGCGAGCTCGACCCCGAGACGCAGACCCCGATGTTCGAGATTGCTGACCTGGTGCACGATGGCGAGCGCGTTGTCGTGGCGCCCGGCGGTGCCGGTGGCCTGGGCAACACGCACTTTGTGACGTCGGTGCGCCGCGCGCCCGCGTTCGCTCAGCTGGGCGAACCGGCCGAGGAGCACTGGATTGAGCTTGAGATGAAGCTTATGGCCGATGCCGCACTCGTGGGCTTCCCCTCGGTGGGCAAGTCCTCGCTTATCGCGCGCATGAGTGCCGCCCGTCCCAAGATCGCCGACTATCCGTTTACAACGCTCGTGCCGAACCTCGGCATGGTGCGTGCCGGTGAGTATTCTTACGTCGTTGCCGACGTTCCTGGTTTGATCGAGGGCGCGAGCGAGGGCAAGGGCCTAGGCCACCAGTTCCTGCGCCACATTGAGCGTACGGCCCTGATCATGCATGTCGTCGACATGACGGGCGGTTTTGAGGATCGCGACCCGGTTGAGGATTACCGCATCATCAACCGTGAGCTCGAGCAGTATGGCGCAGAGCTCTCGGAGCGCCCGCAAATCGTTGTCGCCAACAAGTGCGATGCGCCGGGCACGGCCGACAAGATTGCCGACCTCAAGCGCGCCGCGCTCGACGATGGACATATGTTCTTTGCCGTGTCCGCCGTGACGGGCGCCGGGCTCAATACGCTGATGCTTGCCGTGGGCGAGCAGGTGGCTAAGCTTCGCGCCGAGCTGGCGGTTTCCGATGAGCCGGTCGATCTTCGCGACGAGGAGTGGGAGCGCCGCCGTCTGCAGCGCGAGAAGCGGTTCCGCATTGTCCAGGAGGAGCCCGGTGCCTTCCGTGTGGTTGGTCGTGCCATCGAGCGCATGGTCATCCAGACCGACTGGGAAAACGAGGAAGCCGTCATTTACCTGCAGCATAAGTTTGCACGTATGGGTGTTGACGACGCGCTCGAGAAGGCCGGTTGCCGTGCGGGCGACGAGGTCCGCATTTGCCAGCGTGCCTTTGACTTTGAGGGCGCTGAGGACTTCTCGGAGTACGAGGAGCTCGAGGACGCTGGCGAGGACGTTGCCGTTGAGGCCATTGACGTGGCCGATGCTGCGGATGAGGGCGTCGAGGTTGTCGATGCGGCGGATGCCGCGGACGATGCCGAGACCTCGGAGGGCGAGTAAGCCATGTCGCTGCGCGGTGGAATCGGTTTGCCCGAGCTGCCCATAAAAGAGGGCAAGGAGTTTCGGCTTGGCATTATGGGCGGCACATTCGACCCGATTCATTACGGGCACCTGGTGACTGCCGAGCAGGCGCGCGAGTCGCTCGACTTGGACGCTGTGCTCTTTATGCCGGCGGGCTCTCCCGCCTTTAAGCTTGACAAGCCGGTTACGCCTGCCGAGGACCGTTATGCCATGACGGTCCTCGCCACCGCCGCGAACCCGGCCTTTTTGGCGAGCCGGTTCGAGATTGACCGTCCGGGTGTAACCTATACGGCCGATACGCTTCATGCCCTTCGCGATTTTTACCCGCCGCAGGTAAAGCTCTACTTTATTACGGGCGCCGATGCGATTATCGATATTGTGACCTGGCATGATGCCGAACGAATCGCTGAGCTTGCTACCTTTATTGCGGCGACGCGACCGGGCTTTGATATCGATACGGCGCGTGCCCGAATCAAAGAGTCGGGGCTGCCGTTCGACGTGCGCTATATTCAGATTCCGGCGCTGGCGATCAGCTCGACGAACATTCGTAAGCGAGTTGCCCGCGGCATGAGCGTGCGCTATCTTACGAGCGAGTCCGTGCTCGGCTACATTCGCAAGCGCAGGCTATATGCCGATTTGGGCCAAGAAGATTTTGAGTGATGGGGGCTACGTTGTCGGTAGAGGATCAGTTTGAGGGCGATGAGCGCGCGCTGCTCAAGCGCATTCAAGAGCTGCTCGATGTTCGCATGAAAGATAAGCGCAAGCGCTATGTGCATTCGCTGGGTGTTGCCGAGACCGCACTTCATCTGGCCGAGGTCTACGGCGTTGACCGCTTTGATGCGGCTGCCGCCGGCTTAATTCACGACTGGGACAAGGTTCTTTCCGATGACGAGCTCGTGGCCCGCGCGCTTCACTATGGCATCAAGGTTGCCGGCTCTCCTTCCGCCGCGACGCCGCTTTTGCATGGCCCTGTTGCCGCCTATGAGCTTCCGCAGCTTTTTCCCGAGCTGTCACCGGCCGTTTTCCAGGCTGTCGACCGTCACACCGTGGGTGCCTGCGACATGACGCCGCTCGATATGGTGGTCTTTGTGGCAGATGCCATCGAGCCCAACCGTCACGGCGACTATGCCCATGCGCTGCGCAAGATGGTGGGGAAGTCCTCGCTCGATGAGTTGTTCTTCTCCTGTTTTGCGCAGGGTCTGGTCTTTGTGATCCAGTCCGGGCGTTATCTTTATCCCACGGCTATTACGATTTACAACCATTACGCCCAGCTGCGCTAGCTCGGGTGTGTCTAGAAAGAGGTATTCCATGGCCGACGAGACCATGACTGACGAGCAGATTCTTGAAGGTGTGGAGCACAAGAGTTTCGCTGCCACGTCCGACCGCACCGCCGCCTCGCTGTCCGCGAGCGGTGTCGCTGCCGAGGATGTCGCCCGCGCCGCCGCGCAGGCCGCCTACGACAAGAAGGGCGAGGACGTGCAGGTGCTCGACCTGACCGAGCTTTCCGACGTGTGCGACTACTTTGTGCTTGCCACCGGTACCAACAACCGCCAGGTCGATTCGATTGTCGACGAGATCGAGGAGAAGGTTGCCGAGGCTTGCGGCGAGCATCCGTTCTCCATCGAGGGCCGCGAGCAGAAGACCTGGATGCTCATGGACTACGGCTCGGTTGTCGTCCATGTTTTCACTCCCGAAGCCCGCGACTTTTACCGCCTAGAAAAGCTCTGGGGTGACGCCCCCCAGCTCCCCCTCGACCTCCTCTAGTGGCTCATTTGATATGGGGCTTTTAGCTAGCCTCGCGCATTTCGCCGGGCAGTTGCGGTTTTCCGCACCTGCCCGGCTTTCTATTTTTACAAAGGCGGTTAATCATTGAAGCGGGATTGGCGGCCGAAAGATAGGGCGGTGTCGCCGAACTTGTCTCGGACGGCATCGATCGCGACTGAGAGGTCGCGACGGTCGCTTGATTGGGCTCCGCGGTCGTCGACTTCGCAGAACAGGTCGGTCTGGATGCCGCCCTGATGGTCAAAGTCGCTCATCCCGATACCCGCCAGACGCACATGCATGCCTTCCTGCCAGATGTTGTCGAGCAGTTCGAGCGCAACCGCCACAAAGATGTTCTCATCGTCGGTGGGGTGGGGAAGCCGCCGCTGCGCCGTGCGTCCGCTGCCATACGAATACTTAAGCTTGAGCGTTACCGTGCCGCCCGTCAGTCCCTGACGGCGCAGGCGGCGTCCAACCGACTCTCCCAACAGCGCAATCGCCGCTTCGATGTCCCCACGCTCAGTCAAATCTTTCGCAAAGGTGCGCTCATTGCTCACGGATTTAACCTCGCGTTCCTCATCGAGGCTTGTTACTTCGGATATTTCGAGTCCCAGCGCACGCTGGCGCATGCGTTCGCCGTTGACGCCAAAAATAGAGGCCAAGGTTGATTCCGGTGAACGTGACAGCTCGCCGAGCGTGTAGATGCGCATGCGGCGCAGTCGCTCCTCGGCCGAGCGCCCGATGCCGCTCATGGCAGATACCGGCAGCGCGGCCAAAAAGCGCTGCTCGGTTCCGGGGCGCACGATGGTCAGCCCAAACGGCTTATCCCGCTCGCTTGCGATCTTTGCGACCGTCTTGTTGCAGCCCACGCCAATGGAGCAGGTCACTCCCAGCGCTGCCACGCGGTCGCTTATACGCCGCGCAACCAGTAGCGGGTCTTCGGGCGCAAAGCGACCCGGTGTGATATCGATAAAGGCTTCGTCGATGGATACGCGCTCAACGCGCGGCGTCTCCTCGGCAAGAATCGCCATGACCTGCGCGCTCACCTCGCGGTAGCGATCAAAGTGCCCGTGCGTCCAAATGGCTTGCGGGCACAAGCGCCGCGCCTCGGCCGAGGCCATGGCAGAGTGCACGCCAAAGCGACGTGCCTCATACGAACACGTGGACACGACGCCACGCGAATCGGCGTCTCCGCCCACGATGAGCGGCTTTCCGCGCCATTCGGGATGATCGAGCATCTCCACGCTCGCAAAAAACGCATCGAGGTCCATGAGGCCCACCGCCGGACCCGTCCAGGGCGGCGGCGTGACGCCCATGGCATCCTCATAACCGTATGTATGTTCGCGTCTTTCCATGTCATGAGTATACCGCGCAGCTCATGTGGGGTGCGTGTATGTGCTTGCAAATCCCGAATTCTTGTCTAAGATATGGATTTGCCCTCGACTACACCGAAGAAGTTGGTCTCACGGACTTCACCTGCCCGCGTCGATGGCGTATTATGTTCAACTGTTTGTTTGTAGTTGCAGCCTAAAGCTGCTTGGTTGGAGGAGTTTCCTTTGGCAGTCAAGATTCGCCTTGCTCGTCACGGCGCTAAGAAGCGTCCGTACTACCGTGTCGTCGTCGCCGATTCCCGCGCCCCGCGTGACGGTCGTATCATCGAGGAGGTTGGCCGCTACAACCCGATGACCGCCCCCAAGACCATCAATCTCGACCTCGAGAAGATCGCCGACTGGCAGTCCAAGGGCGCTCAGCTCACCGACGCCGTCGCCGCTCTGGTCAAGGCCGCCAACGAGGGCGAGAAGACCGAGACCGTCGTCAAGAAGTCCAAGAAGCAGCTCGCCAAAGAGGCCGAGGCCGCTAAGGCTGCCGCTGAGGCCGCTGAGGGCGCCGAGGAGTAAATCGTGCCTGAGGTTGACGCTGCACAGCTCGAGGGTGAGGCAATGCTCTCAGATCGCATCGCCGATCTCGTCGAATATCTCGTTGTTCAGATCGTCGACGACCCGGATTCCGTGAGCCTTGAGGTCATCGATGGTGACGACGCCTCTACGATCGAGGTTTCGGTCGCCGAGGATGACGTCGCTAAGGTCATCGGCCGTCGTGGCCGTACCATCAAGGCCATTCGCACGCTCGCCCGTGCACTGGCCGCTCGCCTCGACACTGCTGTCGAGGTAGAGGTTCTGGGCTAGGACCTTGAGGTCCCAGTACAAAAACATCGCCCGTGTGGTCAAGCCGCACGGAAGGAAGGGGGAGGTCCTCGCGCAGCCGCTGCGGGGGCTTCCTTCTGTATTAGAGCCGGGTATGCGCGTCGCCCTGACGCCGCCGGCGCTCAAGCGCGACCGCTTTTGCACGGTCGTGTCCGTCACCGATACGGGCGATGGCGATCTGGTCTCGTTTGAGGGCATTGACGACTTGACGGCCGCCGAGGGCATCACGGGATGCTATGTGTTGGCAAATCGTGACGATTTTGAGCTCGATTCACTCGACGCCGCCTATACCGACCTGATGGGTCGCGAGGTGGTCGACGAGCGCTTCGGTTCACTCGGCACGATCGTCGAGATCATGTCGACGCCCGCTAACGATGTTTGGGTTGTCGAGGGTGATCGGTACGGCGAGGTACTGATTCCCGTGATCGAGCAGGTTGTGCTCGATCTTCCCGACACAGGAACAATTTCCGTCCACGTTATGGACGGCCTGATCGATATGGACAAGTAGGGAGGACAACATGCTGATTGAGACCCTTTCGGTCTTTCCCGAGATGTTTGAGCCCGTCATGTCCACATCGATTTTGGGCCGCGCCCGCAAGGCCGGCCTTTTTGATTTTAAGGCGTATAACCTGCGCGACTGGACGCACGACCGCCATCGTACCGTCGATGACGAGCCGTACGGCGGCGGGCAGGGCATGCTCATGAAGGTCGAGCCTATTGCCGAGGCCATCGAGGCTATTAGCTCCGAGGGTCCTAAGCCCACCGTGGTGTTTTTTACCCCCTGTGGCGAGCCCTTTACACAGCATGTGGCCGAGCGCCTGCTCAAAAGCGAGCGCTTGCTGTTTGTGTGCAGCCGTTACGAGGGTGTCGACGAGCGTGCCTATGTGTATGCCGACGAGCGCCTGTCGATCGGCGATTACGTGCTCACGGGCGGCGAGCTTCCCGCTATGGTCGTTGCCGATGCCGTCGTACGCCTGATTCCCGGCGCCCTTGGTGACGAGATGAGCAACGTCGACGAGTCGTTCTCGACCGCCGAGGACGGAGGTCTGCTCGAGTATGCGCAGTACACTCGCCCTGCTGAATTCAACGGCGAGGGCGTGCCGCCGGTGCTCGTGAGCGGTGACCATGCCAAGGTTGACGCCTGGCGCCGTAAGAATGCCATCGAGCGCACCTGCCGCTGGCGTCCCGACCTGATCGAGACGGCACGGCTTACGCCCCAGGAGCGCGCATACGCGCAGGAGATTCTGGACGCTTCGTATTCGCAGAGCGAGGAGTGAGAATGGTTCCATCGCAGCATTCCGCGTTGAGGGGCGCTTTTGAGTGGGTCGCGGTCATCGCGATCGCGCTCGTGGCCACCTTCCTGATCCGCACCTTTGTGGTCGAGCCCTTTGTGGTACCCACCGGCTCCATGGAGGACACGATCGAGATTGGCGACCAGATCCTGGCACAAAAGGTGAGCCTCGAGCTCGGTCAGCCCGTCAAACAGGGTGATATCGTGGTGTTCCACAACCCCGATGCCACTTCCGAGCATGATGTTCTTGTCAAGCGTGTTATTGCCACGGCCGGCCAGACGGTCGACCTGCAGGACGGCAAGGTGGTCGTTGACGGCCAAGCGCTCGACGAGGACTATACGACGGGCATGAGCTGGCCGCTTTCGGTCCAAGCGCCTGGCGCCCAGGTGAGTTATCCCTACACCGTTCCCGACGGGTGCGTGTGGGTGATGGGCGACAACCGCGAAAACTCTGCCGACTCGCGCTACTTTGGTCCCGTCGATCGCTCTGATTTGATCGCTGTGGCGCTTGTGCGCTACTGGCCGCTCAACCGCATCGGCGCTATCGACTAAAAACCGCTATAGTACAGTACCTAACCGTGTAATCGTTTCGACGAGGGGATATTAGAGGCATGAACGCTTCATCGCTTTCCTTCCAAGACATCATCCTGCGCCTCCAGCAGTACTGGGGCGAGCAGGGCTGCGTCATTATGCAGCCCTATGACTCCGAGGTCGGTGCCGGTACCTTCCATACCGCGACCACGCTGCGCTCGCTCGGTCCCGCCGAATGGCGCACCTGCTATGCGCAGCCCTGCCGCCGTCCCGCCGACGGCCGCTACGGCGAGAACCCTAACCGCATGCAGCACTACTATCAGTTCCAGGTGCTCATTAAGCCCTCTCCGTTTAATGCTCAGGAGCTTTACCTGGGGTCTCTTGCTGCCATTGGCCTGGACCCCAACGACCATGACGTCCGTTTTGTCGAGGACGACTGGGAGAGCCCGACGCTGGGCGCCTGGGGCCTTGGCTGGGAGGTCTGGCTCAACGGCATGGAGGTCACGCAGTTCACGTACTTCCAGCAGGTGGGCGGTATCGAGGTCGACCCCGTGCCCGTCGAGATCACCTATGGCCTGGAGCGTATCGCCATGTACGCTCAGGGCGTCAACTCGGTCTACGATCTGGTGTGGAGCTATCTGCCCGACGGCACGCCCATGACCTACGGCGACGTGTTCCTCGAGAACGAGCGCGAGTTCAGTGCCTATAACTTTGAGGTCGCCAACGTCGAGATGATGCGTCAGAAGTTTGACGACTACGAGGCCGAGTGCCATTCCTGCCTGGAGCGCAAGCTGCCGTTGCCGGCGTACGACTGTGTCATGAAGTGCAGCCACGCCTTCAACCTGCTCGATGCCCGCGGCGCCCTGTCCGCGGTCGAGCGTGCCAACTACATCCTGCGCGTCCGCGCCGTCGCCAAGGCGTGCTGCGAGGCCTACATGGCCGAGGTCGCCGGAGTCAACGAGAATGCCGACCAGGAAGGCGAGGTGGCGTAAGCCATGGCAGACGCTAAGGATTTCCTGTTTGAGATCGGTACGGAGGAAATGCCCTCTGCACCGCTGAACAATGCCGTCAAGCAGCTTGGTACCATGATCGCCAAGGGTCTCGACGAGGCCGGTCTGGCCCACGGCGAGGTCCGCGTGATCTCGAGCCCGCGTCGCCTGGCTGCGCTCGTTGCCGACGTTGCCACCGCGACCGATGAGGTTCACGAGGTCAAGCGTGGCCCCGCGGCAAACATCGCCTTCGACGCTGACGGTAACGCCACCAAGGCCGCCCAGGGCTTCGCCCGCAAGTGCGGTGTGGCTGCCGAGGATCTGGTCCGTCGCGAGGACACCGACGGCCGTGAGTACGTCTTTGCCGAGAAGAATATCCCTTCCGCACCGGCTACGCCGATTCTGACCGCTCTGTGCGAGAAGACCATCGCCGGCCTGCAGTGGCCCAACTACCGCTCTCAGCGCTGGGGTCACGAGCACGCGACCTTTGTTCGTCCGGTCCGTTGGATCTGCTGCCTTCTGGGCGAGGATGTTGTGCCCGTGTCGTTTGCCGACGTGACGAGCGGCAACACCACGCGTGGCCATCGCGTGCTTGGCCCCGGTGACCATGTGGTCGCCAGCCCCGCTGTTTACGAGCAGGTGCTCGAGGATGCCGGCGTGCTTTCTGCCGAGCGCCGTCGCGAGGCGATTCTCGCCGGTATCGCCGAGGTCGAGGCCGCTCGCCCCGGCTGCCATGTCGATACGCCCAAGAAGGTCTTTGAGGAGGTCATTAACCTCTGCGAGTGGCCGACGGTGCTCGTCGGTACTTTCGACGAGGAGTTCCTCAAGGTCCCGCACGAGATTATCTGCGAGTCCATGCTCACCAACCAGCGCTACTTCCCGATCTATGACGGCGAGGGCAAGCTGACGCGTGAGTTCGTGGTCGTCTCCAACAGCAAGCCCGAGAACGCCGAGCGAGTGATCGACGGTAACGAGCGCGTCGTGCGCGCCCGTCTGGACGACGCTAAGTTCTTCTACGAGGAGGACCTGAAGATCTCCCTCGACGAGTTCCGTGAGCGTCTGTCCAAGGTTGCCTTCCAGGAGAAGCTCGGTAGCGTGCTCGCCAAGTCCGAGCGCATCGAGCAGCTCGCGCTCGCTATCGCCCGCGAGGCTCACCTGGGCGCCCATCTTGCCGCCGACGCTGCTCGCGCCGCACACCTGTGCAAGGCAGACCTGGTGTCCAACGCCGTCGTCGAGTTCACGAGCCAGCAGGGCGTGATGGGCGGTTATTACGCGACCGCGATGGGGGAGAACGACGAGGTCGCCCATGCTATTCGCGATCACTATCGTCCCCGTTTTGCCGGTGACGAGCTGCCCGAGGGCACCGCTGGCTGCATCGTGGCCTGCGCCGACAAGCTCGATACCATCTCCGGTATCTTTGCCATCGGCGAGCCCCCGACCGGCTCCTCCGACCCCTACGCGCTGCGTCGTGCCGCTATCGGCATTATCAACATCCTGCGCGACCGTCTGCCGATCGACCCCACGTCGCTCATCGACTTTGCCCTCGAACTCTACAGTGAGCAGGGCATTGAGTTCGACGCCGCCGAGGTCGCCCAGCAGGTTCGTGACTTCTTCCATGGCCGCCTGGTGAGCATGGCCCGCGACGAAAAGATTCCGGCCGATACCGTCGCCGCCGTTTCCGCGGTGCACATCATCGCCCCGTCCGTCTTCTTCGCCCGCTGCGCCGCCCTCGACGAGGCCCGCAAGAACGACGCTGAGACGTTCGACAACCTGGCGACCGCCTATGCCCGCGCCGCGCATATTTCCAAGCCCGAGCTGGGTGCGGAGTATGACCGCAGCCTGATGGGCGAGGTCGAGCTTGCGCTCGCCGACGCCTCCGAGGCTGCTCAGACCGCCGTCGATGCCGCCCTTGCTGCCGAGGACTACCCGGCCGCATTTGCCGCCCTCGCCGCCCTGCGCGCGCCCATCGACCGTTTCTTCGATGAGGTCATGGTCATGGACAAGGACGAGCAGCTTCGCGATAATCGCCTTAAGCTGCTCAACCGCTTCGAGGCCGTTTTCTCCGGCATCGCCAACATCGGTGAGCTTGCCCGCAAAAAGTAAGCTAGCCTGCGCATAAGCGCAAAAGGAGCCCCGCATGGATTGCCCGGTCACCGCTCGTCCCACCGTTATCGTTATCTCCGACTCGCTCGGTGATACCGCTTGTGAGGTGGTGCTTGCGGCGTCCGGGCAATTTGATGAAGGGGCTCTTCGCGTTTTGCGCCTGCCCAAGGTGACCTCCGTGGAGCAGGTCAAGTCATTTGTGGGGCCGCGCGTCGATGCCGACCATCGCGATGTCGCCGTGTTCCATACCATTGTCGATCCGGCGCTTCGCGCCCGCGTGCTCGATTACCTGGGTATGCTGCATATCCGTTCGGTCGACCTGATCGGCCCGACGCTTGCCGTGCTGTCGTCGCTCATCGGTGTGCCGCCCAAGTGCGTTGCGGGCGTGATTCACAAGACCGATGACCGCTATTTCCATCGTATCGAGGCCATGGAGTATTTCGTTGAGCACGATGACGGGCGCGGTTGCGACGATCTGTCGGGTGCCGATATCGTGCTGCTGGGTGTGTCGCGTACATCCAAGACGCCGCTGTCGATGTATTTAGCCTATCAGGGCTACAAGGTCGCCAATGTCCCACTGGCGCATGGCATGGAGCCGCCGAAGTCGATTTACGAGGTTGACCCGATGCGGTTGTTTGGTCTGATCTCGACCGTCGATGTGATTTCCGAAATTCGCGATAGTCGCTTGGGCGATGACTACGCCCGTGCCGTTGCCGGCTCCTATGCCGAGCCCGAGAGTGTGCGCAGCGAGCTTGAGGAAGCCCGTGCCCTCATGAAGCGCCTAGGCTGCTTTGTGGTGCGTACCGATGGCAAGGCCATCGAGGAAAGCGCTGCCGAGATCATTAGCCACTTGGAGGAAATCCAAGATGCCCGTGCCCGCCGCGCCGCCCGCCGAGCCCAGCAAAGCTAGCTTATTAGGGTAGCTAAAAATGCCCGTCTCTAAAAGACTACCTAAAAATAATGCACGATATTGGTAAAGCGATTTAGCAATAAACTAGCATTTGACCTGCAAGCATCTTGCATTGGTATCTTCATAAGGTAACCAACTTTACCTACCGTTTACCGCCATATTTACCACGTTTACCAACCCCCGCGCCCTCTGCGCAAGCCCGCCCAAAACCCGCCGTATAGTACCCTCACGGCTCGCATTCGGCGGGTCGATTCGTTACCACGGTCGTGCGCGTAAGTGCATGGAAGGGGAAGTATCGTGAGCGATTGCAAGAGGGTTTACCGTTTTGGAACCGACGCCCAGGGCACCTGTGTCACTGAGGGCGACAAATCCATGAACTTCGTGCTTGGCGGCAAAGGCGCAAACCTTGCCGAGATGAGCCGCATCGGTCTGCCGGTTCCCGGTGGCTTTACCATTACCTGCCAGACTTGCGTCGAGTACTCCGGTGCCGGCAATGTGTGGCCCGAGGGCGCACTCGATGAGATCGTTGCCGCTGAGGCGGACCTCGAGGCCCGTTGCGGCAAGAAACTCGGCGATGCCTCCGATCCGCTGCTCGTGTCGGTTCGCTCGGGCGCTCCGTTCTCCATGCCCGGCATGATGGACACTGTCCTCAACCTGGGCCTCAACGACGATTCCGTCCGGGGCCTTATCGCCCAGACGCAAAACCCGCGTTTTGCCTGGGACAGCTACCGTCGCTTTATCCAGATGTTCTCCAACGTCGTCATGGGCGTCGACGCCGACCTATTCGAGAACGCCCTGACCCAGGCCCGCCTGGTCGCCGGCGTTCGTGTCGATTCCGAGCTTTCGGCCGAGGACCTGCAGGAGCTCGTCGAGACCTTTAAGGGCATCTTCTCCGAGAACGTCGAGGCGACCCTGTATCCCGAGCTCGAGGTCGCCGACGGTAAGCCCGTTTTCCCGCACGATCCGGAGCTCCAGCTGCGCCTTGCCATCCAGGCCGTCTTTGGCAGCTGGATGAACGAGCGCGCCTGCATCTACCGCAAGCAGCACGGCATTTCCGACGAGCTCGGCACCGCCGTCAACGTCCAGGCCATGGCCTTTGGCAACAAGGGCGAGACCTCGGCGACCGGCGTCGCCTTTACGCGCAACCCGGCCGACGGCACCAAGGAGTTCTATGGCGACTTTTTGGTGAATGCCCAGGGCGAGGACGTCGTCGCCGGCATCCGAAACACCGAGCCCATCGCCGACCTCAAGACCACCTCGGGCCTCGAGTCCGCAGGCGAGGAGCTCGAGCGCGTGTTCCTGACGCTCGAGGATCATTACCGCGATATGTGCGATATCGAGTTTACCATCGAGCAGGGCAAGCTCTGGATGCTCCAGACCCGCGTGGGCAAGCGCACCGCCACTGCCGCCCTGCGCATTGCTATCGAAATGGTCGAGGAGGGCCTCATCACCCGCGAGGAGGCTGTGAGCCGCATCGATCCCGCGCAGCTCGACCAGCTCCTGCACCCGCAGTTCGACGCCTCCAAGAAGTACGAGGCCCTGGCCAGCGGCCTTAACGCCAGCCCTGGTGCCGCCGTGGGCGAGGTCGTGTTCTCGAGTGATGACGCCGTCGCGCGTGCCAACGAGGGCCACAAGGTCATTCTGGTCCGCTGGGAGACCAACCCCGACGACCTAAAGGGCATGGTCGCCGCCGAGGGCATCCTGACCAGCCACGGTGGCAAGACGAGCCATGCCGCCGTTATCGCCCGCGGCATGGGTACGCCCTGCGTTTGCGGCGTTGAGCGCTTCCACATTGACGCGGCAGAGAAGGTCGTGCGCATCGAGGGCAGCGACCGCGTGCTGCGCGAGGGCGATGTCATCTCCATCGACGGCACCCAGGGTATCGTCGTCGACGGCGCGGTTGACCTGGTCTCTGCAGAGCTCACCGGCGACCTGGACACCATCCTGTCTTGGGCCGATGAGATCCGTTTGGACGAGACCGACGGTCACGCCAACCACGTGCGCGTCAACGCCGACAACCCCGAGGATGCCGAGCTCGCGCTCGAGTTTGGCGCCGAGGCCATCGGTCTATGCCGCACCGAGCACATGTTCCTGGGCGATCGCAAGAACATCATCCAGAGCTTTATCCTGTCTGACGATGAGGCCGTGAAGCAGCAGGCCCTGGCCGACTTGCTCAAGGTTCAGACCGAGGACTTCCTGGCGATGTTCAAGACCATGTCCGGTCGCGATGTGGTCGTCCGCCTGCTCGATCCGCCGCTTCATGAGTTCCTGGATAATCCTCGCGAGCTCGAGGTCGCCATCACCAAGAAGGAGGCCGCCGGCGCTCCCGAGGAGGAGCTCACTGCCCTGCGCGCCCGCCTGCGTCGCATCGACGGCATGGTCGAGTCCAACCCCATGCTGGGCTTGCGCGGCGTGCGCCTGTCCGTCGTCTTTGGCGATCTGCCGCTCATGCAGGTTCGCGCCGTCGCCACGGCCGCTGCCCGCCTTATCAAGGAGGGTGTCGACCCGCGCCCCGAGATCATGGTTCCGCTCGTTTCCATCACGGCCGAGCATGTCCAGACCCGCGAGGTCATTGAGCGCGTAATCGCCGAGGTTTCCGCCGAAGAGGGCGTCGGGCTCAATATTCCCGTGGGCACGATGCTCGAGCTGCCGCGTGCCTGCATGGTCGCTGACGAGATCGCCCATCATGCCGACTTCTTCTGCTTTGGCACCAACGACCTCACCCAGACGACCTTTGGCTTCTCGCGCGATGACGCCGAGGCCAAGTTCATCCCGCTGTACATGCATAAAAAGATCCTGAAAGACAACCCCTTCGAGACCATCGACGCGGCGGTGCTGGAGCTCGTGCGCCTGGCCGTCGAGAAGGGCCGCGCCACCAATCCCGACATGCACTTTGGCGTGTGCGGCGAGCACGGCGGCGACCCCAAGTCCATCAAGGGCCTGTTTAACGTGGCCGACGTGGACTACGTGTCCTGCTCGCCCTATCGCGTGCCCCTCGCGCGCCTGGCTGCCGCTCAGGCCAAGCTCGAGGCCAAGCGCAACGCCTAGCCCCCTGCGCATCGACGCCTAGCGTAGCGCCCCTTCATACCGCCCGTCTCATTCGTGAGGCGGGCGGTTATCATGTGCGGGTTTTGTCTTTTTGTCTGCGTAAAAAATTGTTCTTGCAGCAGAAACCCGCGCGTGTATACTCGAATACGTTTGTTCAACTACGTGCCGGCCAAGGTGGTACGGCACCTCTAGAAGAGTAAGGAATTGCACATGGATTACATCCGCGCAATCGAGCGTCAGCAGATCCGCGAGGACATTCCTCAGGTTCGCGTCGCCGACAACGTCAAGGTTCACTACCGCATTAAGGAAGGCGACCGCGAGCGCATCCAGGTCTTCCAGGGTGACGTCATCCGCATGGCCGGCGCCGGTGCCCGCGAGACCTTCACCGTCCGCAAGATGTCCTTCGGTGTCGGTGTTGAGCGTACCTTCCCGCTTCACAGCCCCAAGATCGCCAAGCTCGAGGTCGTTCGTCATGGTCGCGTCCGTCGCGCCAAGCTGTACTACCTCCGCGACAAGGTGGGCAAGGCTGCTCGCATCCCCGAGAAGCGCTAAGAAGATCGCAGCGTCTGTCCACTCGTTTGGACACAAGGGTCACCTTCGGGTGGCCCTTCTTTTTATCTGATTTGCATGCAAGGAGGGCCTGGTATGGCCAATATGACGAGCTCGGTTTCGGCATCGCAGGTTGCCGGAGAGCTGGCGAGCGCAACGTTTGAGGAGATCCCCGCCCTCGTGGAGCATTATCGCGAGGACCCGCGCCAGCAGGTGATCAAGGCTTGCGAGCGTGCTCTTAAGCGCCATGCCAAGGAACTTGCCGAGCGCGAGCGCGTCAATGACATGTACGAGCTTATGCATGAGCTTGGCGGCAATGGGGTGGTCGTTGGTGTCGACGAGGTGGGTCGCGGATCGGTGGCCGGTCCTTTGACGGTATGCGCCGTCTGCCTTCCTATGGAGCCGCGCGTCTGGGGCATCAACGATTCCAAAAAGCTCACGCCGGCGCGCCGCGAGTTGCTCTCAGTGAAGATTGCCGAGGTGGCGACGGCGATCGGTTTTTGCCATATCGCGCCTAAGGATATCGATGAGATGGGCATGGCCCGTGCTATCCGTACCGCCGTTGCGGGCGCCGTGGCCGATACGGGACTTGAACCCGACTGCGTCCTCATGGATGGCAACCCCTTGGGCGCCGTTCCTAACGAGCGCGATGTGGTGAAGGGCGATGCCAAGATCGCCTGCATCGCCGCGGCGTCCATCATGGCAAAGGTCACGCGTGACGAGATGATGGTCGAGTACGACGCCGAGTACCCCGAGTACCATCTGGCCGAGTCGAAGGGCTATGCGAGCCCCGAGCATATCGAGGCCATTCGCAAACATGGACTTTGTCCGCTGCACCGCGTGAGCTTTTGCGGAAACTTTCTGCAGACTGAGCGCCTTTTCTAGGCCAATTGTGGAGATAGGGACCTTAAAGGTTCTATAAACCTGCTGGTAGCGGGCCGTATGCAACACCATTGCTGCGTACGGCCCGTTTTTTGACGGCATTTGGTCAGCTTTTGGTTTGCTTCCGGTACTTACCCGCATGAAAGGTGCCCTCATCATCGGGGCAATGCAGCGTGCGGGAAAGGAGACCCCATGAGTGCCGCAAGCAAAAAGAGCAAGACGCAGCAGCTCAAGGAGCGTTGGGAAAACGGCGAGCTCGACTGCGGGGCGATGACGCCCGAGTTTATCAAAGGACTCAGTCCCCGCGAGCTGGGCATGCTGGGCGAGCTGATCGCCATCGACTACTTTAACGAGCGCGGCTACACCTTGCTGGAGCAGGGTTATCGTTGCACCGAGGGCGAGGCCGATCTGGTGCTGCTCGATGAGCTCGACGATGTCGTGGTGATGGCCGAGGTCAAAACCAGACGAGTTGCACTGGATTGCAGCACGCGGGTCTTTCCCGAGGAGGCCGTGGACGCCCAAAAGCAACGCCGCTACCGCCGCATCGCAAGTTGCTACCTCATGGAGCATTATCCGCTCAAGGCGATTCGCTTCGATGCCGTGGGCGTCACCATTCGTGGCGGGCATATCGCCGAGATCGAGCATCAGTACAACGCGTTCGATTGGCAGGTGTCGTGATGGCGTTCGAGACGTTTGCCGTTCACGCGGCCTGCATCCGCGGCGTCGAGGCGATTCACGTCACGGTCGAGGTCTCGCTTGCCGGTGGCGTTCCGGGCATCCAGATGCTCGGCATTCCGAGCATGGAGGTGATGGAGTCACGCGGTCGTATTCGCTGCGCGATGCGCTCCGCCGGGTTCGAGATCCCGCGCTCGGGCATTACGGTCAATCTGGCGCCTGGCGATATTCGCAAGACCGGTAGCGGCTTTGATCTACCCATTGCCATCGCGGTTCTAGCGGCCGATGGTCAGATTCCCCGCGACAACCTCGATCGTTGTCTTATCGCTGGTGAGCTTGGCTTGGACGGTACGGTGCTTCCTGTCAAGGGCGAGGTGGCGTTTCAGCTATTGGCGCGTGATATGGGGCTGTCCTTTATCGCCGGCAGGTCCGATCAGCATGTGCCGCTTGCGGGCGTGGATTGTGGATTCATCGATCATTTGTCTCAGCTTGCCCATGGCATGGGCGATGCCGCGCGGCACTACTTGGATTCTGAAGTGCTCGAGGCGACCTTTGAGCCCGAGCTCGACTATGCCGACGTACTGGGGCAGGAGGTCGCCAAGCGCGGCATGGCGCTTGCGGCGGCAGGAGAACTCGGCTTGCTCATGATCGGGTCCCCGGGATCGGGCAAGACGATGCTCGCGCGTCGTATGACCGGCATCCTGCCCGAGCTTTCCGTTGAGGATCAACAGGCGGCGCTGTGCATCCATTCGGTTTTGGGTGAGAACATTGATGGCTTGTTGGCGGGGCACCGGCCCTTCCGCACTCCCCATCACAGTATTTCGACCGCAGGTCTTATCGGCGGTGGGCGCCCGGTGCACCCGGGTGAGATCAGCCTTGCTCATGGCGGCGTGCTCTTTTTGGACGAGCTTGCCGAGTTTCCCACGGGTGTGCTGCAGACGCTGCGTCAGCCCATCGAGCGCGGCTATGTGAGGATCGTACGCGTCGACGGGGCCTTTACCTTCCCGTCGCGCTTTCAGCTGCTGGCTGCGAGCAATCCCTGCCCCTGCGGTTTTATGGGCGATCGCGAGGTACCGTGTCGCTGCTCAGCGGCGATGGTCGAGCGCTATCGGTCTAAACTGCGCGGTCCTTTGGCCGACCGTATCGACATGATGATCGACGTGACCCGTCCCGACCCCCAAGTGATTATCGAGGGTGCGGAGGGTATGTCGTCGGCCGAGTTGCATGACTACGTTGTGCGCGGTCGCGCCTTTCGCGCCTGGCGCGAATCCCGTATGGACGATGCGGATGCCGAGGCCGAGGATGACGAGACACGGTCTATTGACGGCGTCGTTTCGACCTTTGAGCTCGATGATGCTGCCGAGAAATGCGTACTCGGCCTGTCCAAACGCACGCATCTCACGGGCCGCGGCATCGTGCGCCTGGTGCGCATCGCGCGTACAATCGCTGACGTCGCCGAGAGCGAGCAGGTGACGCAGGACCATGTGCTCGAGGCGGCGATGTACCAGGGAAGGAGGGACCAATGATAGCCGAGGGAACCTTTGAGCTGCATCCAGGTGATGCGTTGTATCCCGAGACCGTTTTGGAGCTTTCTGATGTACCCCAGACGCTCTATGTGCGCGGCAACCCCGAGGTGCTTTCGACACCCGCGCTCTCCATCATCGGCGCGCGCAAGGCCTCGCCGTATGGTCTTGCCGTGGCAGAGCTTGCGGCAAAGGTGGCGGTCGAGGCGGGAGTGACGGTAGTTTCGGGCGGCGCGGTCGGTTGTGACCAGGCCTCGGGTTGGGCTGCAGTCAACGCCGGCGGCAAACACGTCGTGGTGCTGGGGACGGGCGCCGACGTGGTCTACCCGCGTTCGAGCGCGGGGCTTATTATGCGCACGCTCGATACGGGTGGCGCGGTCGTGTCGATCTCTCCGTGGGGCATGGGTCCGCGCAAGTTTGCCTTTCCGCGCCGCAATCGCGTGATCGCGGCCCTGTCGCAAGCCCTCTTTGTTTCCGAGGCGGGTATGCCTTCCGGGACGTTTTCTACAGCCGAGGCTGCTATGGATTTGGGGCGCGAACTTCTTGTCGTGCCGGGGTCGATCCTATCGCCCGAGTCGCGTGGCACGAATTACCTCATTGCGAACGGTGCCTGCTGCATCATCGACGAGGAATCTATCGAGATGGCTATCTCACGCATCTACGGCACCCTGCGCTACTCGCGCCCCGATGCTCCTGGCATTGCCGACCTGGATCCAACACAGCAGACCGTGATGCATGCGCTCATCGCCTCTCCGCTCAAGGTCGACGACATCGCGGCGCTCGTCTCGCTCGATGCCGTCGGCGTACTTAAGCTCCTGGGTTCGCTTGAGCTCGAGGGTCTTATCGAGCGCATGATGGATGGAAGGTATGCGCCCTCCAAGTTTGCCCTTCACGCCCAGACACCCTTCGGTCACAATGGAAAACATGTCAATTAGAAAGGTGTTTGCAGATGCTGTTTGATCAGGTGACGGTTATCGGTGGCGGTCTGGCGGGTTCGGAATGCGCGATCCAGCTGGCAGACCGCGGTTTTGCCGTTAAGCTGTGCGAGATGCGCCCCCAGGTTAGCTCCCCGGCCCACCATACCGATCACTTGGCAGAGCTCGTCTGCTCCAATTCGTTTAAGTCGACCCGTCCGGATTCCGCGGCTGGTTTGCTGAAGGCCGAGCTTGAGCGCATGGGTTCAGTCCTGCTCGATTGCGCCCATCGCGCGGCTGTTCCCGCTGGCGGTGCCCTGGCGGTAGACCGCGTCAAGTTTTCCGAGCTTGTCGAGGCCGAGGTTGCCGCCCGTCCCAATATCGAGGTCGTGCACGGCGAGGTCACGCAGATTCCCGAGGGCCACGTGGTCATTGCCGCGGGCCCGCTGTGTTCACCGGCTCTGAGCGAAGAGGTCATGAAGCTCGTCGGTGGCGACGCCCTTGCGTTCTTCGATGCCGCGGCGCCGATCGTCGATGCCTCCACGCTCGATATGGACGTGCTGTTTTCGCAGTCGCGCTACGAGGAGCAGGGGAGCGGCGACTATCTCAACGCTCCGCTCAACAAGGAGGAGTACGAGGCCTTTATCGAGGCACTTACCACGGCCGACCGCGTGGTGCTCAAAGACTTTGAGGGCGGCGATCTGTTCCAGGCCTGCCAGCCTGCCGAGGAAGTTGCGCGCACCGGCAAGGACGCCATTCGCTTTGGCGCCATGAAGCCCGTCGGCCTCACCGACCCGCGTACCGGACGTCGCCCCTGGGCGGCGATTCAGCTGCGTGCCGAGAACAAGGAGAAGACCGCCTATAACCTGGTGGGCTTCCAGACAAACCTGACCTTTGGCGAGCAGAAGCGCGTCTTCCATATGGTGCCGGGCCTGGAGAACGCTGAGTTCTTCCGCTACGGTGTCATGCACCGCAATACCTTTGTCGACGCCCCGCACGTGCTCGATGGCACCTTTGCCGTGCCCGGTACCGGCGTGCGCCTGGCCGGTCAGATCACCGGCACCGAGGGGTACATGGAAGCCGTGGCGACCGGTCTGCTCGCGGCGCTCAACACCCATGCCGAGGCTATCGGTGTCGCGGGCGTCGAGTTGCCGCGCGTGGGCGCCCTGGGTGCGCTCGTGGGCTATGCGACCGATCCTGCCACCGTGGGCTATCAGCCTATGCATGTCAACTTTGGCCTGGTGCCGCCACTCGAGGATGGTAAGCGCCGCAGCAAGCGCGACCGCTACCAGGCCTATGCGGACCGTGCGCTCGAGGCCCTTGATGCCTATCTGGCCACTCGTCCTGATCTGTTTGGAGGCGACCGGTCATAGCCTTTGACCTGTACGACACCGTCGACTCGTTTATCGCCTATATCTCACGTGTCGAGGGACTTTCTCCCAACACGGTGACGGCCTACGGCTCGAGGCTGGAGCGCTTTGCTGCCTGGTGCGAGCGCGAGGATATCGATGCTTTCGCTGCCGACGTGCGCACCATTCGCCGCTATCTTGCCGAGCTTTCGCGTGAGCAGGTGGCTCCCCGAACGCTTGCGGCGCATCTGTCGGCTATCCGATCGCTCTATCGATGGATGGCTGCCGAGGGGGTCGTGGAGGGCGATGTGGTCTCGGCAATTTCCTCGCCCAAGCTCCCGCGCGATCTACCCGGTGTGCTGACGACCAAACAGGTGGAGGCGCTGCTCAAGACGCCTGATACCTCAACACCCGCGGGACAGCGCGATGCGGCGATGCTCGAGCTGCTCTATGCCTCGGGCGCCCGTATCTCTGAGCTCGCAGCACTCAATGTGGAGTCCATTGCGAGGTCCGAACGCACGCTGCGCCTGTGGGGCAAGGGGAGCAAAGAACGTATCGTCCCTCTGTATCGTCGTGCGCTCGAGGCGACGCGTCTCTATATTGAGGAGGGGAGGCCGGAGTTGCTCGCTCAGGCAAAGCGTCGTGACCCAGCTACCGGGCCGCATCCGCTGCTTATATCGGCGCGCGGTAATCGCATGAGTGCCGCCATACTCAGGCGGCGGTTTCATATGTTGGCGACGCTCGCCGGCATTCCGGCCGACATCGCCCCGCATGCGATGCGCCATACCTTTGCGACCGACTTGCTCGAGGGCGGCGCGGACCTGCGCTCGGTTCAAGAGCTGCTGGGTCATGCGAGCCTGTCCACGACGCAGATCTACACGCATCTCACACCCGATCGGCTCAAACGTGCCGTGGCTCAAGCCCATCCCCGAGGCGAATAGTGGCTGGGACGTCCCGCGCCGCACTAAGGTGTGTGGTTTTGATTGCGGGTTGGCATGAAGAAGCATTCCTGCTATCATTCATCGGGTTGCTTCACGGCAACATGTTTTTATCACGCACGCGCGGCTACTTCATACCGTGGTGCCCGGGCTTTGGTAGCACATGTCCGGGTTGGTTTTGGAGGATGACCCCGCGCGGAGGCAAACCACAGGAGGTTTAACATGGCTACCAAGATTAATATCCGCACCCTGCTCGAGGCCGGCTGCCACTTCGGTCACCAGACCCGTCGCTGGAACCCCAAGATGAAGCCGTTCATCTTCGGTGAGCGCAACGGCATCTACATCCTCGACCTCAAGCAGACCATCCTCGACGCCGACCAGGCCTACACCTTCGTCAAGAACGTCGCCAAGGGCGGCAACGTGCTGTTCGTCGGCACCAAGAAGCAGGCTCAGGAGGCCGTCAAGAACGCTGCTGAGCGCGCCAACATGCCTTACATCAACCAGCGTTGGCTCGGCGGCATGCTGACCAACTTCGTCACCATCCGCTCCCGCATCAGCCGCATGGAGGAGCTCGAGGCCATGGTCGAGGACGGCCGCATGGCTGTTCTGCCCAAGAAGGAGCAGGCTGTTCTCGGCAAGGAGCTCACCAAGCTCCAGACCAACCTCGGTGGCGCCCGCGACATGAAGGGTCTGCCCCAGGCTCTCTTTGTCATCGACACCAAGCGCGAGGAGAACGCCATCAAGGAGGCTCAGCGCCTGAACATCCCCGTCGTCGCTCTGATCGACACCAACTCCGATCCCGACGAGGTCGAGTACGGCATCCCCTGCAACGATGACGCTATCTCTGCTGTCACCCTTATGTGCGAGCTCATGGCTGACGCCTGCCTCGCTGGCTCCGGCAAGGAGCAGGTCTCCGAGGCCGAGATGGCCGCTGAGCCCAAGGCCGAGTAAATCAGTCTTAGTTAATTCTTTTTCATCTCTTTGAAAGGAACCACAATGGCCCAGATTACCGCCGCTATGGTCAAGCAGCTCCGCGAGATGACCGACTCCCCGATGATGGAGTGCAAGAAGGCTCTCGTCGAGGCTGACGGCGACATGGACGCCGCTGTCGACGTTCTGCGCAAGAACGGCCTCGCCAAGGCTGCTAAGAAGGCTGGCCGCGAGACCAACGAGGGCGCTGTAGCCGCGTTCGTCTCCGAGGATGGCAAGACCGGCGCTCTGCTTGAGCTCTCCTGCGAGACCGACTTCGTTGGCTCCAACGCCAAGTTCACTGGCTTTGCTTCCAAGGTCGCTGAGGTTGTCGCTACCACCGAGCCTGCTGACGTCGACGCTCTGCTCGAGAAGCCGATGGGCGAGGAGACCGTTTCCTCCGAGCTCACCGAGATGATTCACATCATGGGCGAGAACATGAAGATCTCCCGCTTCGCTGCCCGCAAGGCCGAGAACGGCGCGCTCGCTTCTTACATCCACATGGGTGGTAAGATCGGCGTCCTCGTCGAGTTTGCTTTCGAGAAGGCCGAGACCGCTCAGGCTGAGTCCTTCAAGGCCTTCGCTCACGACGTTGCCCTTCAGGTTGCCGCCGTCGCCCCGATCTGCGCTACCCGCGATCAGGTTCCGGCCGAGACCGTCGAGCACGAGAAGCAGATCTACATGGCTCAGGCTGCCGAGTCCGGCAAGCCCGAGGCTATCCAGGAGAAGATGGCTGTCGGCCGTCTGGAGAAGTTCTACAAGCAGTCCGTGCTCACCGAGCAGGAGTTCATCAAGGACAGCTCCCTCACCATCAAGAAGTACGCTGAGCAGGTCTCCAAGGAGCTTGGCGACACCATTACCGTCGTTGCCTTCGATCGTCTGGTCCGTGGCGAGTAAATAAGCTCTTGTAGCTGGTAATGAGCAGGCTGTGGGTTTTACTCACAGCCTGCTTTTTCATGGCTCCCCGTTAAGCCTTTGTTATCATATTGAGAGTCTAATTAAAGGAGGATCGCTTTGTCCGACATCCGATATAAACGCGTGCTTCTTAAGCTTTCCGGCGAAGCACTGATGGGCGACGGCCAATATGGCATCGACCCCAAGGTTACCGACCATCTTGCCAAGCAGGTCAAGGAGCTGCTCGCCGTTGGCCATGAGGTCGGCGTCGTTGTCGGCGGCGGCAATATTTTCCGTGGCATGGCCGGCGCTGCCGGTGGCATGGAGCGTGCTCAGGCCGACTACATGGGCATGCTGGCAACCGTTATGAACGCGCTCGCCCTGCAGGATGCCTTCGAGCACAACGATGTTCCCTGCCGCGTGATGAGCGCTATCCAGATGAACGAGATCTGCGAGCCCTATATTCGTCGCCGCGCTATCAACCATCTGTCCAAGGGCAACGTCGTCATCTTCGCTGCCGGTTCGGGCAATCCGTACTTTACGACCGACACCGCCGCGGCTCTTCGTGCGTGCGAGATCGGCGCCGAGATTCTGATTAAAGCCACCAAGGTTGACGGCATCTACGACAAGGATCCCGTCAAGTGCGCCGATGCCGTCCGTTTTGACAAGATTACCTATCACGAGGTTCTCGTTCGCGGCCTGCAGGTTATGGATTCCACGGCTACGGCTCTGTGCCAGGATAACCGTATGCCTATTTTGGTCCTCAACATCGATGGCGAGGACACCGTCAAGCGCGCGCTCGCGGGTGAGCCCGTCGGCACGCTCGTCTATCAGGAGGATTAAGCATGGCAGAGAACATCACCGCCCATATGGACAAGTCGCTCGAGTCCCTCAAGCATAACTTCTCCAAGGTCCGTACCGGTCGCGCCAACGCCAACATTCTGTCCGACATCACCGTTGATTATTACGGTGTCCCCACGCCGGTCACGCAGGTTGCCGCCGTCAAGACCCCCGAGGCTCACATGCTGCTCATCGAGCCGTGGGATAAGGCGCTCATCAATGCTATCGTCAAGGCCATCGGCGCTTCCGATCTGGGTATTACCCCCAACTCCGATGGCACCGTCGTTCGTCTTCCGTTCCCGGCTCCCACTGAGGAGCGCCGTCGCGAACTCGTCAAGGAGTGCCGCGAGTACGCCGAGCAGGCCAAGGTGTCTATCCGTAACATCCGTCGCGACTTCAACAATAAGCTCGAGCGCGATGAGGAGCTCACCGAGGACGATGTCCGTCGTGAGCAGGCCAAGGTCCAGAAGCACACCGATGAGTATGTCGCCAAGGTCGAGGAGCTTCTGAAGGAAAAAGAAGCCGAGGTCATGGAGATCTAAGGTGCAATACGACGAGCATAAACTGGTCGAGTACTTTGCCGACGCCCCTGCGGGCGTCGGTTTTTCCGACCTTGACCTCAATAACATTCCGCACCATATCTCGTGCATCATGGACGGCAACGGTCGTTGGGCCACGTCGCGCGGTCTTGCACGCACTGAGGGCCACAAGGCGGGTATCGTCTCCCTTCGCGAGATCATTACTGCCTGCGTGCGTTTGGGCGTCGACGTGCTTTCTGCCTATGCGTTTTCTACCGAAAACTGGAACCGCCCGCAGCATGAGGTCAACGTCTTGATGCATCTGTTTGCCAAGACGTTTATCGACGAGCTGCCGCTTCTGAAGCGCGAAAACGTGCGCGTCGTCTTTTTGGGTGACATTTCCGCGCTGCCCAAGAAGACCCGTGACGTTTTTGAACGCGGTCTTGCCGAGTGCGCCGATCACACTGGTATGACGCTGGCGCTTGCCGTCAACTACGGCGCGCGTGCCGAGATTACCCGCGCTGTCCGTCAGATCGCATTCGACGCTGCCGCCGGTAAGATCGATCCTGCCGCGATTGATGACGACATGGTGGCTTCCCACCTCTATACCGCCGGCCTTCCCGATCCTGAGCTTGTGATTCGCACTTCTGGTGAGCTGCGCCTTTCGAACTATCTGCTGTGGCAGGTGGCTTATTCCGAGTTCTACGTCACCGATACCTATTGGCCCGACTTTGATCGCTGGGGCCTTGTCGACGCCATTTTGGCCTATCAGGGCCGTGACCGTAGGTTTGGTGGTCTGAGCAAGACCGAGGAGGCTTAATCGTGTCCGATCGTCCCAAGGCAACTGTTCCCAAGACATCTGAGCGCAAGGCTGTCGCTGCGGGAGCGCCTGCAGCAAAGAACGGCACCGGTTCGTGGCTGGCTGGCTTTATCACCCGCGCCGCCGCCGGTATCGTCTACGCCGTTGTCTTTATCCTGTGCCTGGTTTTGGGTATCGTCCCCACGGCCATCTTTGTTTCTGTCATGAGCGGTCTGTGCTGCTATGAGTTTTTCCGTATGACGAGGCTCGATGGCAAGATGGCTAACGAGCGCATGGGTATCGCTGCCGCCGTACTCTTTCCGCTTTCGGCGTTGGGCGATTCGATGTTGCTGAATGCCCTGCTTTTTGCCCTGATGCTCGCTGTGGGCATTTGGTATGTCTGGTCGCCGCGTACCCGTATCTCTGATGTGGCCGTGACGCTCATGGGTCCCATCTACACTGGCTTTATGCTGTCGGCTATCGTGTTGCTGCGCGATGCCGTGCCCGGTTTTGCCGGCGCCCTGCTTTCGGTGGGCGTTTGCGCGTCCCTTTGGGTCTCCGATTCGTTTGCCTACATCGTGGGCAGTCGTATCGGCAAGCACAAGATGGTTCCCAAGATCTCACCCAAAAAGAGCTGGGAGGGGTTTGTCGGCGGCATCCTTGGCTCGGTTTTGATTTGGCTCATCCTGTGGGCGACGCATTTCTACAAGCTCAGCCTGCCCTATGCGCTGCTGTGCGGCGTGGTCGTGTCCATTTTGGGCGTTATCGGCGACCTTATCGAGTCGCGCATCAAGCGCGGTGTGGGCGTCAAGGATTCCGGCAATCTTATCCCGGGCCATGGCGGTATGCTCGATCGTAGCGATTCGCTTATCTTCGGTTGCATCACCGCACAGCTGTTGCTGATGATCGGAGGCGTGCTGTAATGTCCTTCCAGACGACGTATGGCCCCGATGGACGCCTTCGCGTTGCCATCCTGGGTTGTACGGGCTCTATCGGCACCCAGGCGCTCGATGTGTGCCGCCAGCATGCCGATCGCCTGCAGGTGACGGCGCTGTCCGTTAATTCCAGCACCTCGGAGCTCGTTGCCGCTGCCCGCGAGTTCTCGGTTCCGGCGGTTGCCGTTGCCGATGTCGCTCATGGCGATGACGCCGTGCTGCAGGAGTTGCCCGAGGGCACACAGCTCGGCGTTGGCGCGCAGGCGGTTTGCGAGCTCGCGCGTCGCGACGATGTCGACTGCGTGCTCGTCGCTATTGTGGGCGCCGCCGGTCTCGAGGCGAGCCATGCGGCCTTGACCTCGAATAAGCGCCTTGCCCTTGCCAACAAGGAGTCCCTCGTCGTCGGTGGCGACTTGCTTATGCCGTTGGCGCAACCGGGCCAGCTTATTCCGGTCGACTCTGAGCATTCCGCCATCTACCAGTGCTATCTGGGGGAGAACCCGCGCGAGGCCCACTGCATTTGGCTCACCTGCTCGGGCGGTCCGTTCTTTGGCCGCACGCGCGACGAGCTCGATCGCGTGACGCGTGCCGATGCCCTCGCGCATCCCACGTGGGCCATGGGTGCCAAGATCACCATTGACTCCGCCACCCTCATGAACAAGGGCCTGGAGCGCATTGAGGCCATGCATCTGTTTAACTGCGACCTCGATTTCATTAACGTGGTCGTGCAGCGTCAGTCCAAGATTCACTCTATGGTCGAGTTCGCCGACGGCTCCGTGATGGCGCATCTCGGTGCATCCGACATGCGTATTCCCATCCAGTTCGCGTTCTCGTATCCCGAGCGTTGGGATACTCCGGCGCCTCGTATCGATTTCCGCGAGCTGGGGCAGCTCACGTTTGATGCTGCCGACATGGATACCTTCCGCTGTCTGGCACTGGCCGAGCGTGCCGGCAAGACGGGTGGCACCATGCCGTGCGTGCTCAATGCCGCCAACGAGGTCGCCGTCGATGCCTTCCTGCACGATGGCTGCAGCTTTACCGATATCGATCGCATTGTGGAATCCTGCATGGACGCCCACGATATGCAGGTGGTCGATTCGTTTGAGCAGCTTCGCGACATCGATGCGTGGGCGCGTGAAAAGGCTGCGCAGGTGCTCGCCGCAACCCGTTCCTAACCCATAAGGATTGCTTTTTCGTTTTATGGATACTGTTCTGAGCGTTCTCTCATCGGTCTTTTGGGGCCTGCTGATGCTTTCCGTCCTCGTGTTTTTGCACGAGGGCGGCCACTTTTTGGCGGCGCGTGCCTGCGGCGTCCGTGTGACCGAGTTCTTTTTGGGTCTGCCGTGCCGCTTTGACATCCATTACACGTCGCGTCGCATTGGAACCAAGTTTGGCGTGACCCCGCTGCTGCTGGGTGGCTACGCTGCCATCTGCGGTATGGATCCGACCGATGTTTCGTGCGCCGACCGCGTGCTCGCGGCTATCTATCGTCATGGTCGCGTGACCGTGGCCGACCTTGCTGTCGAGCTCGAGCTTTCCGAGGAGGATGTGCTCGAGGCATGCGCCCTTTTGCTGGGCTGGGGCTCCATCGCGCCCTGGTATGAGGAAGGGGAGAAGCCCTCGCCGAGCTACTATCCCACCAAATATCAGACGTTGCCGCGAGACAAGGCAGGCTATACCACCTTTGATGGTCGCCGTTTCGATCGCGAACATGCGACTGCCGAGGGCGATGTGTGGGAGCTGCCGTGCGGCGAGGCCGAGTTCCTTGCGCAAGAGCGCTCGCACACCTATCTTGGCCAAGGCTTTCTCAAGCGCGCCTTTATGCTGCTCGCGGGCATTATCGTCAATATCTTGACGGGTTTTTTGCTCCTTATGAGCATCTATTCCATTGCGGGTGTCACCGTGCCGATGGATACCAACGTGATCGGTCAGGTTGACGAGGGGTCTATTGCCGCCAAGGCGGGTATCGAGGGCGGTGACGCGATCCTTTCGGTTGACGGTGTCTCATGTTCCACTTGGATGGATGTCTACGATGCCATCGGCAAGGCTGCCGGTAAGGACGATATCGCCATCGAGTACGAGCGTGACGGCAAGCAGCATTCGACCACGGTTGCGCTCAAAGAGGACGAGCGCCTAGGTGTGTATGCCTCTACGCAGGTGGTCCGTTTAGACCCCATCACGTCGGCTCGCCTGTCGTTCTCCTATGTCGTGCAGACAGCGGATGGCGTGATGCGCCTGCTCCAGCCGCAGCATACGATGGAGATTCTCGATCAGTCTTCTTCGATCGTTGGTATTAGCGTTATGTCCTCACAGGCCGCTGCTGCCGGCCCTGCCACGTTCCTTTCGTTTGCCGCCCTCATTTCGTTCTCGCTTGGCTTTATGAACCTGCTGCCCATCCCACCACTCGATGGCGGCAAGCTGGTCATCGAGATCATTCAAAAGATTGCGGGCCGCGAGCTGCCGCTCAAAGTGCAGACAATCGTCAGCTATGTCGGCATCGCGCTCTTTGCACTGCTGTTTGTCTATATGCTTCGTTCCGACATCCTTCGTTTTATTCTGTAGGGGAGTGTTTGGATTGTCTTTATCCCATCCTTTGCCTCGCGAGTTGACACGCCCCGTGCATGTGGGCGGCGTGCAGATCGGTGGTGGCGCTCCGGTCGTGGTTCAGTCTATGACCTGCACCGATACTGCTGATGCCCAGGCAACGCTTGCGCAAGTGTGCGCGTTGGCGCAGGCTGGCTGCGATATCGTGCGCGTGAGCGTGCCTACCGAGGCTGCGCTCGAGGGCTTTCGCACGATTTGTGCCGAGTCTCCGGTGCCAATCGTCGCCGATATCCATTTTAACCATAAGCTTGCCATTGGCGCTGTCGAGGCTGGTGCCTCTAAGCTGCGCATCAACCCCGGCAATATCGGCGATTGGGCCAAGGTTGACGCTGTCATCGATGCCGCGGGTGCCGCGGGCTGCGCGATTCGCATTGGCGTGAACGCGGGCTCGCTTGAGCAAGATATTGCCGAGCGCGACGACCTCACGCAGCCCGAAAAGCTCGTGATGTCGAGCGAACGCTTTGTGCGGCACTTTGAGGACCGTGGGTTTACCAACATCGTGCTATCCGCCAAGGCCCATAGCGTACAGACGACGCTTGATACCTATCGCGCCCTGTCGCGCGAGATACCGCATGTTCCGCTCCACCTGGGCGTGACGGAGGCGGGGACCAAGCTTCAGGGCACCATCAAGAGCTCTGTAGGCTTGGGTATCTTGCTTTCCGAAGGCATCGGTGACACCATGCGTGTGTCGCTCACGGCCGATCCGGTTGAGGAGCCGCCGGTCGCCTGGGGAATTTTGCAGTCACTGGGCCTGCGTCGCCGTGGTCCCGAGATTGTCTCTTGCCCCACGTGCGCCCGCTGCCAGGTTAACCTGATTCCCATCGCCGAGGAAGTAACCGAGCGGCTTAAGAACTATGCCGCGCCGCTTTCGATTGCCGTCATGGGATGTGCCGTTAATGGCCCCGGTGAGGCTTCTGATGCCGACCTGGGCGTTGCTTGCGGACGTGGTCAGGCCTTGCTCTTTTCGCATGGCCAGATCATTGGTAAAGTAGCTGAGGATCAAATTGTCGACGCGCTTATGGCCGAGGTCGACAAACTAATTGAGGAGAAATAAATGACCCGAGCAATGTATATGTCTAAGCTCTATGCGCCGACGCTCAAAGAGGATCCGGCGGACGCTGAGCTCGCCAGCCACCGCCTGCTGCTCCGTGCCGGCATGATCCGCAAAGAGGCCGCCGGTCTGTATTCCTACCTGCCGCTTGCTTGGCGCTCGATCCGCAAGATTGAGAATATCGTGCGAGACGAGATGGACGCTGCCGGCGCCCAGGAGCTTATGATGCCTATCATGGTCGACGCCGAGTTGTGGCGTGAGTCCGGCCGCATCGACGCCTATGGCAAGGAGCTTGTGCGCTTTGACGACCGTCACGGTCGCGAGTTCGTCCTGGGTCCCACGCACGAGGAGACCGTCACGGCCCTGGTGCGCAACGAGCTGCGCTCCTACAAACAGCTGCCCGTTAACCTGTACCACATTCAGGACAAGTTCCGCGACGAGTTCCGTCCCCGCTTTGGCCTGATGCGCGGCCGCGAGTTCATCATGAAGGACGCCTACAGCTTCTCCGCCACGCAGGAGAGTCTGCAGGAGGAGTACGACAAGATGAAGCAGGCCTACGCCAACATCTGCGAGCGCTGCTACATCAAGGCTCTGCCCGTTGTCGCCGACTCCGGCGAGATCGGTGGCGATACCTCCGTCGAGTACATGGCTTTGGCTGACGCCGGCGAGGCTTCGCTCGTCTACTGCGACGATTGCGGCTTTGCAGCCGACGATGAGGCCGCAAGCACCAAGGTCGTTGTGACCGAGGGTCCTGGCGACGGTGCGCTTACCAAGGTCGAGACTCCGGGCATGGGCACCATCGAGGCCGTTGCAAAGTTCTTCGGCTTCCCCGAGAACGGCACGCGCAAGTCTCTGGCACTCATCGACGCCGAGGGCAAGCCCGTCGTGGCCATTGTCCCGGGCGACCACGAGCTCAACGATTGCAAGGCCGAGCATGTCTTTGGCAAGGGCTATCGCATGATGACCGACGAGGAGCTTCAGGCGAACGGTCTGCACAAGGGCTTTATCGGACCGGTTAACTTGCCCGAGGGCATCCGTCTGGTGTGTGACGAGAGCCTGCGCGAGTCCAAGCAGTGGGCCTGCGGTGCCAACGAGGTCGATTATCACTTTACCGGTGCCTGCCCCGAGCGCGACTTTACCGTCGATGAGTGGGCAGATCTGGTCACCGTCGTTGCCGGCGATCCCTGCCCGCACTGCGGCAAGCCGCTCTCTGCTGCCCGCGGCATCGAGGTCTCGCAGGTCTTCCAGCTGGGCACCAAGTACTCCGAGGCCATGGGTGCCACCTTTATGGACGAGGACGGCAAGGAGAAGCCGCTTATCATGGGTTGCTACGGCGTGGGCGTGTCCCGCTCGCTCGCTGCCGTCGTGGAGCAGCACAACGACGAGCACGGTATCGTCTGGCCGGTCTCCGTTGCCCCGTACGAGGTTGCGGTGATTCCGCTCGACCCCAAGAAGGAGGAGTGCGCTACCGTCTGCGAGCAGATCGTCGAGGGTCTGTGCGCCGAGGGTATCGAGGTCGTCGTGGACGATCGCGATGAGCGTCCCGGATTTAAGTTTGCCGACAACGACCTTATGGGCTTCCCGTATCAGGTCGTTCTTGGTAAGCGTGGCCTCAAGAATGGCACTGTGGAGCTCAAGGACCGTGCTACCGGCGAGCGCGAGGACGTGGCGATCGACGAGGTTGTCGTCAAGGTTGCCGAGCTCGTGAAGGCGGCCCGTCGCTAATCGCCGATTCCGCTTATAGTTCGATATGCGGGACGGCCTCGCATTTCTCCAGATTGGGGAGATGCGAGGCCGTCCTTTTATCCTGCAGGCGTGCTCAATCGCTAAAAGGAAAACCCCACAGCCCATGCGAGCTGCGGGGTTTTCCTTTGTGCCTCCGATGCGAAATAAATCGCTCAGATATTACTGATAATCGACGACGTCGATCCAGTTCTTAAGGAACTCATCGTTCACGTTGCGCTTACGAGCGAGCTCGGAAGCGGCGACGATGCTCGTCCACTGACGCACGACCTGCATGGGCATGTCGGCGCGGTCGCAGTAGAGCTCCAGGTAGGCCTCGGCCTGGTCCTTGCTGTTGAGGGCAAAGAGCAGGTAGGTGGTGGCAACGTCGGCAGCAGGGGAGCCCTGGGTAGCATGTGCCCAGTCGCAGACGTACAGCTGGCGGTCGTCGCCGACGATGACGTTGGAGGGGTTGAAGTCGCCGTGGCAGACCTTGAACTCCTTGGTCATGCCGTCCAGACGCTCCTGAAGGTTGTAGCGCGTGGTGGCATTGAGCTGATCGAGGCTGTCGATCATGCGGGCGAACTTATCGCGCTGACGGTTGAGCAGCGGGGAGGTGTAGCCGTGGATCTCGATCTGGAGGTCGACGAACATCTCGAGGTACTCACCAAAGCGCTGGGGCTCGGCAGTCATCTTCTCGGCAAGGGTGGTGCCCGGAACCTTCTCGGTCACGAGTGCCCAGCCGTTGGCGTTCTCGAGCTGGGAAACCTCGAGAGCCTTGGGGCTGCGGATGCCGCACTCATTGATGCGGGCAAGATTCAAAGCCTCGTTGAACACGTCGGAGACAGGCTTGGTCTCGTTAAAGACCTTGACGATCTTGTCGCCCAGGTCGTAAACGACCTTGTTGCCACGGCGGACGAGCTCGGTCTTGGAATCGGGTAGCAGCATGGTTGCATCCTTTCAACGATGCGATAGAAGCGACGACGGGGGTGTGTGAAACACCCGTGCACCCCCGTCGTTAAAAACCGTGCTAAAACTAGCAGACGGCGTAGTCCTGGGGCTCGCGGCCATAGTAGGCGTCCAGGTAGAGCTCCTTGATCTCGCTCATGAGCGGGTAGCGCGGGTTAGCGCCGGTGCACTGGTCGTTGAATGCCTGCTCGGTCATCTCGTCGAGGGTGTCGAGGAAGTACTGCTCGTCAACACCGTAGTCGGCGATGGTCTTCTTGACGCCGATGAAGTCCTTGAGCTCCTCGAGCTTCGTGATGAAGTTCTCGAAGACCTCCTTGTCGTCCTTGCCCTCGATGCCGCAGTACTTGGCCATCTCGGCGTAGTTGTGCAGTGCGTTGGGGAAAGGATACTGGGAGAACGTGCCCATCTTGACGGGAGCTTCGGCGGCGTTGTAACGCATGACGCGAGTCAGGATGACGGCGTTTGCTAGGCCGTGGGGCAGGTGATGGAAGGCGCCGAGCTTGTGGGCCATGGAGTGGTTGAGGCCCAGGAAGGCGTTGGCGAAGGCCATACCGGCCATGCAGGAGGCGTTGTGCATCTCCTCGCGGGCATGCGGGTCCTTGGCGCCGTTCGTGAAGCTGGAGGGCAGGTTCTCGAAGACGAGCTTAGCAGCGCGCTCGGAGAGGCCCTTGGTGTAGTCGGAAGCCATGATGGAGACGTAGGACTCGATGGCGTGGGTCATGACGTCGATGCCGGAGGCAGCGGTCAGGCCGCGCGGGGCGGTCATGCAGTTGTCGGCGTCGACGATAGCCATGTTGGGGAGCAGCGCGTAGTCGGCGAGCGGCCACTTGATGCCGGTCTCCTTGTCGGTGATGATGGCGAACGGCGTGCATTCGGAGCCGGTACCCGAAGAGGTCGGGACAGCGACGAAGTAGGCCTTCTTGCCCATCTCGGGGAAGGTGAAGATACGCTTGCGGATGTCCATGAAGTCCATGGCCATGTCCTCGAACTTGCACTCGGGGTGCTCGTACATCATCCACATGATCTTGCCGGCGTCCATAGCGGAGCCACCGCCGACGGCGATGATCACGTCAGGCTCAAAGAGGGCCATCTGCTTGGCGCCGCGACGTGCGCACTGCAGCGACGGATCGGGCTCGACGTCGTAGAAGCAGTCGTGGGCGATGCCCATCTCGTCGAGCTTGGCCTCGATAGCGCGGGTGTTGCCATTCTTGAAGAGGAACTGGTCGGTGACGATGAAGGCGCGCTTCTTGCCCATGACGGTACCGAGCTCGTCGAGGGCGACGGGCGTGGAACCCTTCTTGAAGTAGACCTTCTCGGGAGCGCGGAACCACAGCATGTTCTCACGGCGCTCGGCCACAGTCTTAACGTTGATCAAGTGCTTCACCCCAACGTTCTCGGAGACGGAGTTGCCGCCCCAGGAGCCGCAGCCCAGGGTCAGAGACGGCTTCATGCCAAAGTTGTACAGGTCACCGATGCCGCCGTGCGAGGACGGGGTGTTGATGACGATACGGCAGGCCTTCATGACGTGCTCGAACAGGCTGATCTTCTCGGCCTGGGCGGGGTGCACATACAGAGAGGCGGTGTGGCCCGGGCCACCGGCGAGCACCAGGTGTTCGGCCTTGTCGACGGCCTCCTGGAAGTCCTTGGCGTGGTACATGGCCAGGACCGGGGAGAGCTTCTCGTGGGAGAACTCCTCCTTGGCGGGGTCGGTGGAGGTGACCTCGGCGATCAGAATCTTGGTCTTGGCGGGAACCTCGATGCCGGCGAGCTCGGCGATCTTGGCGGCAGCCATGCCGGGGATGCGGTGATCGAGGGCGCCGTTCTTGAACATGGCGGCACGCAGGGCCTCCATCTCGGCACCCTGCTTGACGAAGTAGCAGCCGCGCTTCTGGAACTCGGCCTTGACCTGGTCATAGATGGTGTCGATGACGGTCACGGACTGCTCGGAAGCGCAGATCATGCCGTTGTCGAAGGTCTTAGAGTGGATGATGGAGTTGACGGCGAGCAGCACGTCGGCGGTGTCGTCGATGACGACCGGGGTGTTACCGGCGCCAACGCCCAGGGCGGGCTTGCCCGAGGAGTAGGCGGCCTTGACCATGCCCGGGCCACCGGTGGCGAGGATGATGTCGACGTCGCGCATGACCATGTTGGTCAGCTCGATGGAGGGAACATCGACCCAGCCGATGATGCCCTCGGGGGCGCCGGCCTTGACGGCGGCGTCAAGCACGAGCTTGGCGGCGGCGATGGTGCACTTGGCGGCAGCCGGGTGCGGGGAGATGATGATGGCGTTGCGGGTCTTCAGGCTGATCAGCGTCTTGAAGATCGCGGTGGAGGTGGGGTTGGTCGTCGGGATGACGGCGCCCACGATGCCGATGGGCTCGGCGATCTTGGTGATGCCGTAAGCCTCGTCGCGCTCCAGGACACCACAGGTCTTGGTGTTCTTGTAAGCGTTGTAGATGTACTCTGCGGCGTAGTGGTTCTTGATGACCTTGTCCTCAAGAACGCCGCGGCCGGTCTCCTCGATGGCCATCTTCGCCAACGGGATACGAGCCTTGTTGGCGGCCATGGCGGCCTCATAGAAGATCTTGTCGACCTGCTCCTGCGTGTACGTAGCAAAAAGCGCCTGGGCCTCTCGCATCTGAGCGAGCTTAGCCTCAAGCGCCTCTACGTTGTCCACAATTGCGGGAGTAGTGTTTTCCGGTGACTTTTTCACCATTTGTGTCTCCTTGCGATCGGAGATTTACCCTACGCCTTGCATGATAGCAAGAAATTATTCGGCGAACGGTCAGATTCCTGTAAAAGGCACACTAAAACGCTTCAATAAACTGAAGCGTTTTAACCATTTTAAATTAAAGTCGAACCTCTTCTCCGGGCGAAATCCTAGTTTCCCCATGGCTATGGTATGGAGTTTGTTCATTGTTTGTTCATTAGGTCTTAGGAAATTAATGCATATCGATCAATTCCGGCTGGTCGTGACACAAATATTGGGTCGTTTCTATTTCATGGCAATAAACGCGTTCTCTTGTCAGACAAAACACTGGTATTTAACTAAAACTAAATGTGTCAGATGGCACATTCAGCAAGAGTGAACTTTATGCCTTTACCTCTGGGTATTTTGTCGCCCTTTACTGGTTCATATCAGATAAGTAGAAAGGGCGGTTTGTGAGTTTGCCACGCTGCAGGCGAGCTTTCGTTTGGCTCGTCACTTTTTTGTTCGTGTTTAATGCTATCCCTACGGGCGTATTTGCTGATGTAATAGTGAATGCTGACCCTCAGCAAAACACGACTTCGGAGAATCTGTCTAATGAATCTGCTGATAGTGCCTCTGTGTCGGGGGGGGGTCGGTCGAGGCTTCGTCTAACGACAAGACGGTTTCAAGTGATGATCAAAAACCTGAATCTGATGTCTCGGATAAGCAGTCAAACGATGTGAATGTGAATGAAACATCTGATGAATCGAATTCTGACGCAGCAGAATCTGGTGTTTATCAAGTCAATGATCAATCAACATTTGAGGATGCGCTGAATAAAATCGCCTCTGATAATTTATCGGAGATTAGACTTGTTCTAAAAGGCGGCTCGTCTTTTGTGATGCCGACCCAAGATTACGTTTCGAATTTCGGCGTTGCTAACAAGAAGATTACCGTGACGAGTGACGGTGATAATCGCGCAACCTTGCGCTTCTCCAGCCGTGCCATGCTTTCCGGACCTTGTACTTTTGACAACGTCGAAGTGGTTGGTTCAGGAAAATTCTATTGCAATGGTTTCGATACCGTGTTCACTCGTAACTGCGAGCTCAAGCTCTCTGAAACACTTTATGGCGGTGGCTATAGGTCGACTGTCGACCACACACATGTGGTGATAGCTGCGTCTGGATATATCAATCCTGGTAGTGGCGCTGGCCTTCATGATGTCATTGGTGGTTCATATCAAGGGTCCGTCGAGCATGACACCTATCTTGAGATCAGCGGTAACCTTCGCATGGCTAGCGGTAATCACGTTAATCCCGGTTGCATGCGCGGCGATGGGTCGAGCGGTGATGGAAACGGCCTTCCTGCTGTTTATGTAGGTGGTAACGCCACGCTTGTTTACGACAATGCCAACTCCGAAGTTTCTCCTGCTATCGAAGGCACTTACGGTTGCGAGATGCGCGGCAACGTGACGCTTGATGTTCGCTCGGGTCGGGTAAATGAAATATGCGGTCATTTTGGTGACCCTGCGCCTATTAAAGGCAACATTCATATTATTGCGGGCAGCAGTACTTATGAAAACACCGACAAAACGCTTCGTCTTAATGGCAATTGGTCAATAACTGGCGCAGGACAGATGATTCCGGATGGAGTTTATGAGGTCGATGGCGATGTCGTTATCGATGCTTACGAGAATGTTTGGGGCTGGGATAAGGGTGGATCGATACCCAATGATGTCCCATATATTGAAGGTTCGAAGAAAGCGAACGTTGGTGGATCTATTGCCGTTAATGTCCACGGCTCCCATGTTGGCTCTATTTATGGAGCAGAGTGGAGTGCTGTAAACGGTGATATCGCCGTGAACGCTTCTGGTGTTGAGCTGAGGGATGAAGCGGGCGATTCTCATGGGTTTGTTTTCTGCGAGAACGACCTGACCAATTCGTCGGATGAGGGATCGAGCGTAAAGGCTGGAGGAAAGCTGTCTATCAGTCTAAATAGCGGCAGTGTTGGCTACGTTTCGTTGACTTCGAACAAGAATGTATCGATTTCTGACGGTTCCTTCATTAATATTGCTGGACGACCTGAAATAGCTACAGGCGTTACGGGTGTGTACTATGGGCTTCCCAAGGGGTCTTCTTCTCCCACAATCAATATTGCGGGGACTGATGCTGAGATTCCTTATATTAAGTATGCATCTGCTTTGAATGTTACTGATAAATCTGAAATTACGGTCGGTACGATTTCTTCTGTAAATAAGATCGCTATTACTGGTCAATCGAATACAAATGTAACGACCAAATTTGGCTGCAACAATGCTTCTAGCTCTGAATTAATTGAAGACAATGGCCTTCGGGTAGATGAGGGCAGCGTTTTGACGACAGCTGGCTCTCAAGCCTACGTATATGGTTATGCCGATATCAATGGTACTTGGGAGCAACAATACAATACTGCGAAAGACTATAACGATATTTTTGTTAAGGGAACCACTTCTATTGGCAGTAATGGCATTCTCATCGATCACGGTTCAAGTAATTTGAAAGGTGCCGTTATTAATAAGGGCACACTTGCCTTAATGGCACCCGCATTATTCCAAGGAAATTACCGTGGCGATGACGCTGAAATTAGACTGCCGGCTGTCACTAATAACTATGATGGCACGGATGATGGCGGTGACATTCCCCTTATTGTAAAAGGGGAATCGTCAGGGAAGACTACTGTTAATACGGTTGATCCGAACAATTGGCAGAATTTGAAAGTGCCGTCACTCGGAGATAACTACGTACTCTCCAAAGCTAGTGGTGATGCGCCTAAGCAAAGCACTTTTATTCTTGGCAACGAGGATGCGGTTGGTGAGGGCTATTACCTTAAGCGCGTCAAGGATGCCGACGGCACTGATGATTTTCACATGTGGCAGGTCGCAGCAAAGTTATCGCTGACTTTTGATGATAATGGTGCAGGCGATCCTGCTTATCCTCAAAAGTTATCGCAAGATAAGACTGCAGATAAGGACAGTTACACCTTCGCGCTGCCCAAGACCGCCCCGACCCGCAAGGGCTGGGCGTTCGCCGGCTGGAACACCGAGAGGGACGGGTCGGGCGATCAGTTCACCGACAAGACCGAGGTCTCCAAGTCCACGACCGTCTACGCCCAGTGGAAGTGGGTGCCCCGCGACGTCACCGTGACCTTCGACGAGAACGGCGGCGACACCAAGGCCGACCCCGCCTCCCAGACCAAGACCACCGAGCCGGGTGCTCTGGCTTCGACAGGGGAGAGACTGCTGCCGATTCTTCCACTGGCAGTTGTTGGATCTGCTTTGACTTCTTTAGGTTTGCTGCTCGAATACAACCGCAAGAAGAGGCGGAACGATAAATAAATAATGGCCCGCCATGGCTTTGAATGAACTGCCTCCCATTTCTTGGACATGAGAAATGGGAGGCTTTCTTTATGCGCGTTGATTTGAGAGTGAAGCAAGATGTCGAGGCCAGGAAGGCGGCCATAGGGCTCTTCGAGCTCGGGCACGGGTATAAATCTGCCGTGATCGCCCTTTCGCTTCCCGTGGAAGCCGTGAGAAGATGGCAGGAGATATATCGCGTATTCGGGAGCGAGGTCCTGCTGCGCATGGACGGAAAGCGGGACGGATACACATACGAGCAGAAGGCCGCTGGTGGCCGTCGAGATCTTCTCGCGCACCGCCAACGGCTGCGGGCACCGGCAGATAGCGATGTGCGTCATGGCGGAAGAGGGGGCAGTGATAGCCGGCAAGACCGTGCTCAAGATGATGCTCGAGATGGGGATTCGCTGCGGTATCAGACGCGAAACGGCCTACCACAGGTACAGCTCGAACAGGGGCGTCGTCGGCAGGACGTTCGAGAACGTGATCGCGAGGGATTTCGACGCCGGGGCCCCGTGGCGGAAGCTGGGAACATTCGGACCGGGGCTGGCAGCACAGCACGGCTCGTACGCATCCAGGCTCGAGGCCGCCGGTATCGTCCAGAGCATGTCCAGGAAGGCGAATTGCATCGACAATGCCGTCACCGAACAGCTCTTCGGCCACGTCAAGGACGAGTTCTACCGAGGCCGCGAGTGGGAGACGTTCGAGGATTTCAAACGCGACTTGGAGGAATACATAGTCCACTGGAACACGAGCCGGAGGCGGGTAAGATTGAAGGACCTGACCCCGGAGGAGTTCCGGAATCAGGCCCTTGCGGCCTAGTCGCTATTTAGGGCGTCCAGGATTTGGGACGCAGTTTTCATTTTTCGCTCAGGTTTGGGGGTGCGGACAGAAAGTTGGACCGCGGGGCGGTCCGGACTGGAGGTTCGCATG
>CAJKCG010000009.1:0-76916 GCA_905198355.1 uncultured Collinsella sp. | reverse complement strand
GGTACCGCCTCGCGGTGACATCGTTTTTATGTCAACCTTGGTCTAACAGAGCCTTTGTTTTTGGGGCAGGACGCCCCGCCTCCGCTAGAGTCCCTGGACCGCCACACCCACGAGGTTTGGACCGGTGTGGACAAGAAGCGCGGGGCTGATGTCGGAGCGGACGACCTCCACCGCGTTGGCCACGCACTCGCACAGGGCCTGCTCCATGCGGTCGTAGAGGTCGGCGTGGGCCGAGGTGCGGCTCGCGGCAAAGCGCACCTTGGGGTGCTTCTCGACGATGGCGGCGATGAGCTTGACCTCGGTGCGATGCGGTACTTGCACAGCCATTTCGTGTACGCGAGGCTGTTGGCTTTCTGGGCCACAGCAATCACCTTCCCCCTAGTATGATGACCTGAACAATCCTCATGCTAGGGGGAAGGTTTTTGTCGCGTAGCGGAAATTGGCCTCCACCCGCTGAGCGGGTGGCTTTCTATGCCGCGCGTGCCGCGCGGCACGGACTAAAGTCCATGAATAAAAACGAGGAAGGCCACGTCCGGCCTCCCTCGCAAAGAGTCTCTGATTGCTCCCACTCATTGGGGACAGACTTAAATGAGTGCTCTTGAAATGCCGGCGCCTGGGGACGTTCTTTTTCTGTCTGCAGTTTGGGACGGTCCTTAGAGCTGCAGCGCGCCATGAGCGACGAGGCGAAGCGGATCATCCTGTCTTTCGAGTTCTAAGCATAAGCCCCTGTCTCTGAGCAATGACCGGTTCGCATTTGTGCGTATTTGCGTGCGTGGGATTGCGTGAATATGCGTATAGATGCGCCGTTTACGGGACAAAAATGACCGTTTAGTGGTGAGATACGCACAAACACGCACAGACGCGCGTGTTTGTGCGAATATAGAGCTATCCGAAATGCAAGACGTTCTATGACACAGGAGGCACATATGGTAGATTCCAAGCAGGCTCCACTCGACTCCGCGGCGGCCGCAAAAGCAGCGTTCGCTTCGGTCCAGGACAAGCCATTCCCCGATGATATCTTTACGGCTCCCGAGCTTCGTTGGGCTGTGATCGGGTGCGGCGTTATCGCCAACCAGATGGCCCAGTCTCTCGCTCTTGCCGGCCGCAAGCTTGCGGGCGTCGCCAACCGTACGCTGTCCAAGGCTCAGGCTTTTGCTGAGCAGTATGGCATCGAGAAGGTCTATGAATCGGTTGAGGACCTCTACGCCGATCCGGGCATCGACGCCGTCTATATCACCACGCCGCACAACACGCATATCACCTATCTGCGTGACGCGCTGGCCGCCGGCAAGCACGTGCTCTGCGAGAAAGCCATTACCCTCAATTCCGCTGAGCTCGACGAGGCGCGTGCCATCGCCGACGAGCACAACGTCGTCCTCATGGACGCCACCACGGTGCTTCATATGCCCTTGTATCAAGAGCTGCGCCGTCGCATGGATGCCGGCGAGTTTGGTCGCATGAACCTCGCCCAGCTCAACTTTGGTAGCTACAAGGAGTACGGCGATCTGACCAATCGCTTCTACAACCGCAACCTTGCTGGCGGTGCCATGCTCGACATTGGCGTGTATGCCCTGTCCGTCATGCGTCTCTTTATGGCAAGCCAGCCCATTGAGGTCGTTTCATTGGGCAACACCTGTGAGACCGGTGTTGACGTTGCGGGCGGCATCGTCTGCCGTAATGCCGAGCAGCAGCTGGGTGTTGTGAGCCTCACGCTCCACTCCAAGCAACCCAAGCGCTCGATTATTAGCTTCGATAAGTGCTATATCGAGGTCAACGAGTATCCGCGCGCCGATCACGCGACTATCGTGTGGACTGCGGACGGCCACCGCGAGGAGGTCCACGCCGGCACCGAGGCTTACGCCCTTTGCTATGAGATGGCCGATCTTGAGAAGGCCGTTGCCGGCGACGACTCTAAGCGTGAGCTTCTGGGCTATGCTTCTGATGTTATGGAGCTGATGACCAAGCTACGCGCCGACTGGGGAGTCGTGTACCCCGAGGAGGAGTAAGCGATGCTAGCGGAAGATAGGCTCAACGCGATCGTGTCGATGGTTCAGCAGACCGGCTCGGTTACCGTGCCGGAGCTTGCCGAAGCCCTGGGCGTGACGGCGTCTACCATTCGGCGCGACCTGCAGACGCTCGACCGAGCACACCGTATCGCCAAGGTGCACGGAGGCGCGACAAGTCTGGAGCGCGCGCACGTGACGCGCGACCTAACGCTTAATGAGCGCAGCGACCTCCATAACGACGACAAGGAGCGTATCTGCGCCCGTGCGGCGGCACTTGTGGAGCCCGAGAGCTTTGTATACATCGACTCGGGTTCGACGACGCTCAGGCTCATCGAGCATCTTCCACACCTTGAAGATGTCACCTATGTGACCGATTCCGTGCTCCATGCTCAACGCCTTGCTTTGCGCGGCATGCGTACCGTGGTGCTGGGTGGCGAGCTCAAACCCGAGACCGAGGCGCTCGTTGGCCCCGATGCCTTGGCAACCTTAGACCGCTACAACTTCAACTGTGGCTTTTGGGGCTCTAACGGCATTGCCGCCGAGCAGGGCTTCACGGCGCCCGATATCGAGGAGGCGCAAGTAAAGCGTATCTCGATGCGCCATACGGCCAAGCGCTTCGTAATCTCGGACGCCAGTAAATTTGGCATGGTGGCGCCCGTCAAGTTCGCGGACTTCCGTGACGCAACGATTATTACCGCAGGCGATGTCCCTGCCAAGTACCGGGCAATGGACAACGTCATCACGGTCTAGCGGCGGGGCAAGGCCAAAACCACCACAAAGGTGCCTGTCCCCATTGTGGTGGTTAGTAACGAAAACCGAGTAGTTTTCTCAATAGAAAAGCGGCAACGTCCATCACGGGCGTCGCCGCTTTCGTTGTCTGCCGGTTTGTCTAAGTCTGTAACAACTGGACCGTTAAAAGTGGGCTAGGTGTTACAGATCGAGATACTTACGAACCGCGCCGTCCCTTTGTCTCAATCTGTAACATCTGGGACTGATTTTGCCGAGTTACTGTTACAGATTGAGATTATTCCCTTGAGGGGATTCGAATGTCTCGATCTGTAACAGATAGACCGCAAAATGGGCTTTAGCTGTTACAGATCGAGATGTTTGGGAATCCGGCAGAGCCATCGCGGCAAAACCACCACAAAGGTGCCTGTCCCCATTGTGGTGGTTTAGGGCTCCCAGGGGCAGGGGGCTTCGATGTGGATGTGCTCGCCGGTTACGGGATGCGTGAAGGACACGCTGTGGGCGTGGAGCATCAGGCCGCAGGGACGCGGCGTTCCGTACAGGTCGTCGCCTACCAGGGGATGACGCTCGCTGGCCAGATGCACGCGGATCTGGTGCTTGCGGCCGGTGAGAAGCTCGACATCGATATACGAGCGCGTGGGCAGGCCTCGGCGGCTCTTGAGGCGCTTGAGCACCTTCACGCGCGTTTGAGACGGCTTGCCGCTGGCGCCGACGCGCATCTTTCGACTGTCGTGTCGGTCGCGGGCGATGGGCTTGTCGATGAGCTTTTCGTTCCAGTCGATCTTGCCCTCGGCGAGCGCCAGGTAGTGCTTTTCGAAAGCGTGGTCGATGACCATCTGGTCAAAGGCGGGCTGCGTCTGCTTGTCGAGCGAGAACAGCACCACGCCGGTGGTGTTGCGGTCCAGGCGGTTAAGCGGCTGCATGTCGGTTGCGGCAAAGCCGTCGCCCATGGCAAGCAGCAAGTCGCTGGCGTAGTCGGTAAGCGTGCGCTCGCCGGTGCCGTCGCCGTGGACGATCATGCCGGCGGGCTTGTCGATGGCCATGAGCCAGGCGTCGCAGTAGAGGACTTGAGGTTCTTCGTTCACGTGTAAGCCTTTCGGTTAGCTGATTCCCACAAACATGCAGCCCGAGGTGGCCCCGCGCAGGCGGGCGGCGGGCTTACGGCCGGCCTGCGCGGCCTCGACGGCGCGACGGACGCGTGCGACGGCGCGGCCCAACTCATCCGTCTCGAGCAGCGTGCCGTCCACCATAAGACGACGGACGCCGGCGTCGAGCAGCTGTGGCACCTGCGGCGTGAGGTCGATGGGGTAGGCGTCGTACAAGCGAGAGCGGCCATGGATGTCGGTGCGCACGGGCATGACCTTGCCGTCGATATTCTTGAGCGACAGCTTGCGGGCGCGCAGGCGGCAGCTGGCGCAATCGTGGATGCAGCCATTGGCCACCTGCAGGATGCAGTGCTCGCTCGTCATAACGCGCGGGCGGCCGAACACGGTGATGCCCAGGGCTGCGGGCGCGGAGGTGCCAAGCGAGACGATCTCGTCGAGCGTGATCTCGGGCGAGAGCCAAAACGCGCCGGCTCCGCGCTCGGCAAGTGCCTCCATGCAAGGGGTGTTGTGCACGGGCAGGCAAGAGCGGATCTCCGCCGTGGCGCCAACCTGGGCGGCCAGGGCAAGCTCAGAGATGTTGCCAATAGCGACCGTGGCGCCGGCAACAACCCACGGGTCGACGCGTACGTGGTCAACGGCGCGGCAGACCTCGTCGAGTACGGGTACGATGCCCTGCTCAAGCGCATCGGCGGGGGAGAGCTCGGCCGCATCGAGCGCGTCGGTGGTCATGTAGATGCGCGTTGCACCCTCGGCGCGAGCGGCCTCGGCGGCCTCGAGCGAGGTGACGGTGGCGCAGATCTGCGGCTCATCGCGGTAGTGCTCGGGCGCGGGGCGGGAATCACTGGTGACAATCGCCGGCAGCTCGAGCGTGCGGGCACGCTCCTCGTACGGCGCCAGAATGGCCTTTTCCAGCGCCTTGCAAGCGGCGGTGCGTACCTTGTGCACAGCGGAGAAGCCCATGCCGCAGCCTTCATCGAGCGCCACATCAAAGCTCGCGGCCTCAAAGGGAGAGGAGCCCATGCGGCCCACATGCTCAACCAGATCGGATGCCTCGACGGCGCGGGTCTTGGCAGCCTCGACGGTAAAGCCCGTGGCCGTGGCCGTAAGCGATGGGGCGTCGCAGCAGGTGAGCGTGACGACAAACGGTTCGCCCAAACGCGCCACAACGGTTACATCAACGGCGCGGCGGCGCAGCACGTCGCGCTTGAGCGCGGCGCCGGCGGCGTCGATGGCGCGCTGGCTGCGGATGATGCGCACGCGGCAGCCCTCGGGCATGCTGCGGGGCACGCGACATTCGATGATGTCACCGGCGGCGGCATCATCGGTAGCGATAGTGGTTAGGAACTGATCGAACTCGTCGTCGTGGCGAAGTTCCAACAAGTCGCCCTTGCCCACGGGCTCAAACAGCTCAATGCGGGCGATGACGGCGCGGCGACGACGATCGTCGGGTTTGAGCCCGCGCACGTCGCGGTTGGCCAGGCGGCTGCCCAGTACCGTGCCCACAATCTGGCCGCGGTTGTTGGAGCGCTCGTAACTCATCATCTCGTCGCCCGAGGTGCCGTCCTGATAGGCGTGCGTAAAGTCGCGGTTAAAGCAGCGCTTGAGTTGGCGCTGGCGAGCGGCGTCCTCGTGCTTATCTACGGCGACCCCGGCCAGCATGTCATCGATTTGATGACGATACACATCGACGATGGAGTACACGTAATCGGGCGCCTTCATGCGGCCCTCGAGCTTGAGCGATGCGGCGCCGGCGTCATACAGACGGCGAACGAGCTGCGAAGTGTTGGTGTCGCGCGGGCATAGAGCGCGCTCGCGTCCGGCAGGGGAGAGCGCGCGGCCGTTCTCGTCGATCAGCTCGTAAGGCAGGCGACAGGGCTGAGCGCACATGCCGCGGTTGGCCGAGCGGCCCGCCATGGCAAAGCTCGATAGCAGGCACAGGCCCGAGTAGCAAAAGCAGATGGCGCCATGGCTAAAGACCTCAAGGTCCACATCGGGCGCGGCATGGTGAATGGCGGCGATCTCGTCGATGGAAAGCTCGCGCGAGAGGGTCACGCGGTCAGCGCCCTGCTCGCGGCACCAGATGGTTCCACGGTCATCATGGATGTTCGCCTGGGTCGAGATGTGTGTCTCGATGCCGGGCATGGTGTGCTTGACCTCAAAGAACAGGCCCCAGTCCTGGATGATAAAGGCGTCGGCGCCCAGCGTGGAGCAGCGGTGGATGAGTTGCAGTGCGTCGCCCAGCTCGGACTGCTTGATGACGATGTTGACCGTGACATAGACGCGCGAGCCGGCCAGGTGTGCAGCACGGCAGGCCTGCTCAAAGGCCTCGTCGGTAAAGTTCGTTGCCTTGCGGCGGGCGTTGAAGCTGCCCATGCCACAGTAGATGGCGTCTGCCCCGGCAGCGAGTGCGGCGGCAAAGGGTTCCGGGCCTCCGGCGGGGGCCAAGAGCTCGGGTCTGCGGTTGGTGGTTCGACTGGCGGTTGCGGTCATATCCTGCCTTTCAAAATGCTCAGATAATCAAAAGTATAGTGGTGCCGTCGCGGCAGGCGATGCCCGTGCTCTAAGCGGGATAAAGTCTTCAGCAGCTTGGACTGGCTGCTTCACATGAGAACCGTTCAGCGGTCCGGGGAAACCGTTGGGCGATAAAATATTCTCGCAACGTGATAATAATCTTGCATCGCGCGGACACCTTGAGTACTATCCCAATCAAGCGCGGTGTTCAGACCGAACTGTGCCTCCCGGTGTGAACGCCGCGCTCCCGTTCCCTTTTACTTGTAAGGAGAAAAACATGAGCAAGACCGTCGTGTCTTCCGATAACGCACCCGCAGCCATCGGCCCGTATTCCCCTGGTATCCAGACCGGCAACATGGTGTTCCTGTCCGGCCAGCTGGGCATCGATCCCGCAACTGGCAAGATGCCCGAGGGCGTCGAGGCCCAGGCCAAGCAGTCCCTTGCTAACGTCGAGGCCCTGCTGACCGCTGCCGGCGCCACCTTTGCCGATGTCGTCAAGACCACAGTCTACCTGGCTGACATTGCCGACTTCGCCGCCGTGAACGAGATCTACGCCTCCAAGTTCGAGGCCCCGTTCCCCGCGCGCAGCGCTTTCCAGGTTGCCTCTCTTCCGGCTGGCGGTCTGGTCGAGATCGAGGTCGTCGCCGCTCTCTAAGGCGTTGACCACAACTAAACATGACATGCAAAAAGACCCTGCAGCGCGTGCGAGCTGCAGGGTCTTTTGTCAGGTGACGAATCGCTTGTGGAGCCGCACTCCATTTTGCTCGTTAGCCCTCCTTGCGGACTTTTTGCAGGTAGCGGTAGACGCTGGGCTCCGAGATGCCCAGCGAGGTGGCGGCGCAGGCCACGGCGCCCTTGAGCATGAACACCCCGTTGCCGTTGAGGTGGCGAATGACGTCCACGCGGTCGCTCTGACCAAGCGACGCTACATCCAGCCCGCGCGCGCTCAGCAACTCGGCAATGCTGCGGTCGATGAGCTCCTGTGTGGACTCCGAAAGGCTTTCGACCTCGATAGGGGCGGGCTCCGTGCGCGTCGGCGCCGCGTCGAAGCACGCCATGAGCTGCTGCGCCATGGCGTTGATGGAGCGCACGGTCGAGAGATCGGTGTTGACGCAGAGCATACCGACGATCTCGTCATTCTCGCGGATAAAGTACGTCGCTGACTCCAACGTCTTGCCGCCGGCACCGCGCCCCTCGTAGCCCGTAATAAACGGCAGGTCGCGATACTTGGCGTCGTGCATGATCTTGAGTGCCAGATCGGTGGCGGGACCGCCGACCTTGCGGCCGCTCACGATGCCGTTGCGAATATCGACGATGGCGTGGTCGGGATCCGAGAAATCGTGCAGCACGATTTCGCTGTTTTTGCCGAGTATCTGCTCCAGAAAATCGACCATCGGCAAAAAGCGACGTACGGTCTCGTTCACGGGCAACTCCTTTGGGTGAAATCGGAAATGATCATAACAATTTTTTCTCATGGTAACACGGTGTCTATTGACTCACATATTCGCAGGTACATTGCGTAATACAGATGAGCGGTAGGTATTTGGCGGTAAACGGTCGACCAAAAGAAAAGTTAGATGTTATTTTGAACAGACACTTTCCTGACCTGCGGAAATGTATTATCTCAGCTGAAGAATAGTCTGATAACAAAAAATTATTATTGAGAATGAGAATCATCTTTAATACGATATGCAACGAAGGCACAACCTCAACCCCGCACTGCGTCACAATAGAGCGTTAGATGCGAAAACAACTATTTCGAGGATTGGTGGTCAAATGACCCAGGAGACGGTTAAGAACGGCACTGAAGCCCTGTTCACTCGTGAAGGCATGCCTCCCGTTAAGGAAATGATCCCGTGTGCCCTTCAGCACGTACTGGCATCGTTTGCCGGCATCATCACCCCGGCTGTCATCATGGCCGGCGTCTACGGCTTTAATAGCCAGCAGAGCACCGACATCATCCAGGTCGCGCTCATTCTTTCGGCAATCGACACGGCCCTTCAGGCCTTCGCTCCCTTCCGTCGCATCGGCGGCGGCCTGCCCATCGTCATGGGCGTTTCGTTCGCGTTCCTGCCGGCTCTGCAGGCCATGGGTGCCTCGGGCTTTAGCTTTGGTGCGCTGCTGGGCGGCGAGATCGTCGGCGGCGCCGTCGCGGTCCTCTTTGGTCTGGCCTACAGCAAGATCAAGTGGCTGTTCCCGCCCGTCGTGACCGGTACGGTCATCTTCTCCATTGGCGTCTCTCTCTATCCCACGGCCGTCAAGTATATGGCCGGCGGTATGGGTACGCCGCTATGGGGCACCCCGCAGGCCTGGTGCGTCGCTCTTATCACCTTCGCCGTGGTCTTTGCGCTCGCCAACTTTGGCAAGGGCACGCTCAAGCTGGGATCCGTGTTCTTTGGCATGATCGTTGGCATGATCGTCTCCATCCCCTTCGGCATGATCGACTTCTCCAGCGTCGCCACCGCTCAGGTCTTCGCCCTTCCCAAGCTCATGCCCTACGCGCTCGAGTTTGATCCCGAGGTCTGCATTACCCTCGCCGTCGTGTTCCCCATGGTTGCCATCCAGGTTATCGGTGACGTCTCCGCCGCCTGCCTGGGCTCCATCGACCGTATGCCCACCGAGCGCGAGCTCTCCGGCGCTATCGTGTCCCAGGGCCTCACTTCTATGGTCGGCGGCCTGCTGGGCGGTCTTCCCACCAGCGCCCTTGGCCAGAACGTGGGCATCATCTGCTCCAACAAGGTCGTCAACAAGTGGGTCTTTGTGATCATCGCGGCCGTCTTTGCCATCGCCGGTCTGTTCCCGCAGCTCTCTGCCGTCCTTTCCGCTATCCCGCAGCCCGTCATCGGCGGCGCGACCGTCGGCGTCTTTGGCACCATTACCATGAACGGCGTGCGCATGTTCACCCGCGAGGGCCTCACGCAGCGCACTACCACCATCGTCGGTACCTCCGTCGTCTTTGGCCTGGGTATCTGGATGGCCAGCGGTTGCCTTGCCGGCGAGGGTATGCCCGCCTGGGTATCCACCGTCATCGGCTCCAATGCCGTAACCCCCACCGCCATTATGGCCATTGTCCTTAACCTGATCCTTCCGCAGACGCCGGTCGTGGCTCAGCACATCGATGCCGCCAAGGACGCTGCCGTGGATCTGGTCTTGCCCGAGAGTAAGAAGTAACCAATTCAGTGCTATTCGTCGGCGGGCGCATCGCCTCGTCCGCCGACGTCATGCGGCGCCAAGCCGCACTTCAAAGGGTTTGTCCCTTTGGTGAAGCGTTGACGGGAGAGGGCCCGTTTCCGGTGTAGGCCGGCGCTTCGCACTCCGCCATGTCAGAGGTGTCAAACCCCGCCCCTGATGTTGAAGGGAGCATTCATGCTTCTGGTCGCTAACGGTTCCGTCTTTACCCGCAATTCTCAGACCCCGTTCATTCCAAACGGTGCGGTCGCCATTGACGGAGATACGATCGCCGAAGTGGGCCCCGAGTGCGAGCTCAAGTCCAAGTACCCGGATGCCGAGTACGTCGATGCCCGGGGCAACCTCATCATGCCCGGACTCATCAACTGCCACACCCACATCTACTCGGGTCTGGCCCGCGGCCTTGCCATTAAGGGCTGCAACCCCACCAACTTCCTGGAGAATCTTGAGCAGCAGTGGTGGAAGATCGACGACAACCTGACGCTCGACGGCACCAAGGCCAGCGCCTATGCCACGATTCTGGACTCCATCCGCGATGGCGTCACCACGATCTTCGATCACCACGCGAGCTTCTGCGAGATTCCGGGCAGCCTCTTTGCCATTAAGGATGCCGCGCAGGAGCTGGGCATGCGTTCGTGCCTGTGCTACGAGGTCTCCGACCGCCGCGGTCAGGAAAAATGCGACCAGGCCATTGCCGAGAACGCCGAATTTGCCCAGTGGGCCGCCAAGGAGCGTCGCGATAACGACAACCACATGATCGCCGCCATGTTTGGCGGTCACGCCACCTTTACGCTTTCGGACGAGACCATGGACAAGATGGCCGAGGCCAACAACGGCCTGACCGGCTTCCACATCCATGTGTGCGAGGGCATGAATGACGTGTGGGACTCCCGCCTCAACCGTGGTGGCATCAGCCCCGTCGAGCGCCTGCTGCAGCACAACCTGCTGGGTCCCGACACTATGCTCGGCCACTGCATCCACGTGACGCCTGCCGAGATGGATATCGTCAAGGAGTCCGGTACCTGGCTCGTCAACAACCCCGAATCCAATATGGGCAACGCCGTGGGCTGCGCCCCCGTGCTCGAGTTCTTCCGCCGCGGCATCCCCGTGTGCATGGGCACCGACGCCTACACCCACGATATGCTCGAGAGCCTCAAGGTCTTCCTGATCATTCAGCGCCACAACGCAGCCATGCCCAATGTGGGCTGGTGCGAGGCCATGACCATGCTGTTCGAGAATAACGCCAAGATGGCCAGCAAGTACTTCGATTGCAAGCTCGGTGTGCTTGAGCCCGGCGCCGCCGCCGACGTCATCGTTATGGACTACAAGCCCTTTACGCCGCTGAGCGAGGAGAACATTGACGGCCACATGCTCTTTGGCATGATGGGCAAAAACTGCCGCACCACCATCATCAACGGCCGCGTCCTGTACAAGGATCGCGAGTTCGTTGGCATTGATGAGGACAAGATCAACGCGTGGACCATGGCCGAGTCCAAGAAGCTCTGGAGCACGCTCAACGATCGCGCCTACTAATTACAAGTAGATTCGCGCGCGTCGGATGTTTCGCCGCATCCGACGCGCGTATAGGCGACCTCCGCGGGGTCGCCGGCACTGTGCTAGCGCTACACCGTATTTGCGCCCGCCGCGCGGTCTCGCCGGGCGTTACAGAGAGGAGCTCACTATGAGCGACATCATGAGGCCGATCCCGTTTTCGCAGCTGATGAACTGGATCATCGAGGAGCACAAGACCCAGGACGCCATCTTTGGCGTGCGCAAGATGGTCACGACCAACCAGGGGGGCGCGCTTCCCATTTTTGACGAGCGCATCGAGACCCCGTTTGGCCCGGCCGCCGGTCCCAATACGCAGCTGGCCCAGAACATCGTGGCATCCTACGTGGCCGGTTCTCGTTTCTTTGAGCTCAAGACCGTTCAGGTTATGGACGGCGAGGAGCTCTCCAAGTGTGTGAACAAGCCCTGCATTGTGGCGCAGGACGAGTGCTACAACTGCGAGTGGTCGACCGAGCTCGAGGTTCCGCAGGCCTTTGCCGAGTACGTGAAGGCATGGTTCGCCTGCCACCTGATCGCTCGCGAGTACGGCCTGGGAAGCCCGGACGGCTTTGTCTTCAACATGTCCGTGGGTTATGACCTGGAGGGCATTAAGAGCCCCAAGGTCGATGCTTACATTGAGGGCATGAAGGACGCCAGCGGTTCCGAGGTTTGGAATGAGTGCCGCACGTGGGCGCTCGCTAACCTGGACAAGTTTGAGCATGTCGATGCCGCGTTTGTCGAGTCCATCCCGTCGCGCGTCTCCAACTCCATTACCGAGTCCACGCTGCATGGCTGCCCGCCGGCGGAGATTGAGCGCATCGCGACCTATCTGATCACCGAGAAGGGCCTCAACACCTACATCAAGTGCAACCCCACGCTGCTGGGCTATGAGTTTGCCCGCCAGCGCCTGAACGAGCTGGGCTTTGACTACATCGTCTTCGATGACACGCACTTCCGCGAGGACCTGCAGTGGGCCGACGCCGTGCCCATGTTCGAGCGCCTGATTGCCCTGTGCGCCGAGCACGGCCTGGAGTTTGGCGTCAAACTGACCAACACGTTCCCCGTCGACGTGACCAGGGACGAGCTGCCCTCCACCGAGATGTACATGTCGGGCCGTTCGCTGTTCTCGCTGACCATCGAGGCCGCCCGTCGCATTACCGAGCAGTTCGATGGCAAGCTGCGCATCAGCTACTCCGGCGGTGCTACGGTCTACAACATCCGCGCCCTGTACGATGCCGGCATTTGGCCTGTCACCCTGGCGACCGACGTGCTCAAGCCCGGTGGCTACGAGCGCTTTAGCCAGATGGCTGGCGAGTTTACCGATCTGGACGGCAAGCCGTTCGCGGGCGTCTCTCTCGAGGCCGTGACCGCGATCCAGACCGACTCGCTCACCAACCCGCTCTACAAGAAGCCGCTGCGCCCGCTGCCCGACCGCAAGGTCGCCGGCAAGAGCCCGCTTTCCGACTGCTTTACCACGCCGTGCCGCACGAGCTGCCCCATCCAGCAGGATATTCCCGCCTACCTGGCGGCTGTTGACGAGGGCCGCTATGAGGACGCACTCAACATCATCATCGAGCGCAACGCCCTGCCGTTCATTACCGGCACCATCTGCCCGCATCCCTGCGGCCGTGCCTGCGAGCGCGCGTTCTACGAGCCCGAGGGCGCCCAGATCCGCGCCAGCAAGCTCAAGGCCGCCCGCGAGGCCATGACCGCCGTGTTGCCCAAGCTGCGCGCCCAGGCCATCGCCAACGACGGCGAGCGCAACGTTGCCGTTATCGGCGGCGGCCCGGCCGGCTTGGCGACGGCGTTCTTCCTGACGCGCGCCGGCGTGCCCGTCACCATCTTTGAGGCCCGCGACTCTCTCGGCGGCGTGGTCCGTCACGTGATTCCCGAGTTCCGTATCGCGAGCGACGATATCTCCCACGACGCCGAGCTCTGTCTGGCCTTTGGTGCCAAGGTGCAGCTCAACGCCCGCGTGGAGTCCATTGACGAGCTCAAGGCCCAGGGCTTCACCGACGTGGTCGTGGCCACCGGTGCCTGGATGCCCGGCTCTGCGGGCCTGGGCGAGGGTGCCGAGCTCGACGTGCTGGAGTTCCTCGAGGCCGCCAAGAAGGGCGAGAAACTCGAGCTGGGCGAGGACGTCGTGGTTATTGGCGCCGGCAACACCGCTATGGACGCGGCTCGCGTGGCCAAGCGCCTGGCTGGCGTGAAGAACGTGCGCCTGGTGTATCGCCGCACCAAGAAGCAGATGCCCGCCGACGAGGAAGAGCTCGATCTTGCTCTTGCCGACGGCGTTGAGTTCTGTGAGCTGCTGGCGCCCAAGGCGCTCAACGGCGCCGTGCTGACCTGCGATGTTATGGAGCTTGGCGAGCCGGACGCAAGCGGCCGTCGCAGCCCCGTCGCCACGGGCGAGACCGTCGAGCTGCCCGCCACCACGGTGATCTGTGCCGTGGGCGAGGGCATCGATGCCAGCCTGTACGACGCCGCGGGCGTCGAGCACGACCGTCGCGGCCGCCTTGCCGCCACCTCCACCGGCGTCGAGGGCGTCTGGGCTGCCGGTGACTGCCGTCGCGGTCCGGCCACCGTGGTCGAGGCTATCGCCGACGCCGCCGAGGTCGCCCGTGCCATCGCTGGCGTGGACTTTAACAAGTACGCCGACCAGAATGCTCAGGTCGGTCGCGAGGACGCCTGCTACGAGCGCAAGGGGTCGCTGTGCCGCGACAAGCGCAACTGCACCAAGACCCGCTGCCTGGGCTGCGGCTCGGTGTGCGAGGTCTGCTGCGACGTGTGCCCCAACCGCGCCAACGTGGCAATTAAGGTGCCGGGCCTGGCCAAGCATCAGGTGGTACATGTCGACGGCATGTGCAACGAGTGCGGCAACTGCGCCGTGTTCTGCCCCTACCAGGAGGGTCGTCCCTATAAGGACAAGCTCACCCTGTTCTGGAGCGAGCAGGACATGGAGAACTCCGAGAACGAGGGCTTCCTGGCTGTGGACGAGGACAACTTTAAAGTCCGCGTCGCCGGCACGGTCCGCACCGTCTCGGTCGATGCCGTCAACACCGGTCTTCCCGAGGCCGTCCGCCTGACCATCAGGGCCGTGCGCGACAACTATTCGTACCTTCTTAAGAAATAGGCGAGTCTCTTATGGCCAAATCCATTCAACATAACGTGGCCTACGTTGCCTGCGGAAGCGGCTGTGCCTCCGCAGGCGGCGACGCCCGCTGCAGCGAAGGCTGCATTGGCTGTGGCGCCTGCGTCACGGCCTGCCCCCACGGCGCCATTGCGCTGGTTGATGGCATCGCCCGCGTGGATCGCTCCAAGTGCACGGGCTGTGGTCTGTGCGGCATGGCGTGCCCGCAGCGCGTGATTGCCTTCGTTCCCGGCTACCAGAACATTCTGGTGCGCTGTAACAACACCGACAAGGGCGCCATTGCGCGCAAGATCTGCGACACGAGCTGCATCGGTTGCGGCATGTGCGCTAAAAAGTGCCCTGCCGGCGCTATCCGCATCGAGGACAACTGCGCCCATATCGACGGCGCGGACTGCCTGTCGTGCGGCATGTGCGCCGTCGTCTGCCCGCATGGCGCCATCCACGACCGCACCGGCATCGCCGCCGGCGTGTAGAAGGGAATCACCATGGCACAGGAATTCACTTTTACCGTTAACGGCGTCGAACGCACGACGACTCAGAACAAGCCGCTGCTCCGCTACCTGCGCGACGACCTGCACATCCATTCCGCTAAGGACGGCTGCTCCGAGGGCGCCTGCGGTACCTGCACCATCCATGTAGACGGCGCGGCCGTCAAGGCATGCGTACTGACCACCGCTCTTGCCGCCGGCCGCAACATCGTGACCGTCGAGGGCCTGCCCCAGGACGTGCGCGAGGCCTTTGTGTACGCCTTTGGCGCCGTGGGTGCCGTGCAGTGCGGTTTTTGCATCCCCGGCATGGTCATGGCGGGTGCGGCGCTCATCGCCGAGGACCCCGAGCCCACCGAGGAGCAGATCAAGTACGCCATCCGCGGCAACGTCTGCCGCTGCACCGGCTACAAGAAGATTATCGAGGGCATTTCGCTGGCCGCTGCGGTGCTCCGCGGCGAAAAGCGGATCGACGAGGGCCTGGAGCGCGGCGACGACTACGGTGTGGGCAAGCGCGCCTTCCGTATCGACGTGCGCAAGAAGGTGCTCGGCGAGGGCAAATACCCCGATGACATCGACGAGCTCGATCAACCGGGTCTGACCTACGCCAGCGCCGTGCGCTCCAAGTACCCGCGCGCCCGTGTGCTCTCCATCGACACCTCCAAGGCCGAGGCCCTGCCCGGCGTGGTGGGTATCCTACGCGCCGAGGACGTGCCGGTCAACCAGGTCGGCCACCTTATCCAGGACTGGGACGTCATGATCGCGGTGGGCGATATCACCCGCTGCGTGGGCGATGCCATCGTGCTGGTGGTCGCCGAGGACGAGGCGACGCTCGAGAAGGCCAAGAAGCTCGTAAAGATCGATTACGAGCCGCTGGAGCCCGTGCGCAACATTGTCGAGGCCAGGGCTGCCGACGCCCCGCGCCTGCACGACAGCTTCTTTGCCTTTGGCAACACAGTGGAGCTCAAGGACAACGTGTGCCAGAGCCGCCATGTGACGCGCGGCGACGCCGCCAAGGCGCTGGCGGAGAGCGCGTTTACCGTGACGCAGCGCTTTACCACGCCCTTTACCGAGCATGCCTTCTTGGAGCCCGAGTGCGCCGTCGCCTTCCCGTACAAGAACGGCGTCAAGGTGCAGTCGACCGACCAGGGTGCCTACGATACACGCAAAGAGTGCGCCCACATGTTTGGCTGGGACAACGAGCCCGAGCGCGTGGTCGTCGAGACCATGCTCGTGGGCGGTGGCTTTGGCGGCAAGGAGGACGTGTCCATCCAGCACCTGGCCGCGCTCGCCGCCTATAAGTTCCAGCGTCCTGTGAAGTGCAAGCTCACGCGCGCCGAGTCGCTCGCTTTCCATCCCAAGCGCCATGCCATGGATGGCACCTTTACGCTGGGTTGCGACGCCGAGGGCAACTTTACCGGCCTGGACTGCGAGATCAACTTTGATACCGGCGCCTACGCTTCGCTGTGCGGCCCGGTGCTCGAGCGCGCCTGCACGCACGCCGTCGGTCCCTACAAGTACCAGAACACCGACATCCGCGGCTTTGGCTACTACACCAACAACCCGCCCGCCGGTGCGTACCGCGGCTTTGGCGTGTGCCAGTCCGAGTTTGCGCTCGAGAGCCTGATCGACCTGCTGGCAGAAAAGGTCGGCCTGGATCCGTGGGAGATTCGCTACCGAAACGCCATCGAGCCGGGCGAGGTTTTGCCCAACGGCCAGATTGCCGATTGCTCCACGGCGCTGAAGGAGACACTGCTCGAGGTCAAGGATGCCTACTATGCGCATCCCGGACACGCCGGTATTGCCTGCGCCATGAAGAACGCCGGCGTGGGCGTGGGTCTACCCGATGCCGGTCGCTGCAAGATTCGCGTCGAGGATGGCCGCGCCGTGGTCTATGCCGCCACGTCCGACATCGGCCAGGGCTGCAACACCGTCTTTTTGCAAGACGTTGCCGAGGCATGCGGCCTGCCGCTTCGCTGCATCGCTAACGGCGAGTGCTCCACCGAGAACGCTCCCGACTCCGGCACCACGTCTGGCTCGCGTCAGACGGTCGTGACCGGCGAGGCCGTGCGCGGTGCCGCCTTCCTGCTGCGCGATGCCATGGTTGGCATCGAGGCCGGCAAGCCCGCACCCGATACTCCCGTGAGCGCGCATGGCGACGGCGTCAAGATCGAGTACGACGACGGCCGCGCCTATCAGCTGCGCACGCAGGAACTCGTCGCCGGCCAGGGTATGCATCCTCAGGATCCCGCGGCCGCCATCAAGGCACTCGAGGGATGCGAGTTTGGCTACGTGTACCTGGAGCCGACCGACAAACTGGGTGCGGATGTTCCCAACCCCAAGAGTCACATCTGCTACGGCTTTGCCACGCATGTGGTCATTTTGGATGATGACGGTCGCGTGAGCGAGGTCTATGCCGCGCACGATTCCGGCAAGGTGGTCAACCCCATCTCCATCCAGGGTCAGATCGAAGGCGGCGTGCTCATGGGTATGGGCTATGCGCTTACTGAGGACTGGCCGCTCAAGGACTGCGTACCCCAGGCAAGGTACGGTACGCTCGGGTTGTTCCGTGCCCCCGAGATTCCGGATATCCACGCCATCTACGTGGAGAAGGACGAGCTGCTGCCTGTGGCATATGGCGGCAAGGGCATCGGCGAGATCGCAACGATCCCCACGGCGCCCGCCGTGCAGAACGCCTATCGCGCATTCGACGGCAAGCTGCGTCCGGATCTGCCCATGGTGGATACGCCCTACAGCCGCGCCCGTCACCGCGGGTAGAGTAGAGCGCGGACGACCATTGCTGACTGCCGTCTGCGCTTGCCATCAACTGTATAAGCTGCGCCTTTGGCCCCAGCTCCATCGTGAGCCGGGGCCTTTTGTTTGGAGCGGAGGCAGCATTCCGGAATTCAGGCAATCCGGTGGTCAGGGGTTGCGCGAGCGTTGCGCTAAGGATGCCAAGCGTAAAACCTTCAATGAAAATAGGGTAAAAACTGCATCTGTCATGGCGTAAAAACTACATCGGTCATGGCGTAAAAACTACATTGAAAGTAGCGTAAAAACAGCATTGAGAATGGCGTAATTTCGTATATCGCATGTCGCCCGAGCTTGCACACGGCCTTTTGCGAGCTCTTGCCATGAACGAGAGCCAGGCCGTCACGTACAAGACGCTCATAAAGGACGCCTCGTACGGTGAGGCGGGCCCCGACGAGAGGACCATCGCTGCGTACCTGGACCTCTTCAACAGGCTCAAGCTGACCGAGGACCTGTGCGGATGGGAGCCGCCCATGCGCTCGAAGGCCCGCGTTCGCGTGCGCCCCAAGCGCTACTTCTGCGACCCGTCACTTGCGGCGGCGTTGCTGGGGGCTACCCCTGAGCGGCTGCTTGGCGATATGCAAACGCTGGGGATGCTCTTTGAGAACCTCGTCCTGCGCGACGTGCGCGTGTTCCTTTCCACCTACGGCGGTGTCGACAACAGTGTCCATTATTTCCGAGATGAGAAGGGCCTTGAGGTCGATCTGATCGTTGAGCACGACGGGCGCTGGGGAGCCATTGAGGTCAAGCTGAGTGATGCGAAAGCAGACGATGGAGCGAGAAATCTCAAGGCGCTGGAGAGGAAAGTACTCTCCAATCCTGCCGCCCAGAATGCCGCGCCGGCGTTTTTGGCGGTCGTGGTTGGAAAGGGGAGCATTGCCTACACACGCGACGACGGCGTGGCGGTGATCCCCATGGCGGCACTTGGGGCGTAGTGGTTTTGCGGGCGTGCCGTGCTTCCTTTACCGAAAATCCATTTGGTAAACCAGATGCTCGCGGATAGAATAAAGTCGACGGCAGCCCAAGTAGTGAAGAGCTGGGCAGCGCCGTTGCTTGGTCAAGAGGTCAGTGCCTTAATGGCAGCGACTTGTTAGGCTTCGAATGCTGCTTGAGTGCCTCGGAAAGTTCGATAAGCGCCGTGAAGAGCGAGACCAAAGCAACCAAGAGCTCTACGAGCTCTGATGGGCCCGGGATGACCGCTGATTCAAGTCACCGGGCCTCAATCTTTTTCATGCATTTGAATAGAGCGGGCGGGATCCCTTGGGTCCGTCTGCGTGGCGCGTGCCTGGTGCGTGGCATTGCGCTCCGCTTTCATGTCCGCACGGGCGGCTACGCTTACCGCAACGTAGCCGCCTATGTAGCAAGCGGCAAGCAGTGGAGAAAGGCCCTAACCGTGTCAGCTGAAAAGACGCCGTGTATCTTGGCTGTCGATACGACGAACTTTGCGCGCCAGATTGTGCTGGACTTTGAGTTTGCGCCGGTGCCAAAGCAGCGCCAGCGCCGCGGGCTGCGCAACGAGATTATCGAGGTCGGCGCTGTCAAACTCGATTACCACGGCAACGTTATGGGCGAGTTCTCGCAGTTTGTGCAGACAGAATTTACCGAAGGCGTTGCGTTTCCCGTCCGCGAGCTCACGGGGATATCGGCCGTGGACACCGCGATGGCCGACCCGCTCTACATGGTGATCAAAAGGCTCAGCGATTGGATTGGTCGCTACTCCGCCCAGGTGGTCTGTTGGAGCGGGGCGGACCGTCGACAGCTTTTGACCGAGTGCCAGGCAAAGCATATCGACCTTTCCGTATTTCCTACGGATTGGGCTGACTTGCAGGCGTTTTACACCTCGATCATGGACGTGGGCAGCCACGGGTGCGTCTCGCTGGGCGACGCGGCAGCGTGGTTTGGCATCGATTTTGACGAGTCGACGGGTCACGCCCACAGCGCCCTAGCCGATGCACGCGTGACCGCCAAGCTGCTCAAGCAGATGATGGAGGGGGACTATCACGTGAGTCCGCACGCCCAGGAGATCCGCCAGCGGTGGGGGATGGGCGAGCGAGCTCAGACGCGCCTCTCTAGCAAGTGCCCCGAGCTGGGTGACCTGCTGCTGAAGCTGAAGGCAGAGGGGAGGTAGGGGGCGACTATAACTGATGGGCGAGGTGTGCGGGTCGGTCGCTGCTATCAATGTCAATTTGATAGAACCAACGCATACAGATCGACTGCCTACGGCGCCCCTGGAATGACCTCAAATCCAAGTCATCGGGGCTCAATTTGTCGCATGGGTTTAGGCGTAAACGTGCGTTTGCTTTATACATTCCATTGAGGTGGGCTACTCCATTGACTTTGATCGGTGTCCGGAGCGGCAGAAGCGGCTCCAAAAAGCCCTGTCAGTCAATTTAGAGGGCCCGGGCAATCCCGGGGAAATGGCTGCGGGACCTATAATGTTTGAAATAAGTAAAAAACGCTTTTTGCAATTACGCAGATAGGTTTTGCCATGGTTTTCGATAAAGAAGCTTCGTTCGAAGAAGCGGTTATCGCTGTGTTGAAGCAGCACGGTTGGGACGATGCGGAAGGTGTCCTTCGCTACCCTACCGAACAGGACCTTATCTGCAACTGGGCGAAGATCCTGTTTAACAACAATGCCGGCATAGACCGCCTGAATGGCTGTCCACTCACGCAGGGTGAAATGGCACAGGTCATCGAACAGATCGAAACGCTTAAGACCCCGCTGGCGCTCAACGGGTTCATCAACGGCAAAACCATTGCCATCACCCGCGACAACCCTGATGACGTCCTTCACCTGGGCAAGGAAGTCAGCCTGAAAATCTACGACCGTCAAGAGATTGCTGCAGGTCAAAGCCGGTACCAAATCGCCCAACAGCCAATCTATCCCGCAAAAAGCAAAATCCTTAACGATCGTCGCGGTGATCTATGCCTGCTCATCAACGGCATGCCCGTCATCCATATCGAGCTTAAGCGCAGCGGCGTGCCCGTAAGCCAGGCAACCGGCCAGATTGAAAAATACGCGCACGAAGGTGTGTTCACGGGACTCTTCCGCCTGGTGCAGATCTTCGTGGGAATGACCCCTGACGAGGCACGGTACTTCGCCAACCCCGGAGCGGGTGCGTTTAACCCCAACTTCTTCTTCCACTGGGAAGACTTCAACAACGAGCCCGTCTGCGCGGGCGACAAGCCCGGTGCTGACGAGTGGAAGCGCTTCACCTCGACGCTGCTTTCCATTCCCATGGCACATCAGCTCATTGGGTTCTATACCGTGGCCGACAGCTCGGATGGCTGCCTAAAAGTCATGCGTAGCTACCAGTACTATGCCGCCGCGGCCATCTCGGACAAGGTTCGCAGATGCAAATGGGACGAGCCGCGGCACAGCAACACGCCCGGTCGTCCCGGCGGCTATATCTGGCATACCACCGGCTCCGGTAAGACCATGACCAGCTTTAAATCGGCCCAACTTGTCGCCGACTCCCATGATGCCGACAAGGTCGTGTTCCTAATGGACCGCATCGAGTTAGGCACGCAGTCGCTTTCGGAGTACCGCTCCTTCGCTGACGACGCCGACGACGTGCAGGGCACTGAGAATACGCAGGTCCTCAAGTCCAAGCTCGCTAGTGACGACCCCAAGAATCGCCTTATCGTCACCTCTATCCAAAAGATGAGCAACTTGAAGGCCGGCGAGACAGGGATCACCCAAGCCGAGCTCGACCGCCTGGCTGGCAAACGTATCGTATTTATCATTGACGAGTGCCACCGATCTACCTTCGGTGACATGCTCCAGGACATACGCCGTGCCTTCCCCAATGCCCTCTTCTTCGGTTTCACGGGAACGCCAATCCTTGACGAGAATCAGAAGAAGGGGTCGACCACAGCCATGGTGTTTGGCGAATGCCTGCACCGATACAGCATCGCCGACGGCATCCGCGACGGCAATGTGTTGGGCTTCGACCCCTACATGGTGACGACGTTCGATGACTATGACGTGCGCGAAGCGGTTGCCCTAGAGCAGGCGAAAGCCGCAACCGTCGCCGAAGCCATTTCCGACGACCGAAAGAGCAAAGTTTTCTACTACTATAAGGACTCGGCAAAGGTTCCCATGGGACCGATGGTCGACGGTGCCAGTAACCATATCAAGGGAATCGAGGATTTCCTCACTCCCGCCCAATACTGGCCCGACACCCCGCATCACGGAAAGGTTGTCGAGGACATCCTGCGCCGCTTTCCGGTGCTCTCCCACGGCAACAAGTTCCATGCAATCTTGGCGACAAGCTCCATCCCAGAGGCGATCGACTACTACCGAGCCTTCAAGGAGCGCGCCCCGCAGATGAAGGTGACTGCCCTTTTCGACCCGAGCATCGACAACAACGCCGGCTCCACGGTAAAGGAAGACGCTCTGGTCGAGCTCATAGAAGACTATAACAAGGCATACGGCCAGGAGTTTACTATCCCCACATGGCCCGCCATGAAGAAGGATGTCTCGGCTCGTCTGTCCCACAAGAAACCCTACGTCAACGTCGACACCAACCGTGATTCCCGCATCGACCTGCTCATCGTGGTTGATCAGATGCTCACGGGCTTCGACTCCAAATGGCTTAACACTCTATACCTCGACAAGGTAATCGACTACGAGAGCATCATCCAGGCGTTCAGCCGCACGAACCGCCTGTTTGGGCCCGACAAGCCTTTCGGCACGATTCGCTATTACCGTCGTCCCCATACTATGAAGTGCAATATCGAAGCGGCGGTGAAGCTGTATTCGGGAGACCGCCCGCTCGATATGTTCGTCCAGAAGCTACCGGAGAATATTGCGTTGATGGATACGCGCCTCCAGGAAATACTCATGGTTTTCGAGGCCGCTGGCGCGGGAGACTTCTCGAAGCTCCCCGCATCGCAGGAGGCCAGGCGCAAGTTCGCGAAGGAATTCGTCGAGCTTAACGAGTTCCTTGAGGCCGCGAAGGTACAGGGCTTCACATGGGAACAGGATGCCTACGAGTTCAGGGAAGAACCGAAAGAGGGCTCGCAACTCAGTGAGTCCGTCCTCGTCCAGCCCGTCATCGACGAGCGAACCTATCTTGTCCTCGTGCAGCGCTACAAAGAGCTCTTCTCTGGCGGTACCCCGGGCGATGCTCCCGATGCACCCTACGAGCTAGACGGGCACATTACGGAAATCGACACAGGCCTCATTGACAGCGATTACATGAACTCGAACTTCGAGAAATGGCTAAAGTGCCTAGAACAGGATGACGAGGGCCTCGCGGCGGCGCGCGAGGAGCTTCACCGTTCTTTTGCGTCTTTGAGCCAAGATGACCAGCGCTTCGCGGAGCTGTTTCTGCACGACGTGGAGCGCGGCGATGCAACCCTTGAGGAGGGCATGACGCTGAGGGACTACATTACGTCATATGCCTGCAAGGCCAAAAATGCTCAGGTCCAGCGCGTTGTCGAAGCCCTCGGCATAGACGGCGACCTTCTCACTGCCATGGTGGCACTTGACTTGACTGAATCGAACATAAACGAATTCGGACGCTTCGACGACCTGAAAGACTCGATTGACAAAGTCCGCGCCAAAGCTTTCTTCGAGCAGAAGGAAGGCAAGAGCCTGCCGCCATTCAAGGTGAACACCCGGGCTGCGGCGCTTCTCAAGAGATTTATCCTGAAAGGCGGCTTCGACATCGACGAGTGAGCGGCATCATCATCCTTCATCAGCGTGAGCCGCCACACATGATGAAGGAGGCAAATAATGCTTATTGCCATCACTGAAGACTCTCTCTTTTGCGATTACTACTCGCAATGGGTCAGCGTCTATAAAGAGGGAGCCATCCGCGAAGTCACGATGGGGAAATATCGGCTCACCCAATCTTGGCTAGCCAGGCTTGTTCCTAACCTCAGGATCAAGGATTTGGACCGAACCTCGTACCAGCAGCTCATAAATGGCTATGCTGAACATCATGAGCGGCAGACGACCATGGATTTTCACCACCAGCTGAAAGGAGCGATCCTAGACGCTGTCGACGAGGGACTCATTCCGCGCGACCCTACGCGAAAGGCAATCATTAAGGGTAAGCAACCGCGGGCAAAGAAGATTAAATACCTCAACCAGTTCGAACTCCATGCCATGCTCGGCGATCTTGACTTGTCAACAAGCGAGCCAAGTTGGGACTGGCTCATCCTTATCGTCGCCAAAACAGGCCTGCGCTTCTCCGAGGCGCTAGGCCTTACCCCCGAGGATTTCGATTTCGCCCATCAAACGCTTTCCGTAAACAAAACCTGGGACTACAAGAATGGCGGCGGCTTTGTCCCCACAAAAAACGCCTCGTCAGTGCGGAAAGTTCAGCTCGATTGGCAACTAATCATGCAACTCTCCGGTCTACTGAGGAGCCTCCCCCCGTCTGAGCCAATATTCGTTAAGGGCAAGGTATATAACTCAACAGCAAACAGTGTTCTAGCGCGTCACTGCAAAAACGTCGGGGTACCAGTTATATCCGTCCATGGTTTGCGCCACACACATGCATCACTTCTCTTGTTTGCTGGCGTATCCATAGCGAGCGTATCGAGAAGGCTCGGCCATGCAAGCATGACTACTACCCAGGAAACTTATCTTCACGTCATTCAAGAGCTTGAAAACAAGGACATCGACATCGTCATGCGAGCCCTTTCCACCCTCATATAACCCATATTAGTAAGCTGTGGCTCACGCTGATGAAGGGTGATGAGGGCGTCGATCTCACTCAGCGCCACGCCTATGGCAGATTGCTCCGACAAGCTAGGAAATCTAACGTGCGTATCTTGCAGAGCGGCCTTTGAAACGGAAATCACCTTGATCCCCTGCATTAAGGGAAGAAGCTGTCTGTGGTATGCATCGGAATTAAGGTAGTGCCCCAAGTAGCCCGTCCCAAAGGGGAACCGAGGCCGCGCCGGTATCGTATGCAACCCGGAGATAGTTGGCTCTTTGGGTAGTTTCCGCAGTTCAATACACTTGCCAGCCGCTTCGTCCTCTGCCGTGTCAGCGAAGATGACATCGCCTTCGCTAAGTATCGACCCAGCAAATTTGGGAAGCACGGTATCGTCGGTAATGAACGGCAGGTCGCTTTGTTCACCATCCAGGCAATCACCGAACTTGATAAGAATATCTCCGTAATGAACATTACGAGCAATGCCATTCTCGCCATTCAAGTCGGCACGTGAAAGAGTATTGTTCTTCAAGAAGTCGAAGCAATCTCCCAACTTACGCTGTTCCCAAGATGAAGTTGGCTGGCTCAAATTACCGCTTGGGAACAGCGTAAGTTGGGAGATGTCGCCACTATTGTGGGCGGCGGCACGCCGAGCACCAATAACGATGCGTACTGGGATGGCGATATAGACTGGTATTCGCCCGCCGAATTAGGCGAGCGGGTGTACGCCGACAGGAGTGTTCGAAGGATAACCCAGGCTGGTTACGATAGCTGCTCGGCAACATTGCTTCCAGCTGGTAAAACAATTCTCTTTACAAGCCGTGCGGGCATTGGCAATACAGCGATCCTTCGCAGGTCAGCATGTACAAACCAAGGCTTCCAGTCTTTAGTCGTGAACGATGATACCGATGTGTATTTCGTCTACTCCATGACCGATCGAATCAAGAAGTTCGCTGAACAAAAAGCTTCTGGATCAACCTTCCTAGAGATATCTGGAAAGGGTCTGGCGGCCGGAGAATTCGCCTTTCCTTCAAAGGATGAGCAGACTGCAATAGGGTCCATGTTCAAGCAACTTGACCATCTCATCACCCTTCATCAGCGTAAGCGTCGTAAGCGGCTATTCACACATCTTCTCGTCTGGGAACAGCGTAAGTTCTCCGATCTGACCGATAGGGTTTCCATTCAGTCAAGCGATTCCGATTTGCCTCAAGTTGAATACGAGGACATCATTCCCGGCGAGGGCACGCTGAACAAAGATTTGCGCGACAAAGATGGCGGCAAAACAGGAATTAAGTTCTACGCTGGAGATGTTCTGTACGGGAAGCTTCGTCCTTATTTGATGAATTGGCTATACCCGCAGTTCAATGGTGTAGCTGTTGGTGATTTTTGGGTCCTTAGGGCTACAGAGTGTGACAGTTCATTTTTGTATCGGCTGATTCAAACGAACAGCTTCCAAAGGCTCGCAAATGTATCTTCGGGCTCTAAGATGCCTCGTGCAGATTGGAAACTGATTTCGCAATCGTTCTTCGCCGTGCCTGCCGATCACGCCGAGCAGAAAGCAATTGCGAAGAGCTTAGCCGAGCTTGACTCCCTCATCACCCTTCATCAGCGTAAGCTTGAACTGCTGAGGAATACTAAGAAATCGCTGTTGGAAAGGATGTTCGTCTAATAACTTTCGCGAGTTGCTTCTTGTTTCGAGCTCCAGAACCGCCGATTTCGCCATGTCGAGTCGGCGGTTTTTCGCTCCAGCGAGGAAAATAATGTCGTGCGACTTGCTGTTGGGCTGTCACTGATGAAGGGTGATGAGGGAATCGAGACGAGTCAGGCAGCTCGCAATTGCCTCTTGCTCCTTCTTATTAGGGAGCGTAAATGAGTATTCGAGCATCGTTCCAACATTCAGCGTTTTGTTCCTACCTGCACCGCTGGGGGATGCAAGCCATAAATGCCTTTCAAAGGAATCATTCAGAATTGCGTATCTAAAATAATCTGGGTGCATGTCGTCGTGAAATAGGAACTGCGGAAACCGGTGAGATACCAGGGCTTTTTCGTCTTCCGTACTAGTTATGGCTATTGCTTGTTCCCACGCAAAAACGATATTAACAACAAGGCAATGAGCCTTGACCCTGCTGAGCTCCTTTTCTTCGATTTCCGCTCCGGGCTTAACCATCGTTAGGAAGGTTCCTTTTGCATGGCTGCGAACGCCCATTCGAACGTATCCGTCCTTCGGGGTGGGAACCATTTCTTTGTGCCGTTCGCAAATGTCTCCCAACTTACGCTGTTCCCAAGGGTCCGTAAAACCGGCAAAACGAATTTCGGGTACATTAGTCTTTTCCGTCACGCTATTCACCTCCCAACAGTTTCCGCAGTTCAGCAATGCCCGCCATATCGAATTCATTGCCCGTGAGCTGGCCCAACATCGCTGCCAACTCGTTTTCCGCCTCATTAATCTGATTGCACACGTCCGAATAGGTTGTCGCGTACTTTGCATTCAATGCCACAATCTTCGCAATGAAGTCGCCTATAACGGCATTGGGCAGTTCGAGCAAATCAGACTGCAGCGGCTCAATCCATTTCGCAGCCAGCAATTCGTCACACTGGACATCAGTCAAGCCCTCAATAACCTTTTTTGTCGTCTCTTCGAGCGCGACAAGCGCCTTTTTGCTTGCCTTTTTGAGGTCCTTCTCCTCATCGAGCAGAGTCTGAGCACGAACAAGCGCCATCTCAAAGTCGCCATTCGGATGCTTGCCGATGCTCTTCACGGCTTTCTTGAGGGATGCCGCCACAAGCATGCCGTCATCGTCAAAAACATCGCTCGAGTCTTTCTCCTCCTCATCAAGATTCTCAAGAATCTCGTCAAGCTCTTGAGATATTTCATTCAAACGGGATTCGCGCGCGGTAATTTTCTTGACATCATCAGCGAGCAGCTGCTCTTGGACAAGCGCAAACGGCAAAATGCGGCCTGTCCAGCCATCCTGCACCTCAACGTCTTTACCACTCTTCTTCTTAATCACCATATTTGGATCGACTTTACGCACGGCTTCCCTGCCCTCGACTTGAATAACCTCGAGATCACCGGAAATGCCCGTCCATGCATCATCAAGAGCCTGATAGGCATCGTATTCGTCAACAAGCGCGATACCGGAAAGGGCATCGTGAAGTTGCGCCGCAATATGCTCTTCTTCGGCCACGGCGTCGATCTGCGATGCACCGTCCACCAACCTTTTCTGCAGCTCAGCAGGCAGATGCGACAGTGCATCCCGATAGCCGCCCAGAAATGAGACGACGTTGGCGTTAGTTTTTACCGTTGCCGCCACGTCGTCTGCCACGACCGCAAAGCACGACCCGCCGCCATCGCCGTAAAGCTGGCCCTTCAGGCTCGGCCACACCTTCCAGTAGCGGTCGAGAGCGTCGATCTCGTCCTTCGGAACTCCGCCGAACATAGTGGCGTACACGTCCCAGCTTTCAGCAGCTTCGGACGAATCAACATAGCGCGGAATGTTGAGGTTGTAATCGTTGGCGCGTATCTCGTCGATGGTCACCAGGCGACTGAACTTGTCGATGGTCGCTCCAGTCGTGACTGCGTCCACGATGCGGCGTATATCGCTCGCGCGCAGTTTGTTGTTTTTGCCTTCCTTCACAAAGTGCTTCGACGCGTCCACGACCAGCACGTCGCTGCTCTCCCGCTGCTTGCGGAGTACCATGACGATTGTCGGGATGCCGGTGCCGAAGAAAATGTTGGCGGGAAGCCCGATAATTGCCTGAATATGGCGGTTCTCCACCAGGTTCTTGCGGATGGTGCCCTCCTCGCCGCCGCGAAACAGCACGCCATGGGGCAGAACGATGCACATGATGCCGTCGGGGCGCAAGTGGTACAAATCATGCAAGAGGAAGGCATAGTCGGCTTTGGATTTGGGGGCAACGCCGAACTTGAAGCGCGGATCGAGTTCTTTGTCTTCCGGATCCCAGTTTTGGGAGTAGGGCGGATTCGACACCACGGCATCGACGAACAGTGGATTGTAGGTCTCATCCTTGTTCTCGACCGTATCGAACCAGGGCCAATCGTCTTCGAGCGTATCGCCATTGCGCGCCACGATGTTGTCGGGGAGTATTCCGCGCATGACCAGATTCATGCGCGTGAGGTTGTACGTGTTCTCCTTAAGTTCCTGCGCATAATACTTGATGGAGTTCGGGTCGCCGTTGCGTCGCGCCACTGCCTTGCCGATATTGATAAGCAGCGAGCCCGATCCGCTCGTGGGATCGTAGATGGTGATGTTCTCGCGTCCGGCCAGGTGCCACGAGACAATCTCGCTCATGAGCATGGACACCTCGTGCGGCGTGTAGAACTCACCGGCTTTCTTACCGGCGTTGGCGGCGAAGTTGCTGATGAGGTATTCGTAGATGAAGCCGAGCACGTCGTAGTCCTGGCGACCGTCCATCGGGATGTCCTTGATGAGGTAGATGAGATCGCGAGCGGCCTTGGACTGGCTCCGCGCATCGGTGCCGAGTTTGGAGAGACCGGTCTGCAACGTGTCGAAGATGCCGTCGAAGACACGCTTGCGGGCGGGATCGATGTTGCGGCTAAAGGCAGAGAGGGCGTCGCGAACGTTCGAAATCTCGAAGTCGCCGTCTTTGGCGACCCAGGTGGAGAAGAGGTTCTCGTAGGCGATGAAGTAGCCGCACTCGCCCTTGACGAACTCGACTGTTTCTTCGTCGTCTTCCACGAGGCTCGGCAAATCCTCCTCGGCGAAATCACGTGCCTTCAGGCGGGTGATTTCGGTCTCGGAGAGGAACTTATAGAAGATAAAGCCCAGGATGTAATCCTTGTATTCATTTGCCTCGATTTTCGAGCGCATCTTGTTGGCGGATTCCCATATCTTTGATGCCAGTTGCTGCTTGTTCATCTAGTTTTCCTCGCTTCTATAGACTTGGTTGAGCGTTTCTCCGTCGTCGCTTACCCATTCGGTCCAGCCGTTCTGGTTGCCGCCGAGCACGAACACCGCCGCGGCGCTGGGTGTCGGGAACTCGAGATCGTCGGCGAGCTCCGCGATACCGCCCGAATCGCCGAAGATCTCCCTGCGCGCGGCCGCGACGCCCGCGTTTTTCAGCAGTTGCCGTGGTCCTCGTCGAGCAGGTAGTAGACGCCGCGCTACGGGATGTTCGGTAGCGACTTCGCCTCGGCGAGGTCCTCCCTCGGAATGACGACGGTCACGAGCGACTCGCCGTCGATGCGACAGATGCGGATACGGTCCGGCTGCGCGTCTATGAGCTGGACGGTGAGAGTCTTGACCCGGATCATGCTCATGTCCCTTTCTTCGCGAGCTCTTCGATCATGCAGGTGCGCACGAAGGCGGAGAAACTCATTCCTCGCAGCGCCGCCTCCTCCTTCGCTGCGTCGCGCAAGGTGTCGGGGATGCGTAGAGTCACGGAGACTTGATTACCGTTCACCAGGAAGCTCCTGATCTCGGTTTCGTCAGGGTTGCTCTTAATGAGTTCCTTGTAGTTATCAGGCATCTGTGCTCCCGTCACTCGAAATGCAATACAAATGCGTTTACAGCATTATAGCGTTGCGTCCTCTATGTAAAATTCGTTGATTGGTGAACATTTAATTCCAGGCGACAAGAACAAATGGGGGGCAAATACAAAATGAAGGCAACCGAGGCGAATCTGCCCCACCTTATGAGTGTGGCGAAGACTTACCTACATGAAAGCGGGTAAAAGTGGGGCTATCGTTGGCCGTTTGCCAGCGCTGTGGCAAGTTGTCGGTGCAATGCCTGGGGCATTTGAGATAAGTCATAGTGCCACAACACGGTCGTGCTATGGCAGAAAGGCAGGTTTCGCGTGGGTGCTTGGATGATTCGTGCCGGTCGTGGCGGCGTATATGCGTCCGACTGGCTCGAGCATGGCGTCATAGGTATTGGCTGGGATTTCGATGGTGCCGATATTGCCGCTATGAATCGCGAGCAGATTAGGGCAGCATACGGCCTGTCACATCCCGGCGACAGCAAGGGCAAGGTCGCGGCGGGTGTTGGCCAGGTTTACCGTTTTGCGCACGATATGACGACGGACTCGACCGTTGTCATGTACGACCCGGAGAGCCGCCTTTATCATCTTGGCGTTATCACTGGCCCCTGCGTTGCCGTCTGCGATATGGACGGAGTGACCTACACGCGAGACGTCACGTGGGGTGAAACCGCCCCACGTGACGTGCTCTCGCCTTCTTCTAAGAATTCACTTGGCGGCATCCAAACCATCTTTGCCGTGTCTGATGAGGTCATGGCCGATCTCACGAATGCTGCAAGGGACAAGTCGGTGGTGGCTTCAAATGATCCCGCCATCGATGATAACGATGCGACAAATGACGAAGAAACCCTCGCAGCGACCTATGACAATGGCATTGAGCTCATTAAGGATCGCGTTAACCAGCTCGATTGGGAGGATATGGAGCGCTTGGTAGCGGGCCTGCTCAAGGCTATGGGCTACTGCGCTCGCGTTATGCCCAAGGGTCCTGATGGCGGTCGCGATGTGGTGGCGTCTCCGGATGCTCTCGGGCTGGAGTCGCCTCGCATTGTCGCTGAGGTCAAGCATCGCAAGGGTGCTATGGGCGCCCCAGCGGTTCGCGCATTTATCGGTGGCCTTCGCGCAGGCGATCGCGGTCTGTACGTGTCTACGGGCGGCTTTACGAAAGAGGCACGCTACGAGGCCGATCGCGCGAACATTCCCGTGCGCCTACTCGATCTGGATGCCTTCGTGCGGCACTATGTCGAAATCTATGACAAGACCGATGACGACACCCGTTCCATTCTTCCGCTCACCCGTATCTGGTGGCCAGCATAAAAGGAGACATTGCCATGATTCAACAGGTTGCTTTCGAAGTTCCCGCAGAAATAGCGGTGGGCCTAGCTACTGGTAAGTATGTCCAATGGGGCGGTGTTGTGCGCGACGGCGCTGGTCATATTGTTCGGCATCTTAAGCCTGCAGATGTTCAAAATGGGGCCAACAAAGCGCTGCGTATAGCTGACCAGGCAGTTCAGCTTGCGAAGCAGAACAAGAAAGTTGCTATAGCTGCGCTTGCGGTTGCGGGCGTCGCTGCGGTCGGCGGGGGCGTCTATGCGGGGGTGACTTGCGTGCGCCACAGCAAAGAAGACACGTTGCGAAAGAAGCGGATGGCAGACTTTAACTCTGCATTCTCGGAATACCTTAAGGCTTTGGGGGATGGCGAACTTACGATCGAGATGATTGACAGGTTGGAAGACGCCATAACTGCCCTTAATGGCGGTAAGGAAGGCTTCACGGTCGAAATTAAGGGCGAGCAGTTTGAGGACATTGTTAAGTCTGTGCGCGACTACACCGATCGTTTGTCCAAGGCAAATGGCGAGAAGACCCCCAATGTCATTCTTAAGCTGTTCGAAAGGAAACCGAATGACGTTGAAGGCCTTAGGGAATGCCTTAATACTCAGCGTGAAATACTCTTGCGAGCAGCATAGATAAACCCAGCCGGCACTTGTGCATGTCGAAAGGCATACACAAGTGCCGGCCTTTTGACATCGTGCGGCTTGAGCGGCGGCGTGCAACGGCTGCACGCCGCTTGCGAAATGACGCGCGGACGGTGCTTGATTTCGCCGGCTGTTGCTAGGCTTAAATCCGAAAAAGTGTCGAGATATCCCATTTAAAAGTACGGAAAAGTGTCGTAATACACACTTTAAAACTTCGAAAAAGTGTCGAAATGAGCACCTAGCAACCACGGAAAAGTGTATCCTAGTGCTAAAACGGCACGTAATAAGGGGTGCGCTTATGCTGAAGAGAAAAGCGAAAGCACAGTTTGAATCTTGGCTTGCCTCGTCGCCCAACAAGGCTCTTTTGGTCAAGGGCGCCCGGCAGGTAGGAAAGTCATATTTGGTCAACGTCTTTGCAAGCGAATCGTTCGAAAACGTCGTGACGTTCGACCTTATCGCCGACGCGTCCGTGCGCGATTCGTTTTTGGCGGCGAAAAGTGCGGACGACCTGCTTATGCGCATGTCTATCGCTGCGACGCAGCCGATGGTTGCGAACAAGACCGCCGTGGTTATCGACGAGGTGCAGCGATGCCCCAATGTGGTGACGTTTATCAAATACCTGGTCCAGCGCGGCGACTTTCGATACATCCTTACCGGATCGCTCCTTGGTGTTGAGCTCGAGGGCATCGATTCCCTGCCGGTGGGGTATGTCGAGCAGGTCCAGATGTACCCGCTCGACTTTGAGGAGTTCTGCTGGGCAAGCGGCGTTGCTGCCGGGGCGTTTGACATGCTCAGGGGTTGTCTAAAGGACGAAAAGGAGCTCCCCGGCTATCTGTATGACCGCTTGCTCAATCTGTTCCATCAGTATGTGGTGGTGGGGGGCATGCCCGACGCGGTCAATTCCTTCTTGGCGACGCGCAATGTCGACGAGGTTCGAAACATCCATCGCGATCTTCACGCCCTGTATCGCGATGACATCGCAAAGTACGCTCCGCCTGAGCTACGCTTGGTTATTCGCGATATCTATGATCTGATTCCCAGCGAGGCCGGCTCCAAAAACAAGCGATTCAAACTGTCATCGATTAACGGTGCCAAACGTTTTTCGCAGGTGACAGATCATTTTCTCTGGCTATCGGAGGCGGGTGTCGCGCTTCCCGTGTATAACGTAACGGCGCCCGTGGCACCCCTTTTATTGGGGGAGCAACGAAATCTGTTCAAGCTGTTTTACTTGGACACCGGAATGCTCATGTCGTCGTATTCCAAAAGGGTCGCCCAAGGCGTTTTTGATGGGGAGGCGGAAGACGCCTTTGGCATGAACATGGGGGCGGCGTTTGAGGGCTTCGTTGCCCAAGAGCTCAAAGCCCACGGATTCAGATTGCGCTACTTTACGTCTAAAAAAGTCGGCGAGCTCGATTTTGTGGAGGAGACGCTCGATGGGGAGGTCCTTGCCATCGAGGTCAAGTCGGGCAAGAGCTTTAAGTCCCATGCGGCGCTCGACAACGCGCTCGCGACGAAGGGCTACGGAATCGATCGCGCCCTGGTACTTGCGGAATGTAATCTTCACCGCGATGGTGACGTGCTGTATCTGCCCATCTTTATGGCAGGGCTTTTGGAGCCGTAACATGCCGCCGGCTCTTCCGGCCCTCCCTTAACCCTCGCTACTCGTCGTCCCCGTCGTTGGGGTCGCCCTTGAGGGTGTTGATGTCCAGGTACTGGTTGTCGTCCTCTTTTTGCTGGGTCTCCGACTCCGCTTGGGTGGGGCCGCGGAACAGCTGGAATCCCTCAAACGCAATGACACCGAGCAGGGCAATGATAATGGCGATAAAGGCAACCTTGACTGCCTGCGGAAATTCCGAGAAACGCAGCGCCTTTTCCTCGGCGTAATAATCGGCGAAGCGCTCTTCGCCCGTGCTTTTGGTATACGACGGCGCGGACGCGGCCTCCGAGTCATATTCCGGTGCAGGCGTGGCAGCGTACGGATCGTTGAGATAATCGCTCGATGCGGTGCCATAATCCTCGGTCTCGATGCGACCGGTGCCAGCATAGCCATCGGAATAATCGGAATATGCCGCACCGCCCTCATAGTCCGCGGCGCTCGTGTTGGCGGCAAAAAGCGGGTTAACTGGAACGTCGAGCGCCGGCATGCCGGTAGAGGTCTCATCCAGATCGGCTGCAGCCCACGAATCGTAGGCAACCTGACGGGCAACGGGCTCATCGAGCCTTGCGACCGGAGGCTTGCGTGCCGCAGGAACAGGCAACTGCTGGGCGCTGTACATAACAGTGCTGTCGGCCGATTTGCCCTGCGTCGCTGCAGCGAGAAATGCCGCCGTCTCGGACGGGTCGCTTGCGGGGCGGGGAGCGGGTGTGGGCGCCGAAGTGGGTGCGGGCGTAGGCGCGGGCGTCGAAACGGGCGACTGCGCAGGAGTCGGCGCAGATGCGGGCTTAGGCGCAAGTGCGGGGTTGGGGTTTGACGGGCGAGCCCCGCCGCCCATGAGTTCGTCGGCGGTCCACGGGCGATCATCCATCACGTCGTCAAGGCTCAGCGAAAACAGGTCGTCTTCACCCTCATCGAACATGCGGTGCACATGTCCACCAATTGCCGGAATCAATCCGCGACCGGTGCATGATGCCTTGCTCAACGCCATTCTGTTCCATCCTTTCGAAATACTAATGACATCGATTATATGGAACTTCCCAAGCGGCTCGGTCTTGGATTCGTGCTTTCCAGAACTCGCGCCCAAAAGGGGAGGGCAATCCAGGCGAGTGCCTACTTGTCGCCGGCCGCCGCCTTGGCCTCATTGAGGTAGCTATAGAAGCTGTATTTGGAGATGCCAAAGAACTCACAGGCGCGCTCGCTCGACTTGGAAATGAGGAAGGCGCCGCGACGGTCGAGGTAGCCAATGGCGCGAATGCGCTCGTCTTTGGTCATAAGGGCCGCGGGCTTGCCCACAAACTGCTCGCACTCGTGCAGCAGGTCCTCGAGCAGGTCACCGATGTTTTTGGTAATGGGCTCGGGCTCGGTATAGCCCGTGCCGCCGGTGCCGGTAAAGGCGTCGAGCGAACGCTCAAAAGCCTTCATGAGCGTAATGTCAAAGTTGATGCCCAGAATGCCGACGGGCTTGCCCTCGTCGTTGCGGATAAAGATCGTCGACGATTTGAGCAGCTTACCGTCGGTGGTTTTAGTGAGGTACGGCTCGCGGTCGTGTACATCGGTGGCGCCCTCGTGCATGGACTCAAACACGATATGGCTGGGACCGTCACCCAGTTTGCGCCCGCTGACGTGGCCGTTTTCGATCACCACGATGGAGTGGTCCACGTCCTCGGTCTCCAGGTCGTGGACGACGACTTCGCAGTTGGGGCCAAATTGGAGCGCCAGGCCGTGTGCAAGGCGCTTATAAAACTCAATCTGTGACGGGGTCATGGGTGCCTTCCTAAAAATTAGTTTGGGCTCACTGTGCCATAAACCACACTTGACCGCAAACAAATCCATCAACAAGGCAATTCATGACCGTTCGGGGGCGAAAAAGTACCGATTACGGCAACAAACAATTCGTTAGGTATGCCAATCAAAAAGTGTGATAGAACATTACTAACAAACTTTTTGTTTGGCATCCACATAAAAGTTCAGCCGTGTGAATGGGATCGGGCTGAAACGCGTATGCGGGGGCCGGCAAGAGAGGACTTAAGGAGTTCACCGTATGGCCGATAAGATCCAGTGGGCGGGCAACACGATGCCCAAGAGCGATGACAAGCACTTGGGAATCATGAGTCTCGACCACGTGAAGAAGGCCCGTGCCTTCCACCAGTCGTTCCCTCAATATACCGTCACCCCGCTTGCCCGCCTGGACGGTCAGGCTGCGCGCCTGGGTCTGTCCAACCTGTGCGTTAAGGACGAGAGCTATCGCTTTGGCCTCAACGCCTTTAAGGTTCTGGGCGGCTCGTTTGCCATGGCCAACTACATTGCCGACGAGACCGGCAAGGACGTTGCCGACTGCACCTTCGATTACCTGACCTCCGACCAGCTTGCCGAGGACTTTGGCCAGGCTACCTTCTTTACCGCTACCGACGGCAACCATGGTCGCGGCGTGGCATGGGCTGCCAACAAGCTGGGCCAGAAGGCTGTCGTGCACATGCCCAAGGGTTCCACCAAGCCCCGCTTCGATAACATTGCCGCCGAGGGCGCCACGGTGACCATCGAAGAGGTCAACTACGACGAGTGCGTGCGCATGGCCGCCGCCGAGGCCGACGCCTGCGAGCGCGGCGTCATCGTTCAGGACACCGCCTGGGAGGGCTACGAGAAGATCCCGTCCTGGATCATGGAGGGTTACGGCACCATGGCTTCCGAGGCTGCCGAGCAGCTGCGCGAGATGGCCATCAACCGCCCGACGCACGTCTTTGTCCAGGCTGGCGTGGGTTCGCTCGCCGGCGCCGTGGTGGGCTACTTCACCAACCTGTATCCCGATAACCCGCCGACCTTCGTCGTGGTTGAGTGCGCTCCGGCCGCCTGCCTGTACAAGGGCGCTGCCGCCGGCGACGGCGACCCGCGCATCGTGGACGGCGACATGCCCTCCATCATGGCCGGTCTGTGCTGCGGCGAGCCCAACATTCTGGGCTGGGATATCCTGCGCAACCACACCACTGCCTTCGTGTCCTGCCCCGACTGGGTCACCGCTCGCGGAATGCGCACCCTGGGCGCTCCCGAGAAGGGCGACCCGCGCGTCATCTCCGGCGAGTCCGGCGCTGTGACCACCGGCCTGGTCGAGACTCTCATGCTCGATCCCGAGTACGCCGAGCTCAAGGAACTCATCGGCCTGGACAAGACGAGCTCCGTGCTCTGCTTCTCCACGGAAGGTGACACGGACCCCGACCAGTATCGTCGAATTGTTTGGGAAGGCGAATATCCCACTTGCTAATCGTTGGGGCGGAGTAAATAGGTATCGCTCCGCCACCTCACAGGTAGATTCCTTCGTTTGAAAGGTTATGAACAATGGCTAAAGAACTCGATTTCGACGCTATCAAGGCTGCGGCTGAGTCTCATCGTGCTGATATGACTCGCTTCCTGCGCGCTATGATCTCTCACCCCTCTGAGTCCTGCGAGGAGGGTGAGGTTGTCGCTTGCATCAAGGCCGAGATGGAGAGCCTTGGCTATGACGAGGTCAAGGTCGACGGCCTGGGCAACGTTATGGGCTTTATGGGCGAGGGCGACAAGATCATCGCCATCGACTCCCACATCGACACCGTCGGCATCGGCAACATCGAGAACTGGGACGCCGATCCCTATGAGGGCTACGAGACCGACGAGATCATCTACGGCCGCGGCGGCTCCGACCAGGAGGGCGGCATGGCTTCCGCTACCTACGCTGCCAAGATGATGAAGGACATGGGCCTCATCCCCGAGGGCTACAAGATCATGGTCGTCGGCACCGTCCAGGAAGAGGACTGCGACGGCATGTGCTGGCAGTACATCTACAACAAGGACGGCATTAAGCCCGAGTTCGTCATTTCCACCGAGCCCACCGACGGCGGCATCTATCGCGGTCACCGCGGCCGCATGGAGATCCGCGTCGACGTTCACGGCACCTCCTGCCACGGCTCCGCTCCCGACCGCGGCGACAACGCCATCTACAAGATGGCCGACATCATCGCCGACGTCCGCGCCCTCAACAACAACGGCTGCGACGAGTCGACCGACATCAAGGGCCTCGTCAAGATGCTCGACCCCAAGTACAACCCCGAGCACTTCGAGGACGCCCGCTTCCTGGGCCGCGGCACCTGCACCGTCAGCCAGATCTTCTACACCAGCCCCAGCCGCTGCGCTGTCGCTGACTCCTGCGCCATCTCCATCGACCGCCGCATGACCGCCGGTGAGACCTGGGAGTCCTGCCTGGACGAGATCCGCAACCTGCCGGCCGCCAAGAAGTACGGCGACGACGTGAAGGTCTCCATGTACATGTACGACCGTCCGTCCTGGACCGGCGAGGTCTACGAGACCGAGGCTTACTTCCCCACGTGGATCAACAAGGAGACCGCTCCGCACGTCAAGGCCCTCGTCGACGCCCACAAGGCCATGTTCGGTGACGAGCGCATCGGCTGCGAGCCCAGCATGGACAAGCGCACCGGTCGTCCGCTGTGCGACAAGTGGACCTTCTCCACGAACTGCGTTTCCATCCAGGGCCGCTATGGCATCCCCTGCGTCGGCTTTGGCCCGGGTGCCGAGTCTCAGGCTCACGCTCCCAACGAGGTCACCTACAAGGACGACCTGGTCACCGCTGCCGCCATGTATGTGGCTGCCCTGAACCTCTACGATCCGAGCCAGGCCGATGGCGACGCCACCGTGTTCCGCGCCGGTCTGACCAACAACAAGATTGACTAGTCCCATTCCTCGATTTTGTTGAGCCGGGGACAGTTTATGCCCCCGGCACCTCCTGTTGACTTGGGGCCCGCGGTCGTTATCTCCCATGCTTCCTCAACGGTAGCGGGTCCTCGTCATAGCGCTCTGCATGTTCTAGCCACACGCGCATGCCGGAGCACATCTACTCATTGCGATCGTTTCATCTTTGGAAAGGATATTTACATGGACGCTAAGTTTACCGAGCTCGTCGAGCAGCTGAACGGCCTCGATTTTAAGGGTATGTACGGCAGCGACTTCCTGCACACCTGGGATAAGACCACCGATGAGCTCAAGGCTCTCTACATCGTCGCCGACGCCCTGCGCGAGCTGCGCGAGAACAACGTTTCGTCCAAGATTTTCGACTCTGGTCTGGCCGTCTCCCTGTTCCGCGACAATTCCACCCGCACGCGCTTCTCCTTCTCTAAGGCCGCCAACCTGCTCGGCCTTGAGCTGCAGGATCTGGACGAGAAGAAGTCCCAGATCGCCCACGGCGAGACCGTCCGCGAGACCGCTACCATGATCTCCTTCATGGCCGACGTCATCGGCATCCGCGACGACATGTACATCGGCAAGGGCGACGCCTACATGGCCGAGGTCTCCGAGTCCGTGCAGCAGGCCTACGAGGATGGCGTTCTGGATCACCGTCCCACGCTCATCTCCCTACAGTCCGACTCCGATCACCCCACGCAGTCCTCTGCCGACATGCTCTACCTCATCAACGAGTTTGGTGGTCTTGAGAACCTCAAGGGCAAGAAGGTTGCTGTCACCTGGGCCTATTCGCCCTCTTACGGCAAGCCGCTGTCCTGCCCGCAGTCGCTGATCAGCCTGCTGCCCCGCTTTGGCATGGACGTCACCCTGGCTCACCCCGAGGGCTACGACCTCATGCCCGAGGTCGTCGAGCGCGCCAAGGGCTATGCCGCCGAGTCCGGCACCACCTTTAAGCAGGTCAACACCATGGCCGAGGCCTTCGAGGGCGCCGACATCGTGATCCCCAAGAGCTGGGCTCCGTTTGCCGCCATGGAGAAGCGCACCAACCTGTACGCCGAGGGCGACGATGCCGGCATCGCCGCGCTCGAGAAGGAGCTGCTCGCCCAGAACGCTACGCATCAGGACTGGTGCTCCACGACCGAGCTCATGGAGAAGACTGCCAACGGCCAGGACACCATCTTTATGCATCCGCTGCCCGCCGACATCTCCGGTGTCTCCTGCGAGCACGGCGAGGTCAACGCCGACGTCTTCGACATGCACCGCGTGGGCATGTACAAGGAGGCCAGCTACAAGCCGTACGCCATCGCAGCCATGATGTTCCTGCAGAAGGTTGCCGATCCCGCCGCTACCCTCAAAGCCCTCGACGAGCGCAACACCGCCCGTTGGTTCCAGGCCTAAAGCTGGGTTGAGGTAAGCCATGTAAAGGGGGCGCTCTGCCAACCGGCGGGGTGCCCCTTTTTGCATCGTGGGCGTGCGGGATAAGCGCTTTCGATGTAGATGCCCCGCGACGCGAGTTATGGGTACGATGGTTTCAGGGGAGGTATCGCCATGAAACTTGGTTGCGTCATTATGGCTTCGGGCGAGGGCAAGCGATTTGGCTCTAACAAGATGCTCGCTGATATCTATGGCGAGCCGCTGATTGCCCGGACCATTGATTCGGTTCCCCGGGGCTTTGACGTTGTGGTTTCGACGCGTTGGCCCGAGGCCGCTCAGATTTGTGATGACAAGCATTGCCCGTGCGTGCTGCACGATGGCGAGCTGCGCAGCGAAAGCGTCCGTGCGGGCCTTTCGTGGGGAGTCGAACGCAACTGGAAAGGTTGCCTCTTTTTGCCGGGTGACCAGCCGCTCGTGAGTTCGGATTCTTTTGAGGCTATGGTTCGTGCATTTGACGAGCGTGGCCGCAGGCATCCGGTGCGTCTTGCGTGCAACGGTGAGCCTTCGAGCCCGGTGCTCTTTCCGGCGGAACTGTTCGATGCACTTATGTGTCTTGAGGGTAAGGACGGCGGCGGTTCGATTCTCAAGGACCGTACCGACGTGGTGCTGGTCGAGGCGCGTGCCTACGAGCTGTGGGACGTCGATACCGTCAAGGGACAGCGACGCATAACGGAGCATATCGCCGCCTGCTCGTATTTTGATCGCGTGGCCAACTGCATCAATCAATAAGGAGCAATTATGATCATCATCAAAAACGGCGCGCTCGTGACGCCCCAGGGGCTTCGCCGCGCCGATCTTGCCATGGAGGGCGACAAGATTGTGCGGATTGCCGCGGCAATCGAGCCGGCCGAGGGCGATACCGTCGAGGATGCCGCGGGCTGCTGGGTGTTTCCCGGCTTTATCGACGGCCACACGCACATGCAGTGCTGGACTGGCATGGATTGGACGGCCGATAGCTTTGAGACCGGTACGCGTGCGGCTGCCTGCGGCGGCACGACGACCATCGTGGACTACGCGACAGCCGATCGCGGCGTGACCATGCCCGATGCCTTGGCCGAGTGGCATCGCCGCGCCGACGGAACCTGCACGGCCAACTACGCCTTCCATATGGCGCTTGCCGAGTGGAATGAGCGCAATCGCGCCGATCTTTCGGCCATGCGCGAGGCGGGCGTATCGTCGTTCAAGACCTACTTTGCCTATGACCACCTGCGCTTGGACGATGCCGAGACGCTCGAGGTGCTGGAGGAGCTCAAGCGCGTAGGCGGTATCCTGTGCGTGCATTGCGAGAACGGCACGCTCGTGAACGAGCTGCAGAAGCGCGTGTTTGAGCAGGGTATCCACGGACCCGAGGGCCATGCGCTCAGCCGTCCGGACGTGTGTGAGGCCGAGGCCGTGAGCCGCCTGCTGTATCTGGCGCACTTGGCCGGGGACGCTCCGGTCAACGTGGTGCACCTTTCGACCAAGCTGGGGCTCGAGGCCATTCGCGCTGCCAAAGCGCGCGGGCAGAAGAACATCTATGTCGAGACATGCCCTCAGTATCTGATGCTCGACGACACCTGCTATCTGGAGCAGGGCGAGGACGGCTTTGCGGGCGCCAAGTACGTGATGAGCCCGCCGCTGCGCCATGCCGGTGACCGTGCCGCGCTGCGCGAGGCGCTTGTGGCTGGCGAGATCGATACTATTGCGACCGATCATTGCAGCTTTAACCTGCACGGGCAAAAGGACCGAGGACGCGATGATTTCCGCGCGATTCCCAACGGCGGGCCCGGCGTGGAGCATCGTCCCGTTGCGATTGCCACGAGCTTTGAGGGACAGCTGGGTCCCGAGGATCTGTGCCGCTTGATGAGCGAGAATCCGGCGCGCGTTTTTGGCATGTATCCGCGCAAGGGCTGTCTTGCCGAGGGCGCCGATGCCGACGTGTGCGTGTGGGATCCGTGCGCGCGTTGGACGATCAGCGCCGCGACGCAGCATCAGGCCGTGGACTACACGCCGCTCGAGGGCTTTGAGGCACATGGCCGCGCCAAGGCCGTGTTTGTGAACGGCGTGCTGGCGGCACGCGACGGCGAGCCCACCGGAGCCCAACCCGGCCGCTACGTGCCCCGCTAACGGGAAGACCGCCGGGGTAGCTAATTTGGGACGGGGCTCTTTTAGCTACCCCTGGAGGCTGGTGGCGACGATGGGGCGGTCGAGGGCTACCTCGAAGCGATCTGCCATCGTTAGGTCGGCAAGCGTGTCGACTTGGTTGAGCACGACGCGTGCAGTGCAGAGTCCCAGTGCCTGCATCTCGGCATTGAGTACCTGGGCGACGCGCTCGGGCGTGGCGATGTCGGTGAGCTCGCAGCCGCAATGCCCGCAGAAGACCTCGGGGCGGTGGACAACCTCGGCGACGGGCTTGCCCAGCCCCGAGGCGCCGACGACCCAGACGACGTTTGCCGTGCCGGCGGGAACGACCGGCTCCCAGGCGGCGTGGGCCTTGAGCGGGAGCCGCTTGCTGCCGTCCGCCTCGGCCAGGACGTAGTCAAAGCACTGTGCCAGCTCGCCGAGCGGTTCGGCGGGGGCGGAGAGCTTGCCCGTCTGGGGGTTCAAGACGCCTGCCTGGCAGATGCTTCCGCGCGCAAGGCCCGCGCAGGCCTCGCAAGTGCAACCGGGGACATGTGCGGCGTCCGGCTTCCAAGGCGCGGCGTCCAGGCGACGGCTCGACCCGTCCCATGGCACGCCGGCGACGGGAAACATATGCGTGGTGGTGCAGAGGAGCACGCGGCCGCCAGCGCGCATGAGCTCGAGACCCAGCGTCTTGAGCAAGGTCGACTTGCCTCCGCTGCCGATAATCGCGGTAATGCCCGGCTCGATCCTGAGCGCCGAGGCAAGATTGTCGCTAACCGTTTCCATCTGTTCACCGCCGTATAATACTGTGATAATAAATAATCATCAGAGTAGCGGTCGAACCGCTTTTGCTCTGCTCAAACCGTAGCACAGGGAGGTGCCCCGGGAATGCTCGTTTATGTTCGCGGCGCCGGCGATATCGCCACGGGTGTCGCTGCCCGTTTGGTGCGCGCCGGCGTGTCGGTCGTTATGACCGATATCGCGGTTCCCACGTGCATCCGTCGTACAATCAGTTTTTGCGAGGCCATTCGCTTGGGCGAGGTCCAGGTCGAGGGTATTTGCGCCCGCTTGGCGCAGACGCCGACAGAGGTGCTTGCAATTACCGAGGCCGGAGACGTCGCCGTCGTGGTAGACCCCCAGGCCAAGATGCTCGACGAACTGAAGCCCGCGGCCGTGGTGGACGCGATTCTGGCCAAGCGCAACTTGGGCACCACGCGCGATATGGCGCCTGTCGTTATTGCCGTGGGACCGGGCTTCACCGCGCCGGTTGACTGCGACGCAGCGGTCGAAACCATGCGCGGGCATTTTTTGGGCCGCGTCATTACCCAAGGTTCGCCCCAGCCCAACACGGGCGTGCCGGGCGTCATCGCCGGCTATGGCAAGGAACGAGTTATCCACAGCCCCGCCGCCGGCGTGTTTCGGTCCGACCGCGCAATCGGCGACATCGTGAGCGCCGGAGACGTGATTGGCTACGCGGGAGATACACCCATGTGCACGCAGATCGATGGCTGTCTGCGCGGGCTTTTGGCGAACGGCGTGCGGGTGACTGAGGGCTTTAAATGCGCCGATGTCGATCCGCGCGGCGACGCCAGCTACATCAACTATATTTCGGACAAGGCGACATCGGTCGGCGGCGGCGTGCTCGAGGCACTCGCTATGCTCACCGATGTCTTTAGAGGATAGAAGGCGGCAATGGAAAAGCTCGATGTTGTGAATGCGGCGCTTGCCGCCCTGCGTGCTGGCGAGACGTGCGAGCTCGTGGTCGTGGCCGGTACGGCGGGGTCATCACCACGCGGCGTGGGCGCCTGGATGGCCGTCTTTGCCGATGGCAGCCAAGCGGGCACCATCGGCGGCGGCAAGATTGAGCTCTTTGCGCTGGACGAGGCGCGCGAGCTGCTGGCCGCAGGGCAATCGCGTCTGGTCCGCTACACCATGGGCGGCGAGAACTCCGATACCGGCATGATCTGCGGCGGAGCCATCTGCCTGTGCTACCTGCATTTGGATGCGACTCAGGCACCGTTGTTCCAGTCGATTGCCGACGTCTTGGCCTATCGGCGCATCGGCGACTTCGTCATCGACTTTGAGCCGTTTATCGCGAGCGCGCTCGAGGGCGATGTGGTTGAGTACCATGGCGAGACATCGCGCCATACCATTGCCGGCTGCCCCGAGCTTTCGCTGGTGGAGGAGGGGAGTAAGGTCACCTACACCAACGCCGCCTCCGAGATTCCCCCGGCGCACATCGAGACGCTCTGCCCCGAGGGCCTGATCTACATCTTTGGCTGCGGACACGTGGGCGCTGCGACGGCGCGCGTACTCACGGCGGCGGGCTTTGCCGTTGTGGCGTGCGATGACCGCCCCGGCACGCTGACGCCCGAATGGGTGCCCGGTGTCTACGATCGTCGCCTGGTCGATTACAAGAACCTGAGCAAGCAGTGCCCCATCGGCCCGCGCGACTTGGTGGTCGTGGCCACAGCAGGCCACAAGTCCGATATCGACGTGGTGATTCAGGCCATGCGCGCTAAACCCGCCTATCTGGGCTGCTTGGGCTCGCGCCGCAAGACGGCCTTTGTGCGCGCCCGTTTGGAGCAGGAGGGCTTTACGCAGGACCAGATCGCCGGGCTGCATCTGCCAATCGGCGTTGCCATCGAGGCCGAGGATCCCGAGGAGATTGCCATCTCCATCGCTGCCGAGATGATCCACCTGCGCCGTACCAAGCTCGTCCCCCGCAAGCGCTAGTCGCATCCCCATCAATAAGTTGCGGTGAAATACGGGCTGTTTAAGCCTTTTAAGCCATCAAACAGTCCCTATCTCACCGCAACTGCTGTTTTCCTCCGTGCCCTAGGGATCGATATGTGCGGGGGAGTTGTGGAGTTGTGCAGGCAGACGAGGTTTTTCTGGAAATACGCTCCCGATGCGCGTATAGTACCGATTGTTTTGTCGGCTCCTGCTGCGTCGAGTCCAAACCGCAAAATGCCATGAGCGGCGCGGATGCAGTCAGGAGGCACGAGGACAACCCACCGTGGCCACGCCCCGTGCTTAAAACCCCAAGAAGGAGTGAACAATGGCAGAAGAGAAGTATGTGCCGCGTCTGAAGACCAAGTACAACAACGAGGTCAAGCAGCAGCTTCAGGACAAGTTCCAGTACGAGAACGTCATGATGATCCCCAAGTTTGAGAAGATCGTCGTGAACATGGGTGTCGGCGAGGCCGCTACCGATTCCAAGGCCATCGACGGTGCCGTGCGCGACCTGCGCGCCATCACCGGTCAGCAGCCGATGATCACCCGTGCCCGCAAGTCCATCGCTACCTTCCGCCTGCGCGCTGGTATGCCGATCGGCTGCAAGGTTACCCTGCGTGGCGACCGTATGTGGGAGTTCTTCGATCGTCTGACCTCCGTCGCGATCCCCCGTATCCGCGACTTCCGCGGCATCTCCGCCAAGAGCTTCGACGGCCGTGGTAACTTCTCCATGGGCGTCACCGAGCAGCTCATCTTCCCCGAGATCGACTTCGACTCCGTCGATCACCAGCGTGGTATGGACATCACTTTCGTGACCACCGCCAACACCGATCAGGAGGCCAAGGCCCTTCTGGACGCCTTCGGTTTCCCGTTCAAGAAATAGGTTCACCTGCCCTATGAGCGCCGTTCCCACAAGGGGGCGGCGCTTGGGGCGAACAATACTCTATGTGAGGAGGATATAAGTGGCTAAGACATCGATGATCGTCAAGTGCAATCGCAAGCAGAAGTTCTCTACTCGTGAGTACACGCGCTGCCAGCGCTGCGGCCGTCCGCACTCTGTGTACCGCAAGTTCGGCCTGTGCCGTGTCTGCTTCCGCGAGCTTGCACTCAAGGGCGAGCTTCCCGGCGTTAAGAAGGCCAGCTGGTAAGTCACTACCAGCGTTTCAAGCATCAGTTTGGAACAGGGAAAACGCGCTAAAAAGGCTTTGCCGTTAAGGGCGGCGAAGAACCAAGAGCACGTGTTCATCAAGAACGAAGGAGAATCTGTATGAACCTTACAGACCCGATCGCAGATATGCTTACGCGCATCCGTAACGCTAACTCTGTGAACAAGGCCACGGTCTCCATGCCGAGCAGCAAGAAGCTCGTCGAGATCGCTCGTGTTCTGCACGAGGAGGGCTACATCGAGGGCTACGATGTCGAGGACACCGTTCCCCAGAAGACTCTGCACATCACGCTTAAGTATGGTCCCAAGAAGGCTAAGGTCATCAACGGCATCCGCCGCATTTCCAAGCCGGGCCTGCGTAAGTACACCGGCGTTGCCGACATGCCCCGCGTCCGCGGTGGCCTTGGTACCGCCATTATTTCCACCAGCCATGGCGTCATGACCGACCGCGATGCTCGCAAGCACAACGTCGGCGGCGAGATCATCGCTTACGTCTGGTAATTCGCTCGGTAGGTAGAAGGAAAGGAGATCACCGTGTCTCGTATCGGTAATAAGCCTGTCCAGATTCCCGCCGGAGTCGAAGTGGCAGTCAACGGCAACAACGTTGTCGTCAAGGGCCCCAAGGGCCAGCTCGAGCTTGATGTCTTTGAGAAGCTCGCTATCAACGTCGAGGACAACGTCCTCACCGTTTCCCGTCCCGACGACGAGCGTGAGACCCGTGCCCGCCACGGCCTCACCCGCGCCCTCATCCACAACATGGTTGTTGGCGTTTCCGAGGGCTTCGAGAAGAAGCTCGAGCTCGCCGGCGTCGGTTACCGCGTGCAGCAGAAGGGCAAGAACCTCGAGTTCTCCCTGGGCTTCTCGCACCCCGTGATCGTCGAGGCTCCCGAGGGCATCACCTTCGAGGTTCCCGACAACACCCACGTGAACGTCAAGGGTATCAACAAGCAGCAGGTCGGTCAGATCGCCGCTGAGATCCGCGGCCATCGTCCTCCCGAGCCTTACAAGGGCAAGGGTATCCACTACGTTGGCGAGCACATCCGCCGCAAGCTGGGTAAGGCCGCCAAGTAGTCGTAACCGACTCACTCGCATAAGACCAGCACCCCGTCAGGTGCTGGCAAGATCAACCTTTTTAGGAGTTTACGTATGAACAAGCATAAGGCGAAGCTGGAAGGCCTCAAGCGTCGTCAGCGTCGTGTTCGCGGCAAGGTCTCGGGTACCTCCGAGCGTCCGCGTCTTCGCGTGACCCGTACTAACGCCAACATCTATGCCCAGATCATCGACGACAGCAAGGGCTCCAGCCTGACGCTCGTCTCTGCCTCGACCCTCGAGGCCGAGTTCAAGGGCACCCACACCTCGAACAAGGAGGCTGCGGAGAAGGTCGGTCAGCTCGTTGGCAAGCGCGCCATCGAGGCTGGCATCACCAAGGTCGCCTTCGATCGCGGTGGCCGTATCTACCATGGCCGCGTCAAGGCCCTCGCCGACGGTGCTCGTGCCGCCGGTCTCGAGTTCTAGGAGGTATGTAGCACATGGCTCGTAATCAGAAGCAGCAGCGCGAGGCCTCCGAGTTCGAGGAGCGCGTCGTTTACATCAACCGCGTGTCGAAGACCGTCAAGGGTGGTCGTCGCATGAGCCTCGTCGCTCTCGTCGTCGTTGGCGACGGCAAGGGCAACGTCGGCGTTGGCATGGGCAAGTCCGCTGAGGTGCCCATGGCCATCTCCAAGGCGTCTCTCGATGCCAAGAAGAACATGTTCCACGTGCCGGTGACCGAGCAGGGCACCATCCCGCACGAGGTTCTCGGCCACTTTGGTGCCGGCCGCATCATCATCAAGCCCGCTGTCGAGGGTACCGGCGTTATCGCCGGCGGCGCTGTGCGTCCCCTCTTCGAGCTTGCTGGCATCAAGAACGTCCTGTCCAAGTCCCTCGGTACCGACAACGGCCTCAACATCATTAAGGCTGCCGTCGAGGGCCTCAAGGAGCTCTCCAGCCCTGAGGACGTCGCGGCTCGCCGTGGCCTGACGGTCTCCGAGATGTTCGTCGGTAAGGAGAACTAAGCATGGCTGACACCATCAAGATCAAGCAGGTCCGCAGCACCAACGGTTGCAAGCAGGACCAGGTCCGTACTGTCCGTGCCCTCGGTCTCCACAGGATCCGCGAGGTTCGCGAGATTGCTGACAACGAGTCCGTCCGCGGCATGATCTTCAAGGTCAAGCACCTTGTCGAGATTGTAGAGGAGTAGCAAATGCAGCTTCACGATCTTACTCCCGCGCCCGGTTCCACTAAGAACCGCAAGCGCGTCGGCCGTGGCAATTCTTCGGGTCACGGCACCACTTCTGGCCGCGGCCAGAAGGGCCAGGGTTCCCGCTCTGGTGGCACCAAGGGTGCCGGCTTCGAGGGTGGCCAGACTCCGCTGGCTATGCGCCTGCCCAAGCTTCCGGGCTTCCGCAACCCCCGTCGTATCGAGTACACCGCTGTTAACGTTGAGCGTCTCGAGCGTAAGTTCGAGGACGGCGCTGTGATCGACGGTGCCGCTCTTAAGGCCGCTCGCATCACCAAGAGCGAGTTCGAGCCCGTCAAGGTGCTCGGCAATGGTGAGCTCACCAAGAAGTTCACGGTCAAGGTCGACAAGGTCAGCGCTTCTGCGCAGGCCAAGATCGAGGCTGCTGGCGGAAAGGTCGAGCTGCCGTGCTAAATGGTCTTAAGAATGCTTTCCGCATCAAAGAATTGCGCGAAAAGATTCTTTTTACCATAGCTATGCTCGTCGTGTACCGCATTGGTGCGCACGTTCCTGTGCCCGGCATTCCCTTCCAGGGGATGCTGGGCCTTTTCTCGACCGATAACAATTCGGTCGCCGCAGGTGCTATGGCCCTCCTGAATCTTTTCTCTGGCGGCGCGTTGAGCTATGTGTCGGTGTTTTCGCTGGGCATCATGCCTTACATCACCAGCTCGATCATCCTCCAGATGCTCCAGGCCGTCGTGCCTTCCCTGCATGAGCTTGCCCGCGAGGGCGAGGTCGGTCAGACCAAGATTACGCAGTATTCGCGTTACCTCACCCTGGCTCTGGCAATCCTCAACTCCGTGGGTTACCTCTTCCTCTTTAAGAGCTTCGGCATCAGCTTCAATGGCGCCGGCGCTCCCGAGATCATCTTCGACCTCATGATCGTCGGTACGCTCACCGCAGGCGCTATGCTGATCATGTGGATTGGTGAGCTCATCACCCAGCGCGGTATCGGCAATGGCATGTCGCTGATCATCTTTGCGAACATCATGGCCGGCCTTCCGCAGGCTATCTTCTCCAGCACCGAGGGTAATGCCGGTGGCATCATCACCATGGTGATCATCTGCGCCATCATCCTGCTGGTTATCCCGCTGATTGTTTTCCTTGAGCGCGGCCAGCGCCGCATCCCGGTCTCCTATGCCAAGCGCGTCGTGGGCCGTCGCATGATGGGTGGCCAGACCACCTACCTGCCCATCAAGGTCAACACCGCGGGCGTCGTGCCGATCATCTTTGCCTCGGCGCTGCTGTACTTCCCGGCTCAGATTGCCGTGTTCTTCCCCGGCATCGGCTGGATTCAGGCAGTTGCCTCTGCGCTTTCGACCGGTTGGCTCAACTGGGTGCTTAACGTTGTCCTCATCGTGTTCTTCGCGTACTTCTACACCTCTATGGTGTTCAACCCCGATGACACGGCCGACAACCTTAAGAAGCAGGGTGGCTTTATTCCGGGCGTCCGTCCGGGTAGGGCTACCGCGGCCTACATCAAGAACGCGCTCAACAAGATCACGCTTCCCAGCGCTGTCTTTTTGGCGCTCATCGCCATCGTGCCTTCGATCATCTTCTCCTTCACGGGTAACCATCTGATCCAGGCATTTGGCGGCACGTCCATCCTCATCATGGTCGGCGTCGTGCTCGACACGGTCGATAAGCTCGAAGGCCAGATCAAGATGTATGATTACGATGGATTCTTTAAATAGGCTAGAGGAGGATTGCTCATGAACCTCGTATTGCTCGGAGCTCCGGGTGCCGGTAAGGGCACCGTCGCACAGGAGCTCGTCGCCGAGTTTGGCGTCGCTCACATTTCCACGGGCGACCTGCTGCGTGCTGCCGTCAAGGGTGGCACCGAGCTTGGTATTCAGGCTAAGAAGTACATGGACGCTGGCGAGCTCGTTCCCGACCAGCTCGTGATCGACCTTGTCAAGGAGCGCCTTGCCGCCGATGACGCCCAGCAGGGCTTCATCCTCGATGGCTTCCCGCGCAACACCGCCCAGGCTGTGACGCTCGATTCCGAGCTCTCCGCCATGGGTCGCGAGATCGACTGCGCCCTTCTGGTCGACGTGGCCCCCGAGGTCATCATCGATCGTCTGTCTTCGCGTCGCACCTGCCGCGCCTGCGGTTACACCGGCACCGCTGCCGATGCTACCTGCCCCAAGTGTGCCGGCGAGATGTATCAGCGCGACGACGACAAGCCCGAGACCATCAAGAACCGTCTCGACGTCTACGAGAAGTCCACGAGCCCGCTCGTCGACTACTATCGTGGCCAGGGTCTGCTCAAGTCGGTCAACGGTGACCAGGCTCGCGAGACCGTGTACGGGGATGTCAAAGAGGCTCTCGGTCTATGATCAAGATTAAGTCTGCAACGCAAATCGAGCAGATGAAGAAGGCAGGAGCGCTATCTAAGATGGCGCTCCGCCACGTTGGAGCCATGGTGCGCCCCGGCGTTTCGACTTTTGAGCTCGATCAGCTCGCGGAGCAGATTATCCGCATGCATGGCGGCACCCCTGCCTTTAAGGGTTACGGCGGGTTCCCGGGGACCATTTGCGCATCGATCAACGATGCCGTGGTTCACGGTATTCCCAACCCTGACATGATCCTGCGCGATGGCGATATCATCTCCATCGATACGGGAGCCGTTGTCGACGGTTGGGTCGGCGATAACGCATGGACGTTTTTCGTCGGCACCCCCACGCCCGAAGCCAAGGCTTTGTGCGAGGTCACGCGCGATTGCCTTAAGGCTGCCATCGAGCAGGCTGTTCCCGGTAACCATATCGGGGACGTCGGTTATGCCGTTCAGTCCCTCGCCGAGTCTCACGGTTACGGCGTGCTTCGTGATTATGTGGGTCATGGCATTGGCCGCGTGATGCACGAGGACCCCAACGTTCCTAACTATGGAAAGAAGGGGAGGGGCGTTCGCCTCCAGGCCGGCATGGTCATTGCCATCGAGCCGATGGTTACGATGGGTTCCAACCATGTGAGCACGGGCTCCGACGGTTGGATTGTTACGACCAACGACCACCTGCCCGCCGCGCACTACGAGAACACCGTCGCCATTACCAATGACGGTCCGGTGATTCTCACCACGGATGCCCAAGGTGCTTGGTGTTCGCTCCAAGGCGGAGAAATGTAACAAGTTCCGCTTAGTTGTGGAGCCATTACGAAGTTAATACGATGCGTGCATACGTGTTGTAGAATACTCAATCGCTGTCGTTTTCTAGAGAAAGATGATTGCTTGTGAAGAAGGAAGACGCAATTGAGCTCGAGGGTACGGTAAAGGAACCGTTGCCCAATGCCATGTTTAAGGTTGAGCTCGAGAACGGTCATTCGGTTCTGTGCAACATTTCTGGCAAGATCCGAATGAATTACATCCGTATTCTCCCCGGTGACAGGGTTGTCGTGGAGCTTTCCCCGTACGACCTGACCCGCGGTCGCATCACCTATCGCTACAAATAGCGGCACGCATACACGCACTCCATTTCCGGCTGCAGGCTTAGCTCAACCTACGGTCGGATTGTGTGTGAAGACCAGCCATAGTTTTAAACGCCTGCGGCTGGGCGAGTAGATAGTAGGGAAGTAGTTTGAGCGCTACCGAAAGGAAGAACGATGAAGGTACGTCCTTCGGTCAAGAAGATGTGCGATAAGTGCAAAATCATTAGGCGCCATGGCAAGGTCCTCGTCATTTGCGAGAACCCCCGTCATAAGCAGCGTCAGGGTTAAGAGAGGAGACTACGTTGGCCCGTATTAATGGTGTCGACCTCCCGCGTGAGAAGCGCGTTGAGATCGGTCTGACCTACATTTACGGCATCGGCCGCACCACTGCGACGAAGATCTGCGTCGAGTGCAACGTTAACGTGGATACGCGCGTTAAGGACCTCACCGAGGATGAGGTTAACGCCATCCGCGATTATATCGATAAGAACCAGATCATGGTTGAGGGCGACCTCCGCCGTGAGCGCAACCAGAACGTCAAGCGCCTTATGGACATCGGCTGCAACCGCGGCCTTCGTCACCGCAAGGGCCTCCCGGTCCGCGGCCAGCGCACCCACACTAACGCTCGTACCCGCAAGGGCCCGAAGCGTCAGATCGGTGCTAAGAAGAAGAAATAAGGAGCGCTAGATAGATGGCTACTGCTAAGAAGAACGTTCGCGCTGCCCGTCTGAAGCGCGCGGACCGTAAGAACATTTCCGTGGGCCAGGCTCACATTCGTTCTACGTTCAACAACACGATCGTTTCGATCACCGATCCCCAGGGCAACGTCATTTCCTGGAAGTCGGCTGGCCAGGTGGGCTTCAAGGGCTCCCGTAAGTCCACGCCGTTCGCTGCCCAGATGGCTGCCGAGGCTGCTGCCAAGCAGGCCATGGAGCACGGTATGAAGAAGGTTTCCGTCTTCGTCAAGGGCCCCGGCTCCGGTCGTGAGACCGCCATCCGCTCCCTCCAGGCTGCTGGCCTCGAGGTCTCGAGCATCCAGGACAAGACCCCCATTCCGCACAACGGCTGCCGCCCCAAGAAGCGTCGCCGCGTGTAACTGAAAGGATCGTATCAATATGGCAATCGACAGGACTCCTGTTCTTAAGCGCTGCCGTCAGCTCGGGATCGATCCCGCTGAGCTCGGTTACAGCAGCAAGAAGGAATCTATCCGTCAGCCCAAGCGCCGTCGCAAGGAATCTGAGTACGGCATGCAGCTGCGCGAGAAGCAGAAGGTCAAGTTCATCTATGGCGTTCTGGAGAAGCAATTCCACGGCTACTTCAACAAGGCCCGTAAGATGAACGGCGTCACCGGTGAGAACCTCATGATCATCCTTGAGTCTCGCCTTGACAACGTCGTCTTCCGTCTTGGCTTCGCCCGCACCCGCAAAGAGGCTCGTCAGTCCGTCCGTCACGGTCACTTCACCGTGAACGGCAAGCGCGTGGATATTCCGTCCTACCGCGTCAAGGCCGGCGACGTCGTCGCTGTCGGCGAGAAGTTCCGTGACCTCCTCCCCATCAAGGAGGCTCTGATTTCCTCCGAGCGCTTTGAGGTCCCTGGCTGGCTCGAGGTCGATATCGAGAAGCTGTCTGGTAACGTGCTCGCTCTGCCGACGCGTGAGCAGATCAGCGGTGATATCAACGAGCAGCTCATCGTCGAGCTCTACTCTAAGTAGTCCATCCGGGCTGCTGAGGCTGGAGGTAATACATGTCAGAATTCATTAGGCCTCAGGTTCAGGTCGAAGAGATCAACGAGACGTCTGCTCGTGTCTCCGTCGAGCCGCTCGAGCGTGGCTACGGCGATACGCTGGGTAACTCCCTTCGTCGCGTTCTTCTGTCCTCGCTCGAGGGTGCCGCCGTCGAGGCTATTCAGATCGATGGTGCGCAGCACGAGTTCATGACCATCCCTAACATGGTCGAGGATGTCACCGACATCGTCCTGAATGTCAAGGGTCTTGTCTTCAGGGCTCTCGGCACGACCGACGAGGCGACCGCCACCATCTCGGTTGACGGCCCTTGCGAGGTCACCGGTGCGGACTTCTTTATTCCGTCCGAGTTTGAGCTGGTCAACCCCGAGCAGCACATCGCTACGCTCACCGAGGGTGGCCATCTCACCATGAGCATGCGCATCGGCTATGGCCGCGGCTATGTCTCTGGCGAGGCTAACAAGCGCGACAACGATCCCATCGGTGTGATCCACGTCGACTCGCTGTACTCGCCGGTGTCCCGTTGCGCCAAGCTCGTTGAGGCTTGCCGTGTCGGTCAGCACACCGACTACGACCGCCTTGTCCTCGAGATCGAGACCAACGGCTCCATCGCTCCGCGCGACGCCGTGGTCCAGGCTGCCAATATCATCAACCAGCATATGGCTGCCTTTATGAACCTTGCCGAGACCCCCGAGGTCGAGGAGGAGGCTTCGATCTTCGCTCCCGAGGTCACCAACGACAACGCCGAGCTGGACAAGCAGATCGAGGATCTGGACCTTTCTGTCCGTTCCTACAACTGCCTTAAGCGCGCCAGCATTCACTCGGTCCGTCAGCTCGTTGAGTTCTCGGAGAACGATCTGCTCAACATCCGTAACTTCGGTGTTAAGTCGATCGAGGAAGTGAAGGACAAGCTTGAGTCCATGGGCCTGAGCCTGAAGGCTTAATGCTTCGCATATTTGAGGAGAAACTAGACCATGCGTCACAACGTTAAGAAGGGCCTGAAGCTCGGCACCGATGCGAGCCACACCAAGGCCATGAAGAAGAGCCTTGCTAAGGCCCTCTTCGAGAACGACCGCATCAAGACCACCGAGACCCGCGCTAAGGCGCTGCGTTCGGTCGTCGACCCGATCATCACTTGGGCCAAGAAGGGCGACCTGCACTCTCGTCGTCTGGCTATCGCCAAGCTCGGCGATAAGCAGCTCGTTGCCGAGATCTTCGACAAGGCTGCCCAGGGCATGTGGCAGGACCGCAACGGCGGTTACACCCGCATCATGAAGCTCGGCAACCGCAAGGGCGACAACGCTCCCATCGTTATCATGGAGCTCGTCACCGAGCCTTGCACGCCTAAGGCCAAGAAGGCTGCTCCGGCCCCCAAGAAGGCCGCTGCTCCCAAGAAGGTCGAGGCCGTCGAGGAGGCTCCTGCTGAGGAGACCGCTGAGTAGACTTTCCGTCTGCATAGGCTATATTCGAGGGGTACGTTCGCGTACCCCTCTTTTTTTGTCGCGATGCCGTTGCTTGTTTGTTGGGAGCGCCCATGACTGCGCCGTCTGATTTCAATTCGATTTCCGAGCTTGACGCCACACTCGTATTTCGTGTGGCCTATGATGGCTCGTCGTATAGCGGATTTGCCGAGCAGCCGGGACAGACGACGGTTGCTGGTGAGCTACGTCGAGCCATCGAGACGCTGCTTCGCCGCCCGATCGATCTGACGTGCGCGGGGCGTACCGATGCCGGCGTGCATGCCGTGGCTCAGTACATCAGCGTGCCCGTTACGGACGCTGAGCTCGCTCTGACGCGCCGTAGGTGGCTGCGGGCCATGGATGCCCTGCTGCCCAAAGATATCGCCATAAACGAGGTCTACAGGGCCCGTAAAGGCTTTTCTGCACGCTTTGACGCGCATTCCCGTACGTATACATACCGTATTGCCGATCGCGATGCGCGCCCCGTGCTGTCCCGCGGTGCCGTGTGGTGGCATCGCTATCCCTTGGATGTTGAGGCTATGTCTTCTGCCTGCCCCGCGCTGCTGGGTGAGCAGGACTTTAAAAGCTTTTGCAAGGTTGCCTCGGCCGTTGGCAAGCCCACGCATCGCTGCGTGATGCGTGCCGAATTTGGCCATGAGGTTGCGTTTGGCGAGGACATCCTGACGTTTACCATCGAGGGCAATGCGTTTCTGCATTCGATGGTCCGTACGATCGTGGGCACGCTTGTCGAGATTGGCATGCATCGCCGTGAACCCGAGTGGATGCGCGAGGTTATCGATGCTTGCGACCGTACCGCTGCGGGCCCCACGGCTCCTGCCTGCGGCCTTACGTTTATGGGCGTGGATTACGATCCCGCCGAGCTTGTCGTGCTCGACTAGGGGAGGGCTTGACGTGTCGTGCGTCGACACCTGTCATCTGTGGGCTGCGCGTGTGCAACATCTGTTCTTGGCGTGCAATGCAACCGGTGTCTCATTGCTTTTATTGCCGGGGTGTACCATGAACCACGGTTTGATTCATTGCTGTCGAGAGGACGGATAATTTGGTTCGACGTGGTTCGCATCCGCGACTTTCGGTGATCCTTGTGGTAGAAGGTTCGCCCAGCTATGCGATGCGTGCGCTCGAGAGTATCCAGAACCAAGACCTCTACGATTTGCAGATTGTCGTTGTCTGCCGCGATGCTGCGCCCGGTGTGCGCCATTCGCTTCAAGTTGCTGCCGACAGGGACATCCATATTGATTTGATTGACGTCGAGGACGCGAAGCGCGGCGCTTGTCTTCGTGCCGGTTTTGATGCCTCGCGCGGCTCTCAAATCATCGCCATGAACGCCGATGAGTGGTTTGCTCCGCAGGCCCTTTCCAAGATGGTCAATATCGCGTGCGATACTGCGGCAGACATTGTGCTCCCCTCGGTGTCGCTCGATCGATACGATGCGCATCGCGAGCGTCATTCGCGCGTCTTGGATGCTGCCTCTATTGCCATAGAAGACGAGTCTTCTACGGTGACTGGGCTGCCCCAGTTGATTTTGGGCGGCCTAGTCGCTCAGACCTCTGGCGTGATGTATAGCCGTCCGCTGTTTGAGGCATGCCTGTCGCGCGGCAAGGCGTACCGTACGGTTGAGTTTATGGCTTATGCGCTCTCGCAGGCACGATTCGTGTCCGGCTGCGGCGACGCTTGTTTCCACGCGGCGGCACCTAAGCTTACAGATGCCTTTGATCCCACCATGTATGCCAGGATATCCGATGACACTCGAGCGCTCGACGAGCTTGCGGACTCACTCTCGGAAGCAGATAGCGGTGGTCGGCTCAAGCTGGCAAGCCAAAAGTTCTACTTTGCCGGACTGGTCGCCTGCATCGAGAATTTGTGTCTGAGCCCGCATGGGGTGTCGTCAATCGAGCGTTCCGCCCGCATGCGTGATATGCTCGAGGCGCCTCGAACCCGTCAGATGGTCGCCGCGCTCAAGGATAACCATCGGGGACTCGGTCTGTTGTTTGGGCCGATCGCCAGCGCCAAGCCCGCGCGCTGCGTGATGTGTACGCATCTGGCAGCTTTTCTTAACCGGACGGGCGCAAAAACCGCCTAAACGGCTCATTACGAAACAAACTTGCATAGAATTGTTTCGAAATGCGTTCTTATACACAAAAGCCTTCAAATAGCGTTAAACTATTCAATCACTGATTGATTGTCTCCGCCATCTTTTGGAGAGAGGGTTTGTATGGCTAAAAAACGCAATGGGCGCCAGGATGCCATTAGAGATATTGTGCGCAATAAGGATGTCCGCACGCAGCGCGTGCTGGTCGATGAGCTCCGTGCTATGGGCTTTGATTGCACGCAGGCGACTGTCTCTCGCGATATTGCCGATATGGGGCTGCGTAAGCTCCCTGAGGGTATCTATGTTCTGGCAGAGGACCTGCACCTGCAGCGTATGGTTTCCGAGCTCGTAACGGGCGTTCTGCGTACTGATAATCTGGTTATGATCAAGGCTCAGCCTGGCACGGCTTCCGGCATCGCCGCCGCCGTTGATGCGGCAGAGTTACCCGATGTGCTTGGCTCGCTTGCCGGCAACGATACGATTTTGGTTATTGCCCAGACGGCCGAGGACGGCGAGCGTCTCGAGGCGCTGATCAATAAGTTGAGCAATTCTCGCAAGTAGGTGTGCGGGTCGTGCGCTCGGCATTGTGTGCGCTGACATAGTGGCTTGTAAGGGGCATCGACGTTGGTCGGTACCCCTTTTTGTTTGCCGGTATAAAGACCGCCCACCAGGTCGCTTCAAACTAAAAGGCCCCGAGCAGTTCAATAAGCTGCTCGGGGCCTTGTTGGCTTTAGTCGCGTACTTCTTAGCCGACCGTATCGTCAGGCGTGGGCGAGGGGTCGGGAGTGGGCGTAGGCGTAGGCGTAGGCGTAGGCGTAGGCGTGCCGCCATCGCCGCCGGTCGAACCACCAGTGGAGCCACCCGTCGAGCCACCGGTCGTACCGGTGCCGCCGGTGGTGTCGCCGCCCGTGGTCTCGGTGGTCGTGGTCGTCGTGGTAGTTGTTGTGGTGGTTTCCTCTTCCTCTTCGTCCTCGTCCTTGTCGTCGTTCTCCGACTTCTTGGTGTTGTTGGTGCCGTAGAACTTCCAGACGCTGTTGTTCTTGTAGGTGGGCGCCGTTCCGGTCGCAAACTCCTCGCGCTCGGTACCGGTCAGAACGGTGTTCATAAACCGCTTAAAGACAGGCAGGTTGGTGCTGTCGCCCAGCAGGTCCGTGCCGTACTTTTGGATGGGGATCTCGCCCGCGGAATAGCCGGTCCACAGGGCGCACGCCAGCTGCGGGGTATAGCCGCAGAACCACAGGTTGGTGGTGTTGTCGGTGGTGCCCGTCTTGCCGGCATAGGGCTGGTTGACACTCAGAGCGCCGGCAGCACCCGTACCGCTGCCCTTCATGACGCCGGACAGAACATCGGTGACCGCGGCGGCCTCGCCCTCGGTAAGCACCTGTGAGGGATTGTCGGTGTGCTGGTACAGCACCGAACCGGTACGAGAGTCAATCTCGGTGATGGCGATCGGCTGGCGATAGTAGCCGCCGTTGGCAAACGTCGCGTAGGCGGCGGCCATCTCGAGCGGCGAGATCGAGCCGGTGCCGAGCGTCATGACGGGAACGTCCTCGATGTTGTCCTTGGCGGGGTCGATGCCGAGCTTTTTGACGAGCGAGATGATCTTGCTGTTGCCGACGGCTTCCGCCACCTGGATGTAGCCGGTGTTGGAGGAGTATGCCGTCGCCTGCTTAAGCGTGATGTTGCCATAGCTCTGGTTGGCGTAGTTTTGTACCTCGGTCGTGGTGCCCTTGGCCTTGAGCGGCGAGTTGCAGTTGAGGGTGACGTTGGGGTTCATGCCGTTTTGGATGGCAGTTGCCAGCGTAAAGGCCTTAAAGGTGGAGCCGACGGGACGCTTGGCCGTGGCATGGTTTACGTGGTTCTCGTCGGCGTTGTAGTCGTAGCCGCCCACCATGCACTTGATGTAGCCGGTCTTGGGGTCGACGACGACCATGCCCATGTCCAGGCCGTCGAGCGAGAGCGTGTCGAGCTGCTCGCGGACGGCATTCTCTGCCACCTGCTGCATCGTGGGGTCGATGGTGGTCTTGACGGTCAGGCCGCCCTTAAAGAGCACGTCGGTCGAGAACTCCTGCTCCAGCAGCTGCTTGACGTAGGAGACAAAGTAGGGCTGCGAGTATACGTCGACGCCGCTGCCCGAGATTTCGGTCACGTTGAGGGTGATGGGCTCGGCCTGTGCGGCATCGTGCTCCTCCTGGGTGATGTGGCCCAGGCGCAGCATGTTGTCGAGAACCTTGTTGCGGCGGGACAGTGCCAGATCGGGATTGACCGTGGGGTCGTACTGCGAAGGCGAGTTGGGAAGGCCGATGAGTAGCGCGGCCTCGCTCAGGGTGAGGTCGGCGGCGCTCTTGGACAGATAGGTCTCGGCTGCGGCCTCGATGCCGTAGGCGCCGTGGCCGTAATAGATGGTGTTGAGGTACATCATGAGGATCTCGTCTTTGGAGTACATGTCCTCCATCTTGATGGCGATGTAGGCCTCGCGCACCTTACGCTCAATGGTCGAGTCGAACTGCTCCTCCTGCAGGATGGTGTTGCGCACCAGCTGCTGGGTGATCGTCGAGGCGCCTTCGTGACCGCCGCCGAGGGTTGCCACCGCAGCACGCGCGATACCCCACAGGTCGATACCGCCGTGCTCGTAGAAGCGCTCGTCCTCGACGTCAACGGTGCCCTGCAGCACGTAGGGGGAGACCTCGTCCTTGGTGATGGACTTGCGGTTTTGCGTGTAGAAGCTCGCAATCTTGTTGCCGTTGCAGTCGACGATCTCGGTGGGCTCGCTCACCAGATACGCGTTGGCGTCGGTGTAGTCGGGCAGATCGGACAGCCAGCGGTTGACGTTGCCGACCATGCCGATGCCAAATGCCACGCCCGCGATAAGCAAAAAGCCCAAAAACGAGAGCAGGATTATGGGCAGAGCATGCGTCTTTGAACGGCTGCGTCCCTGTCGTTGGCGAGGACCCATATATTGACCTCCAGGTATGTCGTGCCGGACGGTGGATGTGCCGTCGGGGCAGGATGGACATAAGTTATTACACGATAAACCAAACGGGGCGCGCGAGGCCTCGTGTATGCTGGAAGACGGCATTTTTCAGAGTGAATGCATACCTTGGTAAGGAGTTTGTCGATGGCGATTCGGACGATGGGGCCGAGCGGACAATACGAGACTGGATTGGATGCTGCCGGTGCGGCGCTGCCCGAGCTGCTGGCGCCGGCGGGCGGGCTCGACCAGATGCTTGCGGCCATCGCCGCGGGTGCCGATGCCATCTATGCGGGGTTGGGCGGCTTTAACGCCCGTGTGAGTGCGCACGGTTTTACCGACGACGAGTTTGCACGCGGCTGCGCCGTGGCGCATGCCCATGGCGTGCGTGTGTACGTAACGCTCAACGTGTTCGTATTTGACGACGAGTTGTCCGACGCGGTGGCGTTGGGAGCTCATGCACTAGAGCTGGGCGCCGATGCTCTGATTGTCGCCGATGCCGGGTTGGCCTGCGCGCTACGCGCGGCGATTCCCGGGGTCGAGATTCACCTGTCCACGCAGGCGGGCGCTCATAGCGAAGGCGCCGTGCGGCTTGCCGCCGATGAGCTGGGGGTCGAACGCGTGACGACGGCACGCGAGCTGACGGTCGACGAGATTGCGGCGCTATGTGCCACGGGCGTGCCCATCGAGGTATTCTGCCACGGTGCGATTTGCATCGGCTATTCGGGGGCGTGCGAGTTCTCGGCCCTGCGGCGTGGGCGCTCGGCGATGCGCGGCGACTGCACGCAGCCGTGCCGTCTGGCGTACGACCTGGTGGACGAGGCGGGACAGAGCGTTGTTGCCGTCGAGGGAGATCGCCTGCTGTGCCCGCGCGACTATCTGGGTATTGCACATCTGCCTGAGCTTGTAGATGCCGGCGTGGCGTCGCTCAAGATCGAGGGGCGCATGAAGAATCCCGATTACGTATTCAACGTGGTGAGGGTGTGGCGTCGGGCACTCGATATGCTGTGCGACGGCGCGTGGGACTCCGGTGCCGTGGAAGAGCTTGAACGCGAGCTGGGAAGGTCGTTTAACCGTGGGTTTACCGATGCTTACCTGCGGGGTCGTTCGGGTGCCGAGCTCATGAGCTTTGAGCGCGCGATCAACCAGGGCGTGCGCGTGGGCCACTTGGTCGCTGTGGGTCACGAAGAGGTGACGGTTGAGCTTGATGCCGCCGTGGCGGCGGGCGACACGCTCGAAATCCGATTTTACCCGGGTGCCGACGCGCGTCCCGATGTGCCCAAGCGCTGGCCACAGGTGCCTTGCCCCGTGGATGCCGCTGCGGGAGAGCGCATCGTCGTGCATTGCAAACGTAAGGTGGGCGCGGGCTGCGAGGTCTATCTGATTCGCAGCGCCGGCGTGTTGGATCAGACGGCGGCGGTGTTGGAGCGCATGCGGGCCGAGGCGGATGCGATTGCGCCCGTTGCGCGTGCCGTTGAGGTGCTGCCCTTTGAGGACGCTGCGGTGGATGGCGGTGCGTCGACGGAGTTGGCGGGGTCGGCGGGGCCGGCAAAGCGCGAGGATTTTGCTCGTATGGTCTTTGCCTGGGAGCTGATGGATGTGGGTCCGCGCGATGAGCGAGATCTGTCCGATACAACGGTGGTGCTCGACGAAGTGTGCCGCGCGGGCGACGCCGAGCGGACTCGGGCGCTTATGCAGCGTGCCGGGCGCGTCGTCTGCCGCAATCTGGGACAAGTGGCGATGGCCCGCGAGCTGGGCACAACGTTTGACGTGGCGGCGCCGGTGTTCTGTGCCAATCGGGCCACGCTTACCTGGCTGCGCGGACTCGGTGCGGGGCGGGTGTGCTTGTCGGCCGAGTTGCTCGGCAATGATGCGGAGCGTGTTGCCGAGCTTGCCGCTTGCCCCGGTGTCTTGGGGCCTGTCGATGCCGACCGTCCCGAGCTCATGGTGTGCGAGCACTGCTTGCTGACTGCCGAGGGCGCCTGCGCCACGGATGCAACGGGGCAGGTCCGTTGCCGTGACTGCTCGCGCCGTCAGCAGGCGCGCTTTTTGGTCGAACGTGACGGCACGCGTTTGCCGGTCGTTATCGACGCGTGCGGCAGGACGAGGATTTTCCTGTCGTAGGTGCCGCGTCGCGCTGTTTTGGTTATTATTAGTGGGTTTATGAACTTCCAGCACCGCCGTATCCGGTGAGGGTGCTATAGCAAAAGGAGGATACCCAATGCTGTCTGTTGACGAGCAAATGCGTATCATCACCTCGGGTGCAGCGCAGATCGTCCCCGAGGCCGACCTTCGCAAGAAGCTTGAGAAGGGCGAGCCCCTCAACATCAAGCTCGGCGTCGATCCCACCAGCCCCGACCTGCACCTGGGCCATGCCGTGCCCCTGCGCAAGATGCGTCAGTTCCAGGACCTGGGCCACAACGTCACCCTTATCATCGGCAACGGCACTGCGCTGATCGGCGACCCCTCGGGCAAGAACTCCACCCGCCCGCAGCTTTCGCAGGAGCAGATCGAGGCCAACGCCGAGACCTACGTGAGCCAGGCCATGAAGATCCTGGACCCCGAGAAGACCACCATCGTGCACAACGGCGACTGGATCCTTTCGATGGACCTGGCCGGCCTGCTGCAGGTGTGCTCCAAGTTCACCGTCGCCCGCATCCTCGAGCGCGACGACTTTACCAAGCGCTACCAGTCCCAGACGCCGATTGCCCTGCACGAGTTCCTGTACCCTGTGATGCAGGCCTTCGACTCCGTGCAGATCAAGGCCGACGTCGAGATGGGCGGCACCGACCAGCTCTTTAACCTGCTCGCCGGCCGCGAGCTCATGGAGAAGATGGGCATGGAACCGCAGATCGCGCTCACCATGCCGCTGCTCGAGGGCACCGACGGCGTCCGTAAGATGTCCAAGTCCTACGGTAACTACATCGGCCTGACCGATGCTCCCAAGGATATGTTCGGCAAGACCATGTCCATCCCCGACGAGATGATCGGCAAGTACTATCGTCTGGCCAGCTCGCTCGCCCCGGCCGAGGTCGACAAGATCGACGCCGCCTTGGCCGATGGTTCTGCCGACCCCTACGAGCTCAAGCGCGCATTGGGCCGCGACCTGTGCGACACCTACCACGGCGCCGGCGCCGGCGACGAGGCACAGGCCGAGTTCGACCGTGTGTTCAAGGAGGGCCAGCTTGCCGACTTCCCCGAGAAGCACGTTGAACTGACCGTCAACGACGAGGGCCAGATTTACCTCGCCGGCCTGCTCAAGGACCTGGGCCTTTCGGCCAGCGCCGGTCAGGCCCGCCGCGACATCGACGGCGGCGGCGTCAAGGTCAACGGCAAGGCTGTGGCTCCCAAGAGCTACAACATCGATCCGAGCGCCCTCAAACTGGGCGACACCCTCTCCGTGGGCAAGCGCAAGGGCTTTAAGTTGGTCTAACGAGCGAGTTGACCTCACAAGTGCAATAAGGCCGCAGCCGGGAATCCCGACTGCGGCCTTTTTGGTTACGACGATCCCTTGGGGACGGAGGGATCATTTGGCGGTGCCGTTAAGCGGAAGGGGTGTTAGCGGGACTTTCTTTTGGGCATACAATGGCTATTAGCTTGCTGCGGTGAAGGCTCGTCCGCTCCGCAGCTTTTTTCTACAGTTAAAGGAGTATGTATGTCCGTTGAGGTCATGAGGTCTGTGATCGAGGCCGCCGAGGGCCGCGTGCCCGTCGACACGCTGTTTGCCAATGCGCAGATTGTCGACGTGTACGGTCAGCGCGTGGCGCCCGGTAGCGTTGCCGTCAAGGACGGCGTAATCGTCGGCGTGCTCTACAACGGGCGCGACGATGCCGCCGGTACCTATGAGGCTGCCGAGGTTATCGACTGCCAGGGTCGCTATCTCGCCCCCGGTTTTATCGACGGACATCTGCACATTGAGTCCTCGAACATCCGCCCCGCCGAGTATGCGCGCATGGCGGCGACGCGCGGTACCACCACCGCCATTGCCGACAGCCACGAGATTGCCAACGTGGCGGGCCTGGACGGTCTGCGCTTTATGATCGAGGACGGCCGCCGTACACCCATCTCCATCAAGTACATGATGCCTTCGTGCGTGCCCGCGCTGCCCGATGAGCAAGCGGGCGCTGTGATTACCGCCGCTGACATGCAGGCGTTTTTTGCCGAGCATCCGGGCGACGTTTTTGGCCTGGGCGAGATGATGAACCTGCCGGGTGTCTTTATGGCCGATCCTGAGACCTGTGCTCGCATCGATGCTGCCAACCAGACGCCGTCCAAGCAGGTCGACGGCCATGCGCCGCTCGTTGCCGGCAAGGACCTCAATGCCTATGCCGCGGCGGGCATTATCGCCGACCATGAGTCGACGATTCCCGAGGAGGCGCTCGACAAGCTGTCTCGTGGCATGTACGTGATGCTGCGCGAGGGCACCTGCAGCCATGACCTGGCCAACCTGTCGCCGATGCTGCTGGAGAATCCCGCGCGCGCCCGCCGCTGTTGCTTTGCGACTGACGACCGCGCCCCTTCCGATGCGCTTGCGACCGGCATGATCGACAATGCCTGTCGCGTGGCTATCGAGGCCGGTATCGACCCCGTGGTTGCCATCTCTATGGCGTCCCTCTCCACGGCCGAGGCGTTTGGCCTGGACCACGGTTGCCGCGACCCGCACGAGCTGCGTGGCGCCATCGCCCCGGGCAAGCGTGCCGACCTGCTGGTACTCAACGACCTGACGTTTGCCACGGCTCCGCATCGCGTATATGCCGCCGGTGCTCTGGTGGCGCAGGACGGCACCTTTGTGGGCGAGATCGCACCCGAGATGGCCGAGGTTGCGGCCCTTGCCGATGAGCTGCGTGCTTCCGTTAAGCTGCCGAAGCTATCGCTTGACGTGTTCGACTATGCCTTTAAGCCGGGCGAGGCCGTGATCGACGTGGTGCCGGGCAAGGCCATCACGGGCATGGCTCGTCCCGAGAATGCCGAGGGCCTGCGCCGCATTATGCTGATCGAGCGCCACGGCCGCGGCTTGTCACTGCAGGCCGAGGGGGCCGACGGTGATGGCCCTGCGGGCCTGGGTCTTGTTGGCAAGCACATTGGTCGCGGCTGGGTGCGTGGCTTTACCATTACGGGCGGTGCCATCGCCTCGACGATCGGCCACGACTCGCACAACGTGTGCGTGGTGGGCGACAACGCGGCCGATATGATGGCTGCCGTTGAGGCCGTGGGCCAGGGCGGCCACGTGCTGGTGCGTAACGGCGAGGTCGTGGCGCGCATTCCGCTGGCGCTCGGTGGCCTTATGAGCGAAGGCACGGCCGAGGACGTTGCCGCGCAGCACGACGACTTTATGGTCAAGGCACGCGCCATGGGTATTGAGCCGCCGCTCGACCCCATCATGGGCATCATCTTCCTGCCCCTGCCGGTTATCCCGACGCTCCGCATCCGCCCCGAGGGCATGTTCGACGTTACAACCTTCACCTACGCCGACTAGTCATCGGGGTGGCGTGTCGCCTGACGCCGCGACCGTGAGACCTCTGGCATGTGTGAGCTATTTGCCAGGTCCTTGTAACGTTTACGCCCGCGGAGTCTTATTTGAGCTCCCTTTGGGTACGTTGGAATCGGATACACGTTCGATTCCAACAAGCCCGAAGGGAGCTTTTCTATGTTTAAACTGATTGCATCCGATATGGACGGCACGCTGCTTGACGAAAACGGCCAGGTGCCTCCCGAGACCTACGAACTGATTCTGGCGCTACACGAGCATGGCGTGCATTTCGCCGCATCGTCAGGTCGTCGCTACGATCGCCTGTGCGAGTTCTTTGCGCCCGTTCGCGACAAGATGGACTTTGTCGCCGCTAACGGCGCCCAAGTCTACGCCGACGGTAAGATGGTAGACCGTGAGGTGTATTCGCACCTGGCGATTCGAAGGCTCGCCCAGGCCGTCGCGACGTTTCCCAATCTGCATCTTGCGCTCTTTGACCGTACCAAGTCCTTCCTGCTCGATGACGAGAGCAAGTTCGTGCGTGAGGTCGATAAGGACCTTCCCAATGCCGAGCGCATTTGGGAGCTGCCCGATCCCAGCGTAAATATCATCAAGGCGAGTATCTTTTGCGACGACAGTGCGGTTATGGACAGTGCGTACGTGCTACAGCGCGAACTTGGTCAGCTCTTTACTTTTGCGCCTTCGGGCAACGCGTGGATCGATGCCATGCAGCCTGGTGTGTCGAAGGCCTCGGGTATCGCGCAGCTCGCGGAGCATTACGGCATTGGTCGCGACGAGGTCATGGCGTTTGGCGACTCGATGAACGACTACGAGATCATTCGCTTTGTCGGCACGGGCTGCGCGATGGAAAACGCGCGCCCCGCGCTTAAGGCGGTGGCCGATCGCGTGGTGGGTTGCAACCGCGACCACGCCGTCCAGCAGGAGCTCCGTCGCGTGCTGGAGAGTCTCTCCTAATTCGGCAGATGGGGACGTTCCTTTTCTGCCGACAGTGGGGGACAGTCCTTGCAGCTTTTTGCGAAGAGTGTCCCCAGTGACTAGTCGTTTAAGAACGTCCCCAATGACTGACCAATGACTAGGCGAGGGCGGCCATGATGGTGCGGGCGACGCCGTCGTGGTCGTTGTCGTATTCGGTGATGGCGTCGGCGGCCTCGCGATCTTCGGGCTCGGCGTTGATCATGGCCATGCCATGGCCCGCTGCCTGCAGCATGGGGATGTCGTTGATGTTGTCGCCGAACGCCCAGGCGTCGGCGAGACGCTCGCCCAGATGCTCACACAGCCACGTGAGGGCCGTTCCCTTGGTGGCGCCTTCGCCCATAACCTCGATATTCATGGCGTACGAACGCGTGACCTCAATGCCTCCGAGCGTGTCGAGCGCCGCCGCGATGGCGTCGCGATCGGCGGGGTCGTGCCAGTACATAGCGATGCGTTCGAGCGTCTCGACCTCGTCGATTTTGCTGTCGATATTCATGTCGATCGGCGTTCGTGTGCGCTTGAGCGAAGCCGCGATGTGGGGGTCGCCGCCACAGAACTCATCCAGACGCCCGTATAGCGAGCGGGGGAGGAAGCACTGCCCATCCGCGAAGATATCGAAGGTCACATCGTGGCCGGCGGCAATGCGATGGATGCGGTGGGCAATGCCACGGTCGAGCGGACGGCTCAAGATGCACGTGGCGCGCGAGGCGTCGGTGGGCGTATCCTCGTCGAGCTGCCAGACGCTGGCGCCGTTGGCACAGACCGCGTAGTGCACGGCGGGATGGGCGAGAATGGGCTTAAAGATGCCCGACAGTGGACGTCCCGTGCAGGGAACAAACTCGATGCCACGACGTGCGAGCTCGTCGAGCATCGCCCAGGTGGCATCGCTCATTTGCTTATCACTCGTCAGCAGCGTTCCATCCATATCGGAAAACACAATCATTCGCTGCGATCCTTTCTACTGTCATAAAAAGCGTGGCCGAGGGCGGTGATGCCCTGGCCACGCTCGGGTTCTATAACGGTCCGCGTCCTAGCGATCGGCGAGCGGCTTGTATTCCAGCGGCTCGATAACCGGGCGATACGCGGGACGGATGATGCGGTGCGCGCAGAAGAGCTCTTCCATGCGGTGTGCCGACCAGCCGGCCATGCGGGCGACGGCGAATAGCGGCGTAAAGAGCGTTTCGGGCACGCCGAGCATCTTGTAGATAAAGCCCGTGTACAGGTCGATGTTGGCGCAGATGGGCTTGGTCATGCCGTGGTCGCGCATGACCTGGGGTGCCAGGCGCTCGATGCGCTCGATGAGCGCGAACTCATCGCCCAGGTTCTTCTTGGCGGCAAGTGTGCGCGCGTAACGACGGCAGACCTCGGCGCGCGGGTCGCTGAGCGTATAGACGGCGTGGCCCATGCCGTAGATGAGGCCCGTGCCGTCGAAGGCCTGCTTGTCGAGGATCTTGCCCAGGTAGGCCGCGACCTCGTCCTCGTCCTCCCAGTTGGAGACATGCGCGCGGATGTCCTCGTGCATAGACACGACCTTGGCATTGGCACCACCGTGGCGCGGGCCCTTGAGCGAGCCGATAGCCGCGGCGTAGGCGGAATACGGGTCGGTGGCCGAAGACGACAGCACGCGGCAAGCGAAGGTGGAGTTGTTGCCGCCGCCGTGCTCGGCATGCAGCATGAGCATAACGTCGAGCAGCATCGCCTCATCGCGGGTGAACGCCATGCCGCCGCGCAGGACCTGTAGGATGGTCTCGGCGGTGGAGAGACCGGGCGTGGGGTGCGGCACGTGAACCTCGGAGCCGCGAAGCTTGGCGACCGAGGCCATGTGTGCGAAGGCGGCGATGCGCGGGAGACGTGCGAGCATGGAAATGGCGACGTCGATTTCGTGCTCGGGCGTGATCACGTCTGGTTCGGCATCGAAGGCGTAGAGCAGCAGTACGGCGCGCTGGAGCACGTTCATGATGCTCGACGATACCGTGGTCATAGGGAACTCTTTAACGTACTCGTCGCTCAGATGTCTAAAGGCGCCCAGGCGCTCGCAAAAGCCGTCGAGCTCTTCCTTGTTGGGCAGCGAACCCGTGATAAGCAGATAGGCGACTTCCTCGTAGCCGTAGCGATTCTCGGCCTGGGCATTGTTGACCAGATCCTCGATGCTGTAGCCGCGAAGCGTGAGCTTGCCCTGATCGGGCACGACCTTTCCGTCGACCTTGTTGTAGCCGTGCACATCCGAGATACGAGTGAGGCCCGCGACCACGCCCGAGCCGTCGGCATTGCGCAGGCCGCGCTTGACATTGTGCTCTTCGAACAAGCCCTCGTCATAAGGGTCGGTCGGCAGGCCGTGGTAGAGGCTTTCGCTCTCAGACGAAATCTGGCGGCTTGCTTCGTAATCCAGAACCAGTCGGCTCAAGTGGTCATCGAAGCGGTAATAGATTTTCTTGGCGTCGTAGGCCATGTGCGCTCCTCTCCGGGCCGTGTGGGGGCGGCGTGCTTGAGTGCAGATGCGCCGGCCTGTTCCTGCACGGCCTGTTCGCTACAGGCGGTACATAAAGTTAAAGACGTCCTCGCGCTGGATGGACACGTTGACGCCCGAAAGCTCGCCGGCCTCGGCCAGGGCCTTCTGCAGCTCAGCGAAGTCGAGCTTGGACTCGGCGGTATCGGCCAGCATGGTCATGGTGAAGATGTCCTCGATAATGGACTGCGTGATGTCGCGGATGTCGACGTTGGCCTCGCCCAGGACACGGGTGACGCCGGCGACGATGCCGGGGCGGTTCTTGCCAAGGACGGTGATGACGATACGGGAGGACGAGATCTCGGCCATGGGAAACCCTTTCGCGTGGTTGCGGCGCGCGCGGGGCGCTCCGCTACGGTACAGTGTTCATCATTGTACCTGTCTGGCGCCAAAAGAGGTGCGCTTACAGCGGCGTTACACGTCTGCAACATGAGCGTAAGGGGGAAGGCCGTACGGGGAAGAGCCGTCTGGCGCGTGTCCGGCTCGTGTTGGGTTGATTTCCGATCTCAGCCGAACACATTGAGCGGACAGGCCGTTCCCGCAGTCAGCCGAACGCCTCCGACGGCTGATTCCGAACTGGAAGCGGAGGGCATCCCCGCCCTTCGGTAGGGGATACCGCTCCGCGGCGCATGCCGCGGGCGGCGCCCCTATCGGACCACCGTGACCTCAGTTGGGATGGGCCCAGCACTGCCGCGTACTCGGTGAGCTAGAGCCAACTGTTCGTCTTCACGTCGCGTATGGCGATATTTCGGTCGTCCGGCTCGGTGATGCCGTAGCCGAACGCCTGGAGCGTCTCGATGGACTCCTGGATCCTCTGTTGGAACATGGGACCCGGATCGACCCTCGGCCCGAGGTGCCCGCGCCAAAGGCACGGCGTGGCGCGCAGCATGTTATGGATTTTGGAGATGGGCTCGATGTCGGCGTAGACGTTGAGCGTCGCCATGGCGTCCTTGTGGCCGAGGATCGATTGGAGCGCCTTGATATCGCCGCCTTGGCGGATCCACTGCGTTGCGAACGTGTGGCGAAGGCCGTGGAACGTGATCAGCTCGTCGTTGGTGCCCATGAGGCCGTTGGTCTCCGAGAACGTCTTGAACGCCCTGCGGATATAGCTTGTCGTCGCGAAGGTCGCGCCCGGCTCCGACAGGATGTAGCAGTCCCCGATCTCGACCGCCCCGGTAAGGCCGCGCAAGCGCAGCTTTCCGCAGTCGATCTCGTGGGTCTCCTTCAGGAAGGGGAGTAGGCCGACCGGGTCGATGGGGATACCCCTGGCGTCATGGGTCTTGGTGTCCTTGATGAACGAACCCATTCCCTTCGCGTACGCCACCGAGTGTCTGATCGAGATCAGGCCCGTCTCGAAATCCACATCGCACCACCGAAGGCCGCAGACCTCGCCGATTCGCATCCCCGTGTGCAGGGCGAGTACGACCGCCCTCTAATCCTCGGCGGACCAATCGAGTCCGAACTCCTTTCGGGCATCCTCTTCGCTCATGACTTCGAGAAGGTCTCCGGGTTGGCAACGAAGGGCGAGGCATAGCTGCTCGAGTGTGTTGAAGCGAATGCCGCGAATATGCCCTTTTTTAATACGGGACAGGTTCACGGGCGTGGTTCCAATCCTTTCGGCAAGTTCGTTCGAGGAAATCTTTCGCTCGGCCATGATCTTGTCGAGGCGAACAATTACGGGCATGGCGTTTCCTTACGCAATCTCGTCGGAGTCGAGGTACAGCTCTCGGGCGTACAAGAAGAGCTGGGAAAGCATGAACAGGACGATGCCGAGAACCAGAGAGGTCCAATCGAATGATGAAGCGATCTCTTGGGCGCCGACGGCCCCCTCGCCGCCAAACATCGAAACGGAGGTTTTGAGTGAGCCGGCGTAGAGGCTGGTGGCAGCTTGAACAACGAAGAGAATGCCGAGCACCTTCAAGCATGTCGCAGACCCTTTCTTGAAGGGGTCTCCGCTCTTGATCGTCCACACGAGAACGGCGCTGAGGATGGTCGTAGCGATACCGATGACGGCAGGGACCAATGTCGAGATCGCAAGGGCTGGATACGCGGGGGAGTCTGCAATTACAGGGTTGTCGAGCACTTCGATTGCTGGCTTTAAGGAGAACGCCACTTGTGCGATGGCGGTGGCGCAAAGGGTCGCAGAGGCTATCGCACATGCGATGCGGAAGGAATGAAGCCGGGGAGTGCGATTGTCGGAACTCATAATAACCTCCGAAGAATTTAAAAAACTCAGGTTACTTTTTAACAGTTTATGTTAAATTGACTTTGCCGGCAAGTAATCACAGCATGCTGCAACCGAAACCCCTCTAGATTGGAGAGGATTATGTTCGGTACTGTTAAGTCGTGTAAGCTCTTGGTTTTCCTCGGCCTCGCTCTTTGTCTGTTGCTGCCGGGAGCCCCCGCTTTTGCGGATACCCCGATGCCTCCTTCCCAGGAGAGCAGCCAGTGTGCCCTCGTTGAGCCCCTCGGGTATACGGACGACGTCGTCGATACCTACTGGAGCTACAGCTGTCCTCGCGGCGTAAGCGGGCACAGCATCTCGATGTTCAACATCTCTTACAAGACGATCTCCTACCGAAATGGCTATCGCCGATCCGCGCATCATAGGGAATCCCGCCTCGCTGCAATGTGCTCCTGTGGTGTTCTTGGCACAACTGATAAATGGCAATTTGTCTATAGCACCTACTAGATGCGAGGAAGGGCCGAGCATTTTGTTCGGCCCCTCTGTTCCGACTGGATGAGGTTAAGGTTGGCGATGAATATGCTCAAAATCTCGAAGGCGATCTTTAGGTCGCTTCTCTCCTCCAGGTCGCTCTGTGTTGTCGTTGTTGCGTTGATGGTTCTTTGTGCTCTGCCCGTCTTCAGGAGCGCGGCTGGCATCGACGGACGGGTCGAATACCTCGAGTCGGGAATAACCCGTGTTGAGCAGGAATTGTCAGCATCCTATGCGGATGCGCTTGTGAATGCGGGGGAGGACGGTGTCTATACCTCTTCATCAAGCATGCCCGCGCTTCTGTACCCTCTTGCCGCGGGACGTCTTATCTTGGCACCGCTCTCTCCCCTACTTCCGTTTCTGCAGATATCGGATGGAGAGTACACCTATTATGACGGATCGAAGGAGTACTTGCTATGGGTCGCAACGGCCGTTGCCGTCTCGTTCCTTGCCGCGCGTCTTAACAAACGTGAAAAGCTCATCATCCAGGCACCGATGGGCGAGCTGGGTAGACTTGTTGCATCGAGCGTATGGGCGAGTGTTTTTGCAATGCTTGCCGTCCTCGCCATCAATCTTCCAGGGATAATCGCCGCGCTTGTGAAGAATGGCCCGGGCTCGCCGTTCTATCCGATAGGCTACATTCAATATGCGACTCCGGTTATCAAACCGGCTTGGCTGGTGTTCGCGCAGACGGCCATCTTGCAATTCTTGGTGGCAGCGTTCATCTCGCTTGTCGTTCACCTTGCCGTGAAGATTGCCAATAACCCTACGCTTGGAATCGTGTTCGTATGTGCCCTGATGGGGGTGACGATGGTTCCCGGGTATTACGGAAGATCCATCGCTTTACGTGAGTTCGCCCTGTTGAATCCCCTTACGTATGCGAACACTGAGTTGACCGTCGGCGCCTATAGCCCGTACCCGACAACGCAGATAGTGAATCTGCCTGGACTTTGCTTCGAGCGTGGCGCGATTGCCCTCGTATGCGCAATCGGGATCGAGGTGCTGGCAATTAGCCTGCTTTGCGTTGCTGGAAAGAGCGGCTGCGCGTGCCCGATATCCCCGATTTGTCTTGAGAGAGGTTCCTTCACTGCATCGAGAACGGCAACTCGTTCGAGCGCTTGTGCCTCCGCCGTTGCATACGTAAGAACGATGGGGAAACTGCTCCTGCGTTCTCCTACCCTCGCCGTATGCGCGATTGCAATGTCGACGACGATGCTGGCCCCGGCTCTGGTCGAGATGTTTCCTGACGCTGATAACGTTTCCGCTGTTCGGTATAGGGATGGGGAGCTCCGTTCAATAGATCGGTATTTAGAGCAGAACGCTGCGAATATGGACGTCGAGGGCAAAGCGGCCCTGGAAGACATGCGGGATGCTCTTTCGGGTTTCGTGTACGCGCCTATGCCTGCGGAGGGGTTTCGAAGCCTTGCGACGTACGAGCGCGCTCGAGGTGAGCTGGGCGCGGCAGATGCGACTCTCCTGCAATCGATCGGAATCGAGCCGGAGACTCCTTCTCGTGCGGAGGCGCGCGCCCTTCTGCTTGAGTCGATCGCGAGCTTGCCGGACCCCAAGGTTTACGAGTTAAGTACGAAGATGCCCCCATTAATCCTCCTTTCGTATCTCCAGGCAGCGCTTCCCTCCTTATTTTTGCTGTTGCCCGTGGTTGTCACATCGCTCGCGTGCACCCACCTGCAGTGTCGTTCCCTTCTGGTTCTCCAGATCCCCGCAACAGCGCATGTGCGTTTTCTGACGGCTGTTGCGCTGGCTCTCCTGCTTGGCTTGGTGCTGCTTTTGGTGTCGATGGTTCCCGCTGTCGTTGTGTCCGTGATTAAGAACGGTGCGGGTGGATCGGAGTATCCCGTCGCTCTCATTCGGGCGGGAGCTTCGACAACGTCCATGGTGGGGGAGGCGGTGTTGTGCAGTATTCCGTTGCTGGTCATGGCATACGGCGTGATTTCCGTCGTCGCTGCGTTGACAGCAGCGATTAGCCGCAACCCCGTTGTCACCGGAATGGTTTGCGCGGTTCTCTTGGTGTTGGGTTCGTTGAGCGCTCATGTTGAAAGCGTGGGCATGGGCGTCGCGCTGCTGGCTCCATTCGCCTCGTTTGATCCCGCTTCCCAGGTGGGGACGATTGGGTTCCTTGGGCGAGGGACGAACGCGATGCCTTTTGGAGAGGTCGTCGGCGCATCGGGCGCTCTGCTGGTGGTCTTGGGCGCCGTATCTCCGTTGATGGTGCGCCTGAGTGTTCCAAAGATCGAAAGGGGATGATCTCGATGATTGACCTTCAAACGCTGACGATCTCTTATGGAAAGAAGGTGCTCGTAGATTCGGTGAACGCTGAGTTTGCCCCGGGTACGGTCTACGGTCTCGTCGCTCCGAACGGGCATGGAAAGACGACGTTGCTGCGTGCGATGGCAGGTTTGCCGGGTCCTCGCGTGGACGGGAGCATCGTTCTGGATGAGGTGCAGGGTACGGGTGCGAGAGAGGTCCGTTCTATGATCTTCTATGCACCTGGTGAGGGGACGCTGCTGTATCCCGGATTGCGTGCGGAAGATCACCTCAAGATGGTTTGCGATATGTGGCCGCATGCTCGCGATATCGAAGAGATAGTGGAACAAACGCAGATAGGCGAGTTCGCGAAGATGAGGATCCGCACTCTGAGCCAGGGCATGAAGCAGCAGCTTACCCTGGCGATTGCGTATGCGACGGGCGCGCGGTACCTTCTATTAGATGAGCCCATGAACGCGCTCGACCCCAGCAGGGTGGACTTGCATTCCGAGATTCTCAGGAAGCTGGCCGATTCTGGTACGTGCATCATCATGTCATCCCACATCTTGGATTCGGTCGATAGGCTGTGCGATGAGATTCTGTTTTTGAAGGATGGGAGGCTCATTAGAAGCATTCCGCAAGATGATGCTGCGCCGAAGTCTCCTGGATCCCATTTCGCAAAGCCTGCCGGACGCGCCGAGGGTGCGCTAAGCACGTATCGGCGACTCTACGAAAAGGGCGGGTAGAAATGCAAGTTAAAAATCTATGTGGCAAATGTGATACCGTTGAACCCGCATATCGATACCGCTCAGCCATTCGCCTCGCCCCCGTCGCACGCATCTTCATTCGGTCTGTCATTATTAATCTAACGATTCTTTGAGGAACGTAGGTGCTTCTAAATGTACTGTCGACTTCTTCTCAAACTAATCCTAAGAGACAAGGCCGTATGGATTTGTACGCTCGTTCTCGCTGCAGCCTTTTCCGTCCCCATTGCGTTCAATTCACCCATCTACGGGCCCTTCTTTATGAAACAGGGCATGCAGGGCTTTGTCGACGCATTCAATACGCGCGCGCCCCAGGCCAGCGGCACAGACCTATCTCCAGAGCAGCAAAATGACGCGGAGCTTGCAAGATACGCGAACGCCGCCCTTGCCGCTCAGACCGACGCCGCCTTTCTCGATTCTGCCGAGAGCTACTACGCGCTCATGGGCGAAGGCTTCCAATCCGGGTCCATCGTGGGAGACCGAGAGACCAATGACGCAGCGCTCGCATATTGCCGTGCCCTGAGCAGCTCCGGCATCACGGATATCCCGGCCTCCGCAAGCGACCTGCCATTCCTTTCCTTCCTGCCTTACGCCATTGCCGCGGCGCCGTCTTTCCTTCCCTTCATCCCCTTCCTTCTCTCGTCGATACTCGTGCTCGGCGCCACAAGGCCTGCGACCCTGGCGGCGAAGGCGCCCGTGCCCAAATTCCGGCGCCTTATCCAGATCGTGTTTTCGATAATCGCCGCGGGGGCCGCGATGCTCCTCGCCGGCCTCGCACCCGGGGGCATTTACGCCTTGGCCCTAAACGGCTTCGGGCAAATTGGGTACCCGATCGCCTTCTTCCATGACGGCGCGCTTACCACCACGACCGCGGGAAACGTCTTCACAGCCCTGCTTCTCGCGCTGCTTGCGGGCGGAACCTTGATATCCGTTTGCTCCGCCGTCCTATCGACCGCAACGAGGCGCGTCCTCGCGGGCCCCCTTACCTCCGCGCTGCTTGTCGCGGCCCCGGCATTCCCGTTGCTGTCCGATTCGGCACTGGAGCATAGCGCCGCGCTCAATCTCCTGCCACTGCCCGTATTCTCGCCTATCGAGGCAACGGGTTACGTAGGATGCTTCCCGACAGAATTCATTGGCTCCGGTTCAGGCAGCGCATCGATGCTTGCCGTGGCCCTGGCATACGTCGCGGTCTTTTTTACGGTCGGCGCCGTTGCGACACGTTCCCCCAAACAGCCTGGACCCGCGAAAAAGCACCATGGGCTCGAGCTTCTGGACGCGAGCGTGGGATACGGAAGCACGACGATACTTTCAATCGGGTCGCTTTTCCTGAGCCCGGGAACGGCGGCGGGCCTCGTTGCTCCCAACGGCTCGGGGAAAACCACCCTTCTTGAAGCGCTGTCGGGCCAATTTCCCACCCGCATCCGCTCGGGAAGCCTGGCGGCAGACGGAATCAGCCAACGTCGATCAGCCGAATTTGCAGAACTCGTCTACCTGAGCTCTTCAGGCGGCGCGGATCTTTACCCCACGCTATCAGCCCTCGAGCACCTTGCTTTCGTTAGGGAGGCGTGGAAATCGGCCGCCGACATCGACTCGCTCTGCGACTCCCTCGGAATCTCCCCATATCTCGACAAGCCGACCCGTAAACTCTCGACAGGAATGAAGCAGCAGGTAAAGCTTGCCATGGCGATATCGACCGGTTGCCCGTACCTCATCCTCGATGAACCGCTGAACGGCCTCGATCCGGGAAAGCGGAAAACCTCCTGCGACGCGATGCGCAGCGAGGTGGCGCGGGGACGCAGCGTGCTCATTTCAAGCCATCTGCTCGACGACCTGGCAGACCTCACCAACTCGTTCTACTTCATCGAGGCCGGCACGCTCGTGGAAAAGATCAAGTCGTCCTCGCAGACGCTCAAGCAGGAATACCTCGATACATACGAGAGATGAATGTGGGGGAGTGTTCGGATGAAGTTGATATTTAAGGTCCAGCTCGTGTTGTGCCGAAAAGACCGTGAACCTTTTGTGGGACGCTCGGCGCCGTGGTACCATAGCCGAGTTTGTTGTCTTGGTCGGAAACCAAGACGCCTTATGCGCTGATCGGTAACCAGCGCCTGACCAATAAGGAGTCCTACCATGAAGCAGGGTATCCATCCCCAGTATGTCGAGTGCACGGTGACGTGCTCCTGCGGCAACACCTTCAAGACGCACGCTACCGTGTCCGAGATGAAGGTCGAGCTTTGCAACGAGTGCCACCCGTTCTACACCGGCCAGCAGAAGTTCGTCGACACCGGTGGACGCGTCCAGCGCTTCGCCGACAAGTTCGGTGGCGCTGCTGCCGCTCAGCTCAAGAAGGCCGAGGAGGCCAAGGCTGCCAAGGCCGCCAAGGCTGCTGAGGCCGAGGCCGCTCGCAAGGCCGCCGCTGAGGCTAAGGCTGCCGAGAAGGCTAAGCGTGCCGCTAAGTTTGCCGAGGAGGCTGCCAAGCAGGCCGCCGAGGCTCCCGCAGAGGCTCCCGTCGAGGAGGCCGCTGCCGAGGCCGAGGCCACCGAGGCTGCTGAGTAAATAGCTCGCCGAGCAAACACTCGCATTCATGGCATAAGGGCCGCGCATCCGTTTGGGTGCGCGGCCCTTTTCTTTTTGGCTCTGTTAGACCAAATTTGACACGATCGGCTGTTCGTCGAACCGGAAA
>CAJKCG010000008.1:0-100473 GCA_905198355.1 uncultured Collinsella sp. | reverse complement strand
CGGCTCAGGGCGATATACGCCGTGATGCGCGACCGGGTGCCCTACCGGGAGTAGCGTCGAAGGTTGACAAAACTATAGGAACACCCAATGAGTACCCAATGAGTAAGCAAAGGGTGCGACGGAATGGCTCCCCTTGGCAGCTTGAAGCCGTCATGCAGGAACCATTCCGTCGCAGCCTAATGAAAGGGACTGGGTTGTAAATGTTGGAGAAGAGCCGTTAGCGCCCGGGGGCCAGGATCACCAGCGCGTCGTGCTCAAAGGGATGCTGCGCCACGCGCACGGTGCCGTCACCGTTATCGCGGACGGGCAGTCTGGCGATGCGCTTGTCCTCCATGTCGAGGGCCGTCGCCGTCCAGCCGCGCGCGCCGTCGAGCTTAAACTTGAGCGCCGTGGTGCGCGGCAGGTACGTGACGACGCGATCGCCAACACGTGCCACACGGATGGCCTCGCGCGCGTCATCGAGGAGCTCCTGCGCCGGAACCACGGCAAGCGCGTCGTCGGCAGCCGTGGCACCCAAGCCGGCAAGCACATGCTCAATCGCGCCAAAGTCCCACACGCCCGCAAACTGCAGGCACTCTTGCCAGCGGAACGGCATATCAAAGCCCTCGCCCAGCACCGAGCCCTGGCTCTTGCTGGTCTGCCAGTTCCAAACGCCGTGCGCACCGTAGGTCACGCCGGCACTGGCGCCAGCAAGAATGCTCGACCATACGCTCGCGCGGCAATCCTGCGCGGTGAAGCGCCAGTAGACGTTGCGCGACGCACCCATCTGCTCGTAGCAGGGCTCCGAGTTGACCATCGGCTTTTTGGGATAGTTGGCGGTAAAGTCCCGCGGCAGGCGCCAGGCCTCGGGCTGGCCCTCGTAGTTGTGGCCGGGCTGGAACATGTAAAAGTCCAGACGGTCTAGGTACTGTGCCGGAATGGTGCGGTTAGCGCGGTTGATATGCATGGTGCGCAGGGCCTCGGGCGCGCGTTTGACGACTTCGTCGAGGGCGTCCTCGTAGCAGGCAATCGCCTCGTCGCTGGTAAAGTCGGTATCGCCCGCCACCACGTAGACGGGGTCGAACTCGCCCAAGTTCTCGACGACGCGGGCAACGTGGGCACGAACCTCCTCGTGCGGCATAACCTCGGCACCGCAATGCTCGGCAATCTTGGCGCCCCAGGTACCGGGCACGTAGTTGCACCACATAAGCACGAGTGCCGGACGAATGCCGTGCTCGACGGCAGCGCGACACATGGCGGCGGCACGATCCCAGTACGCTTGGTTGGGTCGGGACCAATCAAAATGCACGCCGTCCTCGCTGGCATAGGGCCAAATGCCCAGATCGGGGCAGCAGCGATCCCACTGCGGCAGCGTGTTGATCTGCAGCACGTTCATGCCCTGCTCGGCGCGACGGGTCAGATAGTAGTCCCAATCGGCCTCGGTAATACTCGTAAACGCGCTCCAGCACGTATCGGCAAACCAAAAGAACGGTTTGCCCTCGCACAAAAAGCTGTCCTGACGACCGTTAACGGTCAGCTTTCCCAAACTCATCTGCATGTCCTTTCGTTTGATAAAGGAGTTGCGAACCGGCAGATTCTTTCGCGATAACCCCGCGCGAAAGCACCTGGCGCTTGGCAAACCCTCGCGGGCGAATCTCACCCGCCTCCATCAGTCTACCTTGCAAGAAGGGCCCCGCCGGGCTTACGCCTGACGGGGCCCTGTCGTGTAGGTGAGGTCTTATGCGACCGAACGGTTTGGCCTTAGGCCTCCATCTCGGCGAGCTCCTCCTTGGAGAAGCCGGAGACAAAGACGACGGCAGCGGCGATGACAAAGGAGATTGCCATACCAACGATAGCCCAGACGGTGTTCATCTGGCCACCCTGCAGGTAGTTGGTGAAGACCAGGAAGTTGGAGGCACCGCCTGCGAGGTAGTAGGTAACCCCCATGAGGCCGGAGAACACAGCGCCGATGGCACCGCCGATGAACATGCCAAACATGGTGCGACGGAAGCGCATGAGGATGCCGAAGAGCGCGGGCTCGGTGACGCCGCCGGCGATGGCGGAGATGACGTAACCGATGGCGAGAGACTTCTCGTCGGGGTTCTTCATCTTGAGGAAGGCACCGAAGGCGCAGCCCCAGACAGCGGCCATAGCGCAGTTGGTGGAAACGAAGACGAAGGGATCGTAACCGGCAGCGATGATCTGAACCTGGGCGAGCAGGATGACGGGCATGTGCATGCCGCAGACCACGAAGAGCTGCCAGAAGGCGCCGAGGACGGCCATGACGATCAGGATGCCGATGCCGCCAAGGTCAGCAAGGCCGAAGAGGGCGTTGGCGATCAGTGTACCGATCTCGTTGCCGATCGGAGCGAGGACGATGAAGGCAATGGGGATCGTGACGATCATGGTGCAGAACGGCGTGAAGACCGTGGAGAGCACGTCGGGCATGACCTTCTTAAAGAACTTCTCGACGAAGTAGAGGACAGGCACCGAAAGGATGATCGGCAGGACGGACTGCTGATAGTTGGCAGCAGCGATCTGGATGCCGTAGACGGAGATGATGCCGCCGCCCTCCTGGGTGGCGACGCTCACCACGGAAGGAGCCATGAGGGCGCCACCGAGCAGCATGCCGAGCACCGGGCTGGCGCCGAGCTTCTTAGCCGCGGCATAACCCAGGTAGATGGGGATAAAGGTGAACGTGGCCTCGTACAGCGTGGTGTAGAGGAACGTATAGGTCGGGTCGTCGGCCGAGAGCACACCGAGCATGGTGGGGCCGAGGACGGCCGCGATGGTACGGAACAGACCGCCGGCCATGAGCAGCGGGATGAGCTGGGTCATGGAGCCCGACAGATAGTCGAGGATGATATTGGGCAGGTTCTTGAGCTCGAACTTCTCCTTGGGAGCATCGAGGTTCTCGTTGACGGCCTCACCCTGCTTGACACCGGAGATGGCGACGAACTCGGCGAGCACCTTGGGCACGTTCTGGCCGATGATGACCTGGAGCTGGCTGCCGGCAAACTGGCAACCCAGAACACCCTTGACCTTCTTGATCTTCTCCACGTCGGCCTTGCTGTTATCCTTGAGCGTCAGACGCAGGCGCGTCATGCAGTTGGTGGCAACGGAAACATTCTCCGCACCGCCCACGAGCTCGAGGACATCGGTGGCAATCTGCTTGTTATCTACTGCCATGGGACCCCTCCCCATATCTTCGTGTGCCAGCCCCCTTGGGCTTAGGCACGCCTTTGGCCCGGCGACTATAACCCCTTACGGTTGCCGGACCCTTGGATACGCTTTTGTAAACAAGGTGTTTACTGAACGTTTACGGGCTTTAGTTTACACGGAGCGCCGAATTTATGGCAATTTTGCCGTCTACAGTCCGGTGAACGGTAGGAAATCGGGGGTGAACGTATTTGAATGGCGGGAGATGGTCTCTTTGACCCTCTATTGATATATAGCCATTTACGTGGGATTTTATTTTGATGAACACCTCACTGATCTGTTAACTCATCAACAGAATCCCTGCTAGAAGCTAGTAAACATACGTTTAGTAGTTCACGACGTGTTCAATTTTGCCGTTTACCGAGTTCATCTTGTTATTCTTCAATTCTAGATTACACTAAACATGTTTAGTTTGTATTGCCGCAGATGCCAGGCATTCGCGGCGCAAGGGAGACAGCTCATGGAACTCAAATTGTGTACCTACGCAACCGTCACCACCTTGGGCGACTTTGGCCCCTGGATCAGCAAGGTCGTACTCGACCTGCCCTGCACCGTGCGCGCCAACGACATCGACGCGAACACCTTCCATATATATGTAGAGCGTCACGAGCGCTCGGGCGATGTTCTGATGCGCAAGGAACGCGGCGCCGACCATGCCGCGCCCTCCGTGGGTTACATCGACATTCTCGCCGCATATCCGTGCGACGAGAACGGACGTAAGCTCGCCGTGGGCACCCATGTGGCGCTCGAGGTCGCCGAGCAGCGCCTGACCAAAAAGATCGAAGGCGGCGTCATGGGCTCGCGCATGCTCGATGACCAGTTGCACATCACGCAGCTCGCGGCTCTTCCCGGCAACGACGGCGACGATCCCACCTGCGGCCTGGTCTTCGACACCTGCCGTGGCGATATCTGCCCTGCGCTCAAAGGCTGGAGCAACGACACGCAAAAGACCGCCGTCGACGGTATCGCGCTCGAATACGGCTTCTTTGAGCCCAGCTTTAAGGCCGAGGACTCGGCATGCTTCAACCCCTTTGCGCCCGAGGCCACGGCCGTGCCCCAAAAGGCACCGCTCGTGGTGTATCTGCACGGCGCCGGCGAGGGCAAGGGCGCCACGCAGGGCGAAGGCGCCACGCGCGCCTATATCGGCAACCGCGTGACGGCCATCAGCCAGGCGCAGATCCAGCGCTACTTTGGCGGCTTTGCCTGGGTGCTCGTACCGCAGTCGCCCACGTTTTGGATGGACAACGGCGTCGAGCAGCTTGGTCACTCCAACCAGAGCATCTACTCCCCCGTGCTCAAGGCACTTATCGATGAGTTTGTCGCCGAGCATGCCGACCGCATCGACACCGACCGCATCGTGGTCGCCGGTCTTTCCAACGGCGGCTTTATGACCCTGCGCCTGTGCGCCGACTACCCCGATTTCTTCGCCGCGGGCCTTCCCTGCTGCGCCCCGTGGTACAACGCCACGGACGAGGACGTGGCCGCGCTCGCCAAGACGCCGCTGTGGTTTACGCACTCCAAGGGCGACGAGCTCGTGTCACCGCAACAGACCGTGCTGCCGCTCACGGCGCGCCTGCGCGATGCCGGCGCCAACGTGCACCTCACCTACTTTAGCCATGTCGAGGACCTGACCGGCGTGTATCGCGAGGCCGACGGCTCGGCCAAGAAGACGTTCAACCACGGCGTGTGGATCCACCAATTCAACGACCTGTGTTATCAAGACTTCGACGGGGGCAACGTACTCATCGACGGCGAGCCGGTGGGCTGCTGGGAGTGGTCGGCCAGGGTCGACCGCTAAGCCCTCCCATCGCGGGGACCGGGGTTTAGTCTTGCCTTGCGCGTAACTGGCTGAATTGATTTTGATTGGAGCTGTTCCTATGTCCCAGAAGTTGACTCGGGTGATTGTTACTACCGATATGGAAGTCGACGATATGAACTCGCTTGTTCATTTGGCTCTGTATCTCAACTTGCTTGATGTTCAGGCTGTGGTGTATACGGCTTCGCAGTATCACTTTCTTGGGGATGGGGTTCATACGCTCGGCGAGGTGAATTCGCATTGGCGGACCAAAGGGCGGCGCTCTTATGAGTGGGCTGTTGTGCCTCATGAGCCCGATCCGCTAGCCGGCGAGCTTCGTGAGTATCGGCCGTTTCCCGAGCATTGGATTGAGAGTCTCTGGAGTAATGAATATGCCCAGGCTTGGCCGCAGTTGCAGGCAAATGCGGACGCCGCCGGTGAACCGCCGTTTCCCACGCCTGCCCAGATGATCGAGCGTACGTTTGTGGGAAATGTTGCCTTTGAGGGTGATGTGACTGAGGAAACTGAGGGGTCTCGCGTAATTGCGCAGGCGATTCTGGATGATGATCCGCGTACGTTATGGTTGCTCAGCTGGGGTGGTATGAATACGATCGTTCGCGCCCTCATGAGTATTGCCGAGCGCTATCGCGCCACGCCCGAGTGGCCCGCCGTGCAGCAGCAGGTCTATCAGAAGGTGCGCGTGATGGGCGTTGCCGATGGCGTGGGACAGGACAACTCGTGGCTCGACCATGGGCGCGAGCTCTTTCCCGAGCTCATCTTTTGGCGTACGCCCTATATGTATGGCAACTATTTCGACGCCAAAACAGCTCAGCCCGATACGCTGCCGCTGTTTAAGGCTCCCTGGCCCGAGCAGAATCTCACGCAGGGCAACGGCCCCCTCATGGCACGCTATATGCTCTATGGCGATGGTAAGGTCTACGAAAACGAACCCGAGCGCTTTCAGTTTGGCAAGCATGCCCGCCTGGATTGGGGCCTGGAAGGCATGCCCGCGGTGCAGTTTGAGCGCGGCGACTTTATGGCCGAAGGCGACAGCATGACCTATATTCCACTGCTGCCGTTTGGCCTGCGCGGCATCGACGACCGCGACTTCGATACGCTGCTGGGCCGCATGTTTCTTGATGGACACCCCGATGCGAGCGCGCCCGCCGGTTTTGCCTCCATCGGCACGCCCGCAGACGACAATCTCAATCCCTATCTGCGTGCCTATCAGGAAAACTTTGCCGCCCGCGCGCAATGGTGCGCCCATGATCCGGCCATCTGCTCGCATCCGGCACATGTTGTCGAGGTCACGGCCGACCGTAGCGCCGCAGCCGGCGAGCGCGTCGCCCTTGCGGCAACCATCGTCGACCCCGACGACAAGGGCTTCGATGCACATTGGGATGTGGCCGTAGACCCATCGAGCTATGCAGGCGTCCAGGATCTGTCGATGTGGCAAGAATGCACGGTGGACACCGCTTTCATCGTGCCCGCCGACGCGCAGCCCGGTGACCGCTTCGTACTCACGCTTACCGTGCAGACGCGCGCCGAGCGCCCCTGCACCCGCTACGCCCAGATCGCCGTGACCGTGGCATAGCAAGAACGGCGCCCACATTCGGCAGCCGCCGCATTCGACAAAGAGTGTCCCCAATGAGTAGGAAAAATGGGCCATGTGTCCCAGTTGTGGAGACTCGTTGAGCCGTCTGGGTATCGTGAAAGATCGCGCGCTCACCCATCATCAAAAGTGACACACGCTACCTGTTGATGGGAGGCAGCCATGGGCTTCTTTGACAAGATGTTCGAGAAGAAAGAGTGCGCGATTTGCGGTACCGAGCTGGGGCTTCTAGGTAAGACAAAAATCAATGAAGGCTACCTGTGCAAAGAGTGCGTCGGCAAGCTCTCCCCCTACTTTCACGGCTATCGCTCCAGCACCGCGGACGATATCCGCGAGCAACTCGCCTACCGCGAGGCCAACGCCGAACGCCTGTCTTCGTTCAATCCCACGCGCACGCTTTCTGCCGGACGTACCAACATCATGCTCGACGAAGACGCGGGCCTGTTGATCATCACTTCGCAGAGTCGCTGGCGCGACGCCAACCCCGACATCATCGAGTTCTCACAGGTACTCGGCTGCGATATGGATATCGACGAGCATCGCACCGAGATTTATCGCGAGACCAAGGACGGCGAGCGCGAGAGCTACAACCCGCCGCGCTACGACCTAGATTACGACTTTAATCTGACCATTCACGTCAACACGCCGTACTTTACCGAGATCAACCTGCGCGTGAACGACTCCACCATCGACCAGCGCGGGTCCATCGAGTACCGCGAGGCCAAGCGCCAGGCAACCGAGGTCCGCGACGCGCTGGTGCAGCTGCGCCAGGAGACGCGCGACAACGTCGTGGCCGCTAAGGCCCCCAAGACCGCGGTCACCTGCCCCTTCTGCGGAGCCACCACCATTCCCGATGCCAGTGGGCGCTGCGAATACTGCGGCGGCGCAATCGGCGCATAGCCCCCGGCACGGAAAGGACCGATCATGGCCTTCGAGAGCGTCAACTATCAGTGCCCCGCGTGTGGCGGCCCCCTTCACTTTGCCAGCGCCGAGCAAAAGCTCGTCTGCGACTACTGCGATTCGCGTTTTGAAGTCGAAGAAGTCGAGGCCCTCTATCGCGAGCGCCAGGACAAGGCAGATGCCAAAGCTGATGCCGCAGCCGCGGCTCCCAAACCTGCTGCCGACGACGCCGTGCAGGAGCTGGCCCAAAACGCCGGCTACATCTGCTCGTCGTGCGGTGCCGAGCTGGTCTCGGACGGCACCGTCGCCGTCACCACCTGCCCGTACTGCGGTAACTCCGCCGTGGCGCCCGGCCAGCTCTCTGGCGACTTCTCGCCCGACCTGGTGATTCCGTTTAAGCTCGGGCGCGACGATGTCACGGCCGCACTCAAGGAACACTACAAGGGCAAGATCTTGCTGCCCAAGAACTTTGTCACCGGCAACCACATCGACGAGGTCCAAGGTGTCTACGTGCCGTTTTGGCTCTACGGCGCCCGCGTTGACGGCGAAGTGTACTTTGACGCGACCAACGAGACCGTGACCGAGGAATCCGACCGCACCGTCACGACCACCGACCACTACGATGCCTATCGCAAGGGCAATATCTCGTTTAAGCGCGTGCCCGTCGACGGATCGTCCAAGATGCCCGACGGTCACATGGATGCCATCGAGCCGTTTGACTACGACGCGCTGCGCCCGTTCTCGGTCGCATATATGCCCGGCTACATCGCCAACCGTTACGATGAGGATTGCGAGACGTGCAAGGCGCGCGCCGAGCGCCGCATGGAGGAGAGCACAGTCTCGGCCCTGCGCGAGACCGTCGTCGACGAATACGACGATGCCACGGTCGAAAGCAAGCAGCTCGACTACACCTGGGAAGACAGCGACTACGCCCTGTTCCCCGTCTGGATGCTCTCCACCTCGTGGAACGGCAAGAGCTACCTGTTTGCCATGAACGGCCAGACCGGCCGCTTGGTCGGCGAGCTCCCCTGCTCCAAGCCCAAGCTCGCTATTGCCTCGGTGCTGTTCTTTGTGATCGGATTTGTCCTCTCCCAGATTCTCTTTATGGGCGAGAACGCCTTCGATCCGGATTACCTCGCCTTTGATATCGAGGGCATCCTCATCAACATCATCGCGCCGCTGATCATCGTGATTATCGGAGACGTGCTACTGGTAGGCCAGCTCAAGACGGCCAACGAGGCCACCCACGCCGACGAGTACTGCGGCGAGCTCGACCTGACCGAGAAGCACGACACCTTCAGCCACACCGAGACCACCGTTGTCATGAAAGACGACAAGGACGACTAAGCAATCCGACCAATACCACCCGGCCTTTGACGAGAAAGGAAGATCACCATGGGACTCTTGAAAGCTGGATTGGGTGCTGCCGGCGGCGTCATGGCCGACCAGTGGAAGGAATTTATCTACTGCGAATCGATGCCCGCTGACGTCTTGGCCTGCAAGGGCAGCAAGCGCACCGGCGGCCGCAGCTCCAACACGCGTGGCGAGGACAACGTAATCTCAAACGGCTCCGTCATTGCCGTTAACGATGGTCAGGGCATGCTCGTGGTGCAAAACGGCAAGATCATCGAAGTCGCGCTGGAGCCCGGCGAGTTCGTCTTCGATACCGGCAGCGAGCCAAGCGTCTTTAGCGGCAACCTGGGCGATTCCATCAAGGAGACCTTCGCCAATATCGGCAGCCGCTTTACCTTTGGCGGCGACGCGGGCAAGGACCAGCGCGTCTACTTCATCAACACCAAGGAGATCATCGGCAACAAGTACGGCACCGCCTCGCCCGTGCCCTTCCGCGTGGTCGATAACAACATTGGCCTGGACGTTGACATCTCCGTGCGCTGCAACGGCGAGTACTCGTACCGCATCACCAACCCGCTGCTGTTCTACACCAACGTGTGCGGCAACGTGACCGATAGCTACACGCGCGACAAGATCGACAGCCAGCTTAAGTCCGAGCTGCTCACCGCCCTGCAGCCCGCCTTTGCCAAGATTTCGGAAATGGGCATCCGCTACAGCGCCATCCCCGGCCACACCACCGAGCTCGCCCGCGCGCTCAACGAGGTCCTCTCTGCCGATTGGCGCGACCTGCGCGGCGTCGAGATCGTGAGCTTTGGCGTCAACTCCATCGCCGCCTCGCAAGAGGACGAGCAGATGATCAAGGACCTGCAGAAAGCCGCCGTCATGCGCGATCCCACTATGGCGGCAGCCAACATTGCCAGCGCCCAGAGCGACGCAATGCGCGCGGCAGCCGCCAATCCCAACGGCGCGATGGCAGGCTTTATGGGCATGGGCATGGCAGGTGGCATGGGCGGCATGAACGCCAGCCAGCTGTTCGCCGCCGGCCAGGCACAGCAGCAGGCCGCCCCGCAGCCGGCTCCGGCACCCGCTCCCGCACCGGCTCCTGCCGCTGCCCCCGCGGCCGGCACATGGACCTGCAGCTGCGGCGCCACCAACACCGGCAAGTTCTGCTCCGAGTGCGGCAGTCCCGCACCCGCCCCGGCACCGGCCAAGTGGTTCTGCCCCAACTGCGGCAGCGAAAACGGCGGCAAGTTCTGCAGCAACTGCGGAACGCCCAGGCCCTAGCCCCTCTATCTGGTAATTGGCGGGGGATCCGCCACCCCCGCATTTGCTTCTATGGGTTTCGTTCGATAAAGGAGGACACCATGAAGACAACGTTCAAAAAGTCCGTACTCGCATTTCTGACATGCGTCCTTGCGCTCGCCTTTGCCCTGACGGGCTGCAGCGGCGGCGGCAAAGACCCCAAGGCCAACTTCGTCGGCAGCTGGGAACTCTCGGGTGGAACCCTGGAGGGCGAAGAACTGACCAATGAGTACATGAAGATGCTCGAGGATTGGGGTGTGCACTGCGTCCTGATTCTCGATGAGGACGGTACAGGTGCCCTCGACCTGTTCCTTGAAGTCGTCGACCTTAAATGGGAGGCAAAGGACGCCACCACCGTAACCATCACCGCCGAAGACGAGTCGCATGACATGAAGCTCAAGGACGGCAAGCTCATCCTCGAAGAGGATGACGGCAATCTTGTCTTTACCAAGTCCGACAAGGACCTGTCCGGCACGGTGAAGAAGGATCGCGAGGCGGCCGAGAAGGAAGAAGAGATCGACGAGGCCGTCGAAGACGACGACGTCCAGAAGATTGAAATCTCCCCCGCCGTCACCGTTGCCGATGACGACCTGTGCACCATCACCATCACCGAGAAGTTCAAGGACGAGTGGGACGACATCGGTTTTGTCGTCAACATCACCAACAAGAGCGACAAGGACCTGACCTTCTACGCCCCCAGCGGCAAGACCAACGTCAACGGCACCATGAAGGAACCCTGGTTCTCGGCTCACCTGATGCCCGGCACCAACGCCACCGAGGAATTCACGTTCTCGAGCGGCGAGCTTGACAGCCTTGACGACCTGGTCAACACGACCATCGGCATCGACGCCTACCTGACCGATTCCTACGAGGACGTCGCCTCCTACAGCGCAACCATCGCGTAGCGGCACGTAACATCAGCCGCGGATTGGCGGACACATCCGCGCACACCAGACGGGGCCGCAGGAGATGATCCTGCGGCCCCGTCGCTTTATGCCGACAGCACTGCCCATACAAGCAGGCCGCCCGCCGTTTTTAGATGCGAAACGGTGGGCGGCCTATCCTTGCGGTGCCGGAACACGGGTGAGCGCGTCGATTACGGGCGCTCCATGTTGGGAACGATGCTACCCTCGGTCACCGCATGCACGGCCAGGCGCATGATGTTGTCGTAGCCGGTCTTGCTCAGGATCTCCGAGATGCGGCGCTTGATGGTGCCCTCACTCATAAACAGCTCGGCCGCGATCTCGCGACGACTTTTGCCCTCGCAGGCAAGGCGCAAAATCGATAGCTCGACATCGTCGAGGGCTGCTGTACCCGAAAAAATGCTCTCGGGCGGCTTGGGAAACGTGCAGTAGCCAGCCAACGTGGAGCGCATCACGGCGAACAGCTCGTCGATACCGACGTTCTTGTACACAAAGCTATCGACGCCCGCCTCGCGGGCCTGATCGACAAAGGTGATCTCGGGCATGCCTGTCATGATAATGATGCGACACTCGGGCAGCTGCTCCTTGATGCGTGCCGCCGCCACGATGCCGTTTGAATCGTGTTCGGTGCACACGTCCATCAGTATCATGTCCGGGCGCTCCTTGAGCGCGACACCCAAGGCCTCGGAGGCATCGGCGATCGCGGCAACGACAGTCATATCGGGCTGGTCGCCAACGGAGCGCGCCAGGCTCTCGCGCAGGATGGCCTGATCTTCGACAATTAACACGCGGATCATGAGTTTCTCCTTTGGGACGTGTCGTTGGCGTTAAGCGGAATGGATACCGTAAGCGTAAAGGGCGGGGTGGCGTGGACCTCTAGGCTGCCACCCAGATCTTGCGCGACATGCCTCATACCTGGGATACCCGTTCCCTCGCGATACGATACGGGGGCCGGGGACCCGTCGTTAGAAATCGTCATGTGCGCGACGGCGTCAGCATCCGTCCTCTCCTGCCACAAGCGCACATGGACCCGATGCGCCTGCGCATGCTTGGTGGCGTTGGTCGAGGCCTCGCGGATAATCTGCAAAAAGGCAGCGGCGACACGCGCGTCCTCAGGCAGCGCACCCTCAACATCGATCTGCACGCTCACCAGGCCAAAAGCATGGACGATATCGCCCAGTTGCTCTGCCGGTTCGGTGTCGCCCCCGCTGCGCAGATCGGCAGCGATTGAGCGCAGCAGCGGGTCGATCTGCTCGAGTGACTCGTCATCCAGGCGCCCCTCCTCCAAATAGCGATGAAGGATTGATAGGCGCTGGCCGATCACATCGTGAACGCGGGCGCGCATGCGCAGATAGGCCGCATTGTCGGCAACTTTTTTGACTTCTTCGATCTGGGCCTGGAGCTCTTGGCCCGCAAGCTCAAGCAGGTGGTTGGCCTGCGCCAGGCGGTCATGCGCATGCGCATACTCTGTCACGTCCAGACCGATTATGCGCTCGAACGAACGGCCCGAGACCATAACGTCATCGCACACAAACAGGCGAATCTCGGCGGGAGAAACCTCGACCACCGCACGCGCCTCACCAAAGCGGTCCAGGTTGATCCGCACGCGGTTCTTACCGCCTTCGGGCATTTGCATGCTGAGCTTGCGCAGGTCGTTCCATGTACCGCTCATATCGCCTAGGTCGGTGGGCATATGAAGCTCCACCAGGTTTTTGCGCATGCAGCGGTTCATGAGCAGTGGACGGCCCCTCGAGCCCAGATACAGGATGCCCACGGGAATCACGTTGATGGTTTCAATCGTCGAGAACGCGGTGATATCCTCTTGGCGGTTACGGACGTCCATCAAGAGCGCCGCGACGGAACGGAACAGGAAGAACGCTCCCCCTGCGATAAGGACAACGGCCCACACCGAGCCCATGGCAAAAACCACCGGCGGTGTCACGGCGCCAACAAGCAGCAGCTCGGCCAGCATGACAGGGCGACGATAGCGCACCATAAGGACCACGCCATAGGCAAAGATCGCGGCATTGAGCCACAGCACTCCGCCCATTGCCCTAGCGCAAACGTCAAGCGGCGCCACCAGATACGAGCCAGACGACGCGAATAAGATGAGCGCCGAAATCATCAGGTGAAGCACAAGGCTCGTCTCGTAGGCGCAAATCACCTTACGGTTATAGGACGAGCGGCGCGATGCGATGAGCGGGACGTGGATCATCTGCAGACACGCAGCCAGGGCAAAGACAACATCGAGCGCAACGATTTGGGGAAGGATGAACGAAATCTGCATCGTCACTCACCCGCCCTCGGCATCAAGACGATCATGCGCAGCTGGCCGGGCTCGCCCTCAAGGCGGTATGCCACGTTGCGCCCTTGCAGAGCGCTTTCGAGCTCTTGCGCAGCGGGCGTCTGCGAAAGATCTTCATCATCGTTGGAAAATAGCGTGGCGCGCAGCTCGACACTGCACCGGTCATGGTCGCCCAAGTGATACATAAGCGCCGGATGGTCGGTGGTGTAGGCAAAAAACGCAAAGTCATACACGCAGTCGTACAGGGCGCTTACCGTACTGGCGTGCATCGGGCGTCGTATGGCGATAATCGAAGCGCAATCGACATCGATGGTGCGCAAGTCGCTTGCGAGCTCATTGGCAATGAGCTGAATGCGGTCGCGACCAAAACCGCTCTCCCCGTGCTGTGCCAACGTGAGCGACCCCTTGCGCTTGCAATAGGCAACGAGCATCTTGGCGCGCTGCAGCATGCGGTAACGCTCGTGCGAAGATGCCTCGTCGGTCAACGGTGGCAGCGAGCTCAGCAGGTCGTACATCTCTTCGAACGCGCGGGCAAGCGCCTGGTCCACGTCTTGGACCAGCAAGGTCTCGGCCTCTTGATCTGCCAGATGCGTCTTAAGATCGTAGTCGGCCGTGAGCAGCTCATTTTGGCGCTGCAGCTCCATGCGACGATGTGCCAGTTCACGGTTAAGCTCGTTGAGCTCCGACACGTCTTGGGCAAGCAGGGCCGATCCGCCCAGCAGTGGAAAGGCGCGGTACATTACATCGGGATCGGACGCCACGGCAAAGGCATGGGCATGCCCGTGTTCCTGGGCCCGCAGCTCTTCGCACACGCCCGCCGGCATTGGCTTTGACACCGGTGTGGCATAGACTTCCTGCAGGTCGCGCGTTAGAACTTTGAGGTCGAGCGGCAAGGTATCGAAGATGCCAGCAATGTCGTGATATGACGGAATGACACCGCAATCGAGACAGATTTCCATCGCCACCACGCACAGGACGCAATAGACGAGCGAAAAGTTGAGCCTCCATGCCCAGGGCACGCGCAGAGCATACGAGATGGCAAAGAATGCGCCACCCAGCAGTACGAGCGCCGCCGTGCCCGAGAAACGCTGGATGCGAAAGGACGAGGACCGGCCCACCAGGATAAAAAAGGCAACGAAGTTAAAGGCTGTCCATACCAGAACGGTACCGTAGCCCCAACCATATGTGTAATCGTTGCTCCAGGTTCCACTCGATCGATCGAAATGGAAGACCTGCTGATGAACATCGTTAGTAAGCACAAAGCCGATAAGCAGGACAGCCATGACCCACAAAACGGTGCGGTACCGACGCCCCATACGATGCTGTTCCAAACCCGCGAGGCGCAGACCGCACAGCTGGTAGATCAGCGGAATGAGCGTCATGGGCACGTAGTACAGGTACCACAGCACGGTGGCATAGAACGGCGTGAACGACTTATATTTGAGGATGACCTCGATCATCCACAGGGCACAAATGGCGGCGATGGCAACAAGGCGGCGGCGCAAGACGTAGTCCAAGCAGCGTAGGTACGCCAACACACCCCAGATTGAAAATGCAATTGCGGCGACAAGCAGCGGGAGAGAGCTCGAGTGGACGAGCGCATCCACGACCTCTTCGGACACCTCGCTATAGGCGGGCACGGTGTTGGAAAGCTTGGGGTCGGAGGCAAACAGTGCCGGCAAGACTGCCAAAAGCATAAGGAACAGCGCGGTAATGGCGCCGGCGATAACAAAGACGCGGTGGCGATACACGCCATGCGATATTCCAACAAGGAATCGCGGCATGGCGAAGAGCCTGCCGCCCCTAAGATCCGCCACGGGCGCGGATCGGGCGGTCGCGTGGCCGATATGTCGCTCGCGGGTACCCATAGTGCTTTTAGTGTACCGACAGGCGGGCCCAAAAAGCGGGCCACATGTCCCAAAATCCGCCGACGGCGAGGGACGTCGCCAGCGACTAGTCGTTTAAGAACGTCCCCAATGACTAAGACAAAACGAGCGAGGATTTTTGGACGCCCAAATGGCGAGAGTGGATAATCTCCCACTTTGAGCCCACAAACAGGCTAAAAACGGGAGATTATCCACTCTCATTCTGCGGGTACTCATTTAAGTACGTCCCCAATGAGTGCTTTCACTTCTTTTAACAAAACGCCCGGCGGGCATTAACTGCTCGCCGGGCGTATTGGTTAGGAAACTCTGAAGTTGAGTGTCTCGGCTTCCTTAGGACAGATCCTCACCATTCGTTTCAATGACATGCTTGTACCAGTGAAAGCTCTTCTTTTTGGAACGCTTGAGGGTGCCGTTGCCGGCGTCGTCGCGGTCCACATAGATAAAGCCGTAGCGCTTGGACATCTCGCCCGTGCCGGCAGACACCAGGTCGATCGGGCCCCAGGTGGTGTAGCCCAGCAGGTCAACGCCGTCCTCGGTCACCGCATCGCGCATCGCGGCGATATGCTGGCGCAGGTAGTCGATACGGTAGTCGTCGTTGATGGAGCCATCCTCCTCGACAACGTCCTTGGCGCCCAGACCGTTCTCGACCACAAACAGCGGCTTCTGATAACGGTCGTACAGGTCGTTGAGGGTGATGCGGAAGCCCAGCGGATCGATGGCCCAGCCCCACTGGCTCTCCTGCAGGTAGGGGTTCTTGGCGCCGGCGAAGGCGTTGCCCTGGGTGCGCTCGACATCGGGGTTATCGGCACCGGCGGAGCAACGGGTGCTGTAATAGCTAAAGCTGATGAAGTCGACGGTGTTGGCGGCCAGGATCTCGCGGTCCTCATCCGTCATGCCCACATCGATGCCCAAACGCTCGAGCTTCTTGACGGCATAGGCCGGGTAGTAGCCGCGGCTCTGAACGTCGACGAAGAAATAGTTGCTCTGGTTGTCAATCTGCGCTTGGCGCACATCGCCCGGACGGCAGCTGTAGGGGTAGTAGCTACCTGCGGCAAGCATGCAACCGATCTTGACCTCAGGGTCGATCTCGTGAGCGATCTTGGTTGCCCAAGCGCTGGCGACGAGCTCGTTGTGGGCGGCCAGGTACTCGACGGCCTCCTTGTTCTCGCCCTCCTCAAAGAGCAGACCGGCACCCATAAACGGCAGGTGCAAGATCATATTGATCTCGTTGAAGGTGAGCCAGTACTTCACCAGACCCTTGTAGCGGGTAAAGATCGTGGTCGCGAGGTTCTTGTAGAAGTCGATGAGCTTGCGGTTGCGCCAGCCGCCGTACTCCTTGATGAGGTGGATCGGGCAGTCGAAGTGCGTGATGGTCACGAGCGGCTCGATGCCGTGCGCCTGACACTCGCGGAACACATCCTCGTAGAAAGCCAGGCCGGCCTCGTTGGGCTCGGTCTCGTCACCGTTGGGGAAGATGCGGGTCCAAGCCAGGCTCATGCGGAAGGTCTTAAAGCCCATCTCGGCAAAGAGGGCGATGTCCTCCTTGTAGTGGTGATAGAAATCGATGCCGGTCTGCGCGGGGTAGTAATAGCCGTCCTCGAAGTCGAGCATCTTGCGCTGGCCGGAGACCACCGCATAGCGCTCGGGGCCGTGCGGTGCCACGTCCACGTTGGCCAGGCCGCGGCCATCCACGTCGTAAGCGCCCTCGCACTGGTTGGCAGCCGTCGCGCCGCCCCACAGGAAGTCTTTACGGAAAGCCATGCATCAATCCTTTCACACGCTGTTTGTCGTAGCTTCAGTATCCCCGCAAACAGCGCGCCGCTCAACGACAGCAACGCAGGTCGACACTTCTTTTCGCGCGCGGGCGTCCGGCAGCCGCCCCTGCCTGACACTTTCTGATACCGCCGCCCCAAACCACCACAAAGGGGACAGGCACCTTTGTGGTGGTTTGGGGCGGTTTGTCTTGATCTGTAACAGGTAGACCGCCAAAACCGGGCCTGGTGTTACAGATCGAGATCTTTCGGGCACCCTCTGCGGTTATCTCAATCTGTAACAGGTAGAGACGATTTAGCCCGCCAGGTGTTACAGATTAAAACAAAAGCCCCTAGTCCACGGTGATGTCGAGGTTCTTGCCGACGAGGCCCACGTAGCCGCCTTCGGCTGCCTTGGGGCTGTCGGCGTGGCAGAGGACCCACTTGTCAGCCTTCCAGTAGCAGTAGCTGTCACCGGCGGCAGGCATGTCGGCTGCAGCCTCGGGGCGCGGGCCATTGGTGCCCGCCGGCAGCGCCACCATCACCTGGAAGCCGCCGTCGTCGACCATGCAGGGCGTGTAGTGGAGCGTGGTGTTGAAGACCTCAACGACCTTGCCCGCCGGTACGCGGAACGCCTTGACGCACGCGGTGTCGAGCTTGCCGTCCTCGATCTCCCAGCGATGCGCCACGAGCAGGATAAAGTCGCGGGCGCCCAGGTTAAACTCGCTGGCGCGGTGATACTCCAGGCAGTTGAGGCGTGTGTTGTGCCCGTTGCACCAGCCGAGCTGGAAGGAGCGGCCGCCGTACATGAGAAAGCCCAGCTTATCGGCATCCTTGACGCCCTCGAGCTCCGGCGCGCTTGCTACGTACTTGCTGCCCTCGGGGATGGGCGTAGCCGCGAGCGCCTCGATGAGCGGAGCGGTCAGGTTGGACGGAACGTCGTTCCACACGCAGCCATAAGATTTGAACTCGTGATCTGATACAGAGTAGATATGCATGTTCGCTCCTGTTCGTTTATGTGACAGTACGAACATTCTAGAACATCATTCATCCACGACCACGATCAATACCGAAAACATTGCATGACGAAATCACCCGCTCAAAAAGCGACATGCAGTTTCCTAGTCGAGATAATCTTTAAGAAACTCAATAACGCTCATACACCAGTAGTCGGTCTCCGGCGCATGGGGCTTCATCAATGCGTGCCCCCCTTCTGAATACATGACTCCCTCATGGTGTACTCCAGCTGCATCCAGAGCATCGACCATCTTTTCATAATTGTCGGGCGATACAATATCATCGTCAGCGCATTGCCAAAGATATGTCGGAGGATACTGCTCCCACACATGCTGATTAATACAGAAATCATCGAGCGAGTCGCGACCAGCCCCGCCGCACACCGAATCAAGAAATCTATTGTCTGATGCGTTCTCAAAGCCATGAAGATCAATCGGTGCATAACACAGGGCCAAGGCTTTTGGCGCCTCGCATCCGTAGGACGCAAATCCCTTGTTGTCCGTCCCCCACTCGGCAGTTAAATGCGCACCAGCAGAAAAGCCGATAACTGCATAACTTTTTGCGACATTAAATTTCGCTGAATTCTCCAGGACAAAACGGACGGCTCGATTTAAATCGTCGATTGGGCGCGGCATCAAAGGCTCGACCCTCACCCTGTATGACAGCACGAACACGTTATAGCCCGCATCGTTGAGCTCGGGGGCAACGGGAAAGCCTTCCACTTGATGACAAACGCTCTGATAACCTCCGCCCGAAACCGTAATGATAAAGGGAGCCCTAGGTCTCCCGGGAAAGAAGAACAGTTTCGTATTGCGCCGAGTCGGATCACGGATGCAGTCGGCTTCATCCCAAATATCGTAGGCAACCTGCCTCCCGTCATCCACGAGCTCGACAATTCGATTCAATCCACGCAAAACGCGAGCAGTTTCATATGGATTAGCATCAGAATTCATATGAGACACAATGGGTTTATTCCACATGCGCTCCCAAGTTGAAGGCCGGCAAAGCATAAGGTGCTCGCCAAAGCCAGCGAACTCAGGAAGGAGCGCGATTTCGCCAAACGTCATATCGGCAGTAATTGTCATAGCTAGTCACTCCAAAAATGAGGGTGGGCTCGCGTGAATCAACGGCAAGCCCACCACATGCAATCTGCCGCGGGGTTTTCGGCAGCTTACATCCCGAATAATTGTCTACTCCACTACCGCCTCTTCATCAGGGCGATACAGGATGTAAACGAGAACGAAGTTAAGAATTAAACCGACGACATTGCAAAGAATTGCGCCGATGAGGCTGCTCATATCACCAGAAGGATCCATATAACCGGGGAAGCTAAAAATGCCGCTCGACGTCATAACGAACGTACAGGTGTTGAAAATCGCCGGGATAACAGCACTGATTGCTCCGGCGACCATGGAAGCGATAATGATCTTCTTGTGCTCCAAGATGATGCCGTACAGCGCCGGTTCCGTAATCCCGAAAAAGCCCGTAATGGCACAGCTGAACCCAAGACTCTTTTCACTCGGGTCCTTCGAGCGGAGGGCAAACGCCAAACAAGCGCCGACAACACCCATGCTGCAGCAGAGAAGTCCAAGGATAGGATCGGAGCCGACGGTCATAATATTGTTGATGGAAAGCACGATCAGGGCCCAATGGAGTCCAAGGGGGATCATAACGAGACCGAATATCGGCCCGAGAATAACGCCGCAAAGGACGGGGCTGAACTGATAGACCGCCAGCACTGCAGCCGCAAGCAAAGAGCTCGCCTGCTGAATAACGGGGCCGATCACAAGGAGCGAGACGGGGGCGGCAACAGCAACCGTCAGGAACGGGACGAGCGCAAATGCCACAACATCGGGAAGAACCGCCCGCAGCCACTTATTAAGAACGGATGCGAACCAAGCCGCCACGATAGCAGGAAACACCGTGGAGGAATAGCTCACCATTGTGAACTTCATGCCGAGCAAATCCAGCGCATCGCCCGCTCCGGCCGCAGCAACGAAAGTCGGATAAACCAGGATTGCGCCGAGTACCGCACCGATATATCGATCGGTTCCAAAGAACTGAGCAGCAGATGATCCGACAAGAACGGGCAGGAAATACATGCAGGCATTTCCCATGCCGTACAGCAGAGTGTATATTCCGCTCTCGGCGGAAACAGCACCCGCCGTCGTCAGAATGCTAAGGATGGCGTTTATCATTCCGCATGCGATCAAGGCAGGAAGAACGGGCATCATGATGCCGCTGATGAACTTCATTAGCTTTCCAAGAAAGCCCTTAGTCTCTCCTTCGCTTGCCTCGGAATCTCCGGCGTCAATCCCGGTTTCCTTGGCAACGACTTCATAGACCTTATCGACCTTAGGTCCCACAATCACCTGATATTGCCCCGCGGAATGGCGAATGTCGATCACGCCATCAATCGCCTTGACTTTTGCATCGTCTACGATGCTTTCGTCCTTAAGGTTGAACCTTAAACGAGTCATGCAGTGAGCCACAAATGTAACGTTGTCTGCGCCGCCCACCATCTCGAGAATCTCGGCAGCGAGCTTGGTTGTATCTGCCATAAATACCATTTCTCCCATGTTGAGTTTTATATGTAACCATCAGCAAAGCGCGCGCCTTTGCCAACTAATTACCTTGTTTTCGATGCAATTCGATTGATGTGCATCATGAGGTAGAGTCTTTCTTCGTCTATAAGTTCCCGCCCCGTCAGTCGGCTGAGAACAGAAGCAATATCATCGGCGCACATTGATGCCACCGGATATTCTTTTTTGAGCGAGAGGTACATCTTGCGGTTGTCGCTCACGATGCTTTCGCCAGAGTTCAACCTATTGAATAAGTACTGAAGATGGGTTGCGAACCTTGCGTAATCGAAACCTTCCCGATCAACTTGAATGCCAAGCCGATTTTCAACAGCAACGGTTGACTCCTCCAGAACACGATCGTAGATATCCGCGCTAAACTCTTTAACTACTTCGCATGAGTCCGAATCGGCCATGTTATTGATAAACGCCATGGCAATTCCAACTGCCTCATGAGCTGGAAGCCTAACGTTAAGACGTTTCCTGATTATCTTAAGTGCATACTCGCCGATTCTAAATTCGACGGGATATTGTTGGCGGACATCAAACGATAAAGGCATGCGGACAACGATATTTTGCTCTTTGCGCTTAACCGCATACGCGATATGGTCCGCAAGGATAAACGGCAAATTAGGGCTCACCTCATAAGACAGCAAACCTGTCGACATATCAATAACATCCGAGGTAAGCTCGAGAAGCTCGTCGGGGACCTCGTCAACGAGAGCGATGTAGCGAGAGCTAACGTTATAAAACGTTCGTTGAATCTCCGAAAGAGGGACCTCGTCTCCGACATTCTTAAACCCCAGACCACGGCCGAATGCAACCACCTGTCTGCCATTTCCATCGACGCAGAGGACAGCGCTGGTATTAATTCGTTTAACAATTTCCATGTGTCCCCCCCCCTAAACAGAACAAGGCTCCCGAAGCAGAATCCGACAATCAATGTCGACAGATGCTGCTTCAGGAGCCTTGCCTGAATATCACTCTGAGGACTAGTTTAAGCGAGCTAGTGCTAATGACCTCGAATAAACACTTCTAAACAGTTAAACGGTCGATATCTCCGTGTGAACGGTTTGGAGGCAGAGGGCGGCCCTATGCCTGCTGATAGTGCAGGTGCTTCTCGTCGATATCGGCCAGGTCGCGGTCGAGATAACGACGCGCAAGCCAGTTGGCCATGGGGAGGTTCTGGTCCAGGTAGTTACCGCACTCCTCGGGAGCGGCACCGGGAACATCGCCCTCAAAGCCCGCGACAAACTCGAACAGCTCGCGCACGAGCGGCAAGATTTCCTCGCTCGTCAGCTCACCAAAAACAACCAGGTAAAAGCCCGTGCGGCAGCCCATGGGACCAAAGTAGACAATGCGGCTCGACCACTCGGCATGATTGCGAAGGAACGTGGCACCCAGGTGCTCGATGGTGTGGCACTCGGCCGTGTTCATGACCGGCTCCTTATTGGGCGTGGTCAGGCGCAGGTCAAAGGTGGTGACGGCGGCGCCGGTCGCCGGATCGCGGTCGATGCGGCTCACATACACGCCGGGCTCGAGCAGCAGATGGTCAACGGAAAAACTCGCGATACGCTCCATGGCAGTTCCTCTCGGTAGTTAAATTGGGACGGGGCTCTTTTAGCTGGTTCGAATGGTCGCACCAATCATACCAGTCAAAAAAGCCCCGCCCCAAATGAGCTGCCTAGGACGGGGATCAATGAGTTTTTTATCCCCGTCTCAGAATAATCATGCTAGGCGGTGTACGCGATTGTAGATTTCACGGCATGGCGCCAGCCGGCGATCTTTTTGGCGCGCTCGTCGGCGGACATGGTGGACTCCACGATGCCGCGGGCGCCGTAGACGTCGACGACGTCGCGCGTGTACATGCCCAGCGCAATGCCGCAGGCCCAGGCCGCGCCCAGACCGCTCATCTCGTCGTTGCTCGCGATGCGAATGGGCGAGCCAACCAAGTCGCTCTCAAACTGCATCAGGTACGCGTCGCGCGTGGGACCGCCGTCAACACGAAGTTCGGCCAGCGCCGCGCCCGAATCCTCGACCATCGCATCAATCACGTCAAAGATCTGATAGGCGATCGACTCGTCGGCGGCCTTCACGAACTCCGCGCGACCCGTGGTGCGCGTCATGCCAAAGACGCAGCCCTCGGCGTCACTCGCCCAGTGCGGCGCGCCCAGACCGGTAAACGCCGGCACAAAGTAGACGCGGCTCGCCGGATTGGCGGCGTAGCACAGGTCGGTAACTTCCTCGGGGTTATTGATGAGATCCAGATCGTCGCGCAGCCACGTCTTGACGGCGCCGGCGTAGCTCACGTTGCCCTCGAGCACGTACTCGGTCACGCCGTCCATGCGCCATGCGAGCGAGCTCGAAAGCCCGTGCGAGCTGGCGACGAACTCGTCGCCGACGTTCATCATGACCGAGCTGCCGGTGCCATAGGTCGCCTTGGCCATGCCGCGGCTATGGCAGCCCTGCGCAAACAAGGCGGCATGGCTGTCGCCGAGCACGCCGTGAATGGGCACGGGTGCCGGCAAAAAGCCGCCCAGGTCCGTCATGCCAAACAGGCCATCGGAATCGGTCACCTGTGGCAGGCAGGCTGCATCGACGCCAAAGGCCTCGCACACCGGCTCGCTCCAGCAGCCACGGCGCAGGTCAAAGAGTTGCGTGCGGCTGGCGTTGGACCAGTCGCAGCGGAACTCCGCGCCGCCCGTGAGCGTCCAGACCACCCAGGCATCGATGGTGCCCAGGCACAGCTCGCCCGCTGCAGCGGCCTCGGCAGCCGCGGGAACGTTCGCGAGGATCCAGGCCATCTTGCCCGCCGGGTAGTAGGGCGAGAGCACTAGACCCGTCGTGTCGCGCACCAGCTCGGCCACGCCCTCGCGCGCGGCCAGCTCGTCGCACAGCTCGCGGGCGCGGGCGCACTGCCACACCACGGCGTCGCACAGCGGCTCGCCCGTCGTGCGCCTCCAGGCAACGGTAGTCTCGCGCTGGTTGGAGATGCCGATGCCGGCGACGTCGGCCGGATCGACCCCGGTCTCCTCCACCACGGCGCGCGCCACGGCCAGCACGTTGGCGGCGATCTCGGCTGAATCATGGCTCACCCAGCCGGCCTCGTTGACAATCTGGCGATGCGGGCGATCGGCACGATGAATCAAATGGCCGCCCTCGTCCACCAGCAGCGCCTTAGTACCCTGTGTGGACTGATCGATTCCGATGATGTAGCGGCCCATGGCCACCCCTTTCAAAACGAATGTGACAAAGGGGCGGTCCCTTTGTCACATTCCAGTTACTCTGCGGGCAAGAACTCGGCGACGGTCTGCGCGATTCCGGCACCCGTCAGGCCGTAGTGCGCAAAGACCTCGGGGCTCGTGCCGGTGATGACCGGCGCATCGGGCAGGGAGAGGCACTTGACCGGACACGGGCAATGCTCGCCCACGACCTGCGCGACCATGGAACCCAGGCCGCCGAAGGGGCTGTGCTCCTCGACGGTCACGACGGCGCGCGTGGCACCGGCGGCCTCGATCACAGCCTCAGCATCGAGCGGCTTGACGCAATACATGTCGAGTACCGTTGCCGAGATGCCCTGCTCGGCCAGCAGATCGGCGGCGTCCACGGCATGGCGGACCATCTCGCCGGTGGCGACAATCGTCACATCGGCGCCGCGACGCACCCAAGTGGCGCGATCCATCTGGAACGGGCACTCGTCCTCGGTGTACACGTCCTCCACCGGGTTGCGGCCCACGCGGATGTAGGCCGGCTTGTTGTCGGCGACCAGGGCACGCACGAGCTCGGCGGTCTGGAATCGATCGCTCGGCAGATACACGCGCATGTTGGGAATCGCGCTCATGGCGGCGATATCCTGCGCGGAGTGATGGCTCATGCCTAAGGCGCCGTAGGACACGCCGCCCGAGATGCCGATGAGCTTGACGTTGGTGTTGGAGTACGAAACGTCGACCTTGCACTGCTCATACGAGCGCGTGGTCACAAAGGACGCCGGCGAGGCGGCCCAGGCCTTCTTGCCGCACGAGGCCATACCGGCGGCGATACTCACCAGGTCCTGCTCGGCGATGCCGACCTCAATGGACTGCTGGGGATACTGATCGAAGAACGGCGTGAGCGATGCGGAGCCGCGGGAGTCGGAGCACAGGACGACGATGTCTTTATCGGTTGCGGCGGCCTCGAGCAGCGTGTCGCAGATAGCCTTGCGGTTGGCGATCTTGTTAGCCATTGATAGCCTCCTTATGGGCAGCGAAATCGGCGATGATCTGGGCATATTCCTCATCGTTGGGCAGGTGATGATGCCAGGCGGCCTTGTCCTCCATAACCGGCGAGCCGTAGCCCTTCACCGTGTTGAGGATGATGACCGCGGGCTTACCCTTGGTCTCGGCGGCCAGCGTCAGCGCGGCGTCGATGGCCTGGACGTCGTTGCCCGGAATGGACAGCACGTTCCAACCGAAGGCGGCCCAGCGCTCCTCCTGCGAATCCTGCTTCATGACGTCCTCGGTGCTGCCGCTGATCTGCAGGCGGTTGCGGTCCACGAGCGCGCACAGGTTATCGAGCTGGTAGTTGCCGCCGCTCATGGCGCCCTCCCAGACCGAGCCCTCGGCAAGCTCGCCGTCGCCCATGATGGTGTAGACGCGGTAGTCGCGGCCATCCATCTTGCCGGCAAGCGCCATCCCGACGGCCACGGGCAGGCCATGACCCAGCGAGCCCGAGTTCATCTCGATGCCCTTGAGCTTGTTGTTGGGGTGGCCGATGTAGGGGCTGCCGAACTTAGAGAAGCGGGCCTTGACGTCGTCGAGGTCCAGATAGCCCTCGTGGCAGAGCACCGCGTAGTAGGCCTCCATGGCGTGGCCCTTGGAGAGTACGAAGCGATCGCGGTTGGGATCGTCGACGGTCTCGGGAGAAATGTTGAGGTGGTTGGCATAGAGGGTCATCAGCGCATCGATGACCGACATGTCGCCGCCGATGTGCCCGCCAGCGCCAGCCATGATGATATCGACGCAATCGCGGCGAAGGTCCCAACGCAGGGATTCAAGCTCTTCGATAGTTGCCATTTCTACTCTCCTCGCAGGTAAGCTTTGACGTCTTCTTCGATGGGGTCGTACAGGTCGGGGACAATGCCGATGTACTTGCACGCCTCGTAGAGCACCGGCACCACGTTGGCGTGAATGGCGACGCAGTGGTGGATGTAGGGACCCTCGACGATCTTGGCCTCGAGGCGCTTGAGGTTGTCGACCTCGACCCACAGGTAGGTGCCCATGCCGGCCGGGCCGTCGATGCCGCGGGCGTTACCCAGCAGCAGCGAGTACTCGCCGTTGTCGCCGTCAAAGCGGGCAAGGGTGAGGTCGCCGTGCTTGGCCTCGGCCGTCAGCGCGCCGGGGTGATCGAAAGCCAGCGGGTAAGTGAGCTTGGGCTTGACGGCCGCGCAGCTGCAGGGCCAGGGGCCGCAGTGCTGCAGCAGCTCGCCGTTCTCGTTATCGGGATGACGCACGGTCCAGTCGGCGAACATGCCGCGGTGACGGCCCAGGTCGGCGGCCTCGACCATCAGCGCGGTGATAGCGCCATGGATGTCCGTCTCGCAGACGATGGGGATGCCCATCTCGTTGAGGATTGCGTTGGCGGCGCAGGGCATAATGCCCAACTCGTCCTGCAGGGCGTTCCAGCACTGGATGGCGCCGGCGTTGCAGCCGTACTTCTCGACCAAGCGCTTCATGGCAATGGCGAGTCCTGCGACCGCAGGAACCTTGTCCTCGGGGATGCAGATCTCAAAGCTGTCACCAATGTGGGCGAGCATGGCTGCCATGGCCTGCTCGTCAGCCTGGGCGTCGCGCACGGCCTGGACAAGCTCGGTCATGGGGATGGGCGAAAGCTGGATGTTGAACTTCTCGAGCAGCTCGCCCTCGTTGCACATGGTCGACCAGAAATCGAACGGACGGGTGGCCATCTGCAGGATGCGGGTGTGCTTGAAGGTCTTGACCACGTTGCACACGGCCAAAAAGTCCCAGACGCCGCGCTCGAACTCGGGATCGGTCAGACGGCAGTTGGTCATGTAGGTGAAGGGAACCTGGAAGCGGCGCAGGACCTTGCCGGTGGCGAACAGACCGCACTGGCTATCACGCAGACGGGTGCCGTCGGGCTCGGGGCGCTCGTCGCGCGGCCCCCACAGCAGCACGGGCAAACCGAGCTCGCGGGCAAGGCGGGCGCAGACATACTCGGTACCAAAGTTGGCGTGGCAGAGCATGATGCCGTCGACGCCCTCGGCGCGGAACTTCTCGACGATAGGCGCGATATGGCTGTCGTCGAACAGCAGGCCCTCGTCGTTGATGTCGTCGATATCCACAATCTCGACGCCGATCTCGCGCAGGCGATCAGCCGTCAGACCGCGATACTTGATCGCGTCCGGCGCGCTAAAGATACTGCGGCGCGTGGGCACAAAGCCGAGCTTGATCTTGTCCATGTACGTCCTCCCCTAGTCACATGTTCAGTAAACAGACGCATGTTTCGTTTTGTTCTGTTTACTAAATGTTTTACTCTTTTGTTTAAAAGTTTAGCGCGAAAGTCTCGTAAACGGTAGAGAAATCAGCCTAAACGGTATGTAAACAATCTGAACATACAAGGGCAACAAAAAGAGGGCCCCGAAGGACCCTCTTTTGAATAGCGCTATGTTTACTGCCCTAGCGAGCTTTGGCACGCTGCAGGCGATGCCGTCTCCGCCTAGATTTCGCGCACGCTCTGGCGCTCGACAAAATACGTCGATACGGCCGTCTTGCAGGTATAGCTCTTGGGATTGCGGATGTTGCCCACCAGACGACGCACCGCGATCTCGCCCACCTCGTGCTTGGGAACGTGCACCGTGGTGAGCGGCGGGTTGGAGAAGGCGCCTAGAGACAGGTCATCAAAGCCGATGATCGAGACATCCTCGGGCACGCGTACGCCGTGTTCGCTCAGCGCGCGCATGGCGCCCACGGCAAGCACGTCGTTCTCGGCAAAGAAAGCCGTCGGCAAATCTTCGCGCGAAACGCCGTCGAGCCACGCGCCCATGTCGCGATAAGCGCCCTCGAGCGTGGTGTTCAGCGTGACGCGCCATGCCGGATTGGCCTCGAGACCCGCATCCTCAAGCGCTTGGCGATAGCCGCGCTCGCGATCCTTAAAGTTGCGGATACGAAGGTCGCCCGCCAGATAGCCGATTTGCTTGTGACCTTTCTCGATAAGGTAATCCACGGCACGCAGTACCGAATCGGTGTTGGCAATGACTACGGCATCGAAGTACTGACGATCGCTCCAGCCGTCGAGCACGATCAGGTGGGCGGCAGCGTTGGCGAACAAGGCGTAATCTTCCTCACCCAGCTCGGTGCCCATCAGCACGATGGCGGCAGCCGGGTCGGCGATAAGGCCCTCGACCTGCGGGCGCACGGCGTTCAAGTCGCTAAAGTCGAGCGAGACAAAGCTCGTGCTCATGCCGTGGCGACGCGCCTGGCGCTCCACGCCCTCGATGACCGCGGGGTGAAAGGTGCTCTCGTCCAGGATGGCGCCCGTCTTGCGCGCGAGCACAAACTGGATGCTCTCGAGCTGCGTCGACTGCTGGTAGCCGAGCGATTGCGCGCACTCCAGGATGACCTTGGCGGTCTCCTCGCTCACGCTGCGCTTGCGGTTGAGCGCGTTGGACACGGTCGCAGGCGAAAAACCGGTGATGCGGCTGATCTCGCGAACACTTGCTTTAGCCATTGTTCCCCCTAGTAACGGTCGCGGTCGAGCATCGTGGCCTGACCGCCCCGTGACTCGGCAACTAAACGACCGCAAATTCAATCTAAACAGAATAGTAAATGTTTAATAGCTAGTTTAGCCTGTTGTCAAGCGAAGTGGTGCGACTATTCCCCCAACGGGCACATTTACTCGGTAGCTAATTTGGGACGGGGCGTGAAAAACATTTAGCCCAGGACGCGGGCCATACGGGCCTTGAACTCGGACAGGAAGCGCGGGGCATCGACGGTCAGCGCCACGAGTGCGCTCTTGTCGGGATCTGCCACGCGGCGCTCATCGCAGATGGTGCGGCCGCGATACTCGCCCAGCTGATCAACACGCAGGTTACAGCCGAGCGCGCCCACGAGCGTGGGGTCGATCGCCACGGCGACGGCCAGCGGATCGTGCAGCGCGCAGCCACCCAGGTAGGGGGCGTTCATCTCGTACGAGCCAATGTAGTGCTCCACCATGCTCGCAAACGCGCAACCGGCCATGGTGCCCGAGCCCGTCCAGCCGGCAATGTCGCGACGCGTGAGCACCACGCGATGCGTCACATCCAGACCCACCATAGTGAGCTTGCGGCCCGAACGCAGCACGGCATCGGCCGCCTCGGGATCACCTGCCATATTGGCCTCGGCGCCCGCACTCACGTTTCCGGGCACGGTAAGCGCACCGCCCATCACGACCACGCGACCGATAGACATCATCGCCGCCGCATCGCGCTCCAAGGCAAGTGCCAAGTTGGAGAGCGGACCGGTCGCCACATAGATCAGATCGGGGCCATAGGTGCGCGCGGCATCAATCAGGTAATCGACCGCCGCGTTACCGTCGGCCGACGTCGCCCCCACCGGCTCGTACGGCGACGCGGGCACGCTCGCCCCGCCAATGCCGTTCTTACCGTGGATGAGCGTGGTAGGCGCCGGCGGTGTATAGGGCTCAGTCGCCTTCATGGGACGATTGGCGCCCAGGTACACCGGAACCTCGGGGCGACCCAGCAGATCGAGCACCGCCAGGCAGTTGTGCGCCGATTGCTCGACGCGCACGTTGCCAAAGCACGTGGTGATGCCCACGAGCTCCACCTCGGGGCTCGCGATGGCATAGGCCAGCGCCATCGCATCGTCCACACCCATATCCAGATCAAGGATCAGCTTCTTGGTTGGCATTGTTCTACTCCGCTTCTCCGTCTTTATCGTTTAACCAAACCAATGTTCAACTTCGGCGCGCGTGGGAATCGATTGCTGAGCGCCCAGGCGCGACACCGTCACTGCCGAGGCGCGAGCACCCGCGGCCATGCACTCAAAGAGCGGCAGACCCTCCAGACGAGCTGCAGCAAGCGCACCAATAAACGTATCGCCCGCGGCCGTCGTATCGACTACCGTGCTCGAAAGCGCCGGCATGCGCAGCGGCTCGCCGTCATCGCCGAGCGTAACCGAGCCGGCGCCGCCCAGCGTGATGACCGCAGCTCCGGCACCCTTGGCCAGCAAGGCATTGAGCGCCGCGACGCAGCTCGCATCATCCGCGGGCAAGATGCCCGTCAGCGCCTGGCACTCAGTCTCGTTGGGACAGACCAAGTCGACCGCAGGCCACACTCCCGCCGGCAGATCACAGGCGGGAGCCGGGTTAAAGACTGTATAGAACCCCAGCTCGTGAACGCAAGAGAGCGCCGTGGCCGTTGCCATCAGGTCACATTCGCCCTGGGCGATAAAGACGCCGCCAGCAGCCGGGGCAAACTCACAAACATCGCCATCGAGTCCATCGGCCACCAGACGTCTCAGCGCGCAGGCAACGTCCTCGCCCGCAAGCGCATGGTTGGCGCCCGGTGACAGCACGATGCGGTTGTCGCCCTCGCAGCGAATGATGGTCGCTGTTCCCGTCTCCACGTCATCGCGACGTGCCACAAAGTCACAGTCCACGCCAGCATCTTGGAGCCCTGCCACGAGCGATGCGCCAAACGCATCGCGACCGACCGCGCCAATCATGCACGTGCGCGCACCCATGCGCGCGGCGGCGACGGCCTGGTTGGCGCCCTTGCCGCCGGCGTTGGTGATAAAACCGCTGCCGCCGACGGTCTCGCCCGCGCGCGGCATGCGCTCGCACGCCACCGAAAGGTCCATGTTCATGCTGCCGAACACCGCAACGATGCTGTGATCCGCCATGGAAACCTCCTCGTCCGTGGGCTCTGTGCCCGCTGTCGGCCGTCAATCGTGTGCTCTCGCACCTCTATAACTTTAGTTCACTTTGATGTGGACGCGCGCTTGAGCTTGCGCCAGCAGCAAGCATTCACAGGAGCAGGCAGCTACAATGAATACGTGCTGATTATTCTCGTCATTGGATGATGTTTTATGGAACAATTCTCGCAATCGGGCTCGCGCGGCCGACGCCGCACGGGCAACGAGCCGGCGCCGCACGAACGCGTGAAGGGCGAACGCCGTGCCAACGAGCCGCGACGCACCGCGAGCCCCCATCGCGCTTCCGCCAACAACGAGGGCCGCGCCAACACTCCCGCCGCGGAGCAGACGCCTGCTCGTCCCAAGTCCCGCTATATCCCTGCCCTTGACGGCCTGCGCACGCTTGCCGTCGTCGCGGTGGTGCTCTACCACCTCAACCTCACGTGGGCTCAGGGCGGCCTGCTCGGCGTCACGATCTTCTTTGTGCTTTCGGGCTATCTGATCACGCGCTTGTTGCTCAACGAAGTCGCTAAGACCGGCCGCATCGACCTTAAGAGCTTCTGGATTCGCCGCATCCGTCGCTTGGTCCCCGCCGTGGTAACGGTAGTGTTCGTGACCTGCGCGCTGTGCACCATCTTTAACCACGTGATGCTCACCAAGATGCGCCCTGACATCCTGCCGTCGCTGCTGTTCTTCAACAACTGGTGGCAGATTGCCCAAAACGTCTCGTACTTCAATGCCCTGGGCGACCCCTCGCCGCTCACGCACTTTTGGTCGCTTGCCATCGAGGAACAGTTCTACCTGATATGGCCGCCGCTGTTGTTTGCCATGGTATCCATGCATGTGAGCAAGCCCAACACGCGCCGCGTGGTTCTGGGCCTTGCCGCGGTATCTGCCCTCGCCATGATGGTGCTTTACAACCCTGCCGCCGACCCCAGCCGCGTGTACTACGGCACCGACACCCGCGTCTTCTCGCTGCTGCTGGGTGCCTGGATGGCCTTTATCCCCGATCGCGACCTGGCGCCGGTGCGTCTCGCTCGTCGTTTGGGGCTCAATCGCCTGGCTGGCGCCGCCAAGCACGGCAAGAACGCCGAGGGCAAGCCTGGCGAGAAGGCCGACGAAGCAGCCGAGACCGCCCCGGCACAGCCGAGCGCCCTCGTGCGCTTTTGGTCCTCGCCCGCATCCATCGATGTCTTGGGCGTCGTGGGTCTGGTTGGCCTTGCCGCCATGGTCGCACTCACCAATGGCTACACCGCGTTCCAGTATCGCGGCGGCACGCTGTTATGTTCCATCCTCACGCTCATGGTCATCGCGGCCTGCGTGCAGCCCCAGGGAATGGTTGCCCGCGCGCTGTCCGCCGAGCCACTCGTGTGGGTTGGCAAGCGCTCATACAGCATCTACCTGTGGCACTATCCGCTGCTGTTGCTCATGAACCCGGTCGCTAATATCAACGATACGCCGTGGTGGCAGTACATTTTGCAGGTGTTGTTGGTGGTCGCCGTAGCCGAGTGCTCCTATCGCTTTATCGAAACGCCGTTTAGGAAGGGCGCCTTCGGCCGTACCGTCGCCGAATTCCGCGATGGCACCACCACGCCCGCCAACTGGGCACGCGCGCACGTCCCTGTCTGCGCGGCCTGCGCTGTCGTGTTGGTCGTTGCACTGGGCGGCCTGATTTTTGTGCCCGAGACGTCTGCGCTGAGCGGCGAGGGCGCCGAGGTTCTGAACAAAGAAGCCAAAAACACCGCGCCCACCGACCAGCAGGCGGCCGACGACACCGACAAGGACAACGACGGCTTCCCCGATGGCTCCTACGACCTGTTGATGATCGGTGACTCCGTGTCGCTGCGCGCCGTCGATTCCTTTGACGGCGTGTTTCCTCACAGCCATATCGATGCCGAAAAGGGCCGCCAGTTTGATGCGGGCCGCGCGACATTTGAGGGCTATATCCAGCAGAACCTTGCCGGCAAGATCGTGGTCTTTGCCCTGGGCACTAACGGTTTGGTAACGGACGCCCAGGTCGACGCGATCATGGCCGACGCCGGCGAGCAGCGTATTGTCGTGTTTGTAAACACACGTAGCCCGCAGCCGTGGGTCGGGTCCACGAACCAGGCCATCGCCAACGCCGCCACGCGCTACAAGAATGTACGCGTTATCGACTGGTACGGACACAGTGCCAACCGCAACGACCTGTTCGATGGCGACGGCACGCACCTGTCGACTACCGGCGTAACCGAGTACCTCAACCTGATCCACGATGCGGTCAAAAAAGACCTGCCCGTGCACCCCGAGGACCACGTCAACGATCCGCAGCCGGCAGCCGTCAAGTCCGCCGCCGACGCACTCGTCAATGCCCTCGCCTACAAGCCACACAAGCTGGGCACCGACAAGTAACGCGCAGCAAAATCTGTGTACACCCGCAGCAACCAACCAAAAATCGCTCTTTTCGAGCCGGCTCCGAGAGGCCATGGGCAAAAAAGAGGCCGCAGCCCATGGCCGCGGCCCGCTCGAAACCCAAAAGAGGCGCTACGCGCTGTAGCCCATCGCTTGCAGCACAAACATGACGACCGTCAGCACCGTAATCACGCCGATAGTCGCCCACGTGAGCACGTTCCACACGCGACCGTTGCGGTTGGCCCCCATAATGTGGCGATCCGCCGCGATAACCACCTGGAATACCAAAACTACGGGCAGCAGCACGCCGTTGATGACCTGCGAGGTCATCATAATCTGGAACAAATCGACGCCGGGCATGAGCACCAACACGGCAGAAATGCCGATGATGGCCGTAATGATGCCGCGATAGACCGGGGCCTCGTCCCAGCTGCGATCGGCGCCTCGTTCCCAACCAAATGCCTCGCAGATGGCACTCGACGTAACGCCCGGCAGCACGCAGGCAGCCAAAAAGCTCGCTGCGACCAGGCCCGAGGCAAACAACACCGTGGACCACTGGCCCGCGATGGGCTCCAGCGCGCGGGCGGCATCGGCGGCATCGCTAATCTGAATACCCGCCGGAAACAGCACCGTACCGGTCGTGATGATAATGAAGCCCGCAATGATATCAGCAGCGATCGAGCCGCTCACGGTATCAATACGCTGCAGCACGATGTCGTCCTCGCCCGCATTCTTATCGACCACGTTGTTCTGAGCCAAGAAGATCATCCACGGTGCGATGGTGGTACCGATTGTTGCGACCACGAGCGACACGTAGCTGGGGTCGTTTTGAATATTGGGGACGACCAAGTCGACCGCGACCTCGCCCCAGTTGGGGCCTGCCATAAACGCGGCAACGATATAGGTCACGAACACGCAGCTTACCAGCAGCAAAATCTTCTCGATGCGCTGGAAACTGCCCGACATGGTAAGCATCCACACCAGCAGCGCCACGAGCGGCACCGAGATGCTCGCCGGAACGCCAAACAGGGCAAGGCCGCTCGCGATACCCGCGAACTCCGAGATGGTCACCGCCGTGTTGGCGATCAACAGCGCCGCCATGGCCAGCACGCTCTTGCGCACGCCAAAGCGCTCGCGAATGAGCGACGCCAGGCCCTTACCCGTGACGCATCCGCAGCGCGCCGCGGTCTCCTGCGTCACGATAAGCAGCACGGTCATGACGGGAAGCATCCAGAGCATCTTATAGCCATAGCTGGCGCCCGCGCTGGAATACGTGGCGATACCGCCGGCGTCATTGCCCGAAAGCGCCGCCAGAAGACCGGGGCCCATGGCGCCAAAGATGGCCGCGATGGTCAGCTTTTGCTTGGTGCTCGGCTTTTGCTTCGTATTTTGCACGCGACCACCTACCCCATGACCGACATGGTGAGCAGCACCGCAGCAGCGCAGTACGCCACACACGAGATCATGACGGCGATGACGTTCATGGCGGTACCCGACGTATTGAGGTCGTGCTCATCGCGCCAGAACAGCACCATCAGGTAAATCACGGCGCTCATGTTGCCCACCAGGCAGATGATGGCCGCGATGTTAAAGCAGCCGGTAAAGAGCTGTTCCTCAAACATAGGGGCATCGAGGAACGCGGCAGTGCGCACCAGCTGCGCGCACAGATAGGTCACGAGCGAAAGGATCAGACCCATACCCGTGCTCTGGAAGAAGAATCCCAGGTACGGTTTGGGCTCGTCGTCGTGACCGTCGTACTCGAGGAAGTAGTTCTTGACGAACGACACCATGCGCGAGGCCGCCAGCAGCACGAGCGGCATGGCGCACATGGGGAACACCACCAGATACGCGGAGCCCAGCGCCGTCCCCAGCACCGTCGCCATAATGCACGAGGCGATGCCCCACACGACGACCCAGTACTGACGATGCACGAACCAGCTGAGCACGTTCGTCGAGTCGTCCGACGCGCTATCGCCCGAGCCGACACCGGCGATCTGCAGGTCCTCCTGATGCTCCTCGGCGATAACGTCCATGGCGTCGTCGAAGGTCACGATACCCAGGATATGACGGTTCTCGTCGCAGACAGGGATGGCAACCAGGTCGTACTTGGTCATCTCGTCCGTCACATCTTCCTGGTCCTCGTCGGGCGACACGTAGACCAGATCGCGATAGGCGAGCTGGCCCAGCGTGGCGTCGCGGTCGGCCACGATCAGCGTGCGCAGCGAGAGCACGCCGGTGAGCATGCCGCTCGGATCCTCGGTATAGACGTAGTAGACGCTCTCGAAGTCCTCGTCGAGTTTGCGAATCGCCTCGATGGCATCGCCGACCGTCGCCGTGGCGGGCAGCGAGACAAACTCCGAGGTCATGATGCGCCCGGCGGTGTTGTCCTCGTAGCCCAGCAGGTTACGAATCGCCTTCTCCTCCTTGACGCCCATCAGGCGCAGGAGCTTCTCGGCCTTCTCATAATCGAGCTCGTCGATCAGGTCGGCAGCGTCGTCCGGGTCCATCATGGCCAGCATCGACGATGCGTCGGTATCGGACAGGCCCTCGAGCATCTCGGTCATGAGCTCGTCGTCATCGAACTCCGAGATGGCCTCGGCGGCCTGTGCCGTATCGAGCTGCGCGAACACCTGCGCGCGCAGGCGCGGATCGAGCTGTTCGATAATGTCGGCAATGTCGGCGGGGTGCAGCTCGCCAAGCGTCTTGTGCGACACCGAGAGCTGGATGTTCTTAGTCGAGCGATCGAGCAGGTCCATGTAAGACCAGGCGATAATGTCCTCGCTGAGCGGCTTGCCCAGGTGCTTCATAAAGCCCTCGACGACATGCTCGAGTGTGGGGCTGATCGCGCGCAGCAGACCGCGGGCGCCAACTTCGGCACCCAGCAGGCGCAGCTGATTTTCGCCCGACATGGAAAACTTGATGTCGTTTACGCGCACGACCTTCATGCCCTGCGTGTCGACGATCTGCTTATTGAGAACGTCACGCGCCAGCAACAGCTCGGTCGGCTGCAGGTACGAAAAACGGATTTCAGTGGCCGACGTCTTAAGGTGTACACCCGTCTCGTCGATACGGTCGACCCATTTGCGCCAGCTGATCATAAACGGCGTCTTGCCGGGACCGCGGAACGCGAGCGACGTCACGTGCGGAAAAACTTCGCCGGTTGCAATGCCAAAATCGTTAACCACGCCGAGCTTTTCGCCGTCGACGTCCAAGACCGGCAATTTGAGCATCTCACTCAGATAATTCAATGGTGCTCCCCATCATTATTCCTGCGGACCGCGCGACCATGCCGGCACGCAATCCGTGGACTTTTAGATATGTATACGCATGCGCGGGCGGCACGCCGCTCGGCGCTCACACCCCGTGCACGCGCAGAAAGCACCTGCATGGGGTCATCGACTGTATGGTCGAGGTTTGGATTTCACCTGTAACCTTTCTCTTGACCCTCATTAACCGCAGTAACTATAGCATCAGCATCGCGCTGCGGCACCGAATTTATGCGCTGCACATTGCAGGCATACCAAACGCTGACGTCCCCAATGACTACTCTGTGGTGTCGTCGTCCTCGGGGAGTTGGGGGAGCACGGCGTTTTTGGGCATGGAAACCTTGGTGAGCGAGGTGAGCTTTTTGCTCAACGCCGTGTCCGTCTTGACCAGGTCGCTGAGCGTCACGATCTTGTAGCCGTCGGCGACAAGGCCATCGATAATCTGCGGCAGCGCCTCGAGCGTCTGCTCGGCGCACTCATCGCTATCGGTGAGCAGCACAATATTGCCCGGCGTCATCGAGTCGAGCACGGTCGATACTTGCTCGTCGGCGCCGTTGAGCAGCCAGTCGCCCGAATCGATATTCCACGAAACCACGGCGGACACCAGGTCCATCGAGTCGATCCAGTTTTGCTCGTCAAACACGGCGTAGGGGGCACGCAGCAACATCGTCTCGACGCCGGTCGCCGACTTAATCGCCTCGGTGCCCTTCGTGATCTGCTTGCGCACCGTCTCGCGATCCTCACCCTTGAACGAATCATCGCTGTAGCTGTTGGAGCCGATCTCGCATCCGGCATCGACAATCGCTTTGGCAGTAGCGGGCGAGGCTTCCGCGGCATCGCCCGAAAGGAAGAACGTCGCCGTGACGCCCTTTTCCTTGAGCACCTGCAAGATCTGCCTGGTCGCGCCGCTCGGACCCTCGTCAAATGTCAGGGCCACGTACTTTTCGTTGCCCTTGGGCGCTACGCTTGCGCACTCGACTACGCAGTCGGTGGCGGGCACGACCTCGCCGCGGTCCTGCGTCTTGCCCGACTGCTCACCAACCCACACCTCGGAGCGGCCCTGGACACCCCACGTCTGCACATACTCGATAGCGCCCGTGCCCTCGACCTTGAGCCTGGGCTCGATAACCGTAGCCTGAACCTCATGCTTCTCGTAGGTGTTACGGCCATCCTTGACCGTCACCTTCTCGCCACCCTCAAGTTCGCGGCTATCCCATTTGCCCTGTTTTATGCGCTTGCCGTCCACCTTAACCGACAGCTTTTCGCCGCCATGGCGCTTGAGCACGCTGTCATCGACGGCCAGCAGGTCGCCTGCGTCGTAGGTGTCAGTCAACTCCTGGTCGTCGATGAGATTCTGCAGCGTAGAGCCGACGCGCACCGCAGTCTTCTGGCCGTTGAGCTCCACGTCCACGCTGCGGTTGACGTAGCCCACGACGGCAGCGATAAACAGCACGAGTGCGCAACCCACGGCGATGAGCGCATAGGGCAGACGGGACGGTCGGCGCGGCGAGCGCCCGTTGCCGATGCGCGCGCTGCGGTCGCTAAACCCGCGGCTATGGTTGAGGTACATCGCGCCGGGCTTACGGCGGCGACGGCGCTGACCGCTGGGCAGCTGCCCCAGGTCGCGGCGCGCCGTCGGACGCGCACCCGAACGCCCGTTTAAGTTGGATCCGTTTTGGCGCATGTGCCCTCCCCCATAAACACAGCAAGCCGGAGCAACAGGTCTCCGGCTTGCCTCCCATCATTTGGTACGTCGCTATTATGTAGCTTTTGACGAGCCTCCGCTCGCCTTTTGGTATTCGTCCTTAAAGGCCTTGAACATGCCGCGCGTCTTGCCGAGCTGCTTGCCCAGTGCGCGACTGCCCTTGTCCACGGCAACCGATCCCTTGTCGTCGAGCACCTTGGCGCCCTTTTTGACCTTATCGCCCACCACGACGCTGGCCTCGGCGGCCTTGGCAGCCGCACCGCCCGAATACCCGAGCGACTTGACCTCGTCCGAGACAATCATCGCGCCGCTCTCGTAGCCGCGCAGCATCGTCGGCGGCACCTGCGTGTCACCAACCAAAACACTCGAAGCAGCACCGGCGGTCACATAGAATGCCTGCACGATGCCCGAGCGTGGCTTGAACTCAACGTCCGAGCAATAGCCCACGACGTCGCCCGATTCCGTGCGCACGTCCATACCGACCCAGATGATGCAATCGTCCAGGTTGATGTCGAGGCGCTTGGCGGCGGCGGCATCGTACGTGTCCTTAACGTCATCGACCGCAATGGCGCCCTCGTAGACACCAATGGCGTCGAGCGCTACGAATCGGTCGGGACGCTCGATCATGCCCGCGATATCGGACTGGCGAACCATAAAGCCGACCACACGCGTACCGCCCGGGGTAAAGACCGGAAAGTGAATCTTCCCGAGCTTTTTAGGGCTGCGCGGCGTGCCGTCCTTTTTGGTGCGCTTGTCCTCGGTAGGCTTGCGATAGATCTTGGCGCCGACAAAATCCCCGGCGCGCATTATGCCTCGGTCGAGGGCTCCGCAGCCTCGGCATCAGCCTCGACGGCGTTCTCGACCACGACGTCGGCGGCAGGCGTCACGTTGCCGCCCGAAATGGCGTCGTTGAGCTGCTCGCGCAGCTGGTCCATGCGCTCGCGGGCCAGGTCGACCTTGGCGCGTAGGTCGTCAGTCTTGGCGTCGACCATCGGGCCAAAATCGTTGACCGCAGCACGGGCCTCCTCGGCGCTGTGCTCGTAGGTGTCACGCATATTGTCCCAAGCGTCGTTGGCGATATCGGCAGCCATGGCGCGGGTCTCGGCGCCCGAGCGCGGGGCCAGAGCAACACCGATAATAGCGCCAGCAGCAGCACCAAAAAGTGCGCCGGAGACAAAGCTGAAAGTCTTACCCATGATCATTCCTCTCCTGCGGGCACGTCGGTGCCCACCGTTTGAATGCTGTCCATTATACCCGCAGCGCATCACTTGCCGCTCCGCTCATCTGCGTACGGCAAAGGCGCAGGTACGTGATGGCGATAAACGCGTAGGCCTACTCCTGAGGCATAGCCGGCATGGCCACCGTGGCACCCGGGTCCTCGCCGGCGCCGTCCACGAGCGGCAGGCCGCCCTCATGCGCAGGTCCTACCGGAACCGTCGCAGCACCGCCAAAGACGGCAGCGGAGGCCTCGTGGTTCTCGGCAACCGCGCCCTCGGTATCAATCGCCACCTGGGGCTCGTCGTCAAAGCTGGGGACGCCCTGGGGCTCGGTGGGAACGGGCTCGGCGATCGCATCGGCAACGGGCTCGGCGTCGACCGGCGCATCGCCCTCGTCAGCGCCCTCGTCCTCGGCAGCATCTTCGCCGTTCGCAGCGGCGACGGCCTCGTGAGGATCCTTGCCCTCGGCCTCGGCGCGCATGCCCAGCACCAGGTTGCGCAGGCCCGCGACCGTGCCTTCCACGTCGGGGGCAGGCTGGTCGGCGTGCAGGTACGCCCAGTCCATCATAAAGGTGGCCGACGACAACGCACCGATGGCCAGTGCGTCGTCGGGACACGAAAGCTCAACCTCAAAGACACGCTCGTCATGCTCACTTACGCGCGTGCGGCCGCACGAGATGCTACCGGCAAGACCGGTCTCGTTCATAAGCTCGACCGTCACGTGCTCCAGCAGGTGGCAGAGCTCGGTCTGACCCATGCAGTCCTGGAACTCGCGGCCGGAATCGCCCAGGCACAGGTGCTTGGCAATCGCCGGCACCAGGTAGTACACGCGCGCCGTGGCCTCGATATCCTCCGAGGTCATGAGCGGCATGCCGGGGTTCACCAGCACGTGCGCGCAGATCTTGTCCTCGCTGACGGTGACCTTAAGGATGTTGAACAGGCCTGCCATAACTCTCCCCTACTCTTCCTTGCCCTACTCGTCGCCGTCGTGCGGATTCGCGGAACCCGCACCCGACGTCGTCGGCTCGTCTACCGAAGACTCGGAATCCTTCTTATCGGTTTCGGCCGGAGCGATCACGCGAATGAGCGAGATGCGCTGGCCACGCATCGACTGCACTTTAAACTTGTACCCCGCGACCTCAAACACCTCTCCGATGTCGGGCACCGAGTCACAAAGCTCCAAGATCCAGCCGGCGATGGTCTCATAATCATCGCTTTCCTCGAGCGGCCAACCAAGCTCAATCGCGTCATCGCACGAAAAACGCCCATCAACGAGCCACTCGCGGCGCGAAAGGCGCGTGAGATACTTGTTGTCGGGGTCGAACTCGTCCTCGATCTCGCCGACGATCTCCTCGACGATGTCCTCGATGGTGATGATGCCGGCCGTGCCGCCGTACTCGTCCACGACCACCACGATCTGGTCGTGCGAGGTCTGCATCTCGGACAGCAGCGGCAGGATGTCCTTGGTGTCGGGCACAAAGGTGGCGTCGCGCAAAAAGCCGGCGATGGGCTGGTCGCCCTTACCGTCGAGCGCGGGCTGGATCAGGTCCTTGATGTGCGCGATGCCCGCGACGTTGTCGGGGTCCTCGTGATAGACGGGGATGCGGCTGAAGCCGGTCTGGCGCATGGTGGACAACACGTCGGCGACCGTCTCGTCATCCTCGCACATGGTGGTGTCCACGCGCGGCACCATGACCTCGCGGGCAACGGTGTCGCCCAGGTCAAAGATCTCGTGGATCATACGCTTTTCCTCGTCGAGCAGGTCGTCCTGCTCCGAGACCATGTACTTGATCTCTTCTTCCGAGACGTTCTGACGGTCGTCGGCGCTCTTGATGCGCAGGATGCGGGCCAGGCCGTCGGAGCAGGCACCGGTCAGCCACACGAGCGGGCGGGCGATCTTTTGGAATACGGAGAGCGGTCCCACGACCTGCTTGGATACGCCCTCGGCGTTAGCAAGGCCGATGCGCTTGGGCACGAGCTCGCCGATCACGATGGACACAAAGGCGACCGCGACGGTGATGATGACCGGCGCCAGGCCGCGTGCGATGGCGGAAAGCGGCGCGACGCCAAAGCTCATGAGCCACGTGGCGAGCGGGTCGGACAGGCTCGTCGAGGCGACGGCGGACGAGGCGAAGCCCACGAGTGTGATGGCGACCTGGATGGTGGCGAGCAGCTGGTCGGAGTCGGCAGCAAGCTTAATGGCACGCTCGGCGCGCCTGTCGCCTTCCTCGGCCTCGTGCTCCAGCACGGCGCGCTTGGCCGTGGTGAGCGCCATCTCGGACATAGAGAAATAGCCGTTGATGAGGGTCAAAACGAAGGTGGTGATAAGGGAGATGGTTATGTCCATCGGGAGTTTCTCGAACCTCCAAGATTCGGGACGTCAGGTCAAAACGTTGATGACGGATAGGGCAATTGCGCCGGTCGCCCGTGCGAGCGGGGCCGTGGGCGCGGTCGCTAGATTACGAAGAGGATCACCGCCATGAACTGGAAGATGCTGCCGGCGAGCACCCACAAGTGGAAAACACTGTGCAGATAGCGCACGTTTTTGGCGATATAGAACGGCACGCCCACGGTGTAGCACACGCCGCCGACGGCGAGCAGGGCAAGTGCCACGGGGTTCAACAGCGCCACAAGGTCGGACAGCTTAAAGACAACGAGCCAGCCCATCAGCAGGTAGACCAGGCCACTTACCCAGTGCGGTTGACGCTCGCGCATAAAGCACTCGAGGGCGATGCCGATAATGGCGATGGCCCATACGGCAAAAAACAGCGCAGGGCCGCCGTCGTTTGCGAGCGTGATGAGGCAAAACGGCGTATAGCTGCCGGCAATAAGCAGGTAGATGCAGCTGTGGTCGATGATGCGGAACACGCGCTTGGCGCGCGCGGGTTGAATCGCATGGTAGAGCGTGGAGGCTAGGTATTCGAGGATGATGCTGACGCCGTAAACGATTGCCGCGGCCATGTGGGCCGGGCCACCGCCGCGCAGGGCAGCGAATACGATCAGGAGCACCAGACCCGCGATACCCAGCAAGCAGCCGACACCATGGGTGACGGAGTTCATGATCTCCTCGCCCACCGTGTAGTGCGGAACGGCCGCGGCCTTGGGTCGCGGCTTGGAACTGTCGCTCGAATCGGACATGCCGGTTACATCCTCCAACGTAAAGAGTTCTCAACACTATATCAAAGCGTCTGGGTGCGTGCGAAATTTGCACCATACGTGACCCTTTGTTTACCCATTCTTTGCCTGTTGACGCATCAACGGTGAACGTCCATAATGCGCTTGCATTAAATGTTGATGTATTAACATCTTATAGGAAAGCTTCTTATGTCTCAAAACGCACGTTCCCATCGAAAACTTAAGATAGCCGGTGTTATTGCGCTGGTGCTCGTTGTCGCGCTGCTCGGTTTTGCCGGCAACTTTCTGTTCGACTTTGCCCTGAACCCTCGCGCCCCCTACACCATGAAGATGATGCAGGACGGCAAGGACGCCGAAAAGGGCGAACAGATGGATGCCGAGGGAACCGAGGCGCGGGCGTGGTTTAAAGAGAACCGCGAGAGCAGCAGCCTCACCGCAGATGACGGAACCGAACTTGCCGCTTGGTATTTTGCCGCCCCAAAGAGCACGCACAATTACGCTGTCTGCCTACACGGATACACCGATGAGCCGATCGGTATGGCCCGATACGCCAAACGATTCCATGACCGCGGCATGAACGTACTCGCACCCGCCGCCCGCGCCCACGAGCGCTCCGGCGGCGACTATATCGGCATGGGCTGGCCCGAGCGCCTCGACATCGTCGCATGGATCGAGCAAATCGTTCAGGCTGACCCCGAGGCGCGCATCCTGGTCTTTGGTGAGTCGATGGGTGCGGCAACCGCTATGAACGTCGCGGGGGAATCTCTGCCCGCAAACGTGAAATGCATTATCGAGGACTGTGGTTATACGAGTGTTTGGGACGAGTTTTCCCTACAGCTCAAGGACGTGTTCGGCCTGCCCAGCTTCCCCTTGCTCGATGTGGCGAACCTGGTGTGCAGGGTGCGCGCGGGCTACGACTTTCATAAGGCGAGCAGCGTGGAGCAGCTTAAACACGCGACGGTCCCCATGCTCTTTATCCATGGCGATCAAGATACCTTTGTGCCGTACAGTATGCTCGACCAAAACTACGACGCGTGCGCCAGCAAGGTCAAGCAAAAGCTCACCATCCATGGCGCCACCCACGCCAAGAGTGCGCAAGTTGACCCCGAGCTCTACTGGAATACGGTCGACGACTTCCTCGACGAGAATTTTTAGGCAAATAGTACGGTTTACTGATCTATCTGACGCCCTAGCACTTCCGAAAAGCCGCCCGCGAGCTTTGTGCTCGCGGGCGGCTTTTGCTCAACTAACGCTACAAAGGCGCTTGTTTTGTCCAATAGCTAGGTGCTACTTGACCTCGATGAGCTCGTACTTGCTCGTGCCCAGGCCGATCTTCTCGGCATGCGCGATGCACGCGCGCCAGTCGGTGTCGGGATGCGTGATGCAGAAGGGGTCGCGCGCCTGCTCGCCCTCCAAATGCTCGTGGTTATGCTCCATCTTGGCCGCGCTGTCGGTAAGCTCGGTGTTAGGCAGCGGCTCGGATGCCATGACGGCATCGGCGCAGGCCTGGTCGATGGCGACCGGGTCGAAGCTCGCGAACATGCCGATGTCGTTGACGATGGGCGTGTCATTCTCGGGATGGCAGTCGCAGTTGGGGCTGATGTCCATGGCGAGCGAGATATGGAAGCTGGGGCGATCCTGGACAACGGCCTTCGTATACTCGGCGATCTTGTAGTTGAGTACGTCGGCCGCGGCGTCATAGTCGGGCTTGATGCAGTCCTGGTTGCACGCCGCAATGCAGCGTCCGCAGCCCACGCAGCGATCGTGGTCGATGGTAGCCACGTGAACCGTGCGGGTGCTGCCGTTGGCAAGCTCGCGCTCACGCGTACCGTCAAACGTGATGGCGCTGTGCGCGCAAATCTTCTCGCAGGCACGGCAACCTACGCAGTTGGTAGTATCGACGCTCGGCTTGCCGGCGGCATGCTGCTCCATCTTGCCGGCACGGCTGCCGCCTCCCATGCCCAGGTTCTTCATGGCGCCGCCAAAGCCCGCCTGCTCATGACCCTTAAAGTGCGTAAGGCTGATCACGATGTCGGCATCCATGAGTGCCTGGCCGATCTTTGCCTCGCGCACGTACTCACCGCCCTCGACCGGGACGAGCGCCTCGTCGGTACCCTTGAGGCCGTCGGCGATGATGATCTGGCAGCCTGTGGCATACGGGGTAAAGCCGTTCTGGTAGGCGGTGTCGATGTGCTCGAGCGCATTTTTGCGGCTACCCACATAGAGCGTGTTGCAGTCGGTGAGGAAGGGCTTGCCGCCCAGCTCCTTCACGACATCCGCGACGGCGCGGGCGTAGTTGGGGCGCAAAAAGCTCAGGTTGCCCAGCTCGCCAAAGTGAATCTTAATGGCGACGAACTTGTTCTCAAAGTCGATCTGCTCAATACCGGCGCGACGGATGAGGCGCTTGAGCTTGTCGAGTTGGCTCTCGCGAGCATGCGTGCGCAGGTTGGTGAAGTACACCTTTGCCGGTGCTGCGGGTGCGGTTGCGGTCATAGATCTATCCCCTCGGTCTATATGGCGTTACAGACATAGAGGATGGTACCCGTTAAAGCGGGGTCGAAGTCAAGCACAACACCGAGTCGTTAGGCACTCATTGGGGACAGACTTAAATGAGTGCTTGCCGCCCGGCCAGCGAGCCGGCGATCCGGCAAAGACTGTCCCCAACGACTAGTCGTTTAAGAACGTCCCCAATGACTACTCCTGCACCTTGAGGGCTTCGGCCAGGCTGACGCGCTTGATAGAGCGCGTGTGCAGCAGCGCCACGACCAGGTAGGTCGCAAAGCCGATGCCGATGCATGCAGCCATGGACCAAGCGGGCACGTAGATCTCGATATTGCCGTTGTAGGCGAGCAGCATCGAGCGGAAGATGGCCGTGAGCGAGCCAATAATGACCGGCAGGCTCAGCACGAGCGACGCCGCCACGCACAGCGTGATCGAGCGGATGTACAGATGCGAGATCTCGCTATCGCGATAGCCAAAGACTTTCATGTAGCTGATCGAACGGGCGCTGTGGTCGATCACCGCCTTGGTCAGCAGGTACATAAACAGCAGGAAGATAAACACCGCGAGCCCGACCATCATGCCGATCATTTTGCTCATCATGCCGATGAACTGGTCACCCACGGCGCGCATGTCGTCGGGCGTGGTGTCACCGGCAAAGTAACGAGCATCGAGGTCGAGCTTCTCGTCGCTCACATAGCCGTTAAAGTAGGCGGCGTCGTTGCCGAACAGCTCGTTAAAGTCATCGATGCTCATATAGATATTCATGTCCGACTTTGAACCCCAGATGCAGTCCTTACCCGCGTACTCAAGAGAATAATCCCGAGCCTCGTACTTGTCGCGAAGCTCGACCTTCTGGCCCTCGCTCCAGCCAAACTTATCGAGCAGACCGCCGCCAAAGACGACGCGCCCGTCGCCGACGTTGAGGTCTTTCCAATAGCGCGAATGAGATGAAATGCCGTAGACAGAGATGGCCTCTGTGCCGTTTCCCTCGCCGCGGTCGTATTGCAGCTGGTAAACGGCATATTTCTCGGCCTGCGCGATTGCGCCCGCGCCGTTGTCGGTCGTGTTGATCGGGTGAATGTCGTCGTTGTCGGTGTCGATCTTAGAGGCCTTGTCGATCAGGTCGATGGCCTCATCGCGGTCGCAGCCGAGGGCATCGGCAAGGTCATCGAGGCGCGCATAAAGCGCATCTTTCTTGTCCTGGACCTTGGCGAGCGCGTCCTGCGCCGCGGCCAGGCTCTCGGCAGACGGAGATGCGGTCGCGGCATCGGCTGCCGTCTGCGCCGCATCGGCCGCGTCGTCAAGCTCGTCATCGGCATCCTGGGCGGCGGAGAGCAGCGCGCCGTCAATCGACTGCAAGCGCTCGAGCGCCGCCCACTGCCCGCGCTCCTCGGCAGTACCCTCAAGCTCTAGCGGAGCCTTGAGCGTGTACTGGTGCTCGGCGACCAGGCTTGTCTCCAGGTTGTCCGCATAGTGCGTCATCGTGGGCAGGATCGCCAGGCCAAAGAGCAGCAGCAGCGAGGCAAACGCAATGCCCACGAAGAGCGTGGCGAAGTTGCCCAGGTTGCGCAGGAAGATGCGCAGGCGAAAGCGCGAGACAAAGCCCATGCGCTCCGGCAGCTGCAGGCCGCGCTTGGTGCCCGATTTGCCGCTCGCCTCGTGACGAAGGAACTGCAACGGCGTCTTGCCCATCTTGCGAAGCAGGCCCACCAGCGTGATGAGGATGAGCGCGGCAGCGGGAACCACGGCGCACTTCACAAAAATCTCCCAGCTCCAGTACACCTGGAAGGGAGGCAGGCTGTACGAACCGTAATAGAGGCCGCGCATGGGCTCGGTAAAGAACGCGACGCCGAGCGCGGTGCCCAAAAGCGCCGCGACCACGCCCACGATGGCGGGAAGTGCCAGGTAGTGCAGCACGATCTCGCGGCGGCGATAGCCGCTGGCGAGCAGCGTGCCGATAATGGCGCTCTCCTCCTCGATGGTGGCGTCGGTGAGCACCACAAAGACAAACGCCATGATCACGATGATGATGTCGAGCAACGTCATCCACATCATGGAGTCGCCGTCCACGTCGTCGCGCGCATAGCCAATGCCCTGGTTGGAATCGGCATCGATCAGATCGTCCACGCGCGCATCGGCATCGGTCAGCGCCTCGACCATATCCTGCTCCGCATCGATGCGATCCGCGGTGGAGAGCACGCGGTCGGCAAAGGTGAAGGAGTAGGTGTAGGCAGGCGCGCCGCCAGCATCCTCGAGTGCGGTAAAGCCGGCATCGGTGACCTCGGCCACGCCGTACGTGATGGTGTTCACCGTAAAGTCCGAATTGTCGAGGAACAGCGCCTGGCTATCGGGCTGGGTCATGATGCCGCAGATGGTGTAGGTGCGGCCCTCAAGCTCGACCTTATCGCCCACGGCGAGGTCGTTGTTGGTAGCGAAGACACGGTCGATTGCCACCTCATCGTCCGTCTTGGGCTGCCTGCCTTCGCAGTAGGACGCAATGTCAACCTTGGTGCGATGCGCGTAGGTGCGCAGGGTGCGCTTGGTGCCGTCGTCGCCAGCCGCCTTTTTGATGATGGCGTCGATAGAGAAGTTCTTGTAGAACGTAACGCCGCCGACGTCGCCGGCTGCATCCTCGGCGGCCTTGAGCTGGTCTTTGGTAGCCTCGAAGGAGGTAGTCACGCGGCCGTCCTCGATCGTGTACGCATCGCGCATGTCGTCAATGAGGCAGCCGATGGAATGCGCCGCGAGCAAAAAGCCCGACGTGAGGGCGATGCTTCCGCACATAAGCAAAAAGATGCCCAGGTACTTGCCGATATTGCGGCGCAGCTCGCGCGGGAGACGTTTTGCGAGAGGTGTCATGACGCCGCCTACCAATCGAGCTCGGCGGCCGCGACGGGCGACTCGTTGAGCTCGTCCTCGACGATGCACCCGTCGCGCAGGCGCAGCACGCGATTGGCCATGCGCGCGATGGCGGCGTTGTGGGTGACAATGATGATGGTGCAGCCGTAGGTGCGGTTGACGTCCTCCATGAGCTGCAAGATTTCCTTGGATGTCTTGTAGTCGAGCGCGCCCGTGGGCTCGTCGCACAGCAGCAGGCCCGGGTTTTTGACGAGCGCACGACCGATGGCGCAACGCTGCTGTTGGCCGCCCGAGACCTGGCGCGGGAACTTGTTGCGGTGCTCGTACAGGCCCAGCGAACGCAGCAGGTCGTCGACATTGAGCGGGTTTTTGGACAGGTGCGCCGTGACCTCGATGTTCTCCTTGATGGTGAGATCGGGCACCAGGTTGTAGAACTGGAAGACAAAACCCAGCTCACGGCGGCGATACTCGCCCAGGTCGGTAGGCTTGAGCACCGTGAGGTCGCAGCCGTCCACCATGATGGAGCCGCCGTCGGCATCCTCCAGGCCGCCAATGAGGTTGAGAAAGGTCGACTTGCCCGAGCCCGAGGGCCCCAGCATGACGCAGATCTCGCCGCGGTTGATAGACGTGTCGATGCCGTCGAGTACCGTCAGGCGCGCATCGCCGTCGCCGTAGTGTTTCTTGAGCCCTTTGACCTGGACATAGGCTTGCTTTGTCGCCATGCTATCCCCCGTTGTTAGCCTTCTGCTACTTTTCTAGGCTAATAGTAAACCCGGGCGAACTATTTTTAAGCGACAGGCGCAATTTTTTCCAACCTACTCATTGGGGACAGACTTAAATGAGTGAAATCGCTCATTTAAGTCTGTCCCCAATGAGTGCCGGCAGGAAAGGAGCGTCCCCAAGTGCCGACATATTGGGACAGTCCCTGCCAGCCCTGCCGGCGAATCGGCAAAGACTGTCCCCAATGGCTAGGTGGCTAGGCGCGGGATTTGTTGTGGGCGAGGGCTAGGCCTACGGCGGCGATGGCCGCGGCAAAGAGCACCGTGACGCCCAGATCGCAGGCGATGTCGCCCAGCACGGCAGGCGTCAGGTCCGAGGCAAGTGCCTTGCCAATCGCGTCGTTCACCCAATATGTCGGCACAAAATGCGCCGCGGTCTGCACGGCCGAACCCATGAGCGACAGCGGCATCCAGGCGCCGCCCAAAAACGTCATGAGCATGCCGAGTAAGTTGCCCACGCCGTTGAGCAGCTCCTCGCGCGCGCCCAAGCTCGACAGCGTAAAGCCAACGGCCAGCGGCGTGCACGCCAGGGCAAGCGTTGCCGCCAGCGCTAGGCACACGCGATCCACGCCAACCTCGGCAACCGCTCCGGCAAAGCCCACGACGCCCATCATGCTCGACACAAGCCAAATGCAGACGGTGAGCACGGCGGCGGCCGCAAACACGGCAAGCGAGCGCTGACGCCCGGAGACCGGGCTGGCCTCCATGCGGCGCACGCGCTCGGGCTCGTTCATGCCCGAGAACACCAATCCCACCGACACGATGACCGACGAGATGATCGCGTACGCACCAAAGTTAAAGTACGACTCGAGCGTGGCAGCAGCAGTCGAGTCGACCTTGACCTGCTCGATCTGGACCTCGGCGCGCTTTGCGGCCGCGTGCTCGGCGGCCCTTGCGACGTCACCGTTGGAGGCAGCGGGCTCAAGCGCCGCCGCAGCGCCCGCGAGCGAGATCCAGCGCGAGGCCTCGGCAGACGAAAGCGCCGCCGCCATGGTGCCGGCACCGTAGGTCACATCGAGCTTGGGCAGGGACTCCCCCACGCGGGCGGCTGCAACGAGGTCGTCCTCAAACCCCTCCGGGATAAAGAACAAGCAGTCGGCGCTGCACTTGGCGCTATTACTCTTGGAGAGCGCATCCGCAAGGTCGTACGTGTCGTCACCAACGCCCGTGACCAGGTCAAAGCGTGAGCCAAGATGCTTGGTAAGCGCCCGCGAAAGGTCGCTATTGTCGCGGTCGACCACGATCACGTTGGTGTCGTAGGGCCTGTACTCGGTAAGCTGCGACGAGTTCCAGCTCACCGAGGCCGCGATGAATACGCCCATGAGTGAGATGAACACCGTATAGATGAGCAGGTAGAACGGGTGCGCCAGCGCCATACGAAGCGCGGTCTTAAAGGTGCTCATAGCGGCTCCTTCCAAAGATCAGCGTAGCGGCGGCAACGAACAGCAACGCCATAAGGACCAGCGCGCCGGCGCGAACGACAAAGGGGCCCAGGTCCTCAAAGAAATACAGGCGGTTGAACATGTCGCAGATGAGCTTGACGGGGTTGAGCCAGCACTCGGCCGGGCAGGCGCGGGCGACGTCGTCGGCAAGCGCCATCGCCGGCTCGCCGTAGAGGCCGGCGAACAGGGCGCACGTGGTAGCAAAGCCCGTGAGGATGCCGGACTTGGACGCCTTGCCGCCCTTAACGGGAAGCGTGCCCACAAAGAGTCCCAGGCCCGTGGCGGCAAGCGCGGAAGCGGCGCCGCCCACCAGACACAGCCCCTCGCGCCCGCCAAAGTCGACGCCCACGACCAGGCGCACGTAGCCGATCGCGATCGCCATCGAGGCAAAGGAGACCAGCCACGAGCCCACAAAGATACCGGCCAGCGACGCCGTTTTGGAAAGACCGCCCGCGCAGCGGCGCGCGCCAAGGACCGACAGATTGGGCTGCAGATCGACGACGCTCAAGGCGGCAAACTCGGCAGACATCATCGCCACCAGGCCAAAGAGCGCGTAATAGTAGATGACCGTACCATCGGGCGTGGTGCGTGTCAGGCTTACGCGGCGGGTGCCGCCCTCGAGCGACAGGGCGCGCGCAACCGCCTCGGGGTCGGCGAATGCCGCCGGGTTGTCCTGGGCAATCTGGGACATGAGCTCGTCATTTTGCGTATACGAGCTCGCCACCGTCTCAAGGATGCTGCGATCGGTGAGCACCGATGATGCGCGCGAGCTGTCGTAGCTCGATAGCAGTGTGAGCTTGGGTACGCCTGCGTCGTCGACCGTATAGACGCCCGCAACCTCGCCGGCCTTAAGCGCACGGTTCGCATCGGCTGCGTCGTCGAGCTCGTGGATCTCGAGCAGCTGATCGTTGTCTTCCTTGGCAAGCGACGTCGCCACACCCTTAAAGGTCGAAGCGTCCCAAGCCTCGTCCGCCACGACGGCAACCGGCACCGGGTCGATCTTGCCGTCGGAGCTGAGGTTAGCAAACATAAACATGAACATCGTGGAAAGTGCGATGGGAAAGAGAGCGCCCCAGACCCACGTGCTCGGCCGGCGCAGCAGCGTCTTGACCGTAGTGATGATGGTGTTGAACATGGCTGCCCCCTAGTCGCGCAGCTCGCGGCCGGTGATCTCGAGGAACACGTCGTTGAGGGTCGGCGGTTCGGAATAAATGCGGCCGAGCGCCACGTCATGCGAACGCAGCGCATCGAGAATGTCCGTCAGGTTATGCGGGCTTGCCTCGCACGAAAACGTGAGCTGGCCCGCCGTCGCCGACAGGTCCAGGACATGCGGCAGGCTCGCGACGGCACCGAGCGCCGCGCTCGGCACCTCGCCGACCTCGATCACGATCTTCTCGCCCATCTGAATCATGCGCTTGAGCTCGTCATTGGTGCCCTGCGCCAGCACGCGCCCGCCGTCCATGATCATGATGCGGCTGCAGATCTGCTCGACTTCCTCCATGTAATGGCTGGTATACACCACCGTGGCGCCTTCGTCGCGCAGGCGGCAGATGCCCTCCAGGATGGCGTTGCGGCTCTGCGGATCGACTGCCACCGTGGGCTCGTCAAAAAAGATGAGCTCGGGCTTGTGCGCGATGCCGCAGGCAATGTTGAGGCGGCGTGCCAGGCCGCCCGAGAGCTTGCCGGGGCGGAACTTGGTAAAGTCGCCCAGGCCGACAAAGTCGATCGCCTCGTCCACCAGCGCGCGGCGGCGTTTGCGGTCGTTGACGTAAAGACTGCAGAAATAGTCGATGTTCTCACGCACGGTAAGCTCGTCGAACACCGCCACCTGCTGCGGCACCACGCCTATGCGGCGCTTGAGGTCGTAGCGGGCGGGCGTCATGGGCTCGCCGAACAGCTCGATGGTGCCTTTGTCGTAGGCAAGCAGCTGCAGAATGCAGTTGATGGACGTGGTCTTGCCCGAGCCGTTGGGGCCCAGCAGGCCAAAGATCTCGCCGGGGGCGATGCTCAGGTTAAAGTGGTCGAGCGCGATAAGATCGTCGTAGCGCTTGACGAGGTTTTCGACGTGGACGATGTCTGTCATGAGGCGGCCCTTCCGTTGATTGCGGCCCGGTACGATTGCATCATCGCAGGAGCCGCCGGCGCGCGCCAGTGAGCTTTGTCACGAGTGCGAGGGGGCAGAGGCGAAACCCCCGCTCGCGCGAGCGATCGACGCTGCTTTGCCGCGCGGGAGGAATGTCACGGTTGCGCAGGCGACCCCTCCACCACGCGCGGCTTCGCGTACAATACCCGTATGAACAGGCTTTTCGACAAATCGATCGTGCTGGCGTGCTGCATTGCGGCCGCTATGGGCCTTGCTGTGGACGCTCGTCTGGTCGCGGCGTTTTGCCTTGGCGTTATCGCCACCTCGGCGTCGGAAGTCGCACGAGAAGAACACGCCCATCGCGCGAGCGAGGCCGCGAGCTACGCTTACATCATCGCTGCCGTCTTCGTGCCGCCATTTATGCCGTTCGCACCCCTTGCCTTCTATGACATCGCGCGACGCGTGCGCCGTGAACGCATCTGGCCCGCGCTGGCGATTGGCGCCGTGTTTGTCTGCGCGCTTGTCGCGGACCTTCGTGGCGGCGTGCTCACCACCCGAACGCTGTTGCTAACCGCCATCCTTTCGATCGCTGCCACGTTGCTGTCGCTGCGCACCGCGCAGCTGGAGCGCGAACAGAAACGCATGCGTCGCACCCGCGACAAGCTGCAAGAACGCGCCCTGGCACTCGAGGCACGCAACCGCGACCTCGCCGACCGCCAGGACTACGAAGTCGAGCTCGCAACGCTCGCCGAACGCACCCGCATCGCGCGCGAGATCCACGATAACGTGGGCCACCAGCTCACGCGCGCTTCGCTCCAAACCGAAGCCTTGCGCGTGGTCCACGCCGACGAGCCCGGCGTCGCCGCCGATTTCGCCGATGTCAAACGCACGGTTGACGAGGCGCTCCAGCTCGTGCGCGCCAGCGTCCACGCGCTCAACGACAATGCGACCAACCTCTCCGTGCAGCTCGAGCGCATCGTTGAAGGCGTACGCTCGGACAGCGGCCCACAGATTGAGCTTGAAGTTTTGGCCGAGCATGCGCCCGCCAACGTCGCCAGCCGCTTTGCGGCGGTGCTGCGCGAGGCGCTTTCCAACGCCATGCGCCACGCCCATGCCAAAACCATTACCGTGCGGTGCATGGAGCATCCGTCGTTTTACCAGCTCATTGTTACCGACGACGGAACAGGCGCAACCCAGGCGAGCAGCCGTGGCGCCGCGGTGGGGATGGGGCTCGCCTCCATGCGCGAGCGCGTCGAGGCGCTTGGTGGCACCTTCACCGCCGGTCCGCGCGCCGGCTCCCCCGGCTGGCGCGTGTTTGCCACCGTTCCCAAGCAGCAAGGAGATGAGGACCGATGAGGCTCATTGTTGTCGACGACGACCGCCTGGTAGTCGATTCACTCAAGATTATCCTAGGCGCCCAGCCGCAGATCGAGGTGGTGGGTACCGGCGCCAATGGCGACGACGCGGTCGCGCTCTACGCTGAGCACACGCCCGACATCGCGCTGCTCGACATTCAGATGCCGGGGCGCGACGGACTTTCGGCGGCACGCGAGATCCTTGAGCGCGACCTTGCGGCGCGCGTGGTGTTTCTGACGACATTCTCGGATGACGAGTACATTGTGTCGGCGCTTAAACTGGGCGCCCGCGGCTATCTGATCAAAACCGATGTCGCCGCGATTCCACCGGCGTTGGCGCAGGTCATGGACGGTAAACGCGTGCTCGAGGGTAAGGCGATCGAGGACATCGATTTTGACGGGACAGGCGCCGATGCCAGCACGCCTCGCCGACCCGCCGCCTTTGCCAGCCTGACCGACCGTGAGTTCGAAGTCGCCGAGCTCATCGCCCGCGGCCTCGATAACAAGGAGATTGCCGCCGCCGCTTACATGGGCGAAGGCACGGTGCGCAACCACATCAGCTCGATCCTTGCCAAAATGGGCCTACGCAACCGAACGCAGATCGCCATCGCCTACCTGCGAGGGTAATTACCCAACAACCGACCACCCCGGCATAGCAAAATGGCTGCTACCGATTTAATGCCATTTCAAAACTATACCGGTTTACGGGGCTAAACTCAGGACCCCCATCCATACTCGCGTTTTCTGCAAAATGACGGCTCGTCTACCTGCGGTTTCATTTTCACGAATATCGGCATGGTTGGGGACTCGTGACTCAGCCCCGTAAACCGGCATAGTTTTGGAACAGCGGCGTCACACCGACGCCCCGCAAGCCATACAGAGCCAAAAATGATCCGCTTTCTCCGTCCCCAAACGGATCAACTCAAAACTATGCCGGTTTACTACGATGAATCGCCCTCCTTCGTCCACGGTAAATTGCGCGCTTGCAAAACCGCAGGTAGAACGCTTGCAATATTTTGAAAAATGCAATCATGGTCGGGAATGTCGAATTCATCGTAGTAAACCGGCATAGTTTTGTTCGCGGCGGCCCAACCGCGCGCTCACGCGCGGGGCCGGTGGGGCAATTTTGCCCCACCGGCCCCTATTCCAGCTCAATTCCAGCGCTATTCCGGCTTGGTTTCTACCGTGGGGGTCTTGTCCGCCGCGACCGGAGTGCGCGCGGTGTCCATAGTCAGGCAGTGTTTGGGGCAGCTCTCGATGCACTCGCCGCATACCACGCAGGCATACGGGTCAATCGACCACGTTCCTCCCTTGCGATCGACCGCGAGCGCGCCCGCCGGGCAGCGGCGCGCGCACATGCCGCAGCAAATGCACACGTCCATGTCGTTAACGATGTGCCCACGCAGGCGCTCGGGTGCCGCGAGCTTCTCCTGCGGATAGCACACCGTTACCGGCTGCTTGACCATAGAACCCAAGGCCGTCTTGGCAAATGTCAGCAAACTCATGCCGCGCCTACCTTTCCGTGCAGCTAATGCAGGGGTCGATGGTCAGGATAATCATGGGCACGTTGGCAATGAGCACGCCCTGCAGCGCATGCGTCAGACCCGCCAGATTTTGCGACGTCGGCGTGCGCACGCGAAAACGGTCCAGGTTCTTGGTGCCGTTGCCACGCACATAGTAGTACGCCTCGCCACGCGGCTGCTCAATCACAACCTCGCCGCGCGCGCCGTCGGCCGGCGTAAGCTTGGTGCGCCCGCCAATGCCGTCGTGCGGAATCTTGCCCACAAGCTCCTTGATGATGTCCATGGCCTGCGTGACCTCGGCGCAACGCACTTGGCAGCGGGCATAGCAGTCGCCATCGGTAGCGACAACCGGCTCAAACGCAGCCAGGTCCGCATAGGCACCGTCGCCAAACATGCGCACGTCGTAGTCCACGCCCGAGGCGCGCCCAAACGGACCGACCATCGAAAGCTCCAGCGCGTCTTTCTTGCTAATCACGCCCACGCCATGCAGGCGCTCGCCGCAGCTGTCATCGTCCAAAAACGTATGCACCAGAGCCTCGTAGTCAGGACGCATGGCATCGAGTGTCTGGACAATGCCTGCCAGCTCGGAGTCCTCGATATCATGCTTAAGGCCGCCGATCTCGTTAATCGACAGAATCACGCGCCCGCCGCAAGTGCTCTCAAAGATCTTGAGAATCTGCTCGCGCAGGGTCCACGAACGATAGAACAGCGCCTCAAAGCCAAAGGCGTCGGCAAGCAGGCCCAGCCACAGCAAATGCGAGTGAACGCGCGAAAGCTCGTGCAGAATGGTGCGAATATACTGCACGCGGCCGGGCACCTCGATGTCAAGCATGCGTTCGCAGGCGCTGGCATAGCCGCAGCTGTGGCCCACGGCGCAAATGCCGCAGATGCGCTCGGCGATGTAGCCAAACTGATGCATGTCGCGCTTTTCGGTGAGCTTCTCGAGCCCGCGGTGCACAAAGCCGATCTGCGGAATTGCCTCGATGACGCGGTCGTCCTCAATCACCAGGTCCAGATGAAGCGGCTCGGGCAGCACCGGGTGCTGCGGGCCAAACGGAATAACGGAGCGATGTGCCATGGGCCTTACGCCTCCTTTTTCTGCTTGTCGCGGGCGGCCTTGGCGGCAAGCGCCGCGCGGACCTTGGCCGCTTTCTCGGGATCCATGGCGGCGAGCTTTGCCTCCATCTCGGCGGCCTTGAGCGCGGCCTTCGCAGCGGCTTCATCGTGCTGAGCATCGGAGCCGGCAGCCGCAGCGGGCTGTGCAGCGGCGCCCGTGGCGTCGCCGGCGCCCGCAACGCCCTCCCCTGCAGCAGCCGCAGCCGCGGCGGCCTTCTCGGCAGCGGCCTTGCGCGCCTTGGCCTCGGCAGCCGCGCGGACCTTCATGGCCTTCTCGCGCGCGGCCTTCACCTCGGGCGTGATAACGCTCATGGGCTCGGCAGTCGAAACCTGGTAGAAAAAGCCCTTAAAGTCGATCTGCATATCGGTAATGGCAAGACCAAACAGGTCGTGGGCCTCATTTTCAAATGGGAACACCGCGGGGTAATACGAGCTGATGGACGGAATCTCCTGGTACTGGTCGATGCCCTCAACCACCAGATTCTCGATCGCATAGCTGCCGTCCTGCGCAATATGTTCCTGAGCAGCGTGAACGTTGATAAACGTATAGACCAAGCGATACGAGCCGTCGTCGACGTTGCGCTCGGTGTGCATTTGCACAAAGCGCGCGCCGACGCCCTTGAGCGCCTGGACATGCGACAGGAGCTCGTCGATCCCAACGGTGGTATAGATAGCCTTTTGCATTACTCGGCCTCCTTTGCAGCGGCGGGTGTCCCAGCAGGTGCGTCGCCAGCGGCGGGCGCGTCGCCGGCCTCAGCCGCGGCCACAAACCCGTCCTCGCCCAGCTCAACGCCACCGTCCCAGGTGGCGGCGCCGCCCACGGTGAGCGGATCGCCGCCGGCGCGCATCACGGCCTCCTTCTGGTCCAAGATGCCGCACGCCTCCACGATGGCATCGATCACCGTCTCGGGGCGAATGGCGCACCCGGGCGCGTACACGTCCACGGGAATCGCGCGGTCCACGCCGCCGATCACGTTGTAGGCATCGCGGAACACGCCGCCCGAGCACGCGCAGATGCCGCAGGCCACCACGCACTTGGGCTCGAGCATCTGGTTGTAAATCTGGCGCACGACAGGCAAGTTCTGAGCGTTGACCGAGCCCGTCACCAAAAAGATGTCCGCATGCTTGGGGTTGCCGGTATTGACCACGCCAAAGCGCTCCGCATCAAACAGCGGCGTGAGCGAGGCCAGCACCTCGATATCGCATCCGTTGCAGCTCGAGCCGTCGTAATGAATAACCCACGGCGAGCGCGACATTTTATGATCCATGGATGCCGCCTCCTAAATAAACACGTCGACGAGGATGGGCATAAGGTTGAGCAGGCCAAACACCAGCGCCACGCCCCAGCCGAGCTTAAAGCAGCTGCGCCAGGTGCTGCGTGCAAAGGTGTTGTCGATCAGCACCTCGACAAAATACGTCGCGGCCATCACGACCAGGGCTACGACCCAGCTCACCGGGTTGTCCCAAACAAAGAACATGCCCACCCACATCAAAAACAGCACGGTCTCGCACCAGTGCATAAGGGTCATCTTGGCCAGCGTGCCGCCGCTCATCTCGGTGGCGACGCCCTGGACAATCTCCTGATGCGCGTGATGCGAGTACGAAAGGTCAAACGGCGACTTGCGTAGCTTGATGGTGAGCACCGCAAGCAGCGCCAGGAAAATGGGCGCACTGTACACGATGATGGGCGCCGACTGCCCGGTCACGGCGATGGAATCGAAGCTATCGGTGGCAAGATACAGGCCCACGCTCATCAGCAGAACGGCGGGCTCGTAGCTCATAACCTGCAGCAGCTCGCGATCGGCGCCGACCTGCGCAAACGGGCTTTGCGTCGAGGCGGACGCCAGCACCACAAAGATCGCGGCGAGCGTCACCATAAAAGCGCACAGCAGCGTGTTGGAGCCCGACACAAAGATGCCGCCGCCCACGACGGTAAAGATGAGCGCGCACGCCATATAGGTATCGTCCATGGTGTTTACGCTGGCAGGGGCCTTGCGCAGCAGCTTGGCAACGTCGTAGAAGGGCTGCAGCAGGCGCGGGCCCACGCGGCCCTGCATGCGAGCCGAAAGTTTGCGGTCGATGCCGTCGATCAAGCCGCCCGCAAGCGGCGCCAGCAAGGCAAACGCCACGGTGCCAATAAAGATGCCCACGACGCCCGAACCTTCGAAATACTTGCCGCGCAGCACCGAGGGCGCGCTCATGGCAAGCCGCTCGGGCCCAATCCATGCGCAACACAGCAGCGCAAACAAGATAATGCTGCAGCATACGACGCTACCCGCGGGGCCAATACGCTTCTCGCCAAGGGCGTCCTCCGAGTACCAATTGCGCTTTTCGGCCTTCACCTCGTGTCCCATCGAGCCGCGGAAATGGCGATATTTGTCGGTTCCCACGCCCGAAAGGTACACGTTGACGTGCGGTTTGTTGCTCACGCGGAATGACGTCAGCAGCACCACGGCGATAAAAGCCACGATAACCACCATCAGATACATGGCGTCCTTGCCAATAACGTACGGCACGCGGCCAAACACCATGGCCAAGTAAGGCGACACCAGGCCGCTCGAGATGAGCGGGAACGCCACGCAGCAAAGAATCAGCAGCGCGGCGATGGTGTTGAGGGCCATCCATTCGGTCTTATGGACATTGACCTCAACGTTTTGAGCCGTGGGGTCGACGCCCGAAAGCTTGGCAAGCCACTTGCCCCAGAAGAAGAACGTCGCGGCCGAGCCAAAGGCAAGCACCATGATCATGAGCACGTTGCCGGTCTGCGCGAACGCCACCAGGGCGCCCCACTTGGACACGAGCATGCCAAACGGTGCCACGAACATGCCCATGATGCCCAGCATCATCAGACGCGTAAGGTGCGGCATGCGGCTGAACATACCGTCCATGTCCTCGATATTGCGGCTGCCGATATGATGCTCGGCCGTGCCCACGCACAGGAACAGCAGCGACTTGGCCACCGTGTGGAACAGGATCAGGAAGATGGCGGCCCATACGGCCTCGGGCGCGCCGACACCCAAGCAAGCACTGATGAGGCCCAAGTTGGAAATGGTGGAGTACGCGAGGACGCGTTTGGCGTTGCTCTGCGAGATGGCCATGAGGGCAGCGAGCAAAAACGTGATGGCACCCACGCTCGTGACCATAAAGCCGGTCACGGGATAGATGGCATAGAGCGGGCTGAGCTTGACCATCAGGAACACGCCGGCTTTGACCATGGTTGACGAGTGCAGCAGGGCACTCGTGGGCGTGGGGGCAACCATGGCACCCAATAGCCAAGTGTGGAACGGCATCTGTGCGGCCTTGGTGAGCGCGGCAAGCGACAGCAACAGGACCGGCATCACCAGCAGCGCGGATTGCGCGGTTCCGGCGCTGGAAAGCTCGATCATGCCCGAGATGGTCAGCGGCATGCCGTTAACGTGCAGGTACATGAGTCCGGCCAAAAACGCGATGCCGCCCAGCATGTTGAGGATGATCTGGGTGAAAGCGTTTTTTATGGCCTCGGGCGTGCGCGTGTAGCCAATCATGAGGAACGAGCACACGGTGGTGATTTCCCAGCCACAGAACAGCCACTCAAGGTTGTCGCTTGTCACGATGACGAACATGGCCGAGAGGAACAGGAACATAAGCGCCAGGAACTGCGGGCGTCGGTCGGGCGCCGCCTGCCCGCGCAGCGCTGCCTCGTGCTCGTCGTGGGCCTGGAAGTCCTTCATGTAGCCCAGGGCGTACACGCAGATAAGGCTGCCGACAATGCCGACGGCAAGCACCATGATCACACTCATGTAATCCAGGTAGAGCGGCGTGGCGGTGACAACCTCGGCCGCGGGCAGCGTCATGGCAGCGAAGGCAACCGAACCCACCAGCTGCACCACGCCGAGCACCGTGGTGAGCGTGCTCTTATATTTACGCGCGTTGTACAGGATGACGGCGCACAGGATCACGTCGATGACGGAGCTGATGATCGAGAGCACATGCGAGGTGCCGGGGGCAACCTCGAAGCTCTGCGGGCCCGTGCCAAAAAACATGACGGCGACTACAACCGTCACCGCCATAATGATGCCAGAGCCTACAAGCCCTACCGCATCGCGGGCGCGGTCACCGCGCGCGAGCAGCATGCCCAGCGCCGGTACCAGCGGAAACAGGGTAAGGAAATACAGTAGCGTCATACCATCACTCCCCCATGCAAAAACGCTGCAATTGTTTAACGTTATAGCTCAGTTGAGGAGTAGCGGCGGCGGGTTTTCGGTCAACTGGGGAGTTTTAGGCGTACGGGGTAACGAGTCTGTCCGCTTTGGAGCAGAGAGGCGACGCTCCCCCTATCGCGGCGGCGGGCGCACGGGCCACTGCGCGCGGTTTATTAACCACTTTGGAGGATGTTCCAGTAGGCTCACGACGGTCCAAAAAGTTGGCGCGGCAAGAAATATGCGCCCCTGTGGGCGCACCATCCCGTTCGCTATTCCGCCTTTTTAACGCGCGGCTTGCGACCGCGCGGCTTATCAACCAGCGCGGACTCACCGCTCTCGCGATACTGGCGGCACCAAGCCTTGACCGAAGACTCGCTGGGAATCTTGTGCTTGATCATGGCCTCGCGAACCGTTAAGCCGTTTTCCAAGCGGTCCTTGACCACGGCGAGCTTAACTTCGTACGAATAGGTGTGATGATGCGAACCGGCGTTGAGAACGGCGTCGGCACCGCCCACGGCATATGCGCGGGCCCACTGACGAGCCGTGGCCTGGGGAATGCCGAGCTCCGCGGCGAGGGCGCGATGACCGACCCCCTCTTGGAGGACCTCGACGGCGCGCTGCCTAGCCTCGGGCGCATGCGTGCGAGTCCTTGTTGCTTCCGACATACCTGCCACTTCTTAGCCTTAACCGTTAATCTGCTTTCTTACGTGCATGTTAGATAGTAGCATTTTGCTGTTTGCGCGTAACAGTTAATTGAAAATCGCACGGCGGCATCTGGGCATTTGCCATTAATTTGCAACAGTTCTTTAGGTTTTATTTACGCAGCTAGTTAGCTCGCGGCTCATTGACGGTGTTTTACCAACCAGATTGGTATCTTTTTGTTTGGCTGGTATGGTTTGTGTAATTATTAACCCCTCTTCAGCCCGCACCTACATGTCAACTTTCCACTTACTTTCCAGCTTTCCACCTAGCTTTCCAGCTTTCCACTTAACTTACCACCTAAGGTGGAAAGCTGGAAAGCTAGGTGGGAAGCTGGGGCAGCAGCAGGCCAGGAGAACAAGAAAAGGGGCGGCAACCGGGTGGTTGCCGCCCCCTTTGCGAAGCCAGTTGGCTTCGGAACTAGTGGTCGATGCCGTTGAGGTTCACCCTCGTGAGCGTATAGGTCACATAGTCGGGCGATTGAGGCGTTGCGCTCGCCACGTCACCCTTAACCAGGCTCGCTGTCATCACCAAGCGATAGTTCGCGTAGAACTGCTCACGCTGTTCAACCTGCGTGTTGACCTTAACGGTAAAGGGCAGGCTAAACGTCGTATTACCGTTCTTCGTTTTGAACTTGCCGTTCTCCTTCGAGTCAGTGAAGGTGATCGTGCTACCGGAGGGAGCGACCGCGGCAAGCTTACTCTCCGTCACTGTTACGTAGTTTGAGATATCATCCGTTACGCTCTCATACGTGCCGTCGGTTCCGCGGCGCTGAAGCGAGAGCGTGTACACAACAGAGTCTGCGTTCGCAATTGCCTCGGCGGCGTTGCTGAGTCCACCCAGTTCATACGTGGCACCCAGACCAATCGCGCCATTCGCGATCGGACGCAGGTCGTCCACGTTAATGCCAAGCTGCGACTTATCTGGCGCAGAAAGCGTAATGGTCGTATCACCCGTGTCCATGCGATAGTACCCGACGTTACCGCGCTTCGTCTGCGTCAGGCTCGAGGTATTAAGGCCTTCCTTACGCGTCGAAAGCTTGGCGGTATAGGACATCTTGGTACAGGCGTCCTCGCCAGACTGCTTGGACAGGGAGATAACCTTGTTGCAGCCGTCCGGCGTAAGGCGAATCTCTTCCACTACCGTACGCACGGTAAAGGATCCGCCCGCTGCACGCTTGCGGATTCCGGCAAGGTCATGGTCGAGCGTGAGCCTCAGTGAGTCATCACCCGTATCCGTCACAATCTGTGTAAACGCAGGCGTCGAAGCGTCATACGGCTCCCAATCGCTGCCACTCCACCTGTAGTTCTGATTGCCGATGGCAACATAGAACTTCGCAATTGCCGAAGTTCCGCTCGGGAAACTGCTTACTCCCATTAGGTTGTTGTTGGCGCCATAGCGACACAGCGATGTATCGAGCTGATAGAACAGATGGTCGCTCTCTGTATAGTATTGGCTCGGGCTAAACGTAACCGTATCCATGACATCGAGAGAAAGAACGTAGGCGGCACCGTCCTCCGACTTCGAAACCGGAATGCACGCCCCATCTTTTTTGTCGACTACATTCTGCTCATAATTGGACAAGATGCTGTATGTCGATGCCGTACTGTTTTGAATATCGTCGCTGCCATCGGTGCGTAAAACATGATGCAGATTCCAAGATATGCGGCCACCCGAAGAATTCGAGTCAATAGACGAAGCCGTAAAACCGTTGATACTAGCTTGCGTCACGCCGTCGCCCGACTTGGGCACGTTGACAACTAGGTAGACGCTCTCCGATGCACGCTTCTCTCTGCCGGTATCCTTCTCCTTGGGTACCTTTAGCGTATAGCGACTGTTGCTGGGAACGTCAGCACCCGCAACCTTAAACAGCGTCCACTTGCCATCGAGTTTCGCTTTAGCGGTCGCCTCTGCCTCGTTATCACACACGGTCCATGTGCCGGCGCCATCCTGCGTGGCCGACACACCCAAGATCTCGCTCAGCCATCGCTCCTGATATGGATTGCCCGCAGAATCCTTAAAGCCGTCGTTTCCGCTCAGGGAAACGCTCGTTGCTCCGCCTTCGCCCACCGTATAGTGATACTCTCTGCCGCCGGCCTTGCCATCAACGTTCGCATCGATGAGCGTAAGCTGGGTGCCCTGGGGCAACCTTCCGTCGGCACCATTGAAGAGGATACTCTTGCCGAGCCCCTTCATCGAGCCGCCAGCAGCCATATAGCTGTCCCAGCCAAAGTCGACTTCCTTCCCATTGGCAGAATTGTATGTCCAGGTAAGCAGACCCGTCATCGGCTCGCCAAAGCTCGTAAGCACGTGTGCATCTTTTCCAAGGTTAGCGTAGTCTTTTTCTTTAAATTGAGTGCCGTAATCATACGTTGCAGTGAAATCGATCTCGAGCTTGCGCTTAACGATGATCGGCACCTGAACGTTGTAGCTCTGACCCGCCTCGGTAAAGGTAACGGTCAGGAGCGTAAAGCGACCTTTGCCGTTGTCCCAATCGGAGCTTGGGCTAAACGACATATTGTTCTTGCCATTGTTCACTACGCGAAGCGTGGGATTGTTCGACGCGTCACCGTCTTTAACGAACACACCGTCCTTGAGTTGGAAAACCTCTGCTTTGGCCGTCACGTGCGGATTGGTGCCATTCTCGTTATTCAATCTGCAGGCATCGGAGAAGCCGCCGTTCGTGACGATGTTTAGATAGCTCTTGACCGTCGTGTTGTCGTTGCCAGAGATCACCAAAACGGGGAAATCCGCTGTGGCTTGGTTGCTGCTTGTATCATTATTCGAATTGAACTTACTGGCCACGGATGAGGCATCGTAGCTCGACTTATTTTGATAGGCGCCGTTGTCATTAATGCCGCCGATATTCGTGTAGGTGTAGCGATCGGCAACACCGGTGCCTGCCTCGCTCTGGACGGTCGCCGCGGTGTCGATGGTGGCGCCGTCGCCAAACAGGTAGCGATCGGTGGTGTCGTTGTCGGAGGCACGCGCCGCCAGCGTGCTTACGGGGCTCGTGGTCACATACGGGCTCGCTGCCGTGGTGGCGGTATTGTCCGCGCCGTAGAGCGTGATCCCCTTGTCAGGTGCTTCCAGTGTGTCGTTATAGTCACCAAACGCGATATACGACTTCATGTTTACGGCGGCCGCATTGGTCGTGTAAACCATCGGCGGCAGATCACGCGTGGTCTTGCCGTTGCCGAGCTTTACGTTCACGCCCGCTGCGGAGAGGCTATAGCCGTTTGTGTCAACCTCGCCTAAGAGCACGCCCTGCTTAGAGCCCAATTTGTAGGTATTGCTGTCCATGAGCACGTTTACCAGATGGAACTGGCCGCGTCCGTCGCCCGCAATGCCGCCGTTGGAGGTTCCGCCAAACGTTGTGTTAGATACCTTTGTGTTGGTGACGTTGATGACGTCGGCACCGCTGTTAATCGCGCCAAGTAGACCGCCGCTCCACCTGCCCTTGATCGTGGCGCTCTCAATCGCGATATTGTTGCAGGCTATGTTCACATTGCTGAAGTAGTAGCCGATAAGTCCGCCCGAGCATTGGTCGGTGCCGGCAATGTTGATATTCTCGACGCTACAGTCCTCAAACCAGTACGTGTTGGGGCTGCCACTGCTCGTGACCTCGCCAATCAAGCCGCCCGCATTACGGATGCTATTGTTCGTTCCGGTGGCATCGCCGATGATGGCGCTCTTGGCATCGCCTCCGGCATCAATGCGCACGTTGCTTATAGAAATAACGCCTCTATAGGCGCTTCCGACCACACCGCCGGCGCCCATGTACTTATCGGTGTTCGACCCGGTGGCGAGTACATTTACCCCAGAGATGACTGCCGTGCTCGATGCGACGGCTTCCGTGATGCCAATTTTGGTGTTCACCGATACGTTACTGGAGGTATAACCGAACACGCCGCCCACGTAGGGTGTTGTACCCGTGGCGGTTATGGTCGAGTTTTTGCCAATAGTCTTCTCGTATACCCCTGTGGCCGCGGTTGTCCACACGCCGCACGGCGAGGCGATCGCACCCACATAGCCGCCAACGTACTTCTCGCCCGTGACGCTAAGGCCAGTGTATGAGCAGTCACAGAGATTCGCGGGCGCCTGCGTGCCGGAGCCGAAATTGACCATATAGGTCACGTCGTTATCCGTCCTTCGGCTGGTACGGCCCGAGCTGCCAAGAAGCCCTCCTACGCTCTTTGCGCCCAACACGGTGCAGTTCTTCATCTGTACGTTGCGGTAGACGCCACGCGTGTTGCCGTCGTAGTTGGCCGTTGCGCCCGCCAAAAGGCCGGTGCCGATGAGGTCGTTCGATGCCGGTCCCGAGGCAATGCTACCGTTGGCGTCTTTGTACGTGAGCGATACGTTGCAGTTACTAAAGGTGAGGTCTTTGACCTGAGCGCCGTCATTCGCGGTGACGCTCTGCCCCACATTGGTTGAGGTGAACATCACGGTGCTGAATAGGCCGCCCACGCCCGAGACCTTATAGTCGTCATCGGCATATTCGACGACGCCGTAAGTGGCATCTTTGGTGCCTACCGTGATGGTGGCCCCGTTGCCGTCGATCGTTGCCACGTGCGGCGTGATGCGGTCGCGATCGGTGGACGCCTCGTTCGAGCTGCAAGCATTGGAATAGTAACGGCCGCTGAGACCCACGTATCCCGTGCCGTAGCCGGTCATATCATAGGTGGCATTTTCCTTGAACTCCAGGCTCATGCCGATCGATTTCGACGCGCACACGTAGCCCGTTTGGTAGTCGGCAGCGTAGGACGCCACCAGGTAGGGCGAATTTACATCGTCATCATGGTTGAGCGGGCCGTGCCACCCCTGTTTGCCCGGGGCCTTCTGGTCATCGTTTTTGGCGGTTTCGAAATCGCCGGAAGCGCTCGCAGGCTTGCCCACGCAGTCGTAGCTGGCATTTCGCACCTTACCATATTCCTTGTTGCCAAACAGGTAGCCGTTTATCGCCGGGTCCTGCTTATCGCTGCCCCAGTACGCCTTGGAGCCGCGGAACACGCCATAATTAGCGTAGTCAGTATGTGCCGCTCCAGCACCCGCACCCGAGCTAATGATGGCCGAGAGCACCAAAAGGCCCTGGGCGTTTTCCACCGTGGTCACGGGTGCCTCGGCATCAGTGCCGATATACTTGTTGTCGGTGCCCGTGGTAGTGACGCAGGCAGCTCCCTTGTTTGTGAGCTCGTTGATCTTGTAGTTAGCGTTACCGTTTTCGACTTTGCAGCCCTCGCTAAAGGCATAGCCATCAATCACACGACCAACGTAGGGATTGTCGTACTGCCGGAAGTTGCCCGTTCCAAGACCCTGAGACTTGTCGCTGGTTCCAGCGCGCCAAGACGTCCCTGACATATTGCGGAAGATCACACCGCCGCCCGCAATGGCACCAACGTAACCGCCGATGGGAACAAGATGTGGCTTAGTTCCGCCACCAGCAACCGTAAAGCCGGTTGTGGAGTTATCGGGCGTTGTCCCATTCACGGCCACACCGTCGATAATGTTATCGCCGCCAAGGATGCAGCCGATAACGCCACCGAAGAACGACGTCGGAACACCGTCGGCATCCTTGGCAGAATAAGTAATAGTCGCCGACGCGTTCACATAGCGAATATTCAGATCGCGCACCACGCTGCCGTAACTATAGGGAATAAGGCCGCGAAGCGAACCCTCGTTATTCTCTATCTTGATGGTTGCCTTTTTATCACCTTTAGGGTTGCCAACGATGACGCCACGGAACGGGTTGGCTTTGTTGCCAAAACCGCCAAACGATGCGCCGTCGAGGGTGATCGTATTACCCCCGGTAGGTTCAATACTGTAGTACGCGCTTTGGATATAGCGGTGCATCATCTCGTCGGAAAGTGTGGCCGAAGGATCAGTGGTGTCGCCGGTCTTCTTTTCCCACTTCTTCCCAATGTCTTTCGCCTGCTTATAGACGTACGTAACCTCATTGTCGGTTTTATTGTCGCTGCGGCGAGTACAGAGCGTACTCTGGTTGACGGCAATGGTGACCTCCCAACCGTCGAGCGCAGTTTGGTTGTTGATGTAGTTGGCGATGGCGTTCATCTCAGTCGCGTCCTTAACGGCATACGGATCGCCATATGTGCCGCATCCCTCTACCAGCTTTGGAATGCGCTGGTTGACTTTAATTTCATGATATTGGACGCCGCTCTCGGTGGCCTTTCCCTTATAAACATAAGGAAGATAGCCACCAAACCAAGGCCTGACGTCACCGTCCTTCTTACCATCAACCGTCACATAGCCGCTCACGGCACCATACGTCGCTTCGTCGTAATACCAAAGCTGCTTGCCCGGGTACTCCGTACTCCCATCAATCTCAGATCCGTATGTCACCTTGCCTGCATCGGAATCGGCATCGGCCTTAGTAAAGGTGTAGTCCGCAGAGCCCGTGCTCGTGCTTCCGTAGCCAAAACTCTCCAGCAGGCTCGCATGGGTGAAGATCGTTTTGTTCTTTTGGCTGGGCAAGCTGATTTGCTCAAACTTTGCCGTCACCTGATCGGCCTCACTGCCTACACCAAGCTTTCCGAACAGCGACGTAGCCGCCTTGGTGTCACTCGTGTACCCAGTAGTCTTGATATTCTTCGCGTTCAGGCTCACGTACTTCTGCATCTCGTTGATGAGCAGAGGCATATAGGCGTTAGCATCCGTGGCGCTGTTGGCGCCGTCGACAATCAGATTGTTGAGCGTAAGACCATCAATTGAGATCTTTCTAATCTTGGTGCCATTGCCGTCGCTGGACCCATACACGTAGCGGCACACGAGCGCGCCCGAAGAGCTTCCGCTTGCTCCATCAGTGTCTTCAGAGCTCTTTCCGTCATTAATAACGGGCCCAACAGTACCACGCAAAGTGACGTTTTTTACTGTGAGATCGCCGTTTGCCACCGTTCGAAAAAGACCGCAGTGCATGTTCTCGTGCTGGGTAGCATCGGAATTTAGCTTGTTGCCATTCTGCTCGGCCTTGATCTTGGAGTAACAGAAGGTAATGGTCGCATTCTCAACCGTCACCTCTCCGCTCGGCTGAGTGGGATAATAGCTGTAGCCGGCCAAATCGATTGTACCCGTTATGGTTATGGAATCATCGAGCCCTGTCGTGCCATTGGGAACGATTGTCGAACGAATACCTTCGGGAGCATAACGGTAAGCAGACCATAAGAGCAGCTTTTCCGCTGTATCGATTTGACTGCCACTAAAGCCGCCTTCACAATTCTTAGAGGCTATGTCGAGGTTGTAGAAGTAGCGGGTATTGCCGTTCGTATTCTGGCTTCGACCGAAAGACGAGCGATTATGGTAGCTGTTGTCTTTTGTGGAATCGCCGTCCATGTCCAGCTTGTTTTTCTGTGTGTGTAGCGAAACGACCGTGTTCCAGTCGGCGTCCATGAGCTTGCTGCCGTTGTTTGGTTTTACACCGCTGCCAACCCATTCATCGAAGGACGTTACGCCCGACGCAACGATGGCCCCCTCGCCGGTGGGCACCCTATAGGCGGTATCCCAATAAGCCCTGTCCTCCAAGTACAGGCCTAGGTAGCTCTCGACGCCATATGTCGTCTTATCATCCACCTTGCAGCCGCGGCAAACTAGAACGCCGAGCGTCTGAGCGGCGCCCGCATTAATGGTTGTGCCCGAGAGATCGATGGCATAGTTGTTGATAATCCAGTGGCCGCTCGCGGCGTATACAAGACCACCGAGTTCCTTGGAATCATCCGCAGTCGCGGTTATAGAAGCGTTGGTCGTTTTCAGAGCATAAGAGTTTTCATTCTTGTTAATGCTCTCATCTCCGATAGTTACGACCGCGTTGCCCCAGCTATAACCCAAGAAACCACCCGTGCCATTGAGCTTATCGCCGTTCCTGCCGACTTTCATTTCGAATGAATTGAACGAAAGGCCCGAAATGTTCACGTACTTATCAGCTGAGTTGGCTATTGTCCCTGCATTGTAGGTACTCTGTGCGATGCAGCCGATAAGACCACCGACTTGGGCAATCTTGCCGCCGGCGCAATCGCCAGTTTCGATTGATCCGGCGACTTCGAGGCCCGCAACATTGAATGACGAGCCATAATCGCCCGCATAACCAATGGCGCCGCCAATGCGACTATTGCCGTTAAGCGTTTTAGTTGCAGCGATGGTCGCTTGAGCCTTGCTGTTATCCTTAAACGCAACCGTAGAAGCCGCCAGCACGCTGCCCGCAATACCGCCAATGTTCACGTCATTGGCAAACGTATCATCGCACGCGATATTCGTTTTGCACGTTACGCCAGACAATGACAGGTTGCCGACGATGGCACACGCAAGCGACCCGGCATCGATAGCCGAACCGTTATCGAACTTCATGGAGCCAGCGATTGTGACGTTGGAGATGGTTGCACCGTTGACGGCCGCGAACAAGCCCAAGCGGCCGTGGCGGTAGATTTTGCCGTTGCCGTTGCTCGTGTTATTGCCGTCGAGCACGTCTTCACCACGCTTGCCGTACGCCTCGCCGACGGCAAGATTGATTGTGCCGCCACCGTTCAACGTTCCCGAGAAAACTTGCGAGCCGTCTGCACGATCCTGCGTGAAACCCGTCAGGCCCGTGCCCTTGAGATCAATAGTGCCGTTCACCGTAATGGTCGAGGACTGCAAGCCGTTAAGGTTGTTTTCGGTAACGCCGTCAACCATCGAGTAGTAGCCGTTGGTTTGCCAGGTAATCGCAAGCTTGGCGAAATCCTCAGCTGTGGTTAGGGCGTAGGCACCGTTAGCTGCCGTCAGCGAATCCGGCAAGGTCAACTTATGAGTGTCCACATCAAGCTTAATGAAGTCGCCGCCCAGACGAACAACTTCACCGTAGGTCGCGATGTCGTCCGTCTTTGAGGCTGAGTTGCTACGCTTGAAGGTCCAGACCGCAGCGCCCTTGTCTCCCAGATCACCATTAGAGCCATTGCCGGCAGCGAAGATCAGCGCGTTGTGGTTCTCGTATACGAGCTGACCCGTCGTGGCGTTCTCGGCAAAACTTGCGCCCGACAGATCCGTGATGCCGCTGAATTTGATTACAGCATTCCACGCGGATCCCGCAATTCCCGCGGCACGGTTGCTTTGCGCCTTACCGATAGGATTGTCGCTTGTAAGTTTGAAATCTCGCACGTCAAGGACATTGCGCGTATCGACAACGCCCACGGCGCCACCGAACTTTCCGGTACCCGTTCGCGCCGAAGCATCTCCCTTGCACGCAACCGTCACGCCGTTGAAGACAACGGCAACGGGCTGCGAGTTAGGATTTGCGCTATCGCCAACATAGCCAACAACGCCGCCTGCGTCGGACAACTTGCTCGCAAGGTCAAACTCAATTGAGCACGTATTCTTATTATCTGCATCCTTTTCAACAACAAAGGCGCGCAAAGCGCCGTCGTCGTCCGTTTTCGTCGCGAACACCTTGCCGACAAGGCCGCCGTAGCTGCCGTTGACACTAACATCTTCTGGTAAGGCGAGTTTGCTCTTATACGTCCCGCCTTGCACCACGATGTCTCCATTAGAGATATCGGCCATGCCAAAAAGAGCGCCGGCGCGCTGCGACGCACCAAGAGTCACAAGGTCGCCCAGGTCGAACATATTGGACGTAACGGCAAATCCTTGCGCAAAGCTCACGTCGCCGATAACGCCACCAGAGCAAGCGCTGTTCTCGTCGCCAATATTTAGAGGACACCCAATCTGCTTATTATCCGCGCCCAGTGTGAGCACGGTCGCTTTACCAATAAAACCGCCGCTGGCAGTTGTGCCCTTGACGGTGAGCGCGTGTAGGTCGAGAGCTTTCGCGACGTTGACCATGGCACCCGTGCTCGAGCCAACGAGTCCTACAACGCCACCGGCGGAGCCGTTCGTAGACTGGACGGTGGCGGTGGGAACGTTTGCCAGAGTGCCAATGCTCAGGGTCGCACCGTCCTTGACTTCGCCTACGAGCAGGCCAGCGTTGCCAGAGCTCGTTTTGACGGCTCCGCCTGAGGTCAGATCGTTGGGGAACGTGACGGACTCAACCGTCAAGCTCCCGCTCTCGACCGTGTTGGCAATCAAGCCAATGTTGCCCGTCGCATTCGCGTTGAGATTCTTTCGAGAATCGGTGAGGCTATAGGTAACGTTCGCAGCAAGGTCGCCCGTCGTCGCACCCAGGAGGGGTGCCGTCAAGGCGGAAGTCGCATCCTTCACATCAACGTTCACGGGTTCCACGATGTCAACCGACGCGATGAGTGTCTTGCTCTCTTCGCCGTTTTCCGCACCGCTGACCTTCGAAGCGACCATCGGTGCGCTATAGCTAGTCGCGCCTACCCACTTTATCCTGACCGTTTTGTTTTGGTCAGACAGCTTGAGGTTATTAAAAACCGTCCGATCAGTCGTAAGCTCGACGGGACTATCAACGTCCCTATAGATCCTGCCTTCAAACGGACATTCATCACTGCCAAGACCCTGGAAAGACATGCCGTTATTAGCCGACTCGGTGAGCTTCGCATCGCCCGTGATGATAACCTTGATCTGCGCATCATAGTAAAGCGAAGCGTCGGCGTTAGACAGGACGGCGAACGCCTCCGACGACTTGACATCGAGGCTTCGGATTCCGCTCTCGTCGTCTTTGCGCACGATGCTTTCCGCGCCGTTCTTCTCGAGCAGCTCGACGAGCTTATTCAAATCCGTGATCGTCGCACCCGCCTGGGCATCAGCGTCCTCCGAAGTCGCATCATCGGCATCTTGCTCGGCGTCGTCAGCGGCGGCATCGTCAGCGGCATCGTCGCCTTCCGTCTGGTCGCCCGTGGAATCGGAACCAGTGGCGCTATCGGTGGTATCGCCTGCTGCAGCGTCATCCTTCACCGCGTCATCCCCAGCACTGTCGCTGTCGGCGCCGGCATCACTCGACCCAGACCCGATCGTGACATCGCCGTTGGTCTCGCCGCTCTCGGCAGTATCCAACGCCTTCGCAGATGCGGCAGCAATCTCGTTCGAGATGTTCTGCCAGCCTGCCGCCACAGCAGCCACCGTGGGCGAGCATGCTTGGAGCACCATGACCACCGTCATGAACTCTGCAATATGCGCTTTGCCGTTCTCATCGATTCCGTACCTCTTATCCTAAAACTCCGCTTCCAGAGTTATCGAGTCTCCGTCGCGCCCGTCAGAGTAGTTCCGCTCACGCTAATGTCCAGGTCGCCCCAGCCACCGGGCGTTTTGCCGTCCGCTCGGTAAAAGTTGACGACCATCGAACCCGGCTCCATGGTGAACGTAGCCTTGCGAGCTGCAGCATCCACCGTCGCGCTATGGTTGGTCTCAAAGAACGGGTCGATCTCCACGTTCTCCCCCCACGTGAGCGTGACGTTTGCCAGTGCGCCCGTAACCGTCACGCGGTAGTTGTATGCAGCGTAATCAGCAAACTTGCCAGCCTCATCGACCAGCGCGCCCTCAACCGCAGCGGTCTTGACCTCGGCCCTCTTTGACGGCACGACTTTCGCCGCCAGACAGGCTAGCTCGGTGCCGGGGCTCTTCTCCGATACGACCGTGGCCTTAATCACAAAGTATGCTTGTCCCAACTTAGCCTCGGGGAAGGTCACGGTGTAGTCGTTCTTGGTAGGTTGATTCTCCGGAAGCGTGACGCTGCTACCGGGCTGGGGCGCATAGCTCCACGTGGCGCCATCGAGCCCGTGCCCCTCGACCGTCAAGGTGTATGTCACATTTTTGTCGTTGCAGAAGTTGCTGTTGCCCAGCAAGTAGTTGTAGATGCTAAAGGTAAAGTTGCACTGCCCGTTGTTGGGATACACCGTAACGGAGCGCTGGGCACGGGCGAGCTCGTCGGGGCTAGGCGCACTCATATAGCCCGTGAGCAAATCGCTTGCAAATAGGCTCTGCGCAGTGCCCGTTGCGGCGACGGACTTTAGAAATCCGTTGGCGGTGTAGGCGGAATAGGTAAAGTAGCCACCCGTCACGAGCGCCACGGCGCAAATAAGTGCGATTGCCGCCACAACCAGCTTGTTCTTGACTAGGCTCTTGCTTTTTGCCAGCTGCTCGCGCTCGGCATCCTGCTGTTTCTCTTGCTTCTCCATGTGCGCCCCCTCTCCTACTTGCCGCTCGCGTTGCGCGCGATCAGGTAAATCACGTCGGTCTCTTTGGCGCTCTCGTCCCACGAAAGCTTGATGATAAAGTTAAGCGTGTCATTGCCAGTCGAGTTGTCGAGTGTCTTAGCGTTGAGGTCGCCTTTGCCGAATTTCTTGTATCGGTAGAGCGGGCGCGCGTTGCGCTGGACGTTTTGATAGTCCTTGAATGTAGGGTCGCTTGCGCCCTCGCCCGGCACGGCTGCCAGACCGTCGTTCTCCTTGTTGATATATTCGAAGCTCGTCAGCAGGTTCTCTCCGGTTGCTTTCCAGCTATAAGATTTGCCGTCTGCGGTACCGCTCACGTCGGGCGTCTGGAGCGCAGACGTGTTCTCGGCTCTGTACAGCTCAATAGTGAGACCCATAATGTTGGTCGTATTCGCAAGCTGCAGCTCAAAACCGTCACCGCCCGTCTGCACGCAAAACGGGCGCTTGAGCGTCACCGTGTTGCCGGTCTTGGTATCGCCGTATTCGGGGTTGTAGCTCAGGTCGACCTGCTCTGTTGCCGTAGCGTTGGGGCCCAGCACTTTGAGCTCCGCCGGCTCCTTGATCTTGCCAACGGTGGAGCCGCGATTGGCATCGACGAACCATCCGAGCGTCAATCCCAGCAACACGAGAAGCACGGCCACCAGACCCACGATGGCCAGGGATTCGCGACGGTGGTCGCTCACCCAAGCCTTGATGCGCTCGATGCGGCCAGCCGGACGCGCTTCGCCGTGCGAGCCGAACCCGTTGCCGCCGGGGTTTGCCGCTCCTTCGTTGTGTTTGATATCGCCCTGCTCGCGGGCATTAAGCTGCTCGTCCATTTATTTATCCGCCTCCTTGGCGGTGAAGCGCACGCGAATGTACTTGACGTTCTTGCCGATAATCTCGTCGGCGTTGTTGTAGTAGCTGGCGCAGGTTTCCACATCCGCAGAGGACATGCCGGCTCCGACAGGCGGAACCGCGCTAGGCGCCTGACCTGGCACGCTCGTGCTATCGGCGCGGAAATAGCGCGCGTGGTTATTGTTGATGTCGCCGACGAGGGTTGTGTATCCCCCCTCGTCGCCTGTGTTAGCGAAAAGGTTGCCACCGTAGCCGGCGTTGCCCGTGTGAACATAGCTCTTGAACTGCTCCGGCCAAATCCAGTAGAGGGTTTTGGTGACGGTTTCGGTCGTGCTATTTGAGTCCGCAGCGTAAAAGCTCGACTTTGGGATGGTAAAGCTCTGCGTAATGACGGTGACGCTGGCCCCGTCCTGGGTCACCGTGGTGGTCGTGGGGACCAGCGGATTCGAGTAAAAGCCAGAGGCATCTTTGCCCTGAAAAACCAGGATATGACCGCGCACCAAATCTTTAAGCGAGTTGATGATCTCTTCGTTTTTCGATGCATCCGCAGCAGTGCCGCCCGTGCCCGCAACGCTCGTCTGAACAGAAATTTCCCAGGTCATCTCCACCGTGATATCGTGCAGGTCATTGCAGAGCGGCCTGACGTTGAGCTGGAGCTAGCCGGCCGACCCCGGAGAGAGACCGCCATCGGTGCTCATGTTATTGAGGTTGAAAAGATTGTTCACGGCAAGGCTTGTACTGTCCGACGCGTAGTTGTCCTGAGTGTCGTACTTACCCGCCGTGCCGCCCTGCGTTCCCGAGAGCACAAACCGCGGGCCCTTCGCCGCGATCGTGCTCCCCGTGGCACTCACTCGGTTATTCGCGGCAAACCAGGCCAGGCATGCAAAGATGGCAACGATGGCGGCCAGCACAAACAGACCGCTCACCAGGAAATCCTTCCAGAAATCCTTGAGGGTCCGCACGTGCTCGTCGGCAGCTTGGCGGTACTCGGCCGCCGTCTTGTGCTGCTGGAGCTCGCTATGTCGGTCCATGCCACTCATCGTTTACGTTTGCCCTGCTAGCGGGCGTGCCATCCTTTCCGCTCGGTCGCGTTTATCCGTTGTTCGCAGGTAGAGAATTCAGGCAGAATACAACACCATACGATAAGGTAAAAGAATAGCATTGACCTGCGGTTTGCTCCACAGCGCAAGCCTTAATGATGTCTTAAAGATTACGAATAGCAGCTTCTTCCATATGCCAAGGACATGGTGCAAACAAACCTGACCACTTGCACCAATCCGCAGCACCGGGCAGCGGGCACACGGCGTGCCGCCCCTTAACACCCCAACGCGCGCACGGGTATCACGTAGATACCGTCCTCGACCTCGCGGGCGTACTCACCCACCCCCACAATCACGGCCATAAACTCCGGTTCGCGTGTGCGTGAACGGGGATTTCCACAGACCTTCTTGCGAACGCGCTTGAGGCTCTCGACGCCGGCGCTCGCTTTATCTTCACTCACCTTAATCTCAAAGGCGGCCCACCGTCCGTCGGCTAGCTGCACGATAGCATCGCACTCAAGGCCCGAATCGTCGCGATAATAGCGCACGGGCGTGCTATCCAGCAGGTCGAGCGAACGTGCGTAGACCGAAAGGTCGCGTATGACCAAATTCTCAAACACCAGACCAAATGTCTGCCAGTCGGCAAGCAGCGCCTGCAAGGACATACCTAGCAAGGCGCAAGCAAGGCTCGGATCTGCCAGATAGCGCTTGGGCTTGACGGTAAAGCGCCGTTTGTCGCGCGCGGCGGGAACCCAACCGGGGACCTCCTCGAGAATGAACATGCCTTTGAGGGCATCCAGGTACCTACGCACCTTGGTCTCGTCGGCAAACGCTGCGGGTTCCTCCTCGGCACCGAACATATCCATAAGAATCGTTTTATACGTGGTTGCCTGTCCCAGATTGCGCGCGATCGATGCGGAGACTCGACGAGCAATATCGGGGTCGAGACCGACCGCCGGGAAGCTGCTCGAAAATGTGGTGTTGAGATATTCGCGGGCGATGAGCTGGGCGTCAGCCGAAACCATATCGATCGCCTCGGGCCAGCCGCCGCGGCAGGCGGCTTCGACAAGCCCCGGCGTATCGCCATCGCACCGGCAGGGCTCAAAACGATGCTCAAACAAGCCCGCCAGGCTCACCTTGCCGTTCGACTCACCTGTCTCGGCAAACGTCATGGGGTGCATGCGGACGCGGCCGATGCGGCCGGCTCCACTATGCGCGGGCGCCTCCGCCTTTGAGCCAAACGCAGGCGTGGCGGAACCCGTGAGGATATAGGCGCCGCGCGTGCCCCGGGTGCGGTCAACCTCGTGTCTAACGTAGTCCCAAATCTGGGGAACGCGCTGCCACTCATCGATAATATGCGGACGGTCTCCCAGCAACATCATCGCCGGGTCGGCACGCGCGAGGTCGAGATTCTCGTCGACATACGAGACGGACGCCCCGTGCTCGAGCGCGGCCCACGTCTTGCCGCACCACTTGGTGCCCGCAATCTCGACCGCGCCAAAGACGCGAAGGTAGCGTTCGATTTGCGCATCCACGATACGCGGGATGTATCCGTCCCGATGTAGCCTCTCGCCCGCCATGAGCCACCCCCGCAGATTTCCAGTTCCTGCTTTCTGGTTCTTCTATTCCACTGTAGCAAATTCGGATTTTTGGGTGGTTGCGATTCGGATTTTCGTGTTCATATAATTCGGATTTTCATGTTCTAAGAAGTCGGATTTTCTGAACCCGCTGGTCAGTGGCGCTCTCATTGGCAAAAAGGCGGGGAGCACCGATACGGCACTCCCCGCCCACTCAATACGCGATGGCTTTCTCAACTACAGCTCGTTGGCCGCGTGATATGCCGTGCGAATGGCGCTCGCAATATCGGCGGTGCGCTCGCCCGAGCAATCGCCCACGCAGGTCACGGGCACCGTCACGCCGTCCAGGTCAAACGCGTTGGCCTTGGAGCCCACGGCCATCACCACGTAATCGCAAGCGATCTTCACCGGCTCCTCGGCGCCGTCCTCGGTGGTGCGGACAGCCTCCACGCCCTCGTCGGTAATGGCGGTCAGGCGGGTCTTCACGTGCTGCTCAACGCCATGCTCGGCAAAGTCGCTCATAATCAGCGGCAGGATGGTCTCGGACTCGCCCGCGGCAATCTTGTCGAGCATCTCCACGATCGCCACCTCGCAGCCGTGCTGCAGCAGGCACTCGGCAGTCTCGGTGCCCACCAGGCCGCCGCCGATGACGGCGACGCGGCCCGTAAGCTCCACCTTGCCGGCCAGCACGTCCCAGCTCGAGACGACCTTGTCCGAGTCGGCGCCCGGAACGGGGATGACCACGTCGTGCGCACCCACGGCCACAATCGCGGCGTCGGCGGCGTTGAGGTCCGCGGGGCTAGCGGCGTGGTTGAGCTCAACCTTCACGCCCAGGCCGGGCAGAATCTTCTCGTAATACTCGACCGAACGCATGATCTCGTCCTTGCGCGGGGGCGCAGCCGCCAGCACAATCTGGCCGCCCAGATGATCGCTCGCCTCGTAGACGGTCACGTCGTAGCCGCGCTTGGCCGCCACGCGCGCGGCCTCCAGGCCGGCAATACCGCCGCCCACCACGGCGATCTTCTTGTCGCCCTCGCCCGGCTTAATGGCGATGGTCGCCTCGTCGCCGTTCTCGGCATTGAGCACGCACGAGATGTACTTGCGGTTTTGAATCGCGTCGACACAGCCCTTGTTGCAGTTGAGGCACTCGCGGATGGGCTCACCCGTGGCGGCCTTCAGCGCAATGTCGGGGTCGCACATGAGCGAGCGACCATAGGCGATGATGTCGGCCGAGCCGTCTTCCAGAATCTTCTCGCCGGCCTCGACCGAGACAACGCGGCCGACGGTTGCCACCGGCACGGAGACCAGGGCTTTGACGCGCTCGGCCACGGGCAGCGTCCAGTTGTAGGGCATGGCGCCCATGGGCGGAATGGTGTCGCCCATGTTGCCGGTGTGGTTGGCCTGCGCGACCTGGATCATATCGATGCCCGCGCCCTCGAGCAGCTTGGCAAACTCGCAAGCCTCATCGGGCTGCAGGCCGCCCTTGCCGCGCGGCGTGCCGTCGGGGTTCTCCATAATCACGGGGAGCTTGTACTCCACCATCAGCTCCGGTGCGGCGTCCTTAATGGCGGCGACGACCTCGAGCGCGTAGCGGACGCGGTTCTCGAACGAGCCACCGTACTCGTCGGTACGCTGGTTGAGGATGGCCGAGCACAGCGAACCCACCAGACGGTCGCCGTGGACCTCGATGGCGTCGATCCCGGCCTGCTGTGCGCGGGCGGCCGAGGCGGCGATGGCTTCCTTGATCTGGGTGAGCTGCTCCACGCTGGCCTCGTTCACAAAGTGCTGCATGTCGTGGTGCAGCTTGGCGTAGGCCTGCTTGCGGATCTCGTTGGACTCGGCCATCTTGGCGGCAAAGGTCTCCTCGTCGCCGGCGGCCTTTGCCTCCTGCGCAGCTTTCGCAGCGGCCATGGAGCCCATGACCATGCGGCCGACGCCGGGGACGTCGTACTCGGGGTGGAACAGCTGCAGCGCGACCTTGGCGCCGTGCTTGTGGACGGCGTCGGCCAGGGCCTTAAACGTGGGGATCTGAGCGTCGGTCGCCAGCTTGGGCGTGGGGCTTGCGGTCATAACGGGAGCGACGTCGCCGATGACGATGTAGCTCACGCCGCCACGGGCCAGGCGCTCGTAAAAAGCCAGGCTGCGCTCGCCGATGGAACCGTCGCGCTCCTCGTAGCCGGTGGTCAGCGGCGGGAACATAATGCGGTTCTTGAGCTCAAGGGGGCCAACCGTAATGGGCTGGAGCAGCTTGGATGCAGGTGCGGTCATGGACATTCCTCTCTTGTAGGCGCGGCGGCGATGGTGCCGCGTAGTTGTCTAGAGGATATGGCATGGGAGCACAGTGGCGCAACGGAAATCGGCGAATATCAGGTGGCGGCGGGTGGATGGGGATGGGCGGGGCGGCCCGTCGGTTTATCTCAATCTGTAACAGTTACGCGGCAAAATCGGGTCTTACTGTTACAGATCGAGACAAACGGGACCCGCCTGCTAGAAAATCTCAATCTATAACAACAACTCGGCGAAATCCGTCCCTCGTGTTATAGATTTAGACAAACGGGACCCAATCCACCGGTATATCTCGATCTGTAACACCTAGCCGCCCAAATCGGGTCTAGATGTTACAGATCGAGTTTTTGTTTGAGAGGCTGAGAATTGGACCGAAAAACACGGTCCCGGAATAACAAAAAAGCTCGCCGGCTAGGCCGACGAGCTGCAAGTTCTTGGTCGCGGGGGCAGGATTTGAACCTACGACCTCCGGGTTATGAGCCCGGCGAGCTACCAGACTGCTCCACCCCGCAATGTCTGGGCGCCTCATGTGCGCAAGAAAGAATATTACGTGGGAGTTCGGTAAACGGCAAGGAAAATCTCGTAGAGCATAATTCCTTCATATTTAAACCCCTCAGCCCCTATCACCGTAAACGAATCGTAGCCGAGCGCCGTCGACGGCACGTATACAATGGTGCGCGTCCTTTTATGCCGACACCGGGAGTAGACATGCTGCTCGCTATCGATATGGGAAACACGCAGACGGCCATGGGCCTGTTTGACGGAGACAAGCTGGTGCAGTCGTGGCGCATGCCCACCGACCGCTCCTACACCGCCGATGAGATCCACGTGCGCCTGATGGGCTTCTTTAAGATGTACGACCTCTCGCTCGGCGCGGTCGACGCGATCGCCTTTGCGGGCGTGGTGCCGCAGCTCTCGCGCGAGTGGCACGCCGTGGCCGACCGCATCGCGGCAGACGCCATCGTCATTGGGCCACAGACGGCCGCGGTGACCAAGCTGCGGGCGGCGCGCCCCCAGGCCGTTGGTGCCGACCGCATCGCCAACGCCGTCGCTGCCGAGACCTTCTACGGCGCCCCGGCGATCGTGGTGGACTTTGGCACCGCAACCAATATCGACGTCATCGACGAGGACGGCTATTACATTGGCGGAGCGATTGCGCCGGGCATCCGCATCTCCATGGACGCGCTCGCCGCCCGAGCCGCCAAGCTCGCCAGCGTTCCGCTCGAGGCGCCCGAGCACGCCATCGGCCGCGACACCGAGGAATGCATCAAGGTCGGCGCCGTGATGGGCGCCGCCGCCATGGCCGAGGGCCTGGTCGCTCGCATGAAGCGCGAACTGGGCCGCGAGGATGCCACCGTTATCGCCACGGGCGGTCTCGCCGGCATTGTCGCCGATTCGACCGATGCCTTCGACGTGGTCGACGGGCAACTCACCATCAAGGGCATCTGCGAAATCTACCGCCGCATGCAGGAGCTGGGATAGAGTAAACGCCAGGTCGCAGCAACCAGCCTCCAATCCTATTCCTCAAAATCGAAAATTTTTCAGTTTTGAGGAATAGGATTTTTTGCTAAGCCTCGCCGCACAACCACCTCGCCAGGTCCACGATCTGCACCCCATCGCGATCCGTGGCCTCGTGATGTGTGCGGGCAAGAATCATCTTGGGATACGCATCGCCAATGCTCAGCAGTGGCGAAATCTCGCGTTCAAACGTCTTATCCGAGCTGATGTCGTCGCTCACCTGAATGTAGAGCTTCTCGCTTCGCTTGATTGCTACAAAGTCTATTTCCTTTTTATAGAGCACACCGACGTATACCTCGTATCCGCGGCGCAGCAGCTCGATGGCCGCCATGTTCTCGTATACGCGTCCCCAATCCATATCACGTGTACCAAGCAGTGCGTATTTGAACGCGTGGTCTGCCAGGTAATACTTCTCGCCGCTCTTAAGGTATTTTTTGCCGCGAATGTCGTACCGACGAACTTTATAGAAAGCAAACGCATCGCACAGGTACCCCATGTACGTGCCGACCGTCTTGTTCGTAATCTTTAGCCCATCCGCATTCAAAACATCTGTAATGTTGCGTGCCGACGTTATGTTGGAGACGTTGTCCATCATGTAATCGGCAATGCGCAGCAGTGCCGATTCGTTTCTCACGTTATGCCGCTGCACGATATCCCTCACGATGAGCGTTTTGAAGACATTGGAGAGATATTGGTAGCGCTGCTCCTGCAGTGGATAAGGGTAAGAGCCGGACATACCGCCGGTTCTCGCGTACTCATCGAAGTCGCGATCGACCTCGCCCTCGTCACTATAAAAGCGATACTCCTCAAACGAGAATGGGAAAACCTCGATCTCGAACGTGCGCCCCGTAAAGAGCGTCGACAGATCGCTCGACAGCAAAAAGGCGTTCGATCCGGTGATGAAGATGTCGTACTGCTCGGATGCATGGAGGCTGTTGATCGCGCGTTCAAAGCCGTCGCACATCTGAACCTCGTCGATAAGCAGGAAGTTTTGCTTGTCGGACACTCGATGCTCTTTCACATAGGCGAGCAGGGCATGATATTCGAGCAGGCCCTCGAACTCGTCGAGGTTGTAATTGATATGGATGACATTCGAATTGGACAGATTTGCCTCCACGTAATCGCGGAGGGCCTCGAGCAATTTTGACTTACCGCTACGGCGAATGCCCGTTATGACCTTGATGTCCGGTACGCCAATAAGGCTCGTCAACGTGTCCATATATGACGTTCTATTGATGAGTTTCATTGGTGCCTCCCTGCGGTCTTCTATCGCTATTCCTCAAAAACGAAAATTATTCAGTTTTGAGGAATAGACTCTGCAACGAATATACCTCGTTAAAGGCCGAGCTGGCTTAATTCTATTCCTCAAAATCGAAAGATTTTCAGTTTTGAGGAATAGGGTGCTGACAACCCATTCCCCAGACAACAAGACCCTCCCCAGCACAGGCCGAAGAGGGCTTCGTTGTCATCGCTATCTTTGAGCGCGGGCACCTCGCGTTACAGTCCGCGAATCCGTACGGCCTCGGGCGGAAACTCCTGCTCGCCGGCATCGGTCTTGATGGTCGCGCGACCCCAGATGTCCAGGCCCGCAAACACACCGACCGCAAGCGGCAAGCCGCTGGGCGACACCGCCGCAACCTGACGACCCAGCAGTGGCACCATGTCAAAGTACTCGCCCAGCACCGGAGCCAGCGGGCCGGCAGCGCCCTGTGGTGTGTTGGCGGCAACCGCCCAGGTGTCCACGCGGGTCAGCACGGCGGTGGCCAATGCCTCGACCAGCACCTCGTCGGCCATATCCACGCCAAGCTCGCTCAGCGCCGCACGTTCAATATCAACCGTCACCGCGGCAAACATGCCCGCAGCACCGGCACCGCCGTTCACGGCAACACGCGCGAGCGACGTCTCAAACGCAGGCGCACCGCACACGATATCGCTCGGCCACTGGATACCCACTTTACCGGCAAGGCCCAACCCCGGCGTCGAAGCCGTGCCCACGAGCGCGTCCATCATGCCCATCGCGGCCACAAACGGCAGGCCGTGGAAGGCGTGCATGTTCACATCGGGGCGCACAACCAGCGAAAACGTCAGCGAAGCATCGCCCACGCTCCACGCGCACCAGCCCGCGGACACGCCCTCGCGACCCGCGTCACGCGCCGCGTCAAGCTCAGTGGCAGCGACTACAGCGTTCATCTCGATCATCTACATACGCCCCAATTCACCCACGATATGGCCCACACGATCCTCGGGCTCCTTGACCTCGACGCCGTTGTAGCGGAAGAACCGCGCCGGGTCGTGCATCAGGTCCTCAAGCGGCACCAGCACAAAGTCGCGCTCGCCGATCAGTGGATGCGGCAGGCGCAGCTTTTTGCCGCCGTGGGTCTCGCCGTCCATCCACAGCAGGTCCAGGTCGATGGTGCGCGGACCGTTGGCCTTGGCCTTTTTGGAGCGGTCGCGGCCCAGCTCGGCCTCGATCTTCATGAGCTCGTCGAGCAGCACCAGCGGCGCCAACTCGGTCTTGATCTCGATGACGGCGTTGGCAAACGCGTCCTGGCGCGTCTCGTAGGCCGGCTCGCTCTCGTAGATCTTGGAGGAGTTGGACACGCAGGTAAGTGGAATCTCGGCGATCATGTCGCGTGCGGCGCGGATGTTGTCGCAGCGATGCCCCAAGTTGGATCCCACGGCCACAAACGCGCGGCGCGGCTGCGGCTTGGCAACCGCCCAGTAGCCGTTCAGGAACTGCGCAAAGCCCGCGGCGTCGTGCACGCGCACGATGTTGGCACCGGCCTGGATGGCGCCCAGGCACACGCCAAACGTAGCGGCATCGCGCTCGGCGGCCTCGGTCACGCCCGAGACGGCGCCCACAAAGCGCTTGCGCGATACGGCGCACATGAGCGGATAGCCCAGTGACGCCATCTTGGCAGTCTCGCGCTGGATGACGATGTCCTCGTTAGCCGACTTACCAAAGCCCGGGCCAGGATCGATGCAGATGCGGTCGCGCGACACGCCGGCATGGATGAGCGCGCGGGCCTGGTCGGACAGAAAGCCCATGACGCGGCGCATGATGGGCGCCGAATCGGGCAGGGTGAAGCGGCGGAGCTGCGAGGTGGGCACGTAGGCCTCCTCGCGGCGGGCGCTGCGGCGCATCATGGCGGCCAGGCGGTCATTGGACTCCGATGCGGCCTCGGTGGCCTCGGGCGCGGGCGCGACGGTCTCGGCGGCAGCAGCCTGCTCGGCGGCCGGCGTCTCCTGCTCGCTTGCAGGCTCGGTCGCGGGCTCAGGTTCGCCAAACGGCAACGAGGGCTGCACCACGCCACCCGGAAGCTTTGCCTCGGGCTTAGGGTCGCCCAGCAGCTTGCCACGGCGGCGACGAGCGGGCTTCTCGGCCTCGCGCGCGGCCTCGGCAGCCGCCTCGCGCGCCTTCTCGGCAACAAACGCCGCTGCCGAGGTATCGAGCTGCACCGTTGCGTGCGTGCGGGTAGGCGCGGCGACCTCGCCGGCATGCATCACGATGACACCGCAGGTGCTCGTCTTAACAAACTCGACCATCTTGGGGTCAGTGAAGCCGGTCACGTCGTTGACGATCGAGGCGCCGCAGCGCACGGCCGCCTTGGCAACCGCCACGTGACGCGTGTCAATCGAGACGATGGCGCCCTCCTTGGCCAGCGCGCGCACCACGGGCAGCACGCGGCGAGCCTCCTCGTCGGGGTTGACCGGGGTAAAACCAGGGCGCGTGGACTCGCCGCCTACGTCGATGATGTCGGCGCCGGCGTCGAGCATCGCCAGACCGTACTCGATGGCGGCATCCGGGTCGAAGTGCTCCCCGCCATCGCTAAACGAATCGGGCGTCACGTTGAGGACGCCCATGATGCGCGGACGGTCAAAGCTGAGCTCATACTTTCCGCACCGCCATGTCTTGCTGTCGTTCGCCATGAACATCCTCCTAAAATGCCCACGCCGCCGAGCTTGGGGAGCTGGCGGCGGGGTCGCTTTGCACTCAGTCTTTCTATTGTATCCGCGCACACGGGCTAGAACGCAAACGCGGCCGCGATGTCGCAAGAAATCAGCAGGTCGGCATTTGCATCCTGATCGGTAGGCGCCAAATTGCAAATGGCCAGCGTATCGCCAGTAAAGTAACGCGTAAGGCCTGCCGCCGGATACACCACGAGCGAGGTCCCGCCCACAATGAGGGCATCGGCCGCGGCGATGGCGGCAACGGCACCGGTCAACACACGCTCGTCGAGCGGCTCTTCGTAGAGCACCACATCGGGCTTGATGCGACCACCGCACGCGGGGCACACGGGCACGCCCGCGGCGTCCTCGTGCTCGCGCGAGCAAATCCACTCGGCGCTATAGACCGCGCCGCACGACTGGCAAATGTTGCGATGGACCGATCCGTGCAACTCAAACACGCGCTGCGAGCCCGCCATCTGATGCAAGCCGTCGATGTTTTGCGTCACCACGGCATCGAGCTTGCCAGCTCGCTCCAGCTCGGCCAGCTTGGTGTGGCAGCGGTTGGGCTTAGCGTTAAGCGCGATCATCTTGGTTCGGTAAAAGTCGAAGAACTCCGCCGGATGTGTCTCGTAAAAGCTGTGCGACAGCATGGTCTCGGGCGGATAGGCAAACTGCTGGTGATACAGGCCGTCCACGCTGCGAAAATCGGGAATGCCGCTCGCCGTGGAAACACCAGCGCCGCCAAAGAACACCACACGCCCGTGGGTATTGAACAGCTCCGCCAGCGCGGTGGAGGCCTGCTTGGAATCTGTTATCGCTTGCGTCATGTTTGTCCTCCGTCCACGTTGGTCGGGGCGGCTGCGATTGCGCCGTCGCCCACGGAGCCCACCCCGCCCCTGTTGCGCTAATCTTAAGCCTGCCAACCCCGTCGAAAGGACACCATGCCTCAGACTTACACTTTCGCCTCGTGGAACGTCAACGGCCTGCGCGCCGTGCTCAAAAAGGACCCGAGCTTTATCCAGATCGCGCAGGAACTCGATGTCGATGTCCTAGCGCTGCAGGAGACCAAGCTGCAGGAGGGCCAGGTCGATATCGACCTGCCCGGCTATCACCAAACCTGGAGCTACGCCGAGCGCAAGGGCTACTCGGGCACCGCGGTCTTTAGCCGCCAGGAACCGCTGCGCGTGCTGCGCGCCGATGCACTGCTGCCCTACGCCGGCAAGGGTGGGGCTGCCGAGCTCGTCGCCCAAGCCGCAACCGAGGGCCGCGTCTGCGCGCTCGAGTTCGACAAGTTTTGGTTTGTGGACGTCTATACGCCCAACGCCCAAAATGAGCTCGCGCGCATCGACGTGCGCATGGCTTGGGACGATGCCTACCGCGGCTTTTTGGCAGGCCTCGAGCGCGAGACCGGAAAGCCCGTGGTGACCTGCGGCGACTTTAACGTGGCACACGAGGAGATCGACCTTAAGAACCCCAAGTCCAACCGCGGCAACGCAGGCTTTTCGGACGAGGAGCGCGGCAAGTTCACCGAGCTGCTCGACGCCGGTTTTACCGACACCTGGCGCGCGGCCAATCCGGACGTCGAGGGCGTCTACAGCTGGTGGAGCTACCGCTTTAATGCCCGCAAGAACAACGCAGGCTGGCGCATCGACTACTTCCTGGTAAGCAACGCAATCGCCGGCAATGTGCGCGACGCCGGCATCCGCGGCGACATCTTCGGCAGCGACCACTGCCCCGTCACCCTCACGCTGGAGCTTTAGCCCCAACTGATCCCCTGGGGACGGAGGAAAACGGATCATTTTGGGCCTCGTGAGGGTATCCGCGTGACCCATCCGCCACGAAACACGCCCATCTACTACGTTTAAGCCACCACCCTCAACCACAGCGAACAACGCAAAAAGAAAACCGCAGGTAGAAAGCCTGCGGTTTTTCATAAAACGCGGTCATGGTCGAGGGCACCAAGCTAAACGTAGTAGATGGGCCTGTTTCGTGGCAAGCGCCGTCAACTGATTCCCTGGGGACATCTGGGGACGGAAGAAAATGGATCAATTTGGATCTCTGAGGGCCACGATGCCCGTCATATCAGCCGGCCATTCCAAAACTATGCCGGTTTACGGGGCTGAATCGCGAACCCCCAACCATACGCAATTCCGAGATAATAAAACCGCAGGTGAACGGCTTGCTCTATTTCGAAAAAAGCCGGCATGGTCTGCCTGCGCCAATCTAGCCCCATAAACCGGCATAGTTTTGAAATGGCACTTCGACAGTATTGATTCCGCCCCGGCGCAACCAGCCCTACAGCCCGTATTTCACGACGACACGGTTAATGCGACGGCACCAAGGCTTGTACAAGGCGGCCAAAAACACGCAGGTCGCAAGGCCGTGCGTAATATCGAACGGCACTGCCGTGGCAAGACGCGCCACGGCACCCGCCCAAGTAAGCGGCTGTACAAAACCAATGATGTCATACGCGTTGATCACGACGCCATAGAGCAGGCCCGACGCAAAGCCGTACGCCAGCAGTGCTGGCATGCGCACGGTGCCGTCGACGCGGTCGAACGCACCCGCATACGCTAGCGCGCCGCCAACATAGCCAACCAGGCCCCAGGCATACATCTGCCACGGCGTCCACATGCCCTGTCCAAAAAAGAAATTACTGGTCAGTGCCGCCAGCGCTCCAACCATAAAGCCGTTGCGGCGTCCGAGCGTCGCCCCTGCGATGATGGCGATGGCGCTCACCGGTTTAAAGTCGGGAATGGGGCCAAACAGAATACGCCCCGCCGCAGCCAACGCCGCCAGAACCAGCGTGGGCATAATCTGGCGCAGTCCCGGGCGCGACGCCTCGTAACCCGCAAAGAACAGCGCGAGCACCAGCGCCACCACGACAAGCATGGCAAGCGCCGCCTGCTCAATACCTGCCAGCAACGCCGCAGCCATCACCGCTGGCACCGCCAACAACAGCGGGATCTCCATTTTTGTGAGTAGGCGTGAGGCGCGATGATCCGTCATCCCGTCACGCCCTATAAAACACGTTGTCGGCAAAGAAATCTGCCGGAGGCTCCATGCAGGCGATCTCGCCGTCGAACATCATGGCGACGTCGTCGGACACCTGCTCGGCAAAGTCTAAGTCATGCGTGGCCATGATGACGGTACCGCCGGCGTTCGCATGGTCACGCAGGGCGCGGGCGATGATGCGGCGGCTGGCCAAGTCCAAACCCTTGGTGGGCTCATCAAGCAGCAGCAGCTCCGGACCAATCAACAGCAGCTTTGCCAACGCAAGCAGCTGGCGCTGACCGCCCGAAAGATCATACGGGTGACGCGCCTCCAAGCCCGCCAGGCCCAGGCGCGCTGTCTGCTCCCGTGCTGCGACCTCGTCGTATCCGCAAGTCGAAGCCCATTCCATCAGCTCGTCGCGCACCGTTTCGGCAACCAGCAATGCCTTGGGATTCTGCGGCAGCAGCGCAGCCGAGGCCGCCCCGCGCACCATACGACCACGTTGCAGCTTGGCAGTCTTGGCCAGCACCGAAAGCATCGTCGACTTACCGCATCCGTTGCCGCCCACGATCGCATGCACCGCACCGGCCGAAAACGCCACGTCGAGCCCGCGCAGCACCCAACCGCCCGCGCGATCGTAGCGAAACCAGCCTTCCGACAGGGTGGTAGCCGACCCAGCGTGCATTTTTTGGAGTATTCTGCTTCCATTCGTGCGCGGGAAGGCTTCCGAGCCGTTCTCGAGCGACGTTTGCGCCACAAATTCGGACGATTTGTCCAATTCCGAACTTTTTTTCGCGCTCGATACGTCCCCGGGCGTCTCCAGAGAGTCCAAATTGTCCTCACGCCTGCTGAATACTCCGTTTTTTGCACATCGGATGGCACCCCACCCCAACATGTCATCGGAAAACAGCGATTCTCGGCGTCCCAAAGAAGCCATATCTGCCACCTCGCGCACGCGACCGTCCTCAATCCGGTACGCACACGTCGCGTATTCGAGCATTGGGCGCGGCTGATGCGTCGCCACAACAACCGTGCAGCCCAGCTCGCGATTCACACGAAACAGCGCGTGCAGGAAATTCTTCTCGGCAACGGGATCGAGCTGAGACGTGGGCTCGTCGAGCAGCAGCACGCGCGGGCGCAGCGCCAGAACGGCCGTCAACGACAGCAACTGTTTGCGACCACCCGAAAGCGTGTCAGTATCGCGGTGAAGCCAATCTTCCAGCCCAAAGAAATAGCTAGTCTCAGCTACGCGACGGCGCATCTCGTCGCGCGACACACCCAGATTCTCTAGGCCAAACGCCATCTCGTGCCACACGGTTTCGCACACGATCTGGTTCTCGGGATCCTGGAACACATAACCCACGCGCTCCGCCGATGCCCGCACGTCCATGTCGGCGACGGGCTCGCCCAGCACGCGCAGCTCGCCGGAGCGCGTACCCGCCGGAGCGATCTCGGGCTTGAGCAGCGACAGCAGCGTCGATTTGCCCGACCCGGTACCGCCAACAAGCAGCGCAAACGCACCTTGGGAAACACGCCAATCAAGTCCCTCGAGCACCGGTGCCTCGGCCCCGGGATAGGCAAAACTAAGGCCTCGCACCTCAATCGCCGGCGCGGCCGAGCCATATGCCACACCCGCCGCCGAGCTCCTATCAAACCGAGCCATCAGCCAAACCTCTTCTCGTCAATCGCGTGCAGCACACAGGGCAACACCATCCAAGCCGCGTACACAATATAGCCAGGCCACGGCGCCGGCACCGAAAGCTGAGGGTAAAACGAATACTGCGTCGTCGCGGTCCACGCCACTGCCGCCGTGGCCACGCCAAACAACGCAAGCCCAACCAGCGCGGCAATGTCGCTGCGCCCCAGTCGATACCTCGCATACGTCGTACGACGCGTCGCGGCACCCCACCCGCGCGAGCGCATCGCGTCCGCGCGCTCCAGCGAATCTTCCATGCCCCAGCCCATCAACACGCTCGACGCCCGCAGGCGCGGGCGCACGGGGTCGGCCGGCGCGCGGCCCGGCACATCAATCGCATCCTGCACCGCCAACACCGTACGACCGCGGCGCAAAAACTGCGGGATAAGCCTCATGCACATCGAGATCATGAGCGCAATCACCGGTGCGGCATTGCCCAGCAGCGCGAGCACCTTGTCGTATTCGAGCATCGACGCCGCCGCCTCAAACCACAGCACGCTCGCCACAAACAGCCCGCCCATGCACAGGCCGTATACCATGCTCTCCAGATACACCGCGCGCATGCCAATACGGAACAGCTCCGTCGAGCCCGAGGCGCTAAACAGCGGATTGAGCACCGCAACGATCAAAATTACCGGCAGCTGCCAGCGGAGCGCGCCCAGCGTGCGGGCAGCCCCACGCGTCGCAAATCCATACGCCAGCCCGCCCGCAAGTGACAGTGCAATCAGCACCGGCTGCATCGAGAACATAGTGAGCCCCAGCGTCAGCACTATATAGAGTGCCGGCACAGCCGGATGAGACATCGAGAATGCCGCGACGGGCTCGCCGCCAAACCCCTCTCGTATGTTGTCCACGGGTACCCCCGTCCCCTCGCTCAAACGACAGCTCCACAGCACCGCCAACGCCGCACACAAGCAGTGCAAACGCCACGCCGGCGGCGCAAGCCTCAACCGCCGCAAACCAATCGTTACGCGCTCGTCATATGCCTGCGGTATCATATTGCGCCGTGTATCGTTTCCAAACACACGTCTCTATAACGTAACAGGAGATCACATGGACGCAACCGCAATTATCCTCGCTGCCGGCGAGGGCACCCGCATGAAGTCGAACCACTGCAAGGTTTCGCACAAGATCCTGGGTAAGCCCATGGTCCAGTGGATCGTCGACGCTACCATCAAGGCCGGCTGCAGCCGCGTCGTGGTTGTCATCGGCAGCCACGCCGACGAGATGCGTGCCCTCATCGATGGCGCCTACGCCAACAGCGCCACCAAGGTCGAGTGCGTCGAGCAGACCGAGCGCCTGGGCACCGGCCACGCCGTCAAGGTCGCGCTCGAGGCCTGCGGCATCACGCAAGGCCCCGTCGTCGTGCTCAACGGCGACCTGCCGCTCATCACCGCCGACACCGTCGCCAAGTTCGCACAGACCGTCGCCACCGGCGAGCTCGCCTGCACCGTCATGACCATGACCCCGCCCGATCCTTTTGGCTACGGCCGCATCAAACTGGGCGCCGATGGTCAGATCGAGCGCATCATCGAGCAGAAGGACTGCACGCCCGAGCAGGCCGCCGAGCTACTCGAGTGCAACGCCGGCTGCTACGCCTTCGACGGCGCGCAGCTCGCCGCCCACATTAACGAGATCGGCAACGACAACGCGCAGTCCGAGTACTACCTGCCCGACATGCTCGAAATCCTCAAGGGTCACGGCCAGGCAGTCTCCATCTTCCACTGCGACGACTACCGCGACGGTCTGGGCGTCAACAGCCGCATCCAGCTCGCACAGCTCACCGCCATCGCGCGCGACCGCATCAACGAGCACTGGATGGCCGAGGGCGTCACGTTCATCGACCCCACGCAGGCTTGGATCGGCCCCGACGCCACCATCGGCCGCGACACCGTCGTGTGGCCGCAGACGCACCTGATCGGCCACGTCACCGTGGGCGAGGAGTGCCAGCTCGGCCCCAACAGCCGCCTCACCGACACCACCGTCGGCAGCGGATGCATCATCGATGAAACCATCGCCATCGAGGCCGTCATCGAGAACGGCGTCGACTGCGGCCCGCGCGCCTACCTGCGCCCGGGCACCCACATGCTCGACGGATCCAAGGCCGGCACGCACGTGGAGATCAAGAAGTCCACGATCGGCGAGGGCTCCAAAGTTCCGCACCTGTCCTACATCGGCGACACCACCATGGGCTCCGGCGTCAACGTGGGCGCGGGCTCCATCACCTGCAACTACGACGGCGTCCACAAGCACAAGACCGTCATCGGCAAGGATGCCTTCATCGGTTCCGACACCATGATGGTCGCGCCCGCCCAGATTGGCGACGGTGCACTCGTGGCCGCCGGCTCCGTCATCACCGAGCCGGTCCCGGCCGACGCACTCGGTCTGGGCCGCGCCCGCCAGGTAAATATTGAGGGCTGGGCCGCCGATTATCGCCGCCGTCTGCACGAGGACGACGAGGTATAACGTTTTATCAAGCACAAAAGGAGCTGTTCCATGGGGACGGCTCCTTTTTTCTATCGTGACCTGCGCGACCGGATGAGTGGTCGGTTCGTGTCCGTTGACGGTAAAGACGTTATCAGGACCCGATAAACCCCGCCGCGCGGTTACAATGCAACAAGGCATCTATATGGCATTCGATATAAAGGAGAAGGGTAATGCCGATTAATGATCCCGAGAAGTCGGAGAATATGCGCAAGTCCATCCGCGTGTATTCCGGTTCCTCCAACCGTCCCCTCGCTCAGAAGATCGCTGAGTACCTTGGGGTCGAGCTTTCGGGCCTTACGCTAAAGCAGTTCGCCAATGGTGAGATTTACGCCCGCTACGACGAGACTGTCCGCGGCGCCGACGTCTTCCTGATTCAGTCCGTGGCCGGCGGCAACGTCAACGACATGCTCATGGAGCTGCTCATCGCCACCGACGCTGCCAAGCGTGCATCCGCCCGCTCCATCACCGCCGTTATCACCCACTACGGCTATGCCCGCCAGGACCGCAAGGCCGGCCCGCGCGAGCCCATCACCGCCCGCCTCGTCGCCAACCTGCTCGAGCGCGCCGGCGTCGACCGCATCATCACCCTCGACCTGCACCAGGGTCAGATCCAGGGCTTCTTTGATATCCCGGTCAACCACCTATCCGCACTGCCGCTGTTTGGCCAGTACTACAACGCCATGAACTTCGACACCGACAACCTGGTTGTCGTCTCCCCCGACGTGGGTCGTGCCAAGGCCGCCAAGAAGCTGTCCGACATGCTCGGCTGCGACCTGGCCATCGCCCACAAGGGCCGTCCGCGCCACAACGCCGCCGAGGTCATGGGCATCATCGGTGACATCAAGGGCAAGACCTGCGTCATCAATGACGACATGATCGACACCGCTGGCACCCTGTGCGCCAACGTCAAGGAGCTCAAGGCTATGGGCGCTGGCGACATCTACGTCTGCGCCACCCACGGCATCTTCTCCGGTCCGGCCATCGAGCGCCTGAACGACGCCCCCATCGTCGAGTGCGTCGTCACCGACGCCATTCCCGTCGAGGTCGGCGGCAAGATCAAGACCATCTCGGTCGCCGAGGAGTTCGCTCAGGCCATCTCCGCCGTTTACCACGAGGAGCCCGTCTCCACGCTCGTCGGCGGCGACTTCGCGCTGTAGTCGCATCGTCCTTGCAACCCGGCGCATCGCCGCCGGAACAGAAGAAACCCCCGCGCTCCCCCTTGCTTCGCAAAGGTCGCGCGGGGGTTTCTTCTGTTCCGGCGGCTCGCTCTGCCGCGGCCGCGCTTTTGTCTGGTGGGATTTCGCTGAAACGAAGTCTCGCCTTCGGCGGGCGTGGTAGCCTTTGTCGTTGAACGAACTACTTATGTAACGAAAGGAAGCCTATGGCAGCTGCACAGCCGCTTAAGATTCGCATGGTTGCCGGACTTGGCAACCCTGGCGAGGAATATGCCGAAACCCGCCACAACGCTGGCTTTAAGGCAATCGACGAGCTGGCCCGTCAGGCCGGTGTCACGTACTGGAAAAACCAGGCCGGCGCCGAGGTCGCACTCATCAACATCAACGATCCCGAGGAAGAGGGTGGCAAGCGCCAGATCGTGCTGGTCAAGCCGCAGTCGTATATGAATACCTCGGGTGGCCCCATCTCCAAGCTCTGCCGCGAGTACAAGATCAAGGCCGAGGAGCTACTCGTGATTCACGACGAGCTCGACATCCCCGCCGGTGACGTGCGCGTCAAGGTGGGCGGTGGCCACGCCGGGCACAACGGCCTGCGCTCCATCATCGACAAGATGGGCAGCCGCGACTTTAGCCGTATCCGCACCGGCATCGGCAACCCTCCCGGCAAGATGGCCGTGGCAGACTATGTGCTCAAACAGCTGCGCGCCCGCGAGGCCGATGACTTCCAGGACACCTGCGCCCGCGCCGCCGACGCCGCGGGTCTCGCCATCGTGCACGGCGTGATCTATGCCCGCGACCACGTCAACGGCGCCGCCTCCGCCAACGGCAAGCACTAAAACCTATCATTTAGGGACAGGTTTATTTTGGCAGGTTTTATCTGCGGAAACGCCCCAGTTGCGGCATCACGATAAACCGCGCGCCGCCATACACGCATAGCACCCCAAAGGGGGCCGGCCTCATCACAACCCGAGGCCGGCCCCCTTTGCCGTTTTGCCTGATAAAACCGACCAAAATAAACCTGTCCCTTTTTGGTAGGTCGAACCGGATAAACCCTTTTCCCACCTGCCGAAGATACACGTAAACGGCATGTCCATGAGGGTATAATTTGCACCGTATGTCTGCACAACGCCTGTGCGCGTACGGTTTTATTCGGGCTGCCGTCCATTTCCGTGGAGGCACGGTTCGGCCGCCCTAACAAGAGAGGGGTTCTATGTATAAGATCCTGGAGAAGACGCAGTTCTCGGAGAAGGTGTTCAAGTTCCGCATCGAGGCGCCTGCAATCGCCAAACATGCGCACGCTGGACAGTTCCTCATGGTTCGCGCCAACGAGACGGGCGAGCGCGTCCCGTTTACCCTGGCCGGCTGGAACGGTGACGAGGGCTGGGTCGAGTTCATCTTCATGGTGATCGGCAAGACCACCGAGATGCTGTCCACCTATGAGGCCGGCGAGTCGCTGCGCGACGTCGTGGGCCCGCTGGGCGTTCCCACCGAGATGGCCGAGGGCCCCTGCGCCGTCATTGGCGGCGGCGTCGGCCTGGCAATTGCCTTCCCGGTAGCCAAGCACCTGGTCGAGACCGGTCACGAGGTGCACGCCATCATGGGCGCCCGCACCAAGGACCTCCTGCTCATGGAGGACCAGTTCCGCGAGCTCCTCGACGAGGACCACATCCACATCACCACCGACGACGGCTCCTACGGCGAGCAGGGCGTTGTCACCGCTCCGCTGGAGCGCCTGCTGCAGGACAAGGCCGTGAGTCAGGTCTTCTGCGTCGGCCCCGTTCCGATGATGAAGTTCTCGACCCTCACCGCCCAGAAGTACGACACCCCCATCACCGCGTCGCTCAACCCCATCATGGTTGACGGCACCGGCATGTGCGGCTGCTGCCGCGTCGAGGTGGGCGGCGTGACCAAGTTCGCTTGCGTCGACGGGCCCGACTTCGATGCCACCCTGGTCGACTGGGATGACCTTCGTGCCCGCCAGGCCGCTTACCGTTCCGAAGAGGGCGAGTCCCTCAAGGCCTATGAGGAAAAGAGCTGCGCATGCCACTAGTTAACGGTCGTTTCGTTGCCGATATGAAGTCGCCCCGCACCCCCGATAACGAGGAGCCGGCTGCCGAGCGCGCCTGCGACTTCCGCCCCGTCGACAAGGGCTTCACCGAGGAGATGGCGCTGGCCGAGGCCGAGCGCTGCCTCAACTGCAAGAAGCCGTTCTGCGTTGAGGGCTGCCCCGTCAACATCAACATCCCCCGCTTTATCGAGCAGATCCGCGCGAAGGACTTCGGCGGCGCCCTCGATACCATCCGCGAGGACTCCATGCTTCCCGCCATCTGCGGCCGCGTCTGCCCGCAGGAGAACCAGTGCGAGGGCAAGTGCATCCGCGGCAAGAAGTCCGAGCCCGTGGCCATCGGCCAGCTCGAGCGCTTCCTGGGTGACCGCCCCGAGCTCGCCTCCACGCCCAAGATGGCCCCCAAGAACGGCAAGAAGGTCGCCGTCGTCGGCTCCGGCCCGTCCGGCATCACCTGCGCCGGCGAGCTCGCCCGCAACGGCTTTGACGTCACCGTCTTCGAGGCATTCTTCACCGGCGGCGGCGTGCTGGTCTACGGCATCCCCGAGTTCCGTCTGCCCAAGGCAGTCGTCAAGCGCGAGATCGACGGCCTGGAGGACATGGGCGTCAAGTTTGAGTACAACTCCGTCGTGGGCAACATGGCCACGGCCGAGGAGCTGTTCGAGCAGGGCTTCGACGCCATCTACGTGGCAACCGGCGCCGGCCTGCCCAAGTTCCTCAACGTCCCCGGCGAGAACCTGCCCAACGTCTTCTTCGCTAACGAGTACCTCACCCGCGTGAACCTGATGAAGGCCAACAAGTTCCCCGAGTACGACACCCCCACCAAGCACGGCAAGAACGTCGTCGTCTTTGGTGGCGGCAACGTGGCTATGGACGCCGTCCGTACCGCCAAGCGCCTGGGCGCCGAGCACGCCATCATCGCCTACCGCCGTACCGAGGACGAGATGCCCTGCCGTCGCGCCGAGCTGCACCATGCTAAGGCCGAGGGCGTCGAGGTTCTGCCGCTCGTCTCCCCGCTCGAGTTTGTCGCTGGCGAGGACGGCTCCGTGTGCGCCGTCAAGGTCCAGAAGATGGAGCTCGGCGAGCCTGACGAGTCCGGCCGCCGTCGTCCGGTTGCCATCGAGGGCGCCATCGAGGAGATTCCCTGCGACGTCGCGATCTCGGCTATCGGCACCAACGCCAACCCCTTCGCTGCCAAGATCGGCGGCAAGATGGAGCTCAACAAGTGGGGCTACATCGTTGCCGACGAGGAGACCGGCCAGACCACCGATCCCCGCATCTGGGCCGGCGGCGACATCGTCACCGGTGCCGCTACGGTCATTCTGGCGATGGGCGCCGGCAAGAAGGCCGCCGCTTCCATCACCAAGAGCCTTCTGGGCGAGTAATCACCTGCAGCACTAGCCATCAAACGGCAAAGTCCCCGTCGAGCACACGCCCGGCGGGGACTTTTTCTATGCCGGTCGACCGACCACCACGATGGGGACAGGCACCTTTGTGGTGGTTGGGGGACTTGCCCGGTCGTTTTGTCTCGATCTGTAACACCTGGAGCCCGTTGAGCATCGTAGTTGTTACAGATCGAGATATTGTGCCGGCCGCCCACGCCGCATCTCAATCTGTAACAGTTAGAGACCAAATATGCCGCCTGGTGTTACAGATCAAGACGTTGGGCTGACGGCCGAACGGTTCATCTCAATCTGTAACAGTTAGAGCCATTTTCGCTGGCTTGGTGTTACAGATCGAGACTATGCAAAAGCCGAGGATAGGCACTGCCGCCAAGGCCTTCCCCTCGGCCTAAAACAAAAACCACCACAAAGGTGCCTGTACCCTTTGCGGTGGTTTTTGGTCGGCTAGCCTTCGAGTTGAGCCACTTTGTAGCGGTAGGCAGCGGCTATGACGTCTTTGCAGCCTTCGCGGCCCAGCTTGGCGCGGTTGACGACGATATCCTTGCCGCTCGTCATCTTCCACTTTCCGGCACTGTAGCGCTTATAGAACGCCTCGCGCGCCTTCTGCTGCTGCTTGACCAGCTTGGCGCCCTTCTTTTTATTAAGGCCACGCTTCTTGCGCACAATCTCGACGCGGTCCTCAAAAGGAGCGGTCACCAATACGGCAATGTGGTTGGGGTTGTTACGCAGCAGGTAATCGGACAGGCGGCCTTCGATAATGCAGCTCTCGGTCTCGCCCAGGTCCAAAATCACCTGGCTCATCTTCTGGAACAACTTGTCCGAGTACGAACGCGCGTCGTAGCGGTCGGGCAGGAACGCCATGTTCTCCACGGCCAGACGCTCGTCGTAGGCGGCCATCTTGTCGAGCGACTCGCCCGCGCGCAGCGACGCACGTACCAGCAGCTCGTTATCGTACAGCGGAATCCCCAACTCGTCGGCAAGCATGCGGCCAATCTCGTGGCCCTCGGCGCCAAAGTCGCGCGCGATGGTAATGACCACAGGATTCTTCTTGTTCTCCAGATCGCTCATCGCGATTCCTTTCTAACAAATGAGAAAAGGCAATTCCTGATTCCCATTTTGTCACTTACGACCGTCCTGGTTTCCCAAGTGCGGCAGATTGCCCCGAAAGAGGAGCGCCGCGTACTAAATGTACCCAAGCGACGATTGAGGGGCAAGGTGCCGTGCTTGGGGAAGCAGGACTATGCGGCCACGATGCGGCGTTGATATGCCCTCACCAGCAGCGAGATACCAAAGTTGAGCACGAAGTACATCGCAAACACCAGGCCGTAGAGCATAAGCACCTGCGACAGGTCGATCGCATGGGCCATCACGACGTTTGCCGTGTACATGAGCTCGGCCACGTTAATGCCCGAAAGATACGAGCTGTCCTTAATGACGGTCGTGCATTGGCTAAACAGCGCCGGAATGATCGTCTTAAACGTCTGCGGCAGAATGATGTAGCGCATAGTGGCAAAGAAGCCAAAGCCCTGGCTCTGCGCTGCCTCAAACTGGCCGCGCGGAATCGAGTTGAGACCGCCGCGCACAATCTCGGCCATAACAGCGCTGGTAAAGAGCGTAAAGGCGATGGTCGAAATCACAATATCCAAACCCTGCACCGTAAAGTAGATAAAAAGGATCCACAGCAGGTTCGGCGTGCAGCGGAACAGCTCGATATAGGCACTCACCAAAATACGGAACGGGCGGGGCGCATAGCTCTTAACGAGCGCCAGCACCGTGCCAAAGATGAGCGAGAAAAAGATCGACAGCGCCGAGATCTCGATCGTCTTAACAAAGCCGCCCCAAATGTAGAGCAGGTTGGTCGCGTTGAAGATTTCCATGCGCTAGGCCTCCTCTACGTTGTCGAGCCCCAGCTCGGCCAGGCTCACGCCGCGCGGACGCTCCTTGGAGCGGCGCTCGAGCCACTGCACCAGCATGGCGAGCGGAAAGCAGATGATGAAGTACATAAGGCAGCAGACGATATATCCCTGCAGGTAACCGTACAGACTCACAAAGTTGTCGGAACGGTACATAAGGTCGCCGCCGGCCACAAGCGCCAGCACCGACGTGTTCTTGACCAGGTTGAGTGCCTGGTTACACAGCGGCGGCAGAATGATCTTGAACGTCTGGGGCAGCACGATGTACCAGTACGCCTGGGCACGGGTGAAGCCCTGGCTCTGGGCCGCCTCCATCTGACCGCGCGGAACCGCCTCGATACCGGTGCGGATGACCTCCGAAATGTAGGCCGCGTGATACAGACCCACGCCCAAGAAGCCCAGCACGAACGGCGCGATGCGCACCGGCTGGTCGGCACCGGTTATGGCTTGCAAAAACTGCGGACCGGCCATGTACATAAAGAGCACCTGCACGGGCAACGGGGTGTTCTGGTAAAACTCCACGTACACGCGGCTTATGGCGCGCAGCACGCGCGAACGGGTGGTGGAGAACACGCCCAGCAGCGTGCCCAGCACCAGCGACAGCAACAGACCGGCAACGACCACCTGTAGCGTCACGCCAAAGCCCTCCCAGAAGGGCCCCATGTTTTGAAATGTCGTCGACCAACGGTCGGCGTCAAATAATCCTTCGAGCATTTGATTCCTTCCTTGGACGATGCGCCTATACAAGACCCCAGGTCTTGACCTCTTGGTCGAGCCAGCCGTCGGCCAGGCGATCGCAAATCACCTGATCGACCACGGCCGAAAGGTCGCAGCCCTTCTTGGTCGCCACGCCGTAGCCCTGCTCGCCAAACTTGACCTCGGGCTGCAGCAGCTCAACGGTCTCGTTCATGTAGCCGGCCAGCGTGGAGCGGTCCATGGCAAAGACGTCGATATTGCCGGCGTCGAGGGAACTCTTGATGATGGGATAGCCGCTAAAGGCCCTAAACTCGGGCTTACAGCTAAAGCCGTTGTCCTTGATCATCTGCTCGATCAGGCCCTGCGTGGTAGCACCCTGGCTCACGCCAATGACCTTGCCGTCCAGGTCCTCAATCGAGGTAAAGCCCGAACGCTTCTTGACCATGAGTCCCACGTAGTCGGTACGGTACGGCGTCGAGAAATCCCAGCTCTTCTTGCGCTCGTCGGTGATGGTGTAGGTCGCCGCAACCACATCGAGCTGGCCGTTATCGATCAGCGGGCCGCGCGTCTTGGGCGTTACGTCGGTAAACTCGACAAGCTCCTGGGCGCGGGCCTCCTTGTAGCTCACGCCAAAGACGGCAGCGGCGATCTGGTAGCACAAATCGACTTCCATGCCCTCAAAGCGGCCCTTGGCGGTGTCGTAATAGCCATAGCCGGGAACGTCCTTCTTGACGCCGGCATTCAGATGTCCACGCGACTTAATGGCCGCAAGCTTGGACCCCTTGTCGGAGCCCTCGCCGCTGGTGGAGTTGCCGCAACCGGTAAGCGCGGTCCCCGTCAGCGCAAGCATGCCGGCGCCCGCCAGCTGCAAAAAGTGACGGCGCGACACGGCCGCCCTCGTCATATCCGTCATGTCCATCACCGCGCCTAGTGCAGAATCTTGGACAGGAACTCGCGGCAGCGCGGGTTCTCGGGGTTATCGAAGAAGTGCTCGGGCGTGCCCTCCTCCAGAATGCGGCCGTCCTCCATAAAGATGACGCGGTCGGCCACCTGGCGCGCAAAGCCCATCTCGTGCGTCACGCAGATCATGGTGATGTCCTCCTGCGCGAGCTCAATCATAACGTCCAGAACCTCCTGGACCATCTCGGGGTCGAGCGCCGAAGTCGGCTCGTCAAACAGGATGATGGGCTGCTTGGTGCACAGGGCGCGGGCGATGGCGATGCGCTGCTGCTGACCACCCGAGAGATTCTGCGGATACTCGCCGGCCTTATGCGCCATGCCGACGCGCTTGAGTGCGGCGATGGCGATCTCGGTCGCCTCCTCCTTGCTCTTCTTTTGCAGCTTGATGGGCGCGAGCGTCAGGTTGCCGAGCACCGTCATGTTGGGATACAGGTTGAACTGCTGAAACACCATGGAACTATACTTGCGAGCCATCTCCAGGTGGTTCTTTTTGGTAAGCGGCGTACCGTCGATGATGACCTCGCCCGACGTGGGCTCCTCCAGATAATCGACGCAACGGATGAGCGTCGACTTACCCGAGCCGGAAGGCCCGATCATTACGAGCTTCTCGCCGCGCTTGACGGTGAGGTTGATATCTTTGAGCACATGCAGGTCGCCAAAGTACTTGTTGAGATGCTTGATCTCGATCATGTCTGCCATGAATGTCCCTTCCCTGCGTTTACACGAGTTGAACTATTGTACGGAAAGAACCACGTTTCCGCAGCCCACACTACATTCCCGTAAAGAACCCGCAATCTTCCACCCACTCATTGGGGACGGACTTAAATGAGTACCCCCGTGGCTACTCATTTAAGTCTGTCCCCAATGAGTGCAACCGCCCTTGTTGAGCATAAGTCAGCGAAAACCCGTACACGCGAGCAAGGTAACGTGAAATCAGAACCACCCTTAAAAAGGGTGGTTTGCTCTTAGGGTATAACCCACGGGCC
>CAJKCG010000007.1:0-104496 GCA_905198355.1 uncultured Collinsella sp. | reverse complement strand
GGGTACCGCCTCGCGGTGACATCGTTTTTATGTCAACCTTGGTCTAACAGAGCCTATCCTTATGGCTAATTCGCTGCTATTCTTGCGTTCGAAAGATACGGTTCGGGTGGGTGATCGACGCGATACCGTGCGTGAGGCCTTCTTGAGGCTTGGTTTCACGCCGCTTTATGCCGATATCATGACATGCGTTTTTGATGGCAATAGAACCACCGAGATTTGCGCACATCTTAACGTTGCTCGGGGAACCGTCAAAGAGGCCAAGAGCAAGAGCTATGCCTTGCTTGGAGTTCACTCGGAGCGTGAACTTAGAGATAGGGTTTTTAGTCTTATGGCAGATGTTATAGAAAATAGCAGGTAGAAGCCTGTAGACAAATAAGATTGTAAATCCATCCTACACGTCTACAGACAGTTCTGACGATGAAGGCGATACTTCCGGACAACGGGTCCGACGACTCGTGTGTTGCGAACCGGAGGTGCTTGCTGTGAAGACCTGTGATTGCCTCACATATGTACGGCTTAATTTAGAAGTTCTTGCGCGCAACCGGGGAATTATGTTGCTGACGGCGCTGCTCGCGCTCGTATTCTGCATCCCGGTATTTCTATCCGTTCCAACGGGAGCAGATTATCTATATGGTAGAGCTTCCATCGAAGACCAGAGAGCCCTTTTGGTCTCTCAAGTCTCTGACGGCGTTTATGACACTGCCCCACAGGAGCTCAACAGCATCATTGCCGACGAAAGGGCGTGCCTTGATCGGGCGCTTGAAAGCAAGGCGGACTCCAGAGAGTATTACGATGCGATTGCCGATTACGACAATCTATTGCTCAAGGAATACCGACTCGGTTATTTGAATGGTGTTGATTCGGAGTTATCGCTTGAAGCCCAAGAACGTCTTCCCCGAGCCATATCGATGCTGGCCCATCCGGAATCGTACGACTCAACAACAAAAATGCCCGGGATGATCCTTCTCGCATATTATTGCGGCGCTGTTCCTGCAATAGCGTGGCTTTTGGTCCCGGTCCTCGTCCTCTATATGTCGCTTGAGGGGGATGGAAAGCGGTTCTACGATCGAGCGTTGTTGTCAAAGTTAGAGATGAATGCATGCCGCGTTCTCGTCTCTGGTATTGCATCGATGCTGGTTTTGGTTCTGGCGTTGGCTCCCTGTTTTGTATTGGCAACGGTGTTTAACGGTGTAGGTCAGACAGAGTACCCAGTCGTATTCATTCAGTATGGTGACGTAGTCGAAAGAACTGTGTTAGTTCAGCTAGGGCTATTTGCCGTCTTTGAAGCTGTGCTGTCGATGATGTTTGCTTGCTTGGGCGTGTGCGTGTACGCCGGAAGCAGAAACAGGGCCATTTCGTCCATGGTGATCGCTCTTGTGGGGGGCATAAGCCAGCTTCCGTTTTATGCGAGCAAAGATGCTCCATGGCATGCGTTGCTGCCGTATATGGTGTCGAGCTATTCTGCCTCTTCGTTTGCGCTCGGCGGCGCATCTTACGCCAATGGAGCGGAGGTATCTCTCGTTCCTGAAGCCAGTGCATCGCACTGCCTCTTTGCCGTGATGGGCGCGTTTGCTGTTTGCGCGTTGGGGGTCATTTCGTTTTCGCGTCTAAAAAGCAAGAATCGCTGGGCCTGGAACCATATTCGCCCGGATAGTTTGGGCGAGAAAAGCTTGCTCTCTCTGTCGCTGGATGCGTTGACGGTTGGAAAAAACCAGCTGGTAAAGGGATTGCAGTTTGATATGCCCGCTGGCCAGATATGGGGTCTTGTCGCGCCAAATGGACATGGCAAGACTACGCTACTGAATACTCTTTGGGGAGATGCTGGGCCATCAGTGCGCGTGTCAGGTTCTCTCTGTTTTCATGCAAAAGTATGCGTCGACCGTGAGGAAATGAGAAAGGTATTCTTTTTGGTTCCGAATAGGCCGTCGCTATTGATTCCATACATGACCGTCGCTTTTCATCTCGACCGATGCAGGAGAATTTGGCATTCACCTCGCACTTTGGACCAAGTGCTTGATCGCTTTGACTTGACTGGGTTGAAGAATACGCCCGTATCTAGGCTGTCTGATGGAAATAGACAATTACTTAATGTCGCGATGGCGTATATGTCCTATTGCGAAGTCGTCCTTTTGGATGAGCCCATGAATGCACTTGATGTGAGACACGTTGCGATTGTTTCGAATGCTCTTAGAGATGAAGCGGGTAGAGGAGCACATGTCATTATCTCTTCTCATCTTATCGGAAACCTCGAATCGCTCTGCGATGCCTCCGTATTGCTCACAGGGGATGACTCGCGTGTCGTTACCAGAGAAATGGGAGGTGATTCGAAGTGGATCGGTAATGTATACGCGCAGCTTTTCAAGACGAACGACAGTAAAACTAGGAAAGGAAGATAACCATGAAACGCCATGTAACGAAGAACTTTGTGAAGGCAATGTTCGCATGTTTTATGCTTACCCTGTCGATGGTCACAATTCCCGTTTGTGCGACGGCGAAACCAGATGCAGGTTCTGTCGCGCCTTGTCGTCTTGTGACAGCGGACGTCTTGGACACTTACAAGTCGTTCTCCACTGCGAACCACCCGAGCGAGAATGTTGATTGTTTCGACCAGACATACAAGAGGCTGTCTTTCAAAACTTCGTATTCTCGTACGGGGCAAACGATTCTCTATACGGGTGCCGCGTTAAGCCCACGCGGCAACGGGATGCCCGGGTTTGAGACAAAATATCAGTGCACATATCGTACCTGGTAGACAACTCTAGGATCGGATCTCTCCGAATAACTTTGTGGCGGACTTGTTTAACGCTACCGCTCCTTCGTTTATCTCAATCTGTAACATCTGACTGGCAAAAACGCTTCTACCTGTTACAGATTGAGATTATTCGACGCGCGTTCTGTAACTCGTCTCGATCTGTAACAGTAAGACGGCGATTTGGTCTCCATATGTTACAGATTGAGACGAAAGAAAGCGTGAGCTAGAAAACCGCCGCGAGGGAAAGTAGCTCCCTCGCGGCGGTTTTTGGCGTTTACCCAGATAAAACCTGCCAAAATAAACCTGTCCCTTTTTGGTAGGTTATCGCTTCCAGAAGTGGAGGATGAGCGTGGTGCGGTTTTGCTGCTCGGTTTTGACCAGGATGTTGTGGATGTGGGTCTTGACGGTGCCCACGGCAAGGAATAGCTCGTCAGCGATCTCTTGGTTCGATTTGCCCAGTACGACCAGACGCATAACTTCGGTCTCACGGTTGGAGAGCTTGTAGGCGTTGCGATAGAAGGGCATCTGCTCTTCGATGTGTCGATCAAGATCGCTGACGTTCTTTTCCTCGGGCGCCTCCTGCATGCGGATTGAAAGCACATGGTAGGAGTAGATGATCAGCAGAATCGCAAAGTAGCAGGCAAAGACGTTTTCGCTAAAGTTGCGCTCGGACAGATATAGTTGCAGCCAAGAGGGCGCCAGACTCATGGGGACAATCAGAATGTTGTAGAAATCCTCGGCAACGATGCAACCGACCAGAATAGCGCCGATAATCAGGTGCTTTCGTTGGTTGTTAACGCGTGCCTTCAGCTCGACTTGTGTGCTCTTGCGTGCCGTCCAAAAGATATAGAGCCCCACAAATACAAGGAATACCTGACGCATCGTGTAGTAGAGCCATTGATGCATGGGGCCGTAGGGGAGAGCGACAATGATCAGCAGCTCGCTCAGGAAGAACGTTGCGACGGGAATAACAAACTGCTTTTTAGAATGTTTGTCGAGCAAATCCATGGCGATGAGCCAAATAAAAGCTTGTGAAGCGGTTGCCACAAGCGTCCGCAACACAGGCATGGTAATTGAGTAATAGTCGCTGGCTGGAAAACTCTGGTTTTGCAACTTGTATTCAAAAAAGAAGATCTCGGTCATCTCGATGGCATAGCAAATAAAAACGCCGCTGCCATAGATAAAGAAGCGTCGACGAGACGAGGCATAGGCGGCAAGCGAAAGCACTGCCGTCACAATACAGATCACGAGTATCGCTAGGGTATAGAAGAACATCAGAGTGTTCATCTGCCACCGTCCCATCTCATTTAATCTATGGCAAAGCCCTGTATGCCTTGTGGGGTATAGACGTCTCAACCCTTCGTTTCATTGCGGATTAGGCGCCGAGATACAGCATAGCCGTATACCGTTCGCGGTTCTAGATAGTAAACCCCCTGCAAGCCCGCTACCTGCGGGTTTATATTGGTTTAGAGGGGGTGTAACTCCGTGAACGGTCTTTAATCCCGAATAAACTAGGTAAAAATTGCATACGGGTGAATGATGGTCTTGTCAACACGAGGCGTGATGTTCGAGCGCCTCATAGTAATAGTCGGCAAGACCGGCGGAAAGGAAATCGACATGGCACTGCCTAAGGATTTCATCGACACCAACGACTTCACCAAAGAGCAGATCCTGGCTATCGAGGATCTTGGCCTGGCAATGAAGAAGGCCATCAAGGTTGACGGTTATTATCCGCACCTGCTCCGCAACAAGAGCCTTGGCATGATCTTCCAGCAGGTCTCCACCCGCACTCGTCTTTCCTTCGAGACCGCTATGACCGACCTCGGCGGTCATGCTCAGTTCTATGGCCCTGGCACCATCCAGCTCGGCGGTCACGAGTCCCTGGGCGACACCGCTCGCGTTATGGGCTCGCTGCTCGACATCATGATGGCTCGCGTTGACCGTCACAAGGACGTCGTCGGCCTCGCCGAGGGCTCTGCTGTGCCCGTCATCAACGGCATGTCCGAGTTCAACCACCCCACGCAGGAGATGGGCGACCTCATGACCATGCTCGAGAACCTCCCCGAGGGCAAGAATATCGAGGACTGCACCCTGGCCTTCATCGGCGACGCCACCCAGGTCTGCGTCTCCCTCATGTTCATCGCCTCCAAGGTCGGCATGAAGTTCGTCCAGTTTGGACCTAAGGGCCACCAGATCCCCGACGGCGGCCTGCACGTTGGCACCGTCGAGGAGCGCGCCGAGTTCGGCAAGCAGATGATGGCCATCGCCGAGGAGAACTGCAAGGTCTCCGGCGGCTCCGTCGTCATCTCCGACGACATCGAGTGCATCAAGGGCGCCGACTTCATCTACACCGACGTGTGGTATGGCCTGTACGACGAGGAGGTCTCGGGCGAGAACTACATGGACGTGTTCTATCCCAAGTATCAGGTCACCATGGACATGATGAACTTCGCCGGCCCCAACTCCAAGTTCATGCACTGCCTGCCGGCCACCCGCAACGAGGAGGTCGTCGACGAGGTCATGGACGATCCCGAGCGCTCCCTGTGCTGGGTCGAGGCCGAGAACCGCAAGCACTCCATTCGTGCTCTCCTTGCCGCCCTGGGCAAGCGCACCCCGCTCAACGACGAGGGTGTCGAGTACTCCGCCAAGGCTGAGCTCCACGCCGCTCTCGAGGCTCTCGAGCAGCTCTAAGCCTCAAGGCTTCTAAAAGCACGTTTGCGGGCGGCGGATGCTCGTCTCCTGTCGCCCGCTCACCGAGGCTCAAGCAATTGCCTTAATACCTTAGGGCCTCGGATCTGTCCAAGACTGAGCGAAGGAGCTCATCATGAGCGACGGAAAGAAAAAGCTTTCCTTCTTGACGGTCATTTCGACCATCATCTGCGTCGTCTTCGTTTGCGAGGCCGCCGCTCCTGCTGCTGCCATTGGCAACCAGCAGTTCTTCTGGTGGATCTTCCTGATCCTGACCTTCCTGCTTCCCTACGGCATGGTTGTCGCCGAGCTCGGTACCACCTATGACGGCGAGGGCGGCATTTACGACTGGGTACGCGATGGCCTGGGCGACAAATGGGGCGCCCGCATCTCGTACTACTACTGGGTCAACTACCCGCTGTGGATCGCCTCGCTGGCTACGATGTTCCCCGACATTTTGGGCATGGTCTTTGGCGTCGAGTTCAACTTGATCGCCAAGATGGGTATCGATCTTGCCTTTGTGTGGATCGTCTACCTCATGGGCCGCTCCAAGGCGGCCGACTCCGAGTGGGTCCTTAACGGTGGCGCCATCATCAAGGTCGCCGTCGCCGTTATCGTTGGCGCTTTGGGCATTTGGTATGCCATGGAGAACGGTTTTGCGAACGACATGTCCGCTGCCACCTTCCTGCCCGAGCTCACCAACACCAACGCTCTCGGCTACCTGTCGATCATCATCTTTAACTTCATGGGCTTCGAGGTCATCTGCACCATGACCGACGACATGGCCGATCCCGCTCGCGATATCCCCAAGGCTATCATCGTCGGTGGCCTGTCCATCGCCGTGATCTACCTGTTCGCTGGCTTTGGCATCGGCGCCGCCGTGCCGGCCGACTCCATCGATCCCGACTACGGCATGATCGTCGCAGTCCAGACCATGGTGGGCGACTCCATGATCTTTAAGGTCATCTGCATCGCCTTCCTGATCACCCTGTTCGCCAACATGGCCGCTTGGTCCTTCGGCGTTAACTCCGTTGCTCGCTACGCTGCCGAGCACGGCAACATGCCCAAGGTCTTCGCCTCGATGATCTCGGATGACGACATGCCCAACGGCGCCAACCTGGTCAACGCTGTCGTTGCCTCCCTGGTGCTGTGCCTGCAGCTCGTTCCCATCGACGCCATCTCCAACGGTGTCTTCTGGATGCTCTTTGGCACCTCTGTCGTCTTCCTGCTGTTGACCTACATCCCGATGTTCCCGGCGTTCCTCAACCTTCGTAAGAACGACCCCAACCGTGAGCGCATCTTCACGTTCCCGTTTAAGGGCGCCATGATGAAGGTCATGCTGGCCATCCCCTGCATCGAGCTGGTTCTTGCCATCGTTGCCACGCTGATCCCGTTCTCCGCTGCTGAAATTGGCGACAAGGTCCCGATGATCGTTATCTTCATCGTGCTCGTGCTCATCGGCGAGGTCGTCCGCGTCGTCAGCGCTAAGGGCCGCGAGACCGAGTACAAGGGCCTCACTCCCGAGCTGGCAGCTCAGCGTCTCGCTGAGGAGGCCGCCGAGGCCGAGGAGAACTAGAGCACCCGGTTCTGGGGCTCCAACCCTCCTCGCGTACCAACGTGCGCTTCGTCGGGCTTGTCGCTCCCGACTCCGGGCACTCTAGCCTCTTCGGAGACGTGCCCAAGCGACAGGTTTGCTAACCATTCCCCGGGGTGGGTGTGAGCGATAGCTCCGGTAACCACCGCCCACCCCAATCTCTCTTCCGTATCCTTCGTGCGTTTTGTCTCCGCGCACTTGGTTACGTCGTCGCTTGCCGGTGCGACTCCGTGAAAACCGGCGCCGGGCGCCCCGACCTTTGCCGGGGAACGGGCGCCTACCATCTCTTGGTTTTAGGCTGCGGGTAACCCGCCCGCAGCAAGCGATCGTTCGATTTGGAGGAAATCTTATGCGTACGATCACCGAGTCCGAGTCCACCCCCAAGGCCGACGGCTTCTTTATGCCCGCTGAGTTCGCCCCGCAGGATCGCGTGTGGATGGGTTGGCCCCACCGCACCGACACCTGGGCCCACGGCGCCAAGCCGGCTCAGAAGCAGTATGCCGCCATCGCCCGCGCCATCGCCGAGTTCACCCCGGTTACCATGTGCGCCAACCAGGTCGACTATGCCAACTGCAAGGCCGTCTTCGAGGAGGACGAGAACGTCACCGTCATCGAGATGACCACCGACGACGCCTGGTTCCGCGACACCGCCGCCACCTACGTCATCAACGGCAAGGGCGAGAAGCGCGCCAACCACTGGCACTTCAACGCTTACGGTGGCCTTGTGGATGGCCTCTATTTCCCGTGGGACAAGGACGAGCAGATCGCCCTTAAGATGGCTGAGCTCTCCGGCTGCCGTCGCTATCGTCCCGATGACATGATCCTCGAGGGCGGCTCCATCACCGTCGACGGCGAGGGCACCCTTGTCGTGACCGACCAGTGCCTGCTTTCCCCGGGCCGCACCTGCTCTGCGGTTCTGGAGGAGGAAGAGGATCCCGAGTCCATCTGGCCCAAGTTCCACAAGAAGTTTGAGCCCTGGAGCGAGGAGCTTCGCGCCTATATGGACGAGCACCTCAAGGATTACCTGGGTGTCGAGAAGGTCATCTGGGTCAAGGAGGGCATCGACCCCGAGGAGACCAACGGCCACATCGATGACGTCGCCACGTTCATCGCTCCGGGCGTCATGGCCTGCATCTGGACCGACGATCCCGAGTATCCGTTCTACGAGCAGTGCCACGCTGCCTACGAGACCCTCTCCAACGCCGTTGACGCCAAGGGCCGCAAGATGAAGGTCTACAAGCTCTGCATGCCCGTGAACCCGCTGTTCATGGACCAGGCTTCCTGCGACACCATCGACGCCGACGAGAACGCCGAGCCGCGCGTTCCCGACGAGCCGCTGATCGCCTCCTACATGAACTACCTGGTCACCAACCACGGCGTTATCGTCCCGCAGTACGGCGACGAGAACGACCAGCTGGCCGTTGACACGCTCCAGAAGATCTATGACGAGGTCTGGGGCGAGGGCGTCTACAAGTGCGTCGGCGTTCAGTCCGAGCAGGTCGTCTTCGGCGGCGGCAATATCCACTGCATTACGCAGCAGGAGCCCTCGGCGTAACTCAGGCACGCCACCTTGGCGTTCACTCGTCGCTTACGTAGCGTCAGTACGCTACGCTCCTCGTTCGCGCCAATCTGGCGCACCTGAGCACGCCGAGTAAACGTCTGACTTTCCGAGCCGTGATGCTTCGGGAACCCAGCCGATCAATCGGACGGTCGGTGAATCGGACCATCTCGGGGCATTGATGGTCGGTTTATTCGATGTCTTGGTCGGTTGGGTTTTTCTTTGGGCACTCCGTTGCCTCCACTTCGGAGTGCCCGCCTCTTTGATTGAGTGCGCGTCTGATCTGGGATTTATTGCGGGTTAGGCCAATTGTTCGCTTGAATTTCCCAGGTCAGACGCGTATTCAATTGCTGATAGTTTCCGGTTGCGAGCGCGATCGGTTTGATCGGAGTATCTATGTACCAGCGTATCGTTATCTACACGCGCCTGTTCCGCGAGCGTTGGTCCAACAATTGCACCCTCTCTTCCTTTTGGGATGGCACCTGTACCGGTGACGCGGCCTGCAACCCTACCATGGGCTGCGCCTTCGGTACAGATGCCATCCTTTTTGCTGTGAGGGGAGCGTGCCGTGGCAGGTAAGAAGTTCTCCCTGATCGAGGTTATCCTTTCGGTTATCTGCGTCGTGTTTACCATCGAGGCGGCGGCTCCGGCATCTGCCATGGGTAACGTGCAGTTCTTCTGGTGGATCTTCCTCATCATTACGTTTTTGCTTCCCTATGGCCTGGTGGTGGCCGAGCTCGGTACGGCGTTCGATTCCGAGGGCGGTCTGTACGATTGGGTTCGCCTGGGCTTGGGCGACCGTTGGGGCGCTCGCTGCTCCTGGTGCTATTGGGTCAACTTTCCACTGTGGGTGGCAAGTATCGCCTGTATGTTCCCCAGTGTCATCAATGCGGTATGGGGCATCGAATTTTCGCTTGGGGTCCGAATTGCCATCGAGCTTGCCTTTGTGTGGGGCGTCACGGTCATGGCAATGCAGCCGGTGGCCGAGGCCGATTGGGTCATGGATGGCGGCGCCGTCATCAAGGTGCTCATTACCACCGTGGTGGGAATCGTCGGCATCTGGTTTGCCTGCAATAACGGCTTTGCCAACGATATGTCGTTTAAGACCTTTGTCCCCGATCTGGGAGACACTAACTCACTGACGTATCTTTCAATCATCCTATTCAACTTTATGGGCTTTGAGGTGGTCGCGACCTTTGCCAGCACGATGAAGAACCCATCGCGCGATATCCCCAAGGCGGTTATCGCCGGTGGCGTTGCCATTGCGGCGATCTACATTATCTGTGGCATCGGTATTGGAGCCGCGGTTCCCACCGAGCAGCTTTCACTCGATTCGGGCATTGTGGACGCGGTTGCCGCCATGGTGGGGCGCGCTCACCCGCTGACGATGGTCGTGGGCGTGGCCTTTTTGGTGACGCTGTTCGCCAACATGATCTGCTGGAGTTTTGGCGTCAACAACGTGGCGAGCTATGCCGCGCGCCACGGCAACATGCCGCGCTCCTTTGCGCTGGTGTCCAAGAAGACCGGCATGCCCAACGGCTCAGCACTCATTAACGGTTGTTTTGCCAGCTTGGTGCTGCTACTTCAGATTCCGCTGGGCGAAGGTTCCGACGTCTTTTGGGTCTTCTTCTCGATGAACGTCGTCTTTCTGCTCATGAGCTATATCCCGATGTTCCCGGCGTTTTGGCGCCTGCGTAAATACGACGACCGCCCACGTGTGTTCCGCGCGCCCTTCGAGGGCAAGGTGCTTGCGGTAGCGCTTGCGGTGCCGGTGGTAGAGCTCGTGCTTTCGATCGTTGCGACAATCGTGCCGCTTAACAGCTCGCCCGCCGAGATGTCAAAGTTGCCGATCCTCATGGGTGTGGTGATCGGCGTGTTGCTGGGCGAGGTTTCGCGCCTCATATCGCGCCGCGGCCGAAGCGTCGACAATCCCGGCGTTGGTGCACGGGGGTCAGGTTACTTTGCACCAAAACAGTAAGCGCCGCGAGTTACGCAGCGCTTGGTGCATCTTGGATTACTGTTCGCGGTGCTCGGGATCGGAAACGAGCTTAGGCGCAAAGTAGGGGACGTGGCCCAGGTAGGGGCAGCTGTCCGAACGCGCCTCGACGACACAGGGGACATCGTCGTAGGTCATGGAAGAACCGAGTCGGGTGATGGCCTTGGCGGCGGGCGCGACGAGCATCTTGAGCGGAGCGATCGGTGTCATGGCATCTCCTTTCATCGGTGAGACACATCTTGTTTATCTAAACGATACAGTACGTTTAATCGGTGAGTCTAATCTTGCGGCAAAGAATCTGTCAACATCCTCACAGCATCTAGACAGGGGAGGCGGGCATGAGTTTCGCGTTCTATATCTACACCACGATTATCATGGGTGTGGCTCTGGTGACCAGTGCCGTGGCATTGGTGGTTTGGCTCATGACGCACCGTCGCGACAGCCTCGTGGCCGCGGCGGGCTTTTTGCTCTACATGCTCGATATGTCAGTCATCTTTTTTGACGAGTACAATCGGCTCAAATACGACTACGCTGTTACCTTTAGCGAGCCGTTGCAGCACCCCTTGCTGCGCTGCGTGCTCGGTATTGCCATCTATGCCTGCGTGGTACTGTGGATGTTTGCGCGCTTGCGCAAAAGGCCGACGTCGCGCATGCTCGTACTCGCTATCGTGCCGTTTTCAATCTTGCAATTGCTGCTGGTGCCTCGCAGCGGCGCTGCCGGAGAGATGCAGCAGTATCTCTTTTGGCTCACGCGTGACCTGGGCAATGTAGGATGTCTTGCCTATGCCGCCTGGCATTACCGGTACAGAGCCACGCGTGTTGAGAAACTCGACCTCGACCGCTCAAAGCTCTTTTGGAAGGTGGCCCTCGTTCTTGCGTTTTGCGTAATCGCCGAGGACACCTACATGATTTTGCTCTGCCGCCCCGACTCTCAAAACCCCGTCATCAGCCTCTTTTTGTGGTATCTGTCCGAGCGCAATATCTCCGAAAACGTGCTGCTCGTGGTATGCACGGTCCAACTCTTTTGCCAGTTTAGCCATATCCTGCGCGTGTATGCCCGTCATCCGCGTGCCGATGAGGACGTGGCGGCCCAGAGCGCAAGCTCTGAGGACGACCTCGCATCGCGTGTGGTAATTTATGCCGACGCCCATAAGCTGTCACGGCGCGAGCAGGAAGTGCTCACACTGGTGCTGAAGGGCAACGACGCCCAAAACATCGCCAGCGAGTTGGTCATCAGCCCTGGCACGGTCAAGGCGCACTTGCATCGCATCTACGTTAAAAGCGGTGTCTCCAACCGAGATGACCTCATAGATACCTTTTGGCGTTCCTAGCCCCATTCTTCCTCGCATGCGGGTCTTGCCGTGTGGGCGGCCATACCGTTGGGCGTAATGAAGCGGTAATAATCTCAGACAATAAACCTGCAGGTAAAGCGTGTAAACCTGCTTAAACTGACCGTTTGCGGTCCCTGGCCTTGGCACGGATTTGCCCCTGTGTATCAATGGGTGTAGCGCGAAGCCGCGGACGTGGGACAGACGTCCGAGCACGGCTTGTAGGCACGCGCCGATGCGGGAGCGCTACGCTCCCAACCGAGTGCCCACGCGGGCGGTGCGTCCGCGTTGCAACCAAAGATGCCTGAGGAGGCTCACATGGACAAGGCTGATGTAGTTATCAAGAGCAACGCCGTCTTTACCGGCGATGGGCTCGAGCCGTTTAAGGGCGGCGTTGCCGTGCGGGGCGATAAAATCGTTGCCTGCGGTGACGATGCCCACCTGGCACCGTTTATCGGCCCCGATACCGAGGTGCGCGACTTTGGCGACCAGCTCGTCATGCCCGGCCTGATCGACTCGCACACGCATTTTGCCCAGGGCGCGTTCATGACCGACCCCGATTTTGCTGTCAACCTCATCGACTGCACCAGTTTTGAGATGGCGATGGAACGTGTCGTGGCGTTTGCGGCCGACCATCCCGATAACGAGTGGATTCTGGGCTGCCAGATTATCCAGTTCCAGTGGGATGTCCCCGAGATGCCCACAGCCGCGATGATTGATGAGTACATCTCTGACCGCCCGGTTTTTCTGCAGCAGGTTGACCTGCATACCTTTAGTGCCAATACCTGCGCCATCAACAAGGTGGGAGTAACTTCGCAGACGCCCGATCCCGCAGGCGGCAAGATCCTTAAGGATGCCGAGGGCAATCTGACGGGCGTGTTTTCCAACAACGCCGGCGCCTTCTTTATGGACGAGGTCTACGACCCAGCGCCCGAGGTTGTTGACGCGTCGTTTGCAAAAACCGCCCGGCGCGCCAATGCCCTGGGAATCACTACGGTCGGCATGGTCAATCCTACGTTTGTGAGCATGGAAAACCCGTATGCGGTGTTGGCAGATCTTAATGCCAAGGGCGACTTGCCACTGCGTGTGTTCCTGTACACCGATCTGTTTGAAAACGAGTCCTTAACGCTCGAGCAGATCAAGGAGAAATACGCCTTCCCGGGTACGCAGGTGGAGTGGCACGGCTTTAAGCAGTTTCTTGATGGCGTGTGCTCCGACCACACCGCTTGGATGCTTGAACCCTATAGCAATGCGCCCGATACCTGCGGTGAGCCCGCGGAGGAGCCAGAGCGCATCCGTGCTGCCATCCTCAGGGCGCAGGAATGGGGCGTTGACACGCGCATCCATACGATTGGTGATCGCTCGGTGCGTTTTGTGCTCGATTGTTTTGAGGAGGGCGAGCACTTGCATGGCAAGCGGGATTGTCGCCACTCCATGGAGCACAACGAGACGGTTCAGCCCGAGGATCTGCCGCGCTATGCCGAGCTGGGTATATGCCCTGGCATGCAGCCGTGGCACATGCTGCTCGATATGGCTGACCTTGCCAAGGACGATGCCGTGGGCCCCGAGCGTGCTGCGCTTTCGTGGCCCCTGCATAGCCTGCTTGCCAGCGGCGCCGTGGTGCACCTGGGCAGTGACTTCCCCGTTGTGGGCTTGGAGCCCATGGAGGAGGTGTACGGCGCGGTCTTCCGCATGCTCGAGGACGGCTCCAACCCCGAGGGCTGGTTCCCCCAGGAGCGCATTACCATGGCCGAGGCTCTGCGCGCCTACACCTATGGCAGCGCCTACGCCATGCATGCCGAGGACCGCATCGGCACGCTCGCGTGCGGCAAACAGGCAGATATCTGCGTGCTCGACCGCAATCTCTTTGATTGCGAGCCGGCCGAGGTGCTCGAGGCTACCGCAGCCCTCACGATGATCGCCGGCAAGGTGGTCTTTGAGGCATAGCACCATCGTTTGATTGGGCGGCTTGGTGCCAGTTGTCAGCCGCCTGACATCCATTCAGCACTACTCTCTCAAGGAAAGGGGAGAACAATGGCAGAAGAAGTAACCGCTGCTGTGGAGGAGGAGCGCGAGCTCGCCTCCCAACCGATTCCCGGCCTGGTGCGTAAGTACACCATCGTCACCGGCCAGGGCATGCTCGCCCAGATCATCATGGTGGTCCTCGAAGGACTCGTGATGGGTTGGGGCCTGGGTGCCCACGGCCTGGCCTGCGTCTCGATCATCATGTCGGTCGAGTACATCAACCTGGCCTTTGGCAACCTGTTTGGCACCGGCGTGCCCGCCGTGGTGGGCAACCTTTTGGGTGCCGGCGACATCAAGGGCGCAAGCAAGGCTTTTAGCCAGGGCTTTTGGCTCACCACGATCGTGAGTGTGCTGCTTGCTGTGGTGATGGCAGTGTTTACCGAGCCCATCTGCGCATTCTTTGGCGCCACGCCCGACATCATGGCCGATACCGTTGCCGGCGTGCGCACCTTCGCCGTGCTGCTGCCGCTCACGGTCATTGGCCAGATGATCACCGCTGTGATGCGTGTGGATGAGAAGGTTCAGATCCAGGCCAACCTCATGACCGTCTCGGCTATCGTCGCCATCTGCTGGCTCGCGCTTTCCACGTTTGTACTCAAGTTTGGCGTTATGGGCGCCGGCGTGTACTACGGGCTTTCCATCGGCATCTGGGCCATCGGTATCTTCTGGTTCATCGGGGGCAAAAAGTCCCAGCTCCAGATTAACCCTGCCGACCTTAAGCTCGACCTCGCCATCTGCGGCCAGATCTTCAAGATCGGCTTCCCGTTCTTCCTGGTCCAGGGCGCGACCTTTATCTTTAATACCGTTGCCAACTCGCTTTTGGGTTCGCTCGGCGGCGACATGGGCTCGCTCTACATCGCAGCCTTTGGCGTGATCAACGGCTACATCCTCTACATTACCATGATGGTTGCCCAGTGCTTCTCCTACGGTCTGCAGCCCATCGCTGCCTTCAACGCCGGTGCAAAGGCGTGGGCGCGCCTTAAGGAGACACTCTCTTGCACGCTTAAGTACCAGGTCGTGACGCTTGCTGCGGTGTCTGCTGTGCTATGGGTGGCCGCAACGCCGGTCTGCGCCTTTTTTGCTGGTAGCGACCCGGCGCTCGTCGAGGTTGCCGCCAACGCCACGCGCATCGTTATCCTGGCCGTGGCTCTGGGCTATCTTGCCATGACCATGTCGATGTACTTCCAGGCGGTTGAGAAGGTGGGTATCGCCACGTTCACCGGTCTGCTCCGCTACGTGATCTGCTCCGTGCCGCTTATGTACCTGCTTGGCAACATGATGGGCGTTCAGGGTGTCTGGTTTGCCTTGGTGGCGGCTGACGCCATCACTGGTCTTATCTCCATCGCCCTCGCCGTCCGCGAATCCAAGCGACTTGCCACGCTCTAGACTCGGACACGGCCGGCCCGCGATAGTCGAATAAGTCAACTCGCCTGCAAGCCACCACAATGGGGACAGTTCCCATTGTGGTGGCTATTGTTATTTAGGGTCTGAGATTTCGGCTCTATAAATAACGTTTTTGAACTGGGCTACTAAAAGATTGTGGAAAACACTACTACAAGATTATGGAAAACGCTACTGCAAGATTATGGCAAATGATACTATACGATTATGGTAACAGCGTTATAAGGGGCGTTGATATGGCCGAGTACATTAACAGGGATTTGCATGAGTTGCTCATTCGCATGGCGGGTTGGTTTCCTGTTGTGTCGTTGACGGGGCCTAGGCAGAGCGGTAAGTCTACGCTGGTTAGGCATGCCTTTCCCGACTATTCCTATGTCACGCTTGAGGACCCCCAAACGAGGCGCGCGGCCTTGGAGGATCCGGTGAGTTTTATCCGCAACCGAAAGGGCGGACTCATCATCGATGAGGCGCAATACGCCCCGGATTTGTTCTCGATGATTCAGGTTGTTTCGGATGAGCGGGGAGACGCCGGTCAATACATCCTTACGGGATCGCAAAACTTTTTGATGATGAAAAGCATCGGCCAGTCTCTTGCCGGGCGAGTCGGGATCTTAAAATTGCTGCCATTTTCGTTTCGAGAAGCGGAGAGGGGCCAGCAGGGGCAGTTGGAAGTGGATTTGTTTGCGCTCGAAGGGGGATACCCTCGCCTGCGTTCCGCCGGAATGCCGTCCTCGGTTTATTTCCCCAGCTATATTGATACCTATGTTGAGCGCGATGTTGTGGGCTTGCTTGACGTGCGCAATAAAGCAGAGTTTCATAAGTTTCTGTCCATAATTGCCCAGAGCGCCGGTGCTCTCATTAATATATCTTCGCTTTCTCGAGATACGGGTGTGAACGTATCGACCATTAAAAGCTGGTTGTCTATCCTGGAGCAGAGCTACCTGACGTTTTCACTGCAGCCCTATTATGCAAATGCCAGGAAACGTTTGACTAAAACGCCCAAGCTTTATTTTTACGACACGGGGCTGCTCTGCTACTTGCTCAAAATTGGATCACTGGAGCAACTTTTGGAGAGCCCTTATCTGGGGGCAGTTTTCGAAAACCTCATCGTTTCCGAAACGGCGAAGAGCCATCTCAACGTGGGCGAGAATCCCGAGTTGTATTTCTATAGGGACGACGGCAAGCGAGAAATCGATTTGCTCGACTGCACAAACTCAGGGAGTCCCAAGGCTATCGAAATAAAATCATCCAGAACGTATCACGATAAGTACGCCCGCCATTTACAGGCTGTATGCGATGAGATCGACATTGCAAAAGATGCGCGCTATGTTGTGGCCCGCGTGGATTCAACGTATGAGTCGAAAGACTGTAGCGTGGTCTCGGCGCGTGATTGGCTTTTGCGATAACAAGTTCGGCGTATTAACAACTGCCGCGAAGAGGATCGGACCCCTTTCGCGGCGGTTTTTTGCCGATCCGGTGCGCCTCAGATGCAAGTGAGTAGGCTTTTTTGGATCTGTCGAGCACACCGCGACAAACGCTAAATAAAACCGCAGGTCAGAGCTGTGGCGTTTTGGAGTGTGCTCGGCCTCCTGCAAAAGGTCTACTCACTTGGTTTTTCGGCGAGAAGGCCGCCGCAAGGGCAAGCAGCTCTCCTCACGGCGGTTGGCGTTTGCCCAGATAAAACCTGCCAAAATAAACCTGTCCCTTTTTGGCATGTCCCTTTTGGCGTGGCTGATTGGTTTGGGCTGTTTTGGAGAAAGCCCATGAGGCGGCACTCAGGCTAATCCTGCGTGTCGCCTCCGTACATGTAGACGATAAAACCGTCGCCGGTGTCTTGACTGTGATCCTCCAGGATGCGCTTCATGTTGAGGTGCTCGTAGAACTGCCAGTCGGAGTTGCAGTCGCTCATCAGGAAGAACTTGGTGCAGCCTGCCTTGGCGAGCTCGGCGCGCGCAAGGTCGATAAGCGCGCGGCCGAGCCCCTTGCCCTGCCACTCGGGCACGATGATGATCAGGTTGAGCTGGCCCTGGGCATACTCGTTGCCTGTGGCGGCAAAGCGATCCGCCGTGGCCTTTTCGCGACTGTCGCCGAAGAGCGAGCCCTCGAGCTTGGCGTCGGCAGCCTTTGCCATTTCGGTTGCCTGGGCGAGCATCTCGTTGTAGCAGGACTCCCACGTGGGGTTGGTGCGCGGCTTGCCGTCCTCGAAGATGCCGATGCAGCAGGCGGCGATAATGCGGCCCTCGGCCTCGGCGACAAGCGCGATAGGTGAGCGTTGCAGCTGCATAGCGATGTTAAAGCGCGCGCAGAAATCGGCAGCTTCGACGTCGCCGCGGTTGCGCAGCGTGTTGCACCACAGCTGGTTGTAGATGGCAGCGATGCCGGTCAGGTCGTCGAGCGTGGCGGCGCGCAGGGTTACGTTGTCAAGGCTCATGAAGGCTCCTTCCAAGTTGGGTCAGGCCACCTCTGAGTGTGACATGGACGCAGGGCGGCCGCATCAATCATTCGGCAGGCGAGCCCCGATCCCTCGGGGACGGAGGAAAAGGGGTCACGAGTGAGGATTTTCGGACGCTTGCCCGACGAGAGTGGATAATCTCCCACTTTGAGCGCGAACATGGGCCAAAAACGGGAGATTATCCACTCTCGTGGTGAGCGGGCTCTTGTGTCGATTCATTCCCTTTTTAGTAGGCTGTGCTTGCACTTTAGCGTGCGACAGCGGATAATGCCGAGCACTCGACAATACGCTTATTGCTCTTTCTATAGATTGAGGAGGCCCCTATGGCCATGGAATTCAAGCGCAGGCTGCCGATCCCCATGGAGATCCGCGAGGAAATGCCGCTTTCCGCCGAGCTTACCGCCAAAAAGCAGGCATTCGACGCCGAGGTCGCCAAGGTCTTTACCGGCGAGGACGCACGCAAAGTGCTCATCATCGGTCCGTGCTCTGCCGACCGCGAGGACTCGGTGCTTGAGTACATGAACCGACTGGCCAAGACCGCCGAGGAGGTCAAGGACAAGCTCATCATCATTCCGCGCGTCTATACCAACAAGCCGCGCACCAAGGGCACCGGCTACAAGGGTCTGCTGCACAACCCCAACCCCGAGGCTCCCGACGACCTGCTCGAGGGCGTCAAGGCCATCCGCCACATGCACCTGCGCGTCATCGAGGAGACGGGCTTCTTCACCGCTGACGAGATGCTCTACCCGTCCAACTACCAGTACCTCGTCGACTTGCTGAGCTACGTTGCCGTGGGCGCGCGCTCGGTCGAGAACCAGGAGCATCGCCTGGTGTCGAGCGGCATTTCGGTACCCGTGGGCATGAAGAACCCCACTGCCGGCTCCACCACCGTCATGCTCAACTCCATCTACGCCGCCCAGGTGCACCAGAGTTTTATCTTCCGCAACTGGGAGGTCGAGTGCGACGGCAATCCGCTCGCGCACGCCGTCATGCGCGGCTACATTGGCCTCGACGGCCGCACCTACCCTAACTACCACTACGAGCATCTGGAGCGTCTTGCCGAGCGCTACACCGAGCACGCCGGTTATGCCAACCCAGCGGCGGTCATCGACTGCAACCATGACAACTCGGGCAAGCGTCCGCTGGAGCAGTATCGCATTTGCAAGGAGGTGCTCGACAGCTGCCGCCGCAACGAAGCCATCTCCAGGCTGGTCAAGGGCTTTATGATCGAGTCCTACCTTGAGGACGGCAACCAGCCGGTCGACGGCGGCGTCTTTGGCAAGTCGATCACCGATCCGTGCCTGGGCTGGGAAAAGACCGACTACCTCATTCACGAGATCGCGGAACGTATTTAGTTACGCGGGTTTACCAACCCGCGTAACGGCTCGACGCTGCGCGGGCCGCATTTGGTCAATCTGACGTTCAACTTCAAGGGCGCGACCAGAAGGTCAGCGCCCTTTCGTTTCACGTCACCTTGTCTCAAATGCGACCCGCTCGCTCATATGACCCAATCCACTGTCAAGGGCCACAATGGCCCCGCCGACCGCTTGCAATCGGTCGGCGGGGCCTGCCGTTAAACCCGTCCCGGTCCGCCCCCGGCATGTCATCGACGCCTTCGGCTCAGTCTCATATCCGCGGATACCGCTCCGGCGGCCCGCAATCCTCTCCTTCGGCGGGGTTCCCCTAGTCTGTCTTCGCGCATGCGGCGGCCGCCGCGCGCACAGCGAGAACGGGGGTGTCCCCGAAGGCTGCCCGGCTCGCCGGGACGGGGGCTTATGTCTATTCCGCGCCCTCCCGGCACATCGTGCCGAGGGCCCACAGCCACCTCACGAGCTCGGCCGCGGTGGCCGCGTTCGCCTTCGCCTGCGGCATCCCGCGGGCGATCATCTCCTCGCGGCGGCGCAGGAGCCTCTCGGACCCCTTCCTCCCGTGCATCCTTATCTCGAGGGGCACGCCGGAGCCCTTGGGCATCAGCTTCGGCTGGTGGCCGGCCTGGGCATAGCACCAGGACCCCTCGACAGCCAGCTTCCTGACGAGCGCGTTGCCGGCCCCGCTGATTCCGCCGAGGCGCACGGAGTCCGCGCTCGACCTCTGCTTCGGGGCGAGGCCGAAGTAGGACGTCACCTGCCTGCCGGAGCGGAACCTCGAGAAGTCGCCGACCTCGGACGCGAAGGCGGCGGCGAGCGCGAACCCGCACCCCTTGATCGACTGGAGCGCCTCGACCTCGGCCGAGAGGGGGCCCGCCGCGACGGCGGCCCTGTATTCGGCGAGGAGGGCCTCCCTCGTCTCGTCGGCCGCCTCGACCTCGTTCCTCAGCGCCGCAAGCGCCCGGATGCCTCCGTCGTCGGCGGGGTGTATGCCGTCGAGCCACCTGAGGAAGCCGTACGTCCAGTACTTCCGGGGGTTGCCGGCCGGCGTCGTGCCGCCGTAGACATAGCCGCGGCGGGCTAGGAACGCCAGGAGCCGCTGCTTCGCCGCCGCGAGCCTCGCGGTCGCCGCGTCGTGGGCGGCGGCGAGGTCCCTGAGCCCCTCGATCTCGGGGGACGGCACCCATACCGGGGTGACGTCGTGCGACAGTATCGCCTTGGCCATCCTGGCCGCGTCGTTGCGGTCGTTCTTGGACGAGAGGTCGGCAGCCGACCTCGGGACCTTGGAGACGGCCGCGACGACGCAGTCGACGCCGAGCCCGGAGAGCTCCCTTTGCGGGGCGAAGCCGAGGTAGCCGCTCTCGTAGGCGGCGAGCGACGGGCCGGGGAAGCCCGACATCCACTCCGCGACCTCGCCCCAGGGGTTACCGCGGAACCTCCTCGTCACGGCCTCGCCCGTCTCCGCGTTGAGCGCGCAGACGGTGGTGGACCTGAGGTGTACGTCCATTCCGAAGGCGGTAGAATATCTAGGCACGGGAGCCTCCCAACCTCGTTGCGGCGCGGCTGCGCCTCCGGCACTTCAACAACATTGTCGCAGCCCCGACCCGCGGTCACGAGCGGGGGCTCCTGTCGTTTCCGTGCCCTCGGATTGGGTCATAGTGTCTGTCGTTTCCAAAACATCGATGTAGTCGTTGGGGACGTTCTTGTTTAAAGGTGGCACTTGGGGACGTTCCTTTTGTGCCGGCAGTTGGGGACACTCCTTGCACCAGGGCGCGGTTTGTTCGCTGGCATTGCCAAATCTTTGGTGTTCTCCAGACCCTGTGGGCAAAAAATGCCAAATATGAGTACTGTTGCTGCTGTAGTGCCATATTGCTCCCACAAAATAATGGACATAATAGTAAATATGTTCATTAACGCTAGTACATATAAGCCTGATACAGAGCTGATTGAGCAATGTGGAGGTGCATACAAGCTACAAGAGCGGTGTTTTGGGTCGTTTTGGATGTTACTAAAAAAGTAACAGTACTCATATTTGCCATTTTTTGCCCACGGGCTCTGGAAGGGGCTATCAAATAGGTTTCAGGGGAGTCGGTTCGAGGCCACAGAACGAAAAACGGGGGCACAGGATGAACCTGCGCCCCCGTTTTTTGGGTATTGCGGTTGTTTGCCGCCGGTTTTACGCCGCTTCGTCGAACTGCGAGTTGTACAGGTCGGCGTAGAAGCCGCCTTGGGCGAGCAGCTCGTCGTGCGTGCCCTTCTCGACGATGTCGCCGTCGCGAATCACCAAGATTACGTCGGCGTTGCGGATTGTGGACAGGCGGTGCGCGATGACAAAGCTCGTGCGGCCCTGCATCAGCGCATCCATGGCGCGCTGAATAAGCTCCTCGGTGCGGGTATCGACGTTGGAGGTCGCCTCGTCCAAAATCAGCGCCGGACGGTCGGCCAAAATGGCGCGGGCGATGGTCACGAGTTGGCGCTGGCCCTGTGAGAGGTTGGTGCCCTCCTCATTGATCATAAAGTCGTAACCGCCGGCGAGCGTATGGATAAAGTGGTCGCAGCGTGCGGCGCGCGCGGCGGCCTCGACCTCGGCGTCAGTCGCATCGGGACGTCCGTAGCGGATGTTCTCGCGGATGGTGCCGTTAAACAGCCAGGTATCCTGCAGCACCATGGCAAACTCGCCGCGCAGTGCCGCGCGGTCCCAGTCGCGCACGTCGACGCCCTCGACGCGCAGCGAACCGCCGTCCACGTCGTAGAAACGCTGCAGCAGCTTAATGAGCGTGGTCTTGCCGGCGCCGGTGGGGCCGACGATGGCGATGGTCTGACCGGGCTGTGCCTCGCAGCTAAAGTCGTGGATGATGGTCTTGTCGGGCGTGTAGCCAAACTTGACATGGTCAAACTCAACGTGGCCGGGGCGCTTCTCGGGAATCTGGGCGTCGGCCTTCTGCTCCTCCTCGGGCGCGGCGAGGAACTCAAAGACGCGCTCGGTGGCAGCGGCCATCGACTGCATCGTGTTGCTCACGTTGCCCAGCTGCTGCACCGGCTGCGTAAAGTTGCGCACGTACTGGATAAAGCTCTGGATGTCGCCGGGCGTGGCATTGCCGGTCAGCGCGAGCTGTGCGCCCACCACGACAACGCCCACGTAGCCCATGTTGCCCACCAAGCTCATAAGCGGCATCATCAGGCCCGATAGGAACTGCGAGCGCCAGCCACTAATAAAGAGACGGTCGTTTTGACGGTCGAACTCCTCGATTGAGGCCTCGGCGCGGTCGAACACCTGAATAACGTTCTGGCCGGCAAAGTCCTCCTCGATAATGCCGTTGACGGCGCCCAGGACTTGCTGTTGCTCGCGGAAGTACGGCTGCGAGAAGTGAATCATCACGGTCAGGATAATCGCGGCAGCCGGCAGCGTGAGCACGGTGACGCCGGTGAGCGGCAGACTGATCGACAGCATCATGACGAGCACGCCGATAATCTGCGTCACCGATGTGATGAGTTGTGTCACGCTCTGGTTGAGTGACTGACCCAGCGTGTCGACATCGTTGGTGATGCGGCTGAGCACGTCGCCCTTGCTGTGGCCGTTGAAGTAGCTCATCGGCACGACAGCGATCTTGGCGGCGATCTCCTTGCGCATGCGGTAGCAAATCTTTTGCGTGACGCCGGTCATGAGCCAGCCCTGGATGAGGCCGCAGACAGAGCTTGCCAGATACAGGCAGAGCAAAAAGCCGAGCGTCTTGGCGATCCAGGCAAAGTCAACGTCGCCGGTACCGTTGACCTTGGCAACCAGGCCCTCGAACAGCTTGGTCGTAACCTGGCCGAGCACCTTGGGCCCCACAATGTTAAAGATGACCGAGCATACGGCAAAGGCGACGGCGGCAAACACGGCAATCTTGTGCTGGCCGATATAGCCGAGCAGCTGCCTCATGGTGCCCTTAAAGTCCTTGGCCTTTTCGCCGCGGCCCATACCACCCATGCGGCCCATGGGACCGCGCCGGCGGGTGGGCTTGGGAATCTGAGTCTTGGTCTCGTCTGCCATTAGCGCTCGCCTCCTTCCATGACGGCTTCAATCTCTTCTTGGGTAAGCCCCAACTCCTCGGCGGAAAGCTGCGACTGTGCGATCTCCAGGTATGCCGGGCAGTTGTGCAGCAGTTCCTCGTGCGTGCCGGTGCCCACTACGTGGCCGTCGTCGAGCACGATGATCTGATCGGCGTGCATGATGGTCGCGATGCGCTGGGCCACGACCACGAGCGCGGCGTCGGTAACGTTTTTGGCAAGCTCCTCGCGCAGGCGCGCGTCGGTCTTGTAGTCGAGGGCGCTAAACGAGTCATCGAACACCACGACCTCGGGCTTTTTGGCCAACGCGCGGGCGATGGCCAGGCGCTGGCGCTGACCGCCCGAGACATTGGAGCCGCCCTGGCTGATGGGGGAGTCGTAGCCGCCCTCGCGCTCGGCGATAAAGTCCTCGGCCTGTGCGATGCGTGCCGCCTGGCGCATGTCATCATCGCTCACCATGTCGCCGGCAAATTTGAGGTTGCTCTCGACAGTGCCCGAGAACAGACGCCCCTGCTGCGGGATATAGCCAATGCGGCGGCGAAGCTCGGAAAGGGTCATATCGCGCACGTCGATGCCGTCGAGCGAAATGCTGCCGCCGGTGACGTCGTACAGGCGCGGGATGAGCTGCACAAGCGTGGACTTGCCCGAACCCGTGGAGCCGATGATGCCGAGCATCTGGCCGGCGTGCGTGGTGAAGTTCACACCGCTGATGACATCGGCGTGGGCATCGGGATACTGGAAGCTCACGTCGTGGAAGGCGAGCTCACCGCGCGGCGCGTTGGCCGCGGGCAGTTTGGGCGAGACGGGGTCGTTGATGCTCGTGGGACAGGTGATGACCTCTTCCACGCGCTCGGCTGCGACCTCGGCGCGGGGCAGGATGACCGAAACCATGGTGAGGATCATAAACGCCATGACGATCTGCATGGTGTAGGAGATAAACGCCATCATGTTGCCGACCTGCATCACGCCGTCGGACACGCCCTGCGCACCAAACCAGACGATAAGCACGGTGATGCAGTTCATGACGAGCATCATGAGCGGCATCATAAAGCTCATGGCGCGGTTGGTGTAGAGCTGCGTGGTCATCAGGTCGAGGGACGCCTGGTCAAAGCGCTCGAGCTCATGCTCCTCGCGGTTAAACGAGCGGATGGGCATAAGGCCGTCGAGCAGCTCGCGGGCGGTAAGGTTCACGCGGTCCACAAAGCTCTGCATCTTTTTGAACTTGGGCATGGTGAGGCCCATAAGCACGCCGACGACGGCCGAGACCGCGATGATGGCCACGGCGATGGTCCACTCCAAGCCGGTGTGGTTGGCCAGGACACGCATGACAGCGACGATGCCCATGACGGGGGCCATCAGGCACATGCGGATGAACAGGGTTGCGGCCATCTGGATCTGCTGAATGTCGTTGGTGCAGCGGGTGATGAGCGAGGCCTGGCTAAACTTGCCCACCTCGGCCGGCGAGAAGTGCATAACCTTGTTGAAGGTCTCGCGGCGCAGGTCGCGGGCGATGGAACAGGCGGTGCGCGAGGCCACGGCACCGGTCAGGATGGTGGCGACGAGCGACACGAGGCACAGACCAAACATCGTGGTCGCCATGCGGCTCAGGTAGGCGTTCTGCACGTCAGCGGGGTCGATGCCCTGCGCCTTGTACTCGTCCTGTACATAGCTCACGGCGCGCTGGGTTACGATGGAGCCCGACATGGAGCCCATTTTGTCCGCCATTTGGTTGGCGCCCTCGACGAGCTTGCTTTGGTCTACCAGACCGCCCTCGACACCCAGGCGCAGGCTCTTCATGGTGATCTTGCCGCCGTCGGCATCAATCTGCTTTTGCATATTCTGCGCCGCTGCGGCCTTTTGCTGCATCTTGGCGAGCTGGTCGGGCGTCATCGCTGCCATTTGCTCGGGCGTGGGCATGGCTTGGGCGTCGCTGTTGCCTTTCTCGCTGGACGCGCCCATCATGTCGCCCATGGAGCTGGCGTCGATGCCTTGGTTGAGCGAAAGGACGACGGTCTCGGGCAGGCTCATGATATCGGCAATCTTGCCGCCGTCGGCGCGCTCATCCTCGGTTCCCCTGTACGTGCGAATGCCGTTTTTGTCTGCCCTGCCAAACGCAGCTTCTACTGTCTTGGCGTCTTTGGCGCTCATAAAGAGTTCGAGGTCGTCGAGCGATTCGGCACGAATGGTGTCGGGCACGGGCGAGGCGATGCCGCCTTGCTGCACGCCCACGTCGACGATGTCGCTCATATAGGTAGGCAGTGCCAGATCGGCGTTACAGCTGATTACGATAAGTACGATAGCTGCGAACAGTGATGGGACATGCTTTTTAAAGAGCTTGAGAATCCTCACTTGGCATTTCTCCTTTCTTGATTGCAGTCGATAATTTCGTTGAGACGCCTTAAAAGGCGCACCATCTCTTGGGTATCTGTTTCGCCGAGCTGCTCGAGGAAGGCCGCGGTGCGCTCCTCGAATTCCCGACGTTTGATTTCGAGATTCTGGAATCCCTTGTCGGTCATCGTGACGTGTACACGACGACGGTCGGTCTTTGAGTGCTCGCGCTCGACCCAGCCCTTGGCTTCGAGAGTGCGTAAGATATTGGCGATGCGGGCACTCGAGACCCAGGCGCGATTTGCGAGTTCGCTCGGCGTGAGCGAACCGCCAGCGAGCATGAGGGCGCGCATGACAGCCATCTCGCCGCCGAGAGCTTTGTCCGCAGAGCGTGAAATGCGATGATGCATGCTGCCAAACTCAGTTAAGAGCTGACGTCCAAGCTCATGGAAATCGGTATCTTCCACCGAAAACCCCTAACACTAGAAACCATTTTCGGTGAAAGATGATACCCGCATATTCGGGCCTCATGCAGTGGGCAATATAAAGAGCGCATAAAGAGTTAAAAAATTCAATTGCTGAAGCGTTTCAAAGAACTACTATGCCCGCGGTTAGGCGAGGGGTTGTCACCACCATGACGACTGGGACTCATTTATCGCCACGTGCGATGCTCCAACTTCCCGCAAGGAGACACCTGAATCAAGGGGGTTGGAGTCATGGCATTTGACTTCACGGGCAAAACCGCGATCGTTACCGGCGGCACTCAGGGCATTGGCCTCGAGATCGCCAAGGGCATCGTCGCGGGCGGCGGACACGTCGCGCTCATCGCAAGGAACGCTGCCAAGGGCGAGGCCGCTGTGGTCGAGCTTGGCGAGGGCAACAAGTTCTATCAGCTCGATGTCGCCGATGCACCCAAGGCACGCGAGACCGTCGAGCAGATTTTTACGGACCTGCCGCAAACCAACATCCTGATCAACTGTGCTGGCGTCATCAGCACCAAGAAGTTCGACGAGATCGATGACACCGAGTGGCGTCGTACCATCGACATCAACCTCAACGGTACCTTCACTATGATGAATGCTGTGTACCCGCACTTTAAGGCGGCCCATGCCGGCACTATCGTCAACGTGAGTTCCGTTGCGGGCAAGATCGGTGGCGGCCTGCTCGGCACCGCGGCTTACGCGAGCTCCAAGGCCGGTGTTAACGGTCTAACCAAGGCAGTCGCCAAGGAAGGCGGCAAGTTTGGCGTCCGCTGCAACGCCGTGTGCCCGTCGCTCACCCTTACCGATATGACCTCGATTCTCTCTGACGAGAACTCTCAGCGCATCATCAACGGTATTCCTCTGGGCCGCGCCGCCCAGGCCAGCGAGCCTGCGCAGATGGTGCTGTTCTTCGCTTCCGGCCTCGCCAGCTTCGTGAACGGCGAGATCGGCGACTGCGACGGCGGCATCGTCCTGGACGGGTAATACCCCACGACGATTATTCGGCGACGGTTCCTGCGACTCGGGACCGTCGCCTTCTTTCTGACATAGGCGCGTGCGGCTACGATTCGCATGCATCCAAAGGAGATATATATGAGTGAATCGACTGCGGTGGAGGCGCCGGCGGCAAAGGAGCCGTTCTTTAAGATGTCCTCCATCCCGGGTGCCAATATTTTGGTGCCGCTTTTGTTGGGCTGCCTGCTCAACACGCTGTTCCCCGACCTGTTCAAAACGCTCGGCAGCTTTACGCTCGGCATGACCCAGCAGGGCGCAGGCCCGCTTGTTGGCGCTTTTTTGCTCATCGTCGGTACGACGATTTCGTTTAAGAGCGCTCCTGCCGCCGCTGCCCGCGGCGCCATCATCATCGCCGTCAAGCAGATCGTGGTCGTTGCCGTGTCGCTGCTCATCCTTTATGTATTCAACGACAACCTGTTTGGCATCTCTGCCATGGTGATGCTGGCCGCTTGCACCGGCGCCAACAACGCTATGTACGCTGGTCTGATGGGCACCATGGGCAATGAGGCCGAGCGTGGTGCCGTCGCAATCACCACGCTGGTTGTCGGCCCTCCGGTCACGATGATCGTGCTCGGCGCTGCCGGTCAGGCTCCGATCGGTTGGTCGCTCGTGGGCGCCATCCTGCCGATCGTCGTCGGCATTATTCTGGGTAACCTCTTCCCGAGCTTTAAGAAGATGATGGCACCGGCACTTTCCGCCATCATCGTGCTCGTCTTCTTTGCCATGGGCTCGACCATGACCTTTGGCCAGCTTATCAACGGTGGTCTTCCCGGCATCCTGCTCGGCGTGATCTGCTCGGTAGTCTTTGCAATTCCCGTCATCGCGGTCGATAAGCTCACGGGCGGTACGGGTGTCGCAGGTGCGGCCATTTCGAGCTGCGCCGGAGCCAATGTGGCCACGCCTGCTGCCATGGCAAGCGTCAACGAGGCCATGTACGGCGGCGCGGTGCTCGCGACGGCTACGGCGCAGGTTGCAGCATGTGCTATCGTGACGGCCATTTTGACCCCGCTGGTCACCAGCTGGTGCTACAAGCATTTTGAGGGCCAGGGCCACAGCAAAGCAACGACCGACAAGGCCGCCGCAGCCGCCTAATGCCAAACGGCAATCAAAGCTAAATAACTAGCCATGCCACAGGGCGGCCCCGGGGGAAATCCCGTGGCCGCCCTGCAGTTTCTGCGGGGTCTCTGGGGCACTTTACCCTGCTAAAACTGGCATAACAGCTAGAGTGAACGTCGTACAAAGGCAAGGAAATATACCAAACAAATCGGTGAACGGTAGTTGTTCGCGCTCGCATTTCCTGCGGATTTGTTAAAAACGCACTAATGGTATAAAAAAAGAAACATATAACAGCCCTGATGAAGGGGGTGGCTATGTTATCCTTCCCAAACGGGTGAAATCTTGGGTTTTGGGTTGTAGTTCCAAGGTGGACAAACGTTTTCCCTGCACCAACGTGTGGTGAAGAACGGAAGAAGCCGGTAGTGCAAGCCGAACATTCAAGAATTCAATAAGCAGCGGTGTGAGAGAGCGCCGCATTACACGTAACTAGGAGCGTGGTTACACAATGCAGGAGGCATGGGAAGGCTTCAAGGAAGGCATCTGGACGGGAGAAGTTGACGTCCGAGACTTCATCCAGAAGAACTACACCCCCTACGAGGGCGACGAGTCGTTCCTCGCCGGCCCAACCGAGCGTACCAAGGAGCTGTGGGGCGAGGTTCTCGACCTGCTGCTTAAGGAGCGCGAGCAGGGCGGTGTCCTCGATATGGACACCAAGACCGTTACGGGTATCGTGAGCCACCCCGCTGGCTACATCGATAACGCCCACCGCGAGAAGGAGACCATCGTCGGTCTCCAGACTGACAAGCCGCTCAAGCGCGCGCTGCACGTCAACGGTGGCATCCGCATCGCTTGCCAGGCTGCCAGCCAGCACGGCTATAAGGTCGACGAGAACGTTGTCGAGCGCTACACCTTCGAGCGCAAGACCCACAACGCTGGCGTCTTCGATGTTTACACCCCCGAGATGCGTGCTTGCCGCTCGGCTCACATCATCACCGGTCTGCCCGATGGCTATGGCCGCGGCCGCATCATCGGCGACTACCGTCGTGTTGCCCTGTACGGCGTCGACTACCTGATCAAGGACAAGGAGGCCCAGAAGGCTTCCACCCCGACGGTCATGACCGCCGACAACATCCGCGATCGTGAGGAGCTGCAGGAGCAGATCCGCGCCCTCGGCGAGCTCAAGATGATGGCCGAGACCTATGGTTTCGACATTTCCAACCCTGCTACCAACACGCAGGAGGCCATCCAGTGGATGTACTTCGCCTACCTCGCTTCCGTCAAGGAGCAGAACGGCGCCGCTATGTCCATTGGCCGTACCTCCACGTTCATCGACATCTACGCTGAGCGCGACCTTGCCAACGGTACCTTCACCGAGGAGCAGATCCAGGAGTTCGTGGATCACTTCATCATGAAGCTCCGCATGGTCAAGTTTGCCCGTACCCCCGAGTACCAGGCCCTGTTTACCGGCGATCCGCAGTGGGTCACCGAGTCCATCGGCGGCATGGGTGTTGACGGCCGTACGCTCGTTACCAAGATGAGCTACCGCTACCTGCACACGCTCGAGAACATGGGCACCAGCCCCGAGCCCAACATGACCGTTCTGTGGTCGACCCGTCTGCCCGAGAACTTCAAGAAGTTCTGCGCCAAGACTTCTGTCGCCAGCTCCTCGATTCAGTACGAGAACGACGACCTCATGCGCGTCTACCACGGCGACGACTACGGCATTGCCTGCTGCGTGTCCTCCATGCGCATCGGCAAGGAGATGCAGTTCTTCGGCGCCCGCGCCAACCTGGCCAAGTGCCTGCTGTACGCACTCAACGGCGGTGTTGACGAGGTCTCCAAGAAGCAGGTCGGCCCCAAGTATCGCGCCGTCGAGGGCGATACGCTCGATTACGACGACGTTGTGGCCAAGTACAACGACATGATGAAGTGGCTCGCTGGCGTGTACGTCAACTCGCTGAACATCATCCACTACATGCACGACAAGTATTGCTACGAGCGCATCCAGATGGCTCTGCACGACAAGCACGTGCACCGCTGGTTCGCTACGGGCATTGCTGGCCTTTCCGTCGTGGCTGACTCCCTGTCCGCCATCAAGTACGCCAAGGTCCACCCCGTCCGCGACGAGAACGGCATCATTGTCGACTTCGAGACCGAGGGCGAGTTCCCCAAGTACGGTAACGACGACGACCGCGTCGACCAGATCGCTCACGACGTTGTGCACCAGTTCATGGAGTACATCCGCATGAACGACACCTACCGCAACTCCGTGCCCACGACCTCGGTTCTGACCATCACCTCCAACGTCGTGTACGGCAAGAAGACCGGTTCTACGCCTGATGGCCGCAAGGCTGGCCAGCCCTTCGCCCCGGGTGCTAACCCCATGCACAAGCGCGATAGCCACGGCGCCATCGCTTCGCTGTCTTCGGTTTCCAAGCTCCCGTTCCGCGATGCTCAGGACGGCATCTCCAACACCTTCTCCATCATCCCGGGTGCGCTCGGCAAGGAGGACCAGGTGTTCTTTGGCGATATCGACCTTGATCAGCTGGGCGAGTAACTATTGTTAGTGCTATACTAACAATAACGATTACTGATTAGTGCGCCGGTTTCGGCCGGCGCCTATCGATCGAAGGAGACACATTATGAAGGTTTCTGAAGTTTCCGAGACTCAGGCCGATAACCTGGTCCACATGCTCGACGCTTACGCCGAGAAGGGTGGCCACCACCTGAACATCAACGTCTTCAACCGTGAGACGCTGCTCGACGCTCAGGCTCACCCCGAGAAGTACCCGCAGCTGACCATTCGCGTTTCCGGCTACGCCGTGAACTTCCACACGCTCACCAAGGAGCAGCAGGACGAGGTCATTTCGCGTACCTTCCACAACAAGTTCTAAAGGGGTTTAACTCCCGCAGGATCGCCGGGGCTGTTTGGGCTACCTCCCAAAACGTCCTCGGACATGCAAGAAGCCCTCGCTGCGCACTTCGTGCGGCGAGGGCTTCTTGCGTCCTGCGGAATATTTTGGGAGGTAGCCCAAACAGCCCCGGCGGGGTCCTGTGTAGTCACCCTTTAGGCGGAACTCTCCTAATGGGTTGAGCGTTCTGGATTCTTGCTTGCTACCGTTTATCGCGTATAGCTACCGTTTGCGGAATAAGTAACACTCCTTAATAAACCGTGTAGAATCTCAGATAAGCACGGAGTTTTCCAGGGAGACGCTGTCCTTTGTTGTGTGCAAGGGGCGGCGTCTCTTTGGCGCTTGGAGGCCGTTCTGCAGCAGGACGGCGGACGTGCGTCACATATTCAAAAGCCAACGTCGAGATGGGTTGTGATGATAATGGGCAAGTACGTAATCGTGGTTGAGTCTGGTTCGGATGTGACGCCGGAGCTCTGCGAGCGCTATGGCATCGTGCGCGTGCCCATGCATGTCACGATTGGTGACGAGACCGTCGAAGACGGATCGATCGACCCGCTTGAGATTTACTCACGCTGCAACGAGTTTGGCGTGATGCCCAAGACCAGCGGTTGCTCGCCGGCGGATTTTGCGCATGTGTACGACCGCATTCACGCCGAGCAGCCCGACGCGACCATTTTGCATCTTGCATATTCCGAGGCCACGACCTGTTCGCATCAGTCCTCTAAGATTGCGGCCCAGGGGCGCGACTACGTGTTCTCCATGGACACGCGCTTTGTCTCGGTGGGCCAGTCGCTCGTTGTCGTCGAGACTGCCAAATACATCGAGGCTCACCCCGATGCCACCGTCGACGAGATCTTTGCATTTACGAACTCCGTCATGGACCGCGTGCTGCTGGGCTTTGTTCCTACGGACCTTGCCTTCCTTAAGGCGGGCGGTCGCTTGTCCAACGTCGCGTTCCTGGGCGCCCATCTGCTCAAGATTAAGCCCTGCATTGAGGTAACGGGCGGCAAGTTCGTGGCAACCAAGAAGTTCCGCGGCTCTATGCTCAAATGCGCCCGCGCCTTTATTGACCACATGGTTGCCAAGGGCGAGATCGACTACTCGCACATTGGCTTGGCATATTCGGTAGGTCTTTCCGAGGAGCTGCGCGACGACATGGAAGTCTATGCGCACGACCTGGGCTTTAAGGACATTACCTGGACTCAGGTCGGCGGCGTCATCTCGAGCCATTGCGGCCCGACCGCCTTCGGCGCGGTGCTCACGCTCAAGGCGTAAGGCCTGGCGTCTATCGATATCTATTGTCTCGGCGGCGGGTGGGTTGTGACAACCTTCCCGCCGCTTTTGTGTGGGGCCAAATAGAACAACCCAATTGACCACTAAACCGTTTCACCATCATGCGTATGGGCTAGAATGGCTCTGGCATTTATGTAACTAAAACCAATGAGAGGTAAGGTAGCGGGAATGGCTGAGATGACGCTCGAGGGTGTGGACGCTCGTCCCGAGGACTCCGCGTTTGCCCTGGGCCGCGTACATTCGATTGAAACGATGGGTACGGTCGACGGACCCGGCATCCGCTTCGTAGTGTTTGTCCAGGGCTGTCCCATGCGCTGCGCGTATTGCCACAATCCCGATACCTGGTCGGTTAACGGCGGCACGATGGTGACCGTCGAGCACCTGATGGACGAGTTCCAGAGCAATCATGAGTTTTACCGCAGCGGCGGAATTACGGTTTCGGGCGGCGAGCCACTTCTGCAGCCCGAGTTTTTGGCCGACCTGTTCCGTGCAATGCACAACAACCCCGATGGTCGTGTACATACCTGCCTGGATAGCTGTGGCTACGCCTTCGACCCTCAGCATCCCGAGAAGTTCGATGCCGTGCTCAACGAGACCGACATGGTTTTGCTCGACATCAAGCATGCCGACCCGGTCGAGCATAAAAGGCTGACCGGTTGTGACCCCGCACGCATCCTGGCGTTTGGCGATGAGCTGGCGCGTCGCAGGATCAAGGTCGTTATCCGCCACGTGGTGGTACCGGGCATTACCGACACGGTGGAGGAGTGCGAGGCGCTCGGTCGTTTAATCGCCCCGTGGCATAACGTGGTCGGCCTGGAGATGCTGCCGTATCACACCATGGGTGTCGTCAAATACGAGCAGCTGGGGATTCCCTATAAGCTTGAGGGCGTGCCCCAGATGGATACCGCGCGCATGCCCGAGCTGCGCAACGCCGTCATGACGGGCATGAAAAAGCGCCGCGCCGAACTCAAAAACGCCATCGACTAGCGAGCCATTTTCGCCCCCAAGGGCACTCATTGGGGACAGACTTAAATGAGTGCGCGATGGCATTGCGGGCGAGCATGTTTTGGTGCGCAACAAGGCAGGCTGGATTAGCGAGGATGGTTACTATTCGACATGCGATGCGGGCCTTATCGGCATCGATGGTCGTACCTATGTCATGAGCGTCATGACATCGATGCCGTGGGGCGACCGCTCGAGCGAGGTTACGGCCGTGATTGCAAAGGCTCTGTTTGATATGCGAGCTGCGCTGGCTTAGCGTGTTCGTTTGGCGAGGTCAAACAAAATGCTGGTACCATACCGTGGTTGAGAATTTCGTATAGGTTTGGGGAATGGTATGGCTACCATCGCGATTATCGGTGCGCTCGAAAAAGAGATCATGCAGATTAAGGAAGAGCTGAGCGACGTTTGCGAGGCACGGGAGGCAGGCTTGACCGTTGTAAGCGGCGAGCTCGACGGCCTGACAGTTGTCGCCACAACGGCGGGCATGGGCACGGTGAACGCCGCCGCTGCAACACAGCACCTCATTAGCAAGTATGCTCCGCAGGCTGTTGTGTTTTCGGGCATTGCGGGCGGTTTGAACCCCAAGCTCCATATCGACGACGTGGTCATTGGTAAACGCCTGCGCTATTTGGATACCGATACCGCGCTTATCGCCGAGTCCGCACCGGGGCTCGAGGAGTTTGGCTCGACGCCTGCGCTGGTCGATATTGCCGCCGATGTGCTTGCTGAGCGTGGGTTTGTTGACGCTTCGACAAATGCAGTCGCTTCGAACGAGGGCACCAAGCAGTTCCTGGTCGGCACGATTGCCACGGGTAACCGCTTTGTGACGGGCGCCGTCATGCGCAACGACGCTATCGAGGCGACGCATGCCGATTGTGTCGGCATGGAGGGCGCGGCAATTGCCCATGTCGCAACCAAAAATGGTGTCGATTGCCTGGTGTTGCGCGCTATCAGCGATAATTGTGACGAGGCGTACGATGCAATTTGCGAGCGCGAGTTCGATCTGTTCGAGTACGCGCGTGTCGCAAGTGACATCACGCTCGATATCGTCCGCCGCATTGCCGCTGCGCAATAGCGCGTCTGTTTGTAAGAACCTACGACCAAGGAGTGTCCATGGCCGATTCCATTAACTACCAGCTTGCCAAGTTCGTCGCCAGCTACGGCAAGGTTTCGCAGATTCCCGAGTCCACCTGCCCCGAGGTGAGCTTTGTTGGCCGCTCCAACGTGGGCAAGTCGTCGATTATGAACAAGCTCTTTGGCCGCAAGAACCTGGTCAAGGTTTCCAGCACGCCGGGCAAGACGAGCAACATCAACTTCTTTGAGGCCGACGACGTGCACTTTGTCGACCTGCCGGGTTACGGTTTCGCCCGCCGTTCCAAGGCCGAGCGCGACCGTTGGGCCGAGCTCATTGGCGACTTCTTTGACTCCGAGCGCAGCTTTAACTTGGTCGTCTCGCTGGTGGATATTCGTCACGACCCCAGCAAGCTCGATCACGACATGATCGACTATCTGCAGGGCAACGAGTTCAACTTTATCGTCTGCCTCACCAAGGCCGACAAGCTCAGCCGCACCCAGCAGGCCCGCCAGGCAGCAGCCATCAAAAAGCAACTCAACGTCCCGGCCGAAAACGTAATCATTACAAGCTCCCAGACCGGCACCGGCATCGACGAACTCAAAAAGCGCATCGCCGAGGCCTGCCTCTAATCGGGCTGCAACCCCTCAAAAGCTCTCATCTATATCACCCCAGTGATAGTTATTGGTAAACTATCACTGGGGTGATAGTTTTTAGGAGGTCGATATGGAGCTTTGGCACGGGTCGGAGGTTGTTGTCGAGCATCCATCGTTGGATAAATGCAGGCAATTCAATGACTATGGGCGCGGGTTTTATTGCACGCCACATGAGGAAATGGCAATGGAATGGGCATGCCGGACCGAGTCTGATGGCATTGCCAATCGATATGAGCTTGATTTAGATGGCCTTGCGATTTTGGATTTGGAATCAGGTGAGTTCTCGATTCTCAACTGGCTTGCAATTCTGGCGAATAACAGAGAGTTCAATGTTTCAACGCCAGTAGCACGCGAGGGGCTTCGTTATCTGCTGGATAACTGCCTGATTGATATTTCTCCCTATGACGTTATTCGAGGCTATCGTGCAGACGATTCCTATTTCTCGTTTGCAAGACAGTTTGTCAACGGCATGATCTCGCTCAGGCAATTGCAGCGCATTATGTTTTTGGGGGATTTGGGCATTCAATATGCGCTCATGAGTGAGCGTGCGTTCTCGGCGATTAAGTTCCGCGATTGGAAGCAGGCCTCGGGAGCTGAGTTTTATCCCAAACGATTTGAGCGAGAACAGAACGCTCGACGAAAGTACCTGGATACGGTAAACGGATTTGACTCTGATGGTGTCGACATTAGGGATTTGATGGCAGGGAGGGTTGATTTAAATGATCCAAGAGTTAACGGATCGTGGGCCGAGTAGGACATACCCCGTCTACTACCTTGAGGATGCAATGAACAACCTCGGCGACTGCTTTGACTATGCCGTTAACGATTATGGGGCAGAAGGATCGGAAGTTGCTGAACTCTTTTGCCTGAGCGGCGTAGCCCGCGAGTTCGAACGCGGCAACGCATGGGTAGTGTCGGGAAAATCGGGCGTTGAGCTGTTTGCGCTCATTGCCGAAAGGTTCGGCTATCAATCAAGGCCGATGCCAAATCGAACCTACCGATTCGAAAAGACACCGGAATATTGGACAGGCTGGATATTGGCATACCTTCAGTGGCGCCTAGGAGAGTCTTTCGAAGATTTGCTGCATGTCGTTCCATTCGATGTGCTACGCAGTCTGTACTACCCCTGGCACGAAGCCTCGGAGGAACGCGTGGCTCGCCTCGTCTGCGATATGGCGAAAAAAGCGTCCAGGCAAACCAAACTTGCGTTAGCAAGAAAGAGGCTCAAGAAAACCCAACAGGACCTGGCATACGAATCGGGTGTGTCACTCCGCTCAATCCAAATGTACGAGCAGCGCCAGAGAAACATCAATGAAGCTTCGGTTACAAGCGTAAGAGCCATAGCAAAAGCCCTCCACTGCAACATCGAAGACCTCCTAGAACCAGTCTTCGAATACAAAGAAACCAGCGCCGCCTAAACCAAGCACACAGCCGATGCCCGCCTCTAGGAAGTGCTCCAGCCTAGCAAGAGCCCCTACCAATAAAAAGCCAAACTATCAGCCCGGCGCCCTTTCAAAGCGTGGGTCCCTGTAGACATCGCCGGCAATGTTGTTGTAGGGCCGCCCAAGGGCATCCCCTTAAAAACATTCCGCAGCACGAGGCCCGCTTATCCGCAGCTCCGAAGGAGCGGGATAAGCGGGCCTCAAGTGCGAGGACGTTTTTAAGGGGATGCCCCTGGGTGGCCCGGACAGACCGATCGGCGATGTCTACAGGTACTCGATTTGAGCGCCCTCGGTGTCGCACGTCAGAATGTGCGTGTCGCATTTGGGGAACTGCTCGCGCAGCTTGACCTGCAAGAACTTTGCCACGATGGTGTCGTCGGTTACGGCCATGAGGGTCGAACCCGAGCCGCTGATCCAGATGGTCTTAGCGCCTCCGTTAAGGCAGGTGTCGCGCACGGCGTTGTAGTCGGGGATGAGACGGCGGCGATAGGGCTCCTGGATGCGGTCGTCATTGGCGGCGGCAATCAGGTCCAGGTCGCCGGTCTCCAGGCCGCGCGTCATGCCGGCGATGCGGCCCATTTGCCACACGGCGGTGGAGAGCGGAATCTCCTGCGGCACGACTTTGCGCGCCTCGCTCGTATGTACCTCGTAGGGCGGAATCACGGTAATAAAACGTAAGCGATCGCTCACCTCGTAGCGCAGGCACTGGGGCAGCGAGTCGGTCGGCGTAAAGGAGCAGACGGCGCCGCCCAGGATGGCGGGGGCGACGTTATCGGGATGGCCCTCGACTTCGGTGGCAATGCGAACCAGCTCGGCGCGGTCGACGGTGTGGCCTGTCAGTGCGGCGGCGGCCATAATGCCGGCGACGACGCAGGTGGAGCTGGAGCCCAGGCCACGGGCGACGGGAACGTCAGTCTGAATGTCGATGGCGACGGGGAAGGCCGGCTCGCCCCATGCGGCCAGTGCATCCACAAAGCTCACGTAGACTAGGTTGTTCTCGTTTTGGAACTCCTCGGGGCAACCTGTGATGGTGAGCTTGTCGGCGCGCTCGAAGGTGAAGTGCGAGTAGAGGCTGACGGCCATGCCGAGGGTGTCGTAGCCAATGCCCAAGTTGGCGCTCGTCGCTGGGACGGTGATTTTGATCATGTGAGTCCTCCTGGCGTGCCTGGCTGTTTAGTTCGCTGCTCGGGCAGTCCTGCGCAAGACGGAAAGCACATTAAGTGCTTTCCTTTGCGTGCGGAACTCGCGACGAACTAAACAGCCAGGCACGCTGTGCGCGTTCGTCATCATCCCGGGGGCTATCTGATAAAAGAAGGTGCGCCGGCTTTCGCCGGCGCTTAATAAGGGGTTTAGTTGGTGCTCATTCGTTTTGCTGCGGACTCGACGTAGCTTGCCATCTCATCGACGTCGCAGACGTCTTCGAAGCGGACGGGCTTGGATTCGAGTTCGGCGAGCTGGGTCGGGGCGACCGTGTTGGTGGCCTGCTCGAGTACACGCATAGCCTCAAAATCATCCTCGGGAACGTTGAGGCCCAGGGCGTCGCAGCAGGCGCGCGGGAACTTGTAGGGGCTGGCGGTCGAAAGCAGCACACGGGCCTTGGCGCCCTCGGCGGGGGCGACCTGTTCAAAGACGTGATAGCCGCAAGCGGTGTGCGGGTCGATCACGTAGCCGTTCGCGTCCCAGCAGCTCTTGATGGCGGCGCGGACCTCGTTCTCGCTGGCCCAGCCGCAGCCAAACACACTCTGGATCTTTGCCAGCAGGTCGGCGGGAACCTCGTAGCGACCAGTCTGTGCCAGCTGCTCCATAAGGCCGGCAACGAGTTCGCAGTCGCCATCGGACAGGAAGTGCAGCATGCGCTCCAGGTTGGAGCTGATGAGGATGTCCATCGACGGCGAGATGGTCGTGAAGAACGGACGGTTGCGGTCGTAGACGCCGGTGGTCAGGAAGTCGGCCAGCACGTTGTTCTTGTCGCTCGCGACGATGAGCTTGGCGACGGGCAGACCCATGCGCTTGGCGTAGTAGCCGGCCAAGATATCGCCAAAGTTGCCGGTGGGCACGCAGAACTCTACGGCGTCGCCAGCCTCGATAGCGCCGGCGCGTAGCAGTTGCGCATAGGCGGCAAAGTAGTAGACGACCTGCGGCACCAAGCGGCCGACGTTGATGGAGTTGGCGCTCGAAAGCACCGTGCCAGCGGCCTCCAGGCGCTCGGCAAGCTCCTTATCGGCAAAGATGCGCTTGACGGCACTCTGGGCGTCGTCGAAGTTACCGCGGATGCCGCAGACGGCGACGTTATCGCCCTCCTGTGTGGACATCTGCAGGTTCTGGACGCGGCTGACCTTGCCCTCGGGATAAAAGACGGTGATGCCCGTGCCCGGGGCGTCGGCAAAACCGGCGAGTGCTGCCTTGCCCGTGTCGCCCGACGTGGCGGTGACGATCATGATGCGCTCGGCGCCGCCGTCCTTGGCGGAAGTGCGGGCCATCAGGCGGGGGAGCATCTGCAGGGCGACGTCCTTAAAGGCGCTCGTGGGGCCGCCAAAGAGTTCCATCACATAGGTCTGAGGGGCGTCGGCGCCCGGTGCGGCGTCGAGTTTGACGAGCGGCGTGACCTCTTCGCTCGCGAACGTGCCGCGGTAAGCCTCATTCACACAGGCCGAAATTTCTTCGTCCGTGTAATCATTCAGTAACATTCCCAACACATCTTGAGCGATTTCAAAGTACGATTTATCTGCAAGCGAGCTGATATCGACCTGCTGGGTGCCGAGCTCGTCCGAGACAAACAAACCCCCGTCGGGAGCGATGCCGGTACGGATTGCCACCTTACTTGAGCACGATAAAGTGCGTCCTCGTGTACTATGATAAGTTCCCATATAACACTGCTCCTCGGATGCCTTGGTCCCAATCGGTGAAACCATGGTATCAGAGCGCGCAAAATAGGTTCGCAGAGGCTTTTTAGAAAGGTAACCTCCAGCCCATGATTAAGATTGCCAAGTTTGGCGGCTCGTCGGTCGCCGACGCCGAACACTTTAAGAAGATCAAGGCCATTGTCGATGCCGACCCGGCCCGCCGTTTTGTGGTGGTTTCTGCCTGCGGTCGCCGTTTTAAGGGCGACACCAAGGTGACCGATCTGCTCTACTTGGTCAACGCGCACGTCAAGTACCACGTGTCGTGCGAGGAGCTGCTCGAGGACATCGGCCAGCGCTATTTTGATATCGCTGACGAGCTGGGGCTCACCTATCCCATCCGCGAAGAGTTTGCGGCCTTTGCCGAGCGTGCTCGCTCCGGTGGCTACTCTACTGAGGAGCTCGTAAGCCGCGGCGAGTACTTTACCGCTCGCCTGATGGCCGAGTACCTGGGCCTGCCGTTCCTGGATGCCGCGACGGTCGTGGCGTTCCATCATGACGGTACGCTCAGCATGAACCGCACCGCCGAGCTGGTGCAGGAGTACGGCCAGCAGGGCGGCTTTGTTATGCCCGGTTTCTACGGCGCGACGCGTGAGGGGCAGATCAAGCTGCTCGACCGTGGCGGCGGCGATATTTCCGGCTCGATTCTGGCCAAGTGCCTTGGTGCCGACCTGTACGAGAACTGGACCGACGTTTCGGGCTTCTATTCTGCCGATCCTCGCATTGTGCCCGAGGCTCAGCCCATCGCCCGCGTTACCTACGAGGAGCTGCGCGAGCTTTCGTACATGGGCGCGAGCGTCCTGCACGAGGAGGCCGTGTTCCCTGTGCGCGAGGCGGGTATTCCGCTGGTCATCAAGAACACCAATGCGCCGCAGGACCCCGGCACCATCATTAGCGAGACGGCTGACGAGGGCGAGGCGGAGCCCATCATTACCGGCGTGACCGGCAAGCGCGGCTTTGTCGCCATCAACGTTGCCCGCGACCGCACCAAGCCGCGTGTCGGCTTTATGCGCCGTGCGCTTTCGGTCTTCGAGCGCTATGACGTTTCCGTCGAGCACATGCCCACCGGTGTCGACCGCTTTGGCGCCGTGGTGCAGGAGCAGGACGTGCACGACTCGCTGTACTCGCTCGTGGGCGACATTCAGCAGGAGGTCGAGCCGCTCGAGATCGAGGTCGTTGAGGGCTTGGCGCTCATCGCGACCGTCGGCCGTAACCTGCGCGGCCGCGCAGGTATCTCGGGCCACCTGTTTGGCATGCTTGGCCAGGCCGGCGTGAGCGTGCGTATGATTTCGCAGAGCTGTGACGAAATCAACATCATTATCGGTGTCGAGGAGAAGGACTTCGACCTGGCGATTCGGACCATTTACCGCGCCTTCTCCGATGAGAACGGCATTGTGAAGGTCTCCGACCTGGAGGCTCCCGCGCCGGTCGATCCCGTCCCGGCCGCGCTCCACAAGTAGCTGCTATCCCAGTAGATTTTTGGGACTTGCTTCAAAAACTACGGCGGGGCGTTTCGTTTCGGTTTCGTTTCGACGGGGCGGGTTTCGTGCCCGCCCTGTTCTTGTATACACTGGCAACAATAATCGGCCTGCTCGGCGTGCGGGCAAAAGCCACAGCCTTTAAAGGGGGAAGCATGAAACAGTACACGGTTGCTATTTTGGGCGCGACGGGAGCCGTGGGCACCCAGATGCTCGAGTGCCTCAACGAGCAGGAGTTTCCGGTCGGCAAGCTCAAGCTGCTAGCGAGCGCGCGCTCTGCGGGCAAGACCGTCGAGTTCCGCGGCGAGCAGGTTGTGATTGAGGAGGCTTGCCCCGAGGCCTTTGAGGGCTGCGACATCGTGCTCGGCGCCGCCGGCGACGATATTGCGAAGGAGCTACTGCCCGAGGCCGTCAAGCGCGGCGCCGTCGTGGTCGACAACAGCCACGCCTTCCGCATGGATCCCGAGGTGCCGCTGGTCGTGCCCGAGATCAATGCCGACGACATCAAGTGGCATCACGGCCTTATCGCCAATCCCAACTGCGCGACCATCATCGGCCTGGTTCCCACGTGGCCGCTGCACCAGCTTGCTGGCGTGAAGCGTATGATCGTGTCCACGTATCAGGCAGCTTCGGGCGCTGGCGCTCCCGGTATGGCCGAGCTCGAGGCTCAGCTTGCCGCCCTGGGCCGTGGCGAGGAGATTCCCGAGCCGCGCGCGTTTGCCGCCCAGCTGGCGAGCAACCTGATTCCGCAGATCGGCGGTGTCAAGGAGGAAGGCTTTACCTCCGAGGAGATGAAGCTGCAAAACGAGGGCCGCAAGATCATGCATCTGCCCGAGCTGCGCGTGAACTGCACCTGCGTGCGCGTGCCCGTGCTGCGTTCGCACTCCGAGAGCATTACGCTCGAGTTTGAGCGCGACATTACGGTTGAGGAGGCTCGTGCTGCGCTGTCTGCCGCTCCGGGCGTCAAGCTGGTTGACGACATGAGTGCCGAGGATGCGCACGACCGCTTCCCCATGCCGATGGACACCTCCGACCAGGACCTGATCTGGGTCGGTCGCGTGCGCCGCGACATTTCGAACCCCGAGGCTGCGCGCGGCATCACCTTCTGGTGCTGCGGCGACCAAATCCGTAAGGGCGCGGCAACCAACGCCGTCCAGATCGCTAAGCTGCTCTGCGAGTAGCGGTTGACCTGTCCGGCGGGGGCCGGGCTTGGTTTTCAGAACGTCCTCGACCATGTGTGGCGCCTTGTCCTGCTCCTTCGGAGCCGCGGACAAGGCGCCACACTGGTCTGCGGAGTGTTCTGAAAACTAAGCCCGGCCCCTGCCTGCGGTGACTCGGCTGCGAGCGGCCTGCGATGGGGCCGTTGCTGGTTGGGGCCGCTGGGCTGATGTGGGGGCACGTGGCCGTTGCAGGCCCTAGTCCCGGCGGCGGCCTCGGCGCTTCGCGCCTGCCGTCTGGGTCTACTGCGGGGCCGTGGCGGCAGCGGCGGCGCTTCGCGCCTGCTGCCTGGGGTGACTTTGGGCTTGGTGCGAATTGAGGTCTAATACTTTCCCGAGAAGTGAACGACCTTATTTGGACCCCCGAAGCATTGGCATATTTTGACCGCTATTTCCTGCGGTTTTGCAGCGCGAATCCTGCGGTTTTGCGGTCTAAAGGTGTGGATGCTCCGGGACTTCGTTTTCACTCGTTCACTTCTCGGGAAAAGTATTAGAGCTCAGCTGGCGGGGGTACCGCCCTGGCGTCGAAGCCCCGCGTCTTCTTCGCTTGATTGGGAAAAACAGCCTCGCTGAAGTAATTGCGAGCCCGCCCGGACGTATCTGCGGGGGTTGTCTGCACAGTTCGCGGTATTATGTTGCGGAGTTTTGAAAGGAGCCGCTGGTGGTCACGACGACGTTTGCTTCGCCTTTGGGCGAAATCCTGCTTGCCGCTGATGGCCGCGGTTTGACGGGGCTTTGGTTTGAGGGGCAGGAGCACTTTGGCTCTACGCTGCTCAAAGAGGATGCGGAGTATGTCGTAGGTGCCGATGCGGTTTCTGGTACCGGTGGGATGTTGTCGGTGAGTCCGGCAAATGGCGCGGCTTCTTCGGTGCTTGAGCGTTCTTGGGCTTGGCTGAATGCTTATTTTGCGGGGCAGGAGCCTCGGTTTACACCGCCGTTGCATATGATTGGCACGGCGTTTCAGCGTGAGGTTTGGTTTGAGCTGCTTTCAATTCCGCGTGGCGAGGTCGCTACGTATGGCGAGATCGCCCAGCGTGTTGCGGCTCGACATCGTGTGCCGGGAAACGAGGCGCCCGTTGTATCTCCTCGCGCGGTGGGGGCTGCGGTCGCTCGCAACCCTATTTCGATTATCGTGCCGTGCCATCGCGTGGTGGCAGCCGACGGGTCGCTTAACGGATATGCTGGCGGCCTTGACCGCAAGGAATGGCTGCTGCGCCTCGAGGGTGCTTATCTATAAGCTGCAGGCGGCCGCAACGCCCATGCGGCAAGCGCGCTCGCTGTACGGGCGTTGTTTGCAGGGCGAGATGTGAAGCCGCCCGTTCCTTAAGTCCGACTAAGCTATAACCTTGCTTTTTTAAATATGCTCATCGACCTGCTAAGGCAGCACTAAGGCGAGTGCGGGTGCGCTATTATCGGCGCTCACGGAGCGCTTGGTGTTCTTGGCACGCATGGACGAGGGCTCGGCGGGCTTTACCATGGCGTCGATCGATCTTTCGGAGGCGGTGAACAAGGCGGTGGCGCCGTTTAAGTCGATGGCGGTCTCAGGCGGTAAACGCCTGTCGACGTCGATTGCGACCGGCGTGCGGACCCATGCCGATGCCGCGGCGGTGGCGCAGGTGGTTGAGTTGCTACTGGACAACGCCACGCGCTATGCGAGCGAGGGCAGCGTGATTGAGCTGAGCCTGTGCGCCGTTTCGCACGGCAAAGGCAAGGGCGCCGCCGAGCTTGTCGTATCGAACGCCGTGGACGAGCTGCCCGAGGGCGACCTGGACCGATTGTTCGATCGCTTCTATCGTGCGGATGCGTCGCGCAGCTCCAAGACGGGTGGCTCGGGCGTGGGCCTGTCCGTGGTGTGTGCCATCGCCGAGGCCCATGGAGGCGCCGCCACCGTATCCGGTCACGGCAACCAGATCACCTTCACCGTTTGCCTTTAAAACCTGCCAAAAAGGAACAGGTTTATTTTGGCAGGTTTTATCTGGGGAAACGTCCGCAGGAGAGGGCATGGGCGGTGTGAACATATGCATCTCTACCTGCTAAAATATAGGCATCGTTATTCGGCTCCTGAGTGGAAAGGAGACGGTCATGCAGTACGAGATCGGCGGAGGGGCTTTCCCGGTTGTTACGTGCAACCTTAGCGACGGCGAATCCATGATCACCGAAAGCGGTGCCATGGTCTGGATGACCCCCAACATGGAGATGTCCACCTCGGGCGGTGGCATAGGCAAGATGTTCTCTAAGGCTTTTTCGGGTGAGGCGTTGTTCCAAAACATTTGGACCGCGCACGGCGATGGCATGATTGCGTTTGGCTCTTGCTTCCCCGGCCGCATTATACCGATCGAGATTGGCCCTGGTAAGAGCTGGATTTTGCAGAAGCGTTCGTTCCTTGCCGCGGAAAGTGGTGTTGAGCTGAGCATCCACTTTAACAAGAAGGCAAAGACCGGCGTCTTTGGCGGCGAGGGTTTTATCATGCAAAAGCTCACGGGCTCGGGTATTGCCTTTGCCGAGATCGACGGCGACCTAGTTGAGTACGAGCTTGCTGCTGGCCAGCAAATGATTGTAGATACCGGCAACGTGGCCGGCTTTGAGGAGACGGTGAGTATCGACGCGCAGATGGTCAAGGGCGTCAAAAACATCATGTTTGGCGGTGAAGGCGTGTTCAACACTGTGCTCACCGGTCCGGGGCGCATCTGGCTGCAGACAATGCCCATTTCCAATCTTGCGGCAGCAGTGGCCTCGATGACCAACAACAATAACTAGTCCGCATAGGATAACGCGCGGCGGGCTTACCCTGTCGCGCGCTTTTTTGCTGGCAAACGCCTCGCTTATAGAGTGTGGCTGCGCTGCTACAGCGAGCGTCGTCATCTCGTCACCCTGATAGCTTGCGGCAAGCGTGGCAATGAGGAGTGAGAATTTGAGTGCTCAGTCCCAAGGCATAATGGCGGCCATGCCAACAAGCAAAAACGAGTTGCCGGTGTCACGGAAAGGCAGGCGTCGGTCGATTCGACGTGAGACGGCTGTGCCGATCTGCACGGCCGCCCCTGCGCGTCCCGCGCTGCCCCCAAAGAGGTACGTTTCCCCTTATAAAACCTGCCAAAATAAACCTGTCCCTTTTTGGTCGGTGCGAAATGGGTAATACTAAAGAGTTATCCGACCAGATGGGAACCGATCGATGGCCTATATCGAATTCAAAGACGTCATCAAAGCATACGGCGAGGGCGATGCCCGCATTCATGCGCTCGACGGCGCGAGCTTTACCGTTGAGCGTGGCGAGCTTGCCATTATCCTGGGCGCTTCGGGCGCCGGTAAAACCACGGCGCTCAACATTCTGGGTGGCATGGATACGGCGACTTCCGGCACCGTGACGGTGGACGGGCGTGACGTGAGCTCCGCCAACGAGGCGCAGCTCGTGGAATACCGCCGCGCCGATGTTGGCTTTGTCTTCCAGTTCTACAATCTGGTTCCCAACTTGACGGCCCTCGAAAACGTTGAGCTCGCAGCTCAGATCTGCCCTGATTCGCTCGATGCCGAACAGACGCTTCGCCAGGTCGGCCTGGGTGAGCGCCTCGCCAACTTTCCGGCGCAGCTTTCGGGCGGCGAGCAGCAGCGCGTGTCCATCGCCCGCGCACTGGCAAAGAACCCCAAGCTGCTTCTGTGCGACGAGCCCACGGGCGCGCTTGACTACAAAACTGGCAAGCAGATCTTGCAGCTGCTGCAGGATACCTGCCGCAAGCAGGGCATTACGGTCATTATCATCACCCACAACTCCGCGCTCGCGCCCATGGCCGATCGCCTGATTCGCTTTAAGAATGGCCGCGTGGAGAGCGAGACGGTCCAGCAAAATCCCGTGCCGATCGAGACGATCGAGTGGTAGCGCCCATGGACCAGGACCGCCACAACAGCCAACGCCGCGATGCGCAGAACACGGAGCGCGAGCAGGATTTTACGACCTACCGCACTGCCCAAAGCTCAAACGATATGGTGCCGATGGTTTTTCGCCGTGGCATCTACCGCACAATCCGAGGCAGTCTTAAGCGCTTCTTATCCATCGTCGTAATCACGGCGCTCGGCGTGAGCGTGATGTGCGGCCTCAAGGCGGGTTGCGAGGATCTGTGCGATTCGGTCGATGCCTATTTTGACCAGCAGAATGTTTATGACATCAACGTGCAGTCGACCTATGGTCTGACCGATGACGATCTTGCGGCCATTCAGGAGGTCGACGGCGTCGAGACGGCCGAGGGCATCTATACCGAGACCGCCTATACCGCCGTGGGTACGACGCGCGAGCGTGTCGTCGTACAGAGCCTCTCCAAAGAGAATATTGACCAACCGGTGCTAGTACGCGGCGAGCTGCCCGAGACTTCGGGCGAAGTGGCAGTGACCTCACGTTTTTTGAAGGCTTCGGGCAAGAAAATCGGCGATACGGTGAGTTTTGCCGCCAATGACGCGAGCTCGTCGAACCAAAGCGCCAAGGACCAGTTTGCCGATGGGGACTACACCATTACGGCTGAGGTCCTCGATCCCACTGATGTGAGCTCTGACTCGACAGTCAACGCCTTCCGTGCCGCCTCGGCCGCGGACTACAAGTTCTACGTGAGTGAGGATGCCGCGACGTCGTCGTCCTATTCCGCGATCCACGTAATCGTCGAGGGAGCCAAGGACCTCAACTCCTATTCCGATGCCTATGCGGCAAGGATTAACGAGGTCAAGGGCAATATCGAGAAGATTCGTGACGAGCGTGAGGAGGCGCGCGCTCAGGAGCTGACGGTCGACACGCCGGCGAGTTTGGACGCGGCTGAGCGTCAGGCGAATATGGTCTTTGGGATCGAGCAGGACAACATCAACCGCATGGCCGAGGGTAGCGACGAGCGTGCGCATGCGCAAGCCGACCTGGACCAGCGCCGTGCCGCCGCCGACCAGCAGTTTGCCGATGCCCGCGCCGAGCTTTCCGATTTGGGTGAATGCACGTGGTACATCCAGGACCGCGGCAATATCGCAAGCTACTCAAGCGTGGAGAGCGATAGCTCGTCAATTGAGGCTATTGCGACGGTGTTCCCGTTCATCTTCTTTATCGTTGCCGTGCTCATCAGCCTTACCACCGCCACGCGCATGGTCGAGGAGGAGCGCACGCTTATCGGCCTGTATAAGGCGCTCGGTTATTCGCGTGGGCGCATCCTGTCCAAATACGTGGACTATGCGCTGTGGGCGTGTCTGATCGGCGGCGTGCTCGGCAACATCATCGGATTTGTGGGCCTGCCGCTGTTCCTGTTTACGGTGTTCGACGACATGTACTCGCTGCCCCAGATGCTGCTTTCGTATGACATTGTGTCCTCGATCGTCTCGGTGGCGCTGTTTGCCGTGGGCGTGGTGGGCGCCACAATTATCGCCTGCCGCCACGAGATGGCCGAGACCCCGGCCTCGCTCATGCGCCCCAAGGCCCCGCGCGCCGGCTCGCGCATCCTACTTGAGCGCATCGGCTTTATCTGGCGCCGCATGGGCTTTTTGAACAAGGTGGCTGCGCGCAACCTGTTTCGTTACAAAAAGCGTGCCTTTATGACCATCTTTGGCATCGCGGGATGCACGGCGCTCGTGATCTGCGGTATGGGTATTCGCGACACGTCGGTCGCGCTTTCGCCCAAGCAGTACGGTCACATCACACGCTACGATCTGCTGGCGGTCGCCAATCCTGACGATTTTTCGCAGACGTGCGCGGCGCTCGACGAGCGAAGCGCGGTCAAGGATTCCGGTGTGACCGTAACTTCAACGCTGCCGATCATGACTGACAACGTTACCTTTACGTTTGGCGGCAAGAGCGAGACCGTGCAGCTGATCGTGGTGCCCGATGACCGCACGAACGACCTGGACGACTATGTGCGCCTCGAAGACGAGTCCAAAGAGCCGCTGTCTTTGCGTGACGGAGACGTGTATCTGAGTAAGAGTTCACAGCTGGTGCTGGGGATTCAGCCGGGCGATACGGCACACGTCCAGGATTCGTCGCTCAATGTTGCCAAGGTCAAAGTCAGCGACATCTCGCTCAACTATCTAGGCAACACGCTTTACATGACGCAGAGCACCTATGAGCGCGCATTCGGTCGAAGCGCGCGCCTCAACGGCATCCTTGCGCTGCTTAAGGGTTCGTCGGCCGATCAGATTGCGTTTACCAACCGTCTTAAGAGCGATGGTTGGATTACGCTGTCGAGTACCGCCGAGCATTGGGAAAACTATGAGGCAAACTTTACGATTATCAATTCGGTCGTGGTGCTTGTGACCTTTATGGCGGCGTGCCTGTCGTTTGTGGTGGTGTTTACGCTGTCCAACACGAATATCTCCGAGCGCGAACGCGAGCTGGCGACCATCAAGGTGCTGGGCTTTCGCCGTGGCGAGGTGCACCACTACGTCAACAAGGAGACGTTGATCCTCACGGCGATCGGAGCCGCGCTGGGCGTGCCGCTGGGCGGCTTGCTGGCTGAGAGCTTCACGTACATCCTGCAGATGCCGTCGCTGTACTTTGACGTTGAGGTCGAGCCACTGAGCTACGTGCTTGCCGTGGTACTTTCTTTTGGCTTTACGTTTATCGTCAACCTCGCCACCAACCGTACCCTCAACAAGATTGACATGGTCGGCGCCCTCAAAAGCGCCGAGTAACCTGCCAAAAAGGGACAGGTTTATTTTGGCAGGTTTTATCTGGGCAAACGCCGGACAACCATTATGTGGCCCGGCGTTCGCCCCGTTTTGCTGGGGATGTTTGTCGTCCAGTGCTCTTACTGGCCAATCCAGTGTTGCGCATAGCTCTTAATGTCCTCGGTAAAACCGTCAAGGTCGTCAAGGGTGATCACGCTGTCGATAAGCAAATTGGCTATCTCGCGGTGCATTGTGCTGCGGCGAATGTCGTTTGCAATTACGCCTGAGGACAGCTTGTCTCTATTGAGGCGCTCTTCTAGTGCCCAAAATCTACTGGACGCTTCACTGTCGCCGTTCAGTATCTCAACGTACTGGCCGATGAGCTTTTCCATATAACGTTCTTGCCATTGAGGAAGCATTTTCTTAAACAGCTTCCAGTCGCTTTCGGCTACGTCGCGCATATGTCCTCCGCTCGTTAAACGGGCTTTCCATTTGCCTTTCATTCTATTTGGTTTTCGCTCGCAGGCGTGGATGAGAGGCTCTCTTTAGCCTTCGAGATTGGGCTTGAATGGGTCGTATGCTGCAAAACGGGCCTATCTACTACGTTTGCTACCACACCCTCGACCATGACAAAGATTATGAAATTAAAACCGCAGGTAGAGGGCTTGCAAATATTCGGAAAAGGCGGGTATGGTCGGCCCTCTCGAGTTAAACGTAGTAAATAGGCCCTTTTCTTGGCGCGTGGTCAGCTCAATGCTAATCTCCGTGCCGGAACTGACCCAGTTGTTTGTAGGTTGCGGTGATATACGGACTGTTTGGCGCTTTGGAGCTTCAAAACAGTCCCTATCTCACCGCAACTTAGGAGAAGGGCGGGGGTGGTTGGGTGCTGGTGGGTCGGAGCGTGTTAGGCCTGTTGGCGGTGCTTCCATTGTTTGCGGCACCAGCGCATGAGCGCTTTGATGACGGGAATCGTGATGAGGATGATCCATGCAGGATGGGGCTGTCCCAAACAGAGCCACATGTAGAGGAACCAAGCGATGGCGGCTGCCGGGTAGATGACCTCGATCAGCTTAGACAAATGGCGTCGATCGATGAAGTCACCAATCGCGTAGTAGACGGGAATCAAAAAGACGAGGAAAAGCCCCATGCCCCATGTGCCGTAGACAATGCCGAGCACCAGATAGGCGAGAGTGACAAGTGCGGGGAAGGGGAATTTGTTCCATGCACGTCCGACCTTGGTGTGGAAATGCTTGCCATGATGGTCGAGCTTGTCGTGTGCTTCCTTCCAGCTGGAAAACGTCTCGCCGTCGATGGTGACGGTGCCGTCGTCATTGGTGCGTACGCTATGCCCATCGTCCTCAAGCGTATCGATATGCACGCCGCCCGGCCCCACATGCACCTCTTCGCCTTTGCGCTCGTTGGTCACATGGATGCCGCTCCAACCAACATGGACTTCCTCGCCTTTATTGGGATCAATGACGTGGATACCGCGCGCGAGGGAAATATCGACAAGTGGTTTGTTGCCGCAATCGGCGTGCTCGGCAGAACCCTCAGCCTCGTCAGCCACATCCGCCGTCTCGGTGTCGGCGCTACCGTCCTTCAGGTCGTCGGCATCGTTGGCCGCCTCCCCATACAACAGCTCATCCAGCGACACGCCATACAGCGCGGCGAGCGCAATAAGGTTATCGGTATCGGGTGAGGACTCGCTGCGCTCCCATTTACTAACAGCCTGGCGGCTTACGCCCAGCTGGGCAGCAAGCGCCTCCTGAGAAAGCCCGGCAGCTTTACGGCGATCGACGAGGCGCTGTGCCATCGCAAGATCCATGGTGGTTCCTTTCGTTTGATGGTCGAATCGAATGAGCCGAGTATGCCGAGAACAACCGGTAGCGACCACCATTTCTAGTTAGAATCTGCTCCGACCCTACCGCAACTACCGGTAGCAACCCCTAACGACCAGCCATTTTAGGACAAATGTCAGTGCAAGTAGCAGCCAAGAGTCCCCACTCAGTAAGTTACGGTGGAATAGTTTCTAGATTCAGCCATTTGCGGGCTAAGCGGGAACTATTTCACCGCAACTTAATTTCAGACCAGGCACCCGCAGCAAGAAGACGAATAGCCCCGGCGAGTATGTAAACGCAGGGCCCTCCGACCCCGCCCGACGATTTCGATTGGCGACCTTTGACGGAGTCAAGGGAGGAGCCAAATCGAAATACGTCGGGCGGGGTCGGAGGGCCCGATGGGGTGGATTCCAGCCGAGGCTATTCGTCGCCGAAGCTGATGCCCAACGCCTTGGCCTCGCGTACCAGATCGCTCTGGGGGTTGACATGCTTGAGCTTGCCGGCGACCTCCTCGAGCGGCATGTGGCACATCTTGCCGTCACGCAGGGCAATCATGTAGCCAAACTCGCCGCGCAGGCAGCCAAGCGCTGCCTCGACGCCGCACTGGGTCGCAAAGATGCGGTCCTGGGCATCGGGCTGGCCGCCGCGCTGCGTGTGGCCGGGGATGGCGACGCGGGTCTCGCGACCGGTCTTGGCCTCAATCTCCTTGGCGATGTCGTAGACGATCGACGGGCTCGTGCGCTCGGCAAGCTTCTTCTTGTATTCCTTCTTGGACAGCGCCGCGTCCTCCTTGGAGATAGCGCCCTCGGCGACGGCCACGATGGTAAAGCGGCTGCCGGTCTCCATGCGATGCTCAATGGTCTTGATGACGTTATCCATGTCGTAGGGGATCTCGGGAATCAAGATGACATCCGCGCCGCCCGCGACGCCGGCGTACAGCGGGATCCAGCCAACCTTGTGGCCCATGATCTCGATGACAAACACGCGGCCGTGGCTCGAGGCGGTGGTGTGGATGTCGTCGATGCACTTGGTGGCGACGTCGATGGCGCTCGTAAAGCCAAACGTCAGCTCGGTGCCCCAGGTGTCGTTATCGATGGTCTTGGGCAGGGCGATAACGTTGAGGCCCTCTTCGCGCAGGCGGTTGGCGGTCTTGGTGGAGCCGTTACCGCCCAGCATAAACAGGCAGTCGAGCTGCAACTTGTGATAGGTGTGGACCATTGCGGGCACCTTCTCGACGCCGTCGGCCTCGGGAATGTCCAGGCGCTTGAACGGCGTGCGGCTCGTGCCCAGGATGGTGCCGCCGCGGGTGAGGATGCCGCTAAAATCGGCGGGCGTCATCACGCGAAAACGGCTGTAGATAAGGCCCTGGTAGCCGTCCTCAAAACCGTAGATCTCGATAGGCTCTTCGCTATTGGTCATGAGTGTTTTGACGATGCCGCGCATGGTGGCGTTGAGCGCCTGGCAGTCGCCGCCACTGGTAAGAAGACCGATCCTGAGCATGATGAATCCTTCCGGGCAAGTTATAACATGCGCATAAGTTTACCCCCGCACACTGTTGATACAGGGGTAAAACGTGTTAGCTCAAATGTATAGAAATGTAAGCAGCGTCAGGCGAGCGTAAGGACGACGGGCCTGGCTCCTTACAACGCGAAGGCGTCGACGTCGCCCCAATGGCGGCGCAGCGTGATGGCGGCAGCGGGCTCGGTGTTGTCAAAGACGACCGACCACTGCGTGTTGCTGGTGATGTCTTCCGGATTGGGCTCTTGCGCTGCAGCGCGTAGGGCCTTCCAAGCGACTGCCTCGTCTTGGGCACCGACATGGGCGTCGAGGACATCGGCGATGGCGATGGCGCGTTCCTGGCCATGGCCCAGTTCGCCGTTCTTTTGGTTGGGTAGCACTTCGTCGCCATAGCAGGCGTAGAAGTTCGTAACCTGGCGCACGGGCGTCGCCTTGCATGCGCGGTCGGGGTCGCGCGGATCCCACTCCACCACCCGCGCGTCACCGGCGGCGTCGTTGATAAAGAAGTGGTAATCGCGTCCTGCCATGGCGTGCATGTCGTAGGCAGAAAGCAGGTCGACGGCCTCCTGCGTGGTAGCCGCGCGGTCGAGCACCAGGCGGATGGCGAGCGAAGTGTTGATGACGGGGCGCTGCGTGTCCTGGTCACAGGGTTTGGAATCCAGGGTGAGCACGGCAATGGACACGCCGCATTCGTTGACGCCGTCGAGCTGGGCAAACGGGCCCATCAACGCCGCGGCGCGTCCGGCGACGGAGTCAAGCGGAGTGTTATCGCCCAGGTTGTTAAGGGCCGCAAAGCCGATGGAGGCATAGCCGTCGCGCGGGTGATTGCGCACCAGCAGTGCCGAGGTGTCGTCCTTAAAGTCGTAATTGCGACCGGTGCGCACGCGGCCTTCGGCGTCCACGGCGACAAAAGCGCTGCAGGCAAACTGGGGCGCCTGGACATGTGCCGGCACGCCGGGGAGCACCTGAGCCACTACGGCATCGATGTAGGCCTGGTCGTCGCGCACGCCAGCGGCGATGATGCGATCAAGATCGTAGTCGTAGGCGATGTCGATGCCATACAGGTCATAGCCGTCTGCGTAGCCAGTCAAGCGTTTGAGCGACGCGGCGGACTTGATTTGCTTGCGGTAAACGATGCTGGCAGCAGCGGCAAGGCCGACGGCGGCTCCCGCGACACCGCAGGCGATGGAAATGTTACGTGGCTTCATGACGACTCCTCTCGTCCTGTTAGTGCAATTGTCGCAAAAGGAGCACGGGCATGATGACTCAACTTGGTGAGCGGCGCGGAATTAAGCATGGAATGAAGAGTGCGGCGCTGGCGCGGCGGGGTATGCTGGAGGGGATCATCAGCCCAGCGAAAGGGGAGAGCATGACGGATCAGGAAACGCCCGAGCGCGCGCATGTGACGGCCGACGATATCGAGGCCGCCAACGACCTTATCGACTTTATCGAGGCATGCCCCAGCATGTTCCATACGGCGGCGACCATTATGGCCGAGCTCGACGAGGCGGGCTTTACCTACCTGCCCGAGAATGCGGCGTGGGATATCGAACCGGGCGGGCGTTATTACACGCAGCGCAACACCTCGAGCGTCGTTGCCTTTAAGGTGGGCGAGGACCTGGCCGCGACATGGGGCGAGGACGGCGTTGCCGGCGACTACCATTTTCAGCTCACGGCGTCGCACAGCGATTCGCCGACGTTTAAGGTCAAGGCCGTGCCCGAACTCGACGGCGCGGGCGAGACGCTGCGCCTGAACACCGAGGCCTACGGCGGCATGATCGACTACACCTGGTTCGACCGTCCGCTGGCGCTTGCGGGCCGCGTGCTGGTGCGCGAGGGTGACCGCATTGAGAGCCGCCTGCTTGCCACCGAGCGCGAGGTCGCTATTATCCCGAGCCTTGCCATCCATATGAACCGTGGCGTCAACGAGGGCTTTGCTCCCAGCCGAGCCGTCGACCTGTGCCCGCTCATCAGCGCCGGCGATCTTAAGCAGGGCGACTTTGATGCTCTGATCGCTGACGAACTGGCTGTTGATCCTGAGCAGATTCTGGGCCGCGATCTGTTCCTCGTCAACCGACAGGATGCGCGCATTTGGGGCTGGGCCGACGAGTTTATCTCGACGCCCAAGCTCGACGACCTGGCCTGCGCCTACACCTCGCTGCAGGCATTTTTGGGTGCCGAGAACGCGCACGACGTTTCGGTCTTCTGCTGCTTCGATAACGAGGAGGTCGGCTCCGAGACCAAGCAGGGCGCCATGTCGACGTTCTTGGCCGACGCGCTGCGCCGCATCAACGGATCGCTGGGCTTCGATGACGAGTCGTACCACCGTGCGCTTGCCGCTTCGATGCTCGTGAGCTGCGACAACGCGCATGCCGTGCACCCCAACCACGCTGAGAAGTGCGACGCCCGCAACCAGGTTGTGCTCAACGGCGGCATCGTCATCAAGGAGGCCGCCAACCAGCACTACTGCACCGACGCCTTTAGCCGCGCGGTGTTCCAGGCCATCTGCGATGACGCCGACGTGCCCACGCAGGCCTTCGCCAACAAGAGCGATATGGCGGGTGGCTCCACGCTCGGCAACCTGTCGAACATGCAGGCGAGCATGCATGCCGTGGACGTGGGCCTGCCGCAGCTGGCCATGCACTCGAGCTACGAGACCGGCGGCGTGCGCGACGTGATGTACGCCATCCGCGCCCTCACCGCCTTCTACGAGCGAAACCTAACCATCAACGGCGCCGAAAGCGTGGAGCTCTAAATGCGAGCCGAAGAAATGAAGGCCGAGCGTGGGGCTCAGCTTATTGATCGGGGTTTACAGCTGTTCGTCGCCGCTTGCCATGAGTCAGGGGTCGACGTGTCCAAGGCGCGACCAACGAGTGCTGAAGAACTCAAGCGTAACGCCTATTCGGACCGCTATGACGAGGAGACGGACTGGCTCTAATAAGCGAAGTGTCGAAAACGCTAGATGTATGTTTGATATCACTTTGGCGAGAGTGTCGCAGACAGAACTACCGGTATGGCGCAAGCCAACCTGACCCCATTGCACCAAACCTACCAAAAAGGGACAGGTTTATTTTGGCAGGTTTTATCTGGGCAAATGCCACAACGCCAGCGGCAAGACGGAACTGCTAAGGCTTGCAGATGAAGCCGGCGCCAGCGAAACGCCGCAGGTAGAGCGCACGCCAGCGAGAGCTCGCCGTTTGCGCCAAGGTGCCGTGAAATGAAAAGGCGCTGACCTTCTGGTCGCGCCTTTGAAATTGAACGGCAGATTGGCCAAACGGCGGGCTCGCAGCGTCGAGGGGTTCCGGCGTTTGGTAAAACGCCGGAACAAATTAATGCTCAACCCAACAACGTAGCGTCTCGCCAGCCTGAAGATGACGAAGGTTCTCGGCGGCGATGTCGACCACGTTGTTGAGCGTGGCTGCCAGGTGGAACCAACCGGAGACGTGCGGCGTGATGAGCATGTTGGGCGCATCCCACAGGGGGCTTGCCGCGGGCAGCGGCTCGGGGTCGGTGACATCGACCGCGGCGCCGGCAAGGTGCCCGGACTCGAGGGCGGCGACCAGGTCGTCGGCAACCACAAGATCACCGCGGCCGCCGTTGGCAAAGAAGGCACCCGGCTTCATCGCGGCGAAGAACTCGGCATTCGCAAGACCGCGGGTCTCGGGCGTGCTGGGCATAAAGGATGCGACGATATCAGCCTCGGCCAGGCGCTCGGACAGGGCGTCCATGCCGTCCATGTCCTCAAATACAATGGGGTAGACGAGCGGATGACGCTTGATGCCGCGGACGTGCGCGCCCATGTTGCGGCAGAGCGTGGCGAAGTGACCGCCAATGTCGCCCGCGCCCAGCACCAGCACATTGGCATTTTTGAGCGAGGTGACCGGGCCCAAGTCCTCCCAGCGATGCTCGCGCTGCAAGTCGTGGTAGCCGGGCAGGCGCTTCATCATGGAAAGGACCATGGCAAACATGTGCTCGCTCACGGCCTGACCGTAGGCGCCGATTGAGCAAGACAGCTTGGCTTCAGCCGGCACGGTGCCGGCGGCAAGGTAGTCGTCATAGCCCGCGGTCTGCAGTTGCAGCAGTTGAAGGTGCTCGCATGCGGGGAGCATGGCGGGGTCAACGTTGCCCAGGATCACGTCGGCGTCGGCAACCCGCTCGCGCGTGACGGCGTCGGCGCTCGTGTAGATAAAGTCCTCGCCCGGAGCGCTCGACTCGAGGATTGCGCGATGGCGGTCGTTGACGGGCAGCAAAACCAGGATGTTCACAAGCAGTCCTCTCCGCTCGACCTGCCAAAAAGGGACAGGTATATTTTGGCAGGTTTTATCAGGCAAAACGTTCAAATAAAAACGCCGGATGCAAGACGAGCGTGCCCGTCAGCATCCGGCGCATCTACAGCTACCAGCTCAGCAACTCGTAGCCGTCCTCGGTCACCACGAGCTGTACCTCGCACTGGGCCGAATCGCTACCGTCCTTGGTGCGCACACACCAACCGTCACCCTTGCTAATCTTGATGTCAGGCGCTCCGGCGTTGACCATGGGCTCGATGGTAAAGACCATGCCCGGGGCCATGATGGTGTCCACGTCGGGCGCCTCGGTGGTAAAGCCCACAAACGGGTCCTCGTGGAACTCCTTGCCAATGCCGTGTCCGCCGTACTCGCGCACCACGCTAAAGCCGGCGTCCTCTACCGTCTTTTGCACAGCCTCGGCCATAACAGAGAGCGGCAGCCACGGCTTGACGGCGGCCAGGCCCGCTTCCACGCTGGCGCGGGTCACGTCGACCAGGCGCTGGCGCTCGGCCGAGACCTCGCCGATGCAGAACATGCGGCTCGAATCGCTAAAGTAGCCGTCCAGAATCGTGGAGCAGTCCACGTTGATGATATCGCCCTCGTGCAGCACGTCCGTATCGCAGGGGATACCGTGACAGACCACGTCGTTGATCGAGGTGCACACGCTCTTGGGGTAGCCCTCATAGTTGAGGTCGGCCGGCGTGCCACCGTGTTCGATGGTGTAGTCGTAGATCATCTGGTCGATCTGGTTGGTGGTCATGCCCGCGGCGATGTGCTCGCCTACGTAGTCGAGCACGCCCACGTTGATGGCGGCCGAACGCTTGATGCCCTCGATGTCGGCGGGTGTCTTGTAGAGCGTGCGGGGCAGAACCTCCCAGCCCTCTTCCCACAAGCGCTCGAGGCGCTCATCAAAGGCGCTATGGCATTTCTTATATTTTTTGCCGCTGCCGCACCAGCAAGCGTCGTTGCGGCCAGGCACGGGTCCGTTGTCAAACATGGCTAACTTCCTTTCATTCGCAGCTAGTATAGCCCACCCACGCGTCCATAAAAGTTGCGGTGATATAGTTCCGATTTAAGCGGTTTAACAGCATAAACAGGAACTATATCACCGCAACTGATGGAGTGGGATGGCGGGCGCTGGCTGCTGTGTGGTTTTGCTAGTAGCTCACCTGGCAGGGGATGCCGAGGGCGCGCACGCGTGCGGCGATCGCATCGAGCGCTTCGGGCGCTGCTTTGGCAAGGCCGGCAACCGGTGTCTCACGCGCCACCGTGTAGATGGTCGCCTCCTGCGGGCGAATGCGTTCGAGCGCCGCGAGCCAAGGGCCGACATGCGCTTCACCGGTGTTGTCGATGGGCTTGCCCTGGTATTCGCCGCTCAAAAAGATCGTCTGGACTATGACATGGCCGTCAAAGCTTGCGAACGTCTCAATCTGGTGCTCTACATCGTAGGGGCCAACGGGCTGGTCGAGCAGCTGGATAAATGCCGGATCGACGGTATCGAGCTTAAGAATGTTGTCGTCGACCATCATGAGCGCGTCGTGCACCTCGGGGCGGTCGGCGCGCGTGCCGTTGGAGAGCACGGCGATCTTGGAGTTTGGGGCAAGCTCGTCTCGCAGCGCGACGGCGCCGGCGATGGCCTGCGGAAACTCCGGTGCGGCGGTGGGCTCGCCGTTGCCTGCGAAGGTGATCACATCGGGGAGCTCGCCCTCGGCTACCATCTCGCGCAGCTTTGCCTCGAGCGTGTCGAGCACCACGGCAGCCGTGTTATACGGCTCGTGGCAGGGGCGCTCGGCGTTGAGGCCGTTTTCGCAGTAAATGCAGTCGAACGTGCAGATTTTGCCGCTGGCCGGCATCATGTTGACGCCGAGCGAGAGACCAAGGCGGCGGCTGCGCACCGGTCCAAAGATGGGGCTGGCATTCAAAAACGTAGACATAGACATATGCTCCTCAAGACAACTGTGCCTAAGCATAGCATCGGCTCCGAAGCAAGGTGCGGGCTCTTGCTTTACAAGTTTCGTTTTTGCACGTCGCTCATTATGCCGTGCCATGAAAAGCCTCAGGTCGGGTACAGTTAATCTGTTAACAAAGCGTAAAGCAATGCGGGTCTATCCAACCGTACTGACGGGCAACTGGATGGGCATTGACGATGGGAACACAGTATGGATTTTACGGTTGAGAATGCGGGCACCACGATCGCCTGTCGCGAGTATGCCGGCCCGGTTGTATCGTCCGATACGCCCGCCTTGGTGTGCGTGCACGGCGCCTGCGTCGATGGCACATTTTTTGACGGCATCGCCCGCGAGCTCGCCTGTGACTACCGCGTCATTGCCTACGACCGCCGCGGTTGCGGCGAGAGCGGCGACGCTGCAGACGGACGCTACGACCTCGCCGCGCAGGCTGCCGACCTGCAGGCCGTTATCGAGCATATTGGCGCTCCGGCAAACGTGCTCGCGCACAGTGCCGGTACGCTGGTGACGCTGGAGCTCCTCCGTGCAAACCCTGCCATAATCTCGCGTGCGATTCTGCATGAACCCGCCGTGACAAACGAGGGTGCCGGCCTGGGCGCGGCCCCGGTTTTGCTCGAGATGATCGCCGCGGGAAAGGTCTCCAGGGCATTACGGGCCTTCCTGGGCGCCATCGGCGACTCGGACCCTGAGGCTCCCAAGTTAACCGAGGCAGAAGCCAAGCATGCCCTGCGCAACGGCCGCAGTTTCATGGCAAACGAATACGAGACCACTATGACCTACGTTCCCGATTGGAATCGCGCCCGCGCATCGAAAACGGTGGCCGCCGTATTCCTGGGCGTGCTCTCGATTGGCACGCCCCGCGAGGCGGGCACGAGGACGGCGGCTGAGTTTTTGGATTGTCCGCTCGTAACGGTTCCCGGCGCGCACAACGGGCTGCGCGATCGCCCGACAGCGGCCGCCCAGGCTGTCCGCGGCATCTTGGGGCTCTAGCGGCCGAATCATCAAACGGGCTTCTTTCGTAGACGTTTCGGCTGTGTTAACAAGGGTGCTCAAAACCCAACGTCTGCGGCTTCAGCCCTACCGTCTGCCAACTCATGAAAAAGAAACGGTATTCACGTGCGTACCTGCATCGACAAGGTGCTACCCTTGTAACATTTGGCACCCACTGCTACCAAGCAAAACTACTGAAAGGGCCCCCTATGCTCAATAATCACGAGGCCAATCTAACCGACGAGGAGGCTGCCGCCGAGGTCGCCCGTGTCGCGAAGACCTACCCCGTGGTACGTTTGCTGTCGGTCGACCAGATTAAGGGCGATCCCAACTGCCTGCTCGCCGGCGATCGGTGTCCCTGTCTGCGCCAGTCAGGTTTGGAGGTCTTGGCAGGTTCCGATGAGGTGTCGGAACGGCTGCTCAACGATGGCGTTGAGTACCGCGCTCGCCTGCGCCCTCTGAAGGTCGAGGGCGAGCCTCACGTCCTGCTGATGGTGCGTCCGATTGATGAACAGGAGGCCGCAGAAGAGGACCTTGTCTACACCGACGTGCTGACGAGTGTGCGCAATCGCCGTTATTACGAGGAAAAGCTTCGCAGCGCCCGCATGCAGGCCGGTGTGGCCATGATCGACCTTGATGATTTTAGGGTCTTCAACGATACCTGTGGCCGTCATGCCGGCGACCTTGCGCTCGGTGCTGTGGCGATGGCCATACGCAGCGGTATTCGTTCGACTGACGAGCTTGTCCGCTATGGTTGCGATAAGTTTGTGGCCGTCATGCCCAATATCCCCTCCGATGACTTCGCCCGTCGTCTGCGTCACGTATCCGATGCCGTTCATTCCACGGTTATTCCGGGCCATGAGCGTGTTAGCTTGACAGCATGTGTTGGTGGCGTTCGCATTAATGGCGAGACGGTCGATGAGGGCGTTGGCCGCGCTGTCCAATTATTGAGCCGCGCTAAGGCAAAAGCCGGTACGGTCATGACCGATACCGATTCCATCGAGGCCTTCCAAAGCGAAAAGCCTTCAGTGCTTATCGTCGATGACTCCGAGATGAACCGAGCTATTCTCAGCGAGATGCTCAAGGACGAGTATTGCATCCTCGAGGCCGATAACGGTCGCGCGGCGCTCGACATGGTCGACCGCTATGGCGATGAGTTGTCGCTCGTGCTGCTGGACATTATCATGCCGGGCATAAGTGGCTTTGAGGTACTGGCCGATCTGTCGCGCCGATCGGGTATCGACAATCTGCCTGTCATCATGATCTCGAGCGAAGATTCCGATGATATGGTTCTGCGCGCGTACGAGCTGGGCGCCTCGGACTATATCAACCGCCCGTTTGACTCCCGTGTCGTGCGCCGCCGTGTAAGCAACACCATCCGCCTATACGCCAAACAGCGCCGCCTGACGAACCTGCTGTCCCAGCAGTACAACGAGCGCGTCAAGAACAGTCGCATGCTCATCGACATCATGGCCGGCGTCATGGAGCTTCGCAACGGCGAGAGCGGCAGACACGTTACGAACATCGAGAAGCTGACCGAGCTGCTGCTTGGCTGTCTGGTCCAGCGTAGCGGCACGGTCTCCCTCGACAATGAGGAACGCTCTACGATCGCCCTGGCTTCGGCGCTGCACGATATCGGCAAGATGTCGATTGACGATGCGATCCTCAACAAGCCCGGGCGCCTTACGCCCGAGGAGTTCGAGATCATGAAGACGCATACCACGATCGGCGCCGATATGCTGCTTAAGCTGGGTAGCCATCACGCCGGCAATGCGCTTATGGAATATGCGTACCAGATTGCGCGTTGGCATCACGAGCGCTGGGACGGCAAGGGTTATCCCGATGGCCTCAAGGGCGACGATATCCCCATCGCCGCGCAGGTGGTTTCGGTGGCTGACGTGTACGATGCTCTGACGAGTGTGCGTGTGTACAAGGACGCTATCCCGCACAAGGAGGCGATCCAGATGATCCTGGACGGTAAGTGCGGCACCTTTAACCCGCTGCTGCTCGATTGCCTGCTCGAGGTGCAAGACCAAATTGCCGAGACGTTGGCACGCCCCGCCGACGTCGTTGCGTTTCCCACGATTTAGTTTGACCAAAGGAGTTTTAATCCATGATTTCCATGCGTGAGGCGTATGAGAAGATCGGTGCCAATTATGATGACGCTTGCGCTCGGCTGATGGGCGAGGAAATGCTTGCCCGCTTTGCCCTCAAGTTTTTGGATGACGAGAGCATGGGCAAGCTGGAGGCCGCCATGGCGGCAGGAGACGCCGAAGGTGCGTTTATGGCAGCGCACACGCTCAAGGGCGTGAGCCAGAACCTGGGATTCGATAATCTGTACGAGCCGGCGGTTGTGGTGACCGAAGCGCTGCGCGGCGCCGATGCCGTTGACGGCGCTCGCGAGGGAATGCATGCGCTGCAGCAGCAATATGCGGCAACGATGTCGGCCTTGCGCGAGGCGGCCGAGTAAGAGCTCGCGAGCTTTGATGACTATGAGAGTTGATAATCTCCCGTTTTAGGCCCGGTGGCGGCCTCAAAGTGGGAGATTGTCCACTCTCGTTCGATACATGTCCAAAAATCCACTCTCACCCCTTCTGATTAGTGAATGGCCCATGCGCACTGGCGGGGCTTTCCGCATGCAATCCATATCGTTGTTCGATAAACTGTTCGAATAACGATAGAGTCGATGAGGGTGAGTGTATGTCCAACAGCGTTCAGCGTATGGCCAAGGCGGGCGAGACTGTAAGGAAGCTTGGCTTTTGCATGGCGGTCGTTTTTGCGGGAATGCTCGTCGCTTTTGCCGCGTTGGCTGTTTACGTGATCTGGTATGCGGTTGCAAACGTTGTTTCTGTCGATTCTTTCGGTGTCGTGACGCTTCTCGATGGCGGGAGCATCGTTATCCCAAGCGGGCTGTGCCTGGCACTCGTCGTGGGTGTTTCGCTTGTCGTTCTGTGCGGAATCAGCCATAACATCTCTCGGGGCGTCTCGCCCTTTACCAAGGCGCATGTGCGGCTTATCCGTGTTCTTGCACTTGCCTTTGCTGTTAACGCCGTGGTTTCGTTTGTTGGTGCCTATGAATCGGTCAATCTCACCATTGGCGGACTGGAGCTTTACATCGTGCCTCATTCCTTCGTTATTGAGATTTGCCAAGGCGCTACCTTTGATGCGGGGTCGTTTATCGGCGCAGTTGTCTGCTTGTTTATCTCGGCGATCTGGAGTTATGCCTCGCTGCTCCAAGAGCAGTCTGACGAGCTTGTGTAGGAGGAAGCATGAGCTATCTCATCATTGAGCTTGAGACACAGCTGCTTAAGACCGGAAAGACCAGCGCTGATCTGATTCGTGCCACGGGGCATACTCCGGCTAATATTTCAAAGCTTAGAAACGGAAAGATAAAAGCTATTCGCCTTAAGACGCTTCTCGATATCTGCGATGAACTTGATTGTCAACCGGGAGATATTATTCGGCGCGTGAGCGAGAAAGAGCTTGAGGAGCTTATTGTCGAACGCGCAAAAAATGTCGTGAGGCAGATGCGGGATGGCGGAGGCAACGAGGCGTCACTTCCGACATCAGTCTTCGCTGTCGATTTGAGCGACGAGTAGCTTAAGGCAAACAACTAAAACGAAATATCAGCGTGAAGGGACCCGTGTCTAACACGGGTTCTTTCTTTTAGATTATCTTGACAAATATGAGTTATCGAAAAACAATAACAACAATGGAAAACGATAAAAGAAAGAAGGAACGATATGGGCGGTTTTGCTATCAAGCAGGACGGGAGTTCGATGAGCGTATCAACGATAAAGTTATCAAAGGTGTCAAAGCGCTATGGGAAACGACGCGTTTTGCATGACGTTTCCTTCGAGGTGAATCAGTCTGAACTTTGTGCCCTTGTCGGTGCAAACGGTGCGGGCAAAAGCACGCTTATTAAAATCGTCTTGGGCCTCTGTGAGCCATCGTCGGGGAGCGTGGAGCTCTTTGGAGGCAAGTCGAAAAAAGAGCTGAGCCTGATGCGGACGCGTGTCGGCTATGTGCCAGATTCCTGCGGAGCATACCAATCCCTCAGTGCGGCTGAGAATCTTCGGATCCGATGTGCGGAATGGGGGCTCGATGAGAAACGTGAGGTTCCTCGTGTCTTGGGCCTAGTCGGGCTGGACGTCGATGAGAAAAAGAGCGTGAGCAGTTTTTCTCTGGGAATGAAACGGCGACTGGATATAGCTACGGCTTTATTGGGCGACACCGACGTACTAATTTTCGATGAGCCGGCAAATGGATTGGATCCGTTGGGCATCGAGAGAATATGGGCCCTTATCGGTCGATTGAATCGGGAGCAGGGCAAAACCATGCTTATCTCTAGCCACGACTTGGATGAGCTGGCATCGGTTGCAACAAGCTGCCTGTTTCTTCATGACGGTGAACTGCTAAAAAAGGAATCGATGGACGTCATAAGGGATGAGGCGCCATCCCTAAAAGAGTATTACAGGCGCTTGATGAAGGCGGTCTCGCTATGAAGCGGGCGATCCATCCCATAAAGGCAGATATGATGCGTTTGCAGCGGATGTTTCCGGCGAAGTTTGGTCTTGCGCTTATGCTGGCGTTCGGCCTTCTCTTCGGCATCTTTCTAAAAAACGGAACAACGTTGCTCGCCTTTGGCAATAGCATTTTTGGGGAGGATATTGGCTTCTGCTGGAATGTAATCGATCCTTCTGCACCCGATGAGTCCCTTGTGCGCAGCGCTTTTGCCGGTACGTCTCTGTTCGTACCGCTCATCGTTTGCCTGGTGATTTTACAGGAGCGCGGCTATGAAGAGGGATACCGAATTTCTATGGCAAGAGGTCTCGCCCGCTTTAATGGCGCTCTAGCACATGCATTTTCGTCTGCTTTCATAATTGGCGCAGCATATAGTGCGCTTTGCCTTCTTCTTTTTGCAATAGCCGTAACGCGTGGAGGGCAAAACTACGTGCATGGCATGCTGGCTGCATTTTTGCCTGCAATGATAGTCAACGCCGTATTGGTGATATCGGTTGCGCTGGAGACGGTGACCATCTATCGGATTACGGGCAGCGCTGTATTGAGCGGGGCCGTGGTGATAGTTGGATTTGTCATGAGCTTGACGCTCTACGGAACTTACCTTCAGACGCCCATGCCGTCCTTGCGATGGATCTTCTTTCTCCCGGGGCCGTACCTTGGAGTCGGACGTGCCCTTGGGTATAGCGATATGGGGCAGCTGACGCTTCTGGGATATGGTGCGGCAGCCAGCTGTCTATCGGTATTGATTTACGCTCTCGTGAGCTTTCGTGCTGGGGGTGTGCTCAATGGCTCGTCAGACTAGAAGATTCCTTCATTCAGAATTGAAGCATGTGAGCAAATGGACGTACGCCTTAATCCTGGTAACTTATGCGTGCATGGTGGTATTGCAGCTTAATTCTTTCCCGATGTGGTTCTGTAGCCTCCGTGAGAACAGTTTCTTGGGCTTTTTCCCAGACCCGACGCTTCGGCTATCGGCAGAGGATGTCCTTCTATTTGGTAATGCAGAGGTTTTTCGCGGTCTGCTGTTCAACGTAGCCCCGTTGGCTCATGCATTGTTCTTTCCGTTCATCGCGGCTTGCATTGTGCCGCGCTTTGTCAGTTCGGGCTTTATTGAGGACCCGTGGGGGTTGTCGGAGGCTCGGGGAGGGAAGCGTGCGTGCGCTATCGTTGCGCGAGTGGTGCTGTCTTCTTTTGCCCTTTTGGGCGCGTTTATCCTGTCGAGTGTCGTTTTGTACTGTCTTAACTGCGCAATCGTTTTGGATGCTCAGCAGTGTTTCAACCTGAATATGTTTTGCGATCGACTTCTTCTGGCGAGTGCGGTCTGCCTTGCATACGTGGTCTCTTGCGTGATCGTTGTTTCCTATTTTGGGTCCGGCTTCGGTCCTATTGGCATGCTGTTGCTTGTCAACGTCGTAGCGATCTACATACAGGTCGGGGCCAATTTCATGCTTCCGCTTCCAGCCTCGATGCTCATGTGGATTTGCGGCGTGACCCCGTTGGGGAATGGTCAATGCATCTCGATTTTAATTGACTGCCTCATAAACGTAGCAAGCGTTTTTGCCATTTGCTTTACCGTCGACCGATTACGGTCGAGATTTCTCTGATTGTTTGTGAGGGATAATCATACCGAGCATATCAAATACAGGGGGGGGCGGGCACCGTAGCTGGTGTCCGCCCCCCCCGGCTTAGGAGGCTTTAACCTGAGTGGTTCGCGAGCTAGCGGGCCTGCTTTACCTTAGCTGCTGCCTCGACAAACGACTTCCACAGGTTAAAGTCGGTCTCGAGCGTTTGCCAGGTGTACTCGGGGTGCCATTGCACGCCCAGGCAGAACGGCTGGCCCTCGACCTCGATGCACTCGGGTACGCCATCGGTTGCCTTGGCGACCAGGCGCGTGCTCTTGCCCAGGCGGTCGACGCAGCAGTGATGTGCCGAGTTGGTCTGGATGAGCCTGTGCCCGCCAACCGCGCGCTCCAGCAGCGAGCCCGGCACGACCTCGACGGGATGCACAGGGTCGTTGAGCACGTGGGTATGGCGCCACTGCGTGCGGCCCTCGCGCGCGCCCAGGCTCGGCACGTCCATGCACAGGGTGCCGCCGGTGGCGACATTGAGCAGCTGCGTGCCGCGGCAGGTGGTAAAGAGCGGCTTCTTGGCGCGAAGCACCTCGCTAACCAGCTTAAACTCAAAACTATCGCGGATCTCGCAGCAGAGGGTGGGGTCGTAGGGTCGATCATCGCCCCAACGTTTGGGATTGACATCGGGGCCGCCGGGAATGGCGATACCGTCAGCGATTTCCACGTAATGACGGATAACGTCGACGTCTTCAGTAATGGACATCTGCAGCGGCAGACCGCCGGCGGCAAGAATGGCGTCGACAAAGACGCTCGCAATTTCCTCGTTGGGGGAGAGCGTCTCGCTCAAATAGGGCTTCGCTTCTTCCCAGCGTGGTGCTACCAGGATAAGCGGGCGGTCGGCGGGATCGACGTCGACGTGCGGAGTGTAGGACGATGAGGTGCGGGTTCCGATCATGGGTGCGGCTTTCGAATCCGGATGGACATGGCACAGGGGTGGCGCGGGACAAACGTTACTGATGAATTTGCCCGCGTGGCAATTGGGTTAGTGGCCCTTGATGGAGTTGAGGAAGTCCTGGGCGCGTTGGGTCTTGGGATGGTCAAAGAACTCATCGGGCGTGCCGGTCTCCACGATCTGGCCGTCGGCCATAAACACGACGCGGTCGGCTACACGGCGGGCAAAGTTCATCTCGTGTGTAATCACGATCATCGTCATGCCCTGTTGGGCCAGGCGAACCATGACCTCGAGCACCTCGTTGATCATCTCGGGGTCAAGGGCGCTCGTGGGCTCATCGAAGAGCATGGCCTTGGGCTGCATGGCGAGCGAACGGGCGATGGCCACGCGCTGCTGCTGGCCGCCCGAAAGCTGTGCGGGCACCTTATCGGCCTGTTCGGCAACGCCCACGCGGCTCAACAGATCCATGGCGCGCTCACGAGCCTCCTCCTTGGAGACGCCCAGCACATCGACCGGTCCCAGCATGACGTTCTGCAGCACCGTCATATGTGCGAACAGGTTGAACTGTTGGAACACCATGCCCAACTCGGCGCGCATGCGGGCAAGATCCTTGCCTTCCTGCGGCAGGGGCTCGCCTTCGATGAGGATCTCGCCCGAGTCGATGGTCTCCAAGCGGTTGATGGTGCGGCACATGGTCGACTTGCCCGAGCCCGAGGGACCGATCACAACGACGACCTCGCCGCGGTCGACCGAGAGATTGATGTCGTTGAGGACGTGTAGATCGCCATAGTGCTTATCGACGTGCCTGAGCTCGATCAGCGGCTGATTGCCGGTGGAAGAGGTGCTCTGTGCCATGGTGCTCGGCTCCTTATAACTCGAAATGGTAAAGCGTTAGCGGATGATGGTCGCGCCGGTCTTGTGCGAAACGTAGACAGCGGCCTTGTTGATCGCGACGTTGATGAGGATATAGATGACCGCGATCACCAGGTAGACCGACACGAGGGCATCGTAGTTGGTAATGAGCACGCGGGCATTTTGCATGAGGTCGGGGTAGCTCACCACGTAGGCGACGGTGGTGTCTTTGACGACGACCACAAGCTGCGAAATCAACGACGGAATGATAAACCGAATAGCCTGCGGCAGGACGATTTTAAAGGTGATTTTAGCTTTGGAGAGACCGAGTGCCTGGGCCGCCTCGACCTGGCCGCGCGGTACGGCGTTGACGCCGGCACGGAAGATTTCGGCCAGTACACCGGCTGCGGCGAGCGCGACGGGAAGCGTGAGCATCCAAAACGACGGCAGCGCAATCTTGTACTGGGGCAGCACCAAAAAGAAGAAGTAGATGAACAGAAGGCTCGGCACGCCGCGGAAGAAATCGGTGAGCACGCGGCAGACCAGCTGCAGCGGCTTAATGTCGCTGGTGCGACCGAGCATAAGGGCAAGGCCGAGCACCAGCGCGATGGCGCCGGCGGTGAGTGCGACTTTAACGGTGCCCTCAAAGCCGGCAAGCAGGAACTTCCAGGTGGTGAGGTGCGTAAAGAAATACCAATAGTGGACCGAAAGCTGACCGGTCACATAAAAGCGCTGCAGCACGAGGGCAGCGAGCGCGGCGACGGCAACAAGCGAGATGGCGGTGCCGATGCGAATCTTGGCGCGCATCTTGGGGCCGGGAGCCTCGTAGAGCGCATCGCGCATGGTGAGCGCGGGGGAGGAGTGCTTGCTCATCGGAGGATCCTCACCTTCTTATCGATGTAGTTGCCAATGTGGCTCACCACAAAGGCTGTGCCCAGGTAGCCGAGCGCCGAGATAAAGAACGCGGCGACGCCGCCGAGCGAGCGCGTGTTGATATAGCTCACCACGCCGGTGAGCTCCTGGGGCTTAAGCGGCACCTGACTGCCGAGCGCGGTGGTGAGCATGACGGCGATAAAGAGGTTGGTCATGGGCAGCACGCTCGAGCGCAGTGCCTGCGGAATCACGATCTTGGCGAGGATGCGGTTGAAGCTCATGCCCAGCGAGCGGGCGGCTTCCACCTGGCCGACGCCGACGGTGTTGATGCCGCTCATAAAGTTCTCGGAGCCAAAGGCAGAACCCAAGAGCACTGTGGCGACGATAACGCAGGTGCGATAGGGCAGGACGACCTTGAGCGGCGGCAATGCGTAGACGACGATGATGAGCAACGCAATGCCGGGGATGTTACGGAAGACCTGGACATACAGGTCGCCAAAGACGCGCAGCGGCTTGAGCGGCGACACGCGCATCACGGTGACGGCGACGGCCAGCACCATGGCGATGGCAAACGACTCAAGCGTCATGCCCCAGGTTGCGAGCAGCGCGTCAATGTAGTTCTGGCCATAGAGCGACCAGAGCTCGGAGAGACTCATGCGGACCTCCCGCCGATAAGGAAAGGGGCTCCCGTGTGTACGGAAGCCCCGACAACTCAGTGAAGAAACAGTTTAGCGCAATAAAGCGCGCCGTGCGTTTCCGTATGGTTTCGTTGCGGCCGTTACTAGGCGCGTTGCCTAGGCGCCGATTTCGGGCAGCTCGGGAACATTGGTGTCGCCCGTGCGGTCGCCGATGCAGATCTGCCACAGCTCGGTCCAGGTGCCGTCGTCCTCAATCTTCTTAAGGAAGTCGTTGACGAAGGCGACGCCGTCGGAATCGAGCGGCAGGCCGATGCCATAGGGCTCCTTGCTGCCGAAGGGCTTGCCGGCAATCTTGTACTTACCGGGCTCGCGGACCAGGGCGCTCTGCTGCATGTTGTTGTCGATGACGTAGGCGTCAACGCGGCCCTGCTGAAGTGCCTGGCGGGCCTCCTCGTCGGTCTTGAACTCCTGCTGGCTGGCCTTGGGAGCGAGCTCCTCCAGGATGGCAGGGCCGTTGGAGCCGGACTGGACGGCGACGTTCTTGTCGGCCAGGTCGTCGACGCTCTTGATGTCGTCGTTGTCGGCGAGCACCAGGATGGCCTGCTGGGTGTAGTAGTAGGGACCGGCAAAGGAGACGAGCTTCTTGCGATCGTCAGTGATGGTGTAGGTGGCAAAGACGGCGTCGACCTGGCCGTTCTGCAGGACGGACTCGCGCGTGTCCGAGGTCACCTGGGTGATCTCGACCTTGTTCTCGCCCAGAATGTAGTTGGACAGAAGCTGTGCGATACCGGCGTCGAAGCCGCGGGTCTGACCGTCTTTCTCGTTGAGGAGGGAGAAGAGCGTGGAGGTCTGAACGCCACCGATCTTAAAGACACCGGCGTCCTTGACGGCCGTGGCCCAGGTGCTGGCGGCGATGGCATCGTCATCGGCCTTGGGGCCGTTGTCGACGAGCTTGTCGAATGCCTTAGCGTCGAGCGTGGTGGAAGCCTCGGCATCTTCGGAGCTCTTGGAGGAGCCGGCGGCGGAACCCTTGTCGGCCTCGGCGCTGGTGTCGGAGCAGCCGGCAAGACCAAGGCCGGCGACGGTTGCGAAGGTGGCGGCAACGAAGCCGCGGCGGTCGAGAACGACCTGCTGGGAGAGGTTCTTGCTCATGGTAGAACACCTTTCTCAATAAAATCCCTAGCGGTTGAGTAGAGTTATACCCTATCGCGCTCAAATGGGTCAACACGAAATAACTCAGAAACATACTTACCTTATGGGTTATTGTACCTACCAAAAAGGGACAGGTTTATTTTGGCAGGTTTTATCTGGGCAAACGTCGGTTATTGCAGCTGAGACGCCGCCTTGTGGGCGGCGCGGTCGCTCATGGTGGTCGTTATATAAGTAGGGAGATCGCGCATGAACGGTTATTCATTCTTCGCATCGACCATGACCTAAAACCACCACAAAGGGGACGCCTTTGTGGCGGTTCTTGCAGATGTGGCGGCCTGCCCCGCTGTTTTGTCTCGACCTGTAACAGTTAGACGGGAATTCGGGTCCTAGATGTTACAGATCGAGATAATTGAGTTGGGGAAATAAAAAACCTCCGCAAGGGTGTTTCCCTTGCGGAGGTTTTCTTACTCGTTCAGCAGGCGTACGGCTTCGGCGGCCATGTTCTCGACCGTCGTGCCGTTCTGAGCGAGCAGCTCGTTGGGGTCGTAGCGGTCGGGGAAGCCCTTGGCGATGCCGAAGGTGCGCGTGCGCACAGGCGTGCAGGCCAGATAGCACGCGACGCGCTCGCCCCAGCCACCGTCCAAGATGCCGTCCTCGAGGGTGACGACAACGCGATGCTCAGCGGCAAGACTGTCGAGGAACTCGCGGTCGAGCTCGGTTGCATAGCGCGGGTTGACGAGCGTGGCCTCGATGCCGTACTCGGCAGCCAAGTGGTTTGCCACGCGCTCACCCAGCTCAAAGAAATCGCCGAGCGCGAGCACGGCAACGTCGCGACCCTGGCGCACCACGTTGTAGCGAACGGCGCTGTAGTCGGTGTCCTCGGTAGGCGCCAGATCGGGGCGGCTTACCAGGCCAATGCCCGGTACACGGATCGCTATGGGATGCTTGCGGTGGTCGAGCGACCAGCTCAGCATGGACAGATATTCCTCCATGCAGGCCGGCGCCAAGTAGTGCATGTTGGGAAGACCGCCCAGCATGGAAATATCAAAGAACGAGAGGTGCGTCTCGGACGTGGTGCCAAAGATCGACGCGCCAAATACCAGGATGGTTGCGGGGACATCGTTGAGGCACAGGTCGTGCCACAGCTCGTCGTAGGCGCGCTGCAAAAACGTGCCGTACACACCAAAGACTGGCTTGGCGCCCGAGCGTGCAAGCGCGGTGGCAAAGGTCACGGCGTGCTCCTCGGCAATGCCCACATCGACGAACTGTTTGCCGGCGGCAGCGCGAAGCTCGGGTGTAAAGCCCATGATGTAGGGCGTGGCGGCCGTGATGCCCACGACCTGCGGATCGTGCTCGATGGCGGCGCTGAGCGCCTCGCCCGTAATGTCGGCATAGGTGCGCGGCGCAGGCTCGCTCGGATGGCCCGGACAGAGCTTGCGCCCAGTCGCCATGTCAAACGGACCCACGTGGTGCCAGCGCTCGGGGTCGCTTTGCGCCGGCTCAAAGCCCTTGCCCTTGGCGGTGGAGACGTGCAGCACGATGGGGTGATCGATATCGCGCAGTTCCTGCAGCGCGTCAACCAGGGCCAACACATCGTTACCGGCGTCCAGATAGCGGTAGTCGAGCCCCATCGCGCGGAAAACGTTGCGCTCACAGGTGCCGTTGCTGGCGCGCAGCTCGGCCAGATTGCGATACAGGCCACCGTGGTTTTCGGCGATGGACTGGTCGTTGTCATTGACGACGATGATCAGGTTACTGTCGAGTTCGGCGGCATTGTTAAAGCCCTCAAACGCCAGGCCACCCGAAAGCGAGCCGTCGCCAATGATGGTGATGACGTTGTACGTATCGCCCGCCAGGTCACGAGCGTGCGCCAGGCCGCAGCCCAGGCTCACCGACGTGGAGGTATGGCCCATGGCAAACAGGTCGTGCTCGGACTCGTCGGGATTGGCAAAGCCAGAAGCCTCACCATAACGCTCCGGATCGATATAGGTGTACGCGCGCCCCGTCAGCGCCTTGTGGGCGTAGGTCTGGTGCGAAACGTCAAAGACAATCTTGTCGATGGGGGAGTTAAACACGCGATGAAGCGCAACCGTAAGCTCAACGACGCCCAGGTTGGGGGCAACGTGTCCGCCGACAGCGGCGGAGCTTTCGAGGATTGCCTGGCGGATCTCGCCGCAGAGCTGCGGGAGCTCGGCGCGATTAAGAGCCTTGACGTCCTCGGGCGTTGTCGTTTGCGTAAGCAGCATCGTTGTGGGTTACTCCATGCGAATCGAGCGCCGGCGCTCCCTCGGCCGGCACAATTGCACAAGACAGTCTCGCACATTTTGGCGTTTGATATGTGACGGCGGCGCGGTAATTCGCCAACTGGCGGGGCAAAACGTTTTGTCCGATGCCATACTGATGTGTTCCATGATGTTTTTATCGATTGTGCACAGGCCGTGGCTTGTCGCCGTGGGCCGCTGGAAGGAGGCAGCATGTCCGATACCGTTCGTGCCGAGAAAATCGCGCGCGAAGTAGACCATGCTGCCCGTCAACTGGCACAGGCGGGCCGCTTGGGCCTGACGCGCGAGTTTATCCAGCATGGTGACGTGACGGTGTATGCGCATGTGACCTCGGTCGCGCGGGCAAGCCTGTCCTTTGCCGAGCGCCTGGGCCGTGCTGGCATTTCGGTCGACCGCGCCTCGCTGCTGCGCGGAGCCCTGTTACACGATTACTTTCTCTACGATTGGCACGATCCCGATCCGAGCCATCGACTTCATGGCTTTCGCCACCCGTTTTTTGCCCTGGCGCGTGCGGAGGAAGATTTTGAGCTGACGTCGCGCGAACGGAACATTATCGTGCGGCATATGTTTCCGCTGGTACCGGTCCCACCGACGTGTCGCGAGGCATGGATTGTGTGCCTGGCCGATAAATGGTGTGCTCTGCGCGAGACGGTCGCCGGCCGTCTGCCGCGCAAAGGCGGCGCGAACGATTTGAACGAGGGCTCGAGTGACGGCTCGAGCAAAGATTCGAGCGAAAAGAGGAGAGGGTAGACGGTGGGGACCGCGATTGATATGGCGTTTGGCGGCGCGACGCTTGCCACCTGCCCACTCTCGGCACTGGTGCTCTCGTTTGCCTTTTACGGGTTTTGCGGCTGGGCATGGGAGTCGACAGTATGCGCCATGCTCAATCACGGGCGATTTGCCAACAGCGGCTTTTTGCTGGGGCCGTGTTGTCCTATCTATGGTGTGGGCGGCATAGCCTGCTGGCTTTTGCTGCGCGGGATTCCGGATGCCTCGAGCCAGTTTGTCGCTGCAGCGCTCGTATGCAGCGTGATTGAGTACAGCGTAGGCGTGCTGTTGGAAAAAACAACGGGCGCTCGCTTTTGGGATTACTCGCACCTGCCGTTTAACTTGCACGGACGCATCTGTCTGTACTGGGCCTGCGCGTTTGGCTTGGGTGCGTTGTGCATTTGCCGCGTAGTGGAACCGGCATTGCTGGGGCTGCTTGGCCATCTGCCGGTGCTGATTGTGCGGCTGTCCGCCTTTATCGTCGCGGTCGCGATGATGGTCGACGCGGTGTGCTCGTTGGCGAGCTGGCGGCGTCTGTCTGATCAGCTGGAGCGCGTCCGGGCCGACCTTGCCGACCGCATCAATGAGTCGCTTGCCGATGCCTCGGACTCAATGCTCGAACGTATTCCCGATTCTACGATTGACTCGGTGGCACAGACGCACATCCGTAGCCGTGCCGTTAACGCGTGGCTGGCCGAGCTGGGTGACGCCGCGCTCGATGCCCTGCGCGAGAAGGCTTCGATGCCGACGTTTATCTCGGATGGTGCTCGCGGCCTGGCGCTCGCTGCCCGCCGCGTTGCCGATGTCGCGCCGAGCATGCCGCGTCCGTCGCTCAGTCGTCGCCTTGCCGGCAAGCGCATGAGCCGTCCGGTGCCGAGTGTGTCGCTCAGCCGTCGTGACCTGCGCTTCTTTAACGCCTTCCCGCGTCTGCGCATCAATCGCTACGAGGGCGTCATCCGAGCTACCGACCTCCGCGACCGAGCCCGCGAGCTGTTCCGGCGCTAGCCAGAGTGGAGCCAAGCGCGCCCTTCTCGTTCGCACGTTTCCCGTTCGTTTCGCGCCCGTTGCCGTGCCGTTTCCAAGATTGCGGCACCGTTTCCATTCGACAACGCAGCGTTTAACAACGCCGTATCTGGTCTACACCAGTTGGCCCTCGGCCGCATCATGAGCGCCGACAACGTTCATGCGACCAAGGGGGAGCGAATGTACGATACGGGATCGACAACGTTTATGCTCATCTGCACCATGCTCGTGTTTTTAATGACACCGGGTCTGGCGTTTTTCTATGGTGGCCTGTCCAGGCGCAAAAATGTCATCAACACCATGCTTATGTGCTTTGGCGCCATTGGCCTGGTTGGTGTGCTGTGGATTGTTGCCGGCTGGTCGCTGGCCTACGGTGGCGACGGTTCTAACCCGTTTATTGGCGGCTTTGACCAGCTGCTGTGCCTGCCGGTGCTCAACCAGGTGCTGCAGGCGGCCGAGGCCAATGCTGCGGATGGTGCCGTCTACCCTCAGATCATCAACATCGCCTTCCAGATGGCGTTTGCCATGATCACCGCCGCTATCGTTACGGGCAGTCTGGCAGGCCGCGTTAAGTTTGGTGCCATGACGGCCTTCCTGGGCATTTGGCTGCTCGTGGTCTATGCGCCGCTCGCCCACATGGTTTGGGGCGGCGATGGTTCCTTTATCGGCGACATCATCGGCGCGCTCGACTTTGCCGGCGGCGACGTGGTACACATTTCGTCCGGTCTCACGGGCCTGATTCTCTGCTTAATGCTCGGCCGTCGTCGCGGCTTTGGCATGATGAGCTACCGTCCGCATAACGTGCCGTTTGTGGCGCTGGGCGCCGGCCTGCTTTGGTTTGGCTGGTTTGGCTTTAACGGCGGCAGCGAGTTTAAGGCCGACGCCGTGGCGGCGCTCGCCATCCTCAACACCGTGACGGCCAGCGCGGCGGGCATGGTCTCGTGGCTTGCCGTCGAGCGCGTGCACACCGGTCGCCCCACGCTGGTGGGTGCCAGCACCGGTCTGGTTGCGGGCCTTGTGGTGGTCACGCCGGGCGCGGGCTTTGTCGAGCCGTGGGCAGCGCTGGTCATGGGCCTGATCGTCTCTCCCGTGTGCTACCTGGCCATCAGCCATCTTAAGACCAAGTTCGGCTACGACGACGCGCTCGATGCGTTCGGTTGCCACGGTATCGGCGGCATCTTGGGCGGTGTGCTCACGGGCCTGTTCTGCGTGCCGGAACTCTCGTGGACCGGTAAGGGCGGCCTGTTCTATACGGGCGACATGTCGCTGCTCATCTCACAGATCCTGGGCATTGTGGTGACGGTCGTTATCGTGCTGGTGCTCGACTTGGTGATCGCCGCGGTGGTCAAGGCGCTGTTCCACGGCAGCCTGCGCGTGGACGAGGCCGACGAGGCGCTGGGCCTGGATGCGAGTCAGCACGGCGAGAGCGCGTATCCTTCGTTTAGTGGTCTGGACTAACAGTTTCAAACGTTCTGTCAGACCAACTCTTAAAGAGAGGAATTCACTATGAAGAAAATTACGGCTATCGTGCCAGGAGAAGCTTGAGGTTCTCAAAGATGCGCTGCTTGCTGCTGATGTTCGCGGCATGACTATCAACCAGGTGCAGGGCTGCGGCGCACAGCATGGCTGGAAGGAATACGTGCGCGGCAACGAACTGCTCGTCAATACCATCCCCAAGGTGCAGTTCACCCTCATCTGCGCTGATGAGCACGTTGACGGAATTGTCGACATCATCTGCAATGCCGCCCGCACCGGTGCCGTTGGAGACGGCAAGATTTGGGTCGAGCCGGTCGAGGAAGTCATCCGCATTCGCACCGGCGAACACGGCCCCGCTGCGGTGTAGAATCGTCCGTCTGCCATCCGCAACGTTAAAATGCTGCAATGAGGCACAAGACTTGCGTTGCGGATGGGCGGATTATGGGTCGCAATAAATATCCCGAGGAGACGGTCGCGAAGATTCTCGACGCGGCACTGGAGCTATTCTGCGCACAGGGTTATGAGGGGACGAGTATTCAAGATATCGTTGACCGTCTCGACGGCATGACCAAGGGCGCTGTCTATCATCACTTCAAGAGCAAAGAAGAGATTTTCAACGCCGCGTTTGATCGGGCGATGACTCCGATTGTTGAGCACCGCCGCTCGATGCTTGGCGTCGGTAATATGACCGGAGCCCAAAAGCTCAAGCGACTGTACGCTCCCGAGTCCGTTGTTCCACAAATTGAGCTATGGGCACGTATGCGTCCTGCAGCAGATCCGGTAAAAAGCTCGCGTCTACTGGCGATGCAGTACCAGGGCTCATTTGACGAGTCGGCCGATGGCTGTCTCTTGCCGGTGATCGAGGAGGGCATCGCCGACGGATCCATTGCGTGCGAATGCCCGCGCGAAGCGGCAGAGGCCGTATCGTTGCTGGCGAATCTCTGGTTGCTGCCACTGTTTCGTCCGCTTGAACCCAAGGATCGAATGCTCGCTCGCGCTCAATGTTTGGCGCAGATGGCCTCTGCGGTGGGACTCGATTTGGGCGAGGAAGTGCTCCAGACAACGGCACGGATTTGGGACGTATGGGACCGTGCCGGGTGGTAATATAGATACTGACGGTATGTAATTGATTTGAGAGGGCAGCTTCGGTTGCCCTTTTCAAGTCGAAAAATACATACTAACGGTATGTATAGGGGGCGGACTTATGGCTGGGCTGAGAGACGTCGGCGTCTCGTTGAAATCAAAAACAGTGCGGTCAATCAGGCTCGCGGAACTTCTGGTTGCGCAGCTGTGCACGTATTCGATGCTGTCGGCGCTGTGCTTTGCGTATCCACTTTACTTGTTCGATTGCAGTGGATCGTCAACGTTATATGGCGTCGTCGCGGCGATAGCGTTCATACCCGGCGTACTTGCAACTCCGACTGGCGGAATCTTGGCGGATAGGGGAAGACATCGCGAGGTCCTCGTGGCCCTCGGCATTGCTCTGATGACTGCATCACTGCTGTCTATCCCCATGAAGCGCTCGTTGCCTCTTGCGGTCGTCGTAGTAGCGATACTTTGTGTTCAATATGGTGTTCAATCGCTGCTAAAGCCAATGCTCCAAATTGAGACGGTGCGCATGGCGGGTGAAAAGAAGGTTGAGCGGGCCACTGCATTGGTTTCGCAGGTGACCATGGTGAGCAATATCTTGGGTCCTGTGGTCGGGACGGCAGTCTATGGGTGCCTTGGCATCGATGCTCTTTGCACAATCGCGTCGGTAACGTTTGCGATTTCAGCTCTGTTGTTTGGTGGCGTACTCAAGCAAAATGCCTCATCTGAAACGATGGGAGACGGCGCGACTCGTACGACATGCCGAAACGATTTTCGGGAGTCGATTCGGTATCTGTTGCAAAATGCATCATTGGTCGCTGTGATTTTGCTTGCGGCAGTTTTGAACCTTGCGTTGGTTGGGCTAACGATTGGCGCTCCCATTATTGTTACAAAGCATCTCGGCATGCAATCGTCCTGCGTTGGGATAGTTGAGGTTGCTCTGGGCTTGGGTGGTCTTACTGGCAGTGGCTTGGTCGGCATTTGGCCGCATCGCTTTTCTTTCAATGGCATATGTCGATATGTTGCGATGATCTGTTTTGGAGTCGTACCGATTATTGTTACGCTACTGTTCGGCGCAGATGTATGCGTGTTCACCGTGTTTGCGGTTGGTTCGGCATGGGTCATGGTGTGGGCAGCAATTGCGTCGGTTGAAATCATCGCGTTTGTTCAGCGGGCAGCGCCGACTGAGCTCTGCGGAAAAGTGCTTTCGGTCGTTTACATGGTCCTTTCCTGCGCAACACCTATCGGCCAATTGACGTACGGGGTTGCATATGATCGATGGACACCGGCGATTGTGTTCGCAGGCATGCTGGCGGTGCTGACGTTGATGACGGCGCTGTTTTATCGGCTGAAAAGTCGCTCGTAACGATTGATTTAACGCACTGGGGCACCATGGCATTGCGGGAGCGAATGTCCCGGCGCGTTGGAGCGCCCTTGCATGGGCACGCTCATTCTCGTCTACAATATCGAGCAGACGAAGGAGAGGCATGCCCATGATCAAGATGTTTGCGAGTGACTTAGACGGAACGCTGCTGAACGCCCTGCACGAGGCGGACGGAACCATTCGCCGCGCCATTCGCGAGCTGACCGAGGCCGGCTTGCATATGGTTCCCGCGACCGGACGCTCGACGCTGCCGATCGGCGAGCATGGTTTTACAGGCCTGGCGCTTGACGCCTGCTGCTCCAATGGCTCCATCGTGCGCGACAGCCATGGCGAGGTGCTCAAGACCTGGACCATCGATCCGCAGATCACCGAGGAGCTGCTCAAGGAGTTTCCGGATATCTGCTTTGACTGCTCCACGCCCGACGGCATGTTCTCGAGTGGATCGTTCGAGATGCATCAGGCGGGCTTTAAAAAGGACAGCCCCATCAAGCGTATTGTGATGCGCGGCATGCGTGCGCGCGGCGGGTATCACGAGGAACAGTATTTCGACCAGTCGATCGGCGACATCTTGCGCCACGATGTGTGCAAGATCAACTGTCGCGTGACCTCGCCCGAGCTTGAGCGCGACCTTAAGGCGTACCTTGCCGAGCGCTCGGACCGTGTGGTCAACGCGCCGTTCGACCCGGTGATGTTCGAGATCACGGACGTGGCGTGCAACAAGGGCGAGAGTGTGGCCTGGCTGGCGGGCTACTACGGTATTGCCGAGGACGAGGTTGCGGTCTACGGCGACGGCGGCAACGACATCGCCATGCTCAAGCGTTTCCGCCACAGCTACGCGACCAAAAACGCAAGCGATGCAGCCAAGGTCGCCGCGAGCGCGACCATCGGCAGGTGCATGGCCCACGCCGTCCCCAAACACATGCTCGCCACCATGCGCAAGCAAAACTCCCACACCGTCATCGAATAATGTGACAAAGGGACTGTCCCTTTGTCACACTGAGCCATGATCCCTTGGAGTACGAACACATATTCGTATATATGAGCAAGCTCTGTTAGAATCGGTATCGTTAACGGCAGTTCCATGTGCCGGGCAGCGCCCTCCATCTGATGGGAGGTGATGCCCATGACCGATTTGATTGATTTCGTGAAGCTCCTGACCGCTTTGGTCTCGCTCCTCACGACGCTTATCGGACTTTCCGAGGCACTCAAGCAACGTTCGAAGCAACGTAAGAGGGGTCGCCGCCGTTAAGGCGTTGACCCCCTAAAACAAGCAACGGCGCTGCCCAGCTTTCCAGAGCTTGGGCTGCCGTCGACACCATTCTACCCACGAATGACATTTTGAACAATCGGCAATGTCGCTTCAAAAGCCGGGCACAATCGACACGACCCAGGCGGTCGCTGAACGTGACAAGGGAACTGCCCCTTCGCCACATCCAAAATATTGCCTTTACGTGTTGATGCACACGGCGTGCAATAATACTCGGGCTGTGCAATAGCGCACAGACTGAGTAACAAGGAGGACGCTTGTCCCAGCTCGAGAAATGCGATCGCCGATCCCTTCGCTCGCAGCGTGCCCTTCGCCAGGCACTTGCCAGCGAGCTTGCCGAAAGCGGCGACCTTTCGCGCATTAACGTTGCGTCGCTCACCGAGCGCGCCGGTCTTACGCGCCGCACGTTCTATTCGCACTACCGCGATATTCCCGACTTTATCAATCAAATCGAGGACGGCTTGCTGGCCGAGATTCGTGAGCGCATTGAGCTCATCACTGCAGCTCAGCTGCCCGATCTCTATCACAACATCGATGAGCTCGAGCCGGCGCCCGGTTCGGTTGAGCTGCTGCGTTATCTTGCGGCCAACCGCGACTTAATCGGTGCGCTGCTGGGTCCGGGCGGCGACCAGGCCTTCATTAAAAGGATTATCGACACCGCGCGTGAGGCTGTGGTGCCGCGTGCGCAGACGGGCATTTTGGGCCTGGCGCTGGGCACGTTCTTTGACTACTACGTTACCTACGTCGTGAGTGCCGAGGTCGGCATGATTCAGCGCTGGTTTGAGCGTGGGCTCACCGAATCGCCCGAGGCCATGGCGCGCATTATGACGGTGCTCGCTTTTGTGCGCCCCGGCGACCTGTATGGCCAACCCATCGATATCAACGTGCCGGAATACGGCATGAAGCTATTGAACTTGCAGCTCGAGGACGCGGCCGACACCGCTGCAACCGTCGAGTCCAACAACTAAGAGGAGAGACAATGAGCAAACTCGTCGAGGGCATCAAGGACCGTGTGGTTGCTGCTGCACGCGAGGCCGCGCCCGCCGTGGTGGACGCTGCGCAGAAGGCCGCGACCGCGGCAGCCGAGAAAGTCGCCGAGGCAGTTGCCGATGCCAAGAACGCGGCAGGGGAGGCGTCCGTCACTGGCGAGCCCGCTACCGCCGCTGAGCCCGTAGCCGCCGCCCACGCCCCCGAAGGTGCGATCTTCAACCCCGAGAACGCCCGCGGCAACCTGCACCTGGGCATCGACGTGGGCTCCACCACCGTTAAGCTCGCCGTGCTCAACGACGACAACCAGATCGTCTACGCCAAGTACCAGCGCCATCACACCGACGTCCGTGCCTGCGCCCGCGACCTGTTTGAGGGTGCCGCGACCGTGCTGCCGACGGCCCAGATGACCTGCGCCATTACCGGCTCGGGCGGCCTGCTGCTGTCCCAGTGGCTCGACCTGGAGTTTGTCCAGGAGGTCATCGCCAGCAAACGCGCCGTCGAGACCCTTATCCCGGCCACCGATGTCGCCATCGAGCTGGGCGGCGAGGACGCCAAGATCATCTACTTCGACAACGGCATTGAGCAGCGCATGAACGGCACCTGCGCCGGCGGCACGGGCGCGTTCATCGATCAGATGGCAACCCTGCTGCACACCGACGCGAGCGGCCTCAACAAGCTCGCGGCCAACGCCACCACCATCTATCCCATCGCCAGCCGCTGCGGCGTTTTTGCCAAGACCGACGTGCAGCCGCTGCTCAACGAAGGTGCCCGCCCCGAGGACGTGGCTGCCTCCATCTTCCAGGCCGTTGTGACCCAGACCATCTCGGGTCTGGCGTGCGGTCGCCCCATCCGTGGCAACGTTGCCTTCCTGGGCGGCCCGCTGCAGTACCTCTCCGAGCTGCGCCATCGCTTCTACCTCACGCTCAACCTGGACGAGGAGCACCGTATCGTGCCCCAAAACGCCCACCTGTTTGTGGCGAGCGGCGCCGCCATGGCGCACGAGTCCAACAAGCTCAGCACGTTCCCGCAGCTCATCGAGGCTATCGACAGCCTGGGCGACACACAGGGTGCCGAGGTCGAGCGCCTGGATCCGCTCTTTGCCACCGACGAGGACTTTGCCGAGTTCAAGGGTCGCCACGACCAAGAAGTCGTCCCCAAGGGCAAGCTCGACGGCTACACCGGCCGCGTGTTCATTGGCATCGACGCCGGTTCCACCACCATGAAGGCCGCGCTCGTGGGCGAGGACGGCCAGCTGCTGCACACCTGGTACGGCAACAACAACGGTGACATCCTGGGCACGGCCAAGGTCATCATGGCCGATTTCTACAACCACATCCCCGCGGGCTGCACCATCGGCCACGTGACCACCACGGGCTACGGCGAGGCGCTGCTCATCGAGGCTCTCAAGGCCGATTCCGGCGAGATCGAGACCGTCGCGCACCTGCGCGGCGCCAAGGCGTTCCTGCCCGGCGTCGAGTTCATTCTGGACATTGGCGGCCAGGACATGAAGTGCCTGCGCGTCAAGGACGGCGTCATCGAGCACATCATGCTCAATGAGGCCTGCTCGTCGGGCTGCGGCAGCTTTATCGAGAGTTTCGCCGTCTCTATGAACATGGACGTGCGCGCGTTCGCCGACGCCGCCATCCATGCCAAGGCCCCCGTCGACCTGGGCAGCCGCTGCACGGTCTTTATGAACTCGCGCGTCAAGCAGGCGCAAAAAGAAGGCGCCACGGTGGGCGACATCGCGGCCGGCCTGTCCTATTCCGTCATCAAGAATGCCCTGTTCAAGGTCATTAAGCTGCGCGACCCCAAGGAGATCGGCAGTCAGGTGATCGTCCAGGGTGGCACCTTTATGTCCGATGCCACGCTGCGCGCGTTTGAGCAGCTCACCGGCGTGCATGCCGTGCGCCCCGACATCGCCGGCTGCATGGGCGCCTACGGTGCGGCCCTGCTCGCCCGCGATCGCGCCGGCGCCGACGGCACCTCGACCATCCTTTCGGCTGAGGATATCGCGCACCTCACCGTGACGCAAAAGCATGTCCGCTGCGGTCGCTGTTCCAACAACTGCCAGCTCACCGTCAACGACTTTGGCGGCGGCAGGCGCTTCATTACCGGTAACCGCTGCGAGAAGGGTGCCGGCCACAAAAAGCAGAAGACCGAGGCCCCCAACCTCTTCAAAAAGAAAAACGAGTTGCTGTTTAACCGCGAGGTGCTGAGCCCCGACGAGGCCCCGCGCGGCACCGTGGGTATCCCGCGCGCACTCAACATGTACGAGAACTACCCCTTCTGGCACGCGTTCTTTACGCGCCTGGGCTTTAGCGTGCAGCTGTCCGACCAGTCGAGCAAGAAGACCTACCAGGCGGGCATCGAGTCCATGCCGTCCGAGAGCGTGTGCTATCCGGCCAAGATGAGCCACGGCCATGTGATGAACCTTATCGACCGCGATGTCGACTTTATCTGGATGCCGTGCGTGCGCTGGGAGCGCAAGGAGGATCCGACCGCCGGCAACTGTTACAACTGCCCCATCGTCATGAGCTACCCCACGGCGTTGGCACTCAACATCGACGAGATCCGCGAGCAGAACATCGAGTTCCTGTACCCGTTTGTGCCCTATCACGATAAGACCGAGCTCAAGCGCCGTCTGTACCAGGTGCTCGCCGTCGACCGTGTGGCCGATGCGCAAGTCGGTCGCGGTCGCGTGCGTGGGCCCAAGATCACGCGCTCCGAGGTCGATGCCGCTGTCAACGCCGCCTTTGAGGCCGATGCGCGTTTCCACGAGGACATCCAGACCATGGGCGAGGAGGCTCTTAAGTGGGTCGAGGACCACGGCGGTCACGGCATCGTGCTCGCCGGTCGTCCCTACCATAACGACCCCGAGATCAACCACGCCCTGCCCGAGCTTATCTCGAGCTTTGGCTTTGCGGTCTTTACCGAGGATTCGCTCGCGCATCTGGTAAAGCCCGAGCGTCCGATTCGCGTCGTCGACCAGTGGATGTACCACAGTCGCCTGTACGCCGTCGCCCGTTTTGTGACGATGCGCAACGACCTGGACCTGATCCAGCTCAATTCCTTCGGCTGCGGCCTCGATGCCTTGACCACCGATCAGGTGCAGGAGATCCTGGAGGCCAGTGGCAAGATCTACACCGTGCTCAAGATCGACGAGGTGTCCAACCTGGGCGCCGCGCGCATTCGCATCCGCTCGCTCATGGCGGCACTCAAGGACCAGGAGGCCGAGCGCTTGGCCGAGGCCACGGCTGCGGGCAAGGTCTTTGAGCAGGGCGACGCTGCGCCGGTGGCGCCCTCCACGGATGCCCCCGCGTTCGCGAGCCGCAAGTACACGTTCGAGGCACAGCGTGAGAGCGCCTCGACCGCATGGCCCAAGGTGCCCTTTACCGAGCAGATGCGCGACGAGGGCTATACCATCCTGTGCCCGCAGATGGCGCCGATCCACTTTGACCTGGTCAAAGAGGTGTTCCGCGGTGCCGGCTACAACTTGGAGCTGCTGCCCTCGACCGACCACGATGCCGTCGAGGCTGGCCTGCGCTATGTGAACAATGACATTTGCTACCCGTCGATTCTGGTGACGGGCCAGATTATGGAGGCCATCGAGAGCGGTCGGTACGACCTGTCCAAGACCGCCGTGGTCATCAGCCAGACCGGCGGCGGCTGCCGTGCTACCAACTACATCGCGCTCATCCGCAAGGCCCTGCGCGAGAGCGGCCACCCCGAGATCCCCGTGATCTCGCTTTCGGCCGTGGCGCTGGGCGAGGACAACCCCGGCTTTAAGCTGACGCCGGCGCTGCTTAAGCAGGCAGTCTACGCGGTGCTCTTTGGCGACGTGATGATGCAGATGCTCTACCGCTGCCGCCCGTACGAGGCCACGCCCGGTGCCGCCAACGCGCTCTACGAGGAGTACATGGCGCGTGCCCGCAAGCTGGCGCCCAAGTTTAACCGCCACAACTACACCAAGCTGTGCCGCGAGGCCATCCGCGCGTTCGACACCATGCCGCTCGTGGGCGAGGGCACCAAGCCGCGCGTGGGCGTGGTCGGTGAGATCTTGGTCAAGTTCCATCCCACGGCTAACAACCACGTGGTCGATGTCATCGAACGCGAGGGCTGCGAGGCCGTGGTGCCGGGCCTGCTCGACTTCTTCCTGTACTCCATGAGCAACGCCGAGCTGCAGAAAGACGAGCTGGGAAGCTCTGCTACTACGCGCGCGGGCATGCAAGCGCTCATCAAGCTCGTGGACTGGATGCGCACGCCGGTGGAGGAGATGCTCGAGAAGTCTCGCCGCTTTGAGGCGCCCGAGCGCATCGGCACCATGGCCGACAAGGCCCGCACGGTGCTTTCGGTGTGCAACAACATGGGCGAGGGCTGGCTGCTCACGGCCGAGATGCTCGACCTGATCGACCATGGTGCGCCCAACATCATCTGCACGCAGCCCTTTGCGTGCCTGCCCAACCACGTGGTGGGCAAGGCCGTGATCAAGGAGCTGCGCCGCCAGCATCCCGAGAGCAACATTGTCGCGGTGGACTACGACCCCGGTGCGTCCGAGGTCAACCAGCTCAACCGCATTAAGCTCATGATCAGTGTGGCCAAGGAGAACATGCGCGCCGGCAAGGGCTTTAAGCTCGAGAAGGTGGCACCGCTCGCGATGGACGAGGTCACCGGCCAGATGCGTGCTCATGACGGCTGTGTGAGCTGCGGGCCGGCCAGCGAGGAGGCCGTGGCATCGGTCGCCGAGCGCCTGGGACGCGGCATTAAGAAGTAACTGGCCTGCTTTGTGCTGGATATGAGACAAACGGGTGGTAGCCGTACCGGCTGCCACCCGTTTTTATTGCACATATGTTGCGTAAATAGCGTTGCAGGCGCCTTCAGCGGACTCGGATTTCGGAAGTATGCGGCATAATTTGAATAGGCCGAGCACACTGGATATGCCCAAGCTTTGTACCTGCGGTTTTATTGGTGAAAAACCGGGGTGTGCTCGAGGGCTCCGGAATTTGCCGCATACTTCCGAAAACAATGCCTCGGTGGCACCAAAAATCACCTTCGGACCCTGAGATAATGAACATATGTAGCCGTTCGCCGCAAATTACCGTCCGTTTATGGAACCCAACCCCTGCGCGTGCCATCCTTACGGTTGAATAAATACACATCTATGGAATTACGTATGAGAGGACCGTTTCCATGAGCTACAAGACCGTTTGTGTCGCCGGTGGCGGCGTGTTGGGAAGCCAGATTGCCTTTCAGGCTGCCTACTGCGGCTTTGATGTAACGATTTGGCTGCGCAGCGAGGGCAGCATCGGCCGCACCCAGCCCAAGATCGATCATGTGCGCAAGGAGTACATCGCGGCAATCGAGGGTATGGCGGACGGCACGGGCGAGTGGTGCGCCGGTATCGCCGATAGTGGCCAACCCTTTGACAAGGAGGCGGCGCTCGCCGCCGTCGAGCGTGCCTACGCCACACTCAAGCTGGAGCTCGATCTTGCCAAGGCCGTGGCCGACGCCGACCTGGTCATCGAATCTATGGCCGAGGACACCCAGGCAAAGATTGACTTCTACAAGAAGCTCGCCCCGGTGCTGCCGCAAAAGAGCGTCGTCGTGACGAACTCCTCCACGCTGCTGCCGAGTACCTTTGCCAAGTACACCGGCCGCCCCGAGAAGTACCTGTCGCTGCACTTTGCCAACTCCATCTGGAAGAACAATATGACTGAGGTCATGGCGCAGGACCAAACCGACAAGCGCTACTTCGATGAGCTTGTCGACTTTGCCAACGACATCCGTATGCTGGCACTGCCCGTCAACAAGGAAAAGAACGGTTACCTGCTCAACTCCATGCTGGTGCCATGGCTGCTTTCAGGCCTTGATCTGTACGTCTCGGGCGTGAGCGACCCAAAGAGCATCGACCTTGCATGGACGCGGGGCACCGGCGCCCCCAAGGGCCCGTTCCGCGTATTCGACACGGTGGGTATCCAGACGGCCTACAACATCGTTATGCAGTATCAGAAGGTCCCGGGCCTGGTGAGCCCGCTGCTCAAAAAGATGATGATGCCCTACAACTTTAAGGCTATGGCATCCGTCCTCAAGAAAATGCTCGACGAAGGTAAGCTGGGCGAAAGCTCGGGCGAGGGCTTCTTTACGTACTAAAAATGATCTCTTGGGGGTGGAAGCGTTGGGGATCTACGGTAGTATGCGACAAAATCTGAATTGATCGGGCAAGAGCTGTAGCGCGCGTTGACGTTTGACCAATGGAGCGCAAAAATGCACCGTTCGCCGATACTCCTCTCGCGAGTGGTTGCCATATGGTTTGATGTTGGAAACATATGATTGCCGGCAGGCCATAGGTGACGTTCCCCCTGATATCGGAGGTTCCAGGTATGTTTCGCGCTCCGTTAAATAACTATCGGTTGGGCTAACATGGGTCGCCGTGCTATTTCGATAACCCTTGCAGTGGTCTGCCTGGCTGTGCTCCTGGGCGCTACGGGGCTGTTTGCTATAAGTCGAGAAACATCCTATATGCAGGAATGTGCTTCCGAAGGCTTTGCCATTGATGGTTACTATCGGGATGACAAAGCAGGTTTGGAAACCCTGGCCTTTCTTGAAGAGGATAACCATCGATGGCAGTTGGTCGGCAAGGGCGGCGGCTGCGTTGATGGACAGTTCGAGCGTATGGACGACCCCAACATTCTGGTATTAAAGAATGAAAACGGCGAAATATTTGGTACGGTCCACGGGGCATATATTTCGCGCCGACGCGATCAGGGCTTGCTCTACCTATTTAGAGATACCAGGGTGACCCGTTTTTATCTGGTGAGTACCGGTCCGGCGTTTACAGTGGAGTCTGGCGATGTCGATGCGGACAGATGATTCACGGCAATAAATCAGCGAGCGGAGCGCGGCCATGGACCGCGCCCCGCTATTTGCTCGTGGCCCGCGTCACGTCTGCGCCATGTCGTGACTCGCGGCTGCGCGCATCCATCCCACGTCGCGTATTACTGCACATCAAACTCCACGCGATCGAGCTCGGGCACATTGAGGTCGATGAGCTTGCGGGCTACACGGCGGTCGTGTGCCCCAAGCGCCTCGCTTGTCGTCACGTGGGCGACAACCTCGCGCTCGACAAGGCCCTCCTCCTCGCCTTCGGTGGCCGAGGTCTCGACGGCAACGGTGTAATCCTTAAAGCCCGGCAGCACCGCGGCAAGCTCGCGCGTGGTTTCGGTGACGCCGTAGCCGTCCTGCACGCCGGCCTGTGCCGAGCCAATGGACCCCGCGGTCATGACGATGCAGGGGATGGCAAAGATCACCGTACCCACGATGATGCGGCGGCGCACCTTGTGTGACAGCTCATCGACCTCGGCATTTTCCTCGGCGGTCACAATGCCGTCGCCGTTGAGGTCGCGCTTGAGCGGCACGCGCAAAAGAAGTAGTACGGCTTCGGCCGCCAGCGCGATAAAGACGACGTTGATGCCAAACTCGTAGAGGGCCGAGAGAAACAGCGACCCGCTCGCGATGGCGATGCCATAGCCCGCCGCGCACAGGGGCGGCATGAGCGCGGTCGCCACGGCCACGCCGGCGATGAGCGTGGCGGGTTCCTGGTCGCGCGAGTTGCCCAGTCCGCCCGCAAAGCCGCCCGCGAGCGCGACGGCAAGGTCCCACACAGTCGGTGTCGAGTTGTCGATGATGGCGGCCGTGGTGGTGCCAAGGGGCGAGAGCTTAAAGTACAGCGTGGACGTGATTAGACAAAAGACCATCTGCAGCGCGAGGCCGGCAATTGCCTCGACGGCAATCTCGCGGTCGAGCGTGGCGATGCCGTATGCCATGGCAAGGACCGAGCCCATGAGCGGACAGATGAGCATGGCGCCCACGATGGCAATGTCCGAGTCGATATCGAGGCCGATGCTCGCGATCAACATGGCAATGATCAGGATGCATAAGTGTGAGCCAGTCAGGCGCGCCCCGTTTACAAAGCGCTTGCGAATCACGTGATAGGGCGCGCGTCCCTCGCGTATGTTGAACGCCTGCTTAAGGAAACGGGTGGCATTCTCCATGGCCTCGCTGTGTGCAGGGCGTATACCGTGACGACGATGATGACGCTCGCGCAGCCGCTTGATCTGTTGTTTGTCGAGTTCCATGCTTACCTCGTTTAGCTTCTGAGCCGCTTCTTGCGTCTGTCGTCTTTACTCTACACCGCGTTAGGCGAGGTGTCAGACAAGGTTTGTTGACCTGGAAGTCAGGCCAATCGACATGGCTAAAACGCCGTGAGGATCATAAGAGTCAAATAGACAAAAAAGCGCGGGGCCGGTTTGATTCCGACCCCGCGCTCTGTACGGGTACGTTGTTGTTGGGTTTAGCCCAGCAGGCTCAGACCAACAGAGACAAACGCCAGAATAACGCCGACGATGGACTCGCCGCCCAGCAGGCCGCTGGCAACGACCAGGCCCTGCTCCTGGAAGGCGGCATCCTTGGCGGCCTTCTCCTCGTCCGAAAGACCGGCGGCGGCGTCGCGGTGTGCTGCCCACTTGTCGTAGGCGAGCTTGACACAGGAGCCCAAGAAGGCCGTGAGCGACATGTAGAACGGCAGGTACACGCCCAAGCCGATCATCATGGCCGGAATGCCGAGCCAGTACATGACGATACCGGCGATAAAGCCGCCTGCGAACCACGGCACGCTCGGGATGCCCGAGACCATGGTGGCGACGACGCTTGCCTGCGCGGCCACAAAGCTCTTGTCGGGGCCAAAGGCGTCCGGGCCATAGGCGGTGACGAGCGCGACCATGACGGCTGCGGCGACCAGGGCGCCCACGATGCCGCCAATGGCTTGGCCGATCCACTGCGCACGCGGGTTGGTGCCCAGCACGGCGCCAGCCTTAAAGTCGTTCATGACGTCGCCCGCAAGGCCGCACGCTACGGCCACGATGCCGGCGATAAAGAACAGCTTGACCTGAGCGAGCTGCGCGAAGGCGGCAACGATGAGCATGACGATGAGGCCGAAGATCTCCATGGGGTCGATGCCCGTCTGGCCGCAGCTCTGTGCGCTCATGATGGTGGTGACAAAGGTGAACAGCGTGACGATGACGGCCGGGACGGGGCCAAGGTCGAGCGCGATGGCGACGATCACGGCGATGGCGGCAGTACCCAGGCCGATGATGCCGGCGTCGAGCTTAAGCGAGCCCGAGATGAGCGACTGCTCGTCGGTGTCGGTGGAGCTGTCGGCGGCGAGGCCGCGGGCGATGCCGGCGACCTGCGGCAGGATGTCCTTGAGGACGACGGCGACGCCAAAGCCCATCATGAGGCCCATGCCGAGCGATTTGACGATGCCCTGCGCAGTCACAACGTCGAATAGACCGGCAGCGGTGCCGCCCACGATGATGCCAAAGTTACCTAGCAGCGCGCCGGCAAACCAGAAGGCAACCGGGGCGAAGCCAACCAAAAAGCCGATGGAGAGCAGCATGGGCGAGTTATAGATGGCAAAGGTCACGCCGGGGATATTGAGCGTGCACAGCATGCTGGGCACCACGCCCAGAGCGTCGCGAAGCACGCTGTAGATGCCTGCGATGGCCATGGAGCCAAAGAGCTGCTTGCCGGTCTTGCCGCCGGCCTCGGTGGCGCGCAGTGTCTGAGCTGCGGCATTGCCGGTGGGAAACTCCAGCGCGGCGTCCACGATAAAGTGGCGGTGGATGAGCGCCGTTGCCAGCAGGCCCAAGATAGTGCCGGCGAGTGCCACGATAAACATGTCGAGCCAGCTGATCTGGTCGGCATAGCCCAGCATCCAAGCGCCCGGGATGGTAAACGCCAGGCCGCCGGCGACCATGGCGCCAGCGGACATGATGGTGTGGGTGACGTTGGCCTCGTTGAGGCTGGCGTTGCCCATGAGCTTCAGGAAGAACAGCGAGATGACGGCAGCGAAAATAATCGGCCAGGGGAGTGCACCCATCTTGAGGGCCGTGTAGGCCGAGCTTGCCGTGATGATCACGCAGCCAAGGACGCCGATGACGACGCCGCGCAGCGTGAGTTGCCCGCGCATCGAAGCGCGGTTCGAGGGATTGCTCATATAAAACTCCTTTGCGTATATCCGCTTCCCCCGGGAGCGCCGCTACGGATACGGCGCGGGAAGTCGGGTTACCAAGGGCCGCCGCGTGAGCTCGCAAACGACCGCGCACCAGTATAGCGGCAAGGCAGCGCGTTTGGGAGGGGCGTCTTTTAACTGCCCCTGCTTGCCGGATGGAACTGCGGGGATATACTGCTGGGCAGACGAAAGGAGCGCCGACGATGCTTAATGGGTGTGCATATATATTGACGGTCGACGTGGGCAACACGTTCATTCGCTTTGGCCTGTTTGCCGAGGATTCGGCCGCGGCACAGGAATGCCCGCTTGCGACGTGCGAGATCACGACGCCGTCGAGCATTACGGCCGACGAAGCGCGTATGCGTCTCGCTCAAGTCATGGCCGCGCTGGCGGCCGATGCGGGTATGCCCGGCGCGCTCGTTCCCGCAGCTGCAGTCCTGAGTTGCGTGGTGCCGGCGCTCGAGCGTCCGTGGAAGGCGGCACTTTTTCGCACCTGCACGGGGCGCGTGCTCACCGTGGGGCCGGGCCTCAAGACCGGCATGCCCGTCCGCTACGACGACCCGGCCGAGATCGGCCCCGACCGCATCGCCGACGCCGTGGCGGCCCGTGCCGTCTACGGCTCTCCGTGCATCGTGATCGACTTGGGTACCACGACCAATATCGAGGTCATCGACGCGCGCGGCACCTTTGTGGGCGGCGTCATCGCGCCGGGTCTGGCGCTTGGCGCCCGCTCGCTTTCGGCTGCTGCGGCGCGTCTGCCGCAGGTCGAGCCCTCGGCACCCACGCATGTGATCGGCCGCAACACGCGCGAGGCCATGCGTTCGGGCGTGGTTCTGGGCGAGGTGGCACGCATCGACGGCATGCTCGACATGGTGCTTGCCGAGATGCGCGCGACCAAGGCCGCGGGGGAGGGCAATGTACCCATCGTCATTACCGGCGACGATGCCGAGGCACTTGCGGCGCTGGTCGGCCATAGCCTGACGGTAGACGACGCGCTGACGTTGCGAGGACTCGCCGAGCTCTACCGCATCAACCAAAAGCCCCGCCGCGTGTAAAAGTGAGGGCGCCGGTGGGACAAACGCCCCCACCTTTCACCTGCTACAATGGGTCAAATTATTGCGATTACGGAGGTGTCTGCCATGTCGGACGATCTTCATCAAACTTCGTCAGGCAAGCGCCTGGACGTCATTAGCTGGGACGAGTTCTTTATGAGCGTGGCCATCGCCGCGCAGCGCCGCAGTAAGGACCCCAACACGCAGGTGGGCGCGTGCATCGCCAGCACCAACCACCGCATCCTTTCGGTGGGCTACAACGGTACGCCCTCGGCGCTCAACGACGACTTTTTCCCGTGGGGCACGAGCGACGACCCGTTGCAGGACAAGCACAACTACGTGGTGCATGCCGAGGCAAACGCCGTGCTCAACTACCGTGGCTCGCTCAAAGATCTTGAGGGTTCCACGGTCTACGTCACGCTGTTCCCGTGCCACGACTGCGCCAAGATTTTGGCGCAGGTGGGCGTGGGCGAGGTTGTCTACCTGGACAACAAGTACGCCGACACCGATGACGGACGCATCAGCCGCCGTATCCTCGACTCCTGCGGCATTAGCTACCGCCAGGTTATCGTCGATGTTCACATCGGCACCGAGGGGCAGGCTCAGCAGTAGCGCGTGGCAACGCCAGCTGGCAACAAAAGGCAGCCAAAAGAGCCCCGTCCCAAATTGACTACTCGTGAAAGTCGCGTCTGCGCGCATGGACGGCTCGTGAGCGGGTACACGGCTGTAGTAACATAGCTTCTGTCCGCGGGCGCGCCCGCGTAATTGTGAGAAAGGAGCCCCTGTGGCTGTTAACGAAGAGCTGCTTAAGAAGGTTCTTGAAGAGATTCGCCCCAACCTGCAGGCCGACGGCGGCGATATGGAGTATGTGGGCGTTGACGACGAGGGCGTCGTCAAACTGGAGCTGCAGGGCGCTTGCGCCGGCTGCCCCATGAGCTCGCTGACCCTGTCCATGGGTATTGAGCGCATCCTGAAGGAGCATGTGCCCGGCGTTACACGAGTTGAGCAGGTCAATGCCTCCGGCGAGGCCGAGGACCTGTACGACGAGTACGCGCCGTTCTAAGCTGCGAAAGCTGCGGACGGCATACTCCGCATAGACGTTACGCCCAAATATGCGGCTGCGAGCGCAAGGCCCGCGGCCGCATTTGGTATGTAGGGAGTAGGAGGGTCGACATGCTCAACGACTTCTACCATATGCTTGATCCCGTCGCGATTTCGGCGGGGCCCATCACGATTTACTGGTATGGTCTGGCCTATGTGGTCGGCGCCCTGCTCACGGCGGTCGTCATGTACCGCACGCAGCGTCGCTGGGGCTTTAACATCACGATTGACGACCTGACGAGTGTCGTGGTCGGCGTGGTCTTTGGCCTCATTATCGGTGCGCGCCTGTTCTACGTCGTCTTTTACGGTGATGGCTACTACTGGGCGCACCCGCTCGAGATCTTTGCCACCAACGAGGGCGGCATGAGCTTCCATGGCGGTTTGGTGGGCGGTATTATCGGCGGCATCATCGTGTGCCGCATGTATAAGCTCGACGCATGGACTTTGGCAGACCTTGCCGTCATCGGCGCGCCGCTGGCCTTGTGCCTGGGCCGTTGTGCCAACTTTGTCAACGGTGAGCTGTGGGGCAAGCCGACCGATCTGCCCTGGGGTGTGGTCTTTGGCGGGACTGCGGGCGATATGCCGCGTCACCCCTCCCAGCTCTACGAGGCATTTCTTGAGGGCATCGTGCTCTTTTGCATTCTGCAGGTGCTCAGCCGCAAAAAGCCGCTGCTGCCTCAGGGTACGTTTATGGGCGTGTTCGTGATGGGATACGGCATCGTCCGCTTCCTCGTCGAGTTCGTGCGCGTGCCCGACGCCCAGCTTGGCTATCTGCTGGGCGGCGTCATCACGATGGGGCAGCTGCTGAGTCTTCCGCTCGTGATCGCCGGCCTGGCGCTCATCATCTTCGCGCGACACCGCAACCGTCCCCAGCGCATCTACCTCGACGCCTAACCACCACAAAGGGGACACAGGCACCTTTGTGGTGGTTTTGCTGAGTTTGATAGGTTTCTAGAAAGGCTTTCGGACTGTGAAGGATTCCGATCTCTCCACAACGGCTGCGCGCGACGCTGCCCGCATCGTCTGGTTTAAGCGCTACCCCGCCAAGCAGACGCTCATCGCATTTCTGCTCGCGCTGTTGGCGACCACGGCGTTTTCCATCGATCCCGCCCCGGTGTCGAGCAACGCAGTCTTGGCGATTGACCCCAAAGCCTCGGGCATGCTGTACGTGTGCTACGAGGTGCTCCTCTCGTTTGCCGGCCATACCGACGCGGTCATGCTGCTTGCGCTTGCCTGCCTGCTCACGCTGCCGTTTCGCTACGTGTTCTTTGGCCGTGGCGACACCTGGCGCCCATCGATTATTCTGCCGTCGCTGTTTTTCGCCATCTGCATGGTGTTCGGCCGCAGCTACGACCTTATCGACTCGGCCGAGATTGTTCTTGGCGACAAGGCCCGCATCATCTGCGCCTGGATTGGCGGCGCGGGCTGGATGCTCCTAGCGATCGTGGCCTTCTATCTGGCTTTTGAGTGCCTGGATTGGCTGAGCTCTCGGCGCATTCCGTTTTCCGAAGCGCACTTTGGCCGCGTATGGCGTGTGGCTCACGCCGTGCTCTCGGTCCATCCCTTTGCCGGGCCCTTCCTGGTGCTTATGATCGCCTGGGCGCCCACGCTCATCGCTTCGCTGCCCGGCCTTTTTATGGGAGATACGGGTGCGCAGATTCGCCAGTGGTTCAACTATCCCAATGGCACGAGCGACTACCTGCGCCTGCTCAACCCCAACGTGCTGCTCAACGGGCACCATCCCGTAGTGCACACGGCCATTATCGGCTCGTGCGTTCAACTGGGGCTTTCGCTGTTCAACAGCGCTAACGCGGGCCTCATCATCTATACCTGCGCTCAATTTGTCATCACGGCTGCCTGCATGGCTTATTCCATTTCGTCGCTGCGCAAACTGGGCGTGAGCCTGCCTGTTCGCGGTGCGATCCTGCTGTTCTTTGCGTTTATGCCGATGTTCTCTAACTACGCGGCGTTGCTCACCAAAGACGTGCTCTTTGCCGACGCGTTTTTGGTGCTGCTGGTACAGACCGTCAAGCTCGTGGCATGTGGCTTGCCCCGTCGTGATGCCAATGCCGAGCGTGCGGGCGAACAGAGGCCCGTGCTCTTTGCGCGCCACGACTGGCTGTTGCTTGCGCTGGCTGCCATGGGTTCCACGTTTTTGCGCAATGGCGGTCTGGTCTTTCCGTTGGCGGCCTGCGTGATTGCGGCGGCGTTTTGCGCATGGGATGTACATGTCGCCCGTCGTGCGGCTAAGCAGACGGGCACCGCGGTCTCATGCGCCACGCCGCGCTTCCGCTGGGTTGGCGTCCTCGCGGTGCTCGCACTCTGCCTTGCCTCTAATATGTACTTCACCAAGGTCTTTATGCCGACGCACGACATCACGCCTGGTTCCAAGCGCGAAATCCTCTCGATTCCGTTCCAACAGACGGCTCGTTTCGTCCAAAAGCACGACGGCCTCAACTCGGGCGTCAACCCCACGGTAAAGGAGGACGGCACCATCGTGGAGGCTCCTTGCGACGGCTTGGTGACCGACGAGGAGCGCGCCGTGATCGACCGGGTGCTCAAGTACGAGAATCTGGGCCGCCGTTACAACCCGGATAAGTCGGATGCCGTCAAGAACTGCTTTAACGAGTACGCCTCGCAGGAGGACATCAAGGCCTATTTTGAGGTCTGGGCGCAGATGTTCAAAAAGGATCCCGAGTGCTATATCTCGGCGCTCATCAATAACTATTACGGCTACTTTTATCCGAGCGCGCGCGATGCCTGGGTCTACAGCACGGCGCGTAGTGCCGAGATCATGGCGCGTCCCGACAACCTCAAGTACTTCGACTTCCATCCGGTTGACAGCAACGTGGTGCGCTGGTGCGACCACCTGATCAATCTGTACCGTGTGGCGGTGCAGCGCATCCCGTTTATTTCGCTCACCATGAGCTCGGCCACCTATGTGTGGATTATGATCGCCGTGGTGGTCTACCTGCTGCGTCGTCATTCATGGCGTGCGCTGGCGATCTGGGTGCCGCTGTTGGGCGTGCTCGCCGTGTGCCTGATTGGTCCGTGCAACGGCTCGACCTACATGCGCTACCTGTATCCGGTCATCGCCTGCATGCCCTTCGCCATCGGCGCCACCGTCACCCGCAGCGACTTCCTCTGGTCCTAACTTGGTGCATTGGGGTCAGGTTTCTTTGCACCAAAGGGGACATCATCACGACGCCTTCATTTTGGGGTTTATCTCGCAGGCTAGTAGGTATATCATAACGACGTTTGTTTATATTGCCCGAGCATCTGCGCTGGGCTTTAGGTCGAAACCGATAGGAGACACGTATGTCCGGACACTCTAAGTGGGCCACAACCAAGCATCGTAAGGGCGCGCAGGACGCCAAGCGTTCCGCCCTCTTCTCCAAGCTCAGCCGCAACATCACTGTTGCTGCCCGTCTCGGCGGTGACCCGCTGCCCGAGAACAACGCCAGCCTCGCCGCTGCCGTTGCCAAGGCCAAGGCTCAGTCCATGCCTAAGGACAAGATCAAGTCCGCTATCGACAAGGCTTTTGGTTCGGGTGCTGACGCCGCCGTCTACGAGAACATCGTGTACGAGGGCTACGGTCCCGCCGGTGTCGCCGTCTACGTCGACTGCCTGACCGACAACCGCAACCGTACCGCCGCTGATGTCCGTTCCGCCTTCTCCCACGCTGGTGGCAACCTGGGCACCTCCGGCTCCGTCGCCTTCCAGTTTGAGCGCAAGGGCCAGATCGTCGTCGCCAAGGAGATCCTGGATGAGAACGCCAAGAAGGAGACCATGATCGCCAACGGTGCTGCCGGTGACGAGGATGAGTTCATGATGGCTATCGCCGAGGCCGGTGGCGAGGACTACGAGGATGCCGGCGAGGAGTGGATCGTCTGGACTGCTGCCAACGAGGTCATGGCTGTCTCCAAGGCGCTCGAGGAGCAGGGTGTCCAGGTCAAGGGCTCCGAGACCACCATGGTCCCGACCACCCCGACCGAGGTTTCCGGCGCCGACGCCAAGAAGGTCCAGCGCCTCATCGACCGTCTTGAGGAGCTCGACGACGTCCAGGACGTCTACAGCACCATGGACATGACCGACGAGGTCATCGCTGCCCTCGAGGAGGAGTAGCGCCAGCACGGATTGAGCCGTGCATATCTGGGCATAATGAAGCGAGCATGCAAGCCTCGTGGAATAGATGAGCCGGATCCGCGTGCGTAGAGCACCGGACCCGGCTCTTTTATAATGATGCGAACCGTTCTGCATTTCGAGAGCCGAGATTTGAAGGGAGCGCCGCGTGCGCGTACTCAAACGAGCCCTAGCGATCGTGTATCTTGCTGCCACCATCGTGGCACTGGGTACGCTTGTCTGCCAGTTTTGGGGGCCGTATACGTATCGCTTTATGCTGCTGATGCGCGACCCTATGCCGCGCATCGTCGTGACGGCGTGCGCCGGCGTCGTGGCGATCGGCGTACTGCTGAGCTTTTTCCGCCTGATGTTCGCCCGTCGCGAACCGTCCTGCGTGCATCCGGCGGGGGAGCGCAATATCGAGGTTACCCTTGCGGCGCTTTCTTCGTGCGCCAGGGTTGCTGCCGAGCGCGACGACCGCGTGATGGTCGAGCATGTCGAGGCTCGCGTCCAAGGCTCCGACGATTCGCACGTCCGTTTTAAGGTCGAGGCTATCGCGCTTGACGATAAGGACGTGGCATCTCTGGCTACCGCGATGCAGCAGCGCATCGAGGAAGCTTGCGATACCATGCTCGGCGCGCCGGGTACGACCGCGCGCGTCCGTTTTTTGCCGTCCAAGACTACCGTCCAGACCGTGGAGGTTTCCGGTGAGTGATACCAATCAAGATAAGACCGCTCGTACGCCGCGCCTGACGATTGACCAGAGCGCCACGTCGGCGAGCGAACCTGTTGATTCCAAAGCAGAGGCAACCGAGTTACAAGACGCGGCAGCCGCGGATTTTGACGAGGCTATGGGTCTCATCAAGGGTACGGGCGCTGCCGTCTGGAGCTATGCTGTGCGTCATCCCAACACCACGCTCGGCGCCGTCGCCGGCTTTATCCTCGCCGTGTTGGTGCTCACGTTGGGCCTGTGGGACACGCTCGTCATTGCATTCTTCGTGCTGATCGGCGCTGTGATCGGCCAAATTCGCGACGGCGAGAACGGGATCGTCAACTTCTTCGGCCGTCTGTTTAGCGGCCGCTAATATGTATTCGACTGTCGCATCCGCGGCGGGCATAAGGAGGAACCATGGCTTTTAATACGAAGGTCGATGTAGCCGATACCGAGCTCGAGGAGAACGAGGCGGTCGTCGCCGAAGCTGAGGATGTGACGCTCGAGGATGAGGCTCTCGTCGAGGCCGAGTCCGATACGGATGAGGACGACGAGGAAGCGGATGAGTCCGAGGACTCGCTGACCTATTCCAACGGCGTGATCGAGAAGATCGTTGCCATGGCCACCCGCGAGGTTCCGCACGTTCTGGGCATGAAGGGTAACCTCATGCACTTTGTGCAGGAGCAGTTTGGTGCCGAGAATCTGACCAAGGGCGTGACGGTCGAGGTCACCGACGATAATCGCGTGGTCGTCAACATCTCCGTCATCATCGAGTACGGCGCCTATGCGCCCGCGATCTTCGACGATGTTAAGGCACGTGTCACCGAGCGCCTTGCCGCGATGACTGGCCTTGAGGTGGCGGGCGTCAACCTGCGCATCGAGGATGTCATCACCCCCGAGGAGTACGAGCACCGCACCAGCCAGCACGAATAACCTTCCAAAAAGGGACAGGTTTGTTTTGGCAGGTTTTATCTGCGAAAACATTAAACGGCCGACCGCGCAAGCAAAAGCGTGGCCGGCCGTTTTTGTACGCTCCCGATATAGTCATACCGCTCGTCTAACTAAGGGTTGCAATCCCCACGTTCCGCGTTACTCTAATGGGCGCATTGTTTCCAAATTGTTAACGAGGGGTTGCCGTAATGGCCGACGAGCACGAAACAGAAAGCAAGGCATGGGCAATTGAGGCCGCTGCGGCAGAGGCGGCGTCGCGTGCTGCCGAGGAGGTGCATCGTCCTCCCGTAGTGCCGATGGAACGCGTGGTCGATCGCGATGTTATCGAGCGGGGCGAGCGCGCTGGTCGCAAGCGCAGCCAGGAGCCGGGCTTTCCGCGCTTTTTTGCCGAGCTCAATTTGGGCCTGATCCTCACGGCCTTTGCCATCGTCGCGTTTAAAACCCCTAATCACTTTGCTTTTGGCGGCACCTCGGGCGTGTCGGTCATTCTGTCCACGCTGTTCCCGACCCTGCCCGTCGGCGTCTTTATGTGGATTATCAATGCGGTCCTGGTCGTTCTGGGCTTTATCTTTTTGGAGCGCAAGGCAATCCTGTGGAGTGTCTTTGCCTCGTTTGCGCTGTCCGCCTATGTTTCGCTGTTTGAGCTCTTTATTCCGACCGATGTCTCGATGACGGGCGATATGTGGCTCGACCTGTGCTTTGCCGTGATTCTGCCGGCGCTCGGCAGCGCCATCGTCTTTGATATTGGTGCCTCGACGGGCGGCACGGACATCCTCGCCATGATTCTCAAACGCCGCACCACGCTTGAGATCGGCCGTGCGCTGCTGTTGGTCGATATCGGCATCGTGACCATCGCGGCCTTCTTGTACGGTCCGCGCGTCGGTCTGTACTGCGTGCTCGGCCTGTTTGCCAAGACGCTTGTGGTCGACAAGGCCATCGAGAGCATTCACCTGCGCAAAGTCTGCACGGTCATTTGTTCCGAGCCCCTTAAGGTCGAGGAGTTTATCGTCAAGCATCTCAACCGTACGGCGACTATCAGTCGCGGCTACGGTGCTTTCTCGGGCAAGTGCGTGACGGTGATCATGAGCGTGCTGAGTCGTCGCGAGGCCGTTCAACTGCGTCGCTACGCGCGCGAGATCGATCCGGGTGCCTTTATCACGATCGTCGACAGCTCCGAGATCGTCGGCAAGGGTTTCCGCGGAACGAACTAACGCGGTCGAGCTCATCAAACAATCGAATAGCGCCCTGCGCATTGCAAATGCGTCATGTTGGAGTATTTGTCCCCACATTGGGTGATAATGATGCCAAAGACATCGTTTGCGATCCAGATGATTCGCTCAAGATACGAAGGGATGATCTCGATGTTCTGTTCGCAGTGTGGTGCCCCCATGGGCGACAACGATAAGTTCTGTGGTGCGTGTGGTGCCCCCAATGCCGGTGCCGCAGCCTCTGCCCCTCAGGGTCAGCCCCAGCAGTTTGTTCCGCAACCGCCCGTGGCGAATGCGTCCAAGGGCTGTGTGGCTCAGGCGTTTGAGGATATGACCAAGACTCCGGGCGTGCTGCAGCGCGTGTGCCAGATTGCCTTTTTACCGGCGCTGATTTGTGTTGTGTCGGTACTCGTGCTGTTTATTCCCGTTATTGGCGGCATTGCAGCTGCCATCGGCTTTTTGGCAGCTTGCATTGCGAGCGTGTGTGGTTCCGGCTTTGGTATTGAGTGGGGTCGCGATCTGTCGCTCAAGGTTGATGGCGGTATGGATCGTCCACTCATGCGTTCCACGTCGTTTGGCCTCGGAGTCTTTTCGAGCGTTATCTCGGTCGTGCTCGAGGTTATCGCTGCCATTCCCGTTATCGGTGTAGTGCTTTCGCTGGTGGAGAGCGTGGTAATTGGCGCCGCGGGCTCGTATTCGTATTACGGCTCCTATGCACTCGAGGCAGCGCTGTTTGGCTCGCTTGGCCTGCTTGTCCTGGCTATGATTGCCACGGCGGTCTTGGGGGTCTTCTTTAAGATGTTCGCCGACATTGCCGTGATGCACTTTGCGGTGACCGGTCGTGTCGAGAGCGCGTTTTCGCTCGACAAGGTCTGGGCGGCGTTTAAGCACAACAAGACCAAGCTGTTCTGCGCTTCGTTCCTTCCCGAGTTTTTGACGGGTCTGGTCGCCAACGTTGTCACATGGATCCTGACGCTCGTCTTCGGCGCCATTGCCTCTGTCGGTATGTATAACTACTACTACCGTCCTTCGGCTATTGAGGCGCTTGTTACCGGCGGTGGCATCACGCTCGTATTGTTCTTGGTGCTGACGGCGTTTGTCACGGTATTCCTTACGGTCTTTGGCAAGATGCTCAAGCATCGTGCCGTTGGCTATTGGGTAGCGCGTTATGCAGCTGAATGGGCTGATGAGGATAAGGATGACGTCCTGACCTTTGTGCTGCCGTTTGAGAAGAAGTCTGCTCCGGCTGGTTTTAGCACCGACGCAGCGCCCGTATCCGATTCCGCTGCGGCGCCTGCGCCCGAGCCCGAGCCCGAGCCCGCGCCCGAGCCCGTGCCTGAGCCTGAACCTGAGCCCGTGCCTGAGCCTGAACCTGAGCCCGTGCCTGAGCCCGAGCCCGCGCCCATGCCGGAACCGGAGCCCGAGCCTGCGCCTGAGCCCGTGCCTGAGCCCGAGCCTGCGCCAAGCTCCGACGAGGACCCGCAGGACGAGTAACCCTGCCACCTGCCATTTGGGGACGGGGTAGAAACGGTAGAAATAGCGCTTGACAAATAAGCGGGGACGGACGTGCCGAAGCGTCCGCCCCCGCTTTGATATCGCGATGCGGCTATGACTGCGAGATGGTCGTGGATCGACTACTCGTCGTGCTTCTCCTCGCGGCGAGCGGCGGCACGTGCATCGTGGATGCCCTTGATTGCGGCGTGTCGGGCGGTGCGGGCATCGTGCATGGCGTCGCGGGCCTCGGCGGCCGTGGCCTTGGCAGAGCGCAGTTTGGCTGCCAGGTCGGGATTGGTCTCGGCGACCGCGGCAATCGTGGGGCCGTCGAGCTCTTCTTGTGTGGGCTCGGCCAAAAAGTCGATGGCATATTGGGCGGCCACCATGGAGCCCTTGGCCAGTACCGACTCGTCAATCTTGTAGAAGCAAGAATGTTGGGCGTACGTGGCGCCAATCTGGGGGTTGCGCGTGCCAACAAAGGCGAGCACGCCCGGTACGCGGCGCAGGTACTCCGAAAAATCCTCACCCGAGAGTGTGCCGCGATAATGGCCTTGGCCGGTGGGGCCCAGGCATTTGATTACTGCCTGGCGGCAGCGCTCGCTCGAGGCGGCATCGTTTTCGACCTTGTAATTGGCGATGGTGTAGTCGGTGAGCTCTGCCTCGGCGCCCAAGGCGGCCGCGGTATGCTCCACGATGCGACGCATAAGCTCCGGCATTTCCTCGTGGGTCGAATCTCCGTAGGTGCGCACCGTGCCGGCGAGGTAGGCCGTGCCGGCGATAACGTTGCGCGCGGTTCCGCCGTGCAGCTCGCCGACGGTAATGACGGCCGGCTCGTAGGGACTGATCTCGCGCGAAACGATGGTCTGCAGGGCATTGACGATCTCGGCGGCCACCATGACGGCGTCGTGGCCGCGCTGGGGCATGGCGCCGTGGCACGAGGTGCCGCGGACGTCGATGCGGAACCAGTCGGTATTGGCCATGCGCGGTCCGGGCTCGCAGCTCACAGTGCCGGCGTCGACCTCACTCCAGATGTGCGCGGCGTAGGCGCCATCGACGCCGTCGAGCACACCCGTGCCGATCATGAGCTTGGCGCCCTGGCCGTTTTCCTCGCTGGGCTGGAAGACGATGCGGATTTCGCCGTGGATGTCGTCGGTCATATGGCGCAGGATTTGCAGCGTGCCGAGCATCATGGCGATATGGCAGTCGTGGCCGCAGGCGTGCATGCAGCCCTCGTTGACGCTGGCGAACTTTTCGCCGGTCTGCTCGGTGACGGGCAGGGCGTCGATGTCGGCGCGCAGCAGGATGCGGCGGCGTGGCGTGCCGTCCTCGCGATAGGCGTCGGGCGCGGTGCCGCGAAGGGTTGCCACAAGGCCCGTCTTAAGGGGACGCTCGTAGGGGATATTCATGGCGTCGAGCTGGTTGGCGATGTCAGAAGTCGTGCGCTCCTCGGCAAGGCTCAGCTCCGGGTGCTTATGGAAGTGGCGGCGCTGCTTGATGATATAGGGTTCAAACTCGGTAGCGATATCTTTGATGGCTGCGGTGACGTCGTCAGCCGCACGAGCCTCGGTCGCCGCCATAATCTGCTGTGCCTTGGTCTTCGTCATGGTCGATTTGCTCCTTGCTGGGTTGATCGCAAAATCGTACAGGCTCTCTCCAGTATGCCACCTGCCGCTAGGGCTGGTAAAGTTGCCGTTTGCCGCTTGGGGTTTTGTTGCAAGGGCGGGGGAGTACACTCGGGGGTGTTGAATTTCCTGCCAGAGATGGGGATGCCCATGCAACATATCGATCGGATTATCCGCTCCAAGAACGTCTTTACCGCGCAAGACGGCATCGATACTGCCCGCGAGCTGGCGATTGCCATCGCAGGCGACCGTATCGTCGCAGTCGGCAAGCCCGATGACGTGATCGCCGCCGCTCCCGCCGCCACGCCGGTTATCGACTACGGCGAGCAGTTTGTCTGCCCCGGTTTCCATGACGCTCATCTGCACTTCTTCCATACCTCGGTCGGTTCCTCGCCGTACATGCTCATGGATATGGGCACGTCCGAGGCGGCGCTGGTGCAGCACGCGCTCGAGTTTTCCCAGGACCTGCCCGATGACGCTTGGGTTGTGACGCAGGGCTGGCGCGACTACCGTTGGGACCCGCCCGCGCATCCTACCAAGGCGTCGCTCGATGCGGCATTCCCCGATCGCCCCTGCGTTATGTATTCGGGCGACGGGCACACGCTGTGGCTCAACAGCCGCGCACTCGAAGCCCTCGGCGTGACACGCGACAGCGAGCCTCCGGCGGGTGGTAGCTACGACAAGGATGCAAACGGCGAGCTCACGGGTATCGCTCACGAGGCGGCCGCTATGCAGCTGCTTCCGCGCTGCCTTGAGTGGCTGGGGGAGGATCGCATTGCAAGCGCTTACGCCGATCAAATGAGGCGTATGGCCGAGCAGGGCATCACCTCGATCTGCGACATGTCGCTCATGCCCATGCCGGGCTGCGATTTTATCCGCGACGATGTCTACGACAAACTGCAGGCAGCCGGCAAGTTGGGCATCCGAGCCCATCTGTTCCCCACGCTGCTGGATGACCAGTTGCGCTTGGAAGAGCTGCAGACCCGCTACGCGAACAACGCGCTGCTCTCGGCGCCAGGCTTTAAGCAGTTCTTCGACGGCGTGTCGAGCGAACACACGGCATATCTCACCGAGCCCTATACCAATCCGCGCTTCCCGGGCGACCAGGGCCGTCTGACAGTTCCTGCCGAGCGCATGCGTAAGCTGGTTCTGGCGGCTGCGGAGCGCGGCCACACTGTGCGTATCCACGTTATCGGCGACGGTGCGATTCATGCCGCGCTGGATATCTTCGAGGAGGCCGCCGACCTGTACGGCCTGCCCCAGCACGGCCATAACACACTCGAGCATCTGGAGAACCTCCTGCCCGAGGACATCGACCGCCTGCGCAAGCTCAACGTGATTGCCTCGAGTCAGCCCTGTCACATTACGCTCGACCCGGGCGGCCCCGAGCGCGATTTGGGCATGGAGCGCAGCCGCATCATGTGGCCGTTTGCAACCTATAAGCAGCGCGGCATTCGCCAAGCCTTCGGTACTGACAGCCCTATCACGCCCGTTACCAGCATGAACGTGCTCTACACGGCTATCACGCGCCAAGACCCCAAAAGCCACTGGCCCGAGGGCGGCTGGCTGCCGAGCGAGCGCATCGATGCAGCAACAGCCCTGCGCAACTACACCCTGGGCAGCGCCTATGCAGCGGGCGACGAGCAAAACCTCGGCAGCCTGGAACCCGGCAAGTACGCCGACCTGGTAGTCCTGGACCAAAACCCGCTCACCATCGACCCCCAAGAACTCCAAGCCACCAAGGTTCAGGCCACATACCTAGCCGGTAACCTGATCTACGAGCACTAACCCCACATCCCATCCCTCAGTTGCGGTGAAATAGTCCCTAAACAGCCAAGTAGGAACTATTCCACCGCAACTTAAAAGAGCGCGTCCCAACAACGTGCCCCTATCTTGTGCATTCCATCCGCATCGCCATTTTGCTGCACTGACTTTTCTGAATACCGGGCTCGAATTAGTTAACCTAGCTCCCGGGGCGGACCGGAGGGCATGAAGTTTGTCGCGAGTTCCGCACGCAAAGGAAAGCACTTAATGTGCTTTCCGTCTT